>JAYRKL010000012.1:0-119110 GCA_041905795.1 Rhodospirillaceae bacterium | reverse complement strand
TAATTTCAAAAAACCTCAAGTTAGGGTCAGTCAGTATACAGCGCCTCGCATGGGGGGAGTGGCTGTTCCGACCCCCAGGGTACCCTCAGGATACATCTGAGCCCCAATAGGAGCCCTTTAGGGTCTCATTAGAGCGTTCGTGAGCGCAAATCGCCGGATGGTGGTATCTTTCCGGTCATAGGCTGAGGTGCGCATCGTAGGAACTGGTCTATGGCTAGCGAGGCATCCATGAGCAATCTTCGAGCCAGCATCCGTAGGCGGTCCATTTGGCAATGGTTGCTGGCAGCGGTTCCGGTAGCCGCTATTTGTGTGCCCCTGAACTGTTCAACCTGCGTGCTAAAGCCCTTCAACCACTGCACCCGGTTCGATTGCTTCACCGTATTCGAAGATCATATCTGGACAGAGATTCGGAAGGTTCCCGAGTTGGACGGGGTTCTATTTGGCGTGGGCCTGCCGGATGCCAAAGGCTGCTATGGGCAGCTTGTGTTTCGGTCTGAGTCAGACCTAAGCAAGTCTGATGATCAACTCCAAGGTTTTCTAGACAGCCAGATCGTGGAGGTGATCCGTGACGGCAAGCCCCGACCGTGCAGGGTGTTCAGCGTTGTGGGGTATGATTTGCGGAATCATTGGACAGCGCCGATTGCCGGGTTAATTACCTAGACGGTGGAATGGTTGCCGAATAGCTCCCCTTATTTTGCGCCAGTAGCAGCAGACGCTAAGGTGATGGAGGAGGGGGTTGCGCTCTTATTCCAAACCAAGGCTACGTTTCATTTTGGCGATTTGTACTTTTACTTGATCACATGGCACAGGGGGCGGTGACCTCTTAAAATCAATTTCTGCTTTTTGGGATGTTTCGCGACTCAACACTTTCAGCGCAGGTTCTTCAGATTTTTTGATTCGTCCTATATCTAAACCCGCCAAGAGAGTCGCCTCCCAGATATGCAGAGCATCTTTTGCGCCTGTTTCATTCCCACAGCCCAAACTTGCTCCTATAAGCTCACTAGACTGTTTGAGAATTATCATAACAGAATCGCTGGCGGCAAAGCTGGAGCGCGAGATCATGAATACCGCAGCCATGCTCAGTAAAATTTTTGACATTTGTCCCCCCAGAGATTTCGCGAAGATAACTATAGCTTCGCCTCCATCATGATCGCTATGCCAGATATTGAAGCAAAGAGAAGGGAAGCTAGAGCAAGGCTAGTTTCGGCAGCTAGAGTTGTCGCCGTGTCAGGCGCGATAGTGCTAATTCACTTAATGTTGGATGGCCGCAGTTTCCGAGTTCAAATGAATAAGTCCGGATTAATTGGCGACGTATTGTTGGTTGTAATCTTGGTCAGCTATCTGGTTTTGACGGCTAGTTGCTTTCAGTTTGTTGGGGCCTTCCTAGAGTTCAACGCGCTGAGGGAACGAAGCTCCGATGAGCCAGATGATAGATTTTATACTCAGCTAATGGGCTACAGCGGAAAACTAACTTCAGCAGCGTTCGTGGTGTGGCTTGCGAGCGATTTTCTAGGTTATCGGGATACGACCCTGGCCAATGGTAGTGGTTGGCTGACTTTATTTGCGCTGGCGGTTACCGCGTTTTGCGCATTCAGCAAACGAACTGGTTGAGACAAGCTAATTGGTATCGGGTTCGAGATTGCTGAATTCCCTCCAAATTGGGCATTGAGCGCTCTGTACGGAAAACCCTCCCGAATATTGACAGCAAGAAACGTGGTATTCCGCGCCTCTTACTAGCCTGTTCTTTATGTACGGTAATCACTTGTTTTCCGTACATCATTCCGCTACAGTCCGTCGGCCAATCACACCGGCAGAAGGATTGCCCCATGGAAAAACGTGTCGCCCTCTACCTCCGCGTCTCCACGGCAGAACAGACGACCAAAAACCAGCGGCGGGAGTTGCAGGCAGTTGCCAAGCGGCACGGCTGGCAGGTGGTGGAGGTCTTCGAGGACGCGGGGCTCTCAGGCGCGAAGGGGCGGGCGCAGCGGCCCGGCCTGGATGCCTTACTATGCGGTGTGGCCCGGAAGGACTTTGATCTTGTCGCCGCGTGGTCCGTGGACCGCCTCGGGCGTTCGCTGCAAGACCTCATCAGCATGCTAGGGGAGTTCCATGCGAAGCGGGTAGACCTCTATCTGCACCAACAGGGCCTCGACACGACCACGCCCGCCGGGAAGGCGATGTTTCAGATGATGGGCGTATTCGCGGAGTTCGAGCGGGCGATCATTCGGGAGCGCGTCGTGTCGGGTCTGGCGCGTGCGAAGTCAGAGGGCGTTACGCTGGGCAGGCGGCGCGTTGACCCTAAGGTAGAGGACAAGATCATGGACGCGAGAATTGCAGGCGCGGGACTCCGAAAGATTGCGACCGATGTAGGGGTTGGGGTCTCAGTGGTGCAGCGCGTAGTCAACAACCCGCTCCGCCGGTACTACAACGAACGCGGCGCGATGACGGTGCCGCAGCAAGGCAAGCTCGTAGTCGAGCACGAGATGCAGACGGACTACGTGGGCGAGGTACCGATCTACACACACCGGTTCGTGTGTTGGGACACCGCGAAACCGTCAGCTAAGAAGACCTTTGCGCACCGGAAGCAAGTAGACGCTTGGCTACAATCGGCGGCATAGGACAACTTCCCGCAGCTCCTGCTTTCAGCTAGCCTGCTGGTGGACGTTGGGGAGATGTCTCGATGGACGAGTGGTTTTGTGTTGATCTACACAAGACAAGGCGCGGCCCATTTTCACGCGCAGAACTGCTGCTTTTTCTTTCCACCTTCCCGCCCGCCGCAGCGCGTTTAGTGTGGAGAGAAGGACTAAAGGAGTGGACGGACGCGGCGTCAGTTCCTGAACTCACCTCTCCCTCGGGCGACCTGCCGCCCCTTCCTATATCGACCAAATCCTCTCCAGCTCCCGAGGAGCAAGCGATCAGCCCGCTCTCTCCTCAGCTACAGAGACTAATCGGCGGCATTTACCCGGACGGCTTTGTCCTGTCTCACGACGGCAACTTTCACCCCTGGCGACGCTATGTCGCAAAGATGGTGGACATAATGATTTTCTCCGTGCTTGGAGCCCTGCCTCTTGGAATTGTTCTGGCGCTCCTATTTCCCGGAGTCGACTTCAACCACCCTTCCTACAACGCCTTATTCACTCTGTTGGCACCGGTAGTCTGGTTGGCGATAGAGCCCGCATGGCTAGCAAAGTTTCAGACAACGCCGGGCCGCTCGTTGTTCCGAATAAAACTTGTTACGAGCTATGGGGAACCAATTACCCGGAACCGGGCATATCAGCGAGGAGGGATGCTGTGGTTTCGTGGGCTCGCCTGCGGATTTCAACCGGTAACATTGGGAGCCGTCTATCTAGCGTACCGGCGCTTGAACAATAGCGGCGGGACCTCATGGGACCGGGACGCAGGCTTTGTCGTACTGCACAACACAATAAGCGCAGGGCGTTGGGTGCTAATTGTGGGGTCCGCGTTAGGGCTCCTCATATCGGTCGCGGCGTTAGACGTTTGGCAGCCCTAGACTGGTGATCCAGAAGTGCTACAAGGACGGTGAAAGAAAGCCAGTGTTTGCGGGCATTCTTCGAGGCCGTCGGCTCTTCCCACCCTCTCCGCCGCTCTAAGCCATTTATTGAGGGCATGGAGCCCAGTGCGTGCTGGGCCGGACGTTAGATTTCACTAGGAGGGCATCGCACTAATGTTCCGTTTTTTGACAGTGTCGCTGCGTGAAAAACTTTGCCTAGCCATTGTGCTAACGCTTTCCGCATGCGCCTCCAATTCTGGCGTTCGCACACTTAATGCAGACGTGCTTTTCGTCAGCCATCAGGGGTCGACCTCTTTTTCCGACCCACTAGCCCTTCGCCAATCCGCTATGGACGAGGCTCGCGCATATTGCGTGGCTAAGAGTGCGGGTTTTGAACTAGTGGAGCTTATTGAGGCGGAACCACCCTTTATCTTGGGAAAGTTCCCACGAGCTGAAGTTCGCTTTCGCTGTGCTACGCTTGTCGGTAAGTGAAGTTGTCCCCATTCGATAAATGCAGGCGCCACCGGAAGGTGGTCGGCGGTGGGAACCACTTCCCGAAAGGCCCTGTAAAGCCGTGAGAGGATTCGGGCCCCCACTTTTTGCTAACTTCCTGATTTTATTGAATTATGCCACGCCCCGTGGGGACGCCAATAAAAAAAGCCCCTTAAGGGGCTTTTTTTATTGGTGCCCGGTGCGGCGAGATGGCCGTCACGACCAAGGCGCGATTGATCTCAGGCAGGATGCGCCGAGGGGTTCGCCGTCGGCGCCACGACCATGCCCGTCTGAAGATCGAGATAATGTTTGTTCGATCGATCCTGGCCGCCGAAGAAGCGGAAGTCGGTGGAGATCCGGGTCCGATCGGAGCGGTTGGCCGTGGAGCCATGCACCAGCCATTTGTTGAACGCCAACACGCTTCCCGCGCGCATCGTGCAGTGGACTGATGGAAGTCCGGTAACGGGAATCCCGTCGAGCCAAAAGGCGCTCTCTTCCTGGGTCACCGGCCGCACCTGCTGCGCGCCGGTCCCGGGAAAAATCGTAACGCCGCCGCAGTCCTCGTCGATATCGACCAATGGAACCCACACGATGACAAAATTTGTCATGTGCTGGTTATAGCTCAGGTCTTGGTGCGGCGGGACGCCGGCATGGGTATTCCGCGGCAGCACAAACCGTGCCGTGGGCGGCATATGCATGTACGCGGTGTCGGATTGAAGAAGCGACTTCACGATCGCCTGCAAGGCCGCCGACATGGGCACGTCCCACAAGGCCCGGGAAAGCCTGGTCTCCAGGGAGAAGTGACCGGACAGCGCCTGCCGCGTCGCCGTGCTGAGGGTATCGAGGGCGGCGCGGTCGCGCTGAATCAGCGCGTCGACGGCCGGGACCAGTTCCTCCGCACGCCCGATCCCGAGTTCTTCGAGGGCGGGCGCGAGCGTGTCGTCGATGTGGCGGTGGAGAAAATTCCGGACGGCTTCGATGGTTCCGGCCGGTATGACGTCGTGGAATAACTGCCATCCCTCGCGGTGAAAAGTGGAAGTGTCGAAGGACCGGCTGGGATGGGCAGGCATTCGAGAGGGCCTCTGCACGTTATTTAAGGGCGAGGGAGCGCCGCAGGCTGTGCGGAGGAATGATCGAAGCGCGATCTCGGGCGCAGCGTCTGAAGGCCCGGAAGCACCGCGGGACATGCGCCAGCGGTCTGGCTGTTCCGCATAGCCTATATTCGGCCAAACATAGCATGTCGGCCGGGGTCGAAGCAAATCGACCCGCCCACCGCGCGGACATTTGGATAAGCTAAGTCTGCATCCCAATCTCCGCCGCCGCGCACCGGCAAAACGCCTGACGGGGCGCCGGGAGAACGTCTATGATCCGCCAAAATCACTACGCCGGAGGAAGGCACCTGATGACCACCCGGACATTCGACGGATTCAAAAAGACCGGACCTGATTCGGCCATAGAGGACGCCATTGAGGCGCATATCTCCAGCCATGGCATCACACCGCTGGATGTCCTGAAACTTTTTCCGGTCCTGGCACGGCGTCAATGGTTGAAGCGGTTCCTGGCCCATGTGGAGCTGTTCAACAGGACGATCGAGATTCCGGGCGACATCGCCGAATTGGGCGTGTTTCGCGGCCTCGGACTGATGACCTGGGCCAACCTCCTCGAGGCGTATTGCATCGGAAACAGGACAAAAACCGTTTACGGCTTCGACAACTGGAAGGGTTTTACGGATTTCACCCAGAATGACGGTGCGCCTAACGACCGGGCGCATAAAGTCATCGGCGGTTTCAATCCCGAGCCCTTCAAGACGGAACTCGAGCAAGCCATCGGCATCTTCGACAGCGATCGGTTCGTGCCTTGGAAGAGCCGCGTGAAACTGGTCGATGGCCAGATTGAAAACACCGTTCCGGAATTCGTCCTGAACAATCCAGGGGTCAGGTTTTCGCTGGTGCACTTCGACTGCGATCTTTACGCGCCGACCAAAGCCGCTTTGGACGCGCTCTGGCCGTGCGTTTCCCGCGGCGGCGTTCTCCTGTTCGATGAATACGCAATCCCGGATTGGCCCGGGGAAACCAAGGCGGTGGACGAGTTCATGGCCGATAAACCGGAACTCAGGCTGCAAACGCTGTCCTGGACCAACGCGCCCACGGCCTATCTGATCAAGCCGTAGGGCGCTTTTGATGCGGCCGGAGTCATCTCAGACGTGCCACGTCTGCGGCGGGGTTCTCGAAGCGCTGGCGTGCCGGGGCGTGGAGTCCCTGATCACCTCCGACTGCCGGATCTGGCCGTCGCGACTGCGCCTTTCGGCCTGCGCAACATGTGGGGTGGTGCAAAAGCCGGTCGACCCGGCGTGGCGGGAAGAGGCGGCGCGCATCTATGCGGGCTATGCGGTTTATGCGCAGGGTGACGGCAACGAGCAGCCGGTGTTCAGCGCAGAGTCGGGAAGCTTCACCTCGCGTTCGCGCCGGATCGTGGCGTGGATCGGCGGCCGCCAGGCGCTGCCGGCCGCCGGCGCGCTCTGCGACATAGGCTGCGGAAACGGCGGTTTCCTGCAGGCCTTTGGCAGCGCCAATCCCGGTTGGCGGATGGTGGGGGTGGAACTGGACGACCGCAACCGCGCCCGCGTGGAGGCCATCCGGGGGGTGGAGCGGCTGCATGTCGGGCCGGTGGAGCAGTTGCAGGAACGTTTCGACCTGATCGCCATGATTCACGCCTTGGAACATATTCCCGACCCCATCGCCTTCCTGCGCGGTTTAAAAGAGTTGCTGAAACCGGGGGGCGCACTGTTGGTCGAGGTGCCCGATCTGGAGTTTTCGCCCTTCGATATCCTGATCGCGGACCATTGCACCCATTTCAGCGGCCGTTCGCTGCGATGGGTGCTGGATGCGGCCGGTTACGACGTGAAGGCGCTGGATAACGCCTGTGTCGCCAAGGAACTCACGCTGTTTGCGGCACCAAGGCCCGGTGCGGCCGGGAATGCCGCGGTGCGCGAACCGGCGGCCGATGCCGCTGTCGCCGGCCGCCATCTCGCCTGGCTGCGCCGCTTGTTGGACCAGGCGCACGGCGCGCCGGAGACGACCGGCATCTTCGGCACGAGCATTTCCGGCACCTGGCTGGCGGCGGCTCTCGGGGCGCGGGCGCGCTTCTTTGTCGATGAAGACCCCGGCCGCATCGGCCACAGTCATCTCGGATTGCCCATCCTGCGCATCGCCGATGCCCCGAAAGACTCATCGATCCTGATGCCGATCCGGCGCGATATCGCCGTGGCCATCGCCGCCCGGCTGGGCGCCGTTCATCCCGGCCTGGTCTTGCCGCCCGAGGACTAGCTACCCTAGGCTCGGCTCCGGACAAGAGGCGGATGCGCATGAAAATCCTGATCGTCGGCGCCAATGGACTGCTGGGGAACGCCTTGAGCGCCGCCTGCGCCGCGGCCGGCATCCCTGCGGTTCGGGCGTCCCATAGAATGCCGGCCGACGTGATCCTCGACCTCAGCCAGCCGCTCGATGATCCCCTGCGGCGCCTGCCGCGGGGGATCACGCACGCCGTCGTTTGCAGCGCAATCTCGAATATCGACCGCTGCTTCGAATTCCCCGCGGAAACCGCGTTCTTCAATGTCCGGCAGACCACGGCGTTGTTCGCCGGTCTGGCCGGGGCCGGAATTTTGCCGGTGTTCTGTTCGTCCGATCTGGTGTTCCGGGGCGACCGGGGCGCCTATGCCGAGACCGATGCCTGCGTTCCCGGCACGCGCTACGGGCAGCAAAAGCGGGCGGCTGAGTGCGCCCTGGAGGACGCCGGCGGCGATCATCTGATCGTGCGCTTCAGCAAGCTTTACAGCGTCGACGCCGCCGATACCTCGCCCATTCGTCAGACCATCACCGCGCTGCGCCAGGGCCTGCCGGTGAATGCGGCGCTGGACGGCGTGATATGCCCGACCAATGCCGCCGATGCGGCTGCGGGGGTGACGCGGCTGATCGCGGCTGGCGCACGCGGCACCTTCCATATCGCTCCGCCCGCCGGCGGGTGGTACACGCGGCATAGTTTGGCGATGGCTCTGGCCGCACGCCTGGGCCGCGAGGATCTGGTGCGGTCCTGCATGCTGGCGGACTTGCCGGTCAAGGACCCGCGGCCGCCCAACAATTCGCTGCGCAGTGAGAAACTGGCGGCATTGCTCGGCTGGCGCCCCAGGATACTCACCGCCGATCTCGACGCGATATTCCGGGTCTGAGGCCCCGCATCTTCCCGCCCGATGGCGCCGTCCAGGCGATCGGTCCGCGCGCGGGCGAGGGGCAAAATATCTTTGATTCCAATAACTAATGAATTGCGACCGAGTCTTGCGGCTTGTACTTTTAGGGCGCTTTTCAAGAGGCGAGCGGAGGTTGACGCAACCGGGCCGCATCAAGGAGAAATAGCCGCATGTCCGGTTCCCTGACCGATCACTGGCGGATCGGCCGGTCTGCGGATCGGCCGGTTCAGATATTCGCCAACCTGAGTTATGGGTCCTATGGCGACTTTGTCAGCAGCCTGTTCTTCGTCAACTGCGTCGCCGACCGGTTCGACCATAAAATAGTCACCGTGATGTACCGCAACGATCGAGACTTCAGAAGCGTGCTCACGCCCATGATTCCCGGCGTGCAGGTCATCGAAGTCCCGGCGGGCAGTCTCTACCCGCCCATAGATCTCGTGGATTCGGCCGATGTCCTCAGGGATCCCGCGGTGGCGACCTGGTTCCAACACGGCCGCAATTTCCAGCATATCTTCATCACCAATGCCATGGCCGCTCCCGGCATGTTGTGGACGTTCGACCGGCATTGCTACCTGAAGGTCCCTGAGGCCGCCGTCACCGAGTGCACCGAAGGGTTGGTGCGCCGCGGGCTCGACCCCGCCCGCTGGTTCGTCGCCCTTCACGCGCGCGAACCCGGGTACCTCGACAAGCCGAATAGCGTGAACCTGCGCGACTGCGATCCGAATGTTTTCTGGCATGCGACCAACCATATCATCCGCAATCTCGGCGGGCAGGTGGTGCGCCTTGGCCACCCTTCCATGACCCCGTTTCCGGCGTTGCCGGGGTTGGTGGACCTGAGCCGGGACGCCGGGCCCATGCTCCAGACGTTCGCCATCAGCCGGTCGCGCTTTTTCCTGGGCGGGCCCTCCGGGCCGGCGGCCGTGGCCGATGCTTTCAACGTGCCGCATGCGCAGGCGGATGCGGTCGACTATTATCCTCACAACGAGGGGATGGTGATCCGTTCCATCGACCTGATTACGCCGGACGGCCGGGTCCTGCGCCAGAAAGACCTGTTCGATGCCGGCTATTCCAAGCTGAACATCCTGGGCCATATTCTTAAGAACGAAGGCTATCGCTACGAGAAGAACTCCGCGAAGGAAGTCATCCGCTTGGCCAATTTCGTCTACGAGAGGACGGCCGATACAATCGGGTGGCGCGCGCCGGCGGCGGCAGACCCCCGCCCGCGCCCCAACCAGTTTTCATGGCCGCCCGGCGAGCCCAGGCCGAAGGGAGGTTTCCTGCCCATGGACGGGATCGTCTGACGTGCTTCATTTGACTTGTGCGGTGGCCCCGGGCGATGGAATAAGGTCGATATGAGCAGCCAAGGCATCGATGTCGTCACCGGCGGGGCGGGCTTTATCGGCAGCCACCTGGCCGAGGAATTGCTGGCCGCCGGGCGCCAGGTGCGCGTGGTCGACAATTTCGTCTGCGGTCATCGCCGCAACCTGGCGGCGGTCGCCGGCCATCCCAATCTCAAGGTCTGCGACGCCGATGTACGCGACGCCTCGGCCATGGCCGAGGCGTTCTCCGGCGCCGAGCGGGTTTTCCATCTCGCGGCGCTGGCGGATATCGTGCCCTCGATCCAGGCGCCGGAGGCTTATTTCCGCACCAATGTCGACGGCACATTCACCGTCATGGAGGCCGTGCGGGCGTGCGGCGTGCGCAAGGTGGTCTACGCCGCCTCGTCGTCCTGCTACGGCATTCCCGCCAGTTACCCCACGCCCGAGACCTCGCCCATCGACGCGCGCTATCCCTACGCCCTGACCAAATTCCTGGGCGAGCAGATCGTGATGCATTGGTCGGCGGTCTACGGCATCGCGGCCGTGTCGCTGCGGCTGTTCAATGTCTATGGCCCCCGGGTGCGCACCGCCGGCACTTACGGCGCGGTGTTCGGGGTGTTCATGGCCCAGCTTCTGGCCGGCAAGCCCCTGACCATCGTCGGCGACGGCACCCAGACCCGCGATTTCACCTTTGTCACTGATGTCGCGCGGGCGTTCAAGGCGGCGGCCGACAGCGCCGTCACCGGCAAGATCATGAATGTCGGCACCGGCAAGCCGGTGTCGGTCAACCGCCTGGTCGAACTCCTTGGCGGCAGGGACATCGTCCATGTACCCAAGCGGCCGGGCGAGCCGGATTGCACCCATGCCGACGTCACCCGGATAAAACAGGCCCTGGGCTGGGCGTCGTCTGTGTCCTTCGAGGAGGGTGTCGCGCGGATGCTGGAACGCAGGGACGACTGGCAGGGGGCGCCGGTCTGGACGCCGCAGACCATCGATGCCGCGACCGCCGACTGGTTCAAGTACCTCGGAGCTTCGCGATGACGGCCGGCGCCGACATGACGTCGGTCCGCAAGAAGATCGTCCCGGTCGACGACCTGCCGGGAAGGGTGAAGGCCGCCAAGGCCGCCGGCAAGAAAGTGGTCTACGTCCACGGCGTGTTCGACCTGCTCCACGTCGGCCATGTGCGCCACATCGAAGCCGCCCGCCGCCAGGGCTCGTTCCTGGTGGTCACCGTCACGGCGGATAAATTCGTCAACAAGGGCCCCGGGCGTCCGGTGTTCCCCGAGCAGTTGCGCGCCGAGATGCTGGCGGCGCTGGTGCATGTCGACCTGGTCGGGGTCAATCACGCCATGACCGCCGAGAACGTGCTGCGCACCATGCAGCCCGATATCTACGTCAAAGGCTCGGAATACGCCGACGCCTCCGCCGACGTCACGGGCAAGATCACCGCCGAGCGCGAAGCGGTCGAAGCCCACGGCGGCCAGGTGGTGTTCACCGACGAGGAAACCTACAGTTCCTCGGAACTGCTCAACCGGCATTTCCCGCTGTATGAACCGACGGTCCAGTCCTTCCTCGAGGGCCTGCGCGCCGATGGCGCGCTGCCGCGGTTGTTGAAGGACATCGAGTCCTTGAGTAAGCTCAAGGTACTGCTGATCGGCGACGCGATCATCGACGAATACCAGTATGTCGGCGCCCTGGGCCGGCCGTCGAAGGAAACCATCATCGCCACCCAGTTCAGGAACAAGGAAGTGTTCGCCGGGGGCGCTGTCGCCGCCGCCAACCACGTCGCGGGCTTCTGCGGCGAGGTCGAACTGATCACGGCGCTGGGCGAGACCGAGTCCTACGAAGACCTGGTGCGAAGCTCGCTCAAGGACAACGTTAAGTTGACGCATATCGTCCGGGCCGGCGCGCCCACCACGCGCAAGACCCGCTTTGTCGACATCGGGTACTCGCTGAAGAAGCTGTTCGAAGTCTACACCATCGACGATGCGCCGCTGGCGGCGGTGGAGCAGGACGCGCTCAACGCCATGATCGAGGAGCGCCTCTCGCGCTACGACCTCGTCATCGTCACCGACTTCGGCCACGGCCTGTTGCACGGCACCACGGTCGACCTGCTGGCGCGCAAGGCGCCGTTCCTGGCGGTCAACACCCAGACCAACAGCGCCAACCACGGCTATAACCTGATCAGCAAATACCGCCGCGCCGACTACATCTGCCTGGACGGTCCGGAAGCGCGCCTCGCGGTGCACGACAAATTCGCCAATCCGGAAGAACTGGTGCGGCGTTTGCCCGACGTGATCGATTGCGGAAAAGCCATCGTCACCCTCGGCAAGAACGGCTGCCTGGCTTACGACAAGGACACGCCGGACAAGGGGCTCCGGCAGGTTCCGGCCCTGACCAACACCATCGTCGACACCGTCGGCGCCGGCGACGCCTTTTTCGCCGTCACCGCGCCCATGGTCTTCAAGGGGCTGCCCCTCGAGACCGTCGGCTTCCTCGGCAATGTCGCCGGCGCCATGAAGGTCGGCATCGTCGGCCACCGTTCCTTCATCGAGCGCGCGCCGTTCCTCAAGTACCTCACAGCACTCCTGAAATAACCGGACCCATCGCCATGATCTCCAAAGGCTGTAATGTCATGATCACCGGAGGCGCCGGATATGTCGGCGCCGTGCTGGTGCCGAAGCTGCTGGCCGCGGGCTACGGCGTCAGCGTTCTCGACCTTTATCTTTACGGCGACGACGTGTTCCCCGGCTGCGCCGGCCATCCGCGCCTGCGCCAGATCAAGGGCGACATCCGCGACCCGGCGGCGGTCGAGAAAGCCCTCGAAGGCTGCGAGGCCGTGATCCACCTGGCGTGCATCTCCAACGATCCGTCGTTCGAACTGGACCCCAATCTCGGCAAGGAGATCAACCTCGACGCCTTCCGCCCCCTGGTGCGGGCCTCGAAGAAAGCCGGCGTGAAACGCTTCATCTACGCGTCGTCGTCCTCGGTCTACGGCATCAAGGAGGGCGAGGTGGTCGAGGAACTGCCGCTCGAGCCGCTCACCGACTACTCCAGGTTCAAGGCCATGTGCGAGGAGATCCTGGAGGACGAGCGGGAGCCCGGCTTCGTGACGCTGACGCTGCGCCCGGCGACGGTGTGCGGCTACTCGCCGCGCCAGCGCCTGGACGTGATCGTCAACATCCTCACCGCCCACGCCGTCAACACCGGCAAGATCAAGGTGTTCGGCGGCGCCCAGCTGCGCCCCAACCTGCACATCGAGGATATGACCGATCTCTATGTCCTGTGCCTGGAACTGCCGGACGAGGCCATCGACGGCAAGATCTTCAACGCCGGCTACGAGAACATCTCGGTGGCGGCGCTGGCGGACCGGGTGAAGAGCGTCGTCGGCGCGGCCACCGTCGAGGTCAGCCCCACCAACGACATGCGCTCCTACCACGTGTCCTCGGCCAAGATCCGCCGCGAACTCGGCTTCGAGGCCAGGCATACGGTGGAGGAGGCGGTGAAGGACCTGGTGAAGGCGTTCGCCGAAGGCAAGCTGCCCGACGCCATGACCGACCCGCGCTACTACAACATCAAAACCATGCAGAACAAGAAGCTGCAGTGACGCAAACCGCCCGCTTGAACGCCGACCTGCCCAGGATCGCCGCCACCTTGCGCGGCGAGGTGGTGCGCATGTCCCATGTGGCGAAGACGCCGCACCTGGCTTCGGCGCTGTCGTGCATCGATATCCTGACGGCGGCCTACTGGAGCGCCTTGAGCATCGACCCGGCGGCGCCGGCGGATCAGAACCGGGATCGCTTCATCCTGAGCAAGGGCCACGCCGCCACCGCGCTCTATGCGACCCTGGCGCACGCCGGCTTCTTTCCGCTCGCCGACCTCGCCCGCTACAACGTCAACGGCGGCCATCTGGCCGAGCATCCGGGCCCGGGCTGCGCCCCCGGCGTCGAGGCCGCGACCGGCTCGCTGGGTCATGGGCTCGGGTTGGGCATCGGCATGGCGCTGGCCGCGCGCATCAACAAACGCGCCTACCGCGTGTTCGTGCTCATGAGCGACGGCGAATGCAATGAAGGCTCGGTCTGGGAGGGCGCCCTGTTCGCGCCGGCGCAGAAGTTGGGCGGCCTGTGCGCCATCGTCGATTTCAACAAGTGGCAGGCCACGGGCCGCAGCCAGGATGTCATGAAGCTCGATCCGCTGGTCGACAAGTGGCGCGCCTTCGGGTGGGACGCCGTCGAGGTGGACGGCCACGACATCGGGGCGGTCGCCGCCCTCATGGCCAAGGTGCGCCTCGCCAACGACAAACCCACCGCCATCGTCGCGCATACGGTGAAGGGCAAGGGCGTATCCTTCATGGAGGACGACAACAACTGGCACTACCGCGTGCCCACCGCCGAGGAAGTCGCCGCGGCCTTCGCCGAGCTGGGCCTGTCATGAGAAACGCCTTCGCCGACGAAATGACAAAGCTGGCGCAAAGCCGCGGCGACGTGGTGATGCTGTCCGGGGACATCGGCAACAAGCTGTTCGACAAGTTCAAGGACGCGGCGCCCGACCGCTTCTTCAACTGCGGCGTGGCCGAAGCCAACATGATCAGCGTCGGCGGCGGCATGGCCCTGAACGGCCTGCGCCCGGTCGCCTATACCATCACGCCGTTCATCACCACCCGCTGCCTGGAGCAGATCCGCAACGACGTCTGCTATCACGACGCGCCGGTGGTCATCGTCGGCGTCGGATCGGGCCTGGGCTACGCCTCCCTGGGCCCGACGCATCATTCTTGCGAGGACATCGCGCTCTTGCGCGCGCTGCCCAACATGAACGTGGTCTGCCCCGCCGACGCCTGGGAAGTGCGCGGGCTGCTCAACGCCGCGCTCAACCAGCGCCGGCCAACCTATATGCGGATCGGCAAGAAGGGTGAGCTCCAGGTCCATGCCGCGGTTCCCGATATGAAGATCGGCAAGGCCCTGCGCCTGCGCGAAGGCCGCGACGTCTGTTTGATCGGCACTGGCGTCCTGCTGCCCACGGTCCTGGAAGCCGGCGACGCCTTGAATGCCGCCGGCATTTCGGCGGCGGTGGTCAACATGCATACCGTCAAACCGCTGGACCAAGACCTGCTGCGCGAGGCCTTCGCGAAATACAAAGTCGTGGCCACCATCGAAGAGCACAGCCTGATCGGCGGTTTCGGCTCCGCCGTGGCGGAGTGGTCCGCCGACAATGGACCGTTCCCGGCGCGGCTCGCCCGCTTCGGCACCGGCGACGTGTTCCTCCACGAGTCCGGCAACACCAGATACGCCCGGGCGCATTTCGGGCTGACGGCCACGGACATTGCGGCGAAGGTCCAGCGCCTGTTCGAGCACCGCTGAGCGGGCCGATGCGCATCGGCATCGACTTCGACAACACCATCGTCTGCTACGACGGCATTTTCCATCGCACCGCGCTGGAACGCGGCCTGATCGCGGCCGACATCCCCGCCAACAAGGGCGCGGTGCGCGATCATCTGCGCGCCACCGGCCGCGAGCCGCTGTGGACGGAAATGCAAGGCTACGTCTACGGCCCGGGGATCAAAGGCGCGGATCCTTTCCCTGGCGTTTGGGATTTCATCCGCGCGGCCCAGGCTGGCGGCATCGACGTCAAGGTGGTCAGCCACAAGACCAGGCATCCCTACGAAGGGCCGCCTTACGACCTGCACGAATCTGCACTCGGGTGGCTGAAGGCGCAGGCGTCGGCCAGCAATGTCGTGTTGCGCGAGGGCGTGGATATTTTCCTGGAGCCCACCAAACAGGCGAAGCTCGCGCGCATTGGTGCGCTCGCCTGCGGCTGGTTCATCGACGACCTGCCCGAATTCCTCGGCGAACCGTCGTTTCCTGCGGGCGTCAACCGCGTGCTGTTCGACCCGACCGCACAGACCCTGAACCCGGCCGGCATGCGCCGTGTCGGCTCATGGTCGGAATTGCACCAGGGATTCTTCGGTCCCGGTCCCTGGCCGGGTACTGCGCGATGACCGCGCTGCCGCCCGGCGGCACGGAACTCCTGGCCAAGGCCGGCGTGACCGGCGCGATCGCCGCGACCCGGCTCTCCGGCGGCATGAACAACCAGGTGTTCCGGGTGGACGCGGGCGGCCGCGCCTTGGTCCTCAAATCCTATTTCCATGACGCGCACGATCCTCGCGACCGCCTGGGTGCGGAATGGGGGTTTCTGACGGCGGCCAAAGATCTGGGCGTCACCTGCGTGGCCGCGCCGCTCGCACGCGATGCCGCCCGCCATCTTGGCGTCTACAGCTTTCTCGGCGGCCGTCTGCCGGGGGTGGAAGACATTTCCGCCGCCGCCATCGAACAGGCGCTGTCCTTCGTCATAGGCCTGAATCCGGCGGAACGGCCGGCACATCATGCGCAGTTGCCCGCAGCCTCCGAAGCGTGTTTCTCCGGCGCGCAGCATGTCGGCACCGTGGATCGCCGCTTGGACCGGCTCTCCGGCGCCTTGGGCGAAACACCTATAGAACGGGATGCCGCGCGCTTCCTGGATGAGGATGTCCGCCCGCTCTGGGGCCGGATCCGCGCCGATATCGCCGCCGGCCTCGCGCGCCTTGGCATCCTTCCCGCCGCTGAGATCGACCCCGCCGAGCGCATCCTGTCGCCCTCGGATTTCGGGTTCCATAACGCCCTCAGGACCGAAGACGGCCGGTTCGCCTTCCTCGACTTCGAATACGCCGGGTGGGACGATCCGGCCAAACTGGTGGGGGATGCCTTTAATCAAGTAAAGGTGCCGTTGCCGCCGTATCTCTATCCAGTGTTTCGCGATACCGTGGCCGCCCGGTCATCCCGCCCGGATGCGGCCGCCCGCCGCTTCGACCTTCTGCGTCCGCTGTATGCCGTGAAATGGGTGTTGATCATCCTCAACGATTTCATTCCCCTGGACGAACGCCGCCGCGCCTTCGCCGGGACCACCGACCGCCGTGCGGCGCAGCTGGCCTCGGCCCGCGCCAAGCTCGACGTGCTGGCCGGCGACTATTCCTCCCCGATCTCATAGGACTCACGCCCCGTGGCTAAATATTGCGTTATCGGCAGCAACGCCTTCTCCGGCCAGGACTTCGTCGATCTCCTGCTCGACGATCCGTCGCGTGACGTGATCGGCGTCAGCAGGTCCGCGGAGAAGCCCGACTTCCTGCTGCGCTACAAGGCGCGCAAGGACTTGAGCCGCTTCCGCTTCCACCGCTTCGACCTCAACGGCGACCTCGACGCCCTGATCGCCTTCCTCGACAGGGAGCGGCCGGAGTACATCGTCAATTTCGCCGCCCAGAGCGAAGTCGGTCCCAGCTGGGATCACCCGGAACACTGGTTCCAGACCAACGCCGCCAGTTTCGCCTACCTGGTGAACCACCTGCGGCGCATCGACTACTTGAAACGCTACCTGCATGTGTCGTCGCCTGAGGTCTACGGCAACTGTGTCGGCACCATCCGCGAGGACGCGCCGATGAACCCCAGCACGCCCTACGCGGCCTCCAAGGCCGCCGCCGACATGATCCTCGATGTCTACCGGCGCCAGTACAATCTGCCCGTGCTGTCGGTGCGCGCCACCAACGTCTATGGCGCGCGCCAGCAGCTGTTCAAGATCGCCATGCGCACGATCATCTATATCAAGACCGGGCGCATCATCCCGCTGCACGGCGGCGGCACGGCGGTGAAGTCCTATATCAATGTGCGCGATGTCTCGCGCGGCGAACTGGCGATCCTCGAACGCGGCACTGTCGGCGAGCTGTATCACCTGTCGCCGGCATCCGGCGTGGCGGTGCGCGACTTTGTGCGCATGATCGCCGAGCGCCTGGGCGTGCCGTTCGAGAAAGCGGTGGACGTGGCTCCGGAGCGGCCGGGGCAGGACGCGGCCTATGTCATCGACTCCCGGAAAGCGCGCGCCACCCTGGGCTGGAAAGACGAGATCGGCCTCGCGGCCGGCATCGACGAATGCGTGTCCTGGGTCGACGCCAACTGGGATGAGATCGCCGGATCGTCCCACGATTACATCCACAAGGCCTGACGCATCCCATGGCCAACGTCGACCTGATCACCAGCGTCCATACCGGCACCAAGCGCGACTACCTGGGCCGAGTCAACGGCCTGGACAAGGCGGTGGCGGCGGAGGCGGCGGTGAAATTCGGCCGTGAGTATTGGGACGGCGACCGCTCCACCGGCTATGGCGGCTATCGCTACGACGGCCGCTGGCGCCCGGTGGCCGAGCGCATGGCGAAGCTCTATGACCTGCGCGCCGGCAGCAAGGTGCTGGATGTGGGGTGCGGGAAGGGGTTCCTGCTGTACGAGCTGACCCAGGTGGTGCCCGGGATCGTCGTGACCGGCCTCGATATTTCAGATTACGCCGTCGCCAACGCCAAACCCGAGGTGAAACCGTTCCTGCAGGTCGGCAACGCCCGGGCATTGCCGTTCACCGACGGCAGTTTTGACTTTGTCTATTCCATCACCACCTTGCATAATCTCTACCTCGACGACCTGTGGGCGGCGCTTGGCGAAATCGCCAGGGTTTCGGCGGGAGGGCGCGGCCACATCACGGTCGAGGCCTATCGCAATGAGCGCGAGAAGGTGAACCTGATGTACTGGCAGCTGACCTGCCGCGCCTTCCACACGCCGCGGGAATGGGAATGGCTGTTCGCGAAAGCGGGGTACACGGGGGACTATGGATACATCTATTTCGAATAGCGCCGATGCCGGCGCGCGGTTCCTGGAGACCGGGTATGTGGTGTTGCCGGCGGAAGACCGCGCGGCGCTTGATCGCATCCGCCTGAATACCGCCCAAGCGGCGGCCAAGGCGCTGTCGATCCCTCTGCCGGCGGAGACCGGTGCGTTCCTCGACACCATCCATGAGCGCGTCGCGCCCGCCGCGCTCAATAATTTCCGCCTTGCGGTGCTCGATGCGCTGCTGGCCGATCCGGGGTTCCACCCGTCCTATTTCGCCTGCGGCCGGAAGCTGGTCGAGACCATCGTCGGCAACGAACTCGCCATGCAGCGCAATATCGGGTTCAGCATCCAGTTGCCGCAGGACGACAGTTCGCTGCTGCCGCTGCACTCGGACACCTGGGGCTCGGAATGCTCGCCGTTCGAGGTGGTGCTGTGGATTCCCATGGTCGACTGCACCCGCACCAAATCCATGTTCCTGCTGCCGCCGGAAAACGACCGCAAATGGCGGGCGCGGGTCGGCGAATTCGAGGCCCGCGGCACCGAGGCGCTCTATCAGGCGGTGGAGCCGGAACTGAAGTGGATCGACATCGACTACGGCCAGGTGATGCTGTTCACGCCGACGATCATGCACGGCAACCGGGTCAACCGCGAACCCACGACGCGCTGGAGCTTCAACATGCGCTTCAAGGGCCTGTTCACGCCTTACGCCAACAAGAAGCTCGGCGACTACTTCAGCCCGCTGAACATCAAGCCGGCGTCCCAGGTGGGGCTGTCGTTCGAGATGCCGGTCCTGAACTCCGGTGATCCCCGTGGCTGAGGGCGGGTTCCGGGGCTATATCACCAGCCAGCCGGTGAGCGGCATTTCCTATCCGCATAAAATCCAGAACCTGGTGGTGCGCGACTACTGCCGGCGCAAGGGCCTGGCCTTCCTGCTCAGCGTGACCGAAGGCTCGGTCGCCGGCAGCTTCATGATGATGAACGCGCTCCTGCAACAGGTCGAGCATCTGCGCGGGATCGTCCTGTTCAGCCAGTTCATGCTGCCGCGCGCCCGGACCGAGCGGTTCCGGATCTATGACCGGATCCTCGCGGCCGGGATCGAGTTGCACGGCGCCCTGGAAGAAAACTTCATCGCTACAAGCGCCGATGTCGCCGCCTTCGATGCGCCGTTGGCGATCGTGCCCTGGCTGGCGGCGACGCCCTTCGGGGGCAAATTCCCGGCGGTATCCGCGGAAAAATTCAGCGCTTAGACCGGCTTACTCCGCTGCCACATGCTGCGGGTCCACCGGCGACGGTTCGCGGCGCGTGCGCCAGCGTTCACGCATGCGCTCCAGGTAGAGATAGACCACCGGCGTGGTGTAGAGCGTCAGCGCCTGGCTCACCAGCAGCCCGCCCACCATGGCGTAGCCCAGGGGCCGGCGGAGTTCTGAGCCGGCGCCCACCGAGAACATCAGGGGCAAGCCGCCGAGAAGAGCAGCAGCGCTGGTCATCATGATCGGGCGGAAGCGCAGGTGGCAGGCTTCGCGGATGGCGTCGCGCGGCGCCATGCCCCGGTGCCGCTGCGCGTTGACGGCGAAATCCACCATCATGATGCCGTTTTTCTTCACCAGCCCGATCAGCAACAGCACGCCCACCAGCGCGATCACCGACAGGTCGTATTTGAAGACCAGCAGGATCAACAAGGCACCGACGCCGGCCGACGGCAGGGTGGAGAGGATGGCGAGGGGATAGATGTAGCTCTCGTAGAGCATCGCCAAGATCGCGTAGACCGCGAGGATCGCCGCCGCCACCAGATAGGGCTGGGTGACAAGCGAGTCCTGGAAGGCCTTGGCCGTGCCCTGGAAGTTGTCGTTCAGGCCCGAGGGGGCGCCCAGGGACACGCGCAGCTTCTGGATGGATTCGACGGCATCGCCGAGCGCTACGCCCGGCGCCAGGTTGAAAGCGATGGTGACCGCCGGGAACTGGCCCTGGTGATTGATGGACAGCGCGCTGACCTTCCGGGTGTCTAGCTTGACGAAGGTCGAGAGCGGCACCTGCTGGCCGCTCGACGGCGATTTGACGAAGATCTTGTCCAGGGTCCTCATGTCGGCCTGGAGTTCGGGCAGGACCTCCAGGATGATGCGATAGGTATTGACCTGGGTGAAGTACTGGCCCACCTGCCGCTGGCCGAAGGCGTCGTACAGGGTGTCGTCGATCAATTGCGGCTGGATGCCGTAGCGCGACGCCTGGTCGCGGTCGATGGTGAGCGTGGCGCTGGAGGCGCCGGACTGCTGGTCGCTGACGACATCGCGCAGTTCCGGCAAGGTCGCCATCGCCGCGACCATCTTGTCGGACCAGATGCGCAGTTCGTCGGCATCCGCATCCTGCAGGGTGTACTGGTATTGCGTGCGGGTCTGGCGGGCGCCGATCTGGATGTCCTGCGAGACCGACATGAACACCTTGAGCCCGGCGATCTTGGCCAGCTGCGGGCGCAGGCGGTTCATGATCTCCTCGACCGGTTCGCGCTCGCGGTGCGGCTTGAGCAGGGCGTAGAGCCGGCCCTGGTTGACGTTGTTGCCGTAGGGCGCCGTGGCGCCGACGGTCTCGACCGCGGGATCGCGGGCTATGATCTCGCGCGCCTGTTCGTTCAGCCGCACCAGTTCGGCGAAGGAAATGTCCTGGGCGCCCTCGGTGACGCTGGAGATGCTGCCGACATCCTGGTTCGGGAAGAAACCCTTGGGCACCAGGACATAGAGCACGCCGGACAGCGCGACGGTGGCCGCGAATACGCCGAACACCGTCTTCTGGTTGACCAGGGCGATGTCCAGGGTGCGGCGGTAAAAGGCGAACATGGCGTCGAAGCCGCGCTCGATCCTGCGGTAGAGCGCGCTGTGCTCCCCGGTTTCATGGCGCAGGAATCTCGAGCACAGCATCGGCGTGATGGTCAGCGAGACCACGCCCGAGATCAGGATGGCGATGCTCACGGTCATCGCGAACTCGTGGAACAGGCGCCCGATGATGCCGCCCATGAGCAGCAGCGGAATGAAGACGGCGACCAGCGACACCGACATGGAGACGATGGTGAAACCGATTTCCCTGGCGCCCTGGAGGGCCGCCGCCACCGGTTCCATGCCGCTCTCGATATGGCGGTAGATGTTCTCGAGCATGACGATGGCGTCGTCCACCACGAAGCCCACCGCGATCGTCATGGCCATCAGCGAGAGGTTGTCGATGCTGTAGTTGAGCGCGTACATGCCGGCGAAGGTGCCGATCAGCGACAAGGGTATGGCGAGCGCCGGGATCACCGTCGCCCGGACGTTGCGCAGGAACAGGAAGATGACCGCGACCACCAGCAGCGCGGTGACGAGCAGGGTCTCCTTGACCTCGGCGACCGAGGCCTTGATGGTCTGCGTCCGGTCCATGTAGCGGTAAATATGAACCGACGCCGGCAGGAGCTTGGCGGCGCGCGCGATGGCGGCGTCCACCATGTCGCCGGTGGCGACGATATTCGCGCCCGGCATCTTCTTGATGGTCGAGCCGATCATCGGCTTGCCTTCGAAGTTCCAGGCGCCGGTCTTGACGTTCTCGGCGGCGGGGATGGCGCGGCCGATGTCGCGCACGCGGACCTGGGCGCCGTTGCGGAAGGCCAGCACCACGTCGTTGAAGGCCTCGGCTTCGGTCAACTGGTCGTTGGCGAAGATGGTGTAGCCCTTGGCGCCGATCTCGATGTTGCCCTTGGGCGCATTGGTCGAGGCGGTGTTGATGATCGTGCGCACTTCCTCGAGGCTCAGGCCGACGGCGGCGAGCTTGATGGGGTCGATCTGGATGCGGATCGCGGGTTTCTGCTGCCCTTGCGGCCGCACCTCGCCCACCCCCGGCAGCTGCGACAGCTGCTGGAGCACGAGGTTCTCGGCGAGGTCGTCGACCTCGGTCAGCGGCATCACGTCGGAGTAGAAGCCATAAGCCGAGATCGGCGTGTCGGAGGGATTGACTTTCTGATAATTGGGCGGCGACGGCATCGAGCGCGGCAACTGGCCGTTGGCGACGTTGATCGCCGACTGCACGTCCTGTGCGGCGCCGTCGAGATTCCGGTCCAGTTCGAACTGCAAGGTGATCTGGGTATTGCCGAGCACGCTGGCCGAGGTCATCTGCAGCACGCCCGGGATCTGGGAGAACTGGCGCTCGAGCGGCTGCGCGACCGAGGCGGCCATGGTCTCGGGGCTGGCGCCGGGCAGGCTGGCGTTGATCTGCACCGTCGGGAATTCGATCTGCGGAATCGAAGCGATCGGCAGGAAAGGATAGGCCGCGGCGCCCACGGCGAGGATCATCGCCATCAGCACCGAGGTGGCGACTGGCCGGTTGATGAAGTGGGCCGAAATGCTCATGCGCCGGCCAGGGTAGCGGCCAGGGCGGCGTGCGGCGGCGGCAAATTCATCGTCGGACCTCGGGCGGAACGGGAATACCGGGGATTTTCCCAAAAACCGCCGCCGGGCGCATGCTTATTTCTTCTGCGCGTTTCTTACGCGGAGGGGGCCGGCCATTTGTAACCGCCGGCTTCCTTGCGGGATGCCATATTATATCGTATACGATATAATCGAATACGCCTCAAATACTCCGGCGCCCTTGGTTTCAAGCCCGTTCGGTTGACATGTCCCGCGCCCAGCCCGACACCAAAGGCCCCAAGCTTTCCAAGCTCCCGTGCTTCGCGGTGTATTCCGCCAACCTGGCCTTCGGCCGGGCCTATCAGGCGCTCCTGGCCCCCCTGGGCGTGACCTACACCCAATATGTCGCCCTGGTGGCGCTGGGCGAGGAGGACGGCCTGACGGTGGGCGTGCTGGGGGACCGGCTGTTCCTGGACTCCAACACCCTGACGCCGATGCTCAAGAAACTCGAGTCCGCGGGCTATATCACCCGCCGCCGCGACCCCGCCGACGAGCGGCAGGTGCGGGTGGGCTTGACCGCCGCCGGCCGCGCGCTGGTGGAGAAAGACGTCAGTGCGGGGCTCGTGGAGGCCACCGGCCTGGGCGCGGATCTCGCCGCCGTCCAAAAGAGCATCGCGCGTTTGCGCGACACTCTCCTGCGCGCCGCCGAGGGCAAAGCCGGTTAGGCCGGATTGCCGCAGCCGTTGGCGCCGCACTTCTGGATGATCACCGGCGCGGTGGTGGTGCGGACGATATCGTCGAAATGCGAGGTGCCGCTGGTGGAGTTGAACGAGCCGTAATAGAAGCCCGCGGCGCCGCCGATGTAGTTCTGGCCCTGACCGGTGGTGAGGGCCTCCTGGCTGTAGCGGTCGCCGGTATAGGTGCCGGTGCCCTTGTTGAAGGCCATGGCGCCGTCGGCACCCGAACTCACCAGCACATAGGCCGCACTCGAACCGGCGCTGCTGCTGTCGTTATCCGTGACCGTCATATTGCCGGCGGGATAGGCCTGCGCCGCGCCGATGGCGCAGCGCACCATGCCGTTGGCGCGCTGCAGCCCCGCGGTTCCGCCCGAGCACGGAGTTCCGCCGCTCGCCACGTCGTAGCGAATACGGTGATTCCACCCGTCCACCGCGTCCTCTTCGCTGATCCCCAGGGTGATCCAGGGCACCATGCCGTGCGTACCGCCGCCGCCGGCCGTACCCGCCGTGGCGTAGCAGGCGTTGCTGGTGCAATAGACGCCGCTGCCGTAAACGCCGCTGCTGTCCTGGGACAGCCCGGGGTTGTCGCCGGACACGGAACTCCGGGCGGTGGCGGCGGCCGGGCAGGGAAGGCAGCCATACTGGATGACGTAAAGCTGGATCGCCTGCTGAACCCGGCTCATGCGTGCGAGGGTAAGGTCGGCTTTCTCGGAGGTGAACACCGGCAGGGCGATGCTGGTGGCGCCCGCGAACACCAGGCCCAGGATCACCAGCACGACCGCCATTTCGATGAGGGTGAACCCCCGGCGCATCTCAAACCTCCAGAAGGCCGCATCCGCGGCAAGGCCTTCGATCTTACCAGGACAAACGGCGCTGCAAAGGCCAGGTTGCTTGAAGACTCCCCCGGCGCCGGGATAGCCTCGCGCCTGTCCCCCGGTCCGGTCAATCCTTGTCCCCTATTTCGCTCGAAAGCGCCGTGACGCACGCAGGAGCCTTGCTCCGCGCCCGTGATTTTGCCGGCGCGGTGGCGGCCTTCGATCAGGTCCTCGCGCTCAAGGGCGATCACGCTCCCGCCTATATCGGGCGCGGCGAAGCGCTCCTGGAACTGAAGCGCTTCGAGGCGGCGGCGACCGCGTTCCAGTTCGCCTTGCTGCTGGCGCCGGATGGCGCGCGGGCGCATTTCCTGATGGGCGAGGCCTTGCGCGGGTTGAACCAGTCCGAGGCCGCGCGCAGCCGTTATGAACGCGCGCTGGCGCTGGACCCCACCCTGGATCAGGCCCGGGGGCTGCTATGGTTCCTGGAGATGCAGGTCTGCGACTGGCCGCGCGCGGCGGCGGAAGCGGCGGCGGTAGAGGCGGCGCTGGCGCGCGGCGAGACCCCGACGCCGCCGTTCCCGGTGCTGGCGATGGCCGATGCGCCGGCCCTGCACCGTGCCGTCGCTGAACGCTACGCCGCGGCGGTCTATCCGGCCCATGACACCCTTGGCGCCATCCCAGTGCGGCCGCCGGGAGAGCGCATCCACATCGGCTACTACTCCGGCGACTACGAAAATCACCCGGTCATGCACTTGATCGCCGGGGTGTTCGAGGCTCACAACCGATCGGAGTTTGAACTGACCGCGTTTTCTTTCGGTCGCGATGCGGCCGACGATATGCGCCTGCGGGTGACCGAGTCCTTCGACCGCTTCATCGACTGCCGCGCGATGAGCGATGCGGATGTGGCGCGCATGTCGCGGGACAGCGGTGTCGATATCGCCGTGGACCTCACCGGCTATACGCGCGACCGGCGCACGGGGGTTTTTTCCTACCGTGCGGCGCCGGCTCAGGCGGGGTTCCTGGGGTATCCCGGCACCATGGGCGCACCTTATTTCGACTACATCATCGCCGACCCGACGGTGATCCCCGACCAGGCCCGCGCGTTTTACCCGGAAAAGGCCGCACGCCTGCCGCACAGCTATCAGTGCAACGACCGCAAGCGCGCATCCTCCGGCCGGACGTTTACCCGCTCCGAACTCGGCCTGCCGGCGGCGGGCTTTGTGTTCTGCTGTTTCAACAACAACTACAAAATCACGATTGAGATTTTCGACGCCTGGGCCGCCATCCTGGCGCGCGCGCCGGATGCGGTTCTGTGGCTGATGGAGGACAACCCGCAGGCGGCGGCGCATTTGCGCGCGGCCGCCATGGTGCGCGGGATCGATCCGGCACGGCTGGTGTTCGCGGCCCGCATGTCCACCCCCGATCACCTGGCGCGGCATGCCCATGCCGACCTGTTCCTCGACACCTTCCCCTACACCGCCCACACCACCGCCAGCGACGCCTTGTGGATGGGCGTGCCGGTGCTGACGCGGCCCGGCCAGTCCTTCGCCAGCCGGGTTGCGGCCAGCCTGCTGAATGCGATTGGACTGCCGGAATTGATCGCCGCCACGCCGGCGGACTACGAGGATATGGCGGTGGCTTTTGCCGCCGGCGGACGTGACTTGGCTGCTGTAAAAAGCAAACTGGCCAGGAACCGGCTGTCCACGCCGTTGTTCGACACCCTGGCCTTCACCCGTCATCTCGAAGCGGTCTACCAGGTCATGGCCGAGCGCCTGCGCGCGGGGCTCGCGCCCGACCACATCGATATCGCGCCGTAGAGCATTGACCGGCACCGCGCCGCCGCCGGCCAATCCGATGGAGTCACTCGTTAAAGAATCGCCGCGAACTGCGTCGTGCTCATCCACGCGATCTGCGTGGTGGTGAAGGCCGAGACCTGGGCCTGGTTGAGCACCGCGATCTGGGTGGTGGTCATGCCCGAGATTTGCACCGACGTGAAGGCCGCGATGCCGGTGGTGGCGATGGCCTTGATCTGGGTGGTCGTCAATGCGCCGATCTGGCTGGAGCTGAAGGTAGTGAACTGGGTGGTGGTGAGGGCGCCGATCTGCGCCGCCGTGAACCCGGTCACCTGCACGGTCGAGAAGGTGGCGATGGCGGTGGTGGACAGGTTCGCCACCTGGGTGCTGGTGAGGGCGCCGATCTGCACGCTGGAGAGACCGCCAATCTGCACCGTGGACAGGGCCGCGAGCTGATTGGTGGTGAGGCCCTTGATCTGGCTGGCCTGGAGACTGCCGACCTGGGTGGTGGACAGGCTGGCGATGTCATTGGTGGGCAGGGCGGCGATCTGACTGGTGCCCAGCGCGCGCAGCTGGGTGGTGGTGAAGGATCCGATCTGCACGGTCGAGAAAGTGCCCAGAGCCGTGGTGGACAGGTTGGCCACATGGGTGGTGGTGAGGCCGCCGATCTGGGTGGTCGACAACGCGGTGAGGGCGGTGGTGGCCAGGGCGTTCACCTGCGTGGTGGTGAGAGCGCCAATCTGGACCGTGGTCAGCGCGCCGATCTGGGTGGTGGACAAGGTGCGCACCATGGCGGTGGTCATGGCCTTGACCTGAGTGACCGATAAGCTGCCGATCTGAGTGGTGGTGAACACCGAAATGGCGGTGGTCGAGATGCGGCCGATCTGGGTGGCGGTGAGCGCACCGACCTGGACGGTCGACAGCGCCGGGACCGCCGTGGTGGTGAGCGCGTTGAACTGGGTGCTGGCGAGGATGCCGATCTGCACGGTGGTGAGGGCGCTGACCTGGGTCGTGGACAGGGCCGACATGACGGTGGTCGACAAACCCTTGACTTGCGTGGTTCTCAGCCCGCCGATCTGGCTGGTGGTGAGGGAGGACAGGACCGTGGTGGAGAGCGCGTTGAGCTGCGTCACCGCCAAGGACCCGATCTGCAGGGTGGTCAGCGCCCCGATCTGGGTGGTGGTGAAAGCCGTGACCACGGTGGTGGTCAGGCCCTTGAGCTGGGTGGTGGTGAGCGCGCCGATCTGCGCGGTCGAGAATGTGGCGAAGCCGGTGGTGGCCAGACTCTTGAGCTGCGTGGCGGTGAGCGTGCCGACCTGAAGCGTGGTGAGGGCGCCGACCTGGGTGGTGGTCAGCGCGGCAATGCCGGTGCCGGTCACCGCGAGGATCTGGGTGGTCGAGAGGGTCGCCACCTGGGTCGTGGTCAAGGCGGCCGTGGCGGCGGCGCCCAGGCCTTTGATCTGGGTGACCGTCAACGACCCGATGTGAGTCGTGGAGAAGGCCGCCACCGCGGTGGTGGCGAGGGCATTGAGCTGGGTGGCCGAGAATCCCTGGACCTGCGTGGTCGAGAGGGCTCCCACCTGGGTCGTGCTCAAGGCGTTGGCGGCGGCGGTGGATAGGAATCCGATCTGGGTCTTGCTCAGCGCGCCGACCTGGGTGGTCGAGAGCGTCGCGACAGCCGTGGTGGTGAGGGCATCCAGCTGCGGATCGGTGAGCGCCCCGATCTGGACGGTGGTGAGGGCGCCGATTTGCGTCGTGGTGAGGGCGGTGACGACAGTGGTGGACAGGCCCTTGATCTGCGCGGCGGTGAGCGCGCCGACCTGGGTGGTGGTGAACGCCGTGAATTTGGTGGTGGTCAGGCCGCCGAGCTGTGTCGCCGACAGGCCGGCCACCTGCACCGTGCCGAGCGCCGCCAGGGTGGTGGTGGTGAGGGCGTTGAGCTGGGTGGTGGAGAGGCTGGTCAGCTGGGTGGTGGTCAGCGCGCCCACCTGCGTCGTGGTGAACGCACCCATGGCCGTGGTGCCGAGGCCTTTGACCTGGGTGGCGGTCAGGCCCCCGACCGCGGAGGTGGAAAGGGCGGCGAAGGCCGTGGTGTTGATGGCGTTGATCTGGCTGGTGGCGAGCTTGCCGAGCTGGGTGGAGGCCAGCGCCCCGATCTGGGTGGTGGAGATCACGCCCCAGTCGGCGGTGTTGAAGCCGGCGATCTGGGTGGAGGTCAGCACGCCGATCTGCGTGGTGGTGATGGCGGTGAACTGGGTGGTGGTGAGGTACCCGAGTTCGGTCGCCAGCAGGCCCGCGATCTGGGTGGTCGACATCCCCGCGATCTGCGTGGTCGACAGGGCCTGAAGCTGGGTGGAGGACAGACTCATGGCGCGGAATCCCGGGGCGCCCCCGCGATTATTGTCGTTCGGGGGGCACCCTCCAGGTATCCGCCGGGAAGGTTAAGATTCGGAGAATCGGCCGGCTTACCGCCGGCCGGAGCCTAACTGTTACTGACGCGCCTGAGACGGGGCGGCGGCTGCGGCCGGAGCCGCTGCGACTTTGCCGTCGGCGGGCGGGTGGACGATGAACGCCTGCACGAATTTGGCCTCCAGCGACCCGGAGATGGCGGTGTTGCGGCCGGTGGCGGGGTCGGGGTAGGCGTCGGCGTTCTTGCGCAAGACCTTGTAGAGCGAGTTCAGGGTGGTCTGGCCGTTGCTCTGGTGGTGGGTCGATTCCGACTTCATGGTCTGCCAGTACCAGGTTTCCACATCGACATAGCCGCCGATGTAGCCTACCGCGGACTCGGGCCGCAGGCGCAGCTGGAAGCGCATGTCGTGGAATTTCTGCACCGTGGGCAGCGAGAAGGACGACCACGGGATCTGCCCGAAGGCCACCGGTTGGGTGATCAGCGTGCCGTCCTTGATCTTGCCCTTGAACGACTGGACGAACTTTTTGCCCCACCTATCGTCGATGCGCATGGTGGTGCCCGAGACATAGCGGTCGCCGGTGGCG
This sequence comes from Rhodospirillaceae bacterium, assembly GCA_041905795.1. Lineage (GTDB taxonomy): Bacteria > Pseudomonadota > Alphaproteobacteria > Rhodospirillales > Rhodospirillaceae > SHVO01. The sequence goes on along the minus strand of JAYRKL010000012.1, from coordinate 90,170 downwards.
TCGGCCACCAGTTCGTCGAGGCCGCGGTACATGGTGACGGTGACATCGTCGTCGTTATTGAGGCTCTCGACGCCGGTGATCTCGAGCAGCATGCGGTTGTAGCGCTCTTCCATGATCGCCTTGTTGGCGTAGAAGGTCGTCGTGCCTTCGGGTGGACGGTAGTTCTCGACGCAGCCGATGGTGCGGAACAGCTGGTTGTCGATACCCGTTTCACCATCCGGGCTGGTGAAATCGTTGGGTCCGACCTTACCGTCAAGATTGAGGCCGGCGGCATATTTGCCCTTGGCCTCATAGAACGGAAAGCGGTCCGGGGTGTCGGCGTCGGGGTACCATGAGCTGATCTCGAAGGCGAAGTGCGTATCCATCACCGTGCGCTTGCCGTCGTCCGGGTACATCACCTTGAACTGCTCGCGCGGTCCCCACGGATTGACCTTGCCGTCCGGGCATTCGGCCTTGGCATCGGGGGTCTTATACCCGGCCCAATGCAGGTCGGTGATGATGTAGCCGATGGCGCCGTTCTGTAGTTGCGGCACGGTGTCGGCGGCATTCGCGGAGGCGGCGGCCAGAACCGTGCCGGCGGCCAGCATGCGCAGGATCGAGGTGCGGGTCATGGATGTGTCCTCTCGCTAATTATTGCGGCCGTAGAAATCGTCGCGCAGCCAGAACGCGGTGTAACCGTCGCGCTGGCCGTGCCATTCGCCCAAACCATCGGCCTCCACGTCGCCGGGTTCGCGGTCGCCGATCTTGGGCGGCGGATCGCCGTCGAAGGTGTAAAGCGGCCGGTCGCGATAGGTCCACACCCGCACCGCGCCTTTGGCGCCGGGAGCTGCGAACCGCCCGGTCATCGGGTCGAGGTCGCGCACGGTCCAGGCGCGGCTGGTGCTTTGGGCATTGGCGGAGGCGAGCACCAGCGGGAACCGCTTGAGGCAGCGCGCGGCGTCGCCGGCGCCGCACAGCGCCATGCGAATGGCCTGGCTGGTGTCGGGATGATCGCAGGTGAGTTGGTCGTTGGCGTCATCCTGGCAGAAGTAGAGATAGATCGTGCGTCCGCGGGTGTCGGCGAGGGTGTCGCCGCCGATGGTCGCCTGACGCTTCAACTCGCCGGGGATGTCCGGCGTAACTTGCGTGTAAACCGCGCGCCAGCCGGGCGTATCGCTGCCGTCAAGGCTCATGCCATGACCGCGGAACGGCATGTCCGGGATATGGGTATAGAGCGGCTTGCCGCGGAATACCCACTGGCGGACGCCGGGAGAGCGTTCCACCAGGGACCATTCCTTCGAGGTCGGCCGCGCCAGTTCCGGGGCCAGCACAGGTTTCCATTCGCGCAGGCAATCCTCGCTGGTGCAGGCCGACTTGGTGGCGGTGTCCTTGTCGTAGGTATAAAGCGCGGGCCGCAGCGCGGTATTGGCGCCCACCAGCAGCCGGCCATTGACGGTCGACAGCACGTCGAACCCCGGCGGGGTGCTGGGCGGCGGGCCGACCGGATTACGCACAGCAGGCCGGGCGCTGACACCGGGCTTCATGTCGCGCTTGGTGCCGCCGATGGTGTCGCCGGGCATGCGGTCGTATTTGAAGGTGTAGAGCGGCTGCTGCGCGTAAGCCCACTGGCGCGTGCCGTCATCGCGCGCCACCAGCGTCCAGTCGCCGACCGGTTTCGCGTCCTTGTCGGCGAGCATCGGCGGCCACATCTGCGTGCAGCTGAGCCGGGACTCCAGGTCGGGCAGCAGCAAGCCGGGAGGATAGGGGCTCATGTGGCCGCCTTCCTCGCGCAAAACCTGGCTGGTGCAATTGGACTTGTTGGCCGGATCGCCGGCTTCGCCGACGCGCATGGGCTTCAGGGGCCAGTTGTACAGCGTGCGGCCGTTGGCATCGGCGAACACATTGCCTTCGAGTTCGGTATTGATCACCTGCACGCCGGGCGGCATGGGCACGCGCACGTAATCTTCGGTCGGGCGCGGGCTTGCCGCGAGACACGACCAGCCGAACGGCATCAGGGCGGCGGTCACCAGGAACGTGTGAAGGCGCATGTGCGGCCCCTATACCAGAATCTCGGAGATTTCCTTCGAGGTGGTGTTGCTGAGCGTGCCCCACGACGGAACGTCCATGCCGAGCACTTTCATCAGCGTATAGCCGAGGCGCGTGCCGGGGTCGCCGTTGCCCTGGATATGCAGCCCGGTCTTGAGACGACCACCCGCAGTACCTGCCGTGAACATCGGGATGTTATCGAGGGAGTGGATCTTGGCGTAGGAGATGTCCGACATCGCGTACACCAGGCTGTGGTCGAGAAGGGTGCCGTCGCCTTCCTTGACGCCGGCCAGGATCGCGACGAACTCGGCCCAGGATTCCATGGCGCGGCGCGTGAACCATGACACTTCCGGCTGATAGCCCAGCACCGGATCGGTTACCTCTTCATGCGTGGCGGTGTGGTGCGGCTTGTCGTAGCCGGCCTTGGTGGTGGCGGCGGTTTCGCCGGCGTAGGACATGTTGAAGACCCGCGTCTGGTCGCAGGCCAGCGCCATGGCCATGAGCTGGGTCATCACTTTATGGCGCTGCGCCACCTGGACCGTGTCGATGCCGGCCGACGGTTCGCCCTTGATCTCGGCGACCCGCAGGCAGGCCGCGCGCGGCTCGGGCTTGGTGAGCTGGAGATCGAACTGCCGCTCGAGATCGCGCAAGGAGGTGAAGTATTCGTCCAGCCGCGCCCGGTCCTCGGCGCCGGCGGCGCGCTGGAGGGACTTGGTTTCGTCGAGAACGCCCGACAGCACGCTTTTGCGGATCATGACGTTGGTGTCGGGCTTGAATTCGGCGGCGTTTGGGTCCTGGTAATCGGCGCCGAACAGGTTGCGGTAGAAGCCGACTGGCGAGAACTCCGGCGCATTGACCGAGTTCTCGCTCTCGTAACTATAGCTATGGCGCACATCGCCGGTGGCGGTGGCGCTGATGATCGGGAACCGCGTCGTGCTGCCGATCTTCTTGGCGACCGTGACGTCGATGGTTTCGCCCGGGCGCACCTGCTGCAAGGTCGGCGCCATGCCGGTGCGCAGGATCACCCAGCCGGTGTGGTGGCACATCAGCGGCGCCGCGTCCTTGAAGGTGTTGAAACGCGTGAACAGGTTGAGGTGCTTTTGCACCGGGGCAAGGGCGGCGATTTCCTCGGGCAGGTCGAAGTTGGCGCCGGTTTTCTTCGGCGTGAAGATCACATCGTTCATGCCGAGGCCCCAGATCCAGGTGCCGAAGCGGAGCGGGATCTGCTCGCCGTTCGCCAGTGCGTTGCCGTTTCCGTTCAGGAACAGGTTCAACAGCGGCAGCGCCACATTCACCGCGGTTCCGTTCAAGATCCCTTTCAGGACCCGGCGCCGGCTTACATCCTTCATAGGGAATACTCCTGGATTGCGCGCACCTTCTTACTCCGCGCGCGATGGGGGCTGGACGTCGCTTGCCTGTTTCGGCGCCACCTGCAAGAACGCCGGGTTGAGCGCGATCGTCTGCAGCAGGTCGCGCAGGCGATATCCGCCGGCGGCGAACTGCTTGGTGAATTGGTTCACCAGCTCGGTATCGCGATCTTTCAGGGGCGCTCCGACGGCGTAGCCGTAAGCGCGCCGCACCAGGCAGGACGGCAGCGACGGATGGTCGTGCAGCGCCTGCCCAAGTCCGGCGGGGTCGCTGAAATCATGGCCGTCCAGGCTGCCGCTGGCGTCGATCGCGACACCCTTCTCGACCGCCCGGTACTGGCCCGCGCCGTCGAAATTCTCAAGCGCGAGGCCGATCGGGTCGGTGATGCGGTGGCAGCCGGCGCACACCGGATTCTTGCGGTGAATGGTCAAACGGTCGCGCGTGGTTTTCGCCGGTGAATTCGGATCCTCGAGGGCGGAGAAATCGACGTTCGGCGGCGGCAGCGGCACATGCTGGCACAACAGCAGTTCACGCAGCGCCTTGCCGCGGCGCGTGGCGGAACTGCGGGCCGGATGCGCATTGATCGCGAGAAAGCTGATTTGCGTGAGCAGGCCCGCGCGCGGGCTGTCCTGGGGGAATGTGTAGGGCTGCCACCCCGGCGCGGTCGGCACGCCATAGATCGTCCCCAGGATCGGCGACATGAGCATGGTGCGCGAGGTGAAGAGATCGCGATAGTCCAGGTTCTTGGTCACCAGCAGGTAGTAGATCGTGCGCAGGGTCTGCTCGCGCGCCGCCGTCAGCGTGATCCCGGTCTCCGCCGGATAGGCGGCGGGGTCCTTCGACAGGCTCGCGAACGAATCAAAGGCCAGCATGTCGTCGAAAAACGCGCGCATGCCTTCTTCGAGCCGCGGGCTGTCCAGCATCATCTCGACCACGCGCTTGCGGCCCTTGGCGGTGGCAAGTTCGCCGCTCTCGGCCGCCTTCAGGACGCGGTCGTCGGGCAATGCGTTCCACAGCAGGAGACTGAGGCGCGACGCATAGGAATAGGAATCGAGGCGTTGCTGGCCGGGACGGTCGGGGTCCGGCTCGGTGCGGTCTGTGATGAAGAGGACGTCGGGGCTCAGAAGCATGCCCTCGAGGACCATCCCCAAGCCGGCGTAAAAATTATGCGAGAGCGACGCGGCCTTCGCCGCTTCCGCGACCAACTGATTGACCCTGGCTTCCGGCACCGGCCGCCGGTAGAGCAGGCGGGCGGTGCCGCCCAGAAACATGCGCGCGCAGGCGTCATCCGCCTTGGCGGCGTCCGCCGGCTTGCAGGGGATCAGTGCATTTTGGTGCGACGGAATGCGAAGCGCCACATTCCCGTTATTGACCACCTGCGCGGCCACCTGGCGCGCGGCACGCTGAAACTTCACCATCTGTCCGGTCGGGACGCCGGCTTGCGCCGCGCCTACGCCGAGCAGGCCGTCGGTGCGCTGCATCGGCGCGAATTGGGCAACCACCTCGATATCCGGCCCGAACATATGGGCAATGGTGTTGAGATACTGCTCCTCGGTCATCAGGCGGCGGCCGGCGACCGATGCCTGGTTCGCGGCTGCCGGGCCTTCGGCGGCCGGATGGACGGCCGAATGGACAGAGGGCGCGGGCGGCGCGCTGCAGCCCGCCATCATCAGGCCTGTCAGCATCATGGCCGGCATGAAGGAACGCTGCGTCATAACAACCCAACTCGCTTTGCGGTTATCGCCGTGGAACGGCGTTTAGGTTATCGCCGTGGAACGGCGTCCAGGTTATTGCCGTGGAACGGCGTTCACATGTCTTCAACGGAATTAGATGGCATCCCATCCCGCAACGCAAACAAAACAGGTTGCAATATAGTTTAGAAAAACTCGGGCTGGTTCGGGGGGTGCGTGTCATTGCCGCGTCTTCCCGCATTAAACATCAATATTATCAGCCTGTTATCGCCGGTCCCACATGCTGCGGTAGGCGTCCTCGAGCTGCCGCCGCTGGAGATCGGCGTCGAACAGCGCGGTGGTGGTGATATTCCGGCCGAGCCGCGCCTTGATTTCGGCCAGCCGCGCCGGGTCAGTGGCCAAGCTGATGGCGGCTGCCTGGTAGTCGGCAATGGATCTCGTCACCAGGTCGTTCAACCCGATCGCCTGCAGCAGGCTGCCGGCCATGCGCGCGGCGTAGCTGCGGCCGCTCAAGGTCAGCACCGGCAGGCCCATGCTCAGCGCATCGCAGGCGGTGGTGGCGGCGTTGTAGGGGAAAGTGTCCAGGAACAGGTCGGCGACGGCGTAGCGGGCCAAGTGGTCGGTCAATTCAGCTAATCGCGGCGCGAAATACAGGCGCTTCGGATCGAGGCCGCGGTTGGCGGCTTCACGCCGCAGGTTGGTTTCAACCTCCGGCGCGCCGGCCGCGAGCCACAGGACGCTGTCCGGGACACTCCGCAGCAGTTCCATCCACACACCGAACATCTCGGGCGTGATCTTGTAGCTGTTGTTGAAACTGCAGAACACGAACCCTCGCGCGGGCAGTCCGCAGGCCGCGCGGGTTGTGCGCGCCGTGACCGGCGCACGGTGGCGGTCGCTTGGCATGTAGCACCCCGCCAAGGGCCACAGCGTTTCGGTATAGAACGGCTGCTGGTCGGCGGGGGTCACGATGCTGTCGGTGATCGCGTAGTCGTAGAAGGGGCAGCCGGTCGTGCCGCTGAAGCCGAGATAGACCACCTGAAGCGGCGCCGGCCGGCGCGCGAAGATGCCGGGGCGGGCGCCTTCCGTATGCCCGTTGAGGTCGATGACGATATCGGCCTCCAGCGCCCGGATGGTGTTGGCGGCCTGGTCGTCGGTCGTGCCGTTGAGGTCGACGAATCTGTCGACGCCCCGCTCCATGCGGCGGCGCAGGTCGCTGCCGTCGTCACGCCCGAGGGACACGCCCAGCACGTCGAACCGGCTGCGGTCGTGATCCTCCAGCACTCCCGCCATCAGGTGTGCCACCGGCGATAATTTAAAATCGCTTGAGACATAGGCGAGGCGAATGCGATCGTGATCATAAGGTCGCGGGCGCTCGGCCAACAGCCAGGCTTTGGTCTCGACATAGCGGCGCGCGGCGGCGAGGTGCAGTGCCGGGTCGTCGACCAGGGAGTGCAGGACAAAGGGCGGGCCGATGCGCGCACCGTCCTCGACCAGGTCCATGAGTTCATAGGCGGCAGCCTGATCCCAAGCGCAGGTATGGGCGGCGCAGTGGACATAGCCCCCGAGCGCTTCACCGAAGGCGGGATTCATGTCCCAGGCCTTGCGGTAGGCAAGGGCGGCCTCGCTCCGCCGGCCCGCGGCGAACAACGCATTGCCGAGATTGAGGTGGGCCACGGGCTGGTCGGGTTTCGCTGTGAGGGCCTCCTGAAAGCTCTTGGCGGCGGCGTCGAACAGCCCCAAAGCGAACTGGGCGCACCCCAGGTTCACCCGTGCGCCCACATGGGCAGGGGCCAAGCGCAGCGCCTTTTCGATGGGGCCTGTCGCACCCGCCGGGTCGCCGTCCTCCAGCAGCGCGGCACCCAGCAATTGCAGGGCGTTAACGTCGTTTGGATCGCCCATGACCGCCATCCGGAAGCAGGCTTGGGCCTCTTTGGGCCGGCGCAGGCGCAACAGGTCCAATCCGGCGGTGACGTGTGGTGAAAGGGGGGGCGGAGACATGTGTGAAGGCGGAATGGCGGTCGACGCTTGGGGGCGGCTATATTACTATAAATATTGATAAAGACATGGAGGAGCGAAGACATGGAGGACCGGCGCCTCCATGATGGCTCCGGCGGCGGGGAGAGCGCCGCCACGACGGCTGGCATGTTTTCGTCAATCGGGCGCGGCATCAGCCGCCCACGGGATCGAACCAGGAGAGGGATGGTCATGACTGCATTCAATCGGCGCCGCGTGCTGCGCGGGGTCCTCAATGGCGGCGCGGTCACGGTGGCGTTGCCGCTGCTGAACTGCTTCCTCAACACCAACGGTACGGCGCTGGCCTCGGGCAAGCCGCTGCCGGTGCGCTTCGGGACCTGGACCTGGAGCCTCGGCATGCAGAAGAACATCTTCGTGCCCAAGAAGACCGGCCTCAACTTCGACCTGCCGGAAGAGATCGCGGTGCTGGCGCCCGTCCAAAAGCACATCAACCTGTTCTCCAACGTCACGGCGTTCCGCGACACCTATGAGAACCTGTGCCATTACTCGGGCTGGGTGATCCTCACCACCGGCCAGGCGCCGCGCGACACCAACGACATCCCCGGCGAGACCCTCGATGTCACCATCGCCAACGAGATCGGCCGCACCACGCGCTACAAGTCGCTGACGGTCACCGGCACCGGCGAGGAGAAGAGCACCCACTCCTACGAAAGCCGCACCACGCCCAATTCGCCCGAGATCTCGCCGCTCAATTTCTACACCCGCCTGTTCGGGCCGGATTTCCAGGACCCCAACGCGCCGACGTTCAACCCCGATCCGCGCCTGATGGTGCGCAAGAGCGCGCTGTCCGGGGTGATGGACGAAGTGAAGGCCTTGCAGAAGGCGGTGGGCGCCGAAGACCGCGAGCGCCTCGACCAGTATTTCAGCGGCCTGCGCCAGCTGGAGATCAACTTCGACCGCCGCCTGACCAAGCCCGAACCCATCGCTGCCTGCCGCACCGGCGGCCTCGACCCCAAGAAGGACGTGGCCCCGGGCAAGGAAACCGCCCAGATGCAGCAGCGCCACAAGCTCATGACCGACCTCATGGTCATGGCCATCGCCTGCGACCAGACCCGCGTGTTCAACGTCGCCTACACCACGCGTCCGGGCGATCCCAGCAAGGCCGGCTACGAGAAGCCGCACCACACCTGCACCCACGAGGAGCCCATCGACGAGGCGCTGGGCTACCAGCCGACGGTGTCGTGGTTCACGCGCCGCAACATGGAAGCCTGGGCCTATTTCGTCGAGGCCTTCTCCAAGGTGAGGGAAGGCGACGGCACGGTGCTCGATAACGTGCTGATCTACGCCACCACCGACCACGGCTACGCCCGCGTCCACAGCCTGGACGGCATGCCGATGTTCACGGCCGGCCGGGCGGGCGGCCGCATGAAGACCGGCATGCACATCGACCTCAAGGGCGACGCCGGAACGCGCGTCGGCCTGACCGCCTTGCAGCTCATGGGCGTCAAGGTCGAGCAGTGGGGCACCAAGAGCAACCTCACCAACCGCAGCGTCGGCGAGGTCCTCGCTTAAGCATATCCGGCCGGCTCGCCGTAGCGCGAGCCGGCCGCCATGCTGTAAACAGGCGGGCCATGAGCCCGCCTTTTTTTCGGTATCCCTCCAAGTTCGGCGTCATCACGCTGCGGCCCAGCAAGCGGCACGGCACGCTGACCTATGAGCAGAAAGGCGGCAACCAGAGCACGGTGGATGCTCAGGGCGTCAGCCTGGACGCCTATATCCACGCGCTCTACGGTTTCGCGCTGCAGCGGCCTGGCAGACGCGTGCTCATGATCGGCTGCGGCGGCGGCACCCTCGCCACCATGCTGGCGCGGGCGGGCAAGCGGGTGACGGCGGTGGACATCGACCCGGTGTCGTTCCGGCTGGCCAAGCGCTACTTCGGCCTGCCGCCGGAGGTGGAATGTCATGTCGGCGACGGCCTGGACTATCTGCGCAAGGTCCGGCGCAGGTTCGACATCCTGATCGTCGATGCCTTCATCGGCGAATATATGCCCACCCATATGAAGGGCCAGGTGCTGGGCGAGGCCGCGCGCCGCGCCCTTGCCGAGGACGGCGCCATCCTGATCAACATCTGCCTGCATAAAAAGATCGATCCCACCGCCGACCGCATGGCCGAGGGGTTCGCCGCAGCGGGGTGGCCGGTGCGGCTGCTGGACAGCCCCGGCGCCGAACGCAATGCCATCGTGCTGGCCGGGGCTGTGAAAGGCCTGCGGCGTCCGGCGCTGACCGCGCCGCCGGCCGCGCGCACCGGCTGGACCCGCCGCAATCTCAAGGTTATGCGTTTCAGGAAATGGAAGCGGGCCAAGCGCCCCTGACCCCGCCCGGATCGTCGTGGAGGATATGCCGTGACCGAGAAGAAAAAGCTCCGCAGCCAGGCCTGGTTCGGCTCCGACGACCTGCACGGCTTCATCCACCGCAGCTGGATGAAGAACCAGGGCTATCCCCACGACCTGTTCGACGGGCGTCCGGTCATCGGCATCTGCAACACCTGGTCGGAGCTGACCCCCTGCAATGGGCATTTTCGCGAACTGGCCGAGTGGGTGAAGCGCGGCGTGTATGAGGCGGGCGGTTTTCCTTTGGAGTTCCCGGTGATGTCCCTGGGCGAGACCAACCTGCGGCCCACCTCTATGCTGTTCCGCAATCTCGCCAGCATGGACGTCGAGGAATCCATCCGCGCCAATCCCATCGACGGCGTGGTGCTGATGATGGGCTGCGACAAGACCACGCCGTCCTTGCTGATGGGCGCGGCGTCGTGCGATATCCCCACCATCGGGCTGTCGGGCGGGCCCATGTTGTCGGGCCATTATCACGACAAGACCGTGGGGTCCGGGACCGGCTTGTGGAAGATGTCCGAGGACCTGCGCGCCGGAAAGATCACCAAGGAGGAATTCCTGGCGGCGGAAGGCGGCATGAGCCGCTCCAAGGGCCACTGCATGACCATGGGCACCGCCTCGACCATGGCGTCGATGGTGGAGGCGCTGGGCATCGGACTGCCCGGCAACGCCGCCATCCCGGCGGTGGACTCCCGCCGCTACACCCAGGCGCAGTTCACCGGCCGGCGCATCGTCGAGATGGTCAAGGCGGACCTGCGTATGTCGCAGGTGCTGACGCGCAAGGCGTTCGAGAACGCCATCCGCGTCAACGCCGCCATCGGCGGCTCGACCAACGCCGTCATCCACCTGCTGGCGCTGGCGGCGCGCATCGGCGTGGAATTGACGCTCAAGGACTGGGACGATCTCGGCTCGAAGGTGTCGTGCTTGGTGGACCTGCAGCCCTCGGGCAAGTTCCTGATGGAGGATTTCTATTACGCCGGCGGCCTGCCGGCGGTGATGAAGGAACTGGCGGGCGAGGGGCTGTTGCACCTGGACGCGCTGACCGTGAACGGCAAGCCCATCGGCGAGAACATCAAGGACGCGCCCAACTGGAACCGCGAGGTCATCCACGCCTATGGATCGCCCTTCAAGCCCGAAGCCGGGATCGCCGTGCTCTCGGGCAACCTCGCGCCCAACGGCTCGGTGATCAAGCCGTCAGCCGGCAGCCCGCATCTGTTCAAGCACCGCGGCCGCGCCGTGGTGTTCGAGAACATCGAGGACTTCCACGCCCGCATCAACGACGAGGCCCTGGACATCGACGAGCATTGCGTCATGGTGCTGAAGAACTGCGGCCCGAAGGGCTATCCCGGCATGGCCGAGGTCGGCAACATGCCGCTGCCGCCCAAGGTCCTGCGCAAGGGCATCACGGATATGGTGCGTGTCTCCGACGCGCGCATGAGCGGCACCGCCTACGGCACGGTGGTTCTGCATGCGTCGCCCGAAGCCGCGGCAGGTGGTCCCTTGGCGCTGGTGCGGGACGGCGACATGGTCAGCCTCGACGTCGCCGCGCGCACCCTGATCCTGGAGGTGGACGACGCGACGCTGGAGAAACGCCGCAAGGCCTGGACCCCGCCGCCGGCGCCCCGGCGCGGTTACGCCAAGCTTTATGTGGATCATGTGCTCGGCGCCGAGACCGGCGCCGACCTCGACTTCCTGGTGGGCGGCAGCGGGGCGGACGTGCCGCGGGAGTCGCATTAGAGTACGCACTCGGGGTAAATGCGGGCACGCGGTGTTCGACGCGATGGCCGGTGCGAGGAGGCGGCTTCAGTACTTCAGCAGGAACGTGATCCGGCGGTTCTGGGCGCGATGCTCCTCGGTGTCGTTGGGCAGCAGCGGTTGGGTGTCGGCGCGGCCGGCGACGGTCAGGCGCTTCGGATCGATCCCGGCCCCGATCAGGAACCGCGCCACGGTCGCGGCGCGCGCCGCGGAAAGCTCCCAATTGGAAGGGTAGCGCGCTGCATCCGCGGCTGGGGCATCGTCGGTGTGGCCTTCGACGACGATCTGGAAATCGCCGACCGACAGGATCGGAACCAGCGCCCGCAGCAGCAGCAGGCTCGTGCTGTCGATCTCGGTGGCGCCGGGCCCGAAGATGATCGGATTGGGGAGGTCCATCCGGATGCCGTCGCCCGATGCCTCTGCCCGTATGTAGTCGGCGAGCTTCGCCTTCGCGATCTCGACGCGCACCTGGTCGAACACCGCCAGGCGGCGCTGGATCTGGTCGAGATCCTGTCTTTTCACCACCGCCAGGCCCGCGCGCTGCTCCGGCGTCAGGGCGCCGACGCCTCCCTCCCGGCCGACCACGAGATAATCGCTTTCGTCCCCGTAAGGCGACATCGCCCGGAGTTCGAAGATGTTGTTGAGAAAGCCGCGGATGCCGTCGACCTTGTCCGGGCCGTTGTCGCCCCGGGTGCCGGCCGGCCCGGCGAGCAGCACCAGGATGACGAAGGCCGTCATCAGCAGCGTGACCATGTCGGCGTAGCTCATGAGCCAGACATCGACAACGCCGTCGTCGCCGGGCGGTGTTCCCCAGAACCGCGGCCTTCTGGCGCGGCGCGGCCGCAGCGGCACGGCCGGCGGCGGCGCGGTTGGCTGCGGCGCGCCCGGCTGCGGCGCGGCCGGCGGTGGTGTGACCGCCAGCGATGCGCTCGGAGATGCGCTCGCTTGCTGTGGCGCTGCGGGTTGCGGCGTTTCGGCCATGCACTCAGGCCTCGTGCTTATAGAGATACTCTTCCGACATGGCGCCGAGCGTGTCGCGCAATCCGATTTCATCGCCGTGGCTCGCGACAATCGCGAACAGCACTTCGCGGAGGTGCCCCGGCCCGTGCCCGTCGGCGATGCAACGGATTGCCTCGGTCACGACCGCCATCACGCGCATGCGATCCTGGGTCTTGATCTCGATCTTGGTCGCGATCGGACGCAGGAAGGCATTGGCCAGCACGACGCCGTAGAACGTCGCCAGCAACGCCAGGCTCATGTTCGCGCCGACCATCTGCGGCGTCGCCCCCTGGCCCATGAGGAAGAGCATGTTGACCAGGCCGATCAGCGTCGCCGCCAGGCCGAAGGCCGGGGTGAAGGTGGCCATGGTCTTGAAAACCATCGCCTCGTTGCGTTCAACCAGTTCCTGGGTCTTCATGCGCAGTTCAAGCACGCTTTCGATGTCGTCGGGCGGCAACCCGTCGATGATCAGCTGGAAGCCGGTGCGGACGAAGGGGCTGGCCGTGTGCTTGATCTCGTCCTCGATCTTCAGCACGCCGCCGCCCTGCCGGAAACCGGCGACACGGATGAAGCGCTGCAGGTCCGCCACCGACACCGTTTGATCCTGCTTCAAGAGGCTCCAGGCGCGGGCGAAAGCGCCCCGCAGCTGCGCGTAGGGAAACGCGATCAGCGACGCCATGATCGTTCCGCCGACGACGATCATCGCCCCGTGGAGGTTGAGATAGATGAGGGGCGTCTTGCTGGTGAGCAGGATGGCCGCGACGAACAGCGTCGCGCCGCCCACGAACCCGATGATCGCGGTAGGCTTCAGTCCCAGCATGGATGTCCCTCTCGCCGATTGACGGCACACCATACAACGTGTTTGCCGCCACGCGAATTGATACGCATCAGGCCCAAGGCGGGAGACCTGGGCGGCCCGCCCCGGCGGCGGCCGGGGCAAAAGCCAGCGGCCCCGGCGGCTAGAAGACGGTTTCGGTCGCCCGCCGTTGCCCCAGGGCGCGGACGAGGTCGGCGCGGCTGACGATGCCTACCAATTTTCCGTCCGTGACGACCGGCAGGCGCTTGATGCCTTTTTCCACCATCAGCGCGGCGATTTCCGCGAGCGGGGTGTCCTCGGCGATGGTCAGGGGATCGGCGTGCATGACGCGGCGCACCATATCGTTGCCGGCGCGTGCGTATTCGATGAAATCCGGCGCCAGTTTCTCGCCTTCCGCCAGCAGGTTGAGCCACCATGCTTCCCGCTTCTGGTCTTCCAGGCGGCTGCGCAAGAGGTCCTTCTCGGTGACGATGCCCACCACCCGCCCGGCGGCGTCGACGACGGGCAGGCCGCTGACCCGGCTGGCCGACATTATTTTCGCCGCTTCGCGGATGGTCGTATCCGGCGTCACGGTGGCCACCGTGCGGGTCATCACCGCCTTCGCGGTTCCATAGAGCGGGGTCTCGACCATCTTGCCGTTCTCCTGTTGCCGGGGCCGGCGCCTACGCCGCCATGCGCTTCCTGAAGGAATCGATTTCGCGGCGCAGGGTATCGGAACTTTGGGACAGCTCCGTCGCCGCCGCCGCGACGTCGGTGGTGCCGCGCCGGGTTTCCCCGGCGGCGGTGTCGACCGACTGGATGGCCGAGGACACGGTCGAGGTCGCGTCGGCGGCCTGGTTGACGTTGCGCGCGATCTCGGCGGTGACGGCGTTTTGCTCCTCGATGGCCCCCGCCACCACGGTGGCGGCCTCCTTGATCTCGTTGACGGTGCTGACGACGCCGCCCATGGCCTCCGCGGTGGCGCGGGCCACGTCCTGGATGCGGTCCACCTGGCCGGTGATCTCGCTGGTCGCCTTGGCGGTTTGACCGGCGAGTTCGTTGATCTCGCCGGCGACGACGGCGAATCCGCGGCCGGCGTCGCCCGCGCGCGCCGCTTCGATGGTGGCGTTCAGCGCCAGCAGCTTTGTCTGGTCGGCGATGTCGCTGATGAGTTTCACCACGTTGCCGATGCGGTTTGCGGCTTCGCCCAGCGTCGCGATGGTGCCCCCGGCCTGGCTGACCGCGTCGGCGGCCTGGTTGGCGATGGTGGCGGTGCGCACGATCTGCGCGTTGATCTCGCTGATCGACGCGGTGAACTCCTCGATTGCCGCCGCCACCGAGCGGACGTTGCTCGAGGCTTCCTCGGCGCCGGTCGAGGCGGTGCTCGACTGGCGCAAGGTCTCGGTGGAGAGATCGGTGATCGTGGCGGCGCTGGCGGTGAGGGCGGTCGCCGCCGAGGACACCTGGTCGGCCACGGGTATGACGTTGCGCTGCACAAATTCATTGAATTCGCGGTCGCGCCGGCTCATCAGGGTCAGGGATTCATTGATGGTCTCGGCGAACAGCGCGAAATTGCCGCGCAGGCCGGTCGGTATGATCTTGCGGAAATAGCGGCGGTTGTTGGCGTACTCCATGGCCGCCTGCGCTTCCTTGGTGAATGCTTCGGTCAGGTCGAGAAGGCGATTGAGGGCGTCGCTGAGGGCCTTGACCTCGCCGTTGGCGTGCAGCTGCACAACCCGCACGTCAAGCTTGCCGTCGGCGGCTTGCGCCGCGATTCCGGCGCAGGTCGTCAGGGTGACGCCATGGGCGGTCAACGCCCTTAAAGCCATGACCGCGGCGGCAATCGCCCCGGCGCCGGCGACCGCGGTGGCCGCGGCGGCGAAGGGCGTGGGGAGGAACGCGACGGCGACGGCGAGGATCGTCGCCGCCATCGCGACTTGGATGAGGCCCCGGGCAACGACGAGATCAGAGCGAGAGGACGAATTCGTCATAGCGCATGCCTTTTTCGGTCAGGAGGTCGTTCAGGGTCTGGGTGGCGGCGACGAGCGCCTTTTTGCGATCGGCGTGCCGGTTCTCTTCCGCGCTTAAGGCGCGGTAGATCGGCTCAACGGCGGCGATCGCCTCGCGGCGCGGCACGCGGCGGCTGGAGTGGTAGCCGATGACCGCGCGTCGATTGTCATAGGTCGGGGTCACATGGGCGAGCACCCAATAGTGGTCGCCGTTCTTGCAGCGGTTCTTCACGTAGGCGAAGATTTCGCTTTTCTCGCCGATGGTGTCCCACAACAGCTTGAAGACGGTGCGCGGCATCTCCGGATGGCGGATGATCGAATGCTGCTGGCCGATCAGTTCGTCCTCGGTGAAGCCGCTGACCTTGAGGAAAACGTCGTTCACATATGTCAGCCGCCCGTTCGGATCGGTCTTGCTGACGATGATCTCGTCGTCGGCGAAAAACGTTTCCACGCCGGTTGTATGCATCGCTCGCGCCATGGCTGGTCCAGGCTCCGTCTAAAGCTAAATCCCGGGATTTGAGCGGCTTCTTGCCGCGTTGCTAGAGTCGTTCTCGCAACACCCCTACTCTAGGCTATTCACGGATATGAAAATTGATTGCGATCAACCACCGCTTCGGCCGCGCGCCGGCAGGCTGGGGCCTGCGCCGTGCCAGGGCCGGCGCCTTTTGGAGAGTTGGCGGGCCGTGACCTGCCCGGGTCCGCCGATACTCTTGCGCTGGTTTAAGGCGTCGTTGCCGGTGTTTGCCGGCGGTGCGTCGCCTGCTCGAATGCGAACGCCAGCCCCAATAATTTAGGCTCGCTGCAGCTTTGGCCCAGGAAGCTCAGGCCGAAGGGGCGAGATTTGATGTCTTTATCGGCGGCGGGCGCGCGGGGGTTGGTGAGCAGGGCGAAGGGCACGGTGATGGCGGGATAGCCCGCCAGCGCGCCGATCGAGGAGGCGCCGCCGCCGGGGATCAACAGCGCATCGAGTTTGTTGGCGGCGATGGCGGCATCGATGCCGTTCTCGCCGGCGAAGGACTTGTCCTTGGCACGGTCGGCCTCGTAGCGGGCCTTGTCTTTCTCCAAATCCCACGCGTCGGCGCGATCGATGAAGGCCTGGCCGAAACGGATGGCGCCGTAGGGCGCGTGTTCGGTGTTCCAGGCGCGCAGTTCGGTGAGACTTTTCACCGGCGCCGTGCCGCCCTGGCGCGCCAGCCACAAATTAAAGTCGCGCTTCATGCCGTAGCCCAGCACCGCCGAACACAACTCGCGGGTGTCGGCCGGGTCTTCGGGCAGTTCGTCGCCGCAGACGATGCGCCGCAGCACGTTCTTGGCGGGTTCGGTGGCGGTGACGCTCGGCAGGTCGGCGGGATCGACGATCTCGGCGCCGGCCGCTTTCAACGCGGCGATGGCCTGGTTCATGGCTTCGGCTTCGTCGGGGCGCAAGCCGGGACGTCCGCGCGTGGCGCCCGGTGGCGTGAACTTGTCGTAGTAGGCGGTGCGCGGGATGCCGATGCGGGCACCCTTGAGGGCGTCGGCCTTCAGGAAGGGCTGGTAATCGTGGCCCTCCGGCGGCTTGCAGGTGGCGGTGGCCGCGTCTTCGGGATCGGGGGCCTTGCCTTCCAGGGCGCCCAGCAGGATGGCGATGTCGGTGACGTTGCGCGCCATGGGGCCGGCGGTGTCCTGGTCCATGGTGATGGGGATGATGCCGTGGCGGCTGATGCGCCCCACGGTCGGGCGCAGGCCGACGATCATGGCGGCGTTGGCGGGGCCGAGCACGCTTCCACTGGTGTCGGTGCCGATATTGGCCGCCCAATATCCGGCGGCGACACCGATGCCGGAGCTGGAGCCGGCGGGGCTCAACACCGGCTCGCCGTTGTCCTGGGCGCGGGGGTCGAAGGGGTTGTAGCTGAAGCCGCGCACGGCGTTGTAGCCGCCGGGCGCCGGCGTCGGCGGTTCGGCCAAGGCCCCGGCCAGTTCCGACATGGTCGACTTGGCGAGGATGATGGCGCCCGCGTCCTTGAGGTTCTTGACCAGGGTGGCATCAAAGGGCGGCATGTAATCCTTGAACGCCAGCGCGCCGCCCGAGACCGGCATGCCCATGGCCTGGATGTTGTCCTTGAGCGCGATGGGGATGCCGTGCAGGGGCCCGCGCAGCTTGCCGGCCGCACGCTCGCGGTCGAGGACGTCGGCTTCCGCGAGCGCCTTGGGGTTCACCGCCACCACGCCGTGAAGCCGTTGGTCGTAGAGGCCGATGCGCGCCAGGTATTGGGTGGTGAGTTCGCGCGAGGTGACGCGCCCGTCCTTCAGCGCGGTCTGGATCTCCTGGATGGTGGCGTTGGCGGCATTGACGGGCGGTGCGGTCTTGCGGTCGCAGCCGGCCAAGGTGGTGCACACCAAAACCGCGATCATGGCGGCGCGACGTTTCTTCATGACCAGTCCTCCCAAGCCCGACCAGGCGTAGCCTGCCAAATAAAACAAATAATATCAATATATTAGAGAATCGGGCCGGGGCCGGCGGCGCAATAATCGGTTTGCGCCCGGAATAACTTTGTAACGGCTGACGTCCTTTTACGTACGGGCTTCTCTGCGCGCTTGAGCGCGCCGCCGGCCGTTTGGGCCCCGCTTTACGAGGTAGGAAAGGCGTTCATGCTGCGCGGCCGGGGAAGGGGATTCACCAAAGTCGCGGCGCTTGCGCTGGCGGCTTCTGCCGCGTCCGCAGCCGCAGCCGAGACCGGCCTCGTCATGCCCGGGTTTTCCACCGGCGCGGCGGTGCAATCCACCCTGCGCCTCTCCAACAGCGACGGCATCGCCCATGCCGTGACGGTCATGCTGCACAGCGCCGCCAGCGGCGAAATGCTCGGCGCCTGGACCAGTCCGCCGGTGCCCGTCGGCGGCACCTATGAAGCGTCACTGGCCGAGATCGTCGCCGGCGCCGATCCGGCCATCCCGGCCGAACGTTTGCCGCGGTCCCTGGTGCTGGTGATCTCCGGCCTCACCGGCCACGTCCAGCACGCGGCGCGCACGGACGCCAGCAACGCCTGGACCAACCTGTCGTCCTGCGGCATGGCGATGATGGCCGATCCGTTGTCGCTGCCTTTTGTCAGCGGCCCGGCGCGCGAGGACATCTCCGGTTTTGTGCGCATCACCAACGGCACCGACGCGCCGCGGTCCTTGCGCATCTATCTCAACGACAATGCCGGCGCGGTCTCCACCTGGGAGTCGCCGGTGATCGCGGCCACGGGCGCATCGGTGTTCTCTATGGCGGATATCGCCGCGCAGGCGTCGCCGCCGATCGCCGCCACGGCGCGTTCGCTGATGGTGATGGGCGATGCGGCGCCGTTCGGCGTGGCGCTCAGCTACATGGAAGGGATCAAGGGCTCCGGCACCTTCGCCGATTTCAGCGCCGCCTGCATGGTGGCGATTCCGGCGCCGCAGCCGGCCGGGGTCGGTGTCGAAACGCCGCCGGACATGAACGGCATGCCGGGGCATCCGGAATAACTTTTGGGGAAGTGCCGGGGGAAGGGGGCGTGGACCCCGACCGCCGGATCAGGCAACACAACAGGGGGATCTATGAAGACCAAATACGCTCTTGGCGCGGCCACCGCCTTGGTGACGACGCTGCTCGCTGCATCGGCTGCGCAAGCCGGTACGCTCTATATCGCCAACCTCAGCCAGGCCAACGAGAACCCGCCGACCGGCGCGCCCTACACCGGCACCGGCTTCCTGGTGCTGAACGACGCCGAGAATTCGGCCACCGTCACGGCGACCCATAACATCACCATCCCGCTCACCGGTGGCCACATCCACCGCGGCACCGCCGCGGTCAACGGCCCGGTGATCTTCCCGTTCGTGGCGCCCTACACCAGCCCGGTGGGCCCGCTGACCTGGGCAATCCCGGCGGCCGACGTGGTGAACCTCAAGAATCTCGGCCTTTATATGAACTTCCACACGGCGGTGAACCCGGGCGGCGCCATCCGCGGCACCCTGGTGCGCGCACTGACCTCCACCGCCGCCGCCACCGGCGCGCAGTTGCGGGTCGCCAACGCGCTGGACGTGTCGGCGGGCTACAACAGCGACCTGGACTCGATCCTCATGTCCACCGCCACGGCCACCGCCTCGGCGCGCACCCAGACCCTGGAAGACCTCAACGGCAAGACCATCTATGCCCAAGGGCGGCAGTCGGTGGAAAGCATGGCGGGCTTCGAGAATTCCCTGTTCGCCCATGCCGATACCCTGGCGCGCACCCAGGGCGAAGGCTTCTCGGGCTTTGTCGACGGCGGCAGCGCCTTCGGCAAGCGCGATGCCTATGGCGACCAGGCGGGATCATCGGTGACGCGGCCGTTCATCCTGGGCGGCGTCGACTACCGCTTCGATCCCCAGGCCGCCGCGGGCCTGGCGGTGGGCTATGCCGACGGCCTCGACAAGTTCGACAACAACGCCGGCCGCACCAAATCGAAAACCACCGCCATCCAGGGCTTCGTCACCGCCGGCATGGGCGGCAGCGTCGTGTTCTCGGCGGCCGGCGGTTACGGCTGGACCAAGTACACCACCAGCCGCGTCATCTCGTCCTTGGGCCGCACCGCGGCGTCGTCGCACAGCGGCAGCGCCTGGACCCTCGGCGCCAAGGTGGCGGCGCCCTTCGCCGTCGACAACGACTCCACCATCGCCCCCTATCTGTCGGTCGACAGCCAGGCCGCCACGGTGGACGCCTATACCGAAACCGGCGCCAACAGCGTCAACCTGATCGTGCCGCAGGTGAAGGTGAAGGAATCCGCCTCGGAACTCGGCGCCAACTTCCGCGTGCCCATGGGGGCCGAGGCCGGCGGCGTCAGCGCCAGCCTCACCGCCGGCTGGCGCTACCTGCTCAACAAGGGCTCCGGCAGCTTCACCGCCGCGCTGCAAGGATCGCCCAACGTCGCCTTCACCAACCTGATCCTGTCGCCCGGGAAGAACTCGGCCCATCTCGCGGCCAACCTCACCGCCGCGATCTCGGGCAACCTGTCGGGTTCCATCGGCTACGAAGGCTTCATGAGCAGCCGGCGCAGCATCCACGCCATCGAAGCCCGCCTGGTCCTGAAGATGTAATGCCGCTCCGTCCGCGTGAGACGTCTCGGGCTTTTCATGCTGATGCTCTGGCTTGGCGCGCCGCACTCCGGCGCCGCCAAGCCGGTGTCCTATGTCGGCGGCACGATGCTGATGCAGGAGAACGACGCCTCGCAGCGCACGGTCGGGGTGGACTATACGGTCGCCCCCAACATGGCGGTGGCGTTCCACATTCAAGAACATACGCGCGGCGCACCCTACGTAATGCTGGGCCCGCAGCTGAACGTCTTGCTCAAGCGCTGGAACATGGAGGATGCGCAAGGCAACATCTTCACCATGACCGGCGCAGGGACGACCATCGATCGGGGCGATATGCGCCCGGCGGTATGGACCGGGGTGCTGGCGGATTACGAGACCCGGCGGATCTTCCTGTCCTACGAGGGGCGGCTCATGTACGCCAAGGGCGTCGAGACCTCGGCCTGGCAGCGGGCGCGGGCGGGGGTCGCGCCGTATCTCGCCAATTACGAGGACCTCAATACCTGGCTGATGGTGCAGGTCGACCGCACCGACGAGAAACACCTGTCGGGGCATCATGTCTCGACCCTGCCCAAGACCGACGTCACGCCGCTGGTGCGCCTGATGTACAAGACCTTCCTGATGGAAGGCGGCGTCAGCCTGCGCGGGAAATTCATGTTCAACTGGATCATGCAGTTTTAGGATAGGCATATGCGCGCAATCCTGATCGCCGCGTTCTCACTGTTGTCGTTCTCAGCCCAGGCGGAAACCATCGTCGCCAATGTCAACGGCATGGTCTGCGCCATGTGCGTCACCGGCATCGAGCGGAGTTTCCGCAAACAGCCCGCCGTGGACACGGTCAAGGTCGACCTCGCCACCAAGAAGGTGACGGTGCAGGTCAAGAGCGGCCAGTCGCTGGATGACGCCCTGGTCACCAAGACCATCGTCAACGCCGGCTACGCCGTCACCGGCATCTCGCGCACGCATTGAGTCTCGTGAACCGGACTCCCGCCGGCGGCACCGCGCTCGCGGGCCTCGCGCTGTTCACCTCGCTGGGCACGCTGATCTGCTGCGCGCTGCCCGCCGCTCTGGTGGCGGTCGGGGCGGGGGCGGCGATGGCCGGACTCGTGACCGCGCTGCCGGGACTGGTGGTCCTGTCCGAACATAAGGACGTGGTCTTCATCGTCGCCGGACTGGCGCTGGCGGGAGCGGGCGCCATGCGCTACGCCACCCGCGATGCTCCGTGCCCGGCGGACCCGGCGCAAGCCGCCGCCTGCACGCGCCTGCGCCGCGCCGGCGGGATCATGATGGCGGTCTCCGCCGCGGTCTACGCGGTCGGGTTCTTCTTTGCCTATGTGATGGTGTTGGTCGCGTAAATCTTATGACGCGACTCTCATGACGCAGCGGTGGTCGCGACGATCTCATGTGCGACCTGTTTCCAGAAACGCAGCTTCACGAAATCCACTTCCGCCAGCGCGGTGACTGCGAGCAGGCCGACCACGCCCAGCGGTTCGACGCCGTGGCGGTTGCTCAGCCTGATGATGTGGCTGCTGACCTGATGCGCGCTCATGGAGATCCGCCGCAAGACATGTTGCGGAAATATGCACCCTGCATGAAGCTTGTCATGTTAATAGCGCCTTCGACCCGCTATCAAATGCCCGCTATGCGTTTGATTCCGGCCAGCCGATTCAAAGGCGCGGATGTACCAGGCTTGGTGAGACCGCTTGTTCCCCGTTCGCGCCCGCCATCTCGGTGTTCTCGCCGCACTGCCGCTGTGCGTGATTTTGTTTTGTGTTTTCGGGCCGTTCGAGACTGAAACAGTCACCTGGCTGGCGGGCCTGAGCTACGACGTGCGGCCTGGTCCGCTTGACGGTTTCCCCACCGTCGACGCCAACCAGGGCTGGACCGCGTTCGCCCCCGGCAAGCGCGCGGCGCTCGATCTCCTGGCCGGACGCCTCCCGCTGTGGAACCATTTCGAGGGACTCGGCGCGCCGCTGCTGGGGGCGATGCAGCCGGCGGCGCTGTTCCCGCCCACCTTATTGCTGGCGCTGCCTCATGGCCAGGAGATCGAACAGGCCTTGCTGCAATTCATCGCCGGCGCCGGCGCGTTCCTGTTCTTCCGCCGCTACGGTCTCGGCGTCCTGGCGGCGCTCACCGGCGCGTTGTTGTACGAGGTCAACGGCGTCTTCGCCTGGCTGCGCAACGCGGTGTTCAACCCGGTTGCGTTCCTGCCGTGGCTGTTCCTGGCGATCGAGTGCCTGTATGCGGCGGCCGGGCAGGGTGTCCGGCAACGGCTTGGCTTTGTCGTCCTCGGCGCGCTGGCGGCGGCGCTGGCGGTCTACGCCGGCTTCCCCGAACAGGTCTACTTCTACGCCCCGCTGCTGACGGCGTGGGCGATCTATCGCGGCGCCATGCTGGCCGGGCGGGCGCGGTGGGAATTCCTCGCCGCCTTGACCGCGGCAGCCCTGCTGGCGCTGGCCGTGAGCGCGCCGGTGCTTACGGCCTTCGCCGCCTATCTCAAGGAGGCGGCCACCGGTCCCCACGACGCCGGCTTCTACGGCCAGATCCCCCACGCCGGGATTCTGCTGCAATACCTGGCGCCTTATGTGTACGGCCCGATCTTCATGAAGCCGGTTTCGGTCACCTGGCCCGATATCGGCGGCTACACCGGGTTCGCTCTCGCGGCGGCGGCGCTGGCGGGGCTGTGGACGGGGCGGGATCGCGGGGCCAGGCTCATCCTGGGCGGATGGATCGCGATCGCTCTCGGAGTCAGCCATGGCGTACCCGGCATCTACCAGGCCTTCATGGCCTTGCCCCTGGCGTCCCTGGCCGCGGGGTACCGCTATCTCAATGCCGGATGGATCTTCGCCGCCATTTTTCTCGCGGCCTTATTCATCGACCGCATGCCGGCGTTGCCGCGCGCGCGGCGGGTGACGGCGGGCGCGGCCGGCGCGGTTGCGCTCCTGGCGCTCGGGGCGGCTTCCCTGGCCTGGCCCCTCCTGACCCGGCAGTGGGCCGAGGACGCGCGGTTCGGGCAATGGGGCGCCGCATCGTCGATGGCGATGCTCGCCGTCGCCTGCGCGCTGTGCTTCGCGCGCTCGGCGCGGGCGGTGGCGGCGATCCTCGTGGCCGAGGCCGTGGTGTGGTTCGCGCTGCCGTTCCTGGCGCATCCGCGGGCCGCGCGCATCGACAGCGGCGCGATCGCCTTCCTGCGGCAGAACCTGGGGTATCAGCGCATCGCCGGCGCCGGCGGGCAGGGCCTGGGGCCCAATTACGGCGCCGCCTTCGGCATCGCCAACCTCAACTACCTCGACCTGCCGGTGCCGCGCGCGACCGTGGCCTATATCGCCCGGCATCTCGATCCCACGGTGACCATGGATTTCATCGCGCCGGACGGCGGTGAGACGGAGCGTCTCGCCATGGTGAAGGAGCGCGCCGACGCCTACGCCAGGGCCGGCGTCAAATATCTGCTGGCGGACGCCGCCTTCAATGCCCAACCACTTCTACCCAATCGGCTGTCACCGGAGCCGCGCGGCGACACCCTGCTGCGCTACCTGGCACCTGGAGAGTCTTTGGAGATAGCCGCCGCCGAAGGCGAGGCGGGGCCGGTGGCGGGGCTGCTGGTGCGCATCGGCGAGCGGTCGCGCAACGCCGACGGCCGCCTGGCCGTGGAACTGTGCAGCGGCGGACAATGCGGCACCGGTACGGCCGATATCCGCAGCGCGCTGAACTACAAGCCGCTGTTCTTCCGCCTCGACCGGTCCGTCGAGGTCGCCGCCGGCGCCGGCTTCACCTTGCGGATCCGCCGCGATGGCGGCGAGGGCCGCCTGGCGCTGGCGCTGTCGCCCACCGAAGCCGCCGTCACCGGCGTGCAGGAAGGCTATGCGCCCACCTTGCGCGCGATCCCGTGGCCGGCGCAGTTGCCGGTCTATGCCGGGCCGCGCATCGCCATCTATGCGGTGCCTGGCGCCCGCGGATATTTCTCGGCCGACGGCTGCGACCTCACGCCCCGGTCGCGCAACCAGGTGGCCGCCGTTTGCGCACATGCCGCAACGCTGACGCGCCTGGAAGTGCTGATGGAGGGCTGGACCGCGCGCGTGAATGGCGCGCCGGCGACGCTGGGCGCGGAAGACGGCGCCTTCCAAACCGTGGCCCTGCCGGCGGGCCGGTCGGAGATCGCGTTCAGCTATGCGCCGCGCGGCTTCCGGGCCGCGCTGACGGCGGCGCTGGTCGCGCTCGCGGTCATGACGGGATTGCTGTTCTGGCGCGGAAAGGCGGTCACCTGACGCGAACGCGCCGCGCCGGGGATCACCGGACTACGGCTGCCCGACTACGGCTGATAAATCTTGTCGAACGTGCCGCCGTCGTTGAAGTGGGTGGCCTGGGCTTTGCCCCAGCCGCCGAACTCGGCGATGGAGAACAGCTTGAGCTGCGGCAGCGGCTTGGCGGCGGCCGATTCAAGGCGCGGGCGGTAATAGTTCTTGGCGATGATCGCCTGGGCTTCCGGCGTATAGAGATATTGCAGGTAGGCCTCGGCCGCCGCGCGGGTGCCCTTGGCGTCCACCATCTTGTCCACCACCGCCACCGGCGGTTCGGCCAGGATGCTTTCCGACGGCACCACGATCTCGAACTTGTCGGGGCCGAATTCCTGGAGGGTGAGGTAGGCCTCGTTTTCCCAGGAGATCGCCACGTCGCCCAGGCCGCGCTGGACAAAGCTCATGGTCGAGCCGCGGGCCCCGGAATCCAGCACCGGCACGTTCTTATAAAGTTTGGTGACGAATTCCTTGGCCTTGTCCTCGTCGCCGCCGTTGGCGTGCAGGGCGTGGCCCCAGGCCGCCAGATAGTTCCAGCGGGCGCCGCCGGAGGTCTTGGGATTGGGCGTGATGACGCGCACGCCCGGTTTCACCAGGTCGTCCCAGTCCTGGATCTTCAGGGGATTGCCCTTATGCACCAGGAACACGATGGTCGAGGTGTAGGGGGTCGAATTCTGGGGCAGGCGGGACTGCCAGTCGGCGGGCAGCGACTTGGCGCGTTCGGAGATCACGTCGATGTCGTAAGCGAGCGCAAGAGTCACGACATCGGCCTTGAGGCCGTCGATCACCGCGCGCGCCTGGGCGCCCGAACCGGCATGGGATTGCTGGATGGTGAGGGTGTCGCCGGTCTTGGCTTTCCAGTCCTTGGCGAAGGCGGCGTTGATCTCCTTGTACAGCTCGCGCGTCGGGTCATAGGACACGTTGAGGAGCGTGATGTCCTTGGCTGCGGCCGCGCCGGCAAATGTGACGGCGAACGCCAGGGCGGCAAACGCTTTAAAGGTCATTTATGTCTCCACTCTCTTGAATCCGGTCCAATACCTGGAATACGGGCCGGACCGGGGCAACAGCCTTTTACGCTTCCCACGGTTTCTTGCGCGGTTTGTAACGCCGACGGCGTGTGAAAGATGCACCGGCCGCGTCACAGCGCCCTCCAGACACAGGAGGGAGATCGGTGCGCCGGCGCAATTCGCCGACGTCCGATCCCCGCGGCCGTCCATGAAAAGAGAAGATTTCTCCCCCCGGCGCGCCGTGCCGGGAACCGTTTATTGCCGGAGAAGGCCCACACCGGGCGCGCGAAAACATCGCGGCGGCCCTGCCGCCGCCGGCCGGCATCGATGTCGGTTTTATGTGGGTTTTGGTTTAGCCGCGCCGGAGAGCATCGCAGAATTTCTAAAATCCGCGGCGGGCGGGGCGGCGCCGGCACGATAAAAGGCCCATAACACGCGGGTTCTTCGCCGGCGTTGCCTCGATACCACACTCCGCGGCGACCTTCATATGTCTATACGTTATCCGTCATACATCTAGACATATGCCTTGCGGCATGTTGCGCCGCACAATATGCTTTTTCCGAAGGCCGCATCTTTTCACGCAATCTTCAATGGGGAATGCGGCGTGAACCAAGTCGCCAGACAAGTATTCCGGGGGAATGCAATGACTCTTTCCAGCTTGCTCGCCAGCCTTTCCGAAACCACCGTCCGTCGCCGCGCTTTGACGACGGTCAGTTCGACCGCGCTCGTCATGTCGGCCATCTCCGGCCAGGCTCTCGCCCAGCAGACCGCCGCGGCGGCGCCGCAGCAGGCCGCCGCCCAGGTGGCGGACGTCGAGGAAGTGGTCGTCACCGGTTCGCGCATCGTGCGCGACGGCTACGAAGCCCCGACCCCGCTGACCGTCGTCGGCGTCGAACAGCTGCAGACCTCGGGCACCACCAACGTCGCCGACTACGTCAACACGCTTCCTGCTTTTGCGGGCTCGCGCAACCCGACCACCACCAACTCCTCCATGAGCGGCGGTTCCTCGGGCGCCAACGTCGTCAACCTGCGCAACCTCGGCCTGGAGCGCACCCTGGTGCTGCTCGACGGCCAGCGCTCGGTCGGCACCAACTCGAACGGCGTGGTCGACGTCAACACCTTCCCGCAGAACCTGATCGCCCGCGTCGACGTGGTCACCGGCGGCGCCTCGGCCGCCTACGGCTCCGACGCGCTCGCCGGCGTCGTCAACTTCATCCTCGACAAGAAGTTCACCGGCGTGAAGGGTGAAGTCTCGGGCGGCGTCACCACCTACGGCGACAACCGCCAGTGGGACATCAACATGGCGGCCGGCACCTCGTTCGCCAACGGCCGCGGCCACTTCCTCCTGTCCGGCCAGGCCGGCCACACCGACGGCATCCCCACCAACACCCGTCCGTGGAACCAGCAGGGCTGGGAAATCCTCACCAACCCCGCGTATGGCACGGGCGCCGGCCAGTCGACCTCGGTGCCGGAACGCATCCTGCGCAACCACGTCAGCGTGATCTATCCCGCCGGCAGCATCATCGCCTCGGGCCCCCTGAAGGGCATCACCTTCGGTCCGGGCGGCATCCCGCGCCAGTTCGTCTACGGCGACCTGGTCTCGGCCGGCGTCACCACCAACGGCGAATGGCAGGCCGCCACCATCCGCGGCACCGCGCTCGCCAACGGCCTGACCTCGATGGACACCAACCAGAACTTCTTCACCCGCGCGTCCTACCAGGTCACCGACACCTTCGAGATGTTCGCCCAGGCCTCGTGGGGCCATGACTCCAACCAGAACTGGTGCTGCCCGTTCGAAAACAACGGCACCATCGTGCAGAAGGTCGATAACGCCTTCATCCCGGCCTCGGTGCAGGCGCAGATGGTGGCGCTCAAGCTCACCACCATCAACCTCGGCAGCATGGTCGGCGACTTGGGCCGCGCCGGCGCCTACAACGACCGCCGCGTCGAACGCATGGTCGTCGGCGGTTCGGGCAGCTTCGACGCCGCCCAGACCACCTGGACCTGGAACGCCTATGGCCAGATCGGCATCACCCTCGCCCATGAGCAGGTGTTCGACCCGCCGTACCTTCCGGCCTGGAACCTGGCCATCGACGCGGTGCGCGCGCCCAACGGCCAGATCGTCTGCCGTTCCACGCTCACCAACCCGACCAACGGCTGCGTGCCCTACAACCTCTACGGCACCGGCGTGAACTCCGCCGCCGCCGTCCGCTACGTGCTGGGGTCGGGCGCCAAGGACTTCCGCAACGAGCGTTTCGTGCAGCGCGTGGTCGCCGCCTCGGCGCAGGGCGAGCCGTTCTCGTCCTGGGCCGGTCCGGTCTCGGTGGCGTTCGGCGTCGAACACCGCAAGGAAAGCGCCGCCGGCATCGTCGATCCCGATGGCGCGCTCGGCAACTGGGATTACGGCAACTACCGCCCGCTCAACGCCAACACCAACGTCACCGAAGGTTTCGTCGAAACCATCATTCCGTTGGCTAAGGGCACCGAATGGGCCAAGTCGCTGGACCTGAATGCCTCGGGCCGCTTCACCAGCTACAAGACCTCGGGCTTCGTCTCGACCTACAAGTTCGGCCTGACCTATGATCCGATCGATGACATGCGCTTCCGCATCACCCGGTCGCGCGACATCCGCGCGCCCAACCTGATCGAACTGTTCTCGGGCGGCGGCGGCGGTTTCCCGGGCTTCATCAACCCGTTCCACAACAACGCTTCCGAAATCGGCCGTTCGTCGACCTCGGGCAACCCGACGCTGGTGCCTGAAGTCTCCGACATGACCGGCCTCGGCGTGGTGTTGAACCCGACCTTCTTCCCGGGCTTCAACGCCTCGGTCGATTACTGGAACATGGACATCGGCAAGGCGATCGGCAACCTGACCGTCCAGCAGATCATCGACCAGTGCTACATCGGCAACACGCAGATGTGCGCCGCCATCGTGTTCGGCCCCGGCCAGACCATCACCGACATCAACATCCGTCCGTTCAACCTGGTCAGCCAGCTCGCCCGCGGCGTCGACTTCGAAGTCAGCTACCGCACGCAGCTGGATGCGATCGTCCCGGGTTGGGACGGCGGCATCGCGCTGCGCTTCCTGGCGACCAACTACCTCAAGAACTACTCGAGCAACGGCATCACCATCCCGTACGAGGGTGCGGGCGTGAACGCCAGCGCCAACGGCGCCGTGCCGAGCTGGCGTTGGACCGCCTCGGGCGTCTACTCGACCGAGACGATCAACTTCAGCATGACGGCGCGCGGCACCAGCGCCGGCGTGTACAACAACTCCAACATCCAGTGCACCTCGGGCTGCCCGGTTTCCACCGGCAACAATCGCACCGTCGACACCAACGCCATCGCCGGCGCGGTCTACTGGGATACCTCGGTCGGCTACAAGTTCACGGCTGGCGAAACCGGCAACGCGGAACTGTTCCTCAACATCCGCAACGTCTTCGACAAGGACCCGGTGGTCGTTGCCCCGGGCCCCGGCGGCTACACCTACGAAGCCGCTCCGTACAACGGCGCGCTCTACGACGCGCTGGGCCGTACCTTCCGCGCCGGCGTCCGCTTCAAGATGTAAGCGCCGGACACTACGAGTTGAGAAAAAGGGGCGTCCCGGCGGGACGCCCCTTTGTTTTTAGGTCTTGGGCTTGTTAGGTCTTGGACTTGGCGGTGTTCCTGAGGACCGCGCCGGCGCGGTCCCTGGCGGTGACGCCGTTCTCGCGCGCGATCTTGCCGTTGATGATCACCACGTCGAAGCCGGCGGCGAGCTGCTGCGGTTTTTCCCAGGTGGCGGTCTCGCGGACCTTGGCCGGGTCGAACAGCACCAGATCGGCTTTATAGCCGGCGCGGATCAGGCCGCGGTCGGGGAGTTTGAGCGCCTCGGCGGTCATGGCGCTCATCTTGCGGACGGCCAGGGGCAGCGATAACCCTTCCTTCTGCACATAGGTCTCGATCATGCGCGCGAAGCTGCCGTAGGCGCGCGGGTGGTTCATGGCGGGCGAGCCGTCGGTGCTGGTCATGACGTCGGGGCTCTTGATGAACACGTCCTGGGTCGGCGCCGACATGATGAAATAGGCGGCGCTGCCGCCGGTGGGGCCGAGGTCGTCCAGCAGCACGTCGACGAAGGACTTGCGGCGCTCGCGCGCGATGTCCTCCAGGGTCATGCCGACATAGGGCCTGGTGGACATGAGGGTGGCCTTGGGGCCGCCGCGCTTCATGACCCGGGCATAGAGATAGTCGCCGAGTTCCTTGCCGCGCTCCTTCCGGGCGATGTCGAAGTCCGCCTTCACCTTGGCCCAGTCGGGGAACAGGAGCGCCAGGCCCGACTGGCTGGCGAGGTAGGGATAGACATCGGCGGTGACGCGGATGCCCTTGGCGCGGGCGGCGGCCAGCTGCGCCAGCACCGTCTCGCCTTGAGCCGCCGTGGCGCCGTAGACCACCTTTATGTGCGAGACATGGACGCGGGCGAACCGGCCCATGGCCAGGAGTTCGTCGATGGCGGCGGCGACCTTGTCGTCGTCCTCGCTGCGCAAGTGGCTCATGACCACGCCGTCGCGCGCGCCCACGGCCAGCGCCACCGCCTCCAGCTCCAGCGGCGTGGCGCTGATCATGGGCACATATTCCATGCCCAGGCTGACCCCGAAGGCGCCCTGGCTCATGGCCTGGTCGATCAGCCGGGAGACGGCGGTCATCTGCTGCGGCGAGGCCGGGCGGTTGTAGGGCACGCCGGACTCGTCAAGGAGGGATCCGAACCCCGCCAGGGTGGCGATATTCACCGGTGGCGGGGCTTTTTCCAGGCGCGTGAACCAGTCGGCGAGGGTGACGGGCTTCGCGCCCGGCCGGATGCCGACGCCGTCGGGGCTGCTGCCGTCCTGGCCGAGGACGATGGTGGTGACCCCCTGGGCGATGAAATTCTCGAATCCCTGGGCGGGGTCGAGCGCCTCGCCGTGGGCATGGGCGTCGATGAAGCCCGGCGCCAGCACCCGGCCCTGGGCGTCGATGGTGCGGGCAGGCTTGGCATCGGCGGGGGTTTTGCCGATGACGGCGATGCGGTCGCCTTTCACCAGCACGTCGCCCGTGACCGGCGCGCCGCCGCCGCCGTCGACGATGCGGGCGTTGCGGATGGCGAGGTCGAAGTCCTCCGCCCCGGCCGGCGCAGCCAGGGCCAGGCAGATGAGGAAGCCGGTTTTCAGGAGTATGCGCATCGGCCTAGGATAGGACGGCATATAGCTTCGGGGGGAGGGGTTACATGAGCGGGTTGAACAAGCGGGAGTTCCTGATGGGCGCTACAGGCTTTGGCCTTGCCCTAAAGGGCGGCTTGATCGGCGTGGCACGGGCGGCGGAAGCGGCGCCAAAGCCGCCGCACCGCAAAGTGAAAACCACCAGGCTGTTCAAGGCGCCCGAGGGCTTCCCCAACGGCATCGCCGTGGCGCCCGAGGGCCTGTGGATCGCCGAGCAGAAACCCTCCGGAGCGAATGCGGTTTTCTATCACGCGCCCGAACCCAAGGAGCTGACCGAGAAGGTCTGGCTCACCGACTGGTCGGGTAAGGTGCTCAAGACCGTCACCACCCAATGCCGCAACACCAGCGGCATGGCGTTCGGCGGCGGCTATATCTGGTCCTGCGCCAACGAGGCCCCCAACGGCGTCTGGCAGACCGACCTCAATTCCAAGCTGATCAGCCACCGCCAGATTCCCCTGGGCCCCGCCAAGGACGGCGGCGGCTGCCACGGCGCCATGTACCAGGACGGCAAGCTCTACCTGGCCTGCCTGCGCCTGCGGGGCATCCTGCGCATCGACCCGGTGAGCTGGACGCCGGAGTTCCTGATCCCCTACACCACGCCGCGCGCCCACGGCATCGCCTGGGATAACGGCAGTATTTGGCTGGTGACGGGGACCGACAGCACTGGCTACGCCAACGGCCAGGCGGGCCTCGCCAAATACGACGCCGCCACCGGCGCGCTCCTGGAAACCGCCGAATTCGTGCCGGGCTCCTGCGATCCTCATGGCCTCGCCATGCACGACGGCGCGCTCATCAGCTGCGACGCCGGCGTCCACCCCAACTGGCCCCTCAACGACAGCCCGCACCAGGGCTGGATCTTCAAGATCGAGTTTGTCTAGCGGGTGACGTGGGAGGCCTGCTGCTCCCCCGTTCGTTCGCTACTTGGGGATCGGCGGCATCGGCATGCTGTTGGGGCCGGACACGCTGGGCGCCAGCGGGTGGAAGCGGCTGTAGTCGCCGAGGGCCTTGTAGGCGGCGTTGTCCCAGAGCGCCTTGAAATTGTCGTTGCGCAGCACCTGGTAGTAGAGCTTGGGGTTGATGGCGATGGCCTGCTTCAAGGTCTTGATCGCTTTGGCGGTGTCCTTCATGGCGAGCTGGACGCGGGCCCGGTCGGCCAGCGCGTCGTCGTTCTTGGGATCGAGCGCCAGGCGCTTGTCCACTTCGGCGAAGGCGGCGTCGAACTTGCCGGCGGCGATGTTCTCGCCGATGTGATTGGGCAGGTCGCGCGCCTGGATGACGTTATAGATGCGGCGGATTTCCGGGACCGGCGCGGAGTTGTCGTCGACGCGGAGGTCGTACATGTGATCGCCGTAGCCGGCGATGGCGCGGTTCGCGAAGATCATCACGCCGGCCGATTGCCTGCCGCGGCGGTCGCCGCCGGCCGCTTCGGCGGCCTCCAGCACCGCGATCAGCCGCTCGACCAGCGGCAGTTTCTGCGCCGCCGTCGTGACATAAGCGGTCGCCATGGCGTTCTGCACCTCGGGGCCGGTCATGGTGTTGGCCTCGACGCAGAAGTTGGGCTGGCAGATATGGCCGGCGAAGCCGCTGTTGGCGGACCCGGTCCAGCCGGCGCTGCGGCCTTTGGTGTCGACGATGGCGAATTGCCGGTTGTTGGCGCCGCCGTCCATCTTCACCAGCATGTCGCGCGCTTCTTCTGGGGAGAACCCGCGCTGGATCAGCGTCAGGCCGATCTCGCCCATCATCGGGTTGGAACTGGCCTGGCTGGCGATCGCCGCGACCCCGGCCAGGCCATAGCGCACGCGCGCGCCGCTGGTGGGCGTGCGCGACTGCACGGCCACGCCCAGTTGGCCGGTATCAGGATCATAGGCGACCACCGAGTAGGTCGCATGCGCCGCCGTGGCGCTCAGCCCGAGCACCGCGGCAGTCAGTACAGCCAGCCGTTTCCGCATCCCCGTTCCCCCTGTCGTTCGCCTCTGTTCAGCGTTTCGCGGGCGCGCAGCGCGATTTGGGCACCGTGCTCAGCGAGCAGCGCAGCTTGGGCTTTCCGCCCGCCAGTTCCACCGACGTCACGTCCATGGTGACGCCGGTCACGCCCTTGGTCTCGGTCTCGCAGACGTCGCCGATGCTGGCGAAGTAATAGTCGTTGCGGTACTCGAGCACGCCCTGGACGTAATTGCTCTTGCCGCCCGCGACCTGGCGGGTGGGCATGGTCTCGGTGGCGAAGATCTTGCAGCTGTTGATGTCGAAGGCCTTGGCGGTCTGCGGCGCCGGGCAGGGGGCGCGGGCGCCGACGCCTTCCTTGCACCAGCGCTCGGCGGAGAATACGCCCACGGCCATGCCGGCGACCGGCCGCGCCAGGAAGTAAAGGCTGAAATTGCGCCGCGCCCGCACCGCGCCCAGGCGCGGCAAGGTGACCTCGTCCAGCACCACGGCCGGGCACTGGCCCTCGACCGTGCGCAGTTCGTCGGGCCGGGCGGTGGTGGTCATCACGTCCGGCTCCAGGAAGACGATGCCCTGGCCGGCGGCGAAGGTCTCGGCCATGGCGCGGCAGGCGCCGGGGTCGCTGCTGCCGTTGTCGGCGAGATCGCGCGACGGCAGGTCCAGCATCTCGTGGGCCAGGGTCAGCTTTTCCGCCGCGGTGAAATTGCGCAGCGCCGGTTCCGGGGGCTGCTGCACGCGCCCGTCGGCGGCCAGGGCCGGCAGGCCGGCACAGGCTAAAACGGTACAGGTGAACAGGAACGGCGCGCGCATGGTCATGACCTTACCCAAGACCTTACCGGGGAATCGGTTTGTCGAGGCTATCCCAGTTATAGGCCCGCGCAACCCGTTCGATGATCTCCGCCGCCAGGGCGTCGCCGCTGTCGCTGTTGGTCATGACCGCGGCGCCGTACCCCTTGACGCGGTGGGCGATGATGCGGGCACGGTAGCCCCAGTTGCTGCCGTCATGGCCGAAATACCAGCCCTCGCCGCGTTTCTCGACAAAGAAGCCCACGGCGTAAGGCCCGACGCCCACCGGCAAGACCATGGCTTCGGCGGATGTCCGGTTGAGCACGCGCCCGCCCCGGCCTTGGAGCGTCTGCTGCACCTCGATCAGAAAGCGCGCGAGGTCGCCGGGGGTGGTCCACAACCCGGCCGCGGCCTGTTCGGGGAAGATGTGCCAGGGCGCGTCCATGGGCTGGCCGCGGGCGTTATGGGCGTGGGCGGCCTCGATCTCCCTGTCCGCCGGCAGCGGCTGGACATAGGTGCTGTCGGTCATGCCGAGGGGCCCGAGCACGGTCTCCTGCATGATCCGGTCGAAGGGCTTGTTGAGCACGTCGGTGAGCATCAGCTGTTCGATGCTGACGCCGCCGCCGGAGTATTTGTAGCCGGCGAGCGGCGCGCGCTCCAGGCGCACGGGGCCGAGGACAGACGGTCGTGCGCCGTCCAGCACCTGGACGATGGTCGGGCGCGGCGCCCCCGGCGCGTAACCGGGGAAGCCGAAACCGTCGCCCAGGCCGGAGGTGTGGCTGGCCAGCATACGCGGCGTCACCGCCCCGGGGAACGTCGCCATCGGCAGCTTCCACGACTTGAGAATGGTGTTGATGTCCTGGTCGAGGCCGAATTTGCCGTCCTGCACCGCCTTGAGGGTGGCCATGGCGGCCACCGGTTTGCTGATGGAGGCGGCCTGGAACATGCTGTCGGTGCGTACGCGCGCGCCGGTCCTGGCGTCGGTGACGCCCCAGGCCTTGGTCCAGGCGATGCGGAAGTCGTGGATCACCGCCACGCTCACGCCCGGCACGCGGAAATGGGCGAGCAGCTGGTCCATGGTGTCGCCGTCGTAGCCGCCGCGGCTGGGCGCCTGGCGGCTTTCGACCTGGGTCAGCAAGGGATCGGAGACCTGCGCCGCGGCGGAGAAAGGCAGCAGGAGCGCGCCGACCAAGAGGATCTTCCGCACGGGCGTCACCAGGTGAACCACGGATTGGGCGGCATGTCCCTGCCGAAGGCCCCGGTCTTGAACACCTCGACCATCAGGTCGAAGGCCTCGTGCCCGGCCTGCCGGCCGCCGGGCCGGGCGGTGGCGGCGTCATTCGCCACGCCGGCGAACACGTTCTCGCCGGCCAGCCAGCGGGCTTCCGCGTCGGGGGCCATGGCCACGTTCAAGCCGTGGCCCATCTCGAAGCCCACCACTTCGAGCCCGGCATGGGCCATGGCCGCCTTCATGCCGGCCAGGATGAACACGCGCAGCAGCTGGGCCCGGTCCGGCTGCGGCACGACCACGGCCGCGCCGTTGAACCAGTCGATACAGGTGGGCAGCGAGAGCGACGCGTAGGTGCGGCAGGTGAGCGGACGGGACTCATACACCGTGCACGATCCCTCGGCCAGGAAGGCGCAGGGGATGCGGCTCGCCACCCACTGGTCCTTGGGCAGCGTGCGGGTTCGCGCCTCGACATCCCGGAATCGCGCCTGGAGCGGGTCGGCGGCGTCGTTCCAGCGCTCGCGGATGCCCCGCGCCAGCATGAACAGTTCGATGGCGGTGGCGGTGACCCGGGTGTGGCAGCAGTAACCGCAGCCCTTCTTGCAATGGAGCGGGCCCTGTTCGCCCTTGTAGCCGTACTTGCGGGCGGTGTTTTCGTAGACCCTGATGGCGTGGGCGCCGGCGAAGCTGGCGCGGCGGGTGTTGGAACGCTTCTCCAGGATCCCCGCCAGTTCGCCGACGAAGCCGAAAATGGTCATGGGCCGGTCGGGGTTGTAACCCGTCCGGCCGTATTCCTTGGCCACGTCCTTCAAGACCGCGCGCCGCTCGTCCCGCGCCATGACTCCCCCTTGTCCGAGGGGGAGTCATAGCACGAAAAACAGGGGGTTAGGCTACGGCCGCGGATATCCCGGACTCTGCCTGCGGACCGGGAGCAGGGGGCCGGGAGGGCACGCTCCGGTTTGGAAGCCGGGGCGGTTTGGCCTATGCTCGCGGCGTCTCGATATTCACCACCAGCGGGAGGGTTGGAACTTGAAAAAGGGATTGATGGCCGCGGCGGTCCTGGCGGCGCTCGGATTTTCGGCGGCGGCCGCGCCGGCGGCGGAAAACACCAAAGTCAGCAACGCCGCCCTTGCCGCGCGCGGCCTGACCTTGGCGGACTTCCCGCGGTGGAAGGCGGTCGCCCCCAACATCTACGCGTATGAAGGCTTCCATCCCTCCAAGGTCATGAACACCGTCAGCCTGATCGTGGTCACCAACGACGGCGTGGTGCTGGTGGACGCCATGGGCGATCCCGAACAGGGCCAGAAGCTGGTGGACAACATCAAGAAGCTGACGCCCCAGCCGGTGAAATACCTGATCGTCGGCTCCGACCACGGCGACCATATGGCCGGCAACGGTCCGCTCAAGGCCGCCTGGCCGGGCATGACGGTGATCTCGACCCCGGCCTCGCAAAAAGCCATGGAGAAGAACCCGGCGCCGCCCACCGAACTGGTGACCGACAAGCGCAGCCTGAACGTCGGCGGCACCGAGATCCAGATCCTCAACCTGGGCCGCGCCCATACCGGCGGCGACCTGGTGGTCTACCTGCCGCAGACCAAGGTCATGTTCATGAGCGAGGTCTACCTGCGCGGCGTGTTCCCGGCCATGCGCAGCGCGTACCCATCCGAATGGGTCGAGACCATCAAGAAAGCGCAAGCCATGAACGCCACCCTCTATATCGCCGGCCATGGCTGGGTGGACGATGCCGCCACCATGAAGGCGGGCCTGGAGGACTCTCGAAAAGCATTGGAAGCCGTGATCGCGGAAGCCAAGCGCCTGCATGCCGCCAAGGTGCCCTGCGCCGCCGCGCCACCCGCGGCCGCCGGCGCGCCGCCGCCGCCGCCGTGCGAGGCGGTGACCAAGGCCAACTGGGGGCCGGCCAACGACCTGGCGCTCAAGGACAGCCAGGCCCAGATCGCGGTGCTGAAGGTCTACCAGGAAGCCGACGGCAAACTGCCGTAGACGCCATTCAACGTGATGCGAAGGGCCCGCCGGCAACGGCGGGCCCGCTCTTTCTCATGACCGCCACCATTTCCATCGCAACGCCGGAAGACGCCGCCGAGATCACGGCGCTGGCGCGGCTGACCTTCACCGAAACCTTTGGCCCGATGTATGACCCCGCCGACCTGGCGGCGTTCCTCGAGGCCAAGTACCAGCCGGAGATTTTTCGCGCCGATCTCGAAGACCCCAGGCAACGCCTGTTCAAGGCGGTACTGGAGGGCGCCATCGTCGGTTACGCCCAGGCAGGGCCCTGCACCTTGCCGCATGCCGAGGTGACGCCCGCGTGCGGCGAGCTTCAGCGCCTCTATGTGCGTCAGGGATTGCAGGGAACCGGCATCGGCAACGCGCTGCTGGACGCCGCCCTGGCGTGGCTGGAGCGGCCGGGCCGGAAACTGTGGCTGGGCGTATGGTCGGGTAATTCCGGCGCCCAGAAACTCTACGGGCGGCGCGGCTTCGTGCACGTCGGCGACTACAAATTCCGGGTCGGCAATGCCGCCGACGAGGAGTTGATCTTCCGGCGCGGTTAGCGCTCGGGCCGAGGAAAAATCATTTTCTACAGGTACTTAAGAAAATCGGTTTTATCCGCCGCAGGCCGCCTTGGCGAAATCCCCCGGGATCGGTCAGGATGATGCGGTGACCGGACGATGGGGGACATCATGAGGTTGTTTGGATTAGCGCTGATTTCCGTGGCCGCGTGCTGCTTTGCCCCGGTCGCGGCCCAGGATAGCAAGCCCGTCCGCGAGGTCGACGGCGCGCTGACGCCGGACATCCCCGCCGCCTTCAACCGCACCACGCCGGCGGCCGATTACGACCGGCGCGAGATCATGATCCCCATGCGCGACGGCGTGAAGCTGTTCACCGTGGTGGTGGTACCCAAGGGCGTGAGCAAGGGGCCGATCCTGCTGACGCGCACGCCCTACAACGCCGGCAAGACCACGTCGCGCAACCCCAGCCAGAAGATCACCGAGATCCTGCCGGTCATGGACGCCGAGTTCGTGCGCGACGGCTATATCCGCGTCTACCAGGACGTGCGCGGCCGCAACAAGTCCGAGGGCGACTATGTGATGACGCGGCCTTTGCGCGGGCCGCTCAACGAAAGCCCGGTGGACCACGCCACCGACGCCTATGACACGATCGATTGGCTGGTGAAGAACGTGGCCGAGAGCAACGGCAAGGTCGGCGTCACCGGCTCGTCCTATCCCGGGTTCACCACCCTGATGTCGACCATCGATCCGCATCCGGCCTTGAAGGCGGTGGTGCCGCAAAGCCCCATGGTCGACGGCTGGATCGGCGACGACTGGTTCCACAACGGCGCCTTCCGCCAGACCAATTTCGACTACATCGCCGCCCAGACCGGCGCCAAGACCGACGGCGACAAGGTGGCCATGGGCCTCGGCACCGATGACTACACCGCGTTCCTGACCGCGGGATCGGCCGGCGACTACGCGCGCAAATACGGCCTCGACCAGCTGCCGTTCGTGCGCAAGCTCATGGACCACCCGGCCTATGACGGCTACTGGCAGGAGCAGGCGGTGGACAAGCTGCTCGCCAAACGCCCGGTGACCGTGCCGACCATGCTGGTGGTCGGGCAGTGGGACCAGGAAGACAGTTACGGCGCGCCGGCGGTCTACCGCGCGCTGGAGCCCAAGGACACCGCCAACGACAAGGTGCACCTGGTCATCGGCCCGTGGCGTCACTCGGGCGTGAACGCCGACGGTTCCAGCCTCGGGCCGCTCAAGCTGCCGGGCGACACCGCGCTGCAGTTCCGCCGCGACTATATGAAGGCGTTCCTGGACTCATACCTCAAGGACGGCGCCCCCAAGGCGGCGACGCCGCCGGTGCTGACCTTCGAGACCGGCGTGGACAAGTGGCAGGAAAGCAAGCAGTGGCCGCTGGGCGCGCCCATGGCGCTGTACTTGCAGCCGAACGGCGGGCTCGGGTTCGAGAAGCCGGCCAAGGCCGAGCATGACGACTATGTCTCCGACCCCGCCAAGCCGGTGCCGTTCGTGGCGCGGCCGGTGCATTGGGAGCAGGGCGACGTCTGGCGCCCGTGGCTCACCAACGACCAGCGCTTCGTCGACGGCCGGCCCGACGTGCTCACCTATGTCACCCCGCCGCTGACCAAGGCGGTGCATATCGCCGGACAGCCTTTGGTCGACCTGATCGCCGCCACCACCGGCAGCGACAGCGACTGGGTGGTCAAGCTGATCGACGTCTACCCCGAGGAAATGACCGACCGCCCCAACCTCGCCGGCTATCAGCTGGGCATCGGCATGGACATCTTCCGCGGGCGCTATGCGAAGGGCTTCGACAAGCCCCAGGCGCTGACGCCAGGTAAGGCGGAGACCTTCCGTTTCGGCCTGCCGCATGTGAACCACGCCTTCCTGCCGGGCCACCGCATCATGGTGCAGATCCAGTCGAGCTGGTTCCCGCTCTATGACCGCAACCCGCAGACCTATGTGGCCAATATCTTCAACGCCAAGGCCGGCGACTACAAGAAGGCGACCCAGAGCGTCTACCGCGGCGGCGCCCAGGCCAGTGCCATCATGCTGCCGGTGGTGCAAGAGTAGGGGCCGGCTAAGCCAGCCCCCGACTTTGGCCTGCTAGGGGCTCAGGATGTCCGCCGACCGGAAAAGAGTGTCGGCGGACTGCAGAATGATGCGGCGCAAGCGGATGGGGTAGTCCGGCCGTTCCGCAAGGAACTGCCGCACGCCGCCGGCCGCGGCGCGGGTTTGATGCCCACCCAGCGCCGCGTCCATCCAGTTCTTGGGGAAGAAAATGTCTCCCGTCCGCTGGATCTCGGTCAGGAGGTCCAGCGCCGGCAGGATGTACTTTTCCGAATCCGGCGCGCGTAAGGGGTGATTCAAGAAACCCAGCCCCTGGGCAGCCCAGGGTTCACGCCGGCGGTTCTTGACGTCCTTCAGGCTTTCAAAGAATGCGTCGCGGGCCGCGGAATTTTCCGAAAGGGCCGGCATCACGAATTCGAACTGGGCCTTGCGGTCGGGATTGCGGTAACGGCCGCGCTGTTCTTCCAGGATCGCCGCGGCGTTGGCGACCGACCGGAGCGCAAGGTCCTGCGCCAGTCCGCCTTCGTCATCCTCCGACAGCGTGAGGCCGGCGATCTTCTCGTCATGCCGCCACATGCGCTCCAAAAACGCCACGCCTTCCGTGCTGCGAGCGATGGATCGGAACGCGCGGAAGTACACCGATTTCAAACTCGGCGAAGCGGCGCGGGTCCACCCATCGCGGTAAGCCTTCTCCAGCCGCGGCGCCAGAGCCAGGCGGGCCGGTTCATCCATGAAATCCCAGAACGCGCCATTGATGCGGCTGACCAGCAATTGAATGTTTTGCTCGATGTCTTCCTGCGGCAAAGCCCGCAATCCGAGGTCCACGAAATCGGCCGGGCGAACCCGTCCATCGAGCAGTTCTTCCCACAAGGTCACGATCGCCGCGCCGCGCGCGACCGGCTGTTTCAATTCCGGCAGATGCGCGAGCAGGTAGGTCCGGCTCGCACCGTCGAGGGTGAAATCGCCGTAAGCGAGCCCGCCGCCGGTCGGCAACACAAACGCCGGGCGTGCACCGGCCGGGAATGTCATCGCCTCGGCGCGTTCGCCCGCCATCTCCACAGGCAGCTCCTGCGTCCCGGCGGCCGTGCCAATCAGCACGTCCATCTGTTGCGGCCAGCGCAGCGATCTACCCGGTTGCGGGTCCGACTGCACGAAGGCGAGATGGGTGTCATCGACCTCGGTACGGATCGACGGCCGGCCGCCTTCCTCTACCCAGGCCTTGCTCCAGGCCGAAACATCCTTGCCGCTTTGATTGCCGAGAACTTTCACCAGATCGAGCCAGGTCGCGTTGCCGTACTGGAATTGCTTCAGGTAGGCGCGCAGTCCGTCGCGGAATTTCTCCACGCCCAACATGCGCTCAAGCTGGCGCATGACGATGGGCGCCTTCTGATAGATGATCGCGCCGTACATGTTTCCGGCGACGTTCAGGTTGTCGAGTTCCTGGCGGATCGGGTGGGTGCCCTCGGTGCGGTCAACGCCATAGGCGAGCGG
The DNA here is from genome assembly GCA_041905795.1 of Rhodospirillaceae bacterium. GTDB lineage: Bacteria > Pseudomonadota > Alphaproteobacteria > Rhodospirillales > Rhodospirillaceae > SHVO01. The sequence continues at coordinate 49,519 of JAYRKL010000012.1, read as the reverse complement.
ATAGTAAGACGCCAGGAAGCGCAGTTCGTGGTCCACGTTCGGGAATGACGGATTGATGATCTTCGCGGCCATGAAGTTGGCGAACACCTCTTTCATCCAGACGTCGTTGAACCAGCGCATGGTGACGAGATCGCCAAACCACATATGCGTGGTTTCGTGCGAAATGGTGCTGGCGCGCCCCAGCATCTGGTTTTCCGTGGCGGACTCGTCGAGCATGATCGGCGCGGCGTTGTAATAGATCGCGCCAGGGTGCTCCATGCCGCCGAATTGGAACGCGGGGATCAGAACAAAATCGAACTTGCCGAACGGATAGGGGATTTGCGTGTAGTCCTCGAGCCACGCCAGGGCTTTGGCGTGAAGGTCGAAGATGGCGTCGCGGTTGCGCGCCACCTTCGCGGCGTCGGTTTCGCGGTGGTACATGTGGAACGTCCGCCCATTTCTCTCGGCGGTTTCCACCTGGAAATTCCCGGCGGCGAAGGTGAAGAGATAGGTCGAGATGGCTTTGGTTTCGCCGTAGCGGATCGCAACCCGCTCGCCTGTGGCCTCACGCCCGGTTTCTTCTCCGTTGGCGACTGCCCGCCAGGCGGCGGGGATGTCCAGCGCCAGGGTATAGCGCGCCTTGAGGTCGGGCTGGTCGAAGCAGGGAAACGCCTGGTGGGCGCGCGCCGGCACGAACAGCGCGTACATGAAGTCCGGGGTACGATTGAGCGGCACGCTGCCGGCGTGGAAGGTCAGATCGAAACTGTTCTCGCCTTTGCGCAGGAATTTTTCCGGGATGACGATATGGCCGTTGACGAGCTTGGCGGTGACCGGCTTGCCCCCGGTCGAGACCGAGGCCACAGGTTCGCCGCCGGGCTCGAAATCGAGCACGACGGGGTGCTTGGCATCGGTGAGGGAGAAGCGGACAGTCTCGCGCCCCGTGACCGGCTGGGCGGGGTCCGCCGGAATGACGAAGGACAGATCGTAGCGGACATCGGCGATGGTCTGCGCCCGCTGGACCGCGAGCGTTTCGGCCACCCCCGGTTCGGGGTCATTGCCGGGCGCGGATTCGTGCGGGTCGCGGCATCCTGTTGCAAGCACGAGCAGGAGGGTCCCGGCGCAGGCGGAGAGGAGGCGGTGGCTTCGCATGACCCCGAGTATGAACAGACATTTTCCCGGGGTGAATACGGGAAATCGCCGTGATTTCGGGTAAGATATGCCGGGCTGGGATGGGGCATGGGAGGACTGACAGCATGGACAAGCCTTTGCTGAGCCGGCGTCATTTCACCGCAGGATGCGCGGCCGTAGGTGTGTCCTTGCCGGCCGCTCAAGCCCGCGCTCAGGCGCCTGGTCCTGATGCGGCGCCGAAGCCGGTTCGTACCGTAAAGTTTCCGGATGGCACGACAGTGCCGGCCATCGGCCAGGGATCGTGGCATCTGGGGCAGGGACGGCATCCGGTGGCGGTGGAGCAGGAGGCGTTGCGCACCGGCATTGCGCTCGGCATGAAGGTGATCGATACCGCCGAGAATTATGGTGACGGCGCCTCCGAGCAATTCATCGGCCGCACCATCGCCGGACAGCGCGACCAGGTCTTTCTGGTTACCAAGGTGGAGCCCGAGAACGCCACGCGGGATGGAATCCCGCGCGCGTGCAACGCCAGCCTTGGGCGCCTGCGCACTGACTACATTGACCTTTATCTGCTGCATGCGCCGGTGTCGCCCAGCCGTCTGCCCGGCGTTGTCGCCAAATTCGAAGACCTGCGCGCAGCGGGAAAGATTCGCGCCTGGGGTGTCTCTAATTTCAACGTCAGCCAGATGGAAGCGCTGTTGCGTATTCCGGACGGCCACCGCTGCGCCGTCAATCAGGTCGGCTACAACCTGATGAACCGGTCTATCGAAAAAGACCTGCTGCCGTGGTGCGCGGAGCACAAGATCCCGGTCATGGCCTATTCACCGCTCGGCAGCGGCAGCAGCACGCTGGTCCGCGACCCCTCGCTGGTGGAGATGGGCGCCAAGCTCGGCTATTCCGCGGCGGCGGTGGCCCTGGCCTGGGTGGTGCGCAGCGGGAACGTGATAGCGATTCCGGAATCCGGGTCACCGGCGCATGTCAAAGAGAACGCGGCGGCGTTGACGATGGGGTGAGGGTGCCTCAGCTGAGAGGGAATTAATTGTACCAGGTACAATTTAATTAGCTGAGGCGCTTCACCACACTCGTCGAGCTCAGAAATTGTACCTGGTACAATTAATTCCTGAGCTCCGCTGCTTCAGGGCTTATACCAGTAGGGCTCCGGCTTATCCTTGAACAACTTCTTGGCGATCATGGCGTGGACGCCTTTGGTCTCGTCCACCACCTGGGTCGCGCGGAAGTCCACGGCGATGCTCGACAGTGCGAAGGCGTAAGTTTATTTCACTTTGGCGGTGGGTGAGGGGATGGACTGGGCCGGGCCGATGCCGACGATCTGGATCACGGTTTCCTGGTCCTTGGCGCCGTCCCAATGAATTTGTTTCGCCAGATGCCGCACGTAGCTGCCGGCGGGCATGGGCGTGGTCTTGGCGGGGTCCCATTCGTCGCCGGTGCCCACCCACCAGGTGCCGGAAATGACCGTGATATAGCGGTCGTTCTCGTGGAAATGCGGCTTGCTCATATGGCCGGGCAGCCACTTGTTCAGCAGCACATAGATGCCGGGCTTGGCGGGATCGCCGTAGAGCAGCGCCACCTGCGATCCGCCGGGGGTGACGGGACCCCAGGGGATCTGGGCCGGCAGTTTGAATTCCAGCACCTTGGGATCGGGGACGGCATCGGCGGCGGAAGCCGGCGTGAGACTCGCGGCGGCGAACAGGGCCGCACACAGGGCTGAAAAGCGCATCTCGGTCCTCCTCATAAATCCGGGGCCAATATTAGGCCCGGTGGCGGGAGGGGACAACATGAGCGCGGTGCCCGCCCGCCTCTTCAAGGTCTTCGCCAAACGACATGGGCCAAACGAGATGGGCCAAACGACGTGAGAGTGACGGCTCAAGCGCCGTCACTCTCCATCGTTGCTATGGCTAGGCGCGCGGGCCGGCCAGCAGCTTCTGGATCGCCTTGACCGCGGCGTCGGCGCGGAAGTCGACGATCTTCTGGCCGTCGGCGATGGGCTTGGCGGTCGGGTACAGTTCCACGCCGTTGATCGAGGTTTTCTTGGCCTTCACGCGCTCGGGGATGCGGGCGTGATTGACGTCCTGGGTCATGACGATGACCGAGCTGTAGTAGTCGTCATGGAAGCCCTCGGGTTTTTCGTGGATGTTGAGCACGTCGGCCTCGAACTTCTGAACGTCGGCATAGTTGTAGTATTCGGGGATGTGGGCGAAGAACACGCCGCTGCCCTTCCATTTCTCGTTCAGGGCTTTCGACACCTCGATCTGCGGCGGCTGGTCCGGGCCGTGGTCGCCCATGAACAGGATATTCTTGAAGCCCGCGGCCTTGAGGCTGTTGGCGACGTCGGTCAGCACGCCGGTATAGGTCTCGCGCGAGAGCGCGATGGCGCCGGGCAGGCCCGGCTTCTCCGGATTGCCGGGCGCGGTATTGATCATCGGCGCCACCAGCGCGTTGCCGAGCTTGCGGGCGATGACCTCGGCTTCGATCTTGATGACCGTGCCGTGCTTGCCGACGGGAAGATAGGGCCCGTTGTCTTCCATGCCGCCGACGATGACCAGGGCGGTGGCCTTACCGGCCTTGATGGAATCGCGCACTTCGACCGAGGTCATGTCCTCGATCCAGATGGTGTCGTGGATGTCGATCGGGCGGACCATGTTCAGCACGTCGACGCGCGGGCCGCTCAAGGGGCTTTCACCGCCGCCGCGCCCCGCCCGCGCTTTCTCCGCGCCTTTTTGCGGCGCCGCCTCCTGGGCATACGACGCCGCCAGCGTCATCGACGCCAGCACCGCCGCGCCGCAGGCAAATTTGACGATCTTGTTCATGGAATTCCCTCCCTGTGAAAAGCAGGCAAGGCTACCCCAAGGCAGGGGCGGGTACATCAGCTTTGGGGGTAGGCGGTCGCCGAATACGCAAGTTGGCAGGGCTGAAAGCTATATGCAGGTCCCAAGAACCATATTTATAGCGTCGGCGCGAGAGACGCGGCGAGGCGCCCGACCATCTCCGCCACCTGCGACGTGCGTGTCTGGTCCGGATCGGTCTCGACCCCGGCGAAAATCGGTTCACCCGCCAGCCAACGCCTCTCGGGGTCGTCATGCTCGAGCGCCGCGGCAAGCCCCTGGATCAATTCGTATTGCTGACACGGCAAGTCCGCGAGGCGCAGCGCCACCTGGAACATCAGGAGCACGGTGTCGCGGATTTCCCGCGACGGCGGGACAAGAGGCATCGGCTCGGCGGCGTCCCGCGCGAAGATGCGCATGCAGGCGTCGCGCGACTGCGACAGGAGCGACCGGCAGACCAGGGGCCGGGCTTCATAGAGGGAACAGATCTCCGCTTCGAGAACCGGGCACGGCAGGCGGGCGGTGTTGGGCGCGGTGGCGGGGATGGCCTTGGCCTGTCCCGCCGCCGCGCGCACGCGCGCCGCGATGTCCGGCCGGGCCTTGACCGCCCGCGCCAGGCGCAGAATCTCGGGCGCGGTGGCGACGATCAAGGTCCGGCAGCAATAGTGGCAGCCGCGGCCGCAGGCCGCCGGCTGTTTCACAAGCGACGTCGCGGTGATGTCGATGAGGCCGGCCGCGGCTTCGGCGGCGCGGCTCGCGCGGCGCGGCGCGCGCGAGTCCCGGAGGATCGAGGCCAGGTGGCGGATGTTGGCCGCAAAGGCGCGATCGACAGCCGCGATCGCGAGCGGTTTGCCCACCCAGGGGAGGTCATTCTTCTCGATCTGCCGGCGTTCGGCTCGGGTGAGGCGCTGAGTCATGGTCGTAAGGTAGGGCGCGCCGCCTTGCTGCTAAAGCCCTTACGCCTTCATTTCCTTGCTGCAAATCTGCACGCCGAAGCCGTCGGGGTCCTTCACCGAGACGCTCAGCTTCTCGGCGTCCATCTTGGGGTCGAGGTTGCGGCGTTTCAGTTCGGCTTCCACCGCCGCCGGATCCCAGCTGTCGATGGTATAGGCGATGTGATCGACAAACGGCTTGTTGTCCGGCTGGCGGGTCTTGCGCACCACGAAGAAGCTGTCGCCGAAGCCGAGGTTGCACTGCTTGCCGTCGTCCTTGCTGACCTTCATGCCGAGCAGATCGGAATAAAAGTCGCGGGTCCTGCCATAATCCGCCACGCCGTAGGAGATGTGGTTGACGGCCAGGGTCTTGAGGCCCTTGGCCTGGGCGCCCATCGCCGGCGCCGCCGCCGCGCTGGCTGCGAAGGCCGCCGCCAGCGTCTGCACCAGATTGCGGCGCGACATCTCGCCGTGCTCGAACTGGCCCAAGAGTCCCGAAATGATCTGTTCCATGTTGCCCTCCGGTTTGAATGAAAACGCCGGAACAGGCTACCGCCGCCGCGCGCCGGAGAACAGCGCGTCCCGCGGGAACAGTGGCTCTAGAAAGGTTCTTTAACGGCCGATAACAGCCCGTCCGGTCGAAGACCGGCAAACAACAAAGAAGAGGGCTGTCATCGACCGATAACGGCTCGTCCGGTCGAAGACCGGCAAACATAAAAGGGCAGCGCGCCTTATCGGCTAACGGCCGATAACTGCGCGCTGCGCACCGGTCATGGCAAGCACCTGGGCGTTGGTGAAGGCGTTGTTCTGGGTGGGGTTCAAGTACCCCAGGGCGGTGGTGGTCAGCGCCGGGATCTGGGTGGTCTCGGTGAAGGTTGAAATCTCCAGAGGCGTCAGGCCGGCCATCTGGGTGTTCATGAACGCGCCAACCTGCGGCGCGGTCAGGGCCAGGATCTGGGCTTGGCTGAGGGCGCCGATCTGGGTAGCGGACAGCGCCTGGAACTGGCCCACGGACATGTCGGCGATCACGGTGGTCGATAGGCTGACCACCTGCGGCGACGTCAGCGCGCCGATCTCGGTAACGGTGATGCCCGCGAGCTGGGTGGTGGTGATGCTGGCGATGTTGTTGACGTTGAGCGCCGCCATTTGCGTGGTGCTCAGAAGGCTCAGCTCGTCCGAACTCATGAAGCTGAACTGGGTGGTGCTGATGCCGGACACGCCCGTGGCGGTGAGGCCGCTGATCTGGGCGGTGGTGAGCGACAGGATGTTGCCGGTCTGCAGCGCCGCCACCTGCAAGGAGGTGAGCGAGCCGATCTGCACCGAGGACATGCCGCTCATCTGTACGGTGGACAGATAAGCCATGTCGGTGGTCGAGAAGCTGGCCACCTGCGTCGTGGTCAGCGCCGAGATCTGGGCGTTGGTGAGCGCGCTGAAATTGGTGGTCGACAGCGCGGCGATCTGGGTGGTGGTGGCGCCGCTCAGCTGGGCGGCGGAGAGGTTGCCGACGTTGCCCGCGCCCAGGCCGTTGAACTGCACGGCGGTGAGGGTGCCGATCTGCACCGAGGACAGCCCGCCCAGCTGGGCGACCGACATGTCGGTGAGGATCGTGGTGGTCAGGGCCGCCAGTTGCGCGTTGCTCAACACGGCCAGCTGCGTCGCGGCGACGCCGCCAAGCTGGGTGGTGGTCATGACCGCGATCTCGCCGGCGGTGAGGCCGGTGACCTGGCCGGTGGACAGGTAGCTCAGCTGGGCCGCGCCCAGGCCGCCGAACGACGCCACCGTGAGCCCGCCCAATTGGACCGACGACAGCCCGGCCACCTGCACCGAGCTGAGGGTCGCGAAGTCCGACACCGTCAGGGCGTTCAGGAACGTCGTGTTCACGCCGGCCATCTGTGCCGCCGAAAGTCCGCCGAGCTGTGCGGCCGAGAGCGCCTCGACCGCGCCGCTGGACAGGGAATTGAGCTGCGGCGTACTGAGGACACCGAGCTGCGCCGCCGTCAGGCCGGCGACCTGGACCGAGCTGACCAGGCCGACGGAGATAGTGGTCAGGGCCTGCAGCTGGGTATTGGCGAAGCTGCCCAGTTGCCCGGCGCTCAGGGCGTCAACCGCCGCACCGGTGAGGTTGGCCACTTGCGAGAGGGTCACGCCGCTGATCTGCGCGGTGGTGAGGGACGAGATCACGGTCGTGCTAAGCGCGGCGAACTGCGGGTTGGTCAGGCCGCCGATCTGGGCAGAGCTTACGCCGGCGAGTTGAGCTGCCGTGAGGATGGCGAGGTCGGCCACCGGCAGGGCGTCGAACTGGGCGACCGAGAAGCTGCCGAGGTGGCCGGCGGTGAGCGCTCCGAAGGTGGTGGTGGACAGGGCGTTCATCTGGGGGGTGGTCAGGCCGCCCAGTTGCAGCGTGGTGAGGGCGTTGAACACCGGGGTCTGAAGCGCGTTGACGTTGGTGGTGGACAGGCCGCCCACCTGCGCCGCGGACAGGCTCGTGGTCTGCGGTGCGGCAATGGCATTGACCACCGTGGTGGTCAGCGCGTTGAGCTGGGTGGTGGACATGCCGCCCAGTTGCGCCGCCGTCAGGCCGCCCACCTGAACGGTGGACATGAGAGCCAGGCCGGTGGTCGAGAGATACCCCGCCTGGCCTGCGGTGAGGCCGGTGAGCTGCGCCGCCGACAGCGCCTGGAACTGCGCCGCGCTGAGGCCGGCGACTTCGGTGGTGGACAGGCCGCCCACCTGCGCCGTGTCCAGGGCGCCGATGACCGTGGTGGTCAGGGCATTGAACTGGCCGACGCCGAGCAAGCTCAGTTGTGCCGCGCTGACACCCGGCAGCTGGGCCGCCGACAGCTGACCCAATTCGGCCAGCGACAGCGACGTGAACTGGGCGTTGCTCAAGCCCGCGATCTGGCCCGCCGACAGCGCGCCGAAGGCGTTGCCGGAGAGGTTCGTCACCTGAGTTGTCGACAGCCCGCCGATCTGGAGCGTCGAGAGGTTGGAGATGACAGTGGTGGTCAGCGCATTGATGGAGGTGGTGGACATGCCACCCACCTGCGCCGCGGACAGGCCGCCGACCTGGGTGGTGGAAAGATTGGCCAGTGCCGTGGTGCTGAAGGAGCCAAGCTGGTTGCCGGACATGACCCCGAGCTGCGCCGACGTGAAACCGCCCAGCTGAACGGTTGTGAGGACCGCGAGATCGGTGGTGCTGATATAGCCGGTCTGGGTGAGGGACAGTTCCGACAGTTGCGCCGCCGACAGCACCTGGAAGTCGCCCACCGGCAGGTTGGCGATCTGCGTGGTGGTGATGCCGCCGATTTGCGCGGTGTCGAACTGCGCCACGACCTGGGTGGTCAGCGCGTTGAACTGGGTGGTCGACAGCTGCCCGATCTGGCCCACGGTGACGCCGCCGATCTGCGCGGTTGAGAGCGCCGTCAGGGCCGTGGTGGTCAGGGCGCCGAACTGGGCATTGCTAATGCCGGTCACCTGGCCCGAGGACAGGGCCGCGAAATTGCTCAGGTTCGACAGCTGGGCCGCCGACATGCCGCCGATCTGAAGAGTGGAGAGGTTGGCAATGACTGTAGTCGTCAGTGCATTGATGGCGGTGGTCGACATGCCGCCGACCTGGGCCGCGGACAGGCCGCCGACCTGGGTGGTGGACAGATCGGCCAGCGCCGTGGTGCTGAAGGCGCCCAGCTGGCTACCCGATAGGACGCCCAGCTGCGGGGCGGTGAACCCGCCCAGCTGCGTGGTGGTGAGCACCGCGAGATCGGTGGTGGAGAGATAACCGGTCTGGGTGAGGGACAGTTCCGACAGCTGCGCCGCCGACAGCACCTGGAAGTCGGCTACAGGGAGGCCGGTGATTTGCGTGGTGGTGATGCCGCCCATCTGCGCGGTGTTGAACTGCGCCACGACCTGGGTGGTGAGGGCGTTGAACTGGGTGGACGAAAGTTGGCCGATCTGGCCCACGGTCACGCCGCCGATCTGGGCGGTCGACAGCGCCGCCAGCGCCGTGGTCGACAGGGCCGCGAACTGGGCGTTGCTGATGCCGGCCACCTGCCCGGACGACAAAGCCGCGAAATTCGCGGCGCTCAGGTTCATGATCTGGCCGGCCGACAGGCCGCCGATCTGGAGCGTGGACAGGTTCGAGATGACGGTGGTGGTGAGGGCGTTGATGGCGGTGGTCGACATGCCGCCGACTTGCGCGGCGGACAGGCCGCCGACCTGGGTGGTGGACAGATCGGCGAGCGCCGTGGTGCTGAACGCGCCCAACTGGCTGCCCGACAGGACGCCCAGCTGCGGGGCGGTGAACCCGCCCAATTGCGACGTGGTAAGGACCGCCAGGTCGGTGGTGTTGAGATAGCCGGTCTGGGTGAGGGACAGTTCGGACAGCTGCGCCGCCGACAGCACCTGGAAATCGCCCACGGAGAGGTTGGTGATTTGCGTGGTGGTGATGCCGCCCATCTGCAGGGTGTTGAACGCCGCCACGACCTGGGTGGTCAGGGCGTTGAACCGGGCGGTCGAGAGCTGCCCGATCTGGCTCGCGGTCACGCCGCCGATCTGGGCGGTCGACAGCGCCGCCAGCGCCGTGGTGGTCAGGGCGCCGAACTGGGCGTTGCTGATGCCGGCCACCTGTCCCGACGAAAGCGCCGAGAAACTGCCCAGGTTCGAGAGCTGGCTGGCCGACATGCCGCCGATCTGGAGCGTGGAAAGGTTGGCGATGACGGTGGTGGTGAGCGCGTTGATGGCGGTGGTCGACATGCCGCCGACCTGGGCCGCGGACAGGCCGCCGACCTGGGTGGTCGTGAGGTTGGCCAGCGCGGTGGTGCTGAAGGCGCTGAGTTGGCTGCCCGACATGACGCCGAGTTGCGGGGCGGTGAATCCGCCCAACTGGACGGTGGTGAGAACCGCGAGATCGGTCGTGGACAGGTACCCGGTCTGGGCGAGGGACAGTTCGGACAGCTGCGCCGCCGACAGCGCCTGGAAGTCGCCCACCGGCAGGCTGGTGATCTGCGTGGTCGATAGGCCGCCGATCTGCGCGGTATCGAACTGGGCGACGACATAGGTCGCCAGCATGTTGAACTGGGTCGATGACAGCTGGCCGATCTGGGCGCCGGTGAGGCCGCCGATCTGGGTCGTGGACAGGACCGCGAGATCGGTCGTGGAGAGGGCGTTCACCTGGGCGTTGCTGAGACCGGTGAGCTGGCCCGCGCTTAAGGCCGCGAACGAACCCGGGTTCAGGTTCGCGACCTGCGCCACCGACAGGGCGCCGATCTGAAGCGTCGAGAGGTTGGCGATGGCTGTGGTGGTGAGGGCGTTGACGGCGGTGGTCGACAGGCCGTTCACCTGCGCCGCGGACAGCCCGCCCACCTGTGTGGTGGTAAGCTCGGCCAGGATCGAGGTGCCGAAGGCCGACAGCTGCGCCCCGGTCAACACGCCGAGTTGCGGGGCGGTGAGACCGGCCATCTGCGTGGTGGTGATGAGCGCAAGATCGGTGGTGGTGAGGAAACCGGTCTGGGCGAGGGACAGTTCCGACAGCTGCGCCGCCGACAAGGCCTGGAAGTCGGCGCCCGGCAGGGCGGCGATCTGGGTGGTGGTCAGGCCGCCGATCTGCGCGGTGTTGAACTGGCCCACGACATTGGCCGCCAGCATGTTGAATTGCGTCGACGACAAGAGGCCGATCTGGCCGGCGGTGACGCCGCCGACCTGCAGGGTGGTCAGGCCCGAGAGCGCGGTGGTCGAGAGCGCCGCGAACTGCGCATTGGTGAAGCCCGCCAGCTGGCCCGACGACAGCGCGCCGAAGTTCGGCGCCGTCAGGTTCGCCATCTGGGTCGTGGTCATGCCGGCGATCTGCGCCGTCGACAGATTGGCGATGGCGGTGGTGGAGAGCGCGTTGACGGCGGTGCTCGACAGGCCGCCGACCTGGGCCGCCGACAACCCTCCGACCTGCGTGGTCGAGAGTTCGGCGAGGGAGGTGGTGCTGAAGGCCGAGAGCTGCGCGCCGGACATGATGCCGAGCTGCGCGCCGGTCAGCCCCGCGACCTGGCTGGTGGTCAAGAGCGCGAGGTCGGTGGTGGAGAGGGAACCGGTCTGGGCGAGGGACAGTTCCGAAAGCTGCGCCGCCGACAAGGCCTGGAAGTCTCCGCCCGGCATGGCGGCGATCTGGGTGGTGGTGAGCCCGCCGATCTGCGCGGTGTCGAACTGGCCGACGACGTTGGCCGCCAGCATGTTGAACTGGGTCGAGGACAGCTGGCCGATCTGGGCGGCGGAGACGCCGCCGATCTGCAAGGTCGTGAGGCCGGCGAGCGCGGTGGTCGAGAGCGCGGCGAACTGTGGGTTGCTGAAGCCCGCCAGCTGGCCCGAAGACAGCGCGGCGAAATTGGCCGCGGTCAGGTTGGCCATCTGCGGCGTGGTCATGCCGGCGATCTGCGCCGTCGACAGATTGGCGATGACCGTGGTGGAGAGCGCGTTGACGGTCGTCGTCGACAGGCCGCCGACCTGGGCCGCCGACAAGCCGCCGACCTGCGTGGTCGAAAGATCGAAGATCGTGGTGGTGCTGACGGCGTTGAGCTGCGCCGCGCTTAAAGTTCCGAGCTGAGCCGCCGTCAATCCGCCGAGCTGGACGGTGGAGAGCAGGGCGAAGTTGGCGGCCGAGATCTGGCCGGCCTGGGCGTTGGTGAATTCGGAGAGCTGCGCGGCGCTCAAGACCTGGAAGTTGGTGGTGGCGAACGCCGCCACCTGCGCGTTGGTCAGACCGGCGATCTGCGCGGTCGAGAGCGCGGCGACCACGCCGGTGTCCAGCGCATTGATCTGGGTGGTGGTGAACTGCCCGACCTGGGTTTGCGTGATCCCGGTGATCTGCGAGGTCGATAACTCAGCCATATCGGTGGTGTTGATCGCCTTCAGCTGCGCATTGGTGAATCCGGCGATCTGCCCGGCTAGGATCGCGCCGAAGGCGGTGGTTTCGAGGTTGGCGATCTGGGTAGTGGTCAGGCCGCCGACCTGGGCGGTGGACAGGAAGCTGACGTCGGTGGTGGACAACGCGTTGACCTGCGTGGTCGAGAGCTGGGTGATCTTGGCGGGGATCAGCGCCGCCAGCTGGGTCGTGGTCAACACCGCGAAGGTCAAGGGATCGATGGCGTTGAGCTGTGTCGAGACCAGCACGCCCACCTGCGCCGCCGACAGGCCAAGCAGCTGGGTGGTGGACATGACGCCGAGATTGGCCGTCGCCAGCGCCGCCACCTGGGCGTTGCTCAGCTCGGCCATTTGCCAGTCGTTGAGGGCGCCGAAATTGGTGGTGATGAGGTTGGTCATCTGGGCGGCGGTCAGGCCGCCGATCTGGGCGGTGGACAGGGCCGCGACCACGCCGGTGTCGATCGCGTTGATCTGATCGGTGCTCATCTGGCCGATCTGGGTGGAGGTCACGCCCAGGATCTGCACCGTCGACAGCACCGCCATGTCGGTGGTGGCGATGGCCTGGATCTGGGTGTTGGCGAAGCCGTTGAGCTGTTCACCGAGAATCGCGCTGAAATGCGTGGTGTCGAGATTGGCGACCTGGGCCGCGGTAAGGCCGTCGATCTGCTGGGTGGTGAGGACCGCGAGGTTGGTGGTGGTCAGGATGTTGACCTGGGTGGTCGAGAACGCCGCGATCTGGGTCGAACCGAACCCGCCCAGTTGCGCGGCCGAGAGGTCGGCGACGGCGGTATCGGAGAGGGCGTGGACCTGGGCCGAGGACATGACGCCGAGCTGCGCCGCCGACAGGCCGCCGAGCTGCGAGGTCGAGAGCACGCCGAGCCCGGTGGTGTTGATGGCCTGGATCTGGGTATTGGCGAAGGCGCCGAGCTGGGTCGAGGTGAAGGCGTCGAAGTGCGCGGTGTAGCCGGCGATCTGCGCGGTTTTGAGGCCGGCGACCTGCCCGGCCGAGAGATCGGCGATCACCGCCGGCGCCAGGGCATCCAATTGGCCGGCGTTGAGCGCCCCCACCTGCGTCGAGGTCAGTCCGGTGACCTGAGTGGTGGACAGCACCGCGAAATCGGTGGTGCTGAAGGCGCCGAACTGCGTGGCGGTGAAGAGGCCGAGTTCGTCCGATGTCAGCGCGCCGAAGAATGTGGTCGAGAGGCTGGCGATCTTGGTGGAGGTGAGGGCGCCGAGCTGGACGGTCGAGAAACTCTGGATCACCGCCGTGGTCAGGCCGTTGAGCTGCACGGTGGAGAGCGCCGCGATCTGCGTCGACGACAGGCCGCCGAGCTGCACCGAAGTCATGACCGCCAGCACATCGGTGGACAGCGCTGCGATCCGCGTGGTGGTGAACAGGGCCAGCTGCTGCGGCGTCAGCTGCATGAATTGCTGCAGGCTGATGTTGGCGATCTGGGTGGAGGTCAGGCCCGCCAGCTGGGCCTGGGTCAGGGCCGCGAAATTCGTGTCCGACAGGGCGGCAAGCTGGGTGGTGGTGAACGCCGCCAGCTGGGTCGAGGTGAAGCCGGACAGCTGCGTCAGGGCGATGTCGGCGATGATGGTGGTGGTCAGCGCCTGGACCTGCTGGGTCCTGAGCTTGCCGATCTGGGTCGACAGCACGCCGCCGAACTGCGTGGTGGTGAAGGCGGCGATATCCGTCGTGGCGAGCGACGGGATCTGGGTGACGGTGAAGGCGCCGACCTGGGTCGATTTCAGCGCCGTGAAAATGGTGGTCGACAGCGCCGCCATCTGGGTGGTGGTGAAACCCGCGATCTGGGTTTCATTGAGCAGGCCGATATTGGAGGTGGCGATGGCGTTCAGCTGCGTCGCCGACATGGTGGCGAGCTGCGGCGCGCGAAGGCCCGAAAGCTGTCCGGCCGAAAGATCGGCGAGGATGGTGGTCGACAGCGCGTCGATCTGCGTTCCCGTCAGCCCATTGATCTGGACCGAGGTCATGGTGCCGAGCTGGGTGGTGGTCAGGGCGGCGATGTCGCCGGCGTTGACGGCGCGCAGCTGGGTGGTGGTGAGGGCGTTGATCTGCGTCGGCCGCAGCGCGCCGAAGGCGGTGGTGTTGAGCCCGCCCAGCGTGGTTTCCGTGAGGCCGCCGATCTGGGCGGTCGAGAGCGTGCCGACGGTGACGGTGTCCAGGGCATTGATCTGGCCGGCGGTGAGTCCGGCGATCTGGTCGGTGCCGAATTCGAGGATGCCGGTGGTCCAACCGGCCAGTTGGGCGCCGGTCAGTTTGGCGATCTGCACGTCGCGCAGGCCGCCCACCTGCGCCGTGCTCATGGAATTGAGCGCGGTGGTGGTCAGGTTGGCGATCTGGGTGCCGGTCATGGCGTTGACCTGGCCGATGGACAGGCCGCCCATCTGGGTCGTGGTCAGGGCGGTGACGTTGCCGGCGGCGATGGCGCGGACCTGCGTGGTCGAGAGCGCATTGAGGTCGGCGGCCGACAGCACGGCGAAATGCGCGGCGTTGATGGCGCCGAGCTGGACGGTCGACAGGCCCGACATCTGCCCCGGAGTCAAGGCGGCGAAGGCCGAGAGGTTGATGCCGTTGAGCTGCGTGGTGGTCAGCGCCGACACCTGGGTGGCCTGGAGGTTGGCGACCTGGGCGGCGGTGATGGCGCCGACGTTGGTAAGATTGATGCCGGCGACCTGGGCGGAGGTGAGGGCGGCGAAATAGGACGGACCGAGGGCGCCGAACTGGGCCGGCGACAGGCCCGCGATCTGGGTGGTCTTGAGGCCGGCGATCTGCGCCGGCGTCAGCGCGGTCAGGTCGGCGGCCGCGAGGTTGTTGAGCTGGGTGGTGGTCATGGCGCCGAGCTGCGCCGCGGTGAAGCCGGAGAACTGCGACGGCGCCAGAACGGTCAGCGCCGTGGTGCTGATGCTCTTGATCTGGGTGCTGGTCATGGCCGCGAACTGGCCGGCGGAGAGGCCGGCGACCTGCGCCGCGGTCAGGCGGCCGAGGTCGGTGGTGGCGATGGCCTTGGTTTGCGCGACCGTGAGCCCCGAGAGCTGCGCCGCCGAAAGTCCGGAGAACACCGTGGTCGACATGGCGCCGAGCTGCGCCGCGGTCAGGCCGGTGAGCTGCGCGCCGGTCAGGCTGGAGACGATGGTGCTCTTGATGGCGTTGAGCTGCGCCGCCGACAGCGCGCCGATGTCGCCGGCGGCGAAACCTGTCGCCTGGCCGGCGCTGAGGTTGCCCAGTTCGGTGGTGGAGAAGCCCTTCACCTGCGTCGTCGACATGGCGCTGATCTGCGCCGCGTTGAGAGCGCCGAAATTGGTGAGATTGAGGCCGGCGATCTGCGCGGCGGTGAGCTTGGTCAGCTGCGCCGCGGCCAGGCCGCCGATGCTCGCGGCGCCGAGCGCGTTGATCTGGGTGGTGGTGAAACTCGAAAGTTCGGTCGCGGTCAGCGCCGACACCTGGCCGGCCGAAAGCGCACCCAGCGTCGCGGCCGAGAGCTTCGTGATCTGGGTCCCGGTGAGCGTGGCCAGTTGCGGGCCGGTGATGCCTGCCACCTGCGCGACGCTCAGGGTGCCGATGTTGGCGGCGGTGATGGCGCGGAACTGGAGGGTGGTGAGGGACCCCAGCTGCGCGGCGGACAGGGCCTGGAAGTTGGCGGCGCTCCACGCGCCGAACTGGGTGGTGCTGACGCCGGCGAGCTGCGCCGCCGACAGCGAGCTGATGACGGCGGGCGCGAGGGCGTTGATCTCGTTGGTGGCGAAGCCGGCGAATTGCGGCGCGGTCAGGCCGGCAGCCTGGGCCACCGACATGACCTGCATGTCGCCGGCGGTGATGCCCTTGATCTGGCTGACCGTCATGGCGCCCAGCTGGGCGGCGGTGAAGCCGGTGAACTGGGCGGCGCTGAGATAGCCGATGGACGTCGCCGTCAGCGACGTGAAATCCGCGCCCGAGATCGCCCCGACCTGGGCGGGCGTCATGGCCTGCAGTTGCGCTTTGGTAAGAGCCATCCCCGAGCCGCTTTCCGTCTTTCGCCGAACCTTCGACAGCCGCCGTTCTGGCGCCTGCGTCCCAAGTCATCCGTATGGCCTCGTCCCCAGGCTGTAATTCAGCTGGGGAGTAACACTCTAAAGTGGCGGTTTAGCTTTAAGAATGAGTTAAGAGTAACTTGAATTAAGTATTTGATTTAAAATGATAATTTTGCGGATTTCCGGACGTTCGCGAGGGGGTATCGAAAGAATCGTTAACGCGACTCCCGGCCGCCGGCCACAGGCGCCCCGCAAGGAACGCACGGCAACACGCAACAGTTGCTGAATTATAGGTTAAGAGGGGGGGCGCCGCCTATTCGGAAAAACCGGCCGGCGCGCTCACTTGGCGTCCTGGCAAGACACCACTTCGACCGGCTTCTCGATCTTGGTCTGGTTGAGATCGTCCGCCTGGACCTTGCACACCTCGAGGTGTTCGCCCGGAAGCACGTCGACATTGCAGGTCTGAGTCCGGGTATAGCGCACGCCCTCCACCACATAGGAGAACGTGTTCTTCACCGTGCAGGCCTCTTTTTTCTTGGAGGTGCTGTAGACGGTCATCTTGTGGCCGTCGACCTCGGCCACGAACGTGGCGGCCCGGGCGGTTCCGCCGGCCATGGCTGCGATCGCCAGAACGGCGAGGACGGCGGCCGCCAAGGAGGCGGATTTCAGGAAGGCGTACGTCGTGGGTGCGGTTGTCATGGGCGGGATTCGGATCTGCGCGGGTGATGAAGGGGTGGGGGATGAAGGGGCGGGTGTCAGGCAACGCCCAATTTTCGCAGAACCGGCATGCGTTTATCCATGAATTGCCTGTAATTGCCCGCCACGTCCCCTTGAAGCTGCGCGCCGAACAGGCGGCGCAGGAAGGCGCCCGGGTCCTCGCCCCTCTGGTTGGCGACGAAGAACAGCTGCTCGATGCGGTGCAGGGCGACACCGCCGCCGGTCACGGGCGACGCGGCCGAATGGATGACGTCGACGGTCTGGGCGGCCTCCCATAGGGCGGTGTTCAGGCGGTCGGCCGCGGCCTTGCGGGTGTCGTAGTCCGCCTCCGGCTGCGCCGGGTCGGCGCCGCCCAGGGCCGCGATCAGGATCGTGACCTCCATGACCTCGGCGGGCGTCAATCCCCGGCAGGCGGGATCAGCGAGAAGCTCGGTGATGCTGGCGGCGCGCACCTTGGCGAACGCGGTCAGGACCGGCCCGGCGTGCTCCGGTTTGACCGAAATCTTTCCCAGCGACGAAAGCCCGGTGATCTTGTCCATGCCCTCCGGGCCGTCGGCGGCGGCGAAGCGCGTGGCGGCCAGGAGCGGCGCCGGGTTCTGCTTGGCGGGCAGGCCGCGCATGAAGATATCGCGCCGGAACTCACGGTTGGCGAAAAAGTCCTTGAGCCCCTCGCGCCGGATCACCGGCTGGCCTTGCAGCATTTCCCTAGCCTGGGGTGTGTAGTTGACGAAGTCGACGTTGTCGAGGATATGGGCGGAGGCGGCATAGGTGAGCCCGAGCTTGGCCAGCGGTTCGGCCACCTCGGCGAAGTAGAACGCGCGCCAATGGGTGTTGAAATACTCATGCGCCAATTCGTTGCGCGGCTTGGGCTTGATATGGTCCAGCACCTGGCCGGCGCGGGCGTTGTGGGTGAAATAGGCGGCGTTCAGCGCCTGGAGCTTCTCGGCAAACTTGACGCCGGCGTCGACCTTCTGCTCGGTCGGCCCGACGGCATCCTGGTATCCCATGAACATCAGCTGGCGCAGCGGCATGCCGGCGGCGTGGCCGGGCTGGGTGTTGTAGCTGGAGTAGACCAGCCCGCCCGGCTTCAGGTGGCGGTCGATGAACTTCAGGATGTGCGCGCGGTTGGCGTCGTCGATCCACGACCAGATGCCGTGCATGGCGATGACGTCGAACTGGCCGGGGGCTTGCGTCTCCAGGTCGGCGAAGGCGCCTTCGACAAAGGACACGTTCGAAAGTTCCGCGCGCGCGGCCAGCCCGCGCGCGGTGGCAATATGCTCGGCGTTGAAGTCGGTGCCGGTGAAGCGCGCGCCGGGATGGCCCGCCGCCAGGAACATGGGCGTCAGGCCGAAGCCGCAGCCCAGCTCGATGTAGTCGCAATTCCGGTCGCGGTCCCAGGCGATGCCGTTCATGGCCAAGGCAAGCTTGAGCACCGCCGGGTTCAGTTCGCGGTAGTAATGGATCACATAGGGCACGTCGGTGATGTAGCCGCCCTGATCCGGAGTCTGGTTCACGCCACGCCTCGTTCTGTGCTGCGAGAGGGGCGGACATTAGCTTATCCCGGCCGCCTTGGCTGGCTTACTTTCATAAGACGTGCGTGATAAACCGCGCCCATGTTGCAGATCAACAATCTGACCTATCGAATCGGCTCCCGCGTCCTGCTGGACCAGGCCAGCGCCGCCATCAACGACGGCCACCGGGTCGGGCTGGTCGGGCGCAACGGCACCGGTAAAACCACGCTGTTTCGCCTGATCGCCGGGCAGTTGTCCCCGGACGGCGGCGGCATCGAGCTGCCGCCGCGGGTGGATATGGGCGTCACCACCCAGGAAGCGCCCAACGGCGACGAGAGCCTGATCGACACCGTGATCCACGCCGACCGGGAACTGGCCAGCCTCACTGCCGAGGCGCTCACCGCCGCCGATCCCGACCGCATCGCCGCCATCCACGCGCGCCTGGCCGACAAACACGCCCATACCGCGACCGCGCGCGCCGCCAGGATCCTGGCCGGCCTCGGCTTCGACGCCGAGGCGCAAAACCGCCCATGCCGCTCGTTCTCTGGCGGCTGGCGCATGCGCGTGGCGCTCGCCGGCCTCCTGTTCACCCAGCCCGAACTGCTGCTGCTGGACGAACCCACCAACCACCTCGACCTCGAGGCCACGCTCTGGCTCGAGGAGTATCTCAAGCGCTATCCCGGCACGATCCTCCTGATCAGCCACGACCGCGACCTGCTCAACCGCGTGCCCAGCGAGATCCTGCATCTCGAGAACGGCAAGCTCACGCTCTACAAGGGCGGCTACGACCGCTTCGAGGCCACCCGGCAGATGCAGTTGGAGCAAAACGAGAAGGCGCGGGTGAAGCAGGCGGCGCGGCGCGCCGAGATCCAGTCCTTCGTCGATCGTTTTCGGGCCAAGGCCACCAAGGCCAAGCAGGCGCAGTCGCGCCTGAAGATGCTCGAACGCATGAAGCCCATCGCCGAGCACCAGGAGGAAGGCGGCTTCCGGTTCACTTTCCCCGAACCCGATCCGCTGCCGCCGCCGCTCTACACCCTGGACAAGGTGGCCATCGGCTATAACGGCAAGCCGGTGCTGTCCAACATCTCGCTGCGTCTCGACGACGATGACCGCATTGCCCTGCTGGGCGCCAACGGCAACGGCAAGTCCACCTTCATGAAGCTCCTGGCCGGACGCCTCGCGCCGCTGTCGGGCGAGGTCAACAAGTCGGGCAAGCTCAGGGTCGGCTATTTCGCCCAGCACCAGGCCGAGGAACTCGATCTTTCCGTGACACCGATTGTCGAGCTGTCC
Source organism: Rhodospirillaceae bacterium (assembly GCA_041905795.1). Taxonomy (GTDB): domain Bacteria; phylum Pseudomonadota; class Alphaproteobacteria; order Rhodospirillales; family Rhodospirillaceae; genus SHVO01. Next base: position 30,184 of record JAYRKL010000012.1, on the reverse strand, counting down.
CGCCGGCGCCCCGGCGTCCCGGAACGCGAGATCCGCGCCCACCTCGGCGCTTTCGCCTTCAGCCAGAACCGCGCCGAGACCGTCATCGGCAGCCTGTCGGGCGGCGAGAAAGCCCGGCTCCTGTTCGCGCTCATGACCGTCGAGAAACCGCATATCCTGCTGCTGGACGAGCCCACCAACCATCTCGACATGGACTCGCGCCAGGCGCTGATCGAAGCCATCAACGCCTTTCCCGGCGCGGTGGTGATCGTCAGCCACGATCCGCACATCCTGGAACTCACCGTCGACCGCTTCTGGCTGATCGAGAAGGGCCGCGTGCAGCCGTTCGACGGTGACCTCGAGGACTACCGCAACCGCTTCGTCGAGGCCGCGCCCGGGAACGACAGGCCGCGCGACAAGGCGCGCGGCGAAACCGCGGCCGACCCCGCCGCCGAGCGCAAGCGCGCCGCCGAACGGCGCCAGCAGCTGGCGCCGTTGAAAAAGCAGCTCCAGCAGGCGGAAAGCCGCGTCACCACGCTGGAAAAGGAACGCACCAAGCTCAAGGAAGCGTTGGCCGACCCCGCGCTCTACGGCAAGGGCGTCACCCGCCTGCTCGATCTCCAGAAACAATTGGGCGTGGTGGAGAAGGACCTGGCGCTGGCCGAAAGCCAGTGGCTCGATCTGCAGGAGAAGTGGGAAACCGCCGAGCAGGAAGCAGTATAGCTCAGGCCCGCGCTTCGTCGGGCGTCCAGGCGTGGCCGCGGGCGATGGTGACGATTTCGGCCAGGCCTTGGCGCATATCCGTCATGATGAACTCGCCCTTGGCGCCGGGTCCGCCGGATCTTGGATTGGGGAATTTGATCACCCAGGCGTTCATCTTCACCGTCAGGCCGCACAGGACGCTGCCGACCTTGACCTGCACGCTTTCGATATAGGCCTTGACCTGTTCGAACTTCGCCGCCGTCAGGTTGTTCCACATGTCCTGGGACATGGTGCCGAAATCCTGGAACGTGCGCCGCAGGAAGGTGATCAGGCCGTTGATCAGCTTTTCGACCTTGTCCATCTCGGCCATCAGGTTGCGGTCGTTCCTAACCTGCATGCTCTTGCGCATTTCGCTCATGGCGTAGATGAACGCCTCCAGCAGCGGCGTCAGGCGGTCGAGGCAGTGGTTGTAGTAGGACAGCGACATAAAGATGTCGCCGTAGTTCTCGAGGAACGTCGGGATCTGGTCGATGGTGATCCTGAGCTTCTCGGCCATCTGCTTGAGCTTGGCGATGGCTTTCTTCACGTCCGGATCCTTGAACAGCAGCACGATGTCCTCGAAGCGGGTGATGCCCTTGCTGTCGTCGCCGTAGATCTCCTTGATCAGCGGCAGCGTGAATTTCGACATGTAGCCCGTGAGCTGCTTGTTCTTCTCGTCGGAGAGTTTGAGGTCGGTGTAATTGTTGACCGGAATGCCGAGTTCCCGGAGCATGCGGCGCAGCGAGTAGACGTCGTAGCTGGGGAGCGGGGCGAGGCTGTAGAGCAGCGCAAGGTCCGGGTGCGCGGCGCCTTCCTTCCATTTGAAATGCTGCGGCAGGTCGCGGATATCAATCTGGCCCGAACCGGTCTCGCGTTCGGCGTACAACTCCATCACGCCGACGATATGGCTGTTCTTCACCAGGCGCGCGCGTGCCAGCGATTCCGTCTTGAATGGGATGATGCGCAACGGAAGGATGAACAGCGAATCGATGTCGCTGTCCACGATCGGGTTGCTGTTGCCAGGAACGCTCAAGGCGGTGTTCGCGGACCAGGGTTTACGACTGACGCAATTGATTTTCGCGGAAAAAGCTCAAGTCGAACGCGTGCCGTCCCGGAGCCTGTTGCCTGAGCGATACTCATGGAAATAGTATCGAATCACAACAAAATCCGGCGCGCGCCCAGTCGTAGAGAGTGGCGCAAAACGGTTAATACACCCTTAGGTTACATCGGGGCGGTAGAAGAGGTCAGCTGGAAATCTTCTACATATCCGCGCGTACGCCATACCCGCGCGCGCCGAAACCGGCCGCGGACGGCGGAAAAGACCCGAAGGGTCTTAAGCGTCGGAGGTGGAGTTGAGGGCTTCTTCCAGCTCGAAGAAGGTGGGCTGGACTTCCGTCGGCACGTTGCCGCGGCCGATCTCGACCGAGACCTGGGGGGCGTTGCCGTTGAGGTGCGCCACCAGCACGTCGCGGATGATCAGGTAGAAGCGGTGTTCCTCGTCCAGAATCCCTTTGAGGCGGGTCTGGAAGGGGCCCACCAGCAGGTAGGCCAGGAACACCCCGAGGAAGGTGCCGACCAGAGCGTGGCCGATCATGCCGCCCAGCACTTCGGGCGGTTCGGTGACCGAGGCCATGGTCTTGATGACGCCCAGCACCGCGGCGACGATGCCGATGGCGGGGAGGCCGTCCGCCATGGTCTGCAGCGCCTGCTGCGGCGCCAGCTTCTCGTGGTGATGCTTGTCGAGCTGGGCTTCCATGGTGTCGAACACCTGGTGCGGATCGTCCAGGTTCATGGACAGCATGCGCAGGGTGTCGCAGATGAAATCGATCGCGAAGTGATCGCTCATGATGCGCGGGTACTTCTGGAAGATCGTGCTTTCTTCCGGCTTCTCGATATGGCTTTCGATCACCAGGATGCCCTTGGACTTGATCATCTTGGTGATCGTGAACAGCAGGCACAGCATGTCCTTGAAGTCCTGCTCCTTCCACTTGGGGCCGGAGAAGACCTGTTTGAGGCCGGCGACCGTGGCCTTGAGGGTATGCGGGGTGTTGCCGATGATCAGCGCGCCGATGGCGCCGCCGAAAATCGTCATAAGCTCGGTCGGCATGGCTTCCAGCACGGTGTGCATGGAGCCGCCCGAGATGATGTAGCCGCCGAACACCATGACGATGACGACGGCGATGCCAACGATCTGCATCATGGCTGAGTACGCCCCTGGTCCTGTCGCTTCTGCGCTCTCGTTGTGCTGCGGCTCCTGCCGCCGCCCCGCCAATTCAAATACCTACACTAAACAGAAAGTGTTATCAAAACCTTATAGACCACTGCGTTTACTGCGTCTTTTTGCATCAGGCCCGCTGGCGACAATGTGATGGAACGGCTCCGTACCGAGATCAAGGCGCAAGGCTGGATCAGGCGCGCCCAGGCCAGGGGCCTGATGGCCACGGTGGCGCGCAAGGGCGATGCCGACGCCGGCGCGCTTTTCCTGAAACTCAACCGGTTCCAGGCGGGTTGCGAGGTGTTCGCGGGCGCGGTCGCGCCAGACGGCAGCCCGGCCTGGATCCGGGCGACCGGCGCCGCGCCGGTCGCGGAAAAAGACGCTGACGCCTACCTCAGCCGCCAGGCCGGGTACGATCCCGACCTGTGGGTGGTGGAAATCGAGGACCCTCAAGGCCAATTTGTGTTCGACGAGCCGGTATTGAAGGTCTGATCCCCACCATCGCCTTGGGTGGACAGCACCCCTGGCCCCCACTATCTTCGAGCCCGAATTCTAGAAACAGACCAAGGCACTCCGATGAGCACGGAAGAACCCGGCGGCTGGAACGACGAGAAAATCGGCCGCCTGAAGAAACTCTGGTCGGAAGGCCTGACCACCGGCGAGATCGGCAAGCGTTTAGGCGTTTCCAAGAACGCCGTGGTGGGCAAGGCCCACCGCCTGGGCCTCAAGGGCCGGCCGTCGCCCATCAAGCGCCAGCAGAAGGCCGCGGAACCGAAGAAGGAAACGCGCATCTTCACGCTCACCGACCTGTCGGCCCAGACCTGCCGCTGGCCGATCGGCGACCCCAAGCACGAGGACTTCCGCTTTTGCGGAAAGCCCGTGGCGGCCAGCAAGCCCTACTGCGCGGAACATTGCGCGGTGGCCTATGTCGGTTCCGGTAAATCCTCCCGGAGCGAAGACGCCGCCTAGGCGTTTTCGGCCGTCATTGTTGGGCGCACGTTCCCCGTGCGCGCGGCTCCAGCAAATCCTCGCGGAGCGAAGACGCCGCTGAGGCGGGGCTTTTCAGACCACCGGATACGGCGGCTCGCGGCCGGTCAGCACCGCGTTGATGTTGGTGATGGCGATCATGCCCATGGCGGTGCGCGTCTCCAGGGTGGCGCTGCCCAGATGCGGCAGCAGGAACACGTTGTCGAGGTCGAGGTAGCGCCGGTCGAACTGCGGCTCGCCGTTGTAGACATCGAGCCCGGCCGCCGCGACATGCCCCGACGCGAGCGCGGCGATCAGGGCATCGTCGTCGATCAATCCGCCGCGCGCCGTGTTGACCACGATCGCCCCCGCCGGCAGCCACGACAGTTTCTCGGCGTCGAGCAGCCCGCGGGTCTCTTCGGTCAAGGGCAGATGCAGCGACAGGACATCGCTGTGGGGCATCATTTCCTCGAGCGAGGCGAAAAACCGGCAATCCAGCGCCCATTCCACCGGTTTGCGGTTGTGATACAGCACCGTCATGCCGAAGGCCTGGGCGCGTTTCGCCACCGCCGCGCCGATCCCCCCCATGCCGACGATCCCCAGGCGTTTGCCGGTGACCTGCGTCCCGAGGAGGAATGTCGGCCGGAACCCCGGCCATGCGCCTTGCTCCATGGCGCGGCGCCCCTCATGGGCGCGGCGCGAGGCGCCCAGCATCAGCAAGAGCGCGATGTCCGCGGTGGCGTCATTCAGGACGCCGGGCGTGTTGGTCACCCGCAAGCCCCGCGCCCGCGCCGCGGCGAGATCGATATGCTCGAAGCCCACCGAGAAACTGGCGATGATGCGCAGCGAGGCGGGCAGCGCGGCGATGGCGGCGGCGTCGATGCGGTCGCAGGGGCTGACGATCAGCGCCGCCGCGTCCGCGGCATGGGCCGCCAGGGCTTCGCCGTCGTAGCGGGCATCGTCGTCGCCGCGCCGGAAGTCGTAATGGGCGGCGAGCCGGGTTTCGCAGGCCGGCGGCAGGCGGCGGGTGGCGGCGACGACAGGTTTAGAGGTCATGTTTAGAGGCCACGTTTAGAGGCCACGTTTAGAGGTCTGGGCACCAACACGGGGGATTGCAACTATCGGTAGTTATAATCATGATCGCTATGGATTTCATCCGTCCGTGACGAGTGTTATACGCTTCAAGGGCTTGGACGGAGGGACGTGTCCATGCCGCCCCGCCCGGCCGGAGGCAGGTTTCGCCGGGACCACTGACAAGGCACTGTACCGATCAGCATGACACTTGCGGTTAAATTCTGGGGCGTACGCGGAAGTATCGCCTGCCCATCGCCCGAACATGTGGTGTATGGCGGCAACACCAGCTGTCTTGAGGTTTTCGCCGGCGACCAGCGGATCATCCTCGACGCCGGGACGGGCATCCGCGGCCTGGGCCAGGAGTTCGTGCGCGACAAGGTCAAGCGCAGCACGCTGCTGCTCACCCATTCCCACTGGGACCACATCAACGGCTTCCCGTTCTTCGCGCCGGCCTTCATGCCGAACAATGATTTCGGGGTGTACGCCGGCCATCTCTCGGCCTCGGGCGGCATCGAAAGCGTGCTCTCCAGCCAGATGTCTAATCCGCTGTTCCCGGTGCCGCTGGAAGCGCTTCAGGCGAATCTGCGCTTCATCGACTTCAAGTCCGGGGACAGTTGGAATCAGGGCGACGTCAAGATCATCACCGCGCCCTTGAACCACCCCAACGGCGCCACCGGCTACCGCATCGAATACGGCGGCCGCTCGCTGGTCTATGTCACCGACACCGAGCATGTGGTGGGCAAGCCCGACGCCCGCGTCCTCGCCCTGATCGAGGGTGCCGACCTGGTGATCTACGACAGCACCTACACCGACGCCGAGTTCCCGGCCAAGATCGGCTGGGGCCATTCGACCTGGCAGGAAGGCGTTCGCCTGTGCAAGATGGCCCGCGTGCGCCAGCTGGCGATCTTCCACCACGACCCCGACCACGACGACGACTTCATGGCCAGGCTCGAAACCGAGGCGCGCGCCGAATGGAACGGCGCGCTGGTGGCGCGCGAGCAGATGATCCTGACGCCGGGGCTGTAGGCCGCCGCCGCGCCCCCAGCGACAAGGCCAGGCCTCCCGATGCAGCGCACTCCTTACGACCCCCGGTTCTACGACGCGATTTCGGACGGTTCGCTCCAATCGGCCCGCAAGATCGCGCCGCGGGTGATGGCGCTGATGGATATCAACTTCGCCGTCGATATCGGCTGCGGCGTGGGCGCATTCCTCAGGGTGTTCGCGGACCTCGGCGTGCCGCTGATCCTGGGAACGGACGGAGACCATGTTCCGCGGGACATGCTTCAGATCCCCAAACACAGCTTCCGGGCCGAGGACCTGGCCAAGCCTTTTGAACGGACCGATCTCCAGGCCGACCTCGTCATCTCGCTCGAAGTCGCGGAACATCTGCCCGACACGGCGGCGGATAACTTCGTGCACCGGCTGTGCGCGCACGGCGACGTCGTCCTGTTCTCGGCGGCGGTGCCGGGACAAGGCGGCACGCACCATGTCAACGAACAGTGGCCGGACTATTGGGCGGCCAAATTCGCGGCGCGGGGCTATCGGGTGATCGATGCCCTGCGGCCGGCCTTGTGGGCCGACGGCGACGTGAAGTGGTGGTACCGCCAGAACCTGCTGATGTTCGCCAACGCCGCCGGCCTGGCGGCGCATCCGAAACTGGAAAAAATCGCAGAGCAAGCGCCGGGCGGCCCCCTCGCCATCGTCCATCCCGAGAGCTACCGCGAACGCACCGAGGCTCTGAACGGCTTGGTGTCAGCCATGAGCCAGGCTTGCGACGCTGGGGGAACCTACCGGTTCGTGCGCAACGCCCAGGGCCAGGTGACGGTGGTACAGGTGGCGGCCAGCAGAGAGTAGGGACTCAGATATCTACCTTGATATCTATCAAATGTCGCCATATATCATGATAGCTATCAATTGACGGAGGCGACCATGGGAAACCGAACCGCCAAACTCTTTACCACCGGCCGCAGTCAGGCCGTACGGCTTCCAAGGGAGTTCCGCTTCGAGGGCAGCGAGGTTTTTGTGCGCCGTGACCCGAAAACCGGCGACGTGATCCTCTCCAGCAAGCCCGATTCATGGGACGGCTTATTCGAACTCTACGGCAAGCGCGGCGTGCCCGACACTTTTATGGGACCGGCCGACCGTGACCAGCCGTCCCAGGATCGCGATCCTTTCGAGAACTGGAAAGAATGAGCGGCTATCTGCTCGACACCAATATCGCGAGCCACGTCATCCGCGGAGACCGGCCGGAAATAAGCCGGCGACTGGCGTCTCTGCCGATGGAGGAGATCGCCATATCGGCCGTGACGGAAGGTGAATTGCTCTACGGACTGGCCAAGCGGAACTACCCCGCGCTGCTGACGGAGCGCGTCAGACAGTTCCTTCTGCGCGTCAATGTGCTGGTTTGGGATCGTGATGTCGCGCATGCCTACGCCGATCTCCGCGCATCATGCGAAGCCAAGGGCGTGTCCCTTGGGCCGCTCGATATGATGATCGCCGCTCATGCCGTCGCCGTAAGCGCCGTGCTGGTCACAAAGGATAAGGCGTTCTCGCGCGTTTCCGATCCGCTGAAAGTGGAAAATTGGGATGCGATCGGCTCGGGTGCGGTCGGCCCTCAATCACCAGACCGCTAAGCTGACCGTCAAAACCTGACGCCCGGGGCTGTAAGTTCACAGCCTGTCATCCTCCGGTGCGCGCAGCGCATCCGGGGGATCCATGCATAAACATGCGCGATCACAGTGTGTGAGCGCGGAATGTTTCTCATAGTCGATTGAATATGCCGCATTACGCGGTGTGTTGCTCCAGGTCCCCCGATCAAGTCGGGGGACACTTAATTCTGCGTCGCGCAGCGACGCAGAATTAAGTGGCTCCGGCGACAGGGCTCGAACCTGTAACCCCGCGGTTAACAGCCGCGTGCTCTACCATTGAGCTACGCCGGACCAGTGCATGTGGAGGCCGAGGCCGGAATCGAACCGACGTACGCGGATTTGCAATCCGCTGCATGGCCACTCTGCCACTCGGCCGTTCTCGGCCTACGGGTTCGGTTCCAGAGAAACCGTACCCCCAGGTCGCCTCTTTGCTCGGGGCTTTCGTCCCGAATGCGGAAGCGCTGTTAACGTCCCCGCCGCTGCCAAAAGGCTGCGCTTTATAGAGGGGGTGCGCGGGCGCGGTCAAGTTCCTGTAAAATCTTTATTCGGCCTTTGAAATCAACATGAAGGGCAGGGGCCTCGCGAGGCCGGCGTTGAGAATTGCGCCCGCACCGCGTATAAGCGGCTTAGGACGCAACGCTGCCTCAGGGGACCTCATGGATTTCGCCGCCGCTCGCCGCACGATGGTGGACAGCCAGATCAAGACCGGCGCCATCACCGATCCGATGATCGTCGAGGCCATGGGCGCGGTGCCGCGCGAACAGTTCCTGCCCGAAGCCCGGCGTCCGGTGGCCTATGTGGACGAGGACCTGTCGGTCGGCAAAGGCCGTTTCGCCATGGAGCCCCTGGTGCTCGCCCGGCTGCTGCAGGCGGCGGAAGTGCAGCCCACCGACAAGGCGCTGGTGGTGGGCGCCAACGGCGGCTACAGCGCGGCCGTGCTGGCGCGCATGGCGGCCACTGTGGTCGCCCTCGACAGCGACCGGGAACTCTCGTCCGCCGCGGGCGCGGCGTTCGCCCTCACCGGCGTCGGCAATGTCCAGGTGGTGACCGGCGACCTCGCCGCGGGCCATGCCGCCGGCGGCCCCTATGACGTGATCCTGATCGGCGGCGCGGTCGCCGAAATCCCGGGCAGTCTTAAACTCCAGCTGGCCGACGGCGGCCGGCTGGTGGCCGTCGTCCGCGACGGCGCGGTCGGGCGCGGGATGGTGGTGGAACGGGTCGGCGCCGCCTTCGGCGCGGTCGCGCAGTTCGATGCCGTGACGCCGGTCCTGCCCGGGTTCGAGAAGCGCGCCAGCTTCGCATTCTGAGCGGCGCGTCTCCCCATATTAAGTAGAGCAATGCGCCGCCGGTGGCGCCGCCAGTTTTATCCTCATGTATTTCATGAGATAAATAAAATATCTTATTGATTTGTATCAAAATAATTGATTTATGTTGGGCAGCGCAGGCACCCATGCCTACGCGCGGCGGTAAAAATCCGGGCTTGGCCTCTGGCGCGTGCCGCCGGCGGCGCTTACGTGAGCCGTTATCGCCTCGGGGGAGCCCTTCACCGGCTGGCACAAAGGGTTACATGAAACGGGTGGCGCGTACGGCATGCTTCGTATAGAGCTAGGCCCGCGTTACAAAGAACCCGCCCTGCGGGTGCGACACTATGTCTTGAGTTGTTTCTGGTTCGGATAAGAAGATGTCGGGGGCCGAGATGCTGCGGGCTAAAGCGACGAAGAAAAGCGCCGGAAAGGCGCTGACGCTGGTTCTGTTAACCTCTGTTGCCGCCACTTTGAATGTCTGGGTCCAGCCGGCCGCCGCCGACACGCTCGCCGACGCCATGGCCCTGGCCTACACCGGCAACCCCAACCTGCTCGCCGCCCGGGCCCAGCTGCGCGCCACCGACGAAGCCGTGCCCATCGCCCTTTCCGGGTGGCGTCCGACCCTGCAGGTGAACGGCAACGTCACCCGCCAGCGCATCGAGACCAGCACCTCGCCCACCGTCGGCTCGTTCCTCTCGAATACGTCCAAGAACGCCTCGGTGACCTTCAACCAGCCGCTGTTCCGCGGCTTCAAGACCGTTGCCGGCACTTCGGCCGCCCAGAACCAGGTCTACGCTCAGCGCGCGCGCCTGGCCGGCACCGAAGCCCAGGTCATGCTGCAGGTGGCGACCGCTTATCTCGACGTCCTCCAGTATCAGGCGGTGGTCGAGCTTAACCGCAACAACACCCAGGTGCTCGGCCGCCAGTTGGAAGCCACCAACGACCGTTTCCGGGTGGGTGAAATCACCCGCACCGACGTGGCCCAGTCCGAAGCCAGCCTCGCCGGCGCCCGCGCCGGCCTGGTGCAGGCGGAGGGCCTGTTGCAGCAGGCCCGCTCGGCTTACGAGAACGTGGTCGGGAAGGCGCCGGAAAACCTGGTGCAGCCTGCGATCCCGGGCAACCTGCCGGCCAACCTGGAAGCTTCGGTAACCGCGGCCATCGCCGCCAATCCCAACTTCCTGGCCGCCGATTACGCCGCCAAGTCCGCCGCCGATAACGTGACGGTGGTGCAGGGCGACCTGCTGCCGTCCGCGAGCTTCGTCGCCCAGTGGACCAAGGGCTACGACACCTCGATCACCGGCTACCGCTCCGACCAGGCCATCGCCCAGGCGCAGGTGACCATCCCGCTCTACCAGCAGGGCGCCGAATGGGCCCGTCTGCGTCAGGCCAAGGACACCGCCAGCCAGCAGCGACTGCTGGCCGACCAGGCCCGCCTCGATGCGCGCAACGCCTCGACCGTGGCCTTCGAAGCCTATCAATCGGCCACCGCCAGCATTGAGTCCTACAAGTCCCAGATCGCCGCCAGCGAGATCTCGGTGGAAGGCCTGCAGCGCCAGCAGGAAGTGGGCTCGGCCACCATCCTCGACGTGCTGATCCAGGAACAGAACCTGCTCACCGCCCAGGTGAACCTGGTTCGCACCCGGCGTGACCAGGCGGTCGCGGCGTTCCAGGTGCTGTCGGCCACCGGCCGTTTGAATGCCGCCGACCTGACCCTGAACGCTCCGGTCTATGACCCGGTCGCGCACTATAACAGCGTCAGGTTCCAGGCCATCGGCGCGGACTTCCAGCCGCAGAGCGCGGTCAACCCGGCGGCGAAGAACTAGCGCTTAACCTGTGGGGCAGGGGCGCCGCTTGCGGGCTCCTGTGACCGGGATGGAGCGGCGCTTTTTCTTGAAAATGCGCCCCCGTCGTGACCGAAATGGTCACGACAAGGCTTTTCAATAAAAGCGCATTTTCGAACGCGCGGGAAACGCGCGTCGACTGAAAATAGGCCGGCCTCCGGCCGGACAAACCGGTACCCACTTTGCCTGAAAATGCTCTAAGTGCCCGTCCGTTATAGAATTCTTTAACCACTTCACGTAATGTTGCTCTCAAATGACCGGCAAAACGCCGGTTGGGGAGCCTTAGAGTATGAGCGCGGAAGGCCAACAAGAACCCTCGATGGAGGACATCCTCGCCTCCATTCGCAAGATTTTGTCCGAGGACGATGGCGAGGCCGCGAAGCCCGAGCCAGCCAAAGCCGCGCCTCCGCCCCCGCCGCCACCTCCGCCTCCGCCGCCACCCCCACCGCCGCCACCTCCGCCTCCGCCGCCCCCACCGCCACCTCCGCCGCCGCCTGAGCCGGTGATGGAAATGGCCGTGGAAGAGGAGCCGGTGGCGTCGATCTTCGACGAGGTGCCCGAGCCCGAACCGGTGTTCACGCCGGCCGAGCCGGAGCCCGAGCCCGAAATGCCGTTGCAGCTCACCGACTCAATGATGTTCGATGAGCCGCCGCAGCAGGACTTCCAGGAATACCACGAGCCGGCGCCGTCCTTCGCGCCGGAGCCCTATCAGCCCGAGTATGGCGAGCACCTGGTTTCCGATGCCGCCGCCCATGCTTCGGGTGCGTCCATCGCCCAGCTGGCCCATGCGGTTTCCCGCGAACGCGCCATGCATCTCGGCAACCAGGGCATCACCCTGGAGCAGCTGGTGCGCGAGATCTGCACGCCGCTCCTGAAGCAGTGGCTCGACAGCAACCTGCCGTACATGGTCGAGCGCATCGTCAAACAGGAAATCGAGCGTATCGCCACGCGTTCGGACCGGATGTAAGCCGCGCGCACCGTGCGCGCGGCCTCCTGCCAAATTTCACCTCTATAACGCCGGGCGTGCGGGAACCGCATACCTGCCGCAATGCAGCACGCGCCCTTCGCATGGACCGCCCTGCGGACGCGGCCGTATAATCCTGTTTTATAATCTGGTCTTTCGTTCAAGCCGACCGAGGTGACACATGCGCGCGATCCTGCAGGCGATGGTCTGGTGTGCGGTTCTGGCCTCGCCCGGTGTGGCGGGCGCCGCGAGCGGACCGCGGGACCAGGGCTCCCCGGGCGCGGTGGCGATCTCGGAAGATCCGCCGGGACACTGGATCTTCCGGTCGTTTCCGGCTTTCCTGCCGCTGTATGTCTTCGATGGCGATCGCCCGGATAAATCCATGTGCGATGACGCCTGCGCCGCGGTCTGGCCGGTGATAAAGGCCGGGGACGGCGACAAACCCACCGGCGACTGGACCATCGTCGAACGCGACCACGGGGTCAGGCAGTGGGCCTACAAGGGCCAGCCGGTCTATACCTTCTATCTGGACACGCCCAATGACCCGAAAGGGGTGGGCCGAACCGCCACCTGGTACCTCGATGAGTATGGGCCAGACGGCACCCCACGCAGGGTCGCGGGCCGCAGCACCGGAAAGCCGGCCTGGCGGCTGCTGGACCCCAACAAGTAACGCTTTGTTCTCAAGCGCTTTTGGCCGTGTTGCGATTTTCGCAACAGGCGGGTAAACCCCTCGGCTCATCCGTCTAAAGGCCGCCACATGCTCGACAAGACCTATACGCCCGCCAGCGTCGAAGAGGCGCTGTACGCCCGGTGGGAAAAGGCCGGCGATTTCGCCGCCGATCCCGCGTCGGCGGCGAAGCCCTACACCATCATGATGCCGCCGCCCAACGTCACGGGCTCCCTGCACATCGGCCACGCGCTCACCTTCACCTTGCAGGACATCCTGATCCGCTATCACCGCATGGCCGGGCGCGACGCGCTGTGGCAGCCCGGCACCGACCACGCCGGCATCGCCACGCAAATGGTGGTGGAGCGTCAGCTGGCGGACACCGGCGCCAACCGCCGCGACATGGGCCGCGCGGCATTCCTCCAGCGCGTCTGGACCTGGAAAGAGCAATCCGGCGGCATCATCACCCACCAGCTGCGCCGCCTCGGCGCGTCGCCCGACTGGGCGCGCGAGCGCTTCACCATGGACGCCGGTCTCTCCAAGGCCGTGACCAAGGTGTTCGTGGAACTCCACCGCCAGGGCCTGATCTACCGCGACAAGCGCCTGGTGAACTGGGACCCGAAGCTGCACACCGCCATCTCCGACCTGGAAGTGGAGAACCGCGAGATCAAGGGCAAGATGTGGTTCTTCAAGTATCCGGTGGAAGGGCAAGACGGCGTCTTCATCACCGTCGGCACCACGCGGCCCGAGACCATGCTGGGCGACACCGGCGTGGCCGTGCATCCCGATGACGAGCGCTACAAGCAGCTGGTCGGCAAGAACGTGGTCCTGCCGATCACCGGCCGGCTGATTCCCATTGTCGCCGACGACTACGCCGACCCGGAGAAGGGGACCGGCGCGGTGAAGATCACGCCTGCGCACGACTTCAACGACTTCGGTGTCGGCAAGCGTCATAACCTGGCGATGATCAACCTGTTCGACCAGGACGCCAAGCTCAACGAGAACGCGCCCGAGAAGTACCGCGGCATGGACCGCTTCAAGGTGCGCGACGCGGTGGTGGCGGAACTGGAAGGCCTGGGCCTTCTGGAGAAGATCGAAACCAACGTCATGCAGGTGCCTTATGGTGACCGCTCCGGCGTTGTGATCGAGCCGTGGCTCACCGACCAGTGGTATGCCGACGCCGCGACCTTGGCCAAACCCTGCATCGAAGCGGTCGAGACCGGGCGCACGCGGTTTGTGCCGCAGAATTGGGAAAACACCTTCTTCGAGTGGATGCGCAACATCCAGCCGTGGTGCGTGTCGCGCCAGTTGTGGTGGGGACACCAGATCCCGGCGTGGTACGGGCCGGATAACACGCCATTCGTCGCCTATGACGAAGCCGAAGCCCACGCCCTCGCCGCGAAGCACTACGGCAAGGCCGTGGAGCTGAAGCGCGACGAGGACGTGCTCGACACCTGGTTCTCCTCGGCGCTGTGGCCGTTCTCGACCCTGGGCTGGCCGGACAAGACGCCGGAGCTGGCGCGCTATTATCCCGGCGACGTGCTGGTGACCGGCTTCGACATCATCTTCTTCTGGGTGGCCCGGATGATGATGATGGGCATGCATTTCATGAAAGATGAGAGCGGCGCGCCGCAGGTGCCGTTCCGCGACGTCTACATCCATGCCCTGGTGCGCGACGAGAAGGGCCAGAAGATGTCCAAGTCCAAGGGCAACGTCATGGACCCCCTGGACCTGTGCAACGCCTACGGCACCGATGCCGTGCGCTTCACCCTGGCCGCCATGGCGGCGCAAGGGCGCGACATCAAGCTTTCCGAGAGCCGCATCGCCGGCTACCGCAACTTCGTCACCAAGATCTGGAACGCCGCGCGCTTCTCGCAGATGAATGAGTGCGTGATCAAAGCCGACTTCAATCCGGCAAAAGTCACCACCACGCTCAACAAGTGGATCGTCGCCAAGACCGCCGAAGCCGCGGGCGCGGTGTCGGGCGCCATCGAGGCCTATCGCTTCAACGAAGCCGCCAACGGCCTCTACCAGTTCACCTGGGGCACGTTCTGCGACTGGTATCTGGAATTCGCCAAGCCCGTGTTCATGGGCACGGACGAGGCCGCCAAGGCGGAAACCCGTGCGACGACGTCTTGGGTTCTCGACCAGATCCTGCTCATCGGCCACCCCATGATTCCGTTCGTGACGGAAACCCTGTGGGAAGAACTGGCCAACGCCGCCGGTATCACGCGCGCGACCACGTTGATCCACGCGCCGTGGCCCACTTACGAGGGCATGGCAGCCAAGGATGCGCAGGCCGAGATTGCCAAGGCAGAAATAGATTGGGTGGTGGACACCATCAGCGCCATCCGCTCGGTGCGCGTGGAAATGAACATCCCGCCCGGCACCCAACTGGCCGCGACCGTGAAGGACGCCAGTGCCGAAACCAAAAGACGCCTGGAGCTTCACACCGCGCTGATCTGCGCCAATGCGCGGCTGTCCTCGATCACGGTTTCCGACACCATTCCGCCGGCCGCCGCGCAGGTGGTGGCGGGTGAGGCGACCGTGTTCCTGCCCATGGAAGGCATCATCGACCTGGGCAAGGAGAAGGACCGCCTCAAGAAGGAAATCACGCGCCTCGAGGGTGAGATCGCCGGCATCATCAAGAAGCTCTCCAACGAAAGCTTTGTCGCCAAGGCGCCGCCGGACGTCGTGGAAGAGAACCGCGAACGCCAGGCCGCCGCCGAAGCCGCCAAGGCCAAGATGACCGAGGCCCTGGCGCGGATCAGCGCCTGAGGAAAACGACGCGGATCAGCGCTTGAGAAAAACTATCTGTCGCGTTTTTGATAGCCGCGGCGCCGTGCGCTCCACCACAATGGCGCCGCAGGAAAGTTGAGGAGGTCTCCATGCCCGATGACGCCAAGAAGCCGGTGTTCGACAAGGCCAAGCTGCCCAGCCGCCATGTGACGGAGGGGCCGGACCGCGCCCCGCACCGCAGCTTCTATTACGCCATGGGCATGACCGCCGAGGAGATCCACCAGCCGCTGGTGGGCGTGGCCACCTGCTGGAACGAGTCGGCGCCGTGCAACATCGCGCTGTCGCGCCAGGCCCAGGCCGCCAAGGCCGGCGTGCGTGCGGCGGGCGGTTCCCCCCGCGAATTCACCACCATCACCGTCACCGACGGCATCGCCATGGGCCACCAGGGCATGAAAAGCTCGCTGGCATCGCGCGACCTGATCGCGGACTCGGTGGAGCTTTCCATGCGCGGCCACTCCTACGATGCGTTGGTGGGCCTCGCCGGCTGCGACAAGAGCCTGCCCGGCATGATGATGGCCATGGTGCGTCTCAACGTGCCCTCGGTGTTCATGTACGGCGGCTCGATCCTGCCCGGTAAATACAAGGGCAAGGACGTGACCGTGGTCGACGTGTTCGAAGGCGTCGGCCAGCACGCCGCCGGCAAGATGACCGAGGCGGAACTGACCGAACTGGAATGCCACGCCTGTCCGTCGGCCGGCTCCTGCGGCGGCCAGTACACCGCCAACACCATGGCCTGCGTCTCCGAAGCCATCGGCCTCGCGCTGCCGCTGTCGGCCGCGGCGCCGGCCCCTTACGAGAGCCGCGACCAGTACGCCGAAGCCTCGGGCAAGGCGGTGATGAACCTCCTGCGCCTGGGCCTGCGCCCGCGCGACATCGTCACCCGCAAGTCGCTGGAGAATGCCGCCGTCATCGTCGCCGCCTCGGGCGGTTCCACCAACGCCGGCCTGCATTTGCCGGCCATCGCCCATGAATGCGGCATCAAGTTCGACCTGGACGAGGTCATCAAGGTGTTCAACCGCACGCCCTATATCGCCGACCTCAAGCCGGGCGGGAAATACGTGGCGCTGGACATGTACAAGGCCGGCGGCATGCCGGTGCTGATGAAAGTGCTGCTGGACGGCGGCTACCTGCACGGCGACTGCATGACGGTGACGGGCAAGACCATCGCCGAGAACCTGAAGGACGAGAAATTCCCCGAAGGCCAGGACGTGATCCGTCCGCTCTCCAATCCGCTGTCGCCCAATGGCGGCGTCACCGGCCTCAAGGGCTCGCTGGCGCCGCAAGGCTGTATCGTGAAAATCGCCGGCATGAAGACCCTGAAGTTCCACGGCCCCGCCCGCTGCTTCGACAGCGAGGAGGAATGCTTCGCCGCGGTGCAGGCGCGCAAATACAAGGAAGGCGACGTGCTGATCATCCGCTACGAAGGCCCGCGCGGCGGGCCGGGCATGCGCGAGATGCTCTCCACCACCGCCGCCCTCTACGGCCAGGGCATGGGCGAGAAGGTGGCCCTGATCACCGACGGACGTTTCTCCGGCGCCACGCGCGGCTTCTGCATCGGCCATGTCGGCCCCGAAGCTGCGGTCGGCGGCCCCATCGCCCTGGTGAAGGACGGCGACATGATCGCGCTCGACGCCGTCAACGGCACCATCGAGGTCGAGATCTCCGCCGACGAGATGGCCAGGCGCAAGGCCGCCTGGAAGCCGCGCAAGCATGACTACCAGTCCGGCGCGCTGTGGAAGTTCGCCCAGCTGGTGGGCGACGCCTGCGACGGCTGCGTCACCCACCCGGGCGGCCAGGCCGAGACGCACGTCTACGCCGATATCTAGCCTTCGCTTTCTTTGTCATTCTCGGGCCTGCGGCCCAAGAATGACAAACAAGGAAGTAAGCCCCGCACCAACCGGTGCGGGGCTTTTGTTTTGGGGTCCTAACGTTCGCCATGCCGATGGCATTCCCGAGGAGATTCAGATCGCCAGTTCGCACCACACCGGCGTGTGGTCGGAGGCCTTTTCCTTGCCGCGCGGTTTTTTGTCGATGCCGCTGGCGACCAGGCGGTCGGCGGCGCAGGGCGAGAGCAGGATGAAGTCGATCAACAGGCCGTTGTCCTTCTGCCAGGCGCCGGCCTGGTAGTCCCAGTAGGAATACTGGTGCGGCTTGGTGTTGAAGGCCCGGAAAGCGTCGGTCATGCCGAGGTGGTGCATGGCGCGGAAGTGGGTGCGGGTCTCCGGTTGGGTCAGGGCGTCCTGGTCGAAGGCGCGCGGGTTGTAGACATCGTCGTCGGTGGGGATGACGTTGTAGTCGCCGCCGTAGGCGCGGATCTCGTCGTCCAGCACCGTGCGCTCCATATGCGCCTTCAGGCGCTCCATCCAACTTAGCTTGTAGCTGAACTTCTCCGTGCCGATGGGGTTGCCGTTGGGCAGGTAGAGCGCCGCGACGCGGACCTTGCCGAACACGGTGCCCTCGATATAGCGCGCCTGCTCGTCGTCGGCGGCGCTGCTTTCGGCGCCGCGCAGGCCGTCCAGGCCCGGCAGCCCGCGCTCCACGTCCTCGATCGGCGACTTGGAGAGAATGGCGACGCCGTTATAGGTCTTCTGGCCGTGGGTCTCGATGTTGTAGCCGGCGTCTTCGAGTTCCAGGCGGGGGAAGCTGTCGTCGGTGCATTTGATCTCCTGGAACAGCACCACGTCCGGCGAGAATTCCTTCAGCCACGCGAGCACATTGGGCAGACGCGCCTTCACGGAATTGACGTTCCAGGTGGCGATCTTGATGGTCTTTGGCGCCCCTTGGGTGTCGGCTTTCGGGGCCGGTTTTGGAACGGAAGAAAACAGGTCGGCCACGGCGGCAGCTCACATAAAGATGAAGGAAGCGCCATGCTGACATTGCCGATGGGGCCGGGCAAGATGGCGCCATGATCAGGCTTTATGCGGCGTTTTGTATGGTGCTGGCGGTGCTTGCGGCGCAGGGGCCGGCCTTTGCGGCGTCGGTGAACCCGTGCGCGCCGTCGCGGGCCGCCATCACGCTGGATTTCACCACCAAGGCGCCGGGCCCGGTCTACAACAACCGCCTCACGGTCTCCGGCATCCGCAACCTGTTCGCCACCCGCGGCGAGCCCTTGGGCGAACGGCACCAGAAGGCGCTCGGCGTCACCTATGTCGAGACGATCCTGTCCATGCAGGCCGCCACGCATATCAAACCGCAAGGGCGGGGTTTTTGCGTCTACCTCGACCGGGTAGAGGCGGACTTCGGCTGGGACCGCATGGAAGTCTACGTGGCCTCGGAATATAAGCCGGGCTCTTGCGAATACCGCATGATCCTCGATCATGAGAACCAGCATGTGGGTATCAACCGGCAGGCCCTGAGGGACACCGCGCCGCGGGTGCGCGCCGCGCTCGAAGCCATCCTGCGCGACCAGGGGCCGCTCTATGTCACGGATGCCAACCGCGGCGCCGACCAGGCGCTGACCGCCATCCACGGCCGCATGAACGCGCCCTTGGAGACCTTCCAGCGCGTCATGGCGGAAGGGAACAGCGTGATCGACACCAGTTCGAATTACGAGGCGGTGTCGCAGATGTGCGAAGGCTGGGACGGCGCCAAAAAACCGCCGGCGCGGAAATAGGCTCTAGTACTTTGTCATCACCCGGCTTGACCGGGTGATCCATCGTCCAATACACGCGGTGCACATTGAAGCATGGATTGCCCGATCAAGTCGGGCAATGACAGCATAAAAGGCAGAGGCAGCTACGCCGAGAACGACGTGCCGCAGCCGCAGGTGGAGGTGGCGTTGGGGTTGTTGATGCGGAAGGACGCGGCCCGCAGGTCGTCGACATAGTCGATCTCTGAGCCGTTCAAGAGGCCGAGCGAGACGTCGTCGATCACCAGTTTGGCGCCGAAGAACTCGTAGACCTTGTCGTCGCTGGTGACGGCGTCGTCCAGGCTGAAACCATAGGAAAAGCCCGAGCAGCCGCCGCCGGAGACGGCGAGGCGGAGCATGAGGTCCGGTTTGCCTTCGGCGGCGATGAGCGCGAGAACACGCTCGGCGGCCGCCTGGGTGAGTTGGACGTTGGGTGCGTCGGCGACGTGATTCATAAGCAAAACCCCGGGTTCGCTGCCCCCAATGTAGGGGGCGCGCCCCCGGGTTTCAAGCAGGGGAAATCCTTCGCTTGTCGTGCTTTACGCTCGAAGGACGACGAAAATCGAATGTGGTATCGTCGCGGTCCATCGAAAAGGCGGGGGACATGAGTTCACGAGAGTTGGCGGCGCTGGCCGGGTTCCTGGCGCCGGTGGCGTGCGATCCGCGCGCCAGCCGCGGCCGCCTGCACCAGGAATCCGAGTCCGCCACGCGCACGGTGTACCAGCGCGACCGCGACCGCATCATCCATTGCGGCGCCTTCCGCCGGCTGAAGTACAAGACCCAGGTGTTCGTCTACAGCGAGGGCGAGAACTACCGCACCCGCCTCACGCATAGCCTGGAGGTGGCGCAGATCGCGCGCTCGCTGGCGCGCTTCATGGGGCTCAACGAGGACATGGCCGAGGCCCTGGCGCTCGCGCACGATCTCGGCCACACGTGTTTCGGCCACGCCGGCGAGGACGCCCTCAAGGACTGCATGGCGGACTACAACGGCTTCGACCACAACGCCCAGTCCTTGCGCATCGTCACCAAGCTGGAACAGCGCTACGCCGCTTTCGACGGCCTCAACCTCACCTGGGAAACCCTCGAAGGGCTGGTGAAGCACAACGGGCCCATCGCCGGCAATGACGCGAGGCCGGTGCCGCTGGCGATCACCGAATACAACGCCGGCCACGATCTCGAACTCGCCACCTGGCCGGGAGCCGAGGCCCAGGTCGCTGCCCTCTCCGACGACATCGCCTATAACGCCCACGATTTCGACGACGGCCTGCGCGCCGGCCTGTTCGCGCTGGAGCAGGTCATGGATCTTCCCGTGGTCGGCGCCGCCGTCCGCGCCGTCGCCGCCCGCTATCCGGGCCTCGACCGCAACCGCCTCATCCACGAAGCCTTGCGCGCGGTGATCGCCGCCATGGTCGACGACATCATCGCCGAGACCAACCGGCGCTTCATGCGGCTCAAGCCGGCGTCAGCCCAGGACGTGCGGCTGCTGGGCACGGCCCTGGTGGGGTTCTCCGACACGATGGCGGCCGATGTGCGGGTGCTGAAGGATTTTTTGTTCACCCATATGTACCGCCACACCAAGGTCAACCGCATGACCAGCAAGGCGCGGCGGGTGGTGCGGACTCTGTTCGAACTGCTGTTCGCGGAGCCGCAGCTGCTGCCCGAGGACTGGCGCGACGGCAGCATCGCGCCCGGCACGCTCAAGACCGCCCGGCGCGTGGCCGATTACATCGCCGGCATGACCGACCGCTTCGCCCTGGACGAACACGCGCGCCTGTTCGATCCCTCGGTGAAGCCGTAACCCGCCCGGGAGCTATGCCGGGGGGCCGGCTCCCGGACAGCAGGGGCGCGGCCGGCGCGACGGAATAGTCAGATTCCTCAATATCATGGCGCCGGCGGCGGGCCCCGAACGCCCGCCGCTTGATTTAGCGGAGGGTCGGGGGTGGGGCGGCATTGCTCCCCGCGGGCCGGCTCTATAATGTCCGCCCGCTCCAAAACCAAAACGGGCGCCGCCACCGATGAATATCTTCGCCGTGATGAAAAGCCGCATCGACGCCGTGCTCGGCGGCCTGATGACCGCGGGCAAGCTGCCCGCCGGCCTCGATCTCGCCCGTGTCGTGGTCGAGCCGCCGCGCGACGCCAGCCACGGCGATGTCGCCACCAACGCCGCCATGGTGCTGGCCAAACCGGCCGGCATGGCGCCCAAGGTGTTGGCCGACCTGATCGTCGAGAATCTGAAGGGCGTCGCCGACGTCACCGGCGCGTCGGTGGCCGGGCCCGGTTTCATCAATATCACGCTGGACGGCAAGGTCTGGCGCGAGGCGCTGGTGGACGTGCTGAGGGCCGGCCGTGCCTACGGCGACAGCACGGTCGGCGGCGGCGAGAAGGTGAACGTCGAGTATGTCTCGGCCAACCCGACCGGCCCCATGCATGTGGGCCACGCCCGCGGCGCGGTGGTGGGCGACGCGCTGGCGCGCCTCCTGGCCAAGGCCGGGTTCGCGGTCACCAAGGAATATTACATCAACGACGCCGGCGGGCAGGTTGACAACGTCGCGGGCGCCTTGCGCATGCGTTACCTGCAAGCCCTGGGCCGCATCACCGAGGCCGATGTCCAGGGCGCCCTCGAGCGGAAAGAGATCCAATACGGCGGCGCCTACCTGATCCCGGTGGCCGAGGCCCTCAAGGCCCGCGACGGCGACAAATGGGCCGAGGTCAACGACCCCGCGGTCTGGATCCCGGTGCTGCGGGAATTCACCGTCGATTACATGATGAAGCTGGTGAAGGAGGACCTCGGCCTCCTCGGCGTGCATCACGACGTCTTCACCTCCGAAAAGGGGCTGGTGGACAGCGGCAAGGTCGATGACGCCCTGAAGTTCCTGGCCGACGCCGGGCTCACCTATACCGGCGTGCTGGAACCGCCCAAGGGCAAGACCCCGGACGACTGGGAGCCCCGGCCGCAGCTGCTGTTCAAGGCCACCCAGTTCGGCGACGAGGTCGACCGCCCCTTGCGCAAATCCAGCGGCGCCGGCACCTATTTCGCCAGCGACATCGCCTACCACAAGGACAAGGTCGACCGCGGCTTCAAGAACCTGGTCAACATCTGGGGCGCCGACCACGGCGGCTATGTCAAACGCGTCCAGGCGGCGCTGGCGGCGTTGACCAAGGGGGAAGGCAAGCTCGACGTGCTCCTGTGCCAGATGGTGCGGGTGCTCAACAACGGCGAGCCGGTGAAGATGTCCAAGCGCGCCGGCACCTTCGTCACCCTGCGCGACCTGATCGACGAGGTCGGCCGCGACGTGGTGCGCTTCATCATGCTCACCCGCAAGAACGACGCGCCTTTGGATTTCGACTACGCCAAGGTCATGGAGAAATCGCGCGAGAACCCGGTGTTCTACGTGCATTACGCCCATGCCCGCGGCCGCAGCGTGTTCCGCCACGCGGCCGAGATGTTCCCGCAGGCCGATTTGTCCGACGCCGGGCTGGCGAAGGCGGACCTCGCGCGCCTTCGGGACGCGGACGAGGTGGCTGTGTTGCGCACCCTGGCCGCCTGGCCGCGCACGGTGGAGGGCGCGGCGCTGGCCCACGAGCCGCACCGGATCGCGTTCTATCTCTATGAGCTGGCCTCCCAGTTCCACGCCTTGTGGAATAAGGGCAACGACGCCACCGAGTTGCGCTTCCTCCAGGCCGACGACCAGGCCGTGTCGCTGGCACGCCTCGCGCTTGTCCGGGGCGTGGGGCTGGTGATAGCGTCTGGGTTGACGGTTTTTGGCGTCGAACCCCTCGAGGAAATGCGCTGACACTATGGTGGGTCTTTACGACCGCGACGGAGACGGCCCGAGCCTGCGCCGGGAAGACGTGAAGCGCGATGCCGACCCCTTTGGCAACAAGGCGGACACGCTCCGGGCCACTCCTTTCACCGATGAAGTGTTCGACGACCGGGACGGGCGCACCGGCCGGTCCGGCGGCCTGTCGGTCAGCCTGATGGCCGGCGTCGCCCTCGGCGCGGTGCTGGTGGCCGGGGTTGGCTGGTACGCCTTCAAGGGGCCGAGCGGCGCGGAACTGCCCGAAGGCGAGGTCGCGACCGTCAAGGCCGACGCCGCACCCTATAAGTTGAAGCCCGACAATCCCGGCGGCATGCAGGTCGAGAACCAGGACAAGCTGGTCTACGACCGGGTCGCCAAGGGCGCCGCGCCCAAGCGGGAAGAGAACCTGCTGCCGCCGCCCGAGGAGCCCAAGGAGCCGCCCAAGGTCGTCGCCAAGGCACCCGAGCCAACAGCGACACCGGCAGCGACGCCGGCCCCGGCGAAGGCACCGGAGGTGAAGGCGCCCGAAACCAAGGCTCCAGAGAAGACAATGGAGTCCATTGTCAAAGAAGCCAACGAGGCCCCCAAGGAAGCCGTCCCCAAGGAGACCAAGCCGGCGGCGCCGTCCGCCGACGCTGCCGCTCTGGCGGCCGCGGTCGCCACGGCCACCGGCAAGCCCGGCGCGCCACCGCAGGCCGGCACGCCGGCTCCCGCCGCCAAGGCGCCGGAAGCCAGGCCCGAGACCCAGGTCGCCGCGGTCACCCCCGCGGCGCCGACCCCCGGGACTCCCGGTTCCTTCCAGATCCAGCTGGTCTCGGTGCCGACCGAAGAGGCGGCCAACTCCGAATGGAAGCGCATCAGCGGCAAGCACCAGGACCTGTTCGCGTCCCTGACCCCCTCGGTCACCAAGGCCGACCTGGGCGAGAAGGGGATCTACTACCGTCTGCGCGCCGGTCCCCTGGCGGACAAGGCCGCCGCCGACCAGCTCTGCGCCGCGCTCGCCGCCGACCGCGTCGGCTGCATCGTGGTCAAGCCGTAACCGGCTCACAGGCCCTGCCCATGACCACCTCTCAAGCGCCGCTCGCGGCGGTGTTTGGACTGCAAGGGCTCACGCTCACCGAGGCCGAGCGCGCGTTCTTCAAAAACGTGCGTCCGGCGGGCTACATCCTCTTCGCGCGAAACATCAACAACCCAGAGCAAGTCACTGCTTTAGTTGGTGATTTGCGTTCCATTTCACCGGAGTTCGAAGCCTTTGTCCTGATCGACCAGGAGGGCGGCCGGGTGCAGCGCCTGAAGCCGCCGTACTGGCGTCATGCGCCGGCCAGCGGCGAGTTCGAGCCCCTCCATGCCGCCGATCCCGCCAAAGCGGAAGCCATGGTCCGGCTCAACATCCAGCTGATCGGCGAGGAGCTGAAGGCGCTGGGCATCGACGTCGACTGCGCCCCGGTGGCCGACGTGCCGGTGCCGGGCGCCCACGACATCATCGGCGACCGCGCCTTCTCCAAGGACCCGGCCATCGCCGGCCGCCTGGGGGCGGCGGTCTGCGAGGGGCTGTGGGACGCCGGCGTGCTGCCGGTGATCAAGCATATCCCCGGCCACGGCCGGGCCATGAGCGACAGCCACCTGGAACTGCCGGTGGTGACCGCCGGGCTGGACGATCTGCGTGCCAGCGACTTCGTGCCGTTCAAGCAGCTCTCGAAACTGCCGGGCCTGATGTTCGCCATGACTGCCCATGTGGTCTACACCGCCATCGATCCGCGGAACCCGGCTACGACCTCCGCCAAGGTCATTTCCGAGATCATCCGCGGCGAGATCGGCTTCAAGGGCGTGCTGATCAGCGACGACCTGGGCATGAAGGCCCTGGCGGGACCGTTCGACGCCCGCGCCGACGCCGCCCGGGCGGCCGGCTGCGACCTGATGCTCCATTGCGACGGAAATCTGGCCGATATGGAGGCCGTGGCCCGCGCCGCCGGGCCGCTGGGCGCGCGGGGCCTGGCCGCCCTGGCCGACGTCCAAAGCCGCCGTCCGCGCGCCAAGATCGCCAACGCCGCCGTGGCCCAATTCAAAATACTGGACGCGCTTCGTCATGTCTGAGGGCCGTCATGTCTGAGACCGGCGAGCTTTCCACCTTCGCCTCCATCGTCGCCATGGCGATCCCGGCGATCCTGGCCATCACCCTGCATGAGGCCGCGCACGGCTATGTCGCCCTGGTGTTCGGCGATCCCACGGCCAAGGAGCGGGGCCGGCTGTCCCTGAACCCGATCCGCCATGTCGACCCGTTCGGCACCATTATCCTTCCGGGCCTCCTGATGCTGGCCAGCACTTTTACAAAAGGGGGCCCGTTCCTGATGGGCTGGGCCAAGCCGGTGCCGGTGGATTTCAGCCGGCTGCGTCACCCAAGACGGGACATGGTGTGGGTGGCCGCGGCGGGGCCGGGGCTCAATATCGCCCTGGCGGTGATCTCGGCGGTGC
The DNA here is from genome assembly GCA_041905795.1 of Rhodospirillaceae bacterium. Lineage (GTDB taxonomy): Bacteria > Pseudomonadota > Alphaproteobacteria > Rhodospirillales > Rhodospirillaceae > SHVO01. Next base: position 5,086 of record JAYRKL010000012.1, on the reverse strand, counting down.
TGTTCCACGGGCTGGTTGCGCTGCCCGCGGACTGGCAGCCCTTCGCTCAGGCCCTGCTAACAAATAGCCTGCTATTTAATGTCATGCTGGCGGTCTTCAACATGATGCCGCTGCCGCCCCTGGACGGCGGCCGGGTGGCGGTCGGATTACTGCCCCTGGGGCCTGCGCGCGCCTTGGCGCGCCTGGAAAAATACGGCATCTTGGCCCTCATCGTTCTCCTGGTCGCGTTGCCGTCCTTGGGGTCGTTGATTGGACGGGACCTGAACCTTTTCGCGTGGATAATACTGCCCATCGTCGAGCGCGTGGTCGAACTGATCGCGGCGCTCACGGGCATATCCTGATCCGCGCCGCTAAACTGATTCGCGTAACGCATTTAAAGTGAACGGCTAAACACCTGATGTCTGAAGACTTTCCCGCCGATCTGACGTTCGAGGAAGACCCCGCCCGGGACGACGCCGATCCGTTGTCGCGGCTGGTGTTGTCGCTCGGCGGATTCGACGGCCCGATCGACGTGCTCCTGGTGCTGGCGCGCGATCAGAAAGTCGACCTGATGCACATCTCGATCCTGGCGCTCGCCGACCAGTATCTCTTGTTCATCGACACCGCCCGCGAGTTCAGGCTGGAACTGGCCGCCGACTACCTGGTGATGGCCGCCTGGCTGGCCTACCTCAAGTCCAAGCTGCTGCTGCCCAAGGAAGAGAACGACGACCAGCCCAGCGCCGAGGAGATGGCCGAGGCGCTCCGGTTCCAGATGCGCCGCCTCGAGGCCATGCAGGAAGCCGGCAAGAAGCTGTTCGAGCTGCCGCGCCGGGGCATGGATTTCTGGGGCCGCGGCGCGCCGGAAGGCCTGCCCACCACTTACAGGGCGGTCTATGACGTCACCCTCTACGATCTGCTCCGGGCCTACGCCCGCCAGCACCGGGAAAAGAATGTCACCGCGCTCGAGATCGAGCCGTTCGACCTGTTCTCCATCGACGAGGCCATCCACCGTCTTAAAGAAATTCTGCCGGGCGTCCCGGACTGGACCGAACTCAAGGCCTTCCTGCCCAAGGACATCCGTCAACCGCTGTTACGCCGCTCGGCGATCTCCACCACCCTGATCGCCGTGCTCGAGCTGGTGAAGCAGGGCAAGGCCGACCTGCGCCAGGACGGCGGCGCCTATTCACCCATTTTCCTGAAGCCGGCCAACCGGCCGAACCTGGACGAAACACCTGCCAATGATTGATGAGCCGCACTTGACCGTTGTTGAAAATACACCCCCTTCCGAAGAAAACGGGGACGAAGACGCGCTGCCGGTGGTGCCGGCCTCGGTGGCCGAGGACATCGCCGAACAGGATGCCGGCCGCAAGGTCCGTATGGCGGAAGAGCTGCGCCTGTTGGAAGCCCTGATCTTCGCCAGCGCCGAACCCGTGTCCGAGCGCGTGATCGCCGAACGCCTGGGCGAGGGCGCCGACGTGCCGGGCCTCCTGGAACAGCTGCGCGCGGTCTACCAGGGCCGGGGCGTGGAACTGCTGCAGGCCAACGGCCGCTGGTCGTTCCGCACCGCGCCCGATCTGGTGGACCGTCTCGCCCTGGAAAAGCTGGTGCCGCGCAAGCTCAGCCGCGCCGCCATCGAGACCCTGGCCATCGTCGCCTATCACCAGCCCGTCACCCGCGCCGAGATCGAAGAGATCCGCGGCGTGGTGGTGTCCACCGGCACGGTCGACATCCTGCTGGAGGAAGGCTGGCTCAAGCCGCGCGGCCGCAAACAGGTGCCGGGTCGCCCGGTCATGTGGGGCACGTCCAACGCCTTCCTCGACCATTTCGGCCTGGAATCCATCGAAGACCTGCCGGGCATCGACGAATTGCGCGCGGCCGGCCTACTCGACAACACCCGCGGCGCGTCCTACTCCACGCGCGGCGCCGATACCCTCTTGTTCGACACCGAGGAAGAAGCGGAAGAGGCCGCCGAACCCCTGGCTTCTGGAGAAGAGGGCGAGCATCCCGAGAACGCCGCGGCGCCCGAGGCGGCTGAAGAAGCCGACGATGACGACGATGACGACGAGAGCGATTACGAAGACGACGATGATGATGACGACGCCGGCGACGATGACGGCGATGATGACGACGACGGCGGCGACAAACCGGACAATAAGGCGTCGTAGCCCCTGGCAATTGACCTTTCGCGCCCATACATAGGACGTGGGAGGCCAGGGGCGGGGCCTGTTACAGGGTTTTCCCCGGATTTCCCCCTGGATTTTCTCCCGGGGCCTAAAACTTGCGGCTGGGAGGCGCTTTTGCCATGATCGGCCCAGACGCCACTCGCTAAACCATTGGAGTAATTGAGTCATGGGTTCCATGAGTTTGATGCACTGGCTCATCGTCCTGGTGGTCATGCTGCTCCTGTTCGGCAGCGGCAAGATCTCCTCGATCATGGGCGATACCGCCAAGGGCATTAAGGCCTTCAAGAAGGGCATGAAGGACGACGACGAGACCCCCGTCCCGCCCAAGACCATCGACGGTTCCGCCAAGGAAAAGGACCCGGCGCACACGGCTTAAAGCGGCCGGAAGCGTCCGCTTCCTTCCAGGAACCTCAGCGATGTTCGATTTCGCATGGTCTGAACTGGCCCTGATCGGGGCCTTATCGGTGCTTCTGCTTGGACCCAAGCAGTTGCCCGAGACCATGCGCACCCTGGCCAAGGCGGTGCGCAAGATCCGCGGCCTGTCGGCCGAGTTCCAGGGTCACTTCAACGACATGGTCCGCGAAGCCGAACTCGAGGAGTTGCGCCAGCAGGTCAAGCAGCTGTCCCAGGCCAATCTCCAGTCGGAAGTGAGCAAGGTGGTGGATCCCACCGGCGAGATCGAGAGCACCTTGCGGTCCGATCCCACCGCCCAGGCCACCGCTGACCTGGCTGCTGTCGCCGATCCGTCGGCCCTGCAGCTCGATCCGTCGGCGCCCGCGGCGGCGCCGGCCGCCCCGTCGCCCACGGTAGAGCCCACCATCCAGCCGCCGCTGCAGCAGGCCGCCGCCGCGCCTCAGCCCGCGCCGCAAACGCCGCCGCCGGCCGGACCGGCGGCATGAACGCCTCGCTGCAAAAGGGCGGCGCCAATCTTCCCGCCAAGCCGTCGGACAATCCCGACAGCCACACCATGCCGCTGATCGATCACCTGATGGAGCTGCGCAAGCGGCTGATCCTCTCCATCGCCGCCCTGATCGTCACGTTCGGCGTCAGCATGTCGTTCGCCGGGGAAATCTTCGCCTTCCTGGTCGTGCCGCTGGAGAAGGCCGAGCGCGCCGCCGGCCATCCGCTGCAGCCGATGATCTATACCCAGCTGACCGAAGCCTTCATGACCGAGATGAAGGTCGCGTTCTTCTCCGCCGCCTTCATCACCTTCCCGATCTTCGCCAACCAGCTGTGGAAGTTCGTGGCGCCCGGCCTGTACCGGCACGAGAAGCGCGCCATCCTGCCGTTCCTGTTCGCAGCACCGGTGCTGTTCTTCATGGGCGGCGCGCTGGCCTATTATGTGATCATGCCCATGGCGTGGAAGTTCTTCCTGGGATTCCAGACCACTGGCGTCGAGGGGCAGATCCCGATCCAGCTGGCGGCGCGGGTGGGCGAATACCTCACCATCGTCATGCAGCTGATCTTCGCCTTTGGCCTGGCCTTCCAGATGCCGGTGCTGTTCGTGCTGCTGGCCCGGGTGGGCCTGATCACCGCCAAGGGGCTGGCCGAAAAGCGCCGTTATGCCATCATCCTTGTGTTCATCTTCGCCGCCGTGGTGACGCCGCCGGACGTCATCAGCCAGCTCAGCCTCGCCATCCCCATGTGCATCCTCTACGAGGCCTCGATCATCGGCGCCCGGTTCGTGGAGAAGAAGCGGGAAGAGGAAACCGCCGCCGAAGCCAACGACACCTCGGCCGACGACACGGATTTCAATACCGCCTAATTTAAGGGGTCCTGGACTGAATCCGGCCCCCCTCGTATAAGCCTGGGCAATCCTCAATGAAGGCTTCGCCCCATGCTCGATATCAAATGGATCCGGGAAAACCCCCAAGCGCTTGACGCCGCCCTGGCCCGCCGCAAAGCGGCTCCGGCCTCGGCCGCCATCCTGGAACTCGACACCCGTAACCGCGCCACGGTCACCGAATTGCAGGCGCTGCAGAGCAAGCGCAACGAGGTCTCCAAGCAGATCGGCGGGGTCAAGGCCAAGGGCGGCGACGCCGCGCCCTTGATGGCCGAAGTGGCCGCCATCAAGGACAAGATGGCGGCGCTCGAAGCCGAAGGCGCCACCCTGGGCGAAGAGGTGCGGCAACTCCTGCTGACGCTGCCCAATGTGCTCCAGGCCGATGTGCCCGACGGCGCCGACGAGACCGGCAACGTCGAACAGCGCAAGTGGGGCACGCCCAGGACCTTCGATTTCGCGCACAAGGACCACGCCGACCTCGGTGCCGCCCTCGGGCTGATGGATTTCGCCCAGGCCGCGGTCATTTCCGGCGCGCGCTTCGTGATCCTCAAGGGGGCTCTCGCGCGGCTCGAGCGCGCCATCGCCCAGTTCATGCTCGACACCCACACCGGGCAGAATGGCTACACCGAGATCAATCCGCCGGTGCTGGTGAAGGACCAGGCGCTGCTCGGCACCGGCCAGTTGCCCAAGTTCGCCGCCGACCTGTTCCACACCACCGCCGGCCTCTACCTGGTCCCGACCGCCGAGGTGCCGCTGACCAATATGGTGGCCGAGCGCATCGTCGAGGCCAATGAATTGCCGATGCGCGTCACCGCCTTCACGCCCTGCTTCCGGTCCGAGGCCGGTGCCGCCGGCAAGGACACCAAGGGCATGATCCGCCAGCACCAGTTCGAGAAGGTGGAACTGGTGAGCATCGTCACGCCGGAAGAGTCCGCCGCCGAACTGGAACGCATGACCGCCTGCGCCGCCGGCATCCTGGAAAAACTCAACCTGCCGCACCGGGTCATGGCGCTGTGCGCCGGCGACATCGGCTTCGGCGCCCAGAAGACCTATGACATCGAGGTCTGGCTGCCGGGGCAGAACACCTACCGCGAGATTTCCAGCTGCTCCAACACCGGCGAGTTCCAGGCGCGGCGCATGA
>JAYRKL010000011.1:0-124514 GCA_041905795.1 Rhodospirillaceae bacterium | reverse complement strand
TCGCCGCCCGGCAATATGAAGTGAAACGACACCGCCAGGACAAGAACACTCAGCAGCACGGTAAAGGCGATCCCCGGGCGTGTGTCGCCGAGCGCCAACGCGATCAGGCCGAGAAGACTGACGGTAAAGATAATCGTCGCAAGAAGATGCCGGTGCCTTCGTGTGTCCACTGTCATAACGGGCGCCCCTGGCTTTTCCTGACGCGGGAATTCTAGAACAGCCTGCCCGGGCCGTGAACTGGCCGCGATCAAGCCTGCATTAAGGGGCGGCTGACGCGATTGGCCGACGGTTGGGCCCCGGGGCGGGCCCCGGAGTGGGTCTTTATTTCCGCTTATCCCTGGACGGCGACCGTGAAGGGAGTTGACCTCAATCAACGCGCCGGCCCCCTGATTTCCGAGAATTGAAAAGACGTAATCGCGGGGAGGAATGCGGCGTGTCCGGTGGTCTTGTGGCGGCATCGCACCCGGCTTTGCGCGCAGGCTGTTTCTTGCCCGCGGCCGGATGCGGGACGCCGGCCCCCTACAGGCGATGCCGATTGAAAACTGAACCTGCCAATACCAGGTGGATGCCGTGAAACTCCGGAATTTGGTCAACCATTTCCGGGGCGACGTCTGGGGCGATTTCTGGGGCGGGCTCGCGGCGATGCTGGTGGCGCTGCCGTCGGCGATCGCCTTCGGCGTCACGATTTTCGCGCCGCTGGGCACGGCCTACGGCTCCTATGGCGCGCTTGCCGGCATCCTGGGCGTCACCGCGCTTGGCCTTGTCGCATCGGCCTTTGGCGGGACGCGCCGCCTGATCACGGCGCCCTGCGCGCCGGCCGCGGCGGTTCTCTCGGCATTCGCCCTGGAATTCATACGAGGGGGCGCCAGCGCGGAGACCGTGCTGTTTCTGCTGTTCGCGATCTCCGTGCTGTCCGCCCTGCTGCAAATCTCCTATGGCGCCGCCGGCTTGGGGCGCCTGATCAAGTACATGCCCTATCCGGTCGTCAGCGGCTATATGACCGGCGTCGGCCTGATCATCATCGGCAGCCAGGTGCCCAAACTCCTGGGCATCCATGGCGGCGGGGTGTGGGAGGCGGTTTCCGCGCCCGGCGCTTGGTCGTGGCAAAGTATCTTCATCGGCGGCCTGACGGCGGTGGTCATGGTCGGCGCCCCGAGATTGACCAAGCGGGTTCCCGCGGCGATTCTCGCCCTTGCCGCCGGCGTCATCGCCCTTTTCAGCCTCGGCCTGTTCGACCCGGCGCTGCTGACGCTGTCCGAGAACCACCTGGTCATCGGTCCCATGATCGGCGGCACCGGCGACGGCAGCTTTCTGACGGCGCTTTCGGCGCGGATCGCGGCCTTCCGCGACGTACGCCTCGACCAGCTGGCGGCGCTGGCGATTCCGGCCCTGACGCTCTCGGTCCTGCTTTCGATCGACACCCTGAAAACCTGCGTCGTGATCGACGCCATGACGCGCTCGCGGCACAACTCCAACCGTGAACTCGTCGGCCAGGGACTTGGCAACCTGACTGCGGCGCTGGCGGGTGGAATTCCCGGCGCGGGAACGATGGGGGCGACCCTGGTCAACCTCTCGAGCGGCGCCGTGAGCCGGCTGTCGGGGACCATCGAGGGACTGTTGGCCCTGACGACCTTCCTCATGCTGGGGAGCCTGATCGCCTGGGTTCCGATCGCATCGCTGGCGGCGATCCTCATCGTCGTCGGCGTGCGCATGATCGACGTGCGGGTCGTGCAGCTCGCGAAATCCCGCTACACCGTGCTCGACGCCGCCGTGATCGTAGCGGTGATCTGCGTCGCCCTGTTCATCGGCCTGATCCCGGCCTCGGGGACGGGTATCGCCCTGGCGATCCTGCTGTTCATCCGCGGGCAGCTCAAAAGCTCCGTCATCCGCCGCAAAATCGGCGGCAACGAGAGTTTCTCGCGGCGCAACCGGACGCAGGAGGATCTCGACATCCTGACCGCGCAGGGCGGACAAGCCGTCATCCTGGAGCTTCAGGGCAGCCTGTTCTTCGGCACCGCCGACCAACTCTACACCATCCTCGAGCCGGAAATAAAAACCCGCAAATACATCGTGCTCGATATGCGGCGGGTTCAGACCATCGACATCACCGTCGCGCATTGGCTCGAGCAGGTGCGCGAAATGATGTCCGAGAAAGGCGGGTTCCTGGTCTACAGCCGGCTGCCGACGGATTTGCCGTCGGGTCAGAACATCGAGTTGTATGTCGATAAGACCGGCCTGGCGCCCTACAAGAGCGCGGCGCGCATATTCAGCGACCTGGACGACGCCAAGGCCTGGATCGAGAACCGCATCCTGAAGCAGGCCGCCGGCACCCTCAAACATTCGCGCGCGCAGGACGATGAGGAAATACCGCTTTCCCTGCATGAAATCGAGATGTTCAAGGGGCGCAAGCTGGAAACGCTGGACGCCCTGGCCGAGCATCTGGTCGAGATCAGCTGCCCACGGGGGGCGCAGATCTATTCGCGGGGTGAGATCGGGGCGCAGCTGTATTTCGTGCGCAAGGGCGTGGTGTCGCTGAACATCCCCATCGGCGGCGGCCACACCCGCCGCCTTTACACCATCACCCGCGGCTCCTTCTTCGGCGAGGCGACCTTCCTGAACGCCGGCGCGCATTCCACCAATGCCACCGCCGAGACGGATGTGGAGCTTTTCGTGCTGTCGCGGGAAAGCCTCGATGCCTTCTCGGAAAAACACAAGAAAGCCGCGATCAATCTTCTGCAGGGGCTGGGAAGCCTGCTCGTCAACCGCCTGCGCTTCCTCACGTCCGAGCTGATGTCCCTGGACTCCTAGGTGAACGAGGCCGCCGTGACCTTTTCAATAATGCTTTGTGGTAATCCGTGAACACGATGGCCGAACCCGCGCCCGACCCTGAGCCGGCCCCGCCAAAGCCGCTGTTTGGCGTTTTCCATAACTGCACGCGCGAGGTCGAATTCAAGTTCTACGCCGATCCGGCCGAACTCGATGCCTTCGAGCACAGCGCCTGGGTCGGCGCGCTCGCGACAGCGGGCGTGCGGTCGCGCCAGCGCGTCACCGAATATTACGACACGCCCGACCACGCGTTGCAGCGGGCCGGATATCGCTTGCGGCTGCGGACAGGCGGCGCCAACCGCGTCCTCAGCGCCAAAAGGAGGATCTGGGCGGGCGGCGGCCTCTTCCGGCGCCTGGAGTGGAAACTGACCGTCGGGGCGAACCAGGGCATTCACGACCTCATTCCCGCGAACGAAGACATGGCGCGCCTGGGGATTCGTCCTCGCGATCTCGGCCTGGTCTTTACAACGCATATCGCGCGCACGAGCCGCAAGCTGTGCTTCGCCTCCGCCGCCAACGGCCCGCAGGTTCAGGTGCTGCTGGAGGTGGATCGGGGCTTGGTGGTCACACCGGCCGCGCAGGCGCAGATCTCGGAAGCCGAGTTCGAACTTCTGGAGGGGCCGGAGACGGAGCTGGTTCACTTTGCCGACGCGGCGCGGCGGCGCTTCAAGCTGACGCCGGGCCTCTTGAGCAAGGCGGATCGCGGATACCGGCTGTTGGCCGGAGCTGTTCAGGATGCCGGGTGAGGGCCGGGAGGCGCGCTCGCACTCAGGACCGCCGCGGCCCCCAGGATAAGCAGGAAAAGCACGTACTCCCACAAAATCGACCGGCGCAGCGCGGCGGCGCTACTCTCGCCGTCGATCATGAGACGCGGGGTCAACGTGAACTTGTTATACGCGGCCAGGCCCAGGAGACTCCCGAACAGGCAAAGCTTGGCGGCGAGGCGCCAGCCGTAGTCGGTGGTGAACAGGGCCGAGACGCGCCTGAGCTGGAGATAGGACATCGCCGCGCCGCTCGCCGCCAGGAACGCCACAAGCCAGACGGCGAGACGGGAAAAGTCGGCCATGACGGCGCCGGCCTGGGCCGGCGTGTCGCGCAGCACCACCCGGTACAGCGGCATAAGCGCGCCGAACCAGAAGCCGGCGCCGGCCATGTGAACCGCCGTCAAGGCCTGCATGGGCCACGCCGGCTTGGTCGCGGCGGCGTGGCCGGTCAGCAGGAAACTCCCGGTCGCCGCGACGGCGCCGAGGAGCAACACCCAGCGTCTCTCAGTCCTGAATCCGGCGATCAGCAGCAGGCTGCCGGCTAGGCCAAGCCCGGCGCTGCGCCCGAGGCTGCTGTCCAGACCCATGCCCCAGGCGTCGGAGGAGAAGAGGGCCGACAGCGGGCCGGCGATCATGTCGGCGCCGCCCAGGCCGACGGCGAGGACAAAGGCCAGGCCCGCCACGCAACTCGCGCGCACGCCGGCCTCGGCGGCGGCCGCCCGTCCATGCGCGGTGGCGCGGATCAAAAGAAGAAACAGCGCCGAGCCGATGGCGAGCAGCGACGCGGCATAGAGCATCCAGCGGTTGATGCCCGCTGCATAGGTCCAGCCCGCATAGGTCCAGAATGTCTCTTCCATGCCGGCGCCGGGCGCGACGTCAGGCTTATGGGGCGGTCTTGAGGACCGTGAGCGAGGCTGGGCGCTTACCGCCCTTCGGCTCCACCCAATCGGCCTGGGTGCCGTCCTGGAACCGCTGATGCGCTTTCCATATCAGCTCGGCTCCGGAGGACGGATTCCTGGCGACGAATTTGAGTTCGGTCCTTTCGCCGGGCGGCACGTTGGTCTTCCAGGCGATGGCCGTGATCCGGGCGCCGTCCTTCTTCAGTTCGTAGCTTCCCGCGGCGCCTTCCACCGAGACCACGGTCACGCCTGTGGGGACTTCCAACTCGACGGCCGTCGTCGCCACCTCTCCCTCCGACGGCACGCGCACGCTGTAGGTGACGGTTTCTCCGGCGGGAGCCTCCGCCGGCCTGACAGTGACGTGCGCCTGTGCGGCGCACGGCGCCAATAAACCGGCGGCGAGGACCAGACGCAGAGGGATCCGTGACAACGCCATGGGTATTGCTCCTGTAATCACTGGTTATGGGGTCCCGACGACGAAGTTCAAGGCGCCGTTGACGGCATGGGTATCCGGGCCGACGACGCGGCAGGTCAGGCTGTACTTTCCCGGCATCGGCCGGCCGACCAGCGGCACGTGCAAGGTTTCACCGGCGGCGTGCGCCTTGCCGAGGACGGCGGCTTCCTTGCCGGCGCCGTCGATCAATTTGCACGACACCGGCTTCACGTCCTCGTCGAACGTCAGCGTTATTTCCTTGGAGTCGGGCGCAAGAGTGCCGTTGGCGGCGGGGACGGAGGATTCCAACCAGGCATGCGCCAGTGCGGCCCCCGGGCAGACTACCGCGAGCAGGGCCGATAGGGCGGCTGACGTGATCGGGCGGGTCATGACGTTTTCCTGATCCTTGATCGCGTTACCGGGCGAGGGGCGTGACCGATTTGACCTCGTAACCGCTGCCCTTCTTCTCCAGCACGAAGTCGACCTGGGCGCCGGCTTTCAGCGCCTTCAGATCGATCGTACGGTTGGCCTGGAAGGTCATCCTCATGGCGGGCCAACCGAGGGCGGCGATGGGCTCATGGGTAAGGTTGATCTTATGCGCGCCGGGGTCAACGGCGTTCACGGTGCCCTTGCCGGCGATTTCGGCCTCCTGGGCGACGCGGATCATGGCGGGACCGGAGGAGTTGAGCGGTCCGGGGGCGGCGAGGGCGGCCGTGCCGGCCGGAACCACGGATAGTATGACGAGCGCGAGGGCCTTCATGCCGGTACTCCCAATGTATGGCCGCGTTTGCCTATAGTGGCACAATAGAATCAATACGCGCGCCTGTGACCCACCCCTCCGGGAGGGAAAAGGGTCTCCGGGACGTATAAAGACGTATCAAGGGTCAAGACGTATCAAGGGCATAAGCACGAGGCCGCGATGACACAAGGACGCCTGGATCAGCTTTTGCGGCAGCCGCCGGAGCGCGCGCTCGACGGCCTCGAACGCGAGATTTGGGCGCGGATCGACGCCGAGGATGACAAACGGCGGTTGGGCCGGCGCGTGATCGAGGTTCAGGCGGCCCTGGTGGCGATTCTGCTGGCGGGCGGCCTGGCCTTTGGACTTGCAAACCCGGTGTCGGAGAGCGCGACGGCGCGCCTTGACGTGTTTTCGCCGGGACCGGCGTTGGCCCCGTCCACGCTCTTGCTCGGTCATCGCTCGTGAACACCGCGACCCGGCTGAGCGCGGCGGTGGCTTTCCTGACGATCTCGGCGGCGGGCCTGGGGTTCTGGGCCGGCGCCGCGCGCCAGCAGGACCACCACATCCATTCGGGCAGCCTTGACGAGGTGCTCCACCGCAGCCTCGGCCTGACACCCGAGCAGGACAAACGGATTGGCGCGCTGGAAGCCCAATTCGCCCTGGACCGCAAGGAACAGGAAGCGCACATGCGCGCTGCGAACCGCGATCTGGCGCAAGCCCTCGAAAAAGAGCACATCTTCGGCGACGACGCCAAACAGGCCATCGGGCGCTTCCATGTGGCGATGGCGTCACTGCAAGAGCACACCATCACGCATGTTCTGGCGATGCGCGCCGTTCTGACGCCCGATCAGGCGGAGCGGTTCGACAAGACGGTCCTGGAGGCCCTTACGCCGGAACCGCAGTAACATGGCGCGCGCCGAGGACCCGGATGCCGCTGACGCGGCGCGCGCGCGCGCCGGCGACAGGCGGGCTTTCGATCGTCTGGTTTCGCGGCATAAGGAACCGCTTTACCGGCTCGCGCGGCGGTATGTCGGTAATGCCCACGACGCCTATGACATCGTACAGAATAGCTTCGTGGCGGCCTGGCTGGCGCTCAAGCGTTACGATCCCACGCGCAGCTTCGGAACCTGGCTGCGGACCATCGCCCTCAACAAGTGCCGCGATTTCTCGCGCCGGGAAACGGTGCGCAGAAGGGTTCTCGGCTTGTTCGCGCGGGAGGCCGCACCGGAGCCGCGCGATCCGGATGCCGACGAGTCCGATCGCCGGCTGGAGGAACTGGACAAAGCCATCGCGAAGCTGCCGCCGTTTTACAAGGAGCCGCTGCTGCTGGTGACGGTCGCGGGCCTCTCCCAACAGGAAACCGCCGACCAGCTCAAGACGACGGCAAAAGCCGTCGAAATGCGACTCAGGCGGGCGAAGCAGCAGATCGCCGCCCTTGTCGGCGCGGCGGAAGCGGCCGACTAACATGCTCTAGAACCACGCGCGCAGTCCCATCACCGCGCCGATGCCGCTGACCCGCTCGCCCATCGCCCGTGCATAGTCCGCGGTCTTCCCGGCTTTGCCGGTGTAGCTGATGCCGACATAGGGCGCGAACTGGCGGCTGAATTCGTAGCGCAGGCGCAACCCGGCCGCGATCTCCGAGAGACCGGCGCCGGTATGGGCGGCGGGAGTGTCCTGCGCCGCGAAATTGACCTCGAGCCTCGGTTGCACGACCAGGCGCTGGGTGAGGAGCTGGTCGTAGGAGGCGGTGGCTCGGGCGAGGGCTTCGCCCTTCTGCGAAAGGAAGACGGCGCCTTCCAGCTCGAACCAGTAAGCGGCAAGTCCCTCGACTCCCACCGTGGCATACGTGCGGGTGGGGCCGGGGCCGGCTACATCCTGACGCAGACCGGCCTGCAGGTCGAAATAAGGGCCGACGGCCCGGGAATACAGCGCCTGGATTTCGGCGTGCCCGGCCCCGGTCTTGAAGACGCCGTCACCCTCGCTCTTCAGGACCGCGCGGTCGATATCGCCGCCGTACCAGGCTTCGCCGTCCCAGCGGTAACCGCCTTGCCCGCGCAGGACGGAATACTCGGCGAGGTTGATCATCACCTTGGTAAACCGGCCGCCGCCATGCTCTTCGTGCATGAGCGCGCGCGCGTCTTCCATGGCTTTGGGGCCAAAGAGGCGGTCGGCCGCGTGATCCAGGGGCGGGGACGGCTCTTCCGCCTGATCGGCGGCCATGGCCTGACCGCCCAGCAGGACGGCGAAAAGGGCGGGGAGGAAACGCATCACCGCGGGTCTTCCGCGAGCGGGCGCACGGTGACGACGCGCATCATGCCGGCATGCATATGGTAGAGCATGTGGCAGTGGAAGGCCCAGTCGCCGGGCGCGTCGGCGGTCAAATCGAACGTCACTTTGCCGCCCGGGGCGACATTGACGGTGTGCTTGCGCGGGTGATGGCCGGGGTGGCCGTTCACCACCTCGAAGAAGTGTCCATGCAAATGGATCGGGTGGGACATCATGGTGTCGTTGACCAGCACCACACGCACGCGCTCGTTCAGGCGGAACGGAATGGGCTCGGTCACCTCGCTCAGCTTCTGGCCGTCGAAAGACCACATGAAGCGCTCCATGTTGCCGGTCAGGTGAATCTCCTTGGTCCGCGACGGCGGGCGCGGGTCGGGATTGGGATCGAGCGCGACCAGGTCGGTATAGACGAGCACGCGGTGCGCCGCGTCCTCCAGGCCTTGTCCGCGCTCGCCGGTGCGGTCTTTCGGCATCGGGGAGATCATCTCGACACCCGGTCCCATCTTGACCTGCGGCGCGTTCAGGGGATCGCGCATGCTCATCGCACCATGATCCATCGCACCATGATCCATCCCGGCCATGGCGCTCATATCCATGCCCATGTCCGCCATGGTTGCCGTCGGACGCCGGCGCAGCGGCGGGACCGCGGCGGTCATGCCGTCGCGCGGCGCGAGGGTCGCGCGCGCCAGGCCGGAGCGGTCCACGGCCTCGGCGACCAGGGTAAAGGCGGCGTCCGGCATGGGTCCGAGCACGACGTCGTAGGTCTCGGCGATGGCGATCTGGAACTCGTCGGTCTCGACCGGCCGGACATTCTGACCGTCGGCCTGAACCACCGACATCGGCAGGCCGGGGAGGCGGACGTTGAAGATCGTCATCGCCGAGGCGTTGATGATCCGCAGGCGCAGGCGCTCGCCCGGCTTGAACAGCGCGGTCCAGTTATCCTTGGGCCCATGACCGTTGACCAGGTAGGTGTATGCCGCGCCGGTCACGTCGGAAATGTCGGTGGGGTCCATGGGCATCTTCGCCCACTCCAACCGCTCCTTGAACGGCTGGTCCTCGCCGGCGAGCAGCCCGGCCAGAGTTTGCTTCCTCATGTTGAAAACGCCTGGCTGCTGCTTCAGCCGCTTCATGATGGTATGCGGATGCAGGAAGCTGAAGTCCGACAGCACGACAATATGCTCGCGGTCGTATGAAACCGGATCGGCCCCGGCGGGGTCCAGGATCAGGGGACCATAAAGGCCGGACTGCTCCTGCATGCCGGAATGGCTGTGGTACCAATAGGTGCCCGACTGAACGACGGGAAATTCATATACGAAGGTATCCCCCGGCCTGATGCCGGGGAAGCTGACTCCGGGCACGCCGTCAAACTGGAAGGGAAGCAGTACGCCGTGCCAGTGGACCGAGGTGTCCTCGTCCAGGTGGTTGGTGACCGACAAGCGGGCCTTCTGCCCCTCCCGCAACCGGATGAGCGGGCCGGGGAGGGTGCCGTTGACCGTCACGGCGTGGGACTCGCGTCCGTCCACCACCCACGGCCTATGGCCAATGGTGAGAGCGATATCGGGGCCCAGGAGGGCGGGCGGGGTGCGGGGCATGCCGGGGGCCGCGCTGCGGGCCCAGCGCGGCCACAGGGCCGCGAGGGCGGTGCCGCCGGCGAGGGAAGAGCCCTGCTTTATGAACGAACGGCGGCTGGTCATGACGGCTTTGCCTCGGGCGCGGGAGTTGCGGCTCTCAAAATACGCAGGCCCACATTCCATCCCTCTCCCGCCGGCGTCCATCCCCCGAATGCCGGCGCGGCACGGCACGGCCACACCACGCGGCAGCCGGGATCGCAGCGACGCCGGAATTTCCCTGCATATCGCCTCCAGGCGGGGTATTGATCATGATCCTCTCCGTCGCAGCCGCGCCCGAACCGCCATGGCCCAAGAACAGATTCCCGCCCTGGTCGCCCAGACTCTCGACCCGCAGAACACCGCGGCCCTGATTCACGCCTTCATGCTGCTCGCGGTCGCGGTATTCGCGGCCAGCGGCGCCTTGGCGGCCGGGCGGCTCAAGCTGGATGTCATCGGCGTCTGCGTGCTGGCCATGGTGACCGCCATCGGCGGCGGCACGCTGCGCGACGTGCTGCTGGGCCGCCACCCGATCTTCTGGATCGCCGACCCAAGCTTCATCGTCGCCTGCCTGGCCGCCACCGCCGTCACCTGGTTCTGGGTGCGGTCCTACGCGCCGCCGGACCGCGCCCTGATCTACGCCGACGCCATCGGCCTGGCGTTCTCCGCTGTCAGCGGCGCCCAGGTGGCCGAGAACCTGCACATGTCCGGCCTGATCATTATACTGATGGGGACCATCACCGGTTGCGCCGGCGGTCTGATACGCGATGTGCTGAGCGCCCAGATCCCGCTGATCTTCCGCAAGTCGGAGCTATACGTCACCACCTGCATCGCCGGCCTCATGGCCTACGTGCTGCTGCGGCGGTTCGACCTGACGCCGGCCATCGCCGGCTCCATCGGCGCCGCCGTCATCCTGGCGCTGCGTCTCGCGTCGCTGCGCTGGAAAATCACCTTGCCGGAGCTGGACCTCGGCAAGAACGACGCCTGAGGGCCTACTTCCTGGGCGGGATCCAGGCCTGGATCTGCTTCACGGCGATATCGATCTTCATGTCCTCGCGGACCTTGCCATAGTCCGCCTTCGAGCCGCGGGCGTCGCCGGCGATGCCGTTTCTGGGGCTGTTGGGGCCGACCACGACCTTGCCGTCCACCACCGGATCACCCACCGCGGTCGCGAGCTTGTCCTTGCGCACCCAGGCGCGGTTGCCTTCGAGGTAGAGGGCTTCGGAGGTGTCGGCCAGGCCGGCATGGCTGCTGGCAGGCAGGCCCTGCTTGATCAGGTACTGGTCATAGGCGTCGTGGGCGCCCTTGTAGCAGGCGTCGCAATAATATGTGTGAATGCCCTTGGCGCCGTACTTGTCCTCGAGCTTCTTGGCCACGGCGGCATAGACGTTGTCGGCGCCCGCACCCTGGCCGCCGCCGTGGTCGCCCATCAGCACCACGTTCTTGAAACCGTTCGTGATGGTCTGCTCGGCGATGCGCTCCAGCACCAGGGCCATGATCTCGTTGGTCAGGCCGATGGTGCCGGGCAGGTCGGCGCTGGCGTTGTTGGGCGTGAAGTTCAACACCGGCATGGCGATGGCGTTGCCGAGCTTGAGCGCGATCTCCTTCACCACGTATTGCACCACGAAATTGTGCAGGCCGTTGACCACCTGGGGCCCGCGCTGCTCGACGCCGCCGGTGTAGATGAGCGCCGTGGTCTTGCCGTCGGCCAGGGCCTGCTTCACTTCCGGCCAGGTCATCATGTCGAATTCGACCAGCGGCGCAGTTGCGGCGCGTGCCGGGCCGGCGAGAGCGAATCCCATGGCCAGCGCCGCGGCAAAGGACAACTTACGCATGAGGATCTCCTGGGTGAGGGGTTCGGTGAAACGCCGGTGAAACTAGCAGGTGAAACTACATAGCAGGCGCGCGCCGCGATCAAGGGTGATGTTGGCTGGCCCGGCCGCCCGAGAGGGGTGTTGCGAAACGGTCAGCGGTGCGCCGCCAGGATCAGCGCCTGTTGCGCCGGAAACAGGCGCGCGGTTTCCGACGCATGTTTCCCCGGTTCAGTGCTGTTTCAGGCTTGGCACGGCGTTTGCGTAGGTGTCCCGGCGAACCACGGCCTTTGCGTTGAAGGTGTGCTTCGGAACGTCTCAAAGGGGCACATATGAAAAAGTTCAAGTTCGACCGCCGTCTTCTCGCCGGTGTGGCCGCCCTGGCGCTGCTTCCGGCCGGCGGCGCTTCGGCCGCGGCGGAGATCGCGGGTGGGGCCGATGCCGCAGCGCCGCAACAGGCGGCGGCCGGCGTGACGACGCAAGCGGGCGCCGTGGAAACCATCTACGTCACCGCCCGCCGTAAGACCGAGGACATCCAGGATGTACCGGTATCGTTGCAGGCCATCAGCGGCGAAACCTTGGAACTCAAGGGGACCGTCGACCTGCAGAGCCTCATCGCCCAGACGCCGGGCCTGAACTCGACCGGCGGCAACCCGCGCAACTTCTCGGTCCTGATCCGCGGCATCGGTTATGCCCCCACCGCCGCCGACGGCCTCGACAACGCCATCGGCGTTTATTTCGACGGCGTCTACCAGGCCCGGCCCGGGCAAGTCTTGCAGGACCTGGTGGACGTCAACAGCTTTGAAGTCCTGCGCGGGCCCCAAGGCACGCTGTTTGGCCGCAACGCCGCGGCCGGGGCGCTGAACGTCACCAGCAATCGCCCCAGCTTCACCGCCAGCCAGAGCGTCGAGGCGTCGGCCGGCAACACCAGCTTCTTCCAGCTCAAGGCCATCCTGACGGGACCGATCACCGACACCGTCGCCTACCGCACGTCGTTCTACGGCACCAATGCCGACGGCTGGCTGCCGACGCCGTTCAAGCGCAGCTTCCGCAACGCGGCGGCGCAGAACGGCATCTACGCCCCCACCGCCACCAATCAGCTGGTGACGGCGGGCACGGGCCGCTACGGCATCCGCCAGCAGTTCCTCATCAACGCCGGCGATAAACTGAGTATCGCTATCAACGCCGATCTCGAGAATGAGAACGACAGCTCATCCGGCTTCAGTTCCGGCGGCGGCATCAGGACGCTGTTCGGCCCCGGCAACTGGGGTATCAACACCACGGCGGCACAGCAGGCCACCGCCACCAAAGCCCTGGCGGCGCTGGCGGCCCTTAGAAGCTACGGCGGCGTGCAGGGCTGGGTCCCGGCGGTGGATGCCAACAGCGACATCACCAACAATCTGAACGCCATGCGCACCACCCAGGGCGGTGTCGCGGTTACGGCCGACTACGACCTCGACTGGGCGGACCTGACCTCTATCACGGCCTGGCGCTTCTGGAAGTTCAATCCGCCCCAGGACAGCGACGGTTCGCCCATCGACATCTACCAGAACATGGCGGTCAGCCGCAGTGATCAGTACAGCGAGGAAGTGCGCCTGGCCTCGAAAGACGGCGGCGCCTTCGACTGGCAGGGCGGCGTGTTCCTGTACTATTCCCGGCTCAGGGATCACTACATCATCCACCAGTTCGGCGCCGACGTGATCCCCTGGTACAACGCCTATCAGGGCCGGGAGGTGATCCCGCTGTCGTTCCGGTCGCAGCTGACCGGGTCGCAGATCATCGAGGACACCCATGTCCAGGACCAGAATCAGGCCGTCTACGGCCAGGCCACCTGGCATATCGCCGATCGGCTCGACCTGACCGGGGGCGCCCGCTACACCCACGACCGCAAGAGCGGCGGCAGCCCGGTGGACACCGGCAAGCTCCCCCAGACCCTGCCGGCCGGCGTGTCGAACGTCACCTTGAACGCTTTCTATCGCGCCATCGGCGCGGTGTTCGTGAACCCCGGGGTAAGCTACACCACGCCAGGGTTCTTCACGGCCGGATCGGCATCGGTTCCCGCGACCACGGGTTATGCGCTGGGCGCCGCCACGACCGCCAATAACCTGTCCGGCTCGGCCAGCGTGTCCTACAAATTCACGCCGGACGCCACCGCCTATGTGGCGTTCAGCAATGGCTTCCAGGCCGGCGGCCTGGACCTGAACAACGGCTCGGCCATCGCCTCACAGGCGGCGGTGAAGCCGACCACCACGTATAATTATGAGGCCGGAGTCAAAACCTCGTTGTTCGACCGCCGCCTGACGGTCAACCTGGCGGCCTATCAGGAAGTGCTCTACGGCTTCCAGACCTCCATCTCCTATCTCCTGCCCAACGGCACCACCTATCGCGGCGCCGCCAACGCCGGCGACATCCGCGCCCGCGGCGTCGAATGGAACGCGGCCGCCAATCTCGGCAGCGGCTTCCGCGTATCCTTCGACGGCAACTACAACGACTCGATCTATCAATCGGCGCCGTCGCTGCCGGCGCCGGCGGAATTGAGCTACAACGGCGTCGCGACCGTCGACGCCACGGGACAGACGGCGCCGTTCTCGCCCAAGCTGACCTTGTCCATCACGCCGTCGTGGAATCATCAGATCGGCGCGCACGAGGAACTCTACGGCTACGCCCAGTATTCCCACACCAGCGGTTACAGCACCGGCGTGACCCAGTCGATCTATACGCAGGTGCCGGGGCAATCCAACCTCAACCTGCGCGCGGGCGTGCGGCTCGAGGACGGCACATACGACGTCTCGCTTTATGCCAACAACGCCCTCGATGCGAAGAACATCGCCGCGCAGGGGCTGCTCACCGCTCCCGCAGGCGCCGGCGTCACGGCGTATCTCGGCCGGACCGTCTCCTACAACCCGCCGGCCAGATACGGCGTGACCTTGCGGGCAAAATTCTGATGCGGAACATACGCACCGTCGCCGGAGCCGCTTTGGCGTTTTTCGCCTGGAGCGCGTCCGCCGCGGACAAGAGAGCCCTCACCGAAGCCTATCTGGAAGAGCCGCTGCCGCCGGGCTTCAAGGTGATGATCGCGCCGCTGGAAGGGCCGATCTACACCACGCACGAGGGCCGGACGCTCTACAAATGGCCGCGCGCCGAACTGCGCAACGGCGGCACCGCCGACGTCAGCGGCTCGGCCTCCAGCTGCGACGACGTCAAGACCACCGAGAACGCCGGACTCATGAGCCCATATCCGGCGGGGCTGGAACTGCCCGACCTCGACGCGCGGCCCTCCTGCGCCCAGGCCTGGCCGCCGGTGATCGCCGCCGACGGTGCCAAACCCATTGGCAAGTGGACCTTGATCCGCCGTCACGACACGCGTCTGCAGTGGGCCTACAACGGGCAGGTGCTTTACACCTCGTCCTTGGACCGGCGGCCCGGCGACACCATCGGCGGCACCAAACTGAATGCCGAGCACTCTTCACCTATAGGGGGCGGCGGCGACGCGCCCGCGCACCGTATCCCCATCGGGCCGCCCGCCGACGTGCCGGGCCAGTTCGTCGTTGTGCAAAATAACAATGGCCGCCAGTTGATGCTGCCCAACGGCGTGACCGTTTATGCCTTCGACGGCGATGCGCCGAACATATCCAATTGCAACGACACCTGCCTTCGCCAATGGAAACCCGTGCCGGCGCCGCTGATCGGGGCGCTCAATCGCAAAGACTGGTCAGTGGTGGAGCGCAGGTCGGGCGAACGGCAGTGGGCCTATCGCGCGCGGCCGCTCTATACCTTCACCGGCGACACCGGCCCGTATATCCAGGACGGCCTGGACGAGCAGGGATGGCGCACGGTCTTCACGCAGCCGGCGCCGGCCTGGCCGAAGTCGTTCACCACCCAGGATACGCCGGGCGGCATCGTGCTCGCCGACAGCCATGGGAAAACGATCTACATTTATAACTGCGGCGATGACTCGCTGGACCAACTGGCCTGCGATCACCCGGACACACCCCAGGAATACCGCTATGCGGTTTGCGGCGGCGGTGATCCGATCCGCTGCGCCAAGACCTTTCCCTATGTGATCGCGGGCAAGAACGAGACCAGCCCTAACGTCATCTGGACCATCATCGAGATCGATCCCAAGACCGGCCGCCGCGCGCAGCCGGGGCTGGATTCGCTGCGGGTGTGGGCGTACCGCGATCGGCCGGTCTACACCTTCACCCGCGATCTCGGGCCGGGCACCGCGCGCGGCCAGTCCTGGGGCGAATTCTACGGCGCGCGCAATGGCTACTACGCCTTCTGGCTGCGCCTGCAGGCGCTGGGCCGCTATGTCTGATCGGAGACTGCACATGTACACCCGTCTTCTCTCCGGCATCCTCGGCGCCGCGCTGTTCGCGCAAACGGCGTCCGCGGCCGAAGGCGTGATCCTGAAAGACCGTTCCATCGGCTATGTGATGACCCTTGAGTCCAAGGAGGTCTACAACACGCCGGACGGCAAGCAGGAATGCCCGGATGGCCTCAACGAAGGCCCGCGCGAACACTTCAAGGCGCTCTATCCGGAAGCCCCTGGCAAAAAGTGGAAGCTCACCGAGACCCAACTCGCCCGCGAGGCCGAGACCTGGTTTCCGAACATCACACCCGATCCGATTCCCTATCGCACCGCCGTCGGTCCCATCGCCTATGGCCTGAACCTCGACGGCAAGATCGGGCCCAACGACTTCACCAATCCCGCGGGCGAGAAGGGTGTCGACAACCAGCTGCAGCGCGCCTGGGGGTGCCAACCCACATATCGCTCCGGTTCGTTCAACCTGATGCGGTTCAACGACTGGCGCAAATACCAGTACAACACCATCGTCATCGAACTGACCGACGTCGACAGTCTGGAGAACGACGACGATGTGACGTTGACCACCTATCGCGGTCGCGACAAGATCATGACCAACGCCACCGGCTCGACGTACCTGCCCGGAAGCAGCCAGCGGCTGGATACGCGGTGGGGCAAACTGTTCATCCAGAAATTCCACGGGCGCATCGTGAACGGCGTGCTGACCACGGAGGGCGCCGACTACCTGATGCCCTCGGCGGGCAACGGCGGCAGCATCACCGACATCCGCTATTACAACACCCGCTGGCGCCTCGCCCTGATGCCCGACCAGGCCAAGGGCGTCATGGCCGGCTACATGGACATCGACGACTGGAACGCGGGCACCAACCAGATCCGCTCCACCCATCATCAGGCCTATGACAAGCAGGCGACGCCGTCGATCTACCGCGCCATGCGCAAGCTGGCCGATTACCGGCCAGATCCGGTGACCGGAGAAAACACGGCCATCTCCATGGCCTCACGGGTCGGGTTCACGCAGGTATTCGTGATCCATCCCCCGACGGCGGTCAGCGAGACTGCCCCACCTATAGGCATCAAGGCCGGCGCCGACCGCGAGTGACAGCGTATGCGTTGTGTCCGGACCGGGCCATAGGCGCCGTCTTCGCCCAGGTCGCTCTTGCAGCTATAACGGTGATGGACGTTTGGCCCGGCGGCGGCTTGGGAAGGAGACCACGCATGCGGAGAACTCTCACGGGGGCGCCGATATGGCGCGCGGCGGTCTTGGGTGGCGTGCTCGGGTCCGTCTTTGGCGCGGCGCCTGCCTTCGCCGCCGCACCCGCATCCCAGCTTCCGCCCACCACCGCCGATATCCTCGCCGCGGCGCCGGCGGATGCCTGGAAGCCGATCCCGGCGGAGAACCTCTTGCGCATGGAGCTGGGCGACGGCCGCGCGGTGATCATCGAGATCACGCCGCTGATCGCGCCCTTGCATGTGAAGAACATCCGCGAACTGGTGCGCCAGAAGTGGTTCGACGGCCACTCCATCGTGCGGGTGCGCGACAACTACGTGGCGCAATGGGGCGGACCGCGTGATGACCGCCCGATCCCCTCCAACCTACCCATGCAGATCGCTCCCGAGTATGAGCGGCCGTTGAAAGACGTCGCCTTCACGCCGCTGCCGTTCCGGGACTCCTTCGCGCCGCGCACGGGTTTTGCGGACACCTGGCCGGTCGGCGCGGATTCTCAGAACGTCTGGCTGACCCATTGCTACGGCACCGTGGCGGTCGGGCGGTCCAACGCTCCGGACACCGGGTCGGGGATCGAACTTTACGCCGCCATCGGCCACGCGCCGCGGCATATGGACCGCAACCTCGCCGTGGTCGGCCGCGTGATCGAGGGCATGGACGTGCTGGCGTCCTTGCCGCGTGGCGCGCCGCCACAAGGGAACTACGAGAAGGCCCAGTACATCCCCATCGCCAAGGTGCGGGGTTACATCGCCAATGATCCGGCGGCGCCGCGCTTTGAGGTCCTGCGCACCGACACGCCGACCTTCACCCAATACGTGAACGCCCGCGCCAACCGCCTGGACGCGTTTTATGCGCAACCCGCCGGCGGGGTCGATGTCTGCAACGTGCAGGTTCCGATCCAGCGCAAGAAGTAGCTCAAACAAAAAGGGGACCGCCACACGGCAGTCCCCTTTTTCATTTCCGGCGCTACCGCCCCTACTTCTTCATGGCGGGCGGGAAGTACTGCTGGCCGATCAGGCGCTTCGGGTCGGCGTCCTTCTTCGGCACGAACTTCTGGATACGGTTGTTGCCGCCGTCGGCGATGTAGAGGTTGCCGGCGGCGTCCACGTCCCAGTTGTGCAGGTTGTCGGTCTCGCCGGGCGCGCGGCCGGTGACGCCCCAGTAAGTCTGCAGGTGGCCGTCGAGGTCGAACTTGGCCATGCGGTTATAATTGGCGTCGCTCATCCACAGGTTCTGGTCCTGGGTGATGATCAGCCGCGTCACGCTGCCGGTGTTCTTCCATTCCTCGATGAACTTGCCGTCCTGCTGGAACACCTGGATGCGGCCGTTGCGGCGGTCGGCGGTGTAGACGCGGCCTTTGTCGTCCACCGCTACCGAGTGCACCAGGTCGAACTGGCCGGGGCCCGAGCCCTTGGCGCCGAATTCCGACACGTACTTGCCGTTCTTGTCGAACTTGGCGATGCGGCCGTTGACGTAACCGTCGGCCACCAGGAACGAACCGTCCGGCAGGAAGGTGAGCGAGGACGGCATGTTGAAATGGGTGGCATCCCAGCCCGGCTTGTCCTTCTCGCCTAAGCGCATCACCAGTTTCTTGCCGTCATTGGTGAACTTGAGAATCTGGTGGCCCAGGTCCATCACCCACACGTGGCGTTCCGGATCATAGGGGCTGATGGCGACGTTGTGGGCGAAGGTGATGTCCTTGTCCCACTGCTTCCAGTCCTCGATCACCTTGCCGTCGCCGTTCAGAACTAAAATGCTGTGATCGTGCGGGTGCTTGTCCGGCGGCAGGGTGGAGGCCTGGGACTTCTCCTCCATGAGCTTGCCGTCGGCGGTGAGCATGGGCGCGTTGGGGCGGGTGAAGCGCACCGGCGCGGTGGTGACGAAGATGCGGTCGGGCTTGTCCACCTTCACGCTGGCGGTCGGGCGATCCCAGCGGTCGATGCCCGGCTTGAACCAGCCCACCACCGGCTCATAGGGCCCGGTCTGATCCAGCCCGCCTTTTTCTTCCGCCATAGCCGCATTGACGGCGCAGAGCGACACCGCCGCCAGGCCCAGGACAAACCACCGCTTCATGAGAAATCCCCCCAAGGAAAAGAACAGACGCAAACCTTACCCGGCGCCGGGGAGGCGCGCCAAGCCTTCGTTGCCCGGCCCGGCCGCTGTAAGCTATTGTCTTCGCAGAGTTCCGCGGCAGATTGGGAAGGGGCGACCATGAAGACCGGCCTGCGCCTTTGGGTGTTCCTGCTGACCCTGGCCCCGGCATCTGTCCTGGCGGCCGATCCGCCGGCGGACCGCGGCGAATACATCGCCCGCGCCGGCAACTGCGTCTCCTGCCATTCCATCCCCGGCGCGCCGGCGCTCTCGGGCGGGCTCAAGATGGCGACGCCGTTGGGCGCCATCTACAGCACCAATATCACCCCGGACAAAGAGACCGGCATCGGCGCTTACACCCTGGAAGACTTCGACGCCGCGATGCGGAAAGGTATCGCCAAGGACGGCCACCGGCTTTACCCCGCCATGCCGTACCCGTCCTACGCCAAGATGACGCCGGAGGACATCAAGGCCTTGTACGATTTCATCATGAAGGGCGTGCCGGCGGCCAAGGTTGCCAACAAGCCTTCTGAAATCCCATCGCCGCTCAACATCCGCTGGCCGCTCGCCATCTGGAACTTCGTGTTCGCGGACGACGATACCTACCGGACCAAAACCGGCAAGGACGCCGCCTGGAACCGCGGCGCCTACCTGGTGCAGGGCCTGGGCCACTGCGGCGCCTGCCATACGCCGCGCGGGCTGGCCTTCAACGAAAAGGGCTACGACGAGGCCGACGGCGACTTCCTCAAGGGCGCGCCGCTGGACAACTGGTCGGCCACCAACCTGCGCCAGGATGTGAACACCGGCCTCGGCCGCTGGAGCAAGGACGACATCGCCGCGTTCCTGAAAACCGGCCACAACAGCTTCGGCATCGCCTTTGGCACCATGACCGAGGTGGTCAACAACTCCACCCAGTACATGAGCGATGACGATATCGGCGCCATCGCCACGTATCTGGCGTCCATCCCCGGCAGCCGCGAAGGCAAGATAGGTGCCTATGCCTATTCCGAGGCCACCGCCGCGGCGCTCCAGGGCGGCAAGCACGATGCGCCGGGGTCGCTGGTCTACGCCCAGCAGTGCATGGCCTGCCATCTCGCCACCGGCGCGGCCCAGGGCGGGTTCCTGCCGTCGCTGGCCGGAAACCCCGTGGTGCTCGACCCCAGTCCGGTGTCGCTGATCAACATCGTGCTGAACGGATCGCAGGCCGTGGTCATTGATGGATTACCCGACGCCTACCGCATGCCCCAGTACCGGGTGCTGCTGAAGGACCAGGAAATCGCCGATGTGGTCAGCTTTATCCGCGCGAGCTGGGGCAACACCGCCGCCAAGGTGACGGCGGAAGAGGTGGCGGTGCTGCGCAAGGCCACCGACCCGGCTTCGGATCAGGTGCATATTCTCAGAATGAAGTAGGCGAAGCGGCCTTCCTTCCTTCCTTTTTTGTCATTCTTGCGCGAAGCGCGAGAATCCAGAGGTTTTTGATTTTAGGTTTAAAACCAGAAAACAGACACATCTGGATTCTCGGGCCGTCGCGCCGGAGGCACGCCTCATATTATCGGGCGGGCTCCGCCCGCACGGCGCAAGAATGACAAAACAACCCTAAACCCCGATCTCGCGCTTGATGATCGGCAGGGTGCGGATGGGCTTGCCGGTGGCGGCCAGCATGGCGTTGATGACGGCGGGCGCCACTGGCGGTGCGCCGGGTTCGCCGATGCCGCCCCAGAAGCCGCCCGAGGGCACCAGCACCACCTCCACCTTGGGCATCTCGGACATCAACATGATGCGGTAACGGTCGAAGTTGCCCTGCTCGACACGGCCGTCCTTGATGGTGATCTGGTCGTAGAGGGCGGCGGTCAGCGCCCAGGCCGTGGCGCCTTCCAGCTGCGCGCGCACGGTGTCCGGGTTCACGACATAGCCGCAGTCCACGGCGGTGACGACGCGGTGCACCTTGGGCGTGCCGTCCGGCTTCAGCGAGATTTCCGCCACCGCCGCCACATAGCTGCCGTAGCCGTCAATCTGAGCGATACCCCGGTACTGGCCGGCGGGCAGCGGTTTGCCCCAGTCGGCCGCCTTGGCGCAGGCGTCGAGCACGGCAAGATGCTTGGGCTGCTTGGCCAGAAGCTTGCGGCGGTATTCGTAGGGGTCCTGTTTCGCGGCGAGCGCCATTTCATCGACGAAGCATTCGCGGAAATAGGCGTTCTGCGAATGGTTGACCGAGCGCCAGTAACCCACGGGGACGTGGGTGTTGCTCATGGCGTAATCGACCTTGAGGTTCGGCACGTCGTAGACGTTGTCGGCGAACAGCACCAGGAACCCCACGTCCATGTTGTTCTTGATGGCGGTGGGGTTGGCCGAGGCCAGGATGGTGTGGCCGGCGATGCGCGTGTCCCAGGCGACAGGCAATCCATTGGCGTCCAGGGCCGCGGTCATCCTGGCCGAGGAGATCGGGCGGTAGAAATCGTGCTGGATGTCTTCCTCGCGCGACCAGATCAGCTTCACCGGCGTGCCGACCTCCTTGGCGATCAGCACGGCCTGGTCGACGTAGTCGCCTTTCGCCGCGCCCCCGCGCCGGCCGAAGCCGCCGCCGGAGTAGGTGAGGTGCACGGTGATCTTCAAGGGGTCGATGCCCGACGCCCGCGCCGCGGCGCCGAGGATGGCTTCGGCGTTCTGGGTCGGCGCCCATACTTCCAGGGTGCCGTCGCCGTTGAACCGCACGGTGCAGTTCATGGGCTCCATGGCGGCGTGGCTGAGGTACGGCACGCGGTATTCGGCCGAGACCACCTTGACCGCGCCGGCCAGGGCCTTGGCCACGTCGCCGTCGTTGCGGGCCACGGGCACCTTGGGCTTGGCGAGGCCTTCGCTCAGGAAGTCGGCGATGGAGGCGCTGCTGACCTTGCCGTTGCCCATGTCGTCCCACTGGATCGGCAGGGCGCGCACCGCGCGCTGGGCGATCCAGGTGCTGTTGGCGACCACGGCCACCGCGTTCTCGAGGGCGACGACACTGGTCACGCCCTTGAATTTCTTGAGCACGGTGGCGTCGAAGCTGACGAGCTTGCCGCCGAACACCGGGCATTGGGCGATGGCGGCGTACTGCATGCCGGGCAGGGCGACGTCGATGGCGTAGGCGGCCTTGCCGGTGACCTTGTCCTTCATGTCCAGGCGCATCTTGGGCTGGCCGGCGATGGTCCAGGCGGCCGGGTCCTTGAGCGTCACATCGGCTGGCGGCGGCAGTTTCGCCGCCGCTTCAGCCACTGCGCCGTATTTCAAGGTGCGCGCGCTGGCGGCGTGGGTGATGACGCCGGCCTTGGCGGTGCACGCGTCGGCGGGCACTTTCCAGCGCTGGGCGGCGGCGCTCACCAGCATCTGCCGCGCGCCGGCGCCGGCCTTGCGCACATATTCGTGCGAACTGCGGATGGCGCGGCTGCCCACCGTCGCCATGCCGCCGTAGACCTTGTTGCGGGTGATGTTGAGGCGCGGGTCGACGAACTCGGTCTTCACATTGGCCCAGTCGCAGTCCAGTTCCTCGGCCACCAACTGGGCGAGGGCGGTCATGGAGCCCTGGCCCATCTCCGAATGCGCCACGCGGATCACCACGCTGTCGTCGGTGTTCACCACCACCCAGGCGTTGATCTCGCCGTCCTTGATTTCTTTAGAGGGGGCCGGCGCGGCGGCGTTCACGGCTGGGATATGGAAGCCGAGCATGAGCCCGCCGCCTGCAGCGGCGCTGGCTTTGAGGAAGCTACGGCGCCCCAGGGACGTAAAGGAGTGACTCGTCATATCGTTCATGGTCCGCCTCCCTTAGCCCTGAGTGATGGAATGGATGGCGTCGCGCACGCGCGCGTAGGTGCCGCAGCGGCAGATATTGGTGATGGCGGCGTCGATCTCGGCGTCGGTGGGTTTCGGCTTGGCTTTCAAGAGTGCGTCCACCGCCATGATCATGCCCGACTGGCAGTAGCCGCACTGGGGTACCTGCTGCGCCACCCACGCCGCCTGGACAGCGGTGCTGCCGTCGTCCGAAAGCCCTTCGATCGTCGTGATCCTGGCGTCGGCCACCGCGCTCACCGGGGTGACGCAGGAGCGCCGGGCGACGCCGTTGACCTGCACGGTGCAAGCGCCGCACTGGGCGATGCCGCAGCCGAACTTGGTGCCGGTCAGGCCGACGATCTCGCGCAGGACCCAGAGCAGCGGCATGCCGGCGTCGGCCTCCACCGCATGGTCCTTGCCGTTGATGTTCAGGGTGATCATGGGCGCCTCCTGGTGGGGTCGGGCAGCTCGCGGGGAAGGGCGGAGTATAGCCCCGAAGGCGGGGCTTCCCCAAGGGATCGCCGGATAGTCCTGGCTGGTGGGGGCAACGGGTTAACGCCGCCGCCGGCCGTTGTTTCCGGCCAAATTCAGCCGTCGAACATGGGTTTGAGGGGCTGGAACACGTCGCGCATGCGCCCGGGGTGAATGGCGTCGCGCAACCGCTCGGGCGTCACGGGCTTGGTCAGGAAGCCGTCGGCGCCCATGCGCCGCGCGGCCGAACGGACGTCCTCGCTCTCGAGTCCGGTGAAGAGGACGAAGGTCGCGGGGGCGGCCAGCCGCTCCCGGCCGTCGCGCACGGCTTGCAGCAGTTCAAGGCCCGAGCCGTGGTCCATGGCGATATCGGACAGCACACAATTCACCGCGCACCCGGGCGTGCGGAGGATGCCGCGGGCTTCGTCGCCGCTGCCGGCCCGCGTGACGCGCGTAACGCCGAAGCTCCTGAGCAGACCCTCGATCACGTCCAGGAAAGCCGGCTCGTCGTCGACGATCAGCACATCAAGGCTTTGCATGTGCGGTGTCTTCCTCCCTCCGCACGCCGGTCACGGCCCTCCGCCTTGGCCGCGCCGGCGTTCAGCACGCCCGGAGGGTATCGCGCGCGAGGATTTCACGGCAACCAGAGTCTGGAATCGCGAGAAAGTTCCTCGCAACCGCGCGCCGAAGCTCAGTCGCGGGGCCGCGGCTGGCCGAGACGGGCGCGCAGGCGGTCCGCCACGATTTTCCAGAGCGTCACCTTGGCGAGATCCCCGGCCGCCAGCGCATGCAGCGAGATCAATCCCAAGGCCTCGAAGGGATCGTCCTTGGTTTCGGCACAGAGTTCGAGCAGCCGCTGCTTCGCGGCCGAGGCTTCGGGCATCGTTTCCTCATGTGAATGTCTGTTCGCGCGGCAGCGGCGCGGGCGGCGGGGCGCCTTCGGGGACCGCGAACTTCGCGTCGAGAAGGCAATCCATGTCGCTTTCCTGGAACGTCGCGCCGACTTTGCTGCAGACCCGCAACGTACGGTCGATGACATAGGAACGGTAGGCGCGTTCGTCCCACCCCGCGGCCTTGGTGTCGGCCTCGGCCAGCACGTCGAGCATGCCGTGGGCGATGTCGAAAAGCTCCTTGGGCAGCGCGGCGCGGGTCCACAGGTCCTGCCGCTCTTTTCGCGCCCCACCGGCGAGGCCGGCGCTCACGGACTCAAAGGCGGTCCGCGTTCTCAGGGCGATGATATGGGCAAGGACTTCGGGGTTGCAGGTGCAGATGACGCGCAGGATGAAGGCGTATGAAATGTCGCCGGCGGAGTCCATCTGGCTCAGCAGCGCGTTCATCGTCTTGGCGGTCAACCCGTTGGTGAGGCCGAGCACGGCGCGTTCCTTGGTTTCGCCGGCGATCCGCATGGCCGCTTCGCGGGGGATGGTGTGCCGCGCCACCAGCCGGTCGACCAGGTCGTCGGCGATCACGCGGATCATGCGCTGGACGGCCAGCACCGGCAGGGCGCTACGGTCGACCAGCCGGATCTGGACGCTGCGCACGGCGCCAAACCGGTCGACAATGCGCACGATGTCGTCATCGGCGATGGCGGCGCCGGGATTGTCCATGAGCGCGAGGGTGACGCCGGCGTCGCCGATCTCGATCAGCGCGTGGGAGACGGGGGGCGACACCTGCGCGCGGCCGGCGATCACGACCATCTTCGCGGGCGAACAGTGGGTGCACAGCAGGTCTATCAGGTCGCTGTCGGTCAGGACCGGCGAGGCGGCGAGCACCGGCGCCGCCACCAGTTCCTCGTCACGCGCCAGTTGCAGGATGATGTCGCGCGGCGCGGCCGGGCTGTTCGCCAGGGTTTCCGACAAGGCCTGGCGCACAAGCGCCTCGGCATCCCGGGCGATCACGGCGAGGACCTTATGGCGGGTGGCGTCATCCACCTCGGCACGGTCGAGGAGGACGCCGCCGCCGCTCCGCGCCAGCGCCAGGCGCTCGGAGACGGTCAGCTTATTATTGTCGCTCTCCAACACGCGCGTGGAAAGATCCTCAGGACCTTCCGCCATGGCGACCCTCTGTCAGGATTCAAGGAACAACGCGGCGCAGTCTAGAGCATTCTAGGCCGAAAGGGAGACCGGTTCGGCCGCTCAATGCGGCCCAACAAAAACCGGGCGCGTGATTTCGATTCGATATGACCCGGTCGCGGTCAGGGCAGCCGCGGGCGCCGGGAAAGCGTTCTTAAACGCGGGGCGGCGTGAACGCTGGAGCATGTTAGGCCGAAGTGGAAACCGGTTCGGCCGTTCAACATGCGACCAAACAGAGTCTAGAGTTGCCTCCGTCCGCCGGGAAAAGCTATGTGTCGGCGATCGGTTTGCCGCTTCGGACAAGCCAACGGCCCATGATGACCGGAGACGAATGCTCCAGGACATGCATATCCTGCTCGTCGATGGCGACAGGTCCCATCTCGTCGCTTTGACGCGGATGGTCCAGGCCATGCGCGTGGGGTTTCTCACCATCGCCAACAGCGGCCGCGACGCTTTCGCCAAGTGGAATTCGACCGGCAAGGTCGTGGATTGCTGCATCGCCGCCTGCAGGATGCCCGAGGGGAACGGCTTTCAGCTGCTGCAGGCGGTCAGGACCGGCGTGCTGCGCAACGTCCGGCCCGACAGTTGCGTGATCCTGGTGACGGACACCGGGGACGCGGCCACCGTGGCGGCGGCGGCGCAGCTGGATGTGAACGGATTGCTGGTGAAGCCGGTGACCCAGGACCGTCTTGGCGCGGCGATCCTGAAAGGCCGCAAGCGCATCGTGAAGGTCGATTTCAACGCCTATAAGCAGGTCGATATCCCGTTCTGAGCGATAGCCCAGGGGCGCGGTGTCAGGCCGGATCAGCCGCCGCCGGGGTTGGCCGCCCACAGTTCCTGCACTTCGGCCGGCTTCAGATCGGTCTCGATGGTCTCGAGGCCGCTGATGAGGCGCTGGTATAGACGGTTGCGCTGCGCCGCCACGTCCATTTTGCGGCAGTCCAGCGCCGACCTCTTGAGGATCTCGATCGCCTGGATCATCAGCGGCAACAGGTCGTCGGTGAAACCGGTGGTGCGCCACAGGATGCCGAGGTGCCTGGCATGGTCGCCCGCCAGCCGCTCGTAGACCGTGCGGATGGGCAGTTCGGCGCATTGCGCGAGATACGCGGCCAGCAGTTGCCCGTTGCCGCCGCAGACCGCCTTGAACAGCAGGAACGGGGTGATTTCCCCGCGCGCGCTCAGGAATTTGACCAGGGCGGCGAGGCGGTCGGCCGGAATATCGGACGCCAGGCCGATCAGGGCCTCGCCTTTGACCTCGCTGGCCAGGTCCAGCGCCTGCGCCGGCGTCAGGCCGTGCTTTTCTACCAGCTGTTCGATCAGGGAGGCTTCGATGACGCGGATGAACTTGGCGACGATGTCCACCGGCAACCGGCGGCCGTTCACGACCGTATGGTGCATATCCTCGAGATCGCCGTCCCTGGCGACGATCAGGTCGTAAGTTGCGTCGCCGATCCTGGCGCCGCTGTTCTCAAGCAGCGATTTGCGCACCGCCCAATCGCCGTGTTCGGCTAGGACGCCCGACAGCGCTTCCGACACCGACGGACGCCGGCTGATGGCCAGGCGTTTGGCGTTAGAACCGGCCAGGCCGGCGATGTTCAGTAGGTCCTGTTCGGTCAGGACTTCGGACAGCGCCAGGAACGGCGTCGCGACGGCATCCTCGTCGTTGGCGATCTTCAGTGCGACATCGGCGGGAATACGCGGATTGGTGGCGGCGGCCTGGGCGAGGGCGGTACGGACGTAAGACTGGGCGGTGCTTGCGATCTCCCGGACGATGGCGGCGATATTCCCGGCCAGCTCCGGGTCGGCATCCTGAAAGCCGCAGATCTGGCCGAGCCACGCGGCCAGGGATCTGTGCTCGTCCGCCGTGAGGGAGGCCGAGATGGCCAGGTAATGCTTTAGTGAAATGTCGTCCAAATCGTTCTCCAGGAAATCGCCGGTCGCACCGCGATCATCTTTCCACATATATAATAGATTTCAGTCGAAACGGTATAGTTCGTTGTGCTTATCCGGTGGGTATTTCCCGTTAAAATTGTCGCAAGTTCCGGTTTTGTTTAGGCGCGGATACGGGCCGGCTGATTTCCATACTGATTTCCGGGCCGATTTCTAAACCGATTTAAGGGGTGGGTGGGCTTCGTGCCAGGTGGTCGCCATCTGGTAGGCGTGGGCCAGGCGCAGCATCTTCGCCTCGGCGTAGAGGTTGCCGATGATGCTGAAGCTGGTGGGCTGGCCCCTGGCGTTGACGCCGTTGCGCACCACCACACCCGGATAGCCGGTGACATTGGTGAGCGTGGTGTTGAGGCCGATCAGCGAGCGGCTGGTGTTGCGCGGCGCCGCGGCCGCCGCGACAGCTTCGGGACTGCCCGGGGGCGGGCGGTAGCCCAGCGGCATGGGTGCCACATACATGTCGAGGCCCCGCATCATCTCGGCCATGCGCTGCATGATCAGGGTGCGCAGGCGCGTGGCCTTCAGGTACTCCACCGCCGGGACGAAGCGCAAAGTCCGGTAGAAATTGGCGTCGCCGTTCTTCTCCTGGCGCACCAGCATGCTGTCTTTACCGCTGCGGGTCAGGTCGTCGAACATGGCGGCGGCTTCGGTGTCGCAGATGGTGGTGATGTCCATGATCGGCAGGTCGGGGTATTCCACCGGCACCAGGTCCACGCCCATGCTGCGCAGCTTGTCCAGCGCCGCGGCGTCGTTGGCTTTTTCCTCCGCCACCGGCCGCGCTTCCTCGAACGCCGCCTTGGCGTAGCCGACCTTGAATTTCCGGATGTCGAGGGTGGCGTCCCAGTTGAACGGCACGGCGCTGACGGTGAGGTCCTTGCCGTCCGGTCCATAGGTGGCGTCGAGGATCAGCGCCAGGTCTTCGACACTGCGGGCAAGGGGGCCGATCTTGTCCAGGCTCCAGCACAGGGTCATGACGCCGTGGCGGCTGATGCGGCCGTAGGTGGGGCGCAAGCCGTAGACGCTGCACCGCGCCGACGGGCCGACGATCGAGCCGGTGGTCTCGGTGCCGATGGCGAAACCCACGCAGCCGGCCGATGTCGCCGAGGCCGGGCCGGCCGACGAACCGCTGGAGCCTTCCTCGGGGTTCCACGGGTTCTTGGTCTGGCCGCCGAACCATTGGTCGCCGCTGGCCAGTTCGCCCGAGGCCAGCTTGGCGATCAGCACCGCCCCGGCGGCGTCCAGGCGCTCCATGACCGTGGCGTCGACGTCGAGCACCTGATCCTTGTAGGGCGCAGCACCCCAGGTGGTCTTGATGCCCTTGCGCGCCACCAGGTCCTTGCAGCCCCAGGGGATACCGTGCAGCGGACCTTTGTATTTGCCGGCGGCGATCTCGGCATCCGCCTGCCGGGCCTGCTTGAGGGCGAGGTCCTCGGTCAGCGTGACGACGCAATTGAGGATCGGGTTGTAGCGCTTGAGGCGCGTCAGATACATGGCCGTCAGTTCGGCCGATGTCACCTGCCTGCTGCGCAAGAGCTGGGCGAGGTGGGTCACCGGCCAGAACGCGGCGTCCTCGAGGTTGGCCGGGCGTTTCACCGCCGGCGGCCTGGAAGCCTTCATCGGCCGTTTGCGCATGTCGAAGCTCATGCCCGGCAGCACCGGGCTGAACTGCAGCGAACTCGGCAGGCTGTTGTCGAGCGGGATCTCGCGGAAGGCGGCGTAGCGGCCGAGGTTGACGTTGACGCCTTCCAGCAGCATCTGGCGCTGGGCGTCGGTGAATTCCACCCCGGCCAGTTTCTCGGCGGCGATCACCATGTCGAGGGTGACGCCCTTGGCCGGGTTGCCCTCGGCCTGCGCCCACAGCGCGCCAGGAAGGAGGGTGGCGGAGAGGCCGGTGCCGGCGAAGAAGCCCAGAAACCGGCGGCGCTGTTCCTGGACGTCGGTCAAGGGGGCCGGCTCGGTCATGGACTTTCTCCGCGAT
The DNA here is from genome assembly GCA_041905795.1 of Rhodospirillaceae bacterium. GTDB lineage: Bacteria > Pseudomonadota > Alphaproteobacteria > Rhodospirillales > Rhodospirillaceae > SHVO01. Next base: position 95,243 of record JAYRKL010000011.1, on the reverse strand, counting down.
GAAAAGCGCTATCCGTTGGTGGCCGCGGCCATGGATTTGAGGCGCGCGAAGTTGCGCTCCATCTGCTGGAAGCCGGGGTGATACTGCTTGGGCGGTGTGAAGCCCGGTCCGCTGTAGTTTTGCTCGGCCGCGGCCCGGAAGGTCCACTGCGGATCGGCCAGGTGCGGACGCGCGAGGCAGCACAGGTCGGCGCGCCCCGCCGCCAGGATCGAGTTCACATGGTCGATTTCAAAGATATTGCCCACCGCCATGGTGGCGATCTTGAGTTCGTTGCGGATCTTGTCCGAATACGGCGTCTGGAACATGCGCCCATACACCGGCTGCGCCCGCGCCGAGGTCTGGCCGGTGGAGACGTCGATGATGTCGCAGCCCGCCTGTTCGAAGGCGTCGGCGATTTTCACGGAATCCTCCGCCGTGATGCCGTCCGCCGGCAGCCAGTCGGTGGCGGAAATGCGCACCGACATGGGCTTGTGGGCGGGCCAGGCGGCGCGCATGGCGGCGAACACCTCCAGGGGGTACCGCAGGCGGTTCTCCAGCGACCCGCCGTAATCGTCGGTGCGGGTGTTGGTGATGGGCGTGATGAAAGCCGACAGCAGATAGCCGTGGGCGCAGTGCAGTTCGATCATGTCGAAGCCGGCGGCCTCGGCCATCTCGGTGGCGGCGACGAATTCGCCTTTGACCTTGTCCATCAGGGCGCGGGTCATGACCACGGGCGTCTGGTTGTCCGGCGACCAAGCCACAGCGGACGGGCCCAGGATTGGCCAGTTGCCGCTGGCGAGCGGCTTGTCGGTGCCTTCCCAGCTGACGCGGGTGGAGCCCTTGGGCCCGGCGTGGCCCAATTGCAGGCAGATCTTGGCCGCGCTGTTGGCATGCACGAAGTCGGTGATGCGCCGCCAGGCCTTGGTGTGTTCCGGTGCATACATGCCGGTGCAGCCCGGGGTGATGCGGCCTTCCGGCGAGACGCAGGTCATCTCGGTGTGGACCAGGCCGGCGCCGCCCATGGCGCGCGAACCGTAGTGCACCAGGTGGAAGTCGCCGGGCACGCCGTCCTTGGCGCTGTAGGTGGCCATGGGCGAGACCACCACGCGGTTGACCAAGGTCATGCCGCGCAGGGGGAAGGGGGTGAACATGGGCGGCACCGGCGCCGTCGCCGGCTGGCCGGTGGCGCGCGCGGCGAACCACGTCTCTACGCCTTCCAGCCAGGCGCGGTCGCGCATGCGTAAATTCTCGTGGCTGATGCGCTGGCTGCGGGTGAGCAGCGAATAGGTGAACTGCAGCGGGTCGAACGGCAGGTAGCGGTCGACGGTCTCGAACCATTCGGTCGAATTGCGCGCCGCGTTCTGCAGGCGCAGCACGTCCAGCATGCGGGCGTCCTGGTATTTCTGCAGGCCCTCGGTCAGCGGCAGGTCGGAGTGCACGATCTCCGCCAAGAGGATCGCGTCCTCGAACGCTAGCTTGGTGCCGGAGCCGATGGAGAAGTGGGCGGTGTGCACGGCGTCGCCCATGAGGATGATGTTCTTGTGCCACCACTTCCGGCAGTTGATCCACGGGAAGGTCATCCAGGCCGAGCCGCGGATATGGTTGGCGTTGGACAGCAGCGGGTTGTCGTCCAGGTATTTGGCGAAGATGCGCTCGAGCGTGGCGCAGCTTTCCTGCTGGCTCATGTGTTCGAAGCCGAACTTGTCCCAGGTTTCCTGGCTGCACTCGGCGATGAAGGTCGATGTGGTCTCGTCGAAGCGGTAGCAGTGGGCCCAGATCCAGCCGTGCTCGGTTTCCTCGAAGATGAAGGTGAAGGCCTCGAACACCTTGCAGGTGCCCAGCCAGACGAACTTGTTGCGCGCCCATTTGAGGTCGACGCCGAACTCGGCGGCGTATTTGCCGCGCACCACGCTGTTGAGGCCGTCGGCGGCGATGATCAGGTCGGCGTCCGGCGCCACCGCCTCGATGTCGTCGACCGGGTGATCGAACACCAGCTTGACGCCCAGGTCGCGCGCGCGCTTTTGCAGGATCAGCAGCAGCTGTTTGCGGCCGATGCCGATGAAGCCGTGGCCGGTGGAACGGATGCATTGGCCGCGCAGATGGACGTCGATATCGTCCCAGTGAATGAACGCGGCGCCGATGGCCTTGGCGCTTTCGGGATCGTTGCGCTCGAGGTTGACCATGGTCTGGTCGGAGAACACCACGCCCCAGCCGAAGGTGTCGTCGGGTTTATTGCGCTCGTAGACCGTGATGTCGTGCGACCGGTCGCGCAGCTTCATCGAGATGGCGAAGTACAGGCCGGCGGGCCCGCCGCCCGCGCACACGATCTTCATTGACTGCTCCATCCGCCCCGGCGCGCCGCGGCTTGTAGATCTGGGGGTTTGTAGATACTTTAATGTTAAAGTAATCGTCCGCCGGTCTTTTTCCAAGAGACATGATTGGGCCGGCACGGGATAGTCTTAAAGAGCGGCGCACGCCGCCGCATCATGGACGACAGGGGCGAGATGACCGCAAAAGGGCTCGAAAAACATCACGCGCTGGTGACCGGCGGCGGCAGCGGCATCGGCCTCGCCATCGCCCGGGAGTTGGCGGCGCGCGGCGCGCGGCTGACGCTGGTGGGGCGCACCCTGGCCAGACTCCAGGCCGCCGCCAAGACCCTGCCGGGCGCCCAAGGCCTGGCGGCCGATGTGACCGACGCCGCCTCCATCGCCGCCGCGCTGGCCGCGGCCGCGCAAACCCACGGCCCGGTCTCGATCCTGGTGAACAACGCCGGCGCCGCCCAAGCGGTGCCGTTCCTGGACACCAGCCTCGCCGCCTGGAACGATACTCTTAGTGTCAATCTCACCGGCGCCTTCCTCTGCGCCCAGGCGGTGTTGCCCGGCATGCAGGCCGCCCGCTGGGGCCGCATCATCAATATCGCCAGCGTCGCCGGCGTCACCGGGTATGCCGGTGTCGCGGCCTATGTGGCGGCCAAACATGGACTGGTGGGCCTGACCCGGTCCCTGGCCCTGGAATTCGCCAAGGCCGGCGTCACCGTCAACGCCCTGTGCCCGGGGTATACCGAGACCGACATGGCGGATGCCGCCATCGCCAACGTGCGCGCCAGGAAGGGCGTGTCGGACGAGGAAGCCCGCGCGCTGCTCGCCGCGCGCAATCCGCAAAAGCGCCTCATATCGCCCGAAGAAGTGGCGGCGGCGGCGGCGTGGCTGTGCGGCCCGGGGTCTGACAGCATCAACGGACAGTCGATCGTGATCGCGGGCGGGGAGGTGATGCCGTGAGGGTGGGTGGAGACAGAGGCGCGGCGGTGGCCGCCTACAAGGCGCGGCATTTCCTGTGGTCGCTGAAGGACGGCGTGGGCGAGATCACCCTCAACCGGCCCGAGCGCAAGAACCCGCTGACATTCGAGTCCTACGCCGAGCTGCGCGACCTGTTCCGCGACCTGGTCTATGCGCAAAACACGGTGAAGGTGGTGATCGTCACCGGCGCCGAAGGCAACTTCTGCTCCGGCGGCGACGTGCACGAGATCATCGGGCCGCTCACCAAGATGAGCATGGGCGAACTGCTGGACTTCACCCGCATGACCGGCGACCTGGTGAAAGCCATGCGCGGCTGCCCGCAGCCGATCATCGCCGCGGTGGACGGCGTCTGCGCCGGCGCCGGCGCCATCATGGCCATGGCCTCGGATATGCGCCTCGGCACGCCCGCGGCCAAGACGGCCTTTCTGTTCACGCGCGTGGGCCTGGCGGGGTGCGACATGGGCGCCTGCGCGATTCTGCCAAGAATCATCGGCCAGGGCCGCGCCGCGGAACTCTTGTTCACCGGCCGCAGCATGAGCGCGGAGGAGGGCGAGCGCTGGGGCTTCTTCAATGCTTTGCACGCTTCTGACGTATTGATGAGCAAGGCGCGCGAACTGGCGGCATCGCTGGCCAAGGGCCCGACCTTCGGCCACGGCATGACCAAGACCCAACTCGCCATGGAATGGTCGATGAGCCTCGACATGGCCATCGAGGCCGAGGCGCAAGCGCAAGCCATCTGCATGCAGACCCAGGATTTCGAGCGCGCCTATGTGGCGTTTGCCGGGAAAACCAAGCCGGTCTTCGAGGGCAACTGATGGCCGACACGACCTATCTCACCTGGCCGTTCCTGGACGACAAGCACCGCGCCTTCGCGGCGGATTTGTCCAAATGGATCGGGAGCAACCGCGCCACCCTCGATGCCCATGACGGCGATGTGGACGATCTGTGCCGCGGCCTGGTGAAGCGTCTGGGTGACGCCGGCTGGCTGAACCATGCGGTTTCCCACCCCGGCCAACCATTGGATGTGCGCACTTTATGTCTAGCCCGCGAGCACCTGGCCTATTGCTCGGGTCTCGCCGATTTCGCCTTCGCCATGCAGGGCCTGGGCAGCGGCGCCATCAGCCTGTTCGGCACGCCGGAACAGCGCGCCGCTTACCTGGCGCCCGTGGCCGCCGGAAAGAAAATCGCCGCCTTCGCGCTGTCGGAGAAGACCGCCGGGTCGGATGTGGCGGCACTCGCCATGACCGCGGCGCCCGTGGACGGCGGCTATGTGCTCAACGGTGAAAAGACCTGGATCTCCAACGGCGGCATCGCCGACTTCTACTGCGTGTTCGCGCGCACCTTTGAGGCGCCCGGCGCCAAGGGCCTGTCGGCGTTCATCGTCGACGCGAATATACCGGGTTTCAGCATCGCCGAACGCATCGCCGTCTCCGCGCCGCACCCGCTCGCCACCTTGTCCTTCAAGGATTGCCGTATCCCCGCGAGCGCGCTGATCGGTGGGCGCGGCGAGGGTTTCAAGATCGCCATGTCGGTGCTGGACGTGTTCCGCTCCACCGTCGGCGCCGCTGCCCTCGGTTTTTCCCGCCGCGCCCTCGACGAAGCCGCCACCCGCGCCCATGACCGCAAGCTGTTCGGCGCGCCGTTGTTCGATTTGCAGATGATCCAGGCGTATCTCGCCGAGATGGCCCTCGACGTGGACGCCTCGGCGCTGCTGATCTACCGCGCAGCCTGGGCCAAGGATTCCGGCCAGCTCCGCGTCACCCGCGAAGCCGCCATGGCCAAGCTCTTCGCCACCGACCAGGCGCAAAAAGTGATCGACAAAGCAGTGCAGATCTTCGGCGGATTAGGCGTGGTCAGCGGCGTGCCCGTGGAACGCCTCTACCGCGAGATCCGCAGTCTGCGCATCTACGAGGGCGCCAGCGAAGTGCAGAAGGTCGTGATCGCGCGGCAGTTGGCGGCGGCGTACACCGGGAATTGAGCCGCGTACTTAATATGTTTCACGTGAAACAATTGGGCCCCGTGTTTTACGCAAAGGCGGGGTAGCGCGCGCTGGTGGCGGGGCACGACAAGAACTGATGTGGCGGAGATCGAGCGGCCCCACCGCCTGAAACGATCTCGGCTGAAGCGCATATGTGCGAGCGCAATCGCGCAGCGAATTATGTCTGCTCGTCATGGCGCGCTGAGTACGGATTTCAATCCCTACGGGCAGATTTTTGGTTTTATAAAGTCCCGGGGATTCGCTCCGGCCAGGATGTTTGCCGGAATGCCGACAGGCAGGGTACACGCGCAACTAGTGGTGTCTGTACAGCAGCATTTCACAACTGATATCTGGTTAAAGTTGCCACGACCAATGGTTGCTCACCATCCCCGCAGCATCAAGTGCATCCGGGGAATAACCAACTGAAAACAGTCGAATATGAGGCTCCTGGCCGTGCCGGCACTCCCGAAGATTTCCAGCGGTCCGCTCCTCCGGAACACAACACTTAGTTTCTTCGGCTACCTCGCCGGCGCAGTTCTGGGAAGTTATCTCGCCGGCCCGTCCAAAATCGTGGGCGTTATGTGGCCGGCCAATTGCGCGATAATCACGGCGCTGATGCTAGCGCCCAAGCGAGACTGGTGGGCTTACGCCTTGGCGGGGAGCCTTGCCGAACTGATTGTCGATTTTTCTTTCTACCACGCCTCCCTGGCCGAGGCCGCCCTATCCGTCACCGCGAATCTCGTGGAAACGATTCTCGCGGCGACACTCCTGACTGGTTTGACTACAGGCAGGATGCTGTTTGCCCATCTATCGGAGGCGCTTCTCTTCATAGGCGCAGCGGGGATCGTTGGACCAATGGCGGGAGCACTCGTCGGTGCCCTGGTTCAAAGTGGACCGGACACCACGCTCGCTGACTATTGGTTGCGATGGCGGCAATGGTGGCTGGGCAGCGCCATTGGCGAACTGACGCTCACTCCGGCATTGCTGACCTGGATCGCCAATGGCACCCAATGGCGCAGCGCCCTATCTCTTCGCAACCGAGGCATGTTCGTATTCGTCGTAATAACTTTGATTACGACCATCGGCTATTTCGCCTTGCTGGCGCCAATCACGCCAACCCAACTCACCGTCGCCGAGGCATACTTAGTCCTCCCTTTCCTTGTTTGGATCGCCGCACAAGGCGGAGTGATGGCGGCAACAGGGACGACGGCTATATTTTCGGTGGCAGTATGCTGGATGGCCACCAGAGGTTTCCATCTGTTTGGCGGAGGCCTTCCGACGCTTGAGGGCAATATATTGCGGGTGCAGGCATTCCTGGCCGTGCTATCCGCCACAACCTTGATGGTGGCCGCGCTTTTCGAAGAGCGCAAACGAGCGTTTGTGTCGCTTGAAGAGCGGCAAAAACTAGAACGGCAGCTCGCCCATTCGACCAAGCTGGAGGCAATCGGCCAACTCACAGGCGGCATGGCGCACGACTTCAATAATCTGCTCGGGCTGATCAGCGCACGCCTGGACCTGGCCGCGGACGGCCTGTCGGCAGGTTCGCCAGCGCGCGCTAATATCGAAGAGGCTGTGCAAGCTGTCTTCAGGGGAGCCAAACTGACCGAGCAGCTTCTTGCCTTTGCCCGTCAACAACCTCTCATCTCGCGCACGATCGATCTCCGGCCGTTAATTTCGCGATCCACGGAGATGCTGCGCAGAACCCTAGGCGAGGCGATCGATATCCGGGTCAATCTGCCCGCCACGGCGATGATATGCAAAGTGGACGATGCTCAGCTGGAGGCGGCTTTGGTCAACGTGGCGCTGAACGCACGGGATGCCATGCCGGCGGGAGGAACGCTTACGATCGATGCGTCCTTTAGAGATCATCGTGAAGGAAAGATGATCGACGGAGTTGAGCAAATCGCCTCCGGAATGTATGCCGTTGTTACGGTGTCTGATACGGGCGTAGGCATGACCGCCGACACGCTCAGCCGTTGCTTTGACCCTTTCTACACAACTAAGGATGTTGGAAAGGGGTCCGGACTGGGGCTGAGCATGGTGCAGGGATTTGTCAAACAGTCCGGCGGGTACATTGCCGTCGCCAGCGAACTTGGCCGTGGCACAACTTTCGAGCTTTGCTTCCCCATCACGGCTGAGCAAGAAGCCAGCGCCGAACCGAGCGCCGCGCCGCCGACCAGGAGCGGCGGCGAGCAGGTGCTGGTGGTGGAGGATAACGCTGCGGTGCGGTTTTCAGCCGTGGCGCTATTGGAAAGCCTCGGATACGTAACAGTTGAAGCCGACAGCACCGCCGACGCATTGAGCAAGCTCGAAAACTGTCCGCAAATTTCGGTGATGTTTTCGGACGTGGTTATGCCCGGCGGCGTGGATGGCATCGCGCTCGCCGCGAAAGCGCGAAAACTGAGGCCTGGGTTGAAAGTACTGCTGACGTCCGGCTATGCCGGGTCGCCGCTGGCCAATGGCTCGGGAGTGACCGACCAGCGGGAGGAATTCCTGGCCAAACCATACCGCCGCGCGGAACTCGCTGCGCGCCTGGCGTCCTTGCTCGGCGACCAAGCCGGAGCACCGGTATCCGACTCCCCATAGCGAGGAAAAACGTCCGGAAAAAGATCTCAGACCCGCAGTACTGCCCCTCAGCAGGGCGAGTCCGGGAACGGGATGAAGACCCAACCTTCCGGCGGGCCTATGGGCGGCAGTTTGTGGAGAGGGGTGGGGCACGGAGCATGAGATATGCGTCTCGGGGCCCAAGGCGGTCCTTGCGGGCGCTATCGTCGAACAAGCAAAAGTCATCTCCGAAGGAGTGTCCAGTTTTGTTCGGGAATGGCGGGCGCACCAGCATTCGAACTGGGGATCCGCTGATTAGGAGTCGGCGCGCCGTTGGTTGCGCGGCGTGCTTGAATCCCCACTCGCAAACGCCGGCTCCTGCAAATTGCCAATCACCCGCTTCAGAATCGTCACGAAATCCCTCAGCCGCGCGTCTTCCACCGTCCCGAACGTGCGCTGAAAAATCTGGCCGCCGATTTCGCGCACCATCTTCAGGCGCTGTTTGCCGAGCGCGGTCAGATAGACCTTTGAGACGCGGTTGTCGCCGGGGTGTTTGGCGCTGCGCACCAGACCCTGACGCTGCATGCGCTGGATCAGTCGGGTCATGGTCGAGGCCTTGATCACCGAGCGCTCGGCCAACTCACTCATGGTGCTCGGGTTCTGGGCGCCCAGGATCATCAGCACGCGCCAGCGCGGCTGGTCGACGCCCGCCGCCTTTAGGGCCTTCTCCAGCATGGCGTAATAGCCCGCCATGCAGCGGGTCATCAGATAGAACGGGTAATCCTCGAGCGAGAAGTCGGCCGCGCTCGGGTCGTTTTTAGATTTTCGCTTCGCAGCCATGGTCTTGGCGCCTCCCAGGCTCGTGCTCAGAATAAAAGCATCTGGGTGCGGGCATCAATTGCGGGATTACTTGAAATTGGTAATAATTCTCCCGACCAGACATTTTGGAACCAGGGCGGCAACCACCTTCAGGAGGGCACTATGAACGGAGCTTCAGTTCTCGGCGCGTTTGCGGAACTTCTGTCCAACGGCGGCATCAAGGTGATCGACCTGACCCAGCCCTTGGAGCCGACGACTCCGATCCTCAAGCTGCCGCCCGAGTTCGCGCAGAACCCGCCGTTCGAAATCGAAGTGCTGTCGGAATACGATTCCAAGGGCCCGATGTGGTACTGGAACTGGTTCAAGTGCGGCGAGCACACCGGCACCCATTTCGACGCGCCGATCCACTGGATCACCGGCAAGGACTACCAGGGCAACTCCACCGACACGATCCCGGTCGAGAAGTTCATCGGTCCGGCCTGTGTCATCGACGTGGCTGCGGCGGTGTCGAAGAACCCCGATCACCTGATCACCATCGCCCAGATCGAGGAATGGGAGAAGAAACACGGGCGCATCCCGGCCGGCGCCTGGGTGCTGATCCGCTCCGACTGGTCCAAGCGCACCAATCCGGATGAGTTCCTGAATTTCAAGGAAGACGGCCCGCACACCCCGGGCTGGGACGCGGACGCGGTGCCGTTCCTGGCCAAGGAACGCAACGTGCGTGGCGTGGGCGTCGAGACCGTCGGCACCGACGCCGGTCAGGCGTTCAAGTTCAACCCGGCCTTCCCCTGCCACCACCTGATGCACGGCGCCAATAAGTTCGGGTTGGCCAGTCTCACCAACCTCGACAAGCTGCCGCCCACCGGCGCCATCATCGTGGCGGCACCGCTGAAAATCAAAAGGGGCTCCGGCAGCCCCTTGCGCGTGCTGGCGATGATCCCGGGCTGAGAGGCGAGCCATGGCCGAGCGGTCCTTCGCCAAGGAAGTCCAGCAGCTCAAGGTCGGTGACGGCGCTGACTTCCGCGGCGAGGGGATCCTCGCGGTCACCAAGGCTCTGCTGCAATCGGGCATATCCTATGTCGGCGGCTACCAGGGTTCGCCGATCTCGCACCTGATGGATGTCCTGGGCGACGCCCGCGAGATCATGGCCGACCTCGGCATCCATTTTGAATCCTCGGCCAGTGAAGCCGCGGCCGGGGCGATGCTGGCGGCGTCGGTCAACTACCCCTTGCGCGGCGCGGTGACGTGGAAATCCACCGTCGGCACCAATGTCGCCTCGGACGCTTTGGCCAACGTTGCTTCTGGCGGTGTGAAGGGCGGCGCGCTGATCATCGTCGGCGAGGACTACGGCGAAGGGTCCTCGATCATGCAGGAGCGTACTCATGCTTTTGCCATGAAATCGCAGATGTGGCTTTTGGATCCGCGCCCCAACCTGCCGTCCATCGTCGCCATGGTGGAGAAGGCGTTTGAACTCTCCGAGGCCTCCAACACGCCGGTGATGCTGGAGCTGCGCGTGCGCGCCTGCCATGTCTACGGCCGCTTCACCGCCAAGAACAATGTGCGCGCCCCATTCCAACTCAAGGACGCCATGGAGAACCCGGTGCGCGATGTGAACCGCATCGTGCTCCCGCCCGCCAGCTACCTGCATGAACATGAGAAGATCAACCACCGCTGGCCGGCGGCTGTGGACTTCATCAGGAAGAACCAGCTCAACGAATTCCTGGGTGGGACTTTGGGCGACGCCGGCATCATCGTGCAAGGCGGGCTCTACAACACCTTGATCCGAGCCCTGCAGATGCGCGGCCTCGCCGACGCTTACGGCGAGACCCAAGTGCCGATCTATGTGCTCAACGTCACCTATCCGTTGATCGACAGCGAAGTAGCCGGGTTCTGCGCCGACAAGCGCGCCGTGTTCCTGGTGGAGGAGGGGCAGCCCGAATTCATCGAGCATGAACTCAACACGATGCTGCGCCGCGCCGACCTGCAGTGCCGCGTGGTCGGCAAGGACGTGCTGCCGCGCGCCGGCGAATACACCGGCCAGGTGCTCATGGCCGGCTTCGACGCCTTCGCCGCCAAATACGCACCGCATCTCGCGAAAGACACCACGGCTCCCGCCGCACCTTCTCCGAACGCGCCCGATCTTTCGAAGGTTGTGCCGGCGCGCCCGGCTGGTCTCTGCACCGGATGCCCGGAGCGCCCGGTGTTCACCGCCATGAAGCTGGTGGAGAAGGAGATCGGCAACCACCACGTCAGCTGCGACATCGGCTGCCACCTGTTCTCGATCCTGCCGCCGTTCAACATCGGCAACACCACCATGGGTTACGGCCTGGGCTGGTCCGGGGCGTCGGCATTCAACGCGCCGGAGTCCAGGAAGCGCACCATCTCCATGATGGGCGACGGCGGCTTCTGGCATAACGGCCTCACCAGCGGCGTCGGCAACGCCGTGTTCAACAAGACCGACAACCTGCTGGTGGTGGTCGACAACAACTATTCGGCTGCCACCGGCGGGCAGGACATCCTGTCCTCGCGCGCGCTTAACAAGTCGCGCAGCACCAACCATCCCATCGCCCGCGCCATCGGCGGCATCGGCGTCACCTGGCTCAAGGTGGTGCGCACCTACGATCTCGCCGCCATGCGCGACGCCCTCAAGACGGCGCTGACGACCAAGGAGAAGGGCCCCAAGGTCATCATCGCCGAGTCCGAATGCATGCTGAACAAGCAGCGCCGGGTGAAGCCCCTAATGAACAAGCGCATCAAGGCCGGCGAGCGCGTGGTGCGGGAGCGCTTCGGCGTGGACCCGGACACCTGCACCGGCGACCATAGCTGTATTCGCCTGTCTGGCTGCCCGTCGCTGACCATCAAGGACAACCCCGATCCCTTGCGCAGCGATCCGATCGCGGCGGTCAACAACGACTGCGTCGGCTGCGGCCATTGCGGCGAGACCGCGCATGCCGCCGTGCTGTGCCCGTCGTTCTACCGCGCCGACCTGGTCTACAACCCCACCGGCTTCGAGAAGCTCACAGCGCGCCTGCAGGGCGGGATCATCGGCTGGCTGCAGCGCCGCGCCGACCGCGCCCGTGCGCGCTACGCGGTGTAAGGCATGACCTCCAAACCCATCACCATCGCGGTTCTCGCCCTCGGCGGTCAGGGCGGCGGCGCGCTTGCCGACTGGCTCTTGGAAGTGGCCGAGCATTGCGGCTATCTCGCCCAGGGCACCTCGGTGGCGGGTGTCGCCCAGCGCACCGGCGCCACCATCTATTACATCGAGGTGTTCCCCGAAGCCGAGGCCAAGGCCGCCGGCAAGGAGCCGGTGCTGGCGCTGATGCCGGTGCCTGGCAATGTCGACGTGGTGGTGGCGGCGGAACTGATGGAGGCCGGCCGCGCCATGATGCGCGGTTTCGTGACGCCGGATCGGACCGCGCTGGTGGCCTCGACCCACCGTATCTACGCCATCGGCGAGAAGACCGCCATGGGTGACGGCCGCGCCAAAAGCGCCGATGTGCTGGAAGCCGCCGGCGTGCGCGCCCGCACGACGGTGATGTTCGATATGGACGAACTGGCGCAGAAGACCGGCAGCATCATCAGCGCGGTGTTGCTGGGCGCCGTGGCCGGGTCCGGTCTTTTGCCGTTCCCGCGCGAGGCCTATGAGGCGGTGCTGGGCCACGACACCCGGGCGAGAGACAGCAACCTCGCCGCCTTCAAGGCCGGCTGCCACGGTGCGGCGGCGAAACAACCCGTTGTGCCGGCGCCAGTGGCGCATGCCGCGGCGTCCGCCGCGGGCCAGGCACTGATCGACCGTGCGGCGGCGTTCTGCCCGCCGGAACTGATGGAGATCGTCGTCCCCGGCCTGCGCAAGGTGGTGGACTATCAGGACATCGCTTACGGCGCGCTTTATCTCGACCGCCTCGAACCGGTGGTGGCCTTCGACCGCCAGCTCGGCGGTGCGCGCCTGGGATGGGACCTGGCCCGCGAAACCGCGCGCTATCTCGCGTTGTGGATGGCGTTCGAGGACGTGTTTCGCGTCGCCGACCTCAAGACCCGCGGATCGCGCATCGCGCGCGTGCGCGAGGAGGTGCGCGCGACGCCTGGGCAGATCGTTGGCGTGTCGGAGTTCATGCATCCGCGCGTCGAGGAAATCTGCGATGCGCTGCCGGCGCCGCTCGGCGCGTATATCCTGTCCAGCCCGAAGCTCTCCGGCCTCCTGCGCCGCTTCTTCCACCACGGCCGGCGCATCGCCACCACCCGCCTGCCGGGGTTCGTCATGCTCTATACCTTGGCGCGCCTCGGCCGTTTCCGCCGCCGGTCGTTGCGGTTCAAGCATGAGACCGCGCGCATCGCGGCGTGGCTCGCCGCCGTCATCGAGGCCGCGGGCTGGTCCTATGACCTGGGGGTCGAGGTGGCCTGCTGCCAGCGCCTGGTCAAAGGCTACGGCGATACCCATGCGCGCGGCCTGCGCAACTTCGAAGCGGTCATGGCGGTGTACCGGCAGGTGCGTGGGCGCGCCGACGCGCCCAAGGTGATCCGCGTCTTGCGCGACGCCGCCCTGGGCGACGAGGAAGGCCGCGCGCTCGCTGCCGCCATCGGCGGGTTGGGGCTTACGCCTTAAAAGCGGCGGTTTTCGCGCGGGAGCAGCGGGGACGGCGCAAAGCTTGTACCCCGGGGGCGCTCGCTTTATGTATAAACCAAGTGACACAGCCCGGCCGCGCGCATCGCTGCGCAGGCAATGGCGGCCAGAGGAATTGAGACGTCGATGATCGAGCTTTTGAACCCGCCCCACTGGCCGGCGCCGCGCGGCTATACCAACGCCGTCGTCGCCCGGGGCGATATCGTGTTCGTCGCGGGCCAGATCGGCTGGACGCCCGATGGCATATTCCCGTCCCGGACCACCGCCGGACAACTGCGCCAGGTCCTGATCAATATCGGCGAAGCCCTGGCGCCCGCCGGCGCCAAGCTCACCGATATCGTGCGGCTGACCTGGTATGTCACCGACAAGGCCGAGTACCTCGCCACCATCAAAGAGGTGGGCGCCGCCTACCGCGAGATCATGGGCAAGCACTTCCCGGCGATGTCCGTGGTCGAGGTGAAGTCGCTGGTGGAAAGCGAAGCCAAGATCGAGGTCGAAGCCACCGCTGTCGTGCCTCGCACGCGATAAAAGTCGTGCCCCACGCGAGATAAAACGTGCCTCGTGTGTAATAAAATTGCGCACTCATAGTGCTGATACGCGTAACGCGCGTCCTTCCGGCATTTAATCTTCCGTCAAATGTCTCAAACCTGCAAAATCCGGTTGCGCCGCAAAAAGCTTTAAGTCTAAAATAATGCCGCGCTGTTGTTACAAGCTCTTGTAAACAGCGCAAATATTGGTTCACACACTGCGGTGCCGGCGGGGGCAGGGCTGCGGCGTGACGACCGATCTCTGTCCCCGCTTTTTGGTTTCACTGACACGCGGCGTGTCTTCGCCGCGGCAAAGGGGATAGGGGGCTGCAATGCTGTTCGATGCACGGGGCATCTTTTTCAAACTGAACGGTGAGACGTCGGCGCGGCGCCGTCTGGCGCAGGCTTTGAGCGCGACGCCGATGGTGGCCGCGATCCTGGCGGCGGGCAGCGCCCAGGCCCAGCAGCCAGCGCCCTCCCAATCGGCACAGGCCCAATCCGCGCAGGTTGAAGAAGTCATCGTCACCGGCACGCGCATCGTGCGCGACGGTTATGAAGCCCCGACGCCGGTCTCGGTGATCGGCGTCGAGCAGATGCAGAACCAGGCGACCTCGAACCTCGCCGATTACGTCAACACGCTGCCGAGCCTGGCGGCGAGCGCCACGCCGCAGTCCGGCGCGGCGACCGTCACCAGCGGGCGCGCCGCCGTCAATAGCCTGAACCTGCGCGGCCTCGGCGCCGAACGCACGCTGACCCTGCTCAACGGCAAGCGCGTCGTCGGCGGCATCATCACCGGGGTCGCCGACATCTCGGAGTTCCCGCAGCAGCTGATCAGCCGCGTCGATGTCGTGACCGGCGGGGCGTCGTCGGCTTACGGGTCGGACGCCATGTCGGGCGTGGTCAACTTCATCCTCGACACCGAATATAAGGGCATGAAGGGCGAACTGTCGGGCGGCGTGACCACCTACGGCGACAACCGCAACTTCAAGGTCGCCATGACCGGCGGCACCGGGTTCGCGAACGACCGCGGCCACCTTCTGATCAGCGGCGAGATGGCCAACGACGACGGCATCCTGGTGCCCAATCGCCCGTGGAACCTGACCGGGTCGTCCTATCTCACCAATCCGGCCTATACCGCCACCAACGGCCAGCCGCAGATCATCCGCCGCGATCAGACCGGCCTCGCGGTCGCGACCCTCGGCGGCCAGATCGCGGCGGGGCCGCTCAAGGGCATCGCCTTCGGCCCCGGCGGCATCCCTTATAACGTGGTGTTCGGCTCGCTGATCTCGTCGCCGATGATGCAGGGCGGCAGCTGGCAGGCATCCTCGCACAAGGGCATCTTCGGCACCGCGCTCCTGCCGCGCCAGCAGCGCCAGAACGTCTACACCTACGCATCCTATAAGGTCAGCGACGACTGGAAGGTGTTCGGCGAGGCCTCCTGGGCGCATATGAATTCCGAATCGCGCTCGACGCCGGTGTTCTACCCCGGCAACCTGACCATGAAGGCCGACAACGCGTTCCTCCCGGCGTCGGTGGCGGCCGCGGCCGCGGCGTCCGGCGTCACCTCCTTCACCTTCGGCACCATGAACGGCGACATGGGCGCGCAGCAGCCGCTCTATGACCGGCGCATCCTCAGGTTCATGGTCGGCACCGAAGGGGTGATCGACGCTTTCGACACCGCCTGGAAATTCGACGCCCACCTGTCGTCGGGTTTCAACATGAGCACGACCACCTCGGGCAACACCATCAACGTGCCCAAATACATGCAGGCCATCGACGCGGTCCGCAATCCCGCCACCGGCGTCATTGTCTGCCGTTCCACGCTCACCGCCCCGACCAACGGCTGCGTGCCGCTCAACCTGTTCGGGCGCGACGTGATGTCGCAGGCGGCCAAAGACTACGTCCGCGCCGACCCCTACAACATCATCCGCCTCAAGCAGCAGGTGGGCGCGTTCAACTTCAGCGGCGAACCGTTCTCCACCTGGGCGGGCCCGGTGGCGCTCGCCTTCGGCGCCGAGCACCGCGAGGAAAGCACGCGCCAGGCCGCCGATCCGGGGGTCTACAACACCAGCCTCTATTTCTTCCAGGTCGGGATCCCGTTCTCGGGCAAGTACACGGTCAATGAGGGCTATGTCGAAGCCGCCGTGCCGCTGGCGAAGGATGTGGTGTGGGCCAAGGCGCTGGACCTCAACGGCGCCGTGCGCGCGACCGATTACTCCACCTCCGGCTACGTCACCACCTGGAAGATCGGCGCGACCTACAGCCTGATCGACGACATCCGTTTCCGCGGCACCCTGTCGCGCGACATCCGCGCGCCGCACCTGGCGGACCTTTTCCAGGCCGGCACGACGTCGCCGAACACCATCCGCGATCCGTTCAACAACAACGTCAACACCAACAACCGCGTCACCACCACCGGCAATCCCGGCCTCGGACCCGAAAAGGCCAACACCCTCGGGCTCGGCGTGGTGGTGCAGCCGTCGTTCTTCCCGCGCTTCAGCGCGTCGTTCGACTACTACCGCATCAACATCAAGGACGCGATCAGCTCCTTGAGCGCCCAGCAGTTGATCGACCTTTGCTACACCGGCGTCCAGTCGGCCTGCGCGAAGTTCTTCCGCACCCAGGATGCGGGCTCCGAGCTGATCGTGTTCACCCAGAGCCCGCTGAATTTCGCCACGGAAAAGGCCGCTGGGTTCGACATTGAGATGAGCTACCGCCAGCCGCTGGAGGAGTGGTCGCCCAACTGGTCGGGCGAGTTGACCTTCCGCGGCCTTGCCACCCACTACATCAAGGACGTGCTGAACAGCGGCGTCATCGGCTCGATCCCCAACGACCAGGTCGGGCAGATTCCCTCGTCGAAACCGTCCTGGCGCTGGGACCTCGGCATGGCCTACACGCTGAATCCGGTCAGCGTCAGCTTCAACGCGCGCGGCTTCAACGGCGGGGTGTTCAATAACAACTATATCGAATGCTCCAGCGGCTGCCCGGCCTCGACCACCAATAACACCACCATCGACAACAATAAGCTCGACGGTGCGCTCTACTTCGATGTGTCGGCCACCTACCGGCTGCAATTTGATTCGTCGGACGTCGATCTGTTCTTCAGCGTCCGCAATCTGACCAACCGTGACGCCGGCATCGTTCCTTCCGGCCCCGGTGCGTCGGTGTTCTCCACCAACGAGTCGAATTCGGCGTTGTACGATCTGATGGGTCGCGCCTTCCGCGCGGGCGTGCGGTTCAAGATGTAGAGCCTTGCGCCGGCCGGGGGCGGAAACGCGCCCGGCCGGCGTGTCCGCGTGCGGTGCAGCGGAGTCTACCTTCGAGTGGTTCAAAACAATCGCGTTGTACCGGCGCCGGGCGTGCGGCACTATTTGCATCCGACGCCGGTTTGAGAGGCGAGTATGGCGATCCAGCGTAATCATGGCCGCGGCATGAGGATGCGTTTGCGCGGGGTGCTGGCGGTATCGGCCCTGGCGCTCGCCGGGTGTTCGGCGCCGCCGCCGCCGCATACGCCGGCGCCGGCGGTGACCCGCGACGCCACTGCCGCCATCTCCGGCGCTTCCCTGCGCCGCCTGCGCCTGCTCACCACCGCGCAGTACCTCAACACCCTTGCTTATGTCTTCGGCCCCGACGTGCGGCCCGAGACCCATTTCGCGCCGGTGCAGCGCACCGACGACCTGCTGGGCGTCGGTACGTCGCTGGCCGGCATCACCAGCAGCCAGTTGGAGATCTACCAGAAGACCGCGGCTTCGGTGGCGGCCCAGGTGGTCAGTCCCGGCGCCCGCGCCTTCCTGGTGCCGTGCACGCCGGCGTCCGACACCGCGCGCGACGACGCCTGCGCCCGCCAGTTCCTGGTGAAGGTCGGCCGCCTGCTGTACCGCCGCCCGCTCGACCCGGAACGCCTGGCGGAATTCGTTACCGAGGCGGGCGAGGGTGCGGCGCGCCTGAAGGATTTCTACGCCGGTCTCGGCGCCGCGGTGGAAGGCATGCTGGTCAGTCCGCAGGTGCTGCTGCTGTCGGAGGTGGCCATGCCCGATCCCAAGGCGCCCGGCCAACAGCGTTTAGATTCATACTCGCTAGCCTCGCGCCTGAGCTTCTTCCTGTGGAACGCCGGTCCCGATGAGCCGCTGCTGAAGGCGGCCGAGAAGGGCGAGTTGGATACGCCGGCTGGCCTCGCGCGCGCCGTCGACCGCATGCTCGCCAGCCCGCGCCTGGAAGCCGGCGTGCGCGCGTTCTTCGACGACATGTTCCATTTCGACGACTTCGACAATCTCGCCAAGGATCCGGCGATTTACCCGACCTTCACCGCCGCCACCGTCGCCGACGCCCGTGAGCAAACCCTGCGCACCGTGGTCGAGCAGCTGGTGGTCAAGAAGCGCGACTACCGCGACCTGTTCACCACCCGCGAGACCTTCATCTCGCCGTCGCTGGCCGCGCTCTACCGCCTGCCGGCCCAGGACGCCTGGGTGCGCTACGAATTCCCGGCCGACAGCCCGCGCGTGGGCCTGCTCACCCAGATCAGCTTCCTGGCCGGGCACTCGCACCCGGGCCGCAGCTCGGCGACCTTGCGCGGCAAGGCGCTACGCGAGGTGCTGTTGTGCCAGCCGGTGCCGCGTCCGCCGGCCAACGTCGATTTCTCGGCCATCGAGAATCCGAGCCCGAACCTCAAGACCGCGCGCGACCGCGTCTCGGTGCACTTGAAGAACCCGGTCTGCGCCGGCTGCCACAAGATCACCGACCCCATGGGCCTGGCGCTCGAGAACTTCGACGGCGCCGGCCGCTATCGCGACTCCGAGAAGGGCTCGGCCATCGACGCCAGCGGCAGCCTGGACGGCACGGCGTTCACCGACGTGCGCGGGCTCGCCGCCGCGCTGCACGATCACCCGTCGCTGCCGAGCTGCCTGGTGAAGCGCGTCTATGCCTACGGCGTCGGCAGCCCGGTGGGCGCCGATGACCGCGCCACCCTGGGCAAGCTGGAGGCGGTGTTCGCCGCGGGCGGCTACCGCCTGCCGGACCTGATGCGGACGATCGCGCTGAGCGCGCCGTTCGCGACCGTGACCGAGATCGAAGTTCAACCCGCCCCGGCCAACTAGGCCGGGCAGAGGAGACGAAGACATGGCACTCAACCGTCGTCGCGTGCTTCGCGGAATGCTCAATGGCGGTGCGGTCACGGTCGTACTGCCGCTGCTGGATTGTTTCCTGAACGGCAACGGCAACGCCATGGCCGACGGCAAGGCCATGCCGGTGCGCTTCGGCACCTGGTTCTGGGGCCTCGGCATCACCAAGAGTATTTTCGTGCCGAAGAAATACGGCGCCGGCTACGACCTGCCGGAAGAGATCCAGTCGTGGAAGAACATCAGCGGCCACGTCAACCTGATCACCAATCTTTCGGTGCTGCGCGCCACCGAGCCCAACCTGTGCCACTATTCGGGCTGGGTCGCCGGCATGACCGGCATCGTGCCCAAGAGCGGCAACGACAAGCCGGGCGAGACCATCGACACCACCGTCTCCAACCAGATCGGCCGCGCGACGCGCTTCAAGACCCTGACCGCGACCGCGACCGGCGATGTGCGCTCGACCGTATCCTATGAGAGCGCCATCGCGCCCACCACGCCCGAGTTCTCGCCGCTCAATTTCTACACGCGGCTGTTCGGGCCGGACTTCCAGGACCCCAACGCGCCGTCGTTCACGCCGAGCCCGAAAGTCATGGTGCGCAAGAGCGTGATCAGCGGAGTGCTGGGCGAGATCAAGAAAATGGAAGGCCAAGTCGGCGCCGCCGACAAGGCGCGCCTCGACCAGTACCTCACCGGCCTGCGCCACCTGGAGCGCCAGTTCGACCAGCAGCTCACCAAGCCGGAGCCCCTGGCGGCCTGCAAGGCGCCGGCGGCGCTGAAGGACGACGGCAAGGCCGGCGGCGAGGCCATGGTGGTGGCGGCGCGCCACAAGATGATGACCGACCTGATGGTCATGGCCATCGCCTGCGACCAGACCCGCGTCTTCAACATGAACTACTCGAGCGCTTCGGCCAACACCACCAAGGCCGGCTACGAGAAGCCGCACCACACCACCACCCACGAGGAGCGCATCGACGAGACCCTGGGCTACCAGGAGAACTGCTCGTGGTTCACGCGCCGGTCCATGGAGGCCTGGGCGTATTACGTGGAAGCCTTCGCCAAGATGAAGGAAGGCGACGGCTCGCTGCTCGATAACACGCTGATCTACGCCGTCTCCGACCATGGCTATGCGCGCATCCATTCGCTCGACGGCATGGCCGCGTTCACGGCCGGCCGGGCCGGCGGCAAGATCAAGACCGGGCTGCATATCGACGGCGGCGCCACCACGGTGGCGCGCCTCGGCTACACGGTCCAGCGCGTCATGGGCCTCGATATCCCGTCGTGGGGGCAGCTTGCCAACGCCACGTCCAAGGAATTCGGCGAAATTCTCGCCTAGGCTGAAGGAACCTGCGATGCGGTTGGTGCGGCATGCGTGTGTGATCCTGGGGCTGGCGTCGCCTTTGATTTTCTCGGGGGCGATGCCGGCCTTCGCGGCCGACCGCGAGGACTATGAACGCGAGCCGATGCCCGCGGGCATCCAGGTGGTGGCCACGGAACTGGAAGGCCCGGTGTTCGCCGACGCCAGGGGCAAGACGCTCTACGCCTGGCCGCGCAAGAACCTGCGCAACGGCGATACCGGCGAGCAGAAGGGCCGGCCCGCCTGCGACGACACGCGCTATACGGAAACCGCCGGCCTCATGAGCCCGTATCCTCCCGGCCTCACGCTTCCGGACGCGGCGACCCGGCCGTCGTGCATCGACGTATGGCCGCCGCTCCTGGCCGACGCCGGCGCCAAGGACGTCGGCAAGTTCACGGTGGTCGAGCGCAAGGGCGGTGCCAAACAATGGGCCTATGACGGCTACGCGCTTTATACCTCGGTGCTGGACGAAGTTGCGGGCGACACCCGCGGCGGCAGCAAGCGCCGCACCGGCGGGGATTCTCCGGCCTACCGCGAGCCGGTGGGCCCGAAACCCAGCATTCCGGCGCAGTTCGGCGTGTTCCCCACGGCCTATGGCCGCCTGCTCGCCACCGCCAAGGGTTTCTCGGTCTACGCCTACGACAGGGACACCGCGGCCAAGTCCAACTGCAGCGGAGAATGCCTGCGTGAATGGGAGCCGGTGCTGGCGGCGGAAACCGCGGTCGCGCGCGGCGAATGGAGCAAGGTCGAACGCCTGCCGGGCGTGATGCAGTGGGCTTATCGCAAGAAGCCCTTGTATACCCGTGTCGGCGAGGACCGCGTCCGCAGCCTGGAAGGCTCCGACGTGCCGGGCTGGCACAATGTCTACACCCAGCATAACCCGGCGCTGCCCAGGGGCTTCAGCATCCAGGACGCCATCGCCGGCGAGGTCGTGGCCGACGCCAAGGGGCATACGGTCTACATCTATAACTGCGGCGACGACGCCATGGACCAGCTGGCCTGCGATCATCCCGGCGCGCCCCAGGCTTACCGCCTGGCGGTGTGCGGCGGCGGCGATCCCGCCCGCTGCCTCGCGACTTTTCCGTATGTGATCGCCGACAAGGGCGCCAAGAGCGACAGCCGCGCCTGGACCACCATCGACATCGATCCCAGAACCGGCGGCTACGCCGCCGCCGGTCAGGCGGGCGCGTTGCATGTGTGGGCGTTCCGCGGGCGGCCGGTGTTCACCTTCTTCAAGGACACCAAACCGGGCCAGGTCAACGCCGACGGCTGGGGCGAGTTCAACGGCATCCGCAACGGCTTCAAGGCGTTCTGGCTGCGTGACGACTTCCGCGGCAACGCGGGTTAAAGGAGAGGCGCCATGAGACACACACTATCGATGCTGAGTGTCGCGGCCGCGATGGCCGCCGCTTTCCCCGCCGCGGCGGTGGAAGAGGGCTCGAGCGCTTTGCGCAACCGCTCCATCGCCTACGCCATGACCACCGAGGAATGGGCGATGTTCAAGACGCCGGGCGCCAAAACCGAATGCCCGAACGGCATGAACGACGGGCCGCGCGAACAGTTCAAGGTGCAGTTCCCCGAAGGCGCTCCGCGCACCGTGGTCGGCACGCAGCTCGCGCGCGAGGCCGACATCTGGTTCCCGGGCACGGCGCCCGACCCGTTCCCGTTCAAGGAGGTCGCGGGCAAGACCGGCCTCGGCATCAACCTCGACGGCAAGGTCGGCCCCAACGATTTCACCAGCCCGGACGGCAAGGAAACGGGCATCGACAACCAGTTCTACCGCGCCATCGGCTGCATCGGCAGCTACCGCGACGTGGCGGCGCTGATGATCGTCAAGTGGCGCCAGGACAAGTTCAACCGCGTGGTGATCGAGCTGACCGACGTCGACAGCCTGGCGAACGACGACGACGTGACGGTCACCACCTATCGCGGCCTCAACGCGCTGCTGCCGGACGCCACCGGCAACGGCTTCATGCCGGGCGGCACCCAGAAGATCGACATGCGCTTCGGCAAGCCGTTCATCCAGACCTTCAAGGGACGCATCAAGGACGGCGTGCTCACCACCGACGGCGCCGACTATGAAATGCCGTATATGGCGCTGCAGAACGTCTCGACCCAGCTGTTCAGGGGCCTGCGCTTCCAGCTGCGCGTCACGCCCGACGGCGCCGAGGGCTACATGGGCGGCTATGTCGACATCGACAGCTGGCAGATGCAGCGCAACGAAAGCATCGCCACCCATCACCAGAGCTACGGCCAGGAATCCGCGGGCTCGCTCTACCGCGCACTTTTGCGCTTGGCCGACGGTTATCCCGACCCCAAGACCGGGAAGAACACGGCGATCTCCGCGGCGCTGGCGGTGCGCTTCACCCAGGTGTTCACCCAGCACCCGGCGCGCCAGACGGCGGAAGACGGATCCGGCCAGAAAAACAGCCCCCACCACGCCGGGCGATAAGCGGACTTGCGCCGCGGGCCGGCGTCGGCGATAAAGATATTATATGTATAAAATAAATCGACGCGCAGCCGGAAACCCCCGGCGCGTCTCCGATGGAGCGATCATCCCGTGAAGTGGCCATCCCAGCGTATTTCCGCCAGTTCGCCCAAAAGCTTCGGCATGTACGCCAAGGCGGCGAAGCTGATGCAGGCGGGCGTGGACGTGATCCATCTCGAAGTGGGCCGTCCCGGTTTCGACACCCCGCAGCATGTCAAGGACGCGGCCATCGCCGCGCTGCAGGCCGGCAAGGTCCATTACGGCGAATTCCCGGGCGAGGCGGGCCTGCGCCGCGCCATCGTCAACCGGCTCAAGGCCCACAACGGCCTTGCGGTGAAGGAGAGCGAGGTCATCGTCACCAACGGCCTGACCCACGCCTCCTACGCGGTGCTGATGGCGGCGCTGGACCTGGGCGACGAGGTGATCCTGCTGGAGCCCTATTATCCGCAGCATATCAACAAGATCGAGATGGCCGGCGGCAAGGTGGTGATCGCGCCGCTCGACAAGGCCAAGGGTTTCGCCATCGATCCGCAGGCGATCGCGGCGCGCATCACGCCGAAGACGCGCATGATCTGCCTGGTCAATCCCGCCAACCCGACCGGCCGCGTGTTCTCGCGCGCGGAACTGACGGCGCTCGCCGAACTCGCCATCAAGCACGATCTCCTGGTCATGTCGGACGAGGTCTACGAGCAGATCGTCTATGACGATCACCGGCACATCAGCATCGCCTCGCTGCCCGGCATGTTCGAGCGCACGTTCAGCATGTTCGCCTTCACCAAGGCATATGCGATGGACGGCTGGCGCGTCGGCTATGTGGCGGCCCATGAGAAATTCATCCCGGCGATCCTGAAGATCACCATGAATGACGTTTCCCATGTCAACGTGTTCATCCAGGACGGCGCCCAGGCGGCGCTGGAAGGGCCCCAGGACTGCATCGGGGAAATGCTGACGGCGGACAGGCGCTGCCGCGAACTGGTGGTGAGCCGCATGAACCAGATGTCGGGCGTCACCTGCGAACGGCCCGAGGGCTCGATCTACGCCTTCCCGGACATCTCCGCCACCGGCAAGACCAGCCAGCAGGTGGCCGACGAGATCCTCGAGCAATGCCACGTGGTGACCGAGGCCGGAACCTTCTACGGGCCGGGCGGCGAGGGGCATTTGCGCGTGTGCTTCGGCGCGGAGCCCTTTGAGCGCATCGAGATGGCCATGGACAGAATGGCGCGTTATTTCGCCCAGCAACAGGACCGCACATGAGCGCCGCCGCTTCAGCCTTCGACCGTTGGATCCGCTCCTCGTTCCGCGAGATCAACACGGAACTGGAGGAACTTTATTTCGCGCAGGCCGATCGCGCCAATGTCGAGGGCGTGGGCGATGCCCGCAAGCAGACCTTGGCCGCCGAAGGGCTCGCGCTGATCCGCCCGCTGACGGCGGAAGGCAACACCAACGAGGGTTTCGAGCATGCCCTGGACACGCTGGGCGACCTGGGCCTGTACTTCGCCGCCTTGCGCCGGCATGAGTTGACCAACCCGGTCAAGGAACACCGCTCGCCGTTCGACGAGGCGTCGGCGCTGGGGATGCATATCGCCGCGTCCATCGGCATGGTGCCGCGGTTCGCCACCGCCCACACCAACACCCACAACAAGGCGGTGGACGGCGTGCCGAAGAGCTTCACGACCCTGAAGGACGAGAAGACCTTCAACGACTACAACACATTCTCGATCCTGAGCTACCAGCGCTGCGCCGATGCCCTGGCGCGCATCCCGGCGCTGGGGATCTCCAACCCCGCGTCCTACTACCTGCTGATCGACGCGCTGAACGCGCTGAACGATGTGCTGGCGCACAACCAGGTGCTGTTCGACACGCTCGACAAGGATCGCTTCTTCTACAGCGTGCGGCCGTACTTCAAGACCTACCGGGTGGGGCGCAACGAATACCGCGGCGCCAACGCCGGCGATTTCTCGGGCATCAACGAGATCGACCTTTTGCTTGGTCTGTGCCGCGGCAACGACCCGTATTATTCGCAGCTCCTGGTCGACAAGATGCTCTACATGATCCCCGATGACCAGGAGCGCCTGCGCCGCTGCCTCACCCGCAGGCCGCTGCTCGACGAATTCTGCGACGCGGTTCCGGCCTCGGCGCGCAAGGAATGGTTCACGCGCAATGGCCGCGTGTTCCTGGATGTCTGCGCCGCCCACGGCCGCGCGGCGGCCCAGCACCACGACCGCCTGGTGAGCACTTTTATCGTCGAGATGACCGGCGCCATGGAGCAGAAGCACATGGCCCAGATCACCGCCAGCGGCCCGCCGCTGCCGGTGCTGATCAAGGCGCTGGAGAAGCTGCGCGACCTGCGCACAGCCGCCCCCGGCCGCGACTTCGAAACCGCGGCCGGCAAGATCGCGGTGTTGAAAGCCGCTTTGGGCTAAAGCCGCTTTTGGGCTAAGGCGTCTTGAAGCGGAATTCCCGCGCCATCAGCCGGCTCTTGTCGGCGTCGGCGCGCGGGCTGAATTTCTGGACCCGGTTGTTCCAGGTGTCGGCGACGTAGTAATTGCCGGCGTCGTCCACGGCGAAGGCGTGCAAATTGTCCGCCGAACCGGGCGCGTCGCCGAAGGTGCCCCAGTAGGTCAGGAGCTTGCCGTTGGTGTCGAACCTGGCGATGCGGCTGTAGGCGGCAGAGCTGACCCACACGCTCTGGTCTTCGGTCACCACCACGCGCGACGGCATGCGGATGTCGGGCCACTGGTCGAGGAACTTGCCGTTCTCGTCGAACACCTGGATGCGGTTGTTGCTGCGGTCGGCGACGTAGACGCGTTTTTGCGCGTCCACCGCCACGGAATGCACCAGGTTGAACTGGCCGGGGCCGGAGCCTTTTGTGCCCCATTCCAGCAGGAATTTCCCGTTTTTGTCGAACTTCACCACCCGCGCGTTGACGTAGCCGTCGGCCACGTAGAACGACCCGTCGGGCAGGAACACCAGCGACGCCGGCCGGTTGAAGTGGCCCTGATCGGTCCCCGCCACGTTCTTCTCGCCCAGCTTCAAGACAAGTTTCTTGCCGTCGTTGGTGAACTTCAGGATCTGCTGGCCGTCGCGGTCGACCACCCAGAGATGGCGCTGGGGATCGTAAGGGCTGATGTGAAGGCTGTGGGCGGTGACGATCAGGTCGTTCCACTGGGCCCAGTCCGCGATCACCTTGCCGTCGCCGTTGAGCACCATGATCTGGTGCAGGTGGGTCTTCTCGGCTTCGGGCTTGGCGGAGGTCTTGCTGCGTTCCTTCTGGGTCACGCCATCGGCGCCGATCACCAGCGAGTTGGGGCGGGTGACATGCTGGTCGGCGTTGCCGATGAAGATGCGGTCAGGCGTCTCCACCGCCACAGCGGCCACCGGCTGGTCCCATTCCATGCCGGGCTTGAACCAGTTCAGCTGCACGTCGTAGGGGCCGTTCTCATCCAGTCCACCCTTGCGGGTCTGTTGGGCGAACGCCGCGCCGGCGCAGACGGCGGCAAAAGTGAAAGCCAGGGCGATGGTGCGGTGGTTCATGGTGTCTCCGGATGGACAGGGTGCCGGCGGGCATCTTAGCGTGCGGCGCAGCGCGGCGGTGAGGGATAGTTCACACATAAAGCGTTGTTGTGCCGCCCGCCGATTGAACCTAAGATATCGGCTTCTTCCGCTGTCCGCCTGGGATGGAAGGCCCGCGGTTCCTCAATGCACCATCTGTTCTCATGACATCGGGACCCGACAACCTGGTCCAGCTGCGCGACTACGAGATGGTCGGCTACGGTCGCCACGAGAACCTGCGGCTGTGGCTGCGCCTCCTGACCTGCACCATGCTGATCGAAACCAAGATCCGCGCGCAGCTCGAAGGCCATTTCTCGGTGACCTTGCCGCAGTTCGACCTGATGGCGCAGCTCGACCGCGCGCCGGAGGGGTTGACCATGAGCACCCTGTCCGAGCGGCTGATGGTCTCCAACGGCAATGTCACCGGCATTGTCCGGCGCCTGATCGGCGAAGGTCTGGTGGAGCGCCAGGTCTCCAAGACCGACCGGCGCTCGTTCGTGGTTTCGCTCAGCGCCAAGGGGCAGATGCTATTCCGCGACATGGCCGAGAAGCATGAATCCTGGATCAACACCTTGTTCGGCGGCCTGTCCGCGTCCGATGTCGGCCAATTCATGAACCTGCTGGCCAGCACCAAGGAAAAGGTGCGGGGGGCCAGTTTCGACGCCGCCGGCAAGGGGCCGCGCGCGGCGGCGAAGAAGGTCATCCGCGTCGAGCCCGCGGCGGGCAAACGCGGCCGTCGCGCGCGCTGAACGCATTTATGCCGTTCACGATCGAGATCACCGTGCGGTTCGCCCATGTCGATGCGGCGGGCATCGTGTTCTATCCGCGTTACCTGGAGATGGTGAACGAGACCGTCGAACGCTGGTTCGAGGAGGCGCTGGGCGTCAGTTTCCGCGAACTGCACCTGAAACGCCGCCACGGCACGCCCACCAAACACATCGCCGTGGATTTCCTGAAGCCGAGCAGGCTGGGCGATAAGCTGACGTTCTCGCTGCGCGTCGCCAAGATCGGGCGGTCGTCGTTCGACCTGGAGATCGATTGCGCCTGCGGGGGCGAGGCGCGATTCAAGGCGGCCATCACCCTGGTCTACACCGCCGTCGATCCCTTGGCGCCTGCGCCGCTTCCCGACGACCTGCGCCAAAGCATGATGGCGTTCGTGGGTGCGTAACCCGCCCTGACGCCGGGGCGGGTTTTTCTTTTCCGGGGCGTGTGGAAGGGCGTTCCGGCTATCCGATACGCGCTCAGGCGGCGGAACGGTTGACCAGGTCGTCGACCAGCCGGCCCTGGAAGCGTTCAATCCCCAGCGCGTTGCCCAGGCTGATCGCGTTCTTCTCATCCACCCGGGTCAGCACGATTTCCACCTTCTCGTCGAGGATGCGCTTGAGGGCCTTGCTCCGCGCCTCGAAGCCTTCCTTGGCACCCTCGCCCCAGTGCACCTTGGCCATGTAGGCGCCGATATATTCCAGGTTAACCAGGCCCAGGGTGTCGGGCAGGATGCCGTCCACCGCGATGCGGATGCCCTTGTTCTCGAGCATGGTCCGGGCGATGACGTACTCATCGTAGAATTCGACGATATTCGGCTGACGGAATTCGATGGTGAGCCGGTCGGTGGGGGCTTCTTCCAGGAAGCCCTCGAAGGGTTTGGTGAAGACCGTCTGCACGTTCAGGTTCAGCGAGAACGGCGTGCTGACATTGGGAAGGTATTTGACCGAGCGCAGAATGGCCTGATCGAGCGCCAGCGTGAGTTCGCCGAACATATTGCTCGATCCGCGCATGTCGACTTCGCGGTACAGCGCCTGACGCAAGGCGTCCAGGCTGAAGTAATATTCAGTCAGGATCGGCAGGGCTTTGCCGGGGGTCAGCCGCGTGACCGCCTGCTGACGCATGAACGCCTTCAGGAATTTTTCGGGTCCCAGCTGCTTGAAGGCGGCAATGACTTTGGTCACGTCCTCCGGACCCATCGGGCGGCTCATGGGGTCGGTGCCGGTCTCCGCCCGGCTTCCCGGGCCTTTCGCGCGCGGACTTCCGCCGCCGGTGTCACTGCCGGACGCCGAGGCTCCGGGCGCGGTGGCCGCTCCGGCGCCCGCTCCGACGCCGAAACTGGCCGCGCCCGCCTCCGCCGTCGCCGCGTAGAACGGCTGACCGCGTGCGGCGCCGCTGCTGACGCCGATATCCCGCGGCATCGACAGGCGCCGGTTGATGTTGACGCGGATGAAATCGGCGGTCAGGGCGCCGAGCGCGCTATGGAAATCCGCGGGTGCGACGAAGCCGATGGTATCGGCAGACGTCATCCATACCGGGATGATGGCGCCGCCCAGCCGCGCGGTCGTGGCCGCGGCCTGCAGTTTTTCCATCACGGCCTGTTGCTGGGCGTTCGCAAGCGCCGCGAAATCCTCGGCGAGAGGGATCAAAAGCATGTCGGCGCCGCCGACCCGGACATGGGCCAGGGGAAACCGCGCAAGGGGGCCTTCGGCTTCGCCATGCGCCAGGACTTTTGTGACGGTGTCGATGACCGTGTCCCGATCGAGTTCGCCGATCAGGTAGCCGTTCGCGCCAAGGCCGTCGGCTTGCTGGACGACGTTCTCGTCCAGCCTGTTCAACAGCAGGATAAGCGGGACTTTGCGCAGCCGGTTGCTCCACCGTCCCTGGCGGAGGTTCTCCAGAAACTCGATGGCGGCGAGCTTGCCGGACTTGTTGGCGCAAATGATGCAGTCGACCGCGGCTTTGGTATCCTGGATGACGCGCAACGCAAGCAGCGGCGAGGTGGCGGTGTGGACCTTGCGGGTCGCGCCCAGCAAGAGATAGCGCTCCAGACGGTCGAGCACGTCCTTGTCGCCGTCTATGATGAGGATATTCGAGCGGCTGAGAATGCCGTCTTCGAGAGAGTTTGACATCTGTTTCCCCGCCGCAACCCCCGTTGCACATCCTGTGTTAAGTCACGGGGACGGCGATTCCAAGCGGAACCCGGAAGACGATAGCGACTTCAAATTATCTCACTGCGCCGGGGCTCTACTCAGGCGAGTGAGTTGAAACTATTCCACTTCATACCGCGCGCGCGTGTCGACCTGGGGTTGGGGTATGGTAAGCGTCGAAGCAGGACGCCACAACGCGCACCCACGGCCTGGCCTCGGCGGGAACCTTGAGGGTGTGTTCCTCCCAGAAGCAAAGCCCATCCGCCACCAGCGGCGAAAGCGCCTGCGCGGCGGCGTCGGCCAGATCGGCGGGCACCTCGGCCTCATAACGGCACATCAACGCCATGATGAGATCCCGGCGGCGCTGGTCGTCGCGCGTCAACAGCCGTCCGCGCGCGGTCGCGAGCCCGCCTTGGTTTATGCTGGCCTTGTAGGATTCTATGCCGGTGTCGTTCTGGGCGTAGGCGCCGGGCAGGGCGCTGATCGCCGAGGCGCCGAACCCCAACAGGACCGGGGCTGTGTCGGTGGTGTACCCCTGGAAGTTCCGGTGCAAGGCCTGTTCGGCGTCCGCCACCGCCATTTCGTCGGCAGGATGGGCAAAGTGGTCCAGGCCGATCTGGCGGAAACCGCGCGCGAGGATGCCGGCGCGGGCGGCCTCGAACAGCGCGTAGCGTTCCTCGGCCGACGGCAGCGGGTGCACCTCCAGCAGGCTCTGGTGCTTTTTCATCCACGGCACATGGGCATAGCCGAACAACGCGATCCGCCGCGGGTCCAGAGCCATTGCCATGTCGACGGTGTGCCGGACGCTTTCCACCGTTTGCAGGGGCAGGCCGTAGATCAGATCCAGGTTGAGCCGGGTGATGCCGGCCCGCCGCAGCTCGTCGGCGACCCGGGCGACCAGGGCAGGGGATTGGATGCGGTTGATGGCTTCCTGGACCGCCGGATCGAAATCCTGCACGCCGAGGCTGGCCCGGTTGAAGCCCAAGCCGGCCAGTTCCTGCGCCTCGCCTTCGCTCATGGTGCGGGGGTCGATTTCGATGGCGATTTCGGCGTCGTCGCGAACGTCGAAGGCGGTCCGGATGGCGTGCATGACCTCTGCGCGGCCCTCGCGAGGGCCCCAGGTCGGCGTGCCGCCGCCGAAATGGATGTGGCTGACGCCGCGGCGCCGGCCGAGGCTGGAGGCCACCGTGGCGATCTCGCGGCAAACCGCGGCGGTGTAGGCGGACATGGCCTTTACGTTGCGGCTGACCTTCATCGTGCAACCGCAGTACCAGCAAAGGGACTTGCAGAAGGGAAAATGCACGTACAGCGACAGATCGGCGCCGGCGGGGAGTTTCGCCAATTGCTTGGCATAACTCGCGCACCCGAAATTGGGCGAGAAATGCGGCGCCGTCGGATAGCTGGTATAGCGCGGGACCGGCAGATCGTATGTCCGCAGCAGGTAGCCGGTTCTGTCCATCATCACTCCACCTTGATCGCGCCGGGATCGTGCCCGCAGTCCGATTTCCCCCGGATATTGCAGCCCCCACGACGGACGCGAATTGATCGGTATCAACCAACCGGGGCGCCCGATGGACGGGGCGGCGATGAGAGCGGAGGCCGCGGCGATGGTTTCGCCACGATGGTTTCTGTCGCCGATGCGTCCCGGCTGGTGCGCGGTCCCGTGCCGTTTTGAGGAATGCCCAACCTGCGATAGCGATCTCGCGAAAGTGCGTGCGGCATTTCGCTGCATTCGGCTCGCGACGAATTTTCTTCGCCGCGGCCGCCGTGCGCGCCGAGCATGCACGTTTTTAACGCGCGCGATTAATGCAGCGTTTATTATTCTCCTGAAGACTCACGTGCAGACAGTTCGAACTGCGTCGTCGAAGACGCAATCGCGACCTGCCCAAACTCTCAGGAACCGCGGCGCCGACCGCTTCAATGCCCCTCACGTCCACCGATATCGCCGCGCTTTCGACCACCGCCGTTGCCGCATTGACGACGACGGACATTGCGTCGTTCTCGACGACGCAGTTCAGCGGCTTCCAGCCGACCCAGCTCGCGGTCCTGCAGGCGACGCAGATCAACGCGATCACTACCACCGACATTGCCTGGCTGACGACGACGCAGATCTCCGGATTGACGTCGAGCCAAGTCGGCCTGCTGACCACGACCCAGGTCAACGCCTTCAGCACCACCGGGATCGGCGACCTGTCAGCCGGCCAGATCAGCGGATTGACCACGACTCAGGTGGCGGCGCTCACCACCACCAAATTCGCCGCACTCAAGCCGCTGGAGCTTGGCGCGTTCTCCGCCGCGCAGGTGTCGGCTCTCAACACCACCAATGTGGCGTTGTTGAGCACCGTGCAGCTCGGCGGCCTGTCGTCGGGCCAGATCGGGGCGTTCACGACCACCCAGCTCAACGCCTTCAGCACGACCGACATCCGGTCGCTGTCGACCACCCAGGTGGACGGGTTGACGACCACGCAGATCGCGGCGCTGACCACCACCAAATTCGGCGCACTGACGCCGGGTGAACTGGCCGGCTTCGAAGCCGATCAGGTCGCGGCGATCAATACGACCGACATCGCGGCGCTGACGACCGTGCAGCTTGCCGGATTGTCGGCGACACAGCTTGGCGCCCTCGGCAGCGCCCAGGTCAAGGCGCTCGTCACCACCAACGTCGCCAACCTGTCGTCGGTCCAGCTGGGCGGTCTCTCGGGGACCCAGGTCGCCGCCCTCACCACCACGCAGCTCAACGCCTTGTCCGCCGCCAATATCGCGGGCTTGTCCGCCGCCCAGATCGCCGGCCTGACCACGACCCAGATCGGCGGCTTGACCACGACCAAGTTCGGCGCGTTGACCGCCACCGAACTCGGCTTGTTCACCGGCACCCAGCTGCAGTCCATCACCGCCGCCGATATCGCGGTCCTGTCCACGGTGCAGCTGGCCGGCCTGTCGGATGTGCAGATCGCCGGATTCACGACCACGCAGATCAACGCCTTCAGCGGCACCGTCATCGCCGGCCTCTCGACGCTTCAGCTGGGCGGCCTGACCACCAGCCAGATCGGCGGTCTGACCACCACCAAATTCGCCAGCCTGACCGGCGTGGAACTGGGGCTTCTCACGTCGCTGCAGCTGCAGTCCATCAGCGCCGCCGACATGGCGGTCCTGACGACATCCCAATTGGGCGGGTTGTCGGGCGTTCAGGTCGGCGCTTTCACGACCACGCAGATCAACGCCTTCGGCGCCTCCGTTCTCGCCGCGCTTTCGACCGTCCAGATCGGCGGCCTCTCGACCGCGCAGATCGGCGGCTTGACCACGACCAAGTTCGGCGCGCTGACGGCGGTGGAACTCGGCCTCTTCACCGCCGACCAGCTGCGGGCGATCGCCACCGCCGCCGCCGCCGTGCTGACCACGATTCAGCTCGGCGGTCTGTCGGCGGCCCAGGTCGGCGCTTTCACGACCACGCAGATCAATGCTTTGGCCGCCACCGCCCTTGCGGGCCTTTCGACCGCGCAGCTGGGCGGCCTCACCACCATCCAGATCGGCGGCCTGACGACGACCAAGTTCGGCGCGATCACCGCGGTTGAGCTTGGCATGCTGACGGACAGTCAGCTCACCTCCATCAGCACCACGGATATCGCGGTTTTGACGACCGTACAGCTGGGCGGCCTGTCGGCCGCGCAGATCGGTGCGCTGGCGACGCTGCAGCTGGCGGCGCTGAACGCGACGGTGGTCCAGGCGCTGACGACCATCCAGGCCGGGGGGCTATCGGCGAGCCAGATCGGCGCTTTCACGACCACGCAGATCAACCTTTTCAGCAACACGGTGATCGCGGGGCTTTCAGCGGCGCAAGTCGCGGGCCTGACCACGACTCAGGTCGGCAGCCTGAGCACGACCAAGTTCGGGGCGCTGACCTCGGCGGAACTCGGGTTCCTGTCGGCGTCGCAGATTTCCGCGATCAACACCACCGATATCGCCGCGCTCACCACCGTTCAGCTCGGCGGGCTGTCGTCAAGCCAGGTCGGGTCGCTGACCACGACCCAGGTCAACGCGCTGGCCAACACGGTGGTGGCGTCGCTCAGCTTCGGCCAGGTGTCGGGGTTGACGCTCGCCCAGGTCGGGGGGCTGACGACGACGAAGTTCGGCGCGCTGACGTCGGCCCAGCTCGGCTCCCTGTCGGCGGCGCAGATTTCTGCGATCAACACCACCGACATCGCCGCCCTGACGACGCTCCAGCTTGGCGGTTTGTCGTCAAGCCAGGTCGGGTCTCTGACCACCACTCAGGTCAACGCGCTGGCCAACACCGTGGTCGCTTCACTGACTCTGGGCCAGGTGTCGGGCCTGACGTCTGCTCAGATCGGCGGACTCAGCACCACGAAGTTCGGCGCGCTGACCGCCGGCGAACTCGGCGCGTTTGCCGCCACGCAAATCTCGGCCATCTCCACTACCGATATCGTTGTTCTTACGACGGTCCAGCTCGGCGGATTGTCCTCGACTCAGATCGGGGCGCTCAGCACGACCCAGGTCCAGAGCCTGTCCGCCACGGTCCTTGGCGCGATCACGACCGGCCAGGTCAGCGGGCTCACCGTCCCGCAGATCGCCGCCCTGTCGAGCACTCAGGTCAACGCCTTCAGCAACACCGTCATCGCCGGTCTGTCGTCGGTCCAGGTCGGGGGCCTGACCACGACCCAGGTGGCCGGCCTGAGCACCACCAAGTTCGGGGCATTGACGTCGGCGGAACTCGGTTATCTGTCGGCGGCGCAGGTGGCGGCGATCAACACCACTGACATCGCCGCCCTCACGACCGTCCAGCTTGGCGGCTTGTCCTCCAGCCAAGTGGGTTCGCTGACCACGACCCAGGTCAATGCCCTGGCCAACACCGTGGTCGCGTCATTGACGCTGGGCCAGGTGTCGGGGCTGACGGCGGCGCAGGTCGCCGGCCTGAGCACGACCAAATTCGGGGCGCTGTCCTCAAGCCAGCTTGGCGCTTTCGCGGACACCCAGATCGCGGCGATCAGCACCACCGATCTGGCTGCGCTCACCACATTGCAGCTCGGCGGCCTGGCCGTCTCTCAAGTCGGCGCCTTGACCACGGTGCAGGTCGCGACCCTCAGCGCCACGGTGGTGGCATCGCTGACGACCCTGCAGATCGGCGGACTGACGGTGCCGCAGGTGGGCGCGTTGACCACAACTCAGGTCAACGCCTTCAGTAACACCGGTATCGCCGGCCTGTCGTCGGTCCAGGTCGGGGGCCTGACCACGACCCAGGTGGCCGGCCTGAGCACGACGAAATTCGGGGCATTGATCTCCACCGAACTCGGTTATCTGTCGGCGGCGCAGATCGCGGCCATCAGCACCACCGATATCGCCGTCCTCTCCACCGTCCAACTCGGCGGGCTGTCGTCAAGTCAGGTCGGATCGCTGACCACGACCCAGGTCAACGCATTGGCCAATACCGTTGTGGCCTCGCTCAGCTCCGGTCAGGTATCTGGGCTGACGCTCGCGCAGGTCGCCGGCCTGAGCACCACCAAGTTCGGCGCATTGACGCCGGCGGAACTCGGTTACCTGTCGGCAGCGCAGGTGGCGGCGATCAGCACCACCGACATCGCGGTCCTGACGACGCTCCAGCTCGGCGGGCTGTCGTCCAGCCAGGTCGGGTCGCTGACCACGACCCAGGTCAACGCCCTCGCCAACACCGTGCTGGCGTCGTTCAGCTCCGGTCAGGTGTCGGGGCTGACGGTTGCCCAGGTCGGGGGTCTGACGACGACCAAATTCGGCGCACTGACATCCTCCCAGATCGGCTTCCTGTCGGCGGCCCAGGTCGCGGCCATCAGCACCACCGATATCGCCGCGCTCACCACATTGCAGCTTGGCGGCCTGGCGGTCACTCAAGTCGGCGTCCTGACCACGGTACAGGTCGCGACCCTCAGCGCTACGGTGGTGGCGTCGCTGACGAGCCTGCAGATCGGCGGACTGACGGCGCCACAGGTGGGCGCGTTGACCACAACGCAGGTCAACGCCTTCAGCAACACCGGTATCGCCGGCCTGTCGTCGGTCCAGGTCGGGGGCCTGACCACGACCCAGGTGGCCGGCCTGAGCACGACGAAATTCGGGGCATTGATCTCCACCGAACTCGGTTATCTGTCGGCGGCGCAGATCGCGGCGATCAGCACCACCGATATCGCCGCCCTCACGACCGTCCAGCTTGGCGGCTTGTCATCGAGCCAGGTCGGTGGGCTTACCACCACCCAGATTCCCGTTCTGACCAATACCGTGGTGGCGTCGCTCACGGCCGGACAGGCGACCGGCCTCACGGCCGCGCAGGTCGCGGCCCTGACCACCACCCAGGTAAATGCGTTCAGCAATGCGGCCATCGCTGTCCTGTCGTCGGCCCAGATCGCCGGTCTTACGACGGTTCAAGTCGGAGGGTTGAGCACGACCAAGTTCGGCGCGCTGACGGCGTCTGAGATCGGCTACCTCTCGGCGGCGCAGGTTTCCGCGATCAACACCACCAATCTTGCGGCGTTGACGACCGTCCAGCTTGGCGGGCTGTCCTCCAGCCAGGTCGGCGCCCTGACCACCACGCAGATCAACGTGCTGGCCAATACCGTTGTCGCCTCGCTCAGCTCTGCTCAAGTATCCGGCCTGACCACGACCCAGGTGGCCAACCTGAGCACGACCAAGTTCGGCGCATTGACGTCGGCGGAACTCGGTTACCTGTCGGCGGCGCAGGTGGCGGCGATCAACACCACCGACATCGCCGCCCTCACGACTGTTCAGCTTGGCGGCTTGTCCTCCAGCCAGGTGGGTTCGCTGACCACGACCCAGGTCAATGCCCTGGCCAACACCGTGGTCGCGTCATTGACGCTGGGGCAGGTGTCGGGGCTGACGGCGGCGCAGGTCGCCGGCCTGAGCACGACCAAGTTCGGCGCGCTGTCCTCAAGCCAGCTTGGCGCGTTCGCGGACACCCAGATCGCGGCGATCAGCACCACCGATCTGGCTGCGCTCACCACATTGCAGCTCGGCGGCCTGGCCGTCTCTCAAGTCGGCGCCTTGACCACGGTGCAGGTCGCGACCCTCAGCGCCACGGTGGTGGCGTCGCTGACGACCCTGCAGATCGGCGGGCTGACGGCGCCGCAGGTGGGCGCGTTGACCACAACGCAGGTCAACGCCTTCAGCAACACCGGTATCGCCGGTCTGTCGTCGGTCCAGGTCGGGGGCTTGACCACGACCCAGGTGGCCAACCTGAGCACCACCAAGTTCGGGGCTTTGACGTCGGCGGAACTCGGCTTCCTGTCGGCGGCCCAGGTGGCGGCCATCAATACCACCGACATCGCCGTCCTCTCCACCGTCCAACTCGGCGGGCTGTCGTCAAGCCAGGTCGGGGTCTTGAGCGCCGCGCAAATCGCTGTCCTCAGCACGACCTTGATGTCCGCGCTTCTGCCAAGCCAGGCTGGCGGCCTATCGACATCGCAGATCGCGACGCTGGCCGCGACCCAGCTCGAAGCCTTGAGCAACGCCGTCTTTGCGGCCCTGACCGCTTCTCAGCTCAGCGGGCTGACCCTTGGGCAGGTGGCCGGGTTGTCCGCTGCCAAATTCGGCGCGCTGTCGCCTGTCGGCCTTGGCGGGTTTGACTCGGCCCAGATCGCCGCGATCAGCACCACGGACATCGCCACCTTGTCCACCGCCCAATTGGGCGGACTGACGGCGGCACAGATCGGCGCCCTGACCACCAGCCAGGTCGGGGTCCTGAGCGCCAGCGTGATCGCGAGCTTCAACACCGCCCAAATATCCGGACTGACGGCGACGCAGATCGCCAACCTGACGACGACCTCGTTCGCGAGCCTGACGCCGGGTGAACTCGGCGGATTCTCGCTTGCGCAAATCGCGGCCATTGCCACGACCGACGTCGCCGCCATGACCACCGTGCAACTGGGCGGGTTGAGCGCAACCCAGATCGGCGCCCTGACCGGTGCCCAGGAAGCGGTGCTCACGTCCACGCAGGTGCGGTCGCTCGCCACGTCGCAGATTCCAGGGTTGACGGCGACGCAGGTCGCCGCCCTCTCGGCGGCCCAATTCGCCGCATTGTCGTCGGCGCAGCTGGGCAGCTTCTCATCCGGTCAGGTTGCGAGCATCGGCGCCGCCGCCCTCGGCGTCCTGACGACGAGCCAACTCTCGGGTTTGAGCGCGGCGCAGATCGGCGTGCTCAGCGCGGCGCAACTCAATGCGCTCGCCCCGACCGCATTGGCCGGATTGGACACCGCCCAGGTCTCGGGCCTCACGACCACGGCCATCGCCGCCTTGACCACCACCCAGTTCACGGTCCTTACGGCCGGGGAGCTAAGCGGGTTCAGCCTGACGCAGGTCGCCGCCTTGGCCACGTCCGGACTGGCGCTGCTGTCGACAGTGCAAGTGGGGGGACTCACGGCGGCTCAAATCGGAGCGCTCAGCACGGCGCAGGGAAACGCGGTCGCCGTCACGGCTCTGGCGGCGTTGAACACCGCGCAGATTTCGGGCCTGACGACAACCCTGATCGCGGGCCTGACAACCACCTCGTTCGCCGCGCTCACGGCCGGGGAGATTGCTTCGTTCAGCGCATCACAGATGGCGGCGATCAGCGGGGCGGAGGCGGGGGTGCTGACGTCCGCTCACTATGCCGGCCTCGCAGCCACGCAGCTTGCCGCTCTCACCACCACGGCGGTGGCGGCGCTGACCACGAGCCAGACCGGCGGGCTTTCAGCCGCCCAGATCGCGGCGCTGTCGCCGTCCCAGGTCAACGCCCTGTCGGCCGCGGTCATGGCGGGCCTGTCCACGCTTCAGGTGGGGGGCCTCTCCGCCGCCCAGATCGCGGGGCTGGCCGTTACGGGTTTCGGCGCCTTGGCCGCGGGACAACTCGCGGGCTTTTCGACCACGCAGATCGCGGCGATCAATACCGCGGCGATTTCCGCCCTGTCGTCGGTGCAATTGGCCGGGCTGACCGCCTCTCAGGTGGCGGTCCTGTCTCAATCGCAACTGGCGGTGCTCGCCACGGCCCGCGTGGCCGAAATCTCCCCGTCCCAGATCGGGGGATTCAGCGCCGCGCAACTGGGGTTCCTGACCAATACGCAGGTCGGCAGCCTGGCCATCGTCGATATCGCCGCGCTGACCCAGACCCAGATCCTCGGTCTGTCCGCCAACCAGGTTGCCGCCCTGACCGTCCCTCAGATCGGTGCGCTCAGCGCCGCGCAACTCGCGGGCCTCACCGCCACGCAGGTCACGGGGTTGGAAACCACCGACATCGCCGCGTTCACCACCGTGCAATTCGGCGGACTGTCGGCCGTGCAGATCGCTGCCCTGTCGCCGGTCCAGGCCGCCGCCTTCACCGTCCGGGATATCGCCTCCCTGTCCACCACGCAGGTCGCGGGCCTCACCGGTGCGCAGCTGGGCGCCTGGACGACGATCCAGCTTCAGTCCTTGAGCGCCGTCAATGTCGCCGCCCTGACAAGTCAGCAGCGCGATGGGTTGTCGGACGCGCAGTTGGCGGTTTTGGGACTGCCGCCCCGCGTGCAGAACCCCGCCCCCCAAAACGATCCGCCGCCCGCCCAGGATGCCGGACCGGCCAACACCGTCACCATCGCGCCGCAGCGGCTGGCGGCCACGGAAATCGGCAAGCTCACCGCGAGCGAGGCCGCCATACTTTCCACCGGCCAGATCGCAAGCCTGGCGACCGCACAGCTGCGCAATATCGCCACGTCCACCATGGCGGCGCTGACCTCCACGCAGCTTGGCGCCCTGGCGCCGACACAGTTCACCGCCCTGGCGCCGGAACAATTGGCGGCGCTCAGCGCCGCCAATATCGCCGCGCTGACGGTTTCCCAGATGGGCGGCCTCATGGCCTCCCAGCTTGGCGCGCTGGACGCCGGCCAGCTCCGGGCTCTGACCACCACCCAGTTGTCCAATCTTTCGGCCAAGCAGGTGCGCGGCCTCGACCCGAGCCAGATCGCGACGCTCACGCCGGCGCAGTTCAACGCCCTGAACGCGGCCCAGATCGCCTATATCACGACCACGCAGCTTCAGGCCCTCGACCCCGGGAATATCGCCGCGCTGGCGACGACGGTGGTCGCGGCGCTGAAGCCGGACGCCATCGCCGCCATTTCGCCGGCCCAGGCGGCGGCGCTCACCCAAACCCAGATCGCCGCCCTTTCCACGGCGCAAGTGGGTAACTTCGGCGCCGACAACCTGGCGCACCTGACGGCGACGCAGTTCGGCGGATTCTCGTCGACCCAAATCGCCGCTCTCACGACCGGCCAGGTCAGGGCGCTGACGACGACGCAGATCAGCGGCTTGTCGCCGGTGCAGGTCCTGGGCCTGGAGGCGACCGACATCGCCGCCCTCAGCGCCCTTCAGGCGGCGGCGCTCACGACCACCGAGATCGCCGGCCTGAACAGCACCCAGCTCGCGGCCTTCACCACCCAGCAGATTGCCGCCATGTCCACGGCGCAGCTCGGTCTGATCCTGGGATCGTCGTCATGAGCGGCGCTTGCTCTGTCGGCGCGGGGGTCCTGCTGCGCCGCCTGACGGCGGCGGTGGCACTCATGGCTATGGGGATGCCGCCTAGCGCCGGGTACGCCGCGCCGGATGTGCGGCCCGCGGCCATCGCCGGCGAGTACTCGGTGTTGCCAAATGTGACCCCCGGGTACGCCGGCAATCTCAGCTACGTGCGCTTCGCCAATCTCAACGACACGAAATCCGTCGTCACCTCGGTCCGAATCATCGGCAACACCACCGGGACCGATTATGGGACGGCGATCGTGACCTCGCCGGCGCGGTCGTCGCCGCAATTTTCAGCGAAGGA
The DNA here is from genome assembly GCA_041905795.1 of Rhodospirillaceae bacterium. Classification (GTDB taxonomy): domain Bacteria; phylum Pseudomonadota; class Alphaproteobacteria; order Rhodospirillales; family Rhodospirillaceae; genus SHVO01. The sequence continues at coordinate 55,234 of JAYRKL010000011.1, read as the reverse complement.
TCTGCTGGCCTCGGCCGGCGGGTCGGCGCTGGACCCGAAGGATGAGTTCCTGACGCTCTATCTTCAAAGCACCGAATTCTTGAGCGCCGTCCAGCACGTCTATTTCAACAACGACACCGGCTTTTTCGAGAATATGAGCGTCTGCGGCTATGAAAGCGGCCTGACCTATACGCCGCTCACCGCCGCGCTGACCAACGTGCATTCCTCGCTGCTGTCCGCGAACTATCCGAGCGTGGTGCAGGTGCTGAACCGGCGCGCGGCGACGGTCACGGTCCGGTTGCGGGTGTATGAAGGCGGGACGGGCGCTTACCTGGGGCCGATCGAGATCCAGGCCGCGGCCAATACTGCCTATACCCTTTCCAGCGCGGACATAGAGAAGGCGGTCAACTACACGCCGTCATCAACCGGGTATCACTTGAACCTGTTCCTTGAGGGCGACCTCGCATCTTCCTCCGGCATCGTGCTGTCGCACACCGTGAGGAATCTCAGGTTCTTTGGGACGATGCTCAACCTCACGGCGCTTTGCAGCATCGATCACTGACGGCGTTCAACAATTCCGCATCACGCCGGCGATTTGCGTGAGCGGCTGCATCAAGGCCTCGCGGACCTGGGGATGGGTTTCGGCCAGAGCACGATCCATGCAGGCCAGCCACTGGTCTCGCGCCTCCGCGGTGATGGCGAAGCGGCGGTGCGCGCCGATCACGCAGCCGGCGTAAAGCCGGGGGCCGCCCAGCCAGCCGCTGAGAAATGCGAAGAGTTTCTCGCGGACCGGCGCCAGGTCGGGGCCATGGGTGGCGCGGACGTCACCGGCGGATGGATCCCGATCCATGATGTCGTAGAACCGGTCGACCAGGCGCCGGAGCCCGTCCTCGCCCTCTATCATGAGGTAGAAGTCGGGCGGATCGGCGGATTGGGGGGGCGAGCCCATGGGGGATTATGTCCTGGCGGTGAATTCAAGCCGCGGCCGTGAGGCGCAACGGTCAAGGAGCGGTGAAATTCTTTGCGCCGCCGCGTCTTTCCGCCTTGATCCCGATCAAGCCGGGCCGCCGGTGCGTTCGGCGATCACGCCCCGCCGGGCGGCTGGAGGTCGATCCATAGTTCCTCGACCACGCTCCTGACCTGAGCGCCGCTTTCCCCGCGCCTCAGTTCCACGCCCGGCGACAGCACCCACGCCGCGCAGGGCATGCCGTCTTTGCGCCGGTAAGGAAGCGCCAGGGCATAAACGTTGAGTTCGCGCCCGGTATTCGTCGAGCAGATGGCAACATGGAACTTGCCGACCGCGCGGCTGCGCAGCGTGCGATGGCAGGTCTCGAACGTCCCCCGCGTCTCCGGCGTGACCGTGAGCAGGAAGTTCATGCCGGTGGAATCGGCGCCGAAGAAGTCGGTGATCCCGGTGCCGACCAGGCGGATGGGTTGAACCTCGTCCCGCTCGATATCGATGACCACCAGCCAGGGTTGGATATGGATGTGAGTGCGGTCGAACAACGTCGACAGGAGCGGGGCGCCGCTTCCATCCCGCAGCTCCCGCCAGGTCGAAAGATGCTCTTGCAACAGGGCGATAGACCGCGCCGGCACGCCGTTCTCCCGCAGGTGCGCGAGAAAGGCCGGTACATCATTTTGACGGGTCATGATGCGGTTTCGTTGGGGGTGAAGGAACGCTGGGTCATGGCGGCGGGCGCCGCTCAGGATAGAATAAGCCGACAAAGAGATGCATCTCGCAAGTGCGTAATGCATGAGGTGACGGTGAAGGCCTGCCGTAACCAAAAAATAAGGGCACCATGATCCGAGGGGGCGGCCCCGGTTGGCGCGCGTAAAACACCGAGGACCGGCCCGCCGGTCGGTTTTTGTTGCGGCGCAGCAGCCGCAAAGCGCCCGCGCTCGATCCATGCAGGAGTGGCGGGCCTCCTTGCATTACCTTGCCAGCCGTCCACGTCCCGACTACCTTAGCTGGCAGGGAGAGGGACGCTAAAGCCAAGGTTACTCAGGAGGATAACGCGCTTTTTGAGGAGCGTTATCGTGGCCTTGGGCGGCTGGCGAATACCTCACATCGGAGTGCCCATCGGCCGCAGGACGATGGGTGTCTATGCGTGACATCGCGTCACGCAACAACGGCGTATGCGCCTCCAGGGGCCGCGCCGCGAGGGGGTTAATCACGCTGTCGTAGTCAACGAAGGGGAGTCACGTATGAGCCGAGTTCACGTTTCTGAGGCTGAAATTCGCCGCGCCGGGGTCCAACGTTCCTTGCTGGCGCAGAAGGGACGCGCACTGGCGACGACGTCGGTCGCGGCGATCCTGGCAAGCGCGCTCCCTGGGGCGGCTCATGCGCAAACCCCCGCGCCGCAGACCGGCCAGGCGCCGGCCGTGGAAGAAATCGTCGTCACCGGCACGCGTGTCGTGCGTGACGGCTACGAAGCGCCGACGCCGCTGACCGTGGTCGGGGTGGAAGACCTGCAGGCCTCGGCCGTTCCCGAAATCGCCGACTATTTGAGCACGCTGCCGACATTCGCCGGCGGCCGTCCCAACGTGCTGAACGTCGGCACCAATACCGGCGAGGCGGGACTGGCGACCCTGAGCCTGAGAGACCTGGGCCCGGCGCGAACGCTGGTGCTGTTCGACGGGCACCGCACCGTGGGCGGCTCGGTCACCGGCGCCATCGACAGCAACACCATCCCGCAGCAGTTGGTCAGCCGCGTCGACGTCGTCACCGGCGGCGCGTCGGCCGCTTACGGCTCCGACGCCTTGGCCGGCGTCGTCAACTTCGTGCTCGACAAGAAATTCACCGGCATCAAGGGAGAAGTTTCCGGCGGCGTCACCGGCTTCGGCGACGCGCGCAACTGGAAGATCAACGTCTCCGGCGGAACCGGATTCGCCGGCGACAAGGGCCATTTCCTGTTCAGCGGCGAGGCCACCCATGCCGACCCCGCCGATGGCGCGGTCCGTCCCTGGGACAACAGCAACATCGGGATCATGACAAATCCCGCTTACGGCACCGGTGCGGGCCAGAGCACCTCGGTGCCGCAGAATCTCGTCAGGGATCCGGTCAACCGCTCCAATCTGGCGCCCGGCGGCCTGATCACCGGCGGCCCGCTCAAAGGCATCACGTTCGGCCCAGGCGGGGTTCCGTATCAATTCGACTACGGCCTCCTCAACGACGGCGCCAGCATGTATGGCTCGTCCCAGGCCAAGTCGCTGAACTACCACCTCAACCAGGAACTGGGCGTCAACATCACGCACCAGAATATCTTCCTGCGCGCCAGCTACGACGTCAGCGACGACATCAACGTATGGGCCCAGGTCACCTATGCCAACGCCACCACGGTCACGCATGCCATCGGACCCTTGTTCGCCGGCAACCTGACCCTGAAGGTGGACAACGCGTTCCTGCCGGCCTCGGTGGCGGCGCAGGCGGCCGCCCTCAAGGTAACGCAATTCGCCTTCGGTACCGCCAATGCCGACATGGGCAACAGCCCGATCCTGCGAAACCGCCGCCAGAAGCTGGAGGAGAGCGTCGGCGCCAGCGGCAGGCTCGATGCGTTCGGCACCACATGGACCTGGGATGCGTACTTGGGAAGCGGTGTTTCCCGGCAGGCGTCCCACAATACCAAGACCGTCTTTCTCGCGGCCTATAACAACGCGCTCGACGCGGTGCGCGCGCCGAACGGCTCCATCGTCTGCCGCTCGACCCTCACTGCGCCCACCAACGGCTGCGTTCCCTATAATCCGTTCGGCGTCGGCGTGAACACCCAGGCGTCGCTCGACTACATTCTCCGCGACGACCAGAGAAACGAACATTACGTGATGAACGACGAGGCCGTGAGCATCCAGGGCGAGCCGTTCTCGTCCTGGGCCGGACCGGTCTCGCTGGCCCTCGGCATCGAGCACCGCAACCAGTCCGTCACCGGTTCATCGACGCAGCCCACCGGATACCTGAACGGGAACTATCAACCGGCGTTGGGCCGCTTCAACGTCACCGAAGGTTTTGCCGAAACCGTGATTCCGCTCGCCAAGGACACGGTGTGGGCCAAGACGCTCGACTTCAACGGCGCCATCCGCGCGACCGATTACAGCACGTCGGGCTACGTCACCACCTGGAAGCTGGGTCTGACATGGACGCCGATCGACGACATCCGGTTCCGCCTGACCCGGTCGCGGGACATCCGTGCGCCCAACCTGTCCGATCTGTTCGCCGGCCAATCCTCGAGCTTCCAGAACAACCGGCAGGACCCCTTCAACAACAACGCCACCGTGACCGTGAACGTCCAGGGCGGCGGCAATCCCAACCTCAAACCGGAGAAAGCCGACACCATCGGCCTGGGCGTCGTCCTGCAGCCCAGTTTCTTCCCGGGTTTCACCGCGTCGGTGGACTACTGGAAGATCGACGTCAAGAACATCATCGGCGCGCAAACCGGCCCCCTCAACCTGTGTTTCCAGGGGTACACCCAGTTCTGCAGCCTGTTCCAGCGCGTCGTCCAGAGCGGCGTGGCGCTGATCATCGAGCAGAACGTGCCGGTCAACCTCGCCCAGACCATCGTGTCGGGCATCGATTTCGACGCCACTTACCGGCTCGATCTCGCCGACATCTCGGACAAGTTCGCCGGCAAGACGACGTTCCACTTCATCGCCACGAACAACCTCCGCAACTGGAGGAATCCTGTGTTGACGCCGGCGGTCGACTACGTCGGGGAAAACCAGGGCAGTTCCGGGGACGGCGGTCTGGTGCGCTGGAACTGGTCGTTGTCGGCGTCCTACGACCTCGACCCGATCGACGTGTCGCTCACCGCGCGCGGCATCACCGGCGGGAATCTCGGCGCCACGTTCGTGCAATGTACGTCGGCGTGCCCGGTCTCGACGCTCAACGCGCCGACCATCGACGTCAACTGGGTCGACGGCGCGCACTACTTCGACGCCGCGTTCTCCTACAAGGTGTCGGAAGGCGTGTCGGCCTACCTCAACATCAAGAACCTGGCGGGAACCGACCCGGTCCTGGTTCCCCACACCGGCATCAACGCGCCCACCTACGCCCAGACCAACCTGGGCCTCTACGACTACCTGGGCCGCGTGTTCCGCGCGGGTGTGCGCTTCAAGATGTGACCTGAGAAGGCGTTCACGCCTGAGAGACTGTGCGGGCCCGTGAACCTTCGCGGGCCCGCACACACTTGAGCAGCCATCATCCTCTGAACAGCCATCATCCTCAAGGAGGGCACTATGGAAGACATCGTCACGGCCTTGGTCGGCCAGTTCGAGCGCGGCAAGATCTCGCGGCGGCAGCTTGTCCAGAACATCACGGCGGGGATCGCCGCGGCGTCCACCGGCGTGGTGTCGACCGCGGCCGCGGCGGCGGCGCCGGCCGCCAAGGGCTTCAAGGCCACGTCCATCAACCACCTGTCCTTCGGCGTGCCGGATTACGCCAAGGCCCGCGACTTCTATGTCGACCTGCTCGGCTTTGAGGTGAAGAAGGACGACGGCAAGCAGTGCTACCTGATCTGCGGCGACAGCTCGATCGTCGCCCGCAAGACCCAGGACCCCAACGGCAAGACCTATATCGACCACGTCTGCTACACCATCGCCAACTGGGACGGCAAAGCCGTGGAGGCGGAACTGAAACGGCGCGGCCTCGACCCCAGGCCCGGCGCCAACGAGTTCAGCTATCTGGTGAAGGACCCGAACGGTTTCGGCGTCCAGATCGCCGGCCACCCGCATTGTTGCGAGGCCTGATCGCCGCCGGAAACGAAACGGGGTTGGCCGCGAGGCCAACCCCGTTTTTTATCCGCTATAGGGCGGACTATTTTTTCAGCACGACTTCCTGGCCGACGACATGGGACTGGTCGGCGGTCTTGCGCGGCACGAACTTCTGGACGCGGTCGTTGTTGGCGTCGGCGACATAGAGGTTGCCGGCCTGGTCGACCATCCACTGGTGCGGATTGTCCATCTGGCCCGGCTCGGCGCCGGTCATACCCCAGTGGTAGAGGTGCTTGCCGTTGGCGTCGAACTGGCCGAAGCGGTTGTAGCCCTGGGAGGCCACCCAGTAGGTGCCGTCCTGGGCGGCGTGGATGCGGGTGGCGGCGCGCACGTTGGGCCAGATGTCCAGGAGCTTGCCGGCCTCGTCGAACACCTGGATGCGGTTGTTCGAGCGGTCGGACACCAGCACGCGGCGGTTGGCGTCGACGGTGACGGCGTGCACCAGGCGGAACTGGCTCGGGCCGTTGCCGGGGGTGCCCCACTCCAGCTGGTACTTGCCGTTCTTGTCGAACTTGATGATGCGGGCGTTCCTGTAGCCGTCGGCGATATAGAACGAGCCGTCGGGCATGAGGGCCATGCCGGCGGGTTCGTTGAAATGGCCGTGGTCGTTGCCGGCGACGCCGTTCTCGCCGACTTTCAGCAGCAGTTTCTTGCCGTCATTGGTGAACTTCAGGATCTGCTGGCCGGTGCGGTCGACCACCCACAGCGGGCGCGCCGGGTCGTAGGGATCGAACTTGAGGCTGTGGGGGATCGAGATCAGGTCGTTCCACTGGCTCCAGTTCTCGATCATCTTGCCGTCGCCGTTGAGGACCATGAGCTGGTTGACCTGGATCTTGGCCGGCGACATGTCGGTGGGGACGGTGGTCTTTTCCTGCATCACCTTGCCGTCGGCGGTGAGCAGGGGGTACCCGGCCAGGGTCAAGGAACGGTCGTTGGCGCCGATCAGGATGCGGTTGGGGGTGTCGGCGGCCACCGAGACCACGCGCTGGTCCCAACGGTCGATGCCCGGCTTGAACCAGCCCACCACCACGTCATAGGGGCCGGTCTCGTCCATGCCGCCCTTGGTGACTTCCTGGGCGATGGCCGGGGCGGCCAGCGCGGCGGCGAAACAAAGGCCTGTCAGGCCTGCGCGAATCTTCATGTATCCCTCCCTGAATCGAGGTGGGGAGGATGGGATAAAAACCGTCACCTGCCTATCCTTTTTCGGGGGCAGGAATTGGCCTAAGCTCCCGCATCGCATCATTCAAAAAGGGGAGCGGGTTTCCATGACCATGTCCATCTCGCGGCGCACTCTCATGGCCGGGGCGGCGATGACCCTGGTGCTGGCGGCCTGCGGCCAGAAGAAGCAGGCAGCCGTGGCGCCCTACGAGGTGGAGGAGGTGGCGCTGTCGCAGATCGCCGACGACCTGGCGGCGAAAAAGACCACCGCCGTGGCGGTGGTGCAGGCCTATATCGACCGCATCAAGACCTACGACGGAAACCTGCATTCGGTCATCGCCATCGCGCCCGACGCGCTCCAGCAGGCTGAAGCGTCCGACAAGCGCCGCGCGGAAGGCAAGGTCTTGGGCGCCCTCGAAGGCATCCCGATCCTGCTCAAGGACAATATCGACGCGGCCGGCATGCCGACCACCGCCGGCTCCTATGCGCTGGAGTTCAATATCCCCAAACAGGACTCCGAAGTGGTGCGGCGCATCAAGGCGGCCGGGGCGATCGTGCTCGGCAAGGCCAATCTCTCGCAGTTCGCAGGCTGGCGTCCGGCGGAGACGGTGCTGAATAGCTCTACCGTCGGCAAGGACGCGCGCAACCCCTATGACCTGGCCCGCAGTCCGGGCGGCTCAAGCTCCGGCGGCGGCGCCAGCACCGCGGCCAGTTTCGCCGCCGCCAATATCGGCAGCGACACCACCGGATCGATCATCGGACCGTCGTCTTACAACGCGGTCGTGGGCCTGCGGCCGACCATCGCGCTGGTATCGCGCACCGGCGTGGTGCCGCTCAGCGAGACCATGGACACCACCGGGCCGATGGCGCGCACCGTGCGCGACGCCGCCATGCTGCTGACCGCCATGGCCGGCTCTGACCCGCGCGACCCTTACACCAAGGACGCGGACGCCAATAAGAAGGATTATGCGGCGGGCCTTTCCACCGACGCGCTCAAGGGCAAGCGGTTGGGGGTGGTGCGCGATTTCGGCGGCTACAACGACAATACCAAGCCTGTGTTCGAGGCGGCGCTGGCGGTGCTGGCGGCGCAGGGGGCCGAACTGGTGGAGATTCCCGCCGGCCAGTTCCCGGATCATCGTGTGGAACAGCTGGCGATCATGTCCTTCGACTTCCGCGAGAACTTCGCCGCCTATATGAAGAATGCGCCCGAGGCGCAGAAGGTGCGCGACGTCGACGCGCTGATCGCGTTCAACAAGTCCGACCCGCGCGAGAGCGCCTTCGACAGCGGCCTGATCGAATACGCCGCCAGCCGCACCGGCGGCTTCGCCGACCCGGAATACGCCCGCATGCGCGCGCTGGTGAAGCAGCGCACCGCCGTGGAAGGCTTCGACAAGGTGTTCAAGGACTTCAACGTCACGGCGGTGGTGCTGCCGACCCGCGACGTGGCCGACGCGATGAAACCCAATGGCGAGAAACAGCCGAACCGCATCCCCACGGAAAACGCCAAGGCGCCCGGTTCGGGCTCGAGCATCGCCGCACTTGCCGGCTATCCCAACCTCAGCGTGCCCATGGGCATGGTGAATAACCTGCCGGTGGGCCTGTCGCTGATCGGTCCGGCCTGGAGCGAGGGCGACCTCCTGGCCATGGGCTATGCCTATGAACAGGCCTCGAAGATGCGGGTGGCGCCGGCCGCCTATAAGACCGCGGCCAACACCGGACAGCAGAAGTAGGGCACAGGACGCTTTTCCAGGCCGGGATTCCCTGATACTCCCCTGACGCAGGCTTTCGCACAGCTTTCTGGTGCGGGCCTCACAGGGGGAGGGGATTCGTGCTTCGTGGCTGGTTCAGGCGGGTGATTCTGGCGTTCGGTGTCGCGGACGCTTTTGCATTGGGCGTTTTTGCGCCGGACGCTTATGCCCAGCGTTCCAATGACAATGCCGTGGCTTCGGCCAGTGACGCTTTCGGCACCACGGTCGGCAATGAAACCATCGGCCTTTACGATGCCCGCAATGCCCGGGGCTTCAACCCGCAGCAGTCCGGCAACGTCCGCATCGAGGGCATGTACTTCGACCGCCCCTCGACCGGCCCCGGCGATGTGGTGGTAGACCGGCTGTTCTCCGGCTCCACGGTTCGCGTCGGCGTCAGCGCCCTGACGGTGCCGTTCCCGGCCCCCAGCGCCATCATCGATATCCGCCTGCGCAAGCCGATGGACAAGCAGGTGACCAGCGTGGTGGCGAGTTACGGGCCCTACGACCAGACCGGGCTCGAGGTCGACACCCAGGTCCCGGTGATCGCCGGCAAGCTCAGCGTCGGCGGCGGCTACGAGCGCACGCGCTTCGTCAACGACATGAAGACCGACGCCGATGATTCGTCGTTCGGCGGCCTGGTGCGGTTCACGCCAAGCGATGCGGTGGAACTGGTCGGGTTCTGGGGCCGCGCCTTGCGCAAGAACTCGGAGAGCACGCCGTTCATCTTCGTGGCCGGCGACAACCTGCCGCCGCCGCAGATCCGCGGCGTCAACGTCGGGCAAATGTGGAACCAGTGGCAGCAGCACGACACCAATTACGGCGCGGTCGGTAGCGCAGGCGTGACCGAGACCTGGACCCTGCGCGCCGGCCTGTTCCGGGCCACCTATGACCGCCGTAAGGACTACACCACCTTCTTCAACAACACGCGCGCCGACGGCACCACCGACGTCACCTTCCAGAAATCGCCGCCGATCATGATCGAGACCACGTCCGGCGAAGTGCAGGCGCAAGGCGTTTTCACTTCCGACAGCTTCCGCCACACCGTCTACCTGATGGGCCGCGGGCGCGCGTTGGCGCGCGACACCGGCGGCAGCGCCCAGTCGTTCTATGGAACCGCGAACATCAATTCCATGCCCCAGGTGCCGGAACCGGTGTGGGTGCACAGCCTGAAAGGCCGCGACAGCGCCAACCAGGTCACCGGCGGCATACAGTACGTCGGCCAGTGGCGCGGCGCCGGCGACATCAACGTCGGCGTCCAGAAAACCTCCTACGCCCGCACCTTGACGCACCCGGTCAACGGCAACTCCTATCGCAAGCAGACACCCTGGCTCTATAACGGATCGCTGTCAGGACGGATCGGCGACCGTCTGAGCTGGTTCACCAGCTACACCAAAGGCCTCGAGGACGGCGGCTCGACGCCGCTGAACGCGCGCAACCGCGGCGAGGCGGTGCCGGCGACCATCACCAAACAGGTGGAGGTGGGGTTGGTCTATCTGATCGGCGACGGTCTGCGCATGAACGGCGCGCTGTTCCAGATCTCGAAGCCGTTCTTCGACCGCGACGCCACCAATCTCTACACCGTGGTGGGCGACCTGCGGCAGCGCGGTTTCGAGGTGTCCTTCACGGGATCGCCGCTGCCGGGCCTGAATATCGTCGCCGGCGGCGTCATCCTGCAGCCGCGCGTCTCGGGGCCGCTGGTGAGCCAGGGCCTGGTGGGCAGCATGCCGGCCGGGCGCGACGAAAGCATGGCGCGCCTTGACGTGCAGTACGGACCGGCCGCCTGGCGCGGCGTCACTCTGGAAGGGCAGGTCGAGTTCAACGACCGGGGCTACGGCAATACGCTCAACCGGGCCGACATCCCGGCGCGCGCGGTGCTGAACATGGGCGTGCGCTATCGCTTCAAGGTCTACGGCGCGTCGGCCAACCTGCGCGCCCGCGTTCAGAATGTGACCAACACCTATTCCTGGGATCTCATGGGCGGGAACAACTTCTTCTTCCAATACCTGTCGCAGCGCCGGTTCTCGGCGACCCTGGCGGCGGATTTCTGATCCGAAAGACGCTGAAGACCGGTCCAGTCCCGCGTTATTGCGGGCGGCGGAACAGGCCGACGTAGACCGCCTTGCCCAGGATATGTCCGCTCATGGCCTGGTAGACCTTGGTGCGGGTCTCCCAGGCGTCCGCTCCCGGCGCGACGGCGAGGGGGATGTCGAGGGCAAATACCTCGAAGGTGTAATGGTGGAAGGGTCCGGTGGCCGGCGCGCCCGGGCCGCGGTACTGCGCGCCGCTGGCGCTGATCTGCTGCGCGCCGTCGGCGAGCTTCTCGCCTTTGGGCACGCCTTCCGGCAGTCCCTTGGCGGTACCGGGGATGCCCCACACCAGCCAGTGCACCTGGTCCTCGGTGGTGCGCATGCGGGCCACGTCGGGATCGCGGAAATGCACCACGAAGCTCTGCGTGCCGGCCGGCACATTGCTCCAGGCGAGGGCGGGCGAGATCTGGTCGCCGGCCTGGGTGTATTTCGCCGGGATCTGGGCGCCGTCGGCCCAGGCCGTGGTGGTGAGGATGAGCGGCGGCGCCGCGGGCGCGGCAGGTGCGGGCTCGGCCGCGATGGCCGGCAACGTCATCACGCCAAGGACAGTCAGCGTGGAGACAAGAGACGCGCGCACCGGCATGGTATCCTCCCCTGTGGATATGACGGCGGCCGGTATAGCATACCGGCGGCCACCTGAGCACGGGGGAGGCGATGACATTTTCCATTGCGGCGGTTGATCCCAAGACCGGCGATTGCGGCGTCGCGGTGGCGTCCAAGTTCCTCGCGGTGGGTAACATCGTGCCCTGGGTCGAGGCGGGTGTGGGTGCGGTGGCGACCCAGGCGCTGTGTAACGCGCGCTTCGGGCCGGACGGGCTGAAGCTGATGGTCGGCGTGGAGGCCAAGGCGGCGCTGGCCACACTCATTGCCGCCGACGCGGGACGTGACCGGCGGCAGGTGGGACTGGTGGACGCCAATGGGAATGCGGCGAGCCATACCGGCGTGAACTGCCTGGGGTGGGCCGGGCACAGGACCGGCGCGGGTTACGCGGCGCAGGGGAATTGCCTCGCCGGTGAAGCCGTGGTGACGGGCATGGCGCAGGCGTTTGAAAACACGCAAGGGCCGCTGTACCGGAAACTGTTGGCGGCCATCCTGGCGGGCGATGCCGCCGGCGGCGACCGGCGCGGGCGGCAATCGGCGGCGCTCAAGGTGTTGCGCAGAGGCGCCGGTTATCAGGGGCTCAGCGACACCGTCATGGACCTGCGGGTCGATGACGCGCCCGACCCCTTCGCCGAGTTGCGCCGGCTCGCGGATTTGCACCGGCTCTACTTCTTCACCGGCGATTGTCCGCGGCTGACCTTGGACGGCGATGTGCTCTCAACCCTACGGGCGATCATGAAGCGCGCCGGCCATAAAGACGATTTCCCGCACGGCTGGAGCGATGGTCTCGGCCAGGCCATCGATGCCTTCATCGGCAACGAAAACCTGGAAGAGCGCTTCGACCTCAAGACCCGCGGCCTCGACCAGTTGGCGTTGGATCACCTGGCCAAGCTCTATCCCTGAAGCTTTTTGAGCGCGCGCGAAAGATCCGCGATCAGGTCGTCCGGTTCTTCCAGCCCGATGTTCAGCCGTACCAGCCGGCCGGCGTAATCTTTTCCCGGCCGGTCAAGGTTCGGGTACACCAGAGCCAGGCTGGTGGCGCCGCCCCAACTCATGCCGATTTTGAAAAGCTGCAGGTCATCGACGAAGGCGCCCACCTGTTTCGACGTAAAACGCGGATCGAACAGGATCGAGAACACACTGGCCGAGCCCTGGAAGTCGCGTCTCCACAGCTCATGGCCGGGGCAGGAGGGCAGGGCGGGGTGGAATACCGTGGCTATGCCCGGCTGCGCCGCGATCCAGCGGGCGACGGTGAGCGTCGATTGTTCCAGGCGCGCGAGCCGCACGCCCAGGGTCAAGAGGCCGCGCAAGGCGAGGCTGCAATCGTCCGGCGAAACGCCCATGCCCAGCTGTTTGAAGGTGTCGCCGACCTTATCCATGAAGTGTTCCGCGCGCACCGAGACCGACCCCAGCAGCAGGTCGCTGTGCCCGCCGACATATTTGGTGAGCGCCTGGATGCTGATGTCCACGCCATGGGCAAAGGCGTCGAACAGCACGCCGGCGGAATAGGTGTTGTCCAGCGCCACGGCGACACCCCTGGCATGGGCGGCGGCGCAGATGGCGGGCACATCCTGAATCTCCATGGTCACCGAGCCCGGACTCTCGGTCCAGATCAGCGCCGTGGTGGGCCGGATTAGCGCGGCGATGCCGGCGCCGATCTGCGGGTCGTAGCCTTCGACCGTGATTCCCAGGCGCTTGAACAGGCCGGCGGACATTTCCTTGTTGGGGCCATAGACATTGTGCGGCACCAGGGCGTGGCTGCCGGTGTCGCACAGGGCGAGATAGACCAGGGCGATGGCCGCCTGGCCGCCGGGCACCAGGAAGGTATGCAGCGCGCCTTCCAGCTGACCGATGCGCGCGGCCAGTTCCAACGCGGTGGGGGTGCCGTAGAGGCCGTAGCTGTAGCCGGCTTCCTCCTGGCGCCAATGATCGATGACGTCGGCCTGTGTGTCGAACAGCACCGTGGAGCCGCGATACGTTGGCACGGCCAGGGACTTGAAGCCCGCCGGGGCCAGTGTTTGCGGTTGCGCCAGCCGGGTACGCCAATGCATGGAATCCTCACCGAAAAAGCGAAACACAAGTCATTGTATATCAAAGACCTAAGCGCAAGAACGTGAGGGTGCGCGGGAACTGCGCCGTGGTATAGTCCCGCCGCCGGCAGGGAGTGCCGGGAGTGAGGGAGAGTCAAGGACGTGTCTTCAGTTCGTGTTTCAGCCCTGCCCTATATTGCGGGGTTCGCGGCCGGCCTGGTGCTTGCCGGTTGCGCCGGGCCCTCTGCGCCGGCCCCCAAGACCACCGCTTCCGCCAGTGATACGGGGGCGAAAGCGGACGCCGAACCCGACAACGCCGGCACGCCCAAGCACCTGCGCGCGCTCACCCAGGACCAGTATCTCAACACGCTGGCGTATGTGTTCGGACCGGACGTTCAGATCGAGCCGCATTTCCCGCCGGCGCAGCGTAGCGACGGTTTGCTGGCGCTGGGCACCTCCAAGGGCGGCGTGTCCTCGGCCCAGCTGGAACTCTACCAGAAGGCGGCGCTGGGCGTATCGCAGCTGGTGATCAACCCGGAGCGCCGCAAGTTCCTGTTCACCTGCCAGCCCAAGAGCGCCGCCGCTGCCGATCCGGCCTGCGCCGCCACCTTCTTCACCCGCATCGGCCGCCTGATCCACCGCCGCCCGCTGACCAAGGATGAACTGGCGGAATATGTCGATGAAGCCGGGAAATCGGCCGACCGCCTGGGCGACTTCTACAAGGGCCTCGCGGTCTCCATCGAGGCCATGCTGATCGCGCCCGACGTGCTGTTCGTGGTGGAGGCGGCCGAGCCCGATCCCAGGAAGCCGGGCGCCCAGCGCCTGGACTCATATTCCCTGGCGACGCGCCTTTCGCTGTTCCTGTGGAACGCCGCGCCGGACGACGAACTTTTGCGCGCCGCCGGCAAGGGTGAGCTGCAGACGGCGAAGGGCCGTCTCGCCCAGGTCAACCGCATGCTGGCCAGCCCGCGCCTGGAAAAGGGCGTGCGCGCTTTCTTCGACGACATGTTCGCCTTTGATGCGTTCGCGGCGTTGTCGAAGGACGCCATGGTGTATCCGGCCTTCACCGGCGTCACCGCAGCCGACGCACGTGAAGAAACATTACGTGTGGTGGTGGACCAGCTGATCACCCGGCAAGGCGACTACCGCGACCTGTTCACCACGCGCGAGACCTTCATCTCGCCGCGGCTTGCCGCCATCTACAAGCTGCCGGCGCCGCCCGCCTGGACGCGCTACACCTTCCCCGAGAGCGCCAACCGCGCCGGCATCGTCACCCACGTCAGCTTCCTCGCCACGCATGCGCATCCGGTGCGCAGCTCGCCCACCATGCGCGGCAAGGCGCTGCGTGAATTGCTGCTGTGCCAGCCGGTGCCGCCGCCGCCGCCCAATGTCGACTTCTCGGCGCTGGAGAACCCCAAGTCGCCGTTCAAGACCACCCGCGACCGGGTCAACTTCCATCTCCAGAACCCGGTGTGCGCCGGCTGCCACCGCATCACCGATCCGATGGGCCTGGCGCTCGAGAACTTCGACGGCGTCGGCGCCTTCCGCGCCGAGGAGAAGGGGCAGGCCATCGACGCCAGCGGCTCCTTCGACGGCAAGCCGTTCGCCGGCGCCGTCGGCCTGGGCAAGGCGCTGCACGACAATCCCGCGCTCACCTCCTGCCTGGTGAAACGCGCCTACAGTTACGGTTCGGGCACGGCGGCGGGCAGCGACGCCCAACCGCTCCTGGCCTACTTCAACACCCAATTCGGGGCCGAGGGCTACAAGCTGCCGGCGCTGCTCCGCACCATCACCACCAGCGACGCCTTCGCGCGCGTCAAAGCGAATTAGACTCATTGTTTGGTCGCATCGTTTTCAGAAACGATGCTCTAGAGGGAGAAGCGCCATGAACAGACGGCGTGTACTGCGGGGAATGCTGAACGGCGGCGCGGTGACGGTGGCGCTGCCGTTGCTGGATTGCTTCCTCAACGGCAACGGCAACGCCATGGCCGACGGCACCTCCATGCCGATCCGTTTCGGCACCTGGTACTGGGGGCAGGGCATCAGCAAGAACGTGTTCGTGCCCAAGCAGGCCGGCGCGCACTACGAGCTGCCGGAGGAGATCGAGAGCCTCAAGGACATCAAGCAGCACATCAACGTGCTGACCAACCTGAACGCCTATCGCGACACCGCGTTCTTCTGCCACTACACCGGCTGGGTGGTGGCGCGCACCGGCATCGCGCCCGAGACCGGCGCCCTGCCGCTGGCCGAGAGCATCGACACCACGGTCGCGAACCAGATGGGCCGCACCACCCGTTTCAAGACCCTGTCGACCACTGCGACAGGCGACGTGCGCGACATCATCTCCTACGAGAGCCCGACCACGCCCAACTCTCCCGAGTTCTCGCCCATCAGCCTCTACACGCGCCTGTTCGGGCCGGATTTCCAGGACCCCAATTCGCCGACCTTCACGCCGTCGCCGACCGTGATGGTGCGCAAGAGCGCGCTCTCCGGCGTCATGGACAAGATCAAGGGCCTGGAAGGCAAGGTCGGCGCCGCCGACAAGGTGCGCCTCGACCAGTATTTCACCGGCCTGCGCCATCTCGAGAACCAGTTCAACCAGCAGCTCACCAAGCCCGAGCCGCGCCCGGCCTGCGTCAGGCCAGCGGCGGCGAAGGACATGGATACCGGCAGTGACTACGCCCTGGTCGCCCAGCGCCACGCCATGATGTCGGACCTGCTGGCCATGGCCATTGCCTGCGACCAGACCCGCGTCTTCAACATGGTCTATTCCTACGGCTTCTCGAACACCACCAAGCCCGGCTACGACAAGCCGCACCATACCTGCACCCATGAGGAACCCAAGGACGAGAAGCTCGGGTACCAGCCGAACGCCTCGTGGTTCGTGCGCCGCGCCATGGAATCCTGGGCGCACTATGTGAAGGCCTTCGCCGGCATCAAGGAAGGCGACGGCACCGTGCTCGACAATTGCCTGATCCTCGGCAACAGCGACGTCTCGGAGGCGCGCGTGCATTCGATCGAGGAAATGGCGGCGTTCACGGCCGGCAAGATGGGCGGCAAGATCAAGACCGGCCTGCACATCCCCTGCGGCGGCGCCAAGATCACCAACCTCGGCTTCACCGCGCTCAAGGCGCTGGGCATCGAGATGAAGACCTGGGGCGCCAAGAGCAACGAGACCGATAAGACCATCGGCGAGCTGCTGGTCTGATCATGCGCATCGGCATTAAAGCAGGTGTGGTGTCCTTAGCCGTCGTAGCGTTTGCGGCGCAGGCCAAGGAAAACCACCAGTGGACCAAGCAGCAGCGCGCGCTCCAGCAGGAATATGTGCAGGAGGAGATGCCGCCCGGGTTCCAGGTGGTGAACGTCGAGGTCGAAGGCCCGGTGTTCGCCGATGCCTCCGGTAAGACGCTCTACATCTGGCCGGTGACTCCGCTGCGCAACGGCAACGCCGGCGAACTGAAGGGCAAGCCCACCTGCGACGGCGTCCCGACCAAAGTGACCACCGGGCTGCAAAGCCCGTACCCCGGCGGCCTCGAACTGCCGGAAGCGGCGACCCGTCCGGCCTGCACGGACGTGTGGCCGCCGGTGCTGGCGCAGGCCGGCGCCAGGCCGGTGGGCAAGTGGTCCATCGTCGACGGCCCGGGCGGCCGCAAGCAGTGGGCCTATGACGGCCAGGCGCTCTACACCTCCGTGCTCGACAGGAAGCGCGGCGACGCCTGGGGCCAGAGCAACAACAATCCCGGCGGCGATTCCAGCGGCGCCAGCCGCGAGCCCGCCGGCCCGCCCGCCAACATCCCGCCGCAGTTCGCGGTGAAGTCCTACAAGAACGGCCGCCTGCTGACACTGGCCAACACCAAGTCGATCTATGTCTACGACAAGGACGCGCCCAACAAGTCGAACTGCTCCGGCGCCTGCCTTGAGACCTTCAGTCCGGTGCTGGCGGCCGAGAATGTGCAGCCGCAGGGCGCCTGGTCGATCATCGAGCGGTCGTCCGGCGTGAAGCAGTGGGCCTATCGCAAACAGCCGGTCTACACCTACAACCTCGAGGAAAAGACCCCGAGCTTCGAAGGCGGTGACCAGCCCGGCTGGCGCAATGTCTTCACCCAGCTGGCGCCGGCGTTCCCGAAGGGCTTCCAGGTCGCCGACACCAACGCCGGCCAGGTGCTCGCCGATGCGAAAGGCCGCACCATCTACCTCTATAACTGCAACGACGACGCGGTCGATCAGCTGGACTGCAGCCATCCGTCGCAGCCGCAGGCGTATCGCTTAGCCCTGTGCGGCAAGGGCGACTGGAAGCGGTGCCAGGAAACCTTCCCCTATCTGATCGCCGGCACCGACGAGAAGAGCGAGTCCAATATCTGGGCGATCAAGTACATCGATGCCGCCACCGGCCGCTGGGTCGAGCCGGGCGCGGCGGGTGCGCTGCGGGTGTGGGCTTACCGCGACCGCCCGGTCTATCTCTGCGGCCGCGACAAGGCCGCGGGCGATTTCGAGTGCGACGGCTGGGGCGAGTTCAGCGCCGGCCGCAACGGCTGGAAGGCGTTCTGGCTGCGCGACGTCTACGGCCGCAATGGAATTTGAGGAAAGGGCAAGAAAATGAAACACCTTGCTGCCATCACTGTCGCCGCGGCGCTGAGCGTCGCTTTCGCCGCGCAAGCCGACGAGGCCTTGCAGAACGGCAAGATCGGCTACGTCCTCACCAACAAGAACTGGGCCATCTACCAGACCCCCGACGGCAAGGCGGAATGCCCGAACGGCCTCAACGACGGCCCGCGCGAGCAGTTCGACAAGCTTTATCCGCGCGACCAGAAGCACAATGTCGTCGACTCCTGGCTGGAGCGCGAAGGCGAGATCATGCTGCCCGATCCGGTCAAGGCCAGGCCGGGACTTACCTTCTTCGAAGCCCAGGGCAACATCGCCATCGGCCTCGATCTCGACGGCAAGGACAAGGCCGGCGACTTCAGGAGTCCGGACGGCCGCGCCGGCGTCGACAACAGGATCTACCGGGTGTTCGGCTGCGTCGGCAATTACCGCGGGCCCGACGGGTCCTACCGGCACTTCGTCGAGTCCTACATGCAGAAGGACAACTTCAACCGCATCATGATGGAACTCTCGGGCGTGGACGATCTCGTCAACGATCCGGACGTGACCGTGACGCTCTACCGCGGGCGCGACGACCTGTTGCTGGACGCCGCGGGCAAGTTCATCGCCGGCGGCACCCAGCGCATCGACGCCGACTGGGGCAAGGAGTTCATCCGCACCACCAAGGGCAAGATCGTGAACGGCGTGCTGACCACGGTGCCCATCGACATCACCTATCCGGAGTCACTCGCGCGCGGCGCACCCAAGCAGTTCGTCAAGGACTGGCGGGTGGAACTCAAGGTCTCCACCGACGGCGCCGAAGGCCTGATGGGCGGCTATCTCGACATCCAGCGGCTGCATAACAACCTCATCCAGAACTGGGGCACGCACTACCGCTCCTACGGCCAGGAATCGATCTCCGACGAATACCGCGCCCTGCTGCGCAACGCCGACGCCTATCCCGACAAGGACGGCCAGAACCGCTTCATCTCCTCGGCCTGGGAGCTGAAGTTCAAACAGGTGTTCATCATCCATCCGGACCCGGCCGTCGCCGCGGCTCCGGCGGCTTCCGAGAAGGCGGGGCAATAACCCGGCTTCCCCGGCCCGCGCACTTTCGCCAGACGGCGGACGTGCTCTTTTATGTTTATGCTTGTTCATGCCTGACGCCCGATTCGCGGCGCCGCGCGCGCTGCGCGTGGGCCGCATGGGGCATTTCCAGCCGGGTGCCCGTATCGGCGACCGTTTGTTTCGCGGCGGGTATTTATTTTAAACTTCAATTATGAGGTGGACGCGGCCGCACAATAATTCTGGTGCGATGCAATAATTCGACAGGCGAACCGGCAGAAATTTGCAATCATTCCGCAAGCGTTGAAATGGGTCGTCCACCTGGGGCGGGGGCTCCGGGTCGGCGAATACGCTCAAAGACTCGGGTTCGTCCACTCAACAGGGGGTAGTCCTATGCGCCTTGCGACCAACGTCCTTCAGGCCGGCGGAAAAGCGTTTGCCCTGCGGCGGCTTCTGTCGTCGTCGGTCTTCACCACCGGGGTTCTGCTTCAGGCCGGTCTTGTGCCCCTGGCGCAGGCCGCCGAACCCGCCGCCCAGACCGCGCAAGCTCCGGTGGTCGAGGAAGTGATCGTGACCGGCACGCGCATCGTGCGCGACGGCTACGAAGCCCCGACCCCGCTGACGGTGGTCACCGCCGAAGCATTGCAGCAGAGCGCCGCCACCAACATCGCCGAAGCGATGCACGCCATCCCGGCCTTTTCCGGTTCCACCACGCCGCAGACCGGCATCACCTCGGTCAGCGCCTCGGGCGCCGGTCTCAACCTGCTCAACCTGCGTAGCCTCGGCTCCAACCGCACCCTGATCCTGCTCGACGGCCAGCGCACCGTGCCGTCGCGCGTCGACGCCGTGGTCGACATCAACAACATCCCGCAGCAGCTGGTGCAGCGCGTCGACATCGTCACCGGCGGCGCCTCGGCGATTTACGGCTCGGACGCCGTCACCGGGGTGGTCAACTTCGTGCTCGACAAGACCTTCACCGGCATCAAGGGCGAAATCTCCGGCGGCGTCACCACCTACGGCGACGACCGCAGCTACAAGGTGGCGATCAGCACCGGCACCGCTTTCGCCAATGACCGCGGCCACTTCATCTTCAGCGGCGAACTCGTCAACAAGGACGGCGTGCTCGATCACCACCGCCCCTGGAACATGAATCAGATCGGCGTCATCAACAACACCGCCGCCAACATCGCCGCCGGCCAGCCGCAGCGTCTCGTCCGCTCCGGCGTCGACTCATGGTTCACCCGCGGCGGCACCATCCAGTCCGGGCCCCTGAAGGGCATCACCTTCGGCCCGGGCGGCGTGCCGTACATGTTCAACTTCGGCTCCATCACCGATACCGCCTACACCGCCGGCGGCGACAGCAAGCTCGGCACCATCCGCAACGACACCGGCACGTTGGATCCGTCGGAGCACCGCGAAGCCGTGTTCCTGCGCGCCAGCTACGACGTCAACGATTACATCAACGTGTTCGCGCAGACCTCCTGGAACCGCGGCCACAACTTCAACTGGGCGTTCTCGCACTTCATGGTCGGCAACGGCCCGACCATCCTGTCGGGGAATCCGATGATCCGCCCGGAGATCCAGGCGCAGATGACCGCGCTCAAGATCACCTCGATCCAGGTCAGCGGCATGAACTATGACCTGCCGTGGATAGGTCCGGACCTCGACCGCCGGACGATGCGGTACGTGGTCGGCGCCAACGGCGCCTTCGACGCCATGGACACCAACTGGAAGTGGAACGCCTACTGGCAGAAGGGCGTGACCCTGGTCAATTACAACGCGCTGGGCGCCACCCGCCGCACGCTGCGCCTCAACGCCATCGACGTAGTGCGCAACGCCAACGGCGTCATCGTCTGCCGTTCGACTCTGACCAATCCCAACGACGGCTGCGTACCCTACAACCCCATGGGCCTGGGCGTGAACTCGGCCGCCACCATCAACTACATCACCAACGGCGGCGAGCATCCGCATACCAACCAGCACATCGGCCAGGACGTCATCGCCGCCGACATGAACGGCGAGCCGTTCTCGAGCTGGGCCGGTCCGGTCTCGCTGGCGTTGAGCGTCGAGCGCCGCGTCGAAAGCGCGGTGTCGAAACCCAGCGCCGCCACCCTCTACAGCGATTGGCACTCGGGCAACTTCCTGCCGTTCTCGGGCCGGTACAACGTCAATGAAGGCGCGGCGGAAATCATCATCCCGCTGGCCAAGGACGCCTCGTTCGCCGAGGCCTGGGACCTCTCCGCCGCGGTGCGCGCCACCAGCTACTCGGTGCAGGGCTATGTCACCACCTGGAAGGTCGGCACCACCTACCAGCCGGTCTCCGACATCCGCGTGCGCGCCACGCGGTCGCGCGACATCCGCGCGCCGTCGCTGCAGGACTTGTACAACACCGTGCTCGGCGGCTTCCTGCTGGCCTTCGACCCGGTCTGTCAGTGCACCGCCTCGCCGTTCGGGACCACCACCGGCAACCCCAACCTGACCCCGGAAACCGCCGACACCACCGATATCGGCGTCGTGCTGCAGCCCCGCTTCTTCCCGGGCTTCAGCGCTTCGGTGGACTACTGGAATATCGACCTCACCAACGCCATCGCCACGCCCAGCCTCAACCAGATCCTGACCTTCTGTTTCCAGGGTTTGCAGTCCTATTGTTCGGACATCACGCGCGTGAACGGCGTCGTCACGGCCATGACCCAGCGTCCGGTCAACATCGCCCAGCAGATCACCCGCGGCATCGACTTCGAGGCCAGCTACAACGTCAATCTCGACGAGATCGTGTCCGATTGGCAGGGCCGCGTCGGCACGCACTTCCAGGCCACGCACTACTTGAAGAACTACTCGGACACCAAGCTGGCGCCGCCGACCGACAACGTCGGCGAAATGTCCGGCGGCGCGCCGCCGCACTGGAGCTGGGTGGCCCGCATCGACTACAGCACCGACACCATGACCACGGCGTTCACCGGCCGCGGCATGAGTTCCGGCACGCTGCGCAATACCTATGTCGAATGCCAGTCGGGCTGTCCCACCAACCTGGTGGCGCCGTACCAGTCGATCGACAACAACTACGGCCCCGGCTACTTCTACCTGGATTGGTCGTTCAGCCGGAAGTTCGAGATGGGCGGCGCCAAGATGGAAGGTTTCATCAATATCAACAACGTCTTCAACCGCGACCCGGGCATCACTCCGAAAGGGTCGGATGAGATCGGCTACGAGATTTCGGCGTCCAACCCCAGCAAGTACGACGTGCTGGGCCGGGTGTTCAGAGTCGGTCTCCGCTTCAAGATGTAGCGGACGGGAAACGGGGCGGACCATCGGTCCGCCCCGTTTGCTTTCAAGAACATGAAGGCCGCATCCGCCGCGCTTGCAGCCGTATCGTGAAATGTGATGCAGTCGGCATTCTAATTATCGGGGGACACATCATGACGCCGAAATCTCGCCGTTCCTTCAAGCATCTCCTTTTAGCCGGGCTGGCCGCCGGCCTGCTGGCGCAGGCACCGGCGCGGGCAGCGTCCGTCCAGTTCGACGACGCCTCGGTGGCGGAATTGCAGGCCGCCATGAAGGCGGGCGCGCTGACCTCGGAGAAATTGGTGCAGTTGTGCATCGCGCGCATCGAGGCCTACGACAAGCAGGGGCCGAAGCTGCATGCGGTCATGGCGCTTAATCCCAAAGCCCTGGAAGAGGCCCGCGCGCTCGATGCGGAAATGAAGGCCAAGGGGCCGCGCTCGCCGGTCCACGGCATTCCGGTGATCCTCAAGGACAACTACGACACGGTTGAGATGCCGACCACCGGCGGTTCGGTGCTGCTGGAAGGTTCGATCCCGCCCAAGGACGCCTTCCTGGTGAAGAAGCTGCGCGATGCCGGCGCCATCATCCTGGCGAAAGTGAACCTGTCGGAATTCGCCGCCGGCGGCACCATGAGTTCACTGGGCGGCCAGTCGCTCAATCCGCACGATCTGACGCGCTCGCCGTCGGGCTCGTCGGGCGGCACCGGCGTCGGCATCGCCGCCGGCTATGCGCCGCTGGGCATGGGCACCGACACCGGCGGCTCCATCCGCGGCCCGGCCACCTCTAACGGCGTGGTGGCGCTGAAGCCGACGCACGGCCTGCTCAGCCGCTCCGGGATCATTCCGCTGGCGCTCAGCTTCGATACCGGCGGGCCGTTCGGGCGCAACGTCTCGGACATCGCCGGCATGCTGTCGGTGATGACCGGGGTCGATCCGGCCGATGATGCCACCAGGAAACAGGAAGGCAAGGTCGAGAAGGACTACGCCAAATTCCTGAAAGCCGACGCGCTCAAGGGCGCGCGCATCGGCGTGCTGCGCGACTTCATGGGCGCCGACAGCGACGTCGACTGGGTGATCACCTCCGCCCTCGACCAGATGAAAAAAGCCGGGGCGACACTCGTGGACGTGCACTATCCCAAGTGGCTGCTGGAAGGCCGCGCCGAGTTCTACACCGCCGTCCGCTGGCCGGAGTTCCCGGTGCAGTTCAATCAATACCTGGCGACCCTCGGGCCCAAGTACCCCAAGACCCTCAACGAGATGATCGAGCGGGCCGAGAAGTTCACCGAAGCCCGTCCCGACGGCGCCCGTCCCAACACCGCGCGCTGGACCCTGTTCAAGCAGGAAGCCGCCAGCGGCAGCATGACCGACTACAAGTATACCTCGGTCAAGGAGCACGTCATTCCCGCCATCCGCCAGGTCGTGGACGGCGTGATGGCCGGCAACAAATTGGATGCGATGGTCTATCCGACCTCGGGCGGCAAGACGCCGCTGATCGCCGGCACCCTGGAGCGCAACGCGCGCCCCGGCGCGGGCGGGGGCGGCGGCACCAACATGGCCAACTTCACCGGCTATCCGGACCTGATCGTGCCGGCTGGATTCACCGGTGACGCGCTGCCGGTGGGAATCTCGTTCGTGGCCGGAGCCTTCAGCGAAGGCAAGCTGATCTCCTACGGCTACAGCTTCGAGCAGGCGACCCACGCCCGCCATCGCCCGATCCATACGCCGCCGCTGCCGAACGCCACCATCGAGGTGAAGGGCGGCGCCAACTGATCACGTCGAGGCCCGCCGTCATCCCTATCGTGGATGACGGCGGTCAATCGCATTCAACCGGAGGCTGACCATGGCGCGCTCGTTCAAACATCACCTGCTGGCCGGCCTGGCCGCCGGCCTTCTGCTCGCACAGGCGCCGGCCCAGGCGGCGCCGATGGAATTCGACGACGCGTCCGTGGCCGAGCTTCAGGCCGCCATGGCCGCGGGCACGTTTTCCTCCGAGAAGCTGATCGAGCTGTGTCTCGCGCGCATCCAGGCCTACGACAACCAGGGGCCGAAACTGCACGCGGTCATGGCGCTCAATCCCAAGGCGCTGGAACAGGCGCGGGCGCTCGACGCCGAACGCAAGGCCGGCAAGGTACGCTCGCCGCTCCATGGGATTCCCGTGGTGTTCAAGGACAACTTCGACACCTTCGACATGCCGACCACCGGCGGCTCGGTGCTGCTGGAAGGCTCGATTCCGCCCAAGGACGCGTTCGTCGTCAAAAAGCTGCGTGACGCCGGCGCCATCATTTTCGCCAAGGTCAACCTGTCGGAGTTCGCCGGCGGCGCCACCTACAGTTCCCTCGGCGGCCAGTCGCTCAATCCCCATGACCTGGCGCGGTCTCCCGCCGGCTCGTCCGGCGGCACCGGCGTCTCTATCGCCGCGGGT
Organism: Rhodospirillaceae bacterium; assembly: GCA_041905795.1. Taxonomy (GTDB): domain Bacteria; phylum Pseudomonadota; class Alphaproteobacteria; order Rhodospirillales; family Rhodospirillaceae; genus SHVO01. Next base: position 30,523 of record JAYRKL010000011.1, on the reverse strand, counting down.
TTCGCGCCGCTGGGCATGGGTACCGACACCGGCGGCTCGGTGCGCGGTCCTTCGACCGCCAACGGCATCGTCGGCATGCGGCCCAGCATGGGCCTCTTGTCCCGCTCCGGCATCATCCCGCTGGCGCTGATCTTCGACACCGGCGGGCCCATGACCCGCAATGTCGCCGACATCGCGGCGATGCTGACGGTGATGGTCGGCGTCGATCCCGCCGACGAAGCCACCAAGGCCAGCGCCGGCAAGTTCGAGAAGGACTACACCAGGAACCTCAACGCCGGCGCGCTCAAAGGCGCGCGCCTCGGCCTGGTCCGCGACACCATGGGCCGCGACCCGGAAGTCGACTGGGCCATCACATCGGCGGTGGACCAGATGAAGAAAGCCGGCGCCACCATCGTCGACGTGCACTATCCCAAGTGGCTGCTGCAGAACAGCCGTGACTACTACAACGCCGTGCGCTGGCCGGAATTCCCGGTGCAAATGAAAGCCTATCTCGCCACGCTCGGGCCCAAGTATCCCAAATCTCTGGAGGAGATGATCGAGCGGGCGGAGAAGTTCACGGTGAGCAGGCCCGACGGCGCGCGGCCGAACCCGGTGCGCTGGGCGCTGTTCAAGCAGGAGGCCGCCAGCGGCACCATGCAGGACTACCGCTACACCTCGGTGAAGGACCACATGCTGCCGGCGATCCGCGCGACCGTGGACGGCATATTCGCCGCCAATAAACTCGATGCGCTGGTCTATGCGACATCGTCCGGCAAGACGGCGCTGATCGCCGGCGGCGGCGGCGAGGGTGGGGGCGGCGTCTCGGGCACCAATATCGTCAGCCTCGCCGGCATCCCCGACCTGGTGGTGCCCGCGGGTTTCACCGGCGACAACCTGCCGGTGGGCATCTCCTTCGTCGGCACCGCCTTCACCGAGGGCAAGATCCTGGGATTGGGCTACAGCTTCGAACAGGCGACCCATGCCCGCCGGCGGCCGGTGCACACGCCGGCGCTGCCGGGCGCCAAGATCGAGGCCAAGGGCGGCTGAGGCGCTTTCAACAGTATCAACGGGAGGACGTGATGAGGCTGAATCGCTTTTTGATCGGCGCAACCCTGACGTCGGCGCTGGCGCTCGCCGCCTGCTCCAAGCAGGAGACCGCCAAGCCGTACATGGTTGAGGAAGCCTCGCTGGCCAAGGTTTCGGCCGATCTGGCCGCCAAACAGACCACCTCGGTGGCAGTGACCCAGGCCTATATCGACCGCATCAAGCAATACGACGCCAACCTGCACGCGATCATCGCCGTCGTGCCGGACGCCCTGAAGCAGGCGGCGGCGTCGGACCAGCGCCGCAAGGAAGGCAAGACGCTCGGTCCCCTGGACGGCGTGCCGGTGATCCTCAAGGACAACATCGACGCGGTCGGCGTCGCCACCACGGCGGGCTCCTATGCGCTGATCGACAATCTGCCTGTGAAGGATTCGGAAGTGGTGCGGCGTCTGCGCGCCGCCGGCGCCGTGATCCTCGCCAAGGCCAACCTCTCGCAATGGGCGGGCCGGCGCAGCCGCGGCGGCGCCTCCTTCAGCGGTTCGACCGTCGGCGGCAATCCGCACAATCCGTATGACCTGGCGCGGTCGCCGGCCGGTTCCAGCTCCGGCCCGGGGATCGCGGTCGCCACCAGCTTCGCCGCCGCAGCACTTGGCAGCGACACCACCGGTTCGATCATTGGACCCAGCTCCATGAACGGCATCGTCGGCATGCGCCCGACCTATGCGCTGGTTTCCCGCCACGGCGTGGTGCCGATCACCGAGGCCCAGGATTCCATCGGTCCCATGGCGCGCACGGTGGAAGACGAGGCCATGCTGCTGACCGTCATGGCGGGATCCGATCCCGCCGACCCGGCCACCAAGGACGCCGACGCCCATAAGACCGATTACGCCAAGGGCCTGAAGACCGACGCCTTGAAGGGCGTGCGGCTGGGCGTGCTGCACGGCTACAGCGGCAACAACGAAAAGACCAAGCCGGTGTTCGACGCCGCCCTGGAAGTGCTGAAGGCGCAAGGCGCCGAACTGGTGGACGTTCCCGACGACTTCATGGAGAACGTGAGCGAGCAGGCCAGCCGGAGCGAGGACTGGAACTTCAAGCATGACCTTGAGGAGTATCTGAAGGATGCGCCGCCGGCGGTGAAGATCCGCAACATGGCGGACCTGATCGCCTTCAGTAAGACCGAGGAGCACGAGAAGCTCCACGGGATTGAATTGTTCGAATCCGCCGAGGCGACCACCGACGGTCTGCAAAATGCCGAATACGTCCAGATGCGCGAATACATCAAGCGCAAGACCGGCCCCGAAGGGCTCGGCAAGGCGCTCGCAGACTATAACGTGAGCGCGCTGGTGCTGCTGACGCGTGGTCCGGCGCCGCTCCTGGTGCCGGACGGTACGCGTAGCGAAGGCCCGCGCGGCGAGCGGGGCAAGGGCCCGCCGTCCATGAGCCAGATGGCCGCCGTCGCCGGTTATCCCGATCTCAACGTGCCCATGGGCCTGGTCGACGGCCTGCCGGTGGGCATTTCCTTCGTGGGCGCGCCGTGGTCGGAGCAGAGTTTGCTTTCTTATGGATATGCCTACGAGCAGGCGAGCCATGCCCGCGTGCCGCCCGAGGCTTATAAGAAAGCTGCCGCGCAATAGGAACATCTCAAAGAAGCGTGATGTCACGGCCGCGAACTTGACGAAGGCGGGGCGGGTGCCGGACTGTGCCTCCCATGCCGCCCGCTTCACCGTCTATTCCCATGGCTCCAGATCGGCGATGTGAGATCGCGTCGCTGATCGCCGTGGCGCTCGGCCTGTTCGCCATCCTCAAGATCGGACTGCTGTCGGCGCTGCTCGCGGGCCTTCTGGTTTACCTGCTGTGCCAGTCGGCGGTGCCGGCGTTCCGGCATGTGGGCCTCGCGCATCGCACTGGCAAGGCGCTGGTCCTGGTGACGGTCGCCGGCCTGATCGGCATGGGTTTGATCTATGGCGCCCTGGAGGTCCTGGCGCTGCTGATCACCGGGTCCGACAGCCTTGTCGCGCTCCTGCGCAAAATGGCCGACGTGGTCGGCGACGCCCGCGGCAGCCTTCCGGCCTGGGCCCAGCAATATATCCCCGCCAGCACCCAGGAACTGCAAACCGAAGCCGCGGCCTGGCTGCGCAATCATGCCGGCCAACTCGGCGCCATCGGCCAGGACTTCGGCAAATTCGTCTTCCGCGCGCTGCTCGGCATGATCATCGGCGGCCTGATCGCTCTCCACCGCGATCCGGACGAGCACGGGCATAAGCCGCTGGTCCTCGCTTTCATGGGCCGTTTCGGCCTGCTCGCGGGCGCTTTCCGCAACGTGGTGTTCTCGCAGATCCGGATCTCGGCGCTCAATACCTGCCTGACCGGCGCCTATCTCCTGGTCATTCTGCCCATGGCGGGGGTCAATCTGCCGCTGGTCAAGACCATGATCCTGGTGACCTTCGCCGCCGGCCTGTTGCCGATCCTCGGCAACCTCATCTCCAACACCGTCATCGTGGTGGTGTCCTTGAGCGTCTCGCCGCTGGTGGCGGCCGGTTCGCTCATCTTCCTGGTGGTGATCCACAAGCTCGAATACTTCGTCAACGCGCGCATCATCGGTTCGCAGATCCGCGCCCGGGCCTGGGAACTCCTGACCGCCATGCTGGTGATGGAGGCGGCTTTCGGCATCCCCGGCCTGGCCGCGGCGCCGATCTATTATGCCTACTTCAAGGACGAGTTCACGGCGCGCGGTCTGATCTAGAGCATGATCGAGTCATATTGAATCGCGATCATGCTCTAATCTTTTTGGTTTGGTCGCATTTTCTGCGATGAACCGGCATCCACTTCATCGGAAAATGCTCTAGCGCAGAGAGCGCACGAAATGCTGCTCCATGACCTCGACGCCCCATTGGGCGCCGGGGCGTTCGTCCGCCAGCCGGAAACCGGCGGCTTCATAGAGACCGCGCGCGGCGTCGAGGCCGCGGAAGGTCCAGAGATCGACCTGGTCGAACCGCTGCCGGTCGCAGAACGCCAGCGCCGCTTGCAGCAGGTCACGGCCGATGCCGCGGCCCCGGTGGCCGCCCTCGACAATGAACCAGCGCAGATGGGCGCGATTGCCGCCCAGGTCCTCGCCGTCGATGGCGATCGTCCCGGCCACGCGGCCGTCCACGGCCGCGCGCCAGAACCGGTTGCGGGGATTGTCCATGCGCCCGCTGAACTCGGCGAGGCCGCCGGCGACGCGCGCCTCGAAGGCGCGGCCGAAGCCGTGCGTGCGGCTGTAGTAATGCGCATGCAGCGCGGTGCAGCGGGCCAGCAGGCCGGGAGAGTACCCGGCTTCGATGCGTGCTGCGCCGGCGGGGCGTTCACCCGCCAGGGCGTTGGCGTAGAGGGTCAGTCCCTCCACCACCGTGGCGGCGGCGTCCTCCGGAAGGCGCTCCAGCGCCGCGGCCACGCGCGCGCGGGCAAAGCCGTGGATGCCGGCCAGCAGCTTCTTGCCCTTGGGCGTCAGGGTCAGGAGCTTGGCGCGCTGGTCCGCTTCGCCCGGTTTTTCGCTGACCGTCCCGGCGTCGATCAGCTTGCGGACCATCCGGCTGACGCTGGATTTCTCCAGTTTCAGAAGGCGGCCGAGCGCCGTGGCGCCGAGCCCGCCGTGGGCGCCGATCTCGATCACGGCATGGACCGCGGAAGCAGACAGCGCCGTGCCGGCGAGGGTCGGGCGCATGAAACCCAGTTCCCGCACCAGGCGGCGGGAGGCGTCGCGGACAGCTTCGATACGGGTGTCGTCGGTGGACATATGGTTGTATTATACAACTATATGCGACCTGCTGTCGCCGATGATTCCGCGTGTTAGGCTGAAAATCTCCAGAAGCGGCGCGCGCCACAACGCAGGGTCGGGAGTCCATGTCTCTCGCGCAAATTCTCAATCTCTCGCGGCCGCGGCTGGTCGTGGCCGTGCTCGCCGGCAGCATCGCGGTGGTGGCGTTCTCCCTGCACGCGCTGCGCTACCATCCCGACGTCTTCGACGCCTGCGAAGGCGTGGCGGCGCTTCCCGCCACGCCGGAGAATGCCGCAGTCGAGAGCGCGGCGGAGATCTACCTGCGCCAGACCCGCAACTGGTCCTTGGCGGACTACTGCATCGATCGGAGCGCGCGCGCCGGCGACGAGCACCGTGTGTCGGTGTTCCGGCGCGGCATGCTGGTGGGCGGCGGCGAAGGTTTCCGCATACGGATAGATCCGGCTACCCTGCGGATCAAAGGAGAATTGCCGCATGACTGACGACGCCAGGGATTGGGATCACTGCCATTCCCTTCGCGCGGATTTGGCGTTGGCGCTGCGGGCCGCGCATCTGCACGGGTTGTCCGAGGGCGTGTGCAATCACTTCAGCGCGGCGTTGTCCGACGGATCGGACCGCTTCCTGATCAACCCGCAAGGGCTGTCCTGGAACGAGGTCGGCGCCAGGGACATTGTCATGGTGGATCGGGACGGCCGGAAACTGGCCGGGCGTCACGAGGTCGAATCCACCGCCATGTTCATCCACGCCGCCGTCCATCGCGTCGCGCGCAAGACCTGGGTGCTGCATACCCACATGCCGTACGCGACCGCGCTGACCTTGACCGAAGCGCGGGGACTGGACACGGCGCTGTCCCAGAACGCCATGCGGTTTCATGGACGGGTGGCGATCGATCGCCGCTATAACGGCCTCGCGCTCGACGCCGCCGAAGGCGTGCGCATCGCCCAGGCCATGAACGGCGCGGATGTGGTGTTCCTGGCCAACCACGGCGTCATCGTCTGCGGCGCGCGCGTGGACTATGCCTTCGACGACCTTTACTACCTGGAGCGCGCCTGCCAGGCGCAGGTGATCGCCATGTCCAGCGGCAGTCCTCTCATGCCCGTGGACGGCGCCCTGGCGGCGCGGGTGGCGGCGCAGATGGACGGCGAGCGCCTGCAATCGACGCTGTTCTTCGAGGCGCTGCGGCGCCAACTGCAAGAGCCGTGACGGCTTGGTCGCCGGCAGCCCAGCCGGTAGGATGCGGACGGCAACAGAGGAGGGCGGCATGAACGTTCAGAAGTGGCTGTATACGGCGGCGATGGCGGCGGTGATGGCTGCAACCTCGGGCGCCGGTCCGGCCCTGGCGGCGGCCTTCTGGCCCGACGACAAGCTGTTCGTCTCGGCCGAATGGCTCAAGGGTCACGCCGCCGGCAACGATCTGGTGCTGCTGCATATGGGCCCGCCGGATGCCTATCCGTCGTCGCATATCGAAGGCGCGCGCCTGGTGCGCCTGGACATGTTCGCGCACAAGGACCCCAGCCCCGACGCGCTGACCTTGGAACTGCCGACCGCCGATGAACTCCGCGCCAGCCTCGAGCAACTCGGCATCTCGGACGGCACGAAGGTCGTGATCTATTTCAACGGCGCCACGATTCCGGCGGCCACGCGCGTGATCTTCACTTTCCAAGCCGCCGGCCTGGGCGACCGCATCCGCCTGTTGGACGGCGGTTTGGACGCTTGGCGCAATGCCGGCTATCCGGTCACGGACCTGGCGCCCACCGTCGTCGCCGGCAAGCTTTCGCCGTTCCAGATGCATGCGCCGGCCGTGGACGCGGCCTTTGTCCAAAGCCACCTGAACAGTTCTGGTTATAAAGTGGTCGACGCCCGGGCGCCTGATTTTTACGCCGGCGTTCAAGTCGGCGGCTCGGCCGACAAACCGCATCTCAAGGGTCACATCGCCGGCGCGGTCAGCCTCCCGTTCTCCTCGATCACCGGCGCCGACCAGAAACTCAAGAGCGCCGCCGAGATCGCCGCCGCGTTCAAGGCCGCCGGCGTGAAGCCGGGCGACAAAGCCATCGTCTATTGCCATATCGGCCAGCAGGCCAGCGCGGTTGCCTTCGCCGCCCGCGCGGTGGGGATCGAGGCGCTGCTCTACGACGGTTCGTTCCAGGACTGGTCGCGCCGCAACCTGCCGGTCGAGACGGCGGCAAAATAGGTCCCTCCGGTTGACGTCATGACGCTGCAGGTCGTTCTGGTCGGCCCCCACGACTTTTTCTTTGAGCCGGCGGCGGCGGCGGTGCGTGCCGCGGGCCACCGCGCCACGCGCTACAGCTCGATCGATGATTTCGCGCGGCAAGCCGACGCCCTCGACCATGCCGATGTGCTGTATGCGGTCGGCTACCTGCCGGTGTCGCGCGAACGGCTGGCGCGGGCGGCCCGCCTGCGGGCGGTGATCTCGCCCTGGACCGGCACCGACGGCTTCGATGAACAGGCCGCCACCGAACTCGGCATCATCGTCGGCAACGGCCAGGTGCCGGAGAACGCCGAGAGCATGGCCGAAGCCACCATCATGATGGTGCTGTCCTGCCTCTATGACTTCAATGAATCCCAGCGCCGGCTGCGCGCCAACATTGCCAATCCGCCCGACCTGACGGCGCGCATGCTCAAGGGCAAGACCCTGGGCTTTATCGGATACGGCGGGATCGCCCGGGAAATGACGGCGCGCCTGGCCGGGTGGGGCGTGCGGCTCCTGGCCCATACGCCGCGTCCGCCGGCGTCTGCGCGCGACGTCAGCTTCGTCGGGCTCGATGAACTGCTGGCGGCCAGCGATATCGTCTGCGTGCTGGCACCGCTCAACGGTTCCACACGCAATCTTTTGGACGCGCGGCGCCTGGGCGCCGCCAAGCCGGGTGCGATCCTGGTGGTCACCTCCCGCGGCGGCATCGTCGACGAGGCCGCGCTCCACGACCTGACACGGCGCGGACATTTCTCGGCGGTGGCGCTGGATGTGTTCGAGACCGAGCCCCTGCCGCGGGACAGCGCCTTGCGCGATCTGGAGAAGGCGATCCTCACGCCCCATTGCGTCGGGCTGACGCGGGAATCCCGCGTGCGCCTGATCGAGACCGGCGTTTCCAACGTGATGCGCGTGCTGGCGGGCGGGGCGCCGCTCTACATCCGCAATCCGCAGATCCTGGACGCCTGGCGGGCGCGCTGGCGGGAATGACGGTTCCGGTTTGTGACGGCTGGATGACATTTTTGCTCATGCCGCAGGCCCGGAACAACCGACAAGCCTCCGGAAAACAATAATAATATGACTGCGCCGTCGGGGGCGGACCGGATGCGCGCGCGCGTCAAAGCATTGCCCTTCCAGGCCGGGTTTGAGACACAGGCGCCTATCGCTCTCAGGAGTTCCGCGCTTGATCCGTCACGCCCTCGTCGCCGCGCTTGTCGTTTTGGCCCAGCCCGCGTTCGCACGGGGTGATCTGGCGCCGGCCGTGGGCAAGGGACGGCTGCCGGACATCACCGAGACCGACGATCTCGCCGAACGTGCCCTGGCGCGCAGTATTGAATCCATGATCCGGATGCGTTTCGCCATGATCGAAAAGACCGCGCCGCGTCCGTCCGCCCTGGACACCGATCCAGCGGTCATGGCGCGCCACCTGGCGGCGCTCAATGAGCTGAGCGAGTTTTCCGAACAGACGGTGATGGGGCTGATCGCCGCCGCGGCCGACGACGACGCCCGCCGGCGGCTCGCCGGCGCCTTGACGCCGGTGGCCGCCAAACATGAGCAGGACATCTCCGCGGCTTTCAGCGCCCTGGGGGCGGTGCCGCTCGGGAAGGACAACAGTCTGGTCAAGCGCGCCGAGATCGTCGACCAGACCTCCCAGCGCCGCGTGCTGGCCAGGCTCAAATCGCTGGCCGACCAGCGCGAAAGCCGTCTCGATCCCTGACATCGATCTCGGGTCCGCGACAGCGGTGTGGCGGGAAAGGGACGCGTGCGCTTCAGGCGCGGGAACGGTGATCCAGGCCGACCGCCTGGCTCACCGACGTGAATCCGTCGCGTTTCAGCAGGGCGGCCAACTCGCGGGTGATGCGGCCGATCAACCCGGGCCCGCCGTAGACCAAGGCGCTGTAGAGTTGCACCAGCGACGCGCCGGCGCGAATCTTGGCGTAGGCGTCGGCGCCCGACGCCACGCCGCCGGCGCCGACGAAGGTGAGTTTGCCCTCCGCCAGCGCATAGGCCTCCCGCAGCACATCGGTGGAGACCGCGAACAGCGGCGCGCCGCTGAGGCCGCCGGTCTCCGCCCGCTGCGGTGCGGTCAGGCTGTCGGGCCTGTTCACCGTGGTGTTGGAGATCACCAGGCCATCCAGCGCTTCGTCGCGCGCCAGCATGACGATGTCCTTGAGGCTCTCGCGGTCGAGGTCGGGCGCGATCTTCAGCAGCAGTGCGGGCCGGGCGCCGCTGCGGTCGCGGGCGGCGCGGGTGGCGGCGACGATCCGGCGCAGCGGCGCGGTGTTCTGGAGCGCGCGCAGCCCCGGCGTATTGGGCGACGACACATTGACCACCAGGATGTCGGCGACCGGCGCCAGGCCTTCCGCCAGCACGGCGTAGTCGGCGCCGGCGTCCTCGCTGTCCTTGTTCTTGCCGAGGTTGACGGCGAGGGGGCCGGGCAGGCGGCCCGCGGATTTATGACGTGTTGCCTTCAAGCGGGCGGCGACGACCGCCAGGCCTTCGTTGTTGAAGCCCATGCGGTTGATGACCGCGCGGTCGCTTTCCAAGCGGAACAGGCGCGGGCGCGGATTGCCCGCCTGCGGTTTCGGCGTGACGCCGCCCACCTCCATGAACCCGCAGCCAAGATCGAAGGCTTGCGCCGCGACTTCCGCGTTCTTGTCGAAACCGGCGGCGATACCGATGGGCGTCGCGAAGGACAGGCCCCAGAGACGTGTCGCCAGGATCGGGTCGGGCGCGGCGCCTCTATAGAGAACGCCGATGCCGGCCTTGAGCCCGGCCAACGCCAGTCCATGGGCGGTTTCGGGATCGAGGCGACGGAGCAGGGGCCACAGAACCGGGTAGATATCGATCAGGACTGGGGCGCCTTGCTGCCGATTTGCGTGCTGCCGATCTGCCCGCTGGCGATTTGATGATCGCGGGAGGTGCGGATGTCCTCGGAGAAGTCGGCCAGTCCGGAAAGGCAGCAGTGCCGCCCCACCTGTTGGCCGCGGTCGGACTGTTCGCCGTAGAACTCGTTCGAGCCGATCCGCAGGAACTTGGCGATGGCGGCGGTCATCGTCACGATGCCGCATGCCAACAGGATCATCTTGAGAAGAACCGGGTCCATGGCCCCGAGTATAGGCCAGGACTCCGGGGAGGCGTAAACCTCGCGCGCGGCCGGAGTCGTCGGCGGCCATGCCCCCCGGTGCGCTCATGTTGCGATGCAACATACCCTTCTTTGCGGCGAATCTGACGTAAACCTTTCTAATAACCCCCACAGGACTTTCAGGAATCGTCTTTCAGCGATGTTATTGGGGGCCGCCAGGGGTTTGAAATTCCGCCCGTTTCACATTCTGGTATATAGTGCAAAATACTACCGTAAGGTCCGGCGCGGGAGAGAGCCCGGGGCCTGCGTATTAAGAATTAAACGTCGGCGGCCGTGCGTCTTGCGCATGGGTTGGCCGAACGGGGAGAGGACATGCTGAAGAGAACCGTCGCGTCGTCTGTTGTTGTCATGGCCGCCATGGCCGGCGGCTTGGGGGCCGGTGGCGTGGGGATCGCCGCCGAAACCAGGAGCGGCGCCATGGAGGCCTACGTCAGCGAGCCCTTGCCGGCGATGGTGCAGGTGGTCGCCACCGATATGGATGGCCCGGTGTTCGCCGATGCCAAGGGCCACACGCTTTATGTGTTTGGCGGTGGTCGCGAGCGCGGCGGATACGGCGGCGGCGGCGACCCCAAGGACAAATCCAAATGCCTGGATACAGTGGACAAGGTGACCACCGGCAACATGGCGCCGTGGCCGGCCGGTATGGAACTGCCCGACCTCGCCACCCGCAAGGCCTGCACCCAGGTGTGGCCGCCTCTGTACGCCGCCGCTGACGCCAAGCCGGTCGGCAACTGGACGATCATCACGCGCGACGACGGCAAGAAGCAGTGGGCCTATAACCACGCGGCGGTTTACACCTCGTCGCTCGACACTCGCGCCGGCGACGTCAACGGCGGTGGACACCTCCACGCCCAGGGCGCCTCCGGCACCATGCGCACGCCCATCGGTCCGGACTCCGACCTGCCGGCGCAGTTCGATGTCGAATCGATGCCGACGGGCCGCATGCTCACGCTCGTTGACGGGTTCTCGGTCTACACTTGGGACAAGGACGGCGCCAACAAGTCCAACTGCGACGGCGCCTGCCTCGCGCAGTGGAAACCGGTGCTGGCGGCCGCCACCGCGCCGCAAAGCCACGGTGACTGGGCGATCATCGCGCGCTCGCCCGGCGTGTTCCAATGGAGCTACCGCAAGAGGCCGCTCTACACGCTCAACGGCGACGTCCAGAAGCGCAGTTCGCACGGCGCCGACGTTCCGGGGTGGCACAATGTCTTCACCACGCCCGCGCCGGCCTGGCCCAAGGGTTTCTCGGTGCAGAACAACCCGGGCGGCGCGGTGCTCGCCGACGCCAACGGCAAGACCATCTACATCTTCAACTGCATCGAGGACGCCGGCGACCAGCAGTCCTGCGATCACCCCACCACCACCCAGCAGTACCGCCTGGCCATGTGCGGCGGCTTCGACGTGAAGCGCTGCAACGAGATGTTCCCCTACGTGGTGGCCGACAAGGGCGCCAGGAGCAGCTCGCAGGTCTGGGGCGTCAAGGATATCGACCCGGCCACCGGCCGCTATGTCGACGCCGGCACCCCCGGCGCCGTGCATGTTTGGACGTTCCGCGACCGGCCGCTCTATACCTTCGCGCGCGACACCGGTCCCGGCGACGTGCGGGCGAACGCCTGGGGCGAAGGCAATGGCTGGCGCGACGGTTTCCACGCTTTCTGGGTTCGCGAAGAATTCCGCAGGCAGTTCTGACATGAGGAATGCACTGATGAAAAAGAGTCACGTAGCGGTTTTGATTTCGGGTGTGGCGGCGCTGTTCGGCGCGGCCGGTGCGGCACAGGCCGCGGATGCGGCGGTGTCCGAGACGGTGCTGAACCGTTCCATCGGCTACGTCATGATCAGCGAGAACCGCGCCATCTACGAAACCAAGGATGGGAAAGCGGAATGCCCGCAGGGCTACAACGACGGTCCGCGCGAGCAGTTCAAGCTGCGTAATCCGGACGAGGCCAAGCGCACGGTGATGAACACCCGGCTGTCGTTCGAATCCGAAGTCTGGCATCCGGCGACCACGCCCGATCCGCTGCCCTATCACTACATCCAGGGCAACACCGGCGAAGGCCTGAACCTGGACGGCAAGGTCGGCGCCAACGACCTCACCAGCCCCCTGGGCGAGAAGGGCATCGATAACCAGATGTACCGCGCCATCGGCTGCACCCGTAATTTCCGCGCCGACGGCGAAACCTCGATCCTGACGCCGCAATGGCGCTCGCGCGGCCGCTACAACACTTTTGTCGTCGAGATCACCGACGTCGACAGCCTGGCCAATGACGAAGACGTCACGGTCACCACCTATCGCGGCCTCGACAAGCTGATCGCCGACGCCACCGGCAACAGCTACCTGCCGGGCGGCACCCAGACCGCCGACATGACCTGGGGCAGGAAGTTCGTCCAGACCTTCAAGGGCAAGATCAAGGACGGCGTACTCACCACCGAGGCCAAGGACCTGTGGATGCCGGCTGGGTCGGTCTATGACCCGCGCGACGGCGGTCCCGACATCCTCTATAAGGCCATGCGCTTCCAGCTGAACGTGGCGGCCAAGAGCGCCGACGGCTACATGGGCGGCTATGCCGACATCGACAGCTGGTACTACGCCTCGCACAACACCCGCGACGCGCTGCATCAGAGCTACGGCGGCACCTCGGGTCCCTCCATGTACCGCGCGCTGATGAAGCTCGCCGACTACGCGCCCGATAAGAACGGCGTCAACACGGCCATCTCCTCGGCGCTCAATGTGCGCTTCACCCAGGTCTTCGTCCGGCATCCGGATGCGACGGTCGCGAAAGCGCCGGTCGAGTCCGCCACCACTCAAGCCGCCGGCAACCGCGAGTAAAAGATGATGCAGTCCCGTTTCGTTTCCGAAAAGACCTTGGCGCGTCGCCTGCGCTGCGGCGCCGCCATGGGCATCGCGGCTTTGGCCGTCGCGAGCTGTTCCGCGCCGGCGTCGAAGGACACCGCTGCGGCCAAGCCGGCGGCCGGCAAAGTCGCGGCGCTGCAGGAGCCGGAGGGCGCCTCCACGGCGCGCCACCTGCACCTGCTGAGCAGCGCCCAGTATCTCAACACCGTCTCCTATGCGCTCGGCCCCGACGTGCGGCCCGAAGCCGAAGCCCGCTTCGCGCCGACCGTGCGCACCGACGGCCTGCTGCAGGTCGGCACCACCAAGGCCGGCGTCACCGACACGCAGGTCGAGGTGTTCCAGAAGGTGGCGGTGGCCGTGGCCACCACCGCGATGGATCCGGCGCGCCGTAAATTCCTGCTGCCCTGCGCGCCCAAGGACGAGAAGGCCGCCGACGCCGCCTGCGCCGCGCAGGTCGTCACCCGTGTCGGCCGGCTGATGTTCCGCCGCCCGCTGCCGGCCGATAAGGTCGCCGAACTGGTGGGGCAGGCCAACGCCAGCGCCGACCGGTTGAAGGACTTCTATGCCGGCCTGGGTGTCGCGATCGAAGCCATCCTGGTCAGCCCCAAGACCCTGTTCGTCGCCGAGGGGGTGGAGCCCGATCCGGCGCATCCGGGCCACCAGCGCCTGGACGCCTACAGCCTGGCCTCGCGCCTCAGTTTCTTCCTGTGGAACTCCGGTCCCGACGAGGCGGTGCTGAAGGCCGCAGAGACCGGCGAGATCTACACCCCCAAAGGCCGCGCCAAGCTGGTGGATATGATGATCGCCAGCCCGCGCCTCGAAGCCGGCATGCGCGCCTTCTTCGACGACATGCTCGGGTTCGACGAACTCTCGACCCTGGCCAAGGACGCGACCGTGTATCCCGCCTTCACCGGCGCCACGGTCGAGGACGCCCATGAGCAGACCCTGCGCACCATGGTCGACCATCTCCTGGTGAAGGACCGCGACTACCGCGACCTGTTCACCAGCCGCGAGACCTTCCTGTCGCCGGTGCTGGGGGCGCTCTACAACCTCCCGACCTCGAGCAACTGGACGGCGCATACTTTCCCGGATGGCAGCCCGCGTACCGGCTTCCTGACCCAGATCAGCTTCCTGGCCGGACATTCGCACCCGGGCCGTTCCTCGCCGACATTGCGCGGCAAGGCCCTGCGCGAGATTCTCTTGTGCCAGCCGGTGCCGCGCCCGCCCGCGAACGTGGATTTCTCCATCGTCGAGAACCCCAACCCGAACCTGCATACCGCCCGTGACCGGCTGGAACTGCACCGCAAGAATCCGGTGTGCGCCGGCTGCCACAAGATCACCGATCCGATGGGCCTGGCGCTCGAGAATTTCGACGGCGCCGGCCAGTACCGCGATAACGAGAAGGGCTGGAAGATCGACACCAGCGGCGCCCTCGACGGCCGTGAATTCAAGGACGTGATCGGCCTCGGCCAGGCCATGCACGATCATCCCGCCGTCACCTCGTGCATGGTGAAGCGGGTGTTCGCTTACGGTACCGGCGGGTCCACGGATAACCAGGACCAGGAAGAACTCGCCTACTACAACGCGCGCTTTCAGCAGCAGGGCTACCGCTTGAGGGAACTGCTGCGCACGGTTGCGCTCTCGAATGCATTCTCGACAATCCGCGAAACGCCCCCAGCCGCGCCCGCGGCGAAAACGGCCGACGCGGCTTCGTCCGATTCAACGACCAACGCGAAATAGGGAGACCAGGCCCCATGAACAGTTCTTTTCTGAGCAAGCTCAATCGCCGCCGCGTCCTGCGCGGCGTGGTGGACGGCGCCGCGGTGACGGTGGCGCTGCCGCTCCTCAACGTGTTCCTCAACGGCAACGGCGACGCGCTCGCCGACGGCAAGCCGATGCCGGTGCGCTTCGGCACCTGGTACTGGGGCCTCGGCGTGGCCAAGGACATCTTCGTGCCGAAGAAAGTGGGCGCGAACTGGGAAATTACCGAGGAAATGGAAGCTCTGCGCGGTGTCCAGAAACACATCAACGTGTTCTCCAACTTCACCGCCTATAAGGACAACGCCCAGAACTTCTGCCATCACACCGGCTGGGTGATCGGCCGCACCGGCATCGCGCCGATGCAGTCGGGCGAAGTCCCGGGCGAAACCCTGGATATCTCGGTGGCCAACAACATCGGCCGCACCACGCGCTTCCGCACCCTCACGGCCTCGGCCAGCGGCAGCGCCCGCGACACCTATTCCTACGACAATCCGCAGACGCCGAACTCGGCCGAAATCTCGCCGATGGCGTTCTACACCCGTCTGTTTGGACCCGACTTCCAGGACCCGAATGCGCCGACCTTCACCCCGAACCCGAAGATCATGGTGCGCAAGAGCGCGCTGTCCGGCGTGATGGATGATATCAAGGACCTCAACAAGGTCGTCGGCTCCGAAGACCGGGAACGCATCGAACAGTATTTCGCCGGCCTGCGCCATATCGAGCAGCAGTTCCAGCAGCAGCTCACCAAGCCCGAGCCGATCGCGTCGTGCAAGGCGCCGGAGAAGTTCAAGGAAGACGCCAAGAACGGCACCGACACCACCCTCATGGCGGCGCGCCACAAGATGCTCACCGACCTGATGGTCATGGCG
Organism: Rhodospirillaceae bacterium; assembly: GCA_041905795.1. Taxonomy (GTDB): domain Bacteria; phylum Pseudomonadota; class Alphaproteobacteria; order Rhodospirillales; family Rhodospirillaceae; genus SHVO01. The sequence continues at coordinate 14,890 of JAYRKL010000011.1, read as the reverse complement.
GTGGCCTGCGACCAGACCCGCGTGTTCAACCTGACCTACGGCGGCCAGGGCGTCACCAAGCTCGGCTATGAGAAGCCGCACCACACCTGCACCCACGAAGAGCCGGTGGACGAGAAGCTCGGTTACCAGACCGTGTGCTCGTGGTTCACCCGCCGCGCCTTCGAGAACTGGGCCTATGTCGTCGACGCTTTCGCCAGGATCAAGGAAGGCGAGGGCTCGCTGATCGACAACGTCCTGATCTACGCCAACACCGACCACGGCCTCGCGCGCATCCACTCGCTCGACGGCATGGCGATGTTCACGGCCGGCCGCGCCGGCGGCAAGGTCAAGACCGGCCTGCATGTCGCGGGCGACGGTTCGCCGGTGACCCGCCTGGGCTACACTGCCATGAAGGTCATGGGCCTCAACGTCCGCAGCTGGGGCACCAAGAGCAACAACACCTCCAAAGAGGTGGGCGAGATCCTGGCCTAAATCGCATTTAGGCGCCGATCACGCGGCCAAGGTCTTCCTGGGAGGGAGGGGCCTTGGCCGCAACGCTTTCCGGACGACCGAACCGCAGGACCGAGGGCTCCGCCAGGGCGCTTGGCGGCTCTCAGTAGTCGACCGCGAAGCGGAGGCCGTAGCGGCGCGCCGGCGTGGGCGAGAACTGCCCTGAAGTTCCGACCACGGTCCAGGCGTCGACATCGGTCACATTGCGCGCGTCCAGGCGCAGGGACGCCGACGTACCCGCCACCTTGAAATCGTAGCGCGCGCCGAGGTCGATCACCGTGGCGGCGGGGATGCTCAGGGTGTTGGTGCGGTTGGCCTGGTGGGCGTCCTCGTGGTTGATCTGGCCGTTGAGGGAAAATCCCTTCCAGGCGGCCGGGGCGTAATTGGCGTTGAGCTTGAGGACGGCGGGCGGGCGCCCCGGCGGAATCGGACCGATCAGACCACGGTCGACGGTGGAGCCCGAGACGCGCGCCTTGAGGAGCAGACCGCCGGCGACGATCTTGAGGCCCTTGACGGGCTCGCCCGACAGCGACATCTCCAGTCCGCGGTGGCTCAAGGAACCGACCTGGGTGAACAGGTTGGCGGCGTCGCGGTCGAAGTAGGGTTTCTTCACCTCGAATACGCCGGCCATGAGGGTGAGGCCGGGTCCAAGGCGATAGCGCAGGCCGGCGTCGACCTGTTCGGTCAGGCTCGCGGGCAGGGCTTCGCCGGGGTTGGAGGCGTTCAACGGCGCGATGCCCGATTCCTCGAGCCCGCGCGTGTAGCTCGCGAAGACGCTGACGTCGTCGCTGACGGTTGCGGCGGCGGTGCCGTTGTAAAGCCACGGACTCAATTTCGACTCCGCCCGCGGCAAGCCGGGCTGCGTCACCGTGCGGCGATAGGACGACTTCTGCAGGCCCGCGCTGATCTCGCCGATCCCGGTCCATTGGGCGACATAGGACGCGCCGAACGTGCCCTGGTGAACATTGTCCTGGCTCTGGGGGCCGAGGGTGAAGGCGGGTTTGGCCATGTGAACCGGGACGCCGATCATGGCCGGACCGATGGCGATGGTCTGGTCGCCGCCGAAGGTGCGGTCCACCAGCCGGCCGCGCGCCGCGAAATGGATGGTGTGGCGCCGCGGTCCCTCGGTGAAGGTGCCGGAGGCGCGTAGTTCGCCGGAATAGGAGCCCAGTTTCGGCGGCGCGTTGGCGCGCACCGCCAGGTCCGCCAGGCCGCTGGGCTGCGTGTTCCGGTAGAACATCGCGTAATCGCCCTCGAGATTGTTGTAGGAGCGGAACACCGCCGCCTGCAGGCGCCAGTTCTCACGCACCAGGGTGCGCCCGATCAGGCCGAAGTTGCCCTGGGTGCGGTCGCGCTTCTGGTAGAAATCCGGGCCGAAGAGGATGCCGCGGTCGATTCTGGGCGGCAGGTAGGCGCCGGCGGTGAAGATCAGCGGCTGGGATTCGCCGTCGCGCGCCGCGCTGTAGTTGGCCAGCGCGATCACTTCGGACGTGTCGCTGGGGGTGAGGTGCAGGGTGCCGGCGAGGTCGGTGTAGGAGAACACCGCGTGGAAATCGAGTTCCTTCTGGCCGGCGCCGACGCTGAGGATCGTGCCGAGCTTGCCGGCGATCAGCGGCGCCTCGAGATCGGCCTGGCCGCCGTACTGTCCGCCGTAGGGGCCATAGTAAGAGGTGAGGCTGACGAGCGTCCTGTCGCGCGGCAGCCTGAGGCGGATGTCGGCGATGCCGGTGGGGGCGGGGAAGGGATAGGACTGGGCCGACAGGCCGACCCGGATGGCGGTGCTGCTGCTAATCTGGTTGCCGAAGCCGAAGTTGCCCTGCTGGTCGTAATACAGGCCGTCGATGCGGAAATTGCCGGCGTCCTTGGGGCTGAAACCGCGGGCGTCCTGCTGGCTGTAAAGGCCGATGCTCTCGCTGCCGATGGAGGTGCCGAAGGCGTCCTGGGCGGTGGCCACCACATTCTCGGTGGCGCGCTGGGCAAAGGCGGGCGGCGTGAAATCAGGAGACAGGCATGCGGCAAACACCGCGCCCAGCGCGGCGGTCGTGGATTTCAACGCGGTCAAAGGTCCCCCAGGAACCGGCCTCGGAACGCCCCCGCCGGTTACAGTCATACCTAGCGACCACGCATCGTGAAGGCAAGGCGCAAGGTTCTGGGAGTTTGGATGCGCCGGCGATGAAAGGTTATGAAGGGCCGCGCCACCCACTGATCAGGGGATTTTTTGCAGTGCAATATGAGATTCTCCCCCTCCGCCCCGTTGATTCGGACCAAAAAAGCGGTGCGTTCCCTTGGCAGTTGCAGCAATCTCCACACCGGGGATGCAAGGAACCTCGGGGACCGTGGCGACCAAGAAGATCTACATCTGGGATACCTACTGGGATTCCAGCCTCATCCATAGCTTCGGGGTGAACGTGCACGCGCCGGTGACGGCGGTGCTGGAGCGCGCCTGGTACGATGTCGTGCGGACCGTGCCGGAGGGGGCGTCGATCCTGGACCTTGGCTGCGGCAATGGCGCGGTCCCCTTGTCCCTGTCGCGGGCGGCGAGCGGCCTCGCCATCACGGCGATCGACGAAGCGGCGATCGATCCCGCGAACAACGTGCCCGAGCACGCCGAACTGTTCAGCACCATCAGATTCATGCCCCGCACCGGGATGGAGGCGCTGCCGTTCCCCGACGCCGCGTTCGACATGGTGACCAGCCAGTTCGGCGTCGAGTTCAGCGGCCATCCGGCGCCGGTGCTCAAGGAGGCCATGCGCGTGCTCAAGCCGGGCGGACGCCTGGCCATGGTGGTCCTGCCGCATGCCAGCCGTGCCGTCGTCGACGCGCGCATCGCCCTCAAGCAGGCGCGCCACCTGCTGGCCGATTCCACCCTGTTCGCCAGCGCCATCAAGATGGTGAAGACCTATCACGCGGCCACCGACGCCACCGCCGAAGACGTGATGCGCCAGGACCTGGAACGCTTCTCCAAGGAAGTCGAGAAAACCTTCGCGCCGTTCGAGGACAACGAGGTCGCGGTGCTGTCGGCCATGGTGTTCTGCCTTTACCAGGTGTTCACCTACCGCCGCACCACCACCAACGCCGAGCAGATGCTGGCGGTGGAGACCGCCAGGACCCGGCTGGCGCACTACGGCGCGCGCGCCCAGGCCACGCTCAAGGCGGCGGCACCCGATACAGCGCTGTCATCGCTGACCGCCATCCTGGGGCCGCTCGGGGCCAAGGCCATGGAACTCCAGCCGCTGATGGCGCAGGGGCACGGGCTGGTCGCGATCCGGCTCACCGCACGGCGCTGATACGCCCTTAATCTGCTGGCGCGGCAAGGGGCTGGCCTTTATCCTCCCGGGAAACGAGGCTGGCTGAAAGCCTCATGCCATCTGCATGCCGCCACCCGATTTCCGGCGTGGCGCCGAGGACCGTGTGAACACTAAACCGCAAACCAAACGGTTCTTCATCTGGGACACCTATTGGGATACGGCCCGGCAGCAGTCGTTCGACCTTGAGGGCAAGCCGGGCGCGATCACCGCCCTCGGTCAGTATTGGGCCAGTGTCGTCCAGAGCCTGCCCCAAGGCGCCGCCGCCGTCCTGGATCTCGGCTGCGGCAACGGCGCCGCGTCGCTCGCGCTTTTGGCGACGGGCGCCAAGGCGGCGATCACCGCCATCGACGAAGCCAATATCGACCCCGCGCGCTTCCTGCCCGACCGCGCCGGCGCCCTCTCGCGCATCACCTTCCGGCCGCGCGTGCAGATGGAGGAATTGCCGTTCGAGGATGGGTCGTTCGACGCGGTCGTCAGCCAGTTCGGCATCGAGTTCGGGCCCATGCCCAAGACCGCCACCGAGATCGCCCGGGTGCTGAAGCCCGGCGGCTTCATGGCCGCGCTGGTGCTGCCCTACAACAGCGAGGCGGTGCAGGAGGCGAAGCGGGCGCTCAAGCAATGCCGTTACCTGCTGACCGAGTCCAAGATGTTCGAGCACGCGGTCGCCATGGTCAACGCCTACCACAAGGCGGCGCCCGAGCTTCAGGAACCGCAGATGCAGGCCAGCCTCGACGAGTTCCGCAAAATTGTCGAGAAAGCGTTCGCGAAGTTCTCCGAGAAGGAGATCAATGTCCTGTCGGTGATCGTCAACGCGCTCTATCAGGTGTTCGGCATGCGCAAGACCGCCACTGAACAGGACCAGATCTTCGCCATCGAGAACGCCCGCACTCACCTCGCGCATTACGCCGCGCGCGCCCAGGATACCGCCCGGGCGGCGGTGGACATCAACATGGGGGCGCTGCGCGGCTCATTGGCCGCCGCCGGCCTGCATCTGGCCGACATCCGCTCGATTCAGTCCTCGGGGTATCAGGGCCTGCTGGCCTATCAGCTGTTCGCCCGTAAACCGGCCGCCGCGCCGCCGCAGCCCGCGCCGAAACAGCAGTAAGCACGGGCCGGTTCCAACACCGGCCCGTGCCCTGATCCGTTCAGCGGTTAAGCGGCGATGGCCTTATCGTCGTGGTGATGGTGGCGATATTCCCGGATTTCCCAGGCCTCAGAGAGGATCAGGAACAGGCCCAGGACGATATGGGTCGCCGTGGCCGAGGTGATCGCGCCGAAGCCCAACACCCACGGAGCCGCCATCAGCCAGGCGCCGATGGCCACGCCGTTCCAGTGCTCCCACTCCTTGAGGGCAACGAACAGCGAATAAGCCGCGGCGATAGCGATGACCAGCCCGCAAATCCAGGCATTCCAGGCAGCGACGTCGATGTCTGAGAAACCAAGGACCCAAGGCGAGATGAACAGGATGAACCCGATCACCATATCGCTCCAGTCTTGCACGCCCGGCATTTCGGATACTTTCCGCATACAAACCTCCGTGTGTGGTGGAAACTTGAAGGGAAGCGATCTTCGTCAGTCGTAGGGAGATAACCTCCACGCTTCTGTGACGATGCAGTCCGTATCGCGCCGGCTTCGGTCACGCACCTCTGCGGGCGGGACGAGAAAGCAGTGAGTCTAAATTACCCCATATTTGGGACTCAATTATGGCAGGCTTGCCTCATGAGAGCTTGCCGGTGGCAAAGCAATGCAATTGCTGCGTGGCTGCCCCGGTGCCATGCTCCAGACGCAAGCCATGACCGCGTCCTTCTATGACGGCCTGACGCCGATTCAATCCGCCCGGGGCATCTTCGATGACGCCTTGTATGTATCCGCGCCCGCCGACTGGCTGCTGGCGGTCTCGGACATCAAGGGGTCGACCCGGGCCGTGGCCGAAGGACGCCATGCCGACGTGAATTTCACGGCCGCCGCCATGATCGCGGCGCTCACCAATCTTTGCGGCCAGATCCCCTATCAGTTCGGCGGCGACGGGGCGTCCGCTTTGGTGCCGCCCGGCGATGAAGCGCGCGTGCGGCTGGAACTGGCGCGGGTGCGCGCTTTTGCCGCGCGGGATTTCAATCTCGATCTCCGCGTCGGTCTGGTCCGCGTGCGCGCACTCGAAGCGCGCGGCGCGGCTGTGCGGGTCGGGCGCTACGAGGCCTCGCCTGGCAGCGCCTATGCGGTGTTCCGCGGCGGCGGCATCGAACTCATGGAACAGGCGGTGAAGGGCAGGGGTGACGACACCCTGCGCGCCGAAACGGTGATCGCCGACAGTGAGGACGACGGCGCGCCGCCGGACCTCACCGGCTTGTCCTGCCGCTGGACGCCGATCCAGGCCAAGCGCGGGCGCATGGTGTCGCTGGTGCTCAAAGGCGCGGACCACGAGGAAGTGCACCGCGACCTCGCGCGGGTGACGGGCCTCATGAGCTTGACGGCGATCAGCCAGGAACAGCTGCAGCCGCGCTGGCCGCCCAAAGGCCTGGTGCGCGAGGCCAAGGCCCGGCGCGGACGTGTGCCGCTGGCACTGATGATCCCGGTGGCGGCGGTCATCACCCTCGTGGCTTACATCTTTGTCCGCAACCGCTGGAACGCCGGACGTTTCAATGCCCATCGCTATGTCAAAGAGGTGGCTGAGGGCGCCGTGGACTTCGCCCGCACCGACCAGAGCCTGTGCCTGGTGTTCGATTGCCCGCGCGACAGGATCGCGGCGGTCAAAAGCTATCTCGAGGACCGCTGCGCCAAAGGCGGGTTCAAATACGGCATGCATGTCTCCGACCATGCGGTGATGACATGCCTGGTCGTGTCGCCGGAGCATGGCCAGCATGTGCATTTCGTCGACGGCGGCGACGGCGGCTACACCCAGGCCGCGACCCAGATGAAGGCGCAGATCTAAGGGTAGATTCAGGCGGTCGCGTCGCGCGCCTGTTCGTGGTGGCGGATCACCTCGCGGATGACGAAGGCCAGGAACTTCTCGGCGAATTCGGGGTCGAGTTCGGCATCCTCGGCCAGTTTCCGGAGGCGGCCGATCTGCACGGCTTCACGTCCCTTATCGGCCGGCGGCAGCTTGAGGCGGGCTTTGAGCGCCCCCACCCGCTGGGTGCAGCGAAACCGTTCCGCCAGCAGATGGATGATCGCGGCGTCGATATTGTCGATGCTCTTGCGCAGGTCGAGAAGCTCGGCGGGGGATGCGCTCATCGGGTCTTTCCCTTGGGAATATCGACGGTGGCATACCAGCCTTCGCGGCGGATCTTGGTGCCGAGGGCGGCCGACAGGGATTGCAGGCGGGCGAGGGTGTCCTCGGCGCGGGCGTCGGCCTCGAAGTGCGGATCGCCGCCGTCGGCGAGGCCCACCGGCAGCATATCGATGCGCCGGAACTGGCCGGTGCGCGACAGGATGATGCGCGCCACGGTGGCGGCGTATTGCCGCTTGTCCGACTGCAGGCGCTTGATCACCTGCTGGGTCGACGGGAACAGGGCGTATTGCTCGAGGTTGAACTGATAGACGAAGTTGCCGATGCTGTAGAAGATCGGCTTGTTCTTATAATACTCGATGCCGTTCACCACATGGGGGCCGTGGCCCAGCACCACGTCGGCGCCGGCGTCGACGGCGGCACGGGCGATCAGCTGCTTGCCGGTGGGGTCGATCTCCTCCAGGCCGCCCCAGTGGATATGCAGGCTGACCGCCACCAGGTCGGCGGTCTTGCGGGCACTCGCGACGGCGGCCTGCATGCGCGCCACGTCCTGTTCCCACGGCGCGAACACCACCTTGCCGTCGGGCTGGCGGATCTGCGCGCCGTGGATAGGCGCCACGCCGGGGGCGTTGTCCTCGGCGGCGGTACCGATGGTCGGGAACTGCGGCGTCACCAGCAGCGCTATGAGCGCGACCTTGAGGCCCTTCTTCTCGATCACCGCCGGCTGGATCGCCTGGGCCACGGTGGCGCCGGCGCCGGTGAAGGCGATGCCGGCCTGTCCCAGCACCTTGCGGGTGGTCTCCATGCCGGCGGCGCCGAAATCCATGGCGTGGTTGTTGGCGGTCGAGACCAGGTCGACCCCCGCCCAGGTGAACTCGGAGATGATGGAAGGGTCGGCCTTGGCGATGTCCTTGACGGTGGGATAGCCGCTGTCCGCCAACACCTGCTCGAAATTCAGGAAGGCGAGGTCGCTGTCGCGCATCACCTGGAACAAACTTTGCAGCCGCACGTCGGTGCTGGCGGAGATCGGCCGGTTCCAGATGGCGTCGCCGGCGGCGGTGAACACCACTTCGTCGGCCGCCGGCTTCGGCAGCGCCGCGATCCGCGCGGCCCAGGCGGCCGGATCCTCTGCGGCCTGGGCCGCGCCGCCGAGCAGGGCCGCGGCAACCATGACCAGAATAAATTTCATGATGTCCCCCAAAAGATCGTCCCGCTTTATCCTACAAGGCCGCCATGGAGAACGCCCAGCATCAGGCTAGGTCCATCTATATTGCGTTGCAATATAGAAATGCTGCGACGCAATAATTTCACACCGCGCCGCGTCCGTGTGCGCCTAGGCTCTTGCGCAGGGGAGGCTACCCATCACCAGCACATACGAAGGATAGCCCATGAAAATCGCCATCATCTCCGCGACGCTCCTCATCTCCGCGGCCGCGGCCCAGGCCGCCGGCACTGCTGCCAATACCGCCGCAGAGACTGCCATCGACACCGCCGCCCAGGCACTGGCCGGGGCCAAGTGGAACAAGAGCGTGTTCTGGAGCGAAAAGGCCCTGAGCACGCCCGGCCTTTCCACGGCCGACACCGTCAGGGCGCTGACGTCCCTGTGCGTGGCCCAGACCAAACTGAATCGTTTTGGCGAAGCCTGGAACTCCTGCAATGCCGCCGTCACCGCGGGCCCCGCCGAATGGACCGGTTATATCAACCGCGGCAACCTCCGCGTCATGACCGGCGACGTTCCCGGCGCCCGGGCCGACTATGCCCGCGCCAAGGCGCTCAATCCCGCCCATCCCATCGCCCAGGCCGCCGCGGACATGACGCTGACGGCGCGCTCGCCCTTGACGCCGTCCTTCGTCGGGCTCGGCTCCGGCGGCGCGGCGGTCCAGACCGCCAGCAGCAAAACCGCCACCGACGAGCAATAATCCGGCTGTGCCTGGAGGAACCGGCGGCTGCCGGTTCCTCTTTGCTTGGCCGCGGGGATGTGAAATCCTTCAGCGACAGGGCTGGGGGAGTTGAACGGCGACATGAAAGACGTGGACGCGGGACCGAAGGACCCCAACATTCCGGCCTCGGACCTGCGGTGCTGCGCCGACGCGGCCGAAGCCGTCGATCTTCTCATCGCGCTTTACGACGACGCGGTCGCGCGCATCGAGGCGCAGTTCGACGCCTTCGCCAAGGGTGACCGCGAACCGTTCGAGAATCCCGTCTATCCCTATCTCGGGATCGAGGTGGACAAGGTCTCGGGTTCGACCACCCTTGCATTCGGGAAGGTCAGCCAGCCCGGCATCTGGGGCGCCAGCATCACCCAGCCGGCGCTGTTTCGCCGCTACCTGATCGAGCAGATCAACCTGGTAATGGCCAATTGCACCGGGCGGATCTTCGTCGGCAAAAGCCGCACGCCGATTCCCCTGACCTATGCCGTCGGCCGCGCCGCCACCTCGCTCTCGGCCGAGAAGCGCCGCGATATCGCCGACCACTTCCCGCTGCCGCGCCTGGACGGCGCGCGCGATTCGGTTGCCGACGGCGATCTGTGGCCGGGGCCCGGGGCGGGGCCGCTGTCGCTGTTCTCCGCCGAGCGGGTGGATTACTCGCTGCACCGCCTGCGCCATTACACCGGCACCGAGCCGGCGAGCTTCCAGAGCTTCGTCCTGTTCACCAACTACCAGCGCTATATCGACGAGTTCATCGCTTACGGCATGCAGGAGATCGCCGCCGGCCGCGCCCAGCGCTTTGTCGAGCCCGGCAACCGCGTCACCGAGCAGGGAAAGGAGCCGTCCCGTCCGCAGCTCGCCAAGATGCCGCAGATGCCCGCTTATCACCTGGTGCAGGAGAGCGGCGAGGGCATCACCTTGGTGAACATCGGCGTCGGCCCGTCCAACGCCAAGACCTGCACCGACCATATTGCCGTGCTGCGGCCCCATGTGTGGCTGATGGTGGGCCATTGCGGCGGCCTGCGCGGCAGCCAGCGCCTGGGCGACTACGTGCTCGCCAATGCGTATTTGCGCGACGACAACATCCTCGACCAGGTACTGCCGCTGGAGATCCCGGTGCCGACCATCGCCGAAGTGCAGCTGGCGCTGGCCGGGGCGGTGTCCAGCGTCACCGGCCTCAAGGGCCAGGAGTTGAAGGAGCGTCTGCGCACCGGCACCGTGGTCACCACCGACGACCGCAATTGGGAGCTGCGCTTCTCCGAACTGGCGAAGCGATTCAACCAGTCGCGCGCCATCGCCATCGACATGGAATCCGCCACCCTGGCCGCCAACGGTTACCGCTTCCGCGTGCCCTACGGCACCTTGCTGTGCGTTTCCGACCGCCCGCTGCACGGCGAGATCAAGCTGCCGGGCATGGCCGACGCCTTCTACGAGGAGCGGGTCAGCCAGCACCTGCACATCGGCATCAAGGCGCTGGAGCTGATGCGTGAGGGCGCCCGCGCCGGCACGCTCCACTCGCGCAAACTGCGCAGCTTCACCGAGCCCGCCTTCCGCTAGACATGATGGATCAGGCCTTCATCGCCGGGCTGCCCAAGGCGGAACTGCACATCCACCTGGAAGGCAGCCTGGAGCCCGAACTCATGTTCGAGATCGCCAGGCGCAACAAGGTGGCGATCCCGTTCAAATCGGCGGCGGCGGTGCGGGCGGCGTATCGGTTCTCGCGGCTCCAGGACTTCCTCGACATCTATTACCAGGGCGCCGGCGTGCTGCGGCACGAGCAGGATTTTTACGACCTGACCCGGGCTTACCTCGCGCGCGCCGCCGCCGACGGGGTGTGCCATGTCGAGGCGTTCTTCGATCCCCAGGCCCATACCGCGCGCGGCGTGCCGTTCGCCATCGCCATCGATGGCATCCTGGCGGCGCTCAAGGACGCGGCCACCGACGGCATGACCTCGCGGCTGATCATGTGCTTCCTGCGCCACCTGGACGAGGACGACGCGATGGCCACCTTCAAGGCGGCGGAACCTTATTTCGGCTGCATCGCCGGGGTCGGATTGGACTCGTCCGAAAACGGCCATCCGCCGTCAAAGTTCAAGCGCGTGTTCGCGGCGGCCGGCGCCGCCGGCCTGAAGCGCGTGGCCCACGCCGGCGAGGAGGGGCCGCCGGCCTACGTCTGGGAAGCCCTCGATGTCCTGAACGTGGACCGCATCGACCACGGCAACCGCGCGCTGGAAGACGAAGCACTGGTCGCGCGGCTTGCCGCCGAGGATATGACGTTGACGGTCTGCCCGCTTTCAAATCTCAAACTGTGCGTGGTCAAGGAGATGGCGCAGCATCCCCTCAAGACCATGCTGCAACGCGGCCTGCGCGCCACCGTCAACTCCGACGACCCGGCCTATTTCGGCGGCTATGTGGCCGACAACTATGGCGCGGTTGCCGCGCTCCTGACGGAAGACGACATGGTGGAACTGGCGCGCAACAGTTTCCGCGGCTCGTTCCTGGACGACGCCGCCAAGGCGCGTCATCTCAAAGCTATCGACGCTTATGCCGCTACTTAGAGCATGATCGAGTCATATTGAATCGCGATCATGCTCTAAATTTTTGGTTTGGTCGCATTTTCTGCGATGAACCGGCATCCACTTCATCGGAAAATGCTCTAGCCTGCCGCCAGGTAGGCGAAGCGGATGATGAACAGCACCGCCAGCACGTAAAGCAGCCAGTCGCGCTTGCGGATCTTGCCCGAGAGGATCTGCAGCGCGACGTAGCTGGTGATCCCGAACGCCAGCCCGTTGGCGATGGAATAGGTCAGCGGGATCATGATGAGCGTGAGAAAGGCGGGCAGGCCGGTGCGGACATCGGACCATTCGATCTCGGTGAGGCCGCCCATCATCAGGGCACCCACCAGGATCAGGGCGGGGGCGGTGGCGGCTGTTGGCACGGCCTGGATCAGGGGCGCGAACAACAGGCACAGCAGGAACAGCACGCCGACGACGACACTAGTGAGCCCGGTACGCCCGCCGGCGGCGACGCCCGAGGCGCTCTCGATATAGCTGGTGACGGTGCTGGTGCCGGCCAGGGCGCCGACCATGGCGGCGGTGGAATCGGCATAGAGGATCTTGTTCAGGCGCGGGATCGACCCGTCCGGTGCCATCAGTCCGGCGCGCTTGGTGACCGCCACCAGGGTGCCGACGTTGTCGAACAGGTCGACGAACAGGAACACGAAGGTGACTTCCAGGAGTGCCGTGCCGAGATCGCCGCCGAGGTGGAATGGCGCCGCCAGGTCCAGCCTGAAGGCGGTGGCGCCGAGGTCGGCGAGGCTGTAGCTGCCGGGGGTGAAGGTCGTCATGCCGGCGGCCCAGGCCACCAGGCTCATGGCGACGATGCCGATCAGCATGGCGGCGCGGATGCGCCAGAATTGGAGAGCGCCGATCAGGATGAGGCCGCCGATGCACAACAGCGCGTTGGGTGCGGTCAGGTTGCCGAGGGTGACCTTGGTGGCGGGGTGGGCGGCGACAAGGCCGGCGTCCGCGAGGCCGATGAAGGCGATAAACAGGCCGATGCCGCCGGCCACGGCCGCGAACAGGGAGCGCGGGATGGCGTCGACGATCAGCTGGCGCAGGCCCGCCACCGTCAGCACCAGGAAGATCAGGCCCGACAGGAACACGCAGCCCAGGGCGGTTTCCCATGGCAGGCCCATGCCCTTGACCACGGTGTATGTGAAATAGGCGTTGAGTCCCATGCCGGGCGCCAGCGCCAGGGGATAGTTGGACAAGAGGCCCATGAGGATGCTGCCGATCCCCGCCGCCAGGCAGGTCGCGGCCGCTACCGCGGCCACCGGCATCCCGGCGTTGCCGAGGATCGCCGGGTTGACCACCACGATATAGGCCATGGTCAGGAAGGTGGTGACGCCCGCCAGCACCTCCACCCGCACCGTGGTGCCATGTTCCTGGAGCTTGAAAAAACGGTTGAGCATCAGTCCCCCACTTTGCCGATGTAAGGCAGGGCTCTGTAGGTCCCTGCATCATCCATGCCGTAGCCGACGATGAATTCCTGCACATCGGTGAACAGCGCGTAGTCGGCCTTGGCGATGGCGTCGTGGTTGCGTTTGTCCACCGCCACCACGGTTTTCACGGAGGCCGCGCCGGCTTCCAGCAGCAGCTTGGTGGCGCGCATGACGGTGTTGCCCTTGTCCAGGACCCCGTCCACCAGCAGCACGTGCTTGTCTTTCACATGGTCGGTGGGGGCGGCCAGAACCGACAGCGACGCGCCGGTGCGGGCGTTGCCGTAGGAGCGCAGCCAGATCATCTCGGTGGTGAGGTGTACGCCTTCCTCGGCCATGGCGCGCACCAGGTCGGCGGCGAACACGAAGGCGCCCACCAGCACCGGCGCGGCCACCTGGGGCGTATCGGGCAGGGCCGCCAGCTGCTTGACCATGAGGCGCAGGCGGCGGTCGATTTCCGCCTTGGAGAACAGCACGTCAGGCAGGCTCATGGCACCTCGGTTCAGGCAAAGGCGGTCCCCGCGCCGGCCATGCAGGATGCACAGGGCAGCAGCGAGGCGAACGCCGTGGCAATGACTCGCGTCAAGAAGTCCCCCAAAAGACGCATCCTCAGTATAGCGGCAGCCCGATTCGGAGCAAAATTTCAGTAAAAATCGACCGGAATCCCCAAATTAGGTGTTGGGGGTTGGGGCCCGGCTTGGGTATTTTCCCCGGCCGATTGAGAGTCCTTTTGGAGAACCATGAGTAAGTTCAGTCCGTCGTTCAACGACCGTCAGAAGGCGTCCCAGGACGCCAAAAAAGCCCTCCTCGAAAAAATGCGCAGCCTGAACCCGGCCAACCAGCCGGGGTTCGCCGAACGTCAGGCGGAGCGCGCCCGCATCGCCGAGGAACGCGAAGTGCGCCACGCCGAGCGCGACGCCCGCAAGGCCGCCGAAGCCGAACGCATTGCCCAGGAAAAGCTGGAAGCCAAACTCGCCGCCGAAAAGGCCGCCGAGGAGGCCCGCGCCGCCGAGGAATATGAGAAGAACCGCGCCCAGATCGAGCTGGCCGAACGCCGCGCCGCCGGCAAGGCCAAGCGCGACGCCGCTTATGCCGCGCGCAAGGCCCGCCGCGATGAGAAGGCGGTGAGTAAAATTCAGCTCAAAACGTCATCGCGAAAAGGGTGACGTTCTCCGGCTTACGCCCACCGTTCGCACGCGCGCTCGCGGAACGCAGTTATACCGATCCGACCGCGGTGCAGGCGGCGGTGATCGCGCCGGAGATGGAGGGCGAGGACCTGCTGGTCTCCGCCCAGACCGGCTCCGGCAAGACCATCGCCTTCGGGCTGGCGATCGGCACCACGCTGCTCGGGGCCGAAGAGTCCCTGGGGCGCGCCGGCGACCCCGCCGCCCTGATCATCGCCCCCACCCGCGAGCTGGCCTTGCAGGTGCAGCGCGAGCTGACCTGGCTTTATGAGCATACCGGCGCGGTGATCGTCGCCTGCGTCGGCGGCATGGATCCGCGCGAGGAGCGCCGCAGTCTGAATCGCGGCTGCCACATCGTGGTCGGTACGCCCGGCCGGCTGCGCGACCACCTGGAGCGCGGTTCCTTGCGCCTCGGCCAACTCAAGGCGGTGGTGCTGGACGAGGCCGACGAGATGTTCGACCTGGGCTTCCGCGAGGACCTGGAGTTCCTGCTGGCGGCCACGCCTGAGGACCGGCGGACCCTGTTGTTCTCGGCCACCCTGCCCAAGGAAATCATCGCCCTCACCAAACAGTTCCAGCGCAACGCCCAGCGCATCGCCACCCAGGCGGGCGAGCGCGCCCACGCCGATATCGAATACCGCGCGGTGCGCGTGGCGCCCCAGGATACCGAGCACGCGGTGGTCAACCTGCTCCGGTTCCACGCCGCACCCGGCGCCCTGGTGTTCTGCAACACCCGCGAAGCGGTGCGCCACCTG
>JAYRKL010000043.1:0-14565 GCA_041905795.1 Rhodospirillaceae bacterium | reverse complement strand
TCCTGGGCAAGATAGGCGATCCGGGTGCGGAACTCGCCGCCGTTGCCCGCCGCCTCCCAGGCGCGGTGCAGAAGGTCGGCGCCTTCCAGATCACCTACGAGCGCCAGCCGCATTTTGAACAAAAGCCAGAGCGCGAACGGCAGCAAGGCCATCAGCACGGACAGGTCCTGCCGGCGCAAGGTCTTCCGCCGGACCGCGGCGGCCCAGAGGATGGCCGGCAGCAGGCTCGCCGCCACCAACTGCCCTTCGTTCTTGACGCAAAGTGTCGTGCCCAGCGCGGCGGCGCACAGGGCGAGATGTGTGCGGGAGCCGCTCTCCATCCAGGCACCCAGGGACAGGACCGCCACCGCGGCATACAGCGCGATCCAGCCGTCCATGTAGCCATTCCATAACGTGGCGCCCATGACCGCTGCCGCGGCCGGCGCCAGCATGATGAATCCTTGCCGTGTGCCGGCGGCCAGCAATCCTGTGAATCCCGCGACGGCGAGCGGGATCAACCCACCTTTAGGGGCAAACTCGTTCCAGACGCCGATGAAGGCCGCCGTGCGCGCGGCCAGCATCGGGACAAGCTCCGGGTAGTCCCAATGACTCCAGTCGTAAGCCGGGTTGCGCCAGAACGGAGAGTCTTTCAGGCCGCCGTCAAAGAAGATCACCTTGGCATGGAAGAACCAGATCGAGCGGGCATCCCATTCCAGCAGCGGCGTGGCGTACACCACAATCGCCAGCAGGCCGACCAGTGCCAGCGTGACGAGGGCTTTTACGCCGCCGCCGACGCGCGCCAGGACGACGAGGCTGCCGATCGCCGCGAGCGCGCCCACCCAGGCCAGAGCGGCCTGAAAGTCCAGGCTTCCCGTGATGAGTCCCACGGCATGATCGGTGAGGAGACCGAACATCAGCGCCAGGGCGGCCAGACTGGCGGTGTCGTTGCCCGATCGCCACTGCTGGCGCGCGTCTGCGCCTCCCAGCGCGGCGGCGAGCGGGAGACCCAAGCCGGCCAGGGTCACCAGGAACCAGCTAGTCGCAGCGATCAACGGCCACTCCGTCGTTAAGCGCCAGCGGCGCGCAGGATGACGGCTCGGACGCCAGCCTTACAAGCAGCGCGGCGGCGGGGTCGATCGGCAGGGGCCAGGCCACTTCGGAAATGCGTTGGCGCAGGAGCATGTCCTGGGTCATTCCGGGCGACAGGCGAAACGCCGGACCGCCATTGGCTTTCAGGGCCGCGACCGTGCGGGTGACGCCCGCGGGCAGCTTTTCACGGCCGGTGTCCGCCGCGCCGAGGGCCCGTTCATAGGTATGCCACTCCAGGATCCGGGTGCCCGCCAGCCGGCCCAGGAGGAAGGTGGTCCGGGCGGCGTCTTTGGCCAGGGCGAGGCCCAGCAGACCCAAGATGACGGCCGCGGCCACGCCCCGGGCACGGGTCCGGCGGTCAGGAAAAGGCGGGGATGGATCGGGCGGCCGCTGGTTCATGATCTTGCACGAGGGCATTCTCAGGGTATGCCAAAGGCTGCGCCGGGCGGGCGCCTCGAGGGCCGGCGATCCGGAAGAGATCCGGTCATTTCTGCACCGGTTCCGGGGCCGCCGCAAGGCGACCCCACCGGCCCCCGGGGGCCTGGGACCGTGGGGCGTTTTGGCTTGCTTTGGCGGCCCGATTTGGTCAAAAAAGCCAGAAATGACGGGCCTTTACCTTTCTTGCCCCCTATGATCTGGCGCCTGCGCTTCCGGCCGCTTCAGACGGGACCCTGATACGGCTCCGGGCCGCCGTTTTTCGTCCCCGCTTTCCGTCCCTGCTTTGCGTCTAAGACCCCCTGGTTATGGATACAGCCGAGAAACCCGTTCCCTTTGAGACCTACCTGTCGCGGGAGTCGTTTTCGACGCCGGCTTTCCGGCCGGTCTCGGCCTGGATCGAGCACGGGCCGTTCGCCTTCTGGGTGATCCGGGCGCTGCGCCCGCGCACCCTGGTGGAACTCGGTACCCACGGCGGGTACTCCTATTTCGCCTTCTGCCAGGCGATCAAAGCCCTGGGCCTCGACACCCGGTGTTTCGCCATCGACACCTGGAAGGGCGACGAGCACGCCGGCTTCTACGCCGAGGATTTCTTCAACAGCGTTTCCGACCACAACGCCGCCCATTACGCCGGGTTCTCGCGCCTGGTGCGCGCGACCTTCGATGAAGCTTTGGCCCATTTCAGCGAGGGCTCCATCGACCTCCTGCATATCGACGGTCGGCACTTCTACGACGACGTCAAACATGATTTCGACTCCTGGCGGTCCAAGCTCTCGGACCGGGCGGTGGTGCTGTTCCACGACACCAACGTACGCGAACGCGACTTTGGCGTGTTCCGCCTGTGGGAAAGCCTCAAGGATACCGCGCCGTCATTCGAATTTCTCCACGCCCATGGCTTGGGGGTGCTGGCGCTGGGGCCCAAGGCGCCGCCGGCGATCCTGGATTTCATCAAAGCGGCGCGCGATCCGGCGGCGGCGGCGGAGATCCGGAACGTCTACGCCCGCTTGGGAGAGACGTTCGGGGTCGAAGCGGTGGCGGCGGACCGCGTCGCGCGGCTCACCGAGCGCGCCAAGGCCCTGGAGACCCGCGGTGACACGCTGGACGGCGTGGTGGCGGATCTGACCGGAAGGCTCGACCGGACCACAAACGACCTCACCACCCGTGTCCGCACCGCCGAGGCGCGGAGCGAAAACCTGGAAGGCCAGCTCAAGGCCGCGATGATGCAGGCCGAACTGCACGACCAGCGGAACCTCGCGCTCGAGGACGAGATCAAACGGACAATGGTGAATGTCAACGCCCTCAACGCCCAGATCGCGGCGCTGACCTCCGAGGTACAGACCAAGGCCGGCGTGATCGCGGCCATGCAGAATTCCACCAGCTGGAAACTCACAGCGCCCGTGCGTCTGCTCCGGCGCGGGCCGGGCGGCCTGGTGCGGCGCCTGCGCATGACGATGATGGACGCGGCGCGCGCGCTCTATCGCGGTGCCCCGATTCCTGTTTGGATCAAACGCTCCGTCGCCCACACCGTCTTCCGCGCCACCGGCGGGCTGTTCCGGCGTACCCGCGCCTACCAGGACTGGGACCGCCACTACCGCGCCGATCTTGCCACCACCGCCTGGAAGCGCGCCGCCGGCGGCCGCAAGCCGCCCAAGGAGGTGGCCCGCGATCCCGCCGTGGATTTCAGCGTGGCGGTGCCGTTCGGCTACGCGCCCGATCCGGGTGCTCCGCGCCTCGCCGCCATCTGCCACATCTACTACGACAACATCGCCAGCGAGATTCAGCGCTACCTCGCCCACATCCCGTTCGGCTTCGACGTCTATATCTCGACCAACACCCCGGCCAAGAAAGCGCTGATCGAGGCGGTGTTCCGTGGATGGACGCGCGGGCGTGTCGAGGTGCGCGTGGCGCCGAACCGCGGCCGCGATATCGCGCCCAAGCTGATCTGCTTTAAGGACGTCTATCCCAACTACGAGTATGTGCTTCACCTGCACTCCAAGGCGTCCAAGCACGCCGGCGTGCTGGCCACCTGGCGCGGCTATACCTACGAGACGCTGCTGGGATCCCCGGCCATCGTCGCCAGTGTGTTCGACGCCTTCCGGCGTAGGCCGGATTTGGGCATCGTCGCCGCCCAGCACTTCGAGGCCATGCGGCACTGGATCAACTGGGGCGACGACTTCAAGCTGGCGCAGCCCCTGGCCAGGCGCATGGGGTTCGCGCTGTCGGTGGACAAGGTGCTGGATTTCCCGTCCGGCTCCATGTTCTGGGCGCGCACCGCCGCGTTGAAGCCGCTGTTGGACCTCAACCTCGCGGCTGAGGATTTCGACGCCGAGAGCGGCCAGATCGACGCCACCATCGCCCACGCCATCGAGCGCCTTTATTTCTACGTCTGCGAGCAGGCGGGTTTTGGCTGGCTGAAGATCGCGAACCCCGCGATCCTGGCCAATACCCCGGCGATCGTGCCCCTAACGTCGGCCGGGGACCTGGACCGCTTCATCGCCGAGCATGGTCTCAAGCTCAGCGGCGATGCGCTGCCGCCGGCGCGGCTCTCGCACCCCACGCCGGTACCGCCGGCCAAGGGCCTGATCGCGCGGCTGCAGGAAAGCGCGCTGGGGGCGGACCAGGCGGTCGATACCGCGCTCGAGATCCGCATCGGCATCGTCACCTACAACAACACCGACGGCCAGGTGGCGCGGGTGATCGGTTCGTCGCGCAAGGCGCTGGCGTATGGCGGGTTCGCCGCCAAGGACCGGATCATGGTCATGGACAACGGCCAACCCTCCGTCGCCGGCCGAATCGCCGACGTCACGCTTCTGCCGCCGGAAGGCAACATCGGCTTCGGCTCGGCCCACAACCGGCTGATGAAGCGCGCCTTCGCCGAGGGGGCCGACATCTATATCGCCGCCAATCCCGACGGTGCGTTCCATCCGGAAGCCGTGGCCGCGCTGGCGCAGATGAGCCAAGCCTATGGCCACCGCGCATTGGTGGAGGCCTTGCAGTTCCCGGTGGAGCACCCGCGCGACTACGATCCTGTCACCTTTGAGACGCCCTGGGCGTCCGGGGCCTGTCTGGCGATCACCCGGCCGGTGTTCGAAGCGACCGGCGGTTTCGACGAAGCGTTCTTCATGTATTGCGAGGACGTGGACCTGTCGTGGCGCGCGCGCGCGTCGGGGTTTGTGGTGCGCACATGCCCGCGGGCACTGTTCAGCCACGCGGTGCGCGACCGCGGCGGCGATCCGCGCGTTCTGCGCATGATCCTCAATTCCGCCGCCCTGCTGGCGCGCAAGTGGGGCAATCCCGACTTCGAGGCCTGGATCGTGCGCGAGCAGGAAGCCCGTCAATTCCCGCCGGCCGACGGCACGGTCGAACCGGTCCCCGAAGCCTGGCGCACGGTCGCCGACTTCGATCATCAATTCACATTCGCCGAAGCCCGATGGTAGCCAAACCCGAGCAGCCCCCGGAGCAGATAGATGTGGTGGTGCGGATCCACGATGCCGCGCGCATGGCCGAGCTGAAGCGCTGCGTGTTCTCGCTGGTGAGTCAGAGCCACCGGCCGGTGCGCATCATCATCGCCGCCCAGCGGTTTTCGGAAGAGGCCCTTGGCGCCACCCGGGCCGGGTTGGCGCCTTTGGTGGATGGCGAAGACGGCGTCTCCCTGGAGATCGTCAACTGGACGGACGCCGAGCCCGCCGACGCGCGTTCGGTCCTTCTGACCGCCGGGGTGCAGGCGGCCCGGGGCCGGTATCTGGCCTATCTCGATTACGACGACGTGCTCTATCCCGATGCCTACGAACTTTTGATCGGCAAGCTGCGCCAGACCGGGGCCGCTATCGCCTTCGCCTCGGTGCGGATCATGCAGCTGCATGTCTACGACCACTTTTTCTACGCCGCGGAGAAAGTGGTGCCGCCGTTCGCCGGCAAGACGCTGATCGACCTGTTCCGCAACAACTTCTGCCCGATCCACTCCTACGTCATCGATCGCAGCCAGGTGGCGCCTGAGCTGTTTTCCTTCAACGCCGGTCTGCTGATGGAGGAGGACTACGATGTCCTTCTCAAGATCTGCGCGCGCTATCCGTCGGACTTCTCGCTGATCGGCACGGACGTCGGCGAGTACTATTACAAGACCGACGGCAGCAACACCGTGCCCACCAACGGCGTGCTCACCGCCCAATCGGCCGAGCGCTACAAGGGCGTGCGGCTGACCATCGAGCACCGCAAGCGCGTGACCCTGGTCTCCGACACGGTGCAGAAGCTGCTCGGCCTGGCCCCGTCAAGCCGGCCGGTGACCGTGCGCGACGTGATCGACCGGTACTCCTGATCGTGGCGCTACGATTCTCGCCCATGGCCGAACTGCTTTGTCCGCCGCTGGTGCTGGCGCGGTGGTGGTCGTCGTTCGCGCAATTCCTGAGCCGCGCCATCGCCCGCCAATACAGGATGAGCGCCTTCGGATTCCTATGGGCGGCGCTGGTGCCGCTGATCACTCTCGGGATCTATGCCTTTGTGTTCGGCACCGTCATGCAGAGCCGCTCGGACGCGGTGACGGCGTCCGGCGATACGGTGTCCTTCAGTCTTTATCTGTTTGCGGGCCTCATCGTGTTCTGGCTGTTGGCGCAGTCGGCGGCCGAGGCTTGCAATTCCGTGGTCAGCCACGCCAACCTAGTGAAAAAGGCGGTATTCCCGCTTGAGATCATTCCGCTCACGGTGGTCGGCGCCGCGGTGTTCCACGGCGTCATCAACACCGCCGTACTGCTGGCGGCCATGCTTTATGTGCACGGCGGCCTGCCTGTGACGGTCCTCCTGTTTCCCCTGGTGCTGGCGCCGTTCATCCTCCTGCTCGCCGGCATCGCCTGGGTTCTGGCGGCATTGGGGGCCTATTTTCGCGATCTCAACTATGTCATCGGCCTGGTCATGACCGGGGTGCTGTTCCTGTCGCCGGTGTTCTATTCCTTGGCGCGGCTGGGCGACGGCCTGCAGTGGCTGGTGATGCTGAATCCCATCAGCTTCATCGTCGGACAGAGCCGGGCCGTGCTGCTCGAGGGCCGTGCGCCCGACTGGGCGGGCTTGCTGGCTTACCTCGCGGTCGCCTGGATCGTCGCGGTACTGGGCCTCGGTTTCTTCCGCAAATCCAAACGCCATTTTGCCGATGTGCTCTGACCGGCCCCCCGCGCTTGAATCCGCACCGGCGCGCTCCGAGGTCATCGCCGTGCGCGATGTCCATAAGCACTACACGCTGTACCGGACGCCGTCGCAGCGGCTGCTCCACATGCTTTGGCCGCGCCTTGCCTACCCGCGGTTCGAGGCGCTCAAGGGCGTGTCCTTCCATGTGCGCCGGGGCGAGACCGTGGGGATCATCGGCCAGAACGGCGCCGGCAAGTCGACCCTGCTTCAGGTGATCACCGGCACCATTCCGCCGAGCAGCGGCGCGGTGGAAGTCCACGGTCGTGTCGCCGCGCTCCTGGAACTCGGGGCGGGTTTCGAGCCGGATTTCACCGGCCGCGAGAATATCCGCCTCAACGGCACCATCCTCGGCCTTACGCCGCGGGAGCTTGACGATCGTCTGGACGCGATCATCGACTTCGCCGAACTGCGGGAATTCATCGATCGTCCGGTGCGGACCTATTCCAGCGGCATGTTCATGCGGCTGGCATTCTCGGTGGCCGCCCATGTCGACGCCGACGTGCTGATCATCGACGAGGCGCTGTCGGTGGGCGACGCCCGCTTCACCCAGAAGTGCATGCGGTTCCTGAAGGACTTCCGTGCCAGGGGCTCGATCCTGTTCGTCAGCCACGATTTGGGGGCGGTCACCGGCCTGTGCGACCGCGCGGTGTGGCTGGATCACGGCGCGGTGCGGGGCGAGGGCCCGGCGATCGAGGTGTGCGAACGCTATGTCGCCGCCATGTTCGAGAACCCCGGCGCCGATATGCTGCCGGGCGCGCAAGGCCCCTCGGCCGTCCCGGTCCCGAACGGCGAGCGCGTGGTGCTTTACGACGCCGCAACCGCCGCCAAGCCGCGCGGCGGCGTCACCAGCTGCGCGCCGTTCAATCCCGGCGCCGGCGGTTTCGGCGTGGGCGGCGCGGTGATCGTCGATGCCGGCCTGGTCAATCCCGCCACCGGGGCCAGGCTCGACCGGGTCGAGGAAGGTCAGGAAGTCGATCTGCGCATTGAAGTGAAAGCCGACGTGGCGGTGGAGCGCCCGATCTTCGGTTTCTACATCAAGGATCGCCTGGGCCAGTTGCTGCTCGGCGACAACACCTACCGCCCCGATCTGCCGCAGGCGCCCATCGGCGCCGGCGACGCCATGGCCGCGCGCTTCCGGTTCCGCTGGCCGGCCCTCGCGCACGGGCCGTATACGCTTACGGTGGCGCTCGCCGACGGCACCATGGAACATCATGTCCACCGCCATTGGATGCACGACGCCGTGGTGTTCGAGGTGCTGTCCAGCTCCGCCACGCTGACGCTGGTGGGGTTGCCGATCACGCTCGTCGCGGTCGAGCGGCTTAAATCGCCCGCCTGACCGGCGACGTTTTCCGCAGGAACGCGCGCGGGTTCCACGTCAGCCAGCGGCACAGCGCGGCGGTGGAAATGCGCATGGTGCCTTGAATCTGCCGGCGGGAGGCCAGCATCTCGCCGCTGCGGCGCAGGCCTTCCCACAAGCCCGCCAGACTGCCGGGCCGATGGCCGCGCAGCGCCGCCAGGGCTTCCACGGCGAAAAACCCCGGGACCGCCAGCAGGATCAGCGGGAACGGCATGTTCTTGAGCAGCACCCACCACTGGTTCCGCCCGATCAGGTGCTGCAGGAGGCCGCTGCGCGTCTTGAAGCTGGCGCCGCCGACATGCGTCACCGCCGCGCGCGGTACGACCGCGCAGTGGTGCCCGGCCAGGCGCAGGCGGAAGGACAGGTCGACATCTTCGTAGAGGCAGAAAAACCGGGCGTCGAAGTTGCCGACCGCGCGCACGGCGGCCGTGCGGTAGAGCGCGGCCGCGGCGCAGACCCCGAAGCAATACACCAGGGCCTCCCCGCGGGGTGCTTCCTGGCCGCGCCAGGCCTGGCCGGTGGCGAGCATATGGTCGCCGAACCCGTCGATCCGGGCCGGGTCATCGGCGCTGCGCTGCAGCGATCCGAACGCCGCGGCCTCGGGATGGGCGTCCGCCGCCGCCGCCAGTTCCGCGAGCCAGGTGGGTGCTGCGAAAGCGTCGGGATTGAGGGCGGCGATCAGCGGCGAGTCGGTTCTTTCCACCGCCAGCGCCATACCGCCGGCGAACCCCAGGTTCTCGTCCAGCTCTAGGAAGCTATGGGCATAGGGCAGGGGCTCCAGGAAGGCGCTGGGCCGCCGCACCGAGGCGTTGTCGATCAGCAACAGGTGGAAGTCGGTGAACGTCTGCCGTCCCAGCGCCGCGAGACAGGCGCCCAGGGTGTCTTCGGAATTATAGCTGATGACGACGACGCAAACCTTGGCCGGCATGATGCCCGATCCTGTATCACACCCTGTAGCACGGCGGCGGGACTCCAGCCATCGGGCTTTGCCAAGGGCGGGTTTCTGTACTACCACAGGTGCTCCGGCCCTTTCCTGGCTTCTCCCGATTGCCAATGACACGCGTCCTGGCGCTCACGCGGTACGATGATGTCGGCGCAAGCAGCCGCGTGCGCTTTCTGCAGTACATCCCCCACCTGGAACGCCGCGGGCTCAGCATCGACGTCCAGCCGCTGCTGTCCAATGAATCGCTCGCGCGCCTCTACCGGGACGGCAAGCGGTCCGCGCGCGACCTGTTGGGCGCTTTGGGCAAGCGCGTCGGCGCATTGCTGGCCGCCAGCCGGGCTGACGTGATCTGGCTGCAGCAGGAGGTGTTTCCGTTCCTGCCCGCCGCCATCGAGGCCCTTTTGCTGCGGGGGCGGCCGTATGTCGTCGATTTCGACGACGCCTATCAGCTCTATTATCGAAACCATGCCTCCGCGCTCGCGCGCGGCCTGTTCGGCGGCAAGATCGCCACGGTGATGCGCCGCGCGCGCGCGGTGGTGGTGGGCAGCCCGGCCATGGCCGCTTACGCGCGTGCCGCCGGCGCCGCCGATGTGCGATTGGTTCACAGTGCGGTGGACACGGGGCGGTTCGGGGATGGCGCCTTGCCGGCGCATTTCACCGTGGGGTGGATCGGCACCCCCATGACCGCGCAGCAGTCGCTGCATGTGTTGCGCGCGCCGCTCAAGCGCTTCCTGGCCGAGACCGGCGCGGCGTGCAGGCTGATGGGCGCGGACGCGCGGCAGTATCCCGATATCCCCGCCCAGCGCATGCCCTGGAGCGAGGCGGCGGAGCCGTCTTTCCTCGCCGGGCTTTCGGCGGGCCTGTGCCCGCTCGACGACAGCCCATGGACCCGGGGCAAGAGCGGCTACAAGATCATCCAGTACATGGCCGCGGGCCGGACAACCTTGACCTCGCCGGTGGGAATCGCCGCCGACCTGGTGGAGCCCGCCGTCACGGGGTTCCATTGCCGGAGCGAGGATGACTGGTATGCGGCGCTGACGGCCCTTTACCGCGACCCCGCCCTCTGCCTGCGTCAGGGGCAGGCGGCGCGGGCCGTGGCGCAAAGCCGTTACGACATTGCCGTGGCCGCAGACGCGCTTTTTGATGTGCTCACCGGGTAATGCGTGACGGGGAACGAACCCGGCCGGCGCCGGGTTTGTTCCAAAGGCCCATCGCTGGTAAATTTCCGGCATGGATTTGCCGTTGAATCTTGCACAAGGCGCGGCGCCGGCGGCGGGCGTGCGCCGCCTCCCGGCCGCGGTGGTGGTGGCGGGCTATGTCGTGGCCCACCTCGCGCTCGACTGGGTCAGTTACGTGGCGCCGGTTGCGCCGTTCGCGATTACACCCTGGAATCCCACGGCCGGGCTGGCGATCGCTTTTTTCCTCATTTTCGGGCTGCGCTACTGGCCGGCCCTGGCGCTGGCCAGCATGGTGGCCGAAGCCGTGGTGCGCGGCCTGCCCGAGGCGGCGGTGATGACCTTCCTGAACGCAGTCGTGGGCGCGGGCGGCTATGGTCTGGCGGCGGCGCTGTTGCGGACAAAACTGGAGGGACCGTCGATCCGGATGCGCCGGCATTTCGGCTGGCTGGTGGTGACGGCCGTCACCTTCGCCCTCCCGGTCACCGCCAGCCACGTGGCGGCGCTCACCGTGTCCGGCCTGTTGCCGGCGCGGGATTTCGCCGCCACCCTCGGGGTGTTCTGGGTCGGGGACGTGATCGGCATCGTCATCACCACGCCTGCGCTCCTGCTCGGCTATGCGTGGATCTCCGGCGGCGCCGTGTGGAGCCGGCCGTCGCGCGAAACCCTTTTGCAGACCGCGGCCCTGGCAGGATTGCTGTGGGCGGTCTTCGGGCTGCCCTTCATCGACGAAACACGCTTTTTCTACCTGCTGTTCATTCCGTTGATCTGGATCGCCCTGCGCCGGGGATTTGCCGGCGCGGTGGCCGCCACGCTGAGCATCCAGCTCACCTTGGTGGTCTGGGCTTATATCCTGGAGATCGGCGCCATTCCGGTGGCCGAGCTGCAGGCCCTGATGCTGACCTTGGCGGTGACCGGCCTGTTCCTGGGCATGACCGTGAGCGAGCATCGTGACGCGCTGCAAGCGCTGCAGACGCGCGAGGACGAACTGCAGACCGCCTTGCGCCTGGCGGCCGCGGCCGAGATGTACTCGGCGCTGGCGCATGAACTTCACCAGCCGTTGGCGGCGGCGTCCCACTTCGCCTGGGCCGGGCGGAAAATCCTCGAGTTCCCGGAGTTCGACCGAGCGGAACTCAAAATGGTCCTGGAAAAGGCCCTGGCCGAATCCCGGCGCGCCGGCGCCGTGACGCAGAAGCTGCGCGATCTCTATCTCGGCGAGGCGCCGCGCCATGAGCCCTTGGACCTCCACAGTGTCGTTCACGACGCTCTGTCCTCGCTGGCGGCCCGCTGTGCGCGTGAGAATGTGATGGTGTCGGTGGCGCCGGGAGAGCCGGCGGTGGTTCCCGGCGATGCCGTACAGCTTGCGATGGTGGTCCGCAATATTCTCGCGAACGCCGTGGACGCGGTGGCCGGCCGGGCGGAGATGCGCATGATCGCGGTCGCGGTTGAAATCGAGGGGAACCGGGTGGTGGTCGCGATCGAGGACAACGGACCGGGTATTGCGCCGGACCTGGAGGGACGGGTGTTCGCCGCCTTCGCGACCACCAAGGAGCGCGGGCTTGGTTTGGGGCTTGCCATCAGCCGCTCGATTGTCGAGGCTCACGGCGGACGCATCTGGCTTCGCCCGTCACGACTGGGCGGCGCAGGGTTCTGTTTCAGCCTGCCGCTGGGAGATCCGTGAGACCATGTTCATTCCGCCGACCGTCTTCATCGTCGATGACGACCAGTCCATCCGCGAGTCCCTGGCCCTGGTGCTGCGCCTCGAGGGATACCGCTCGCGCACCTTTGCCTCCGGCGAGGAATTCCTGGCGTCATGTCCGGCCGACGCCGCCGGCTGCGTGATCGTCGACCTGCGCATGCCGGGCATGAGCGGCCTGGA
This sequence comes from Rhodospirillaceae bacterium, assembly GCA_041905795.1. Lineage (GTDB taxonomy): Bacteria > Pseudomonadota > Alphaproteobacteria > Rhodospirillales > Rhodospirillaceae > SHVO01. The sequence continues at coordinate 2,533 of JAYRKL010000043.1, read as the reverse complement.
CGTGCAGCGGTCCCTGGCCGAGCGGAGCATCGATTTACCCCTGATTTTCATGACTGCTTTTGGGGACGTGGCAACCACGCGCGCGGCGCTCAAGGCCGGCGCCGTCGACTTCCTGGAGAAGCCGGTCGAAGAGGCGGCGCTGCTCGATCTGGTCGCGGCGATGCTGGCCAAGAATTCGGCGGCGCGGGAGAACGAGGCGCGCCGCCAGGCCACGGTGCAGAAACTCGCCAGCCTCACCGGGCGGGAAAGGGCCGTGTTCGACCGCGTGGTGGCGGGCGAGCATAACCGCGAAATCGCACTGGCGCTCGGCATCAGCGTGCGCACGGTCGAGGTCTACAAGGCGCGCATGATGGCGAAACTCGGCGTCAGCCGAATCCCGGAACTCATGACCCTGGTTCTGAGCGCGCCAACCGCTGCGTAAGGGAATCGCTTACGTCATCGGCGTGCGGGGCTCCTGAATTGTAGGGCCCGCGATAGACGACCAGACTCCCGCCTATGGCGGTCAGTCTCCTCAACGCATTCCAGAACGGGCTCGGCCTGTTCCCGGAATTCAGCAGCAAGCAAGACCAGCTGATCCAGCAGGTGTCGGGGGTCGGCAAGAAGCGCATTGCCGAGGAGCAGAAGCGCATCAACCAGGATGCGGCCGACGCCTCCAAGAGCATTAACGTCGAGAACGACCGCTACATCGCGCTTCGCGCGCAGATCTACCGGGCCCAGGCCATCGTCGACACCGGCCGTTCGACCATGGACACCGTGAAGTCGACCATCTTGAACTTGCGCGGCACAGCGGCGCGGGCCGGCGAGAAGAACGCAGTGCTCAAGGACCTCAGGGCGGAATTCGACGGCAAGGTGTTGTCCATCAACCAGGCGGCCACCACGGCCATGCCGGGGTCAACCCTGATCGGGTCCATGGACCGCTTCACCTATGAGCCTGACAGCATCGACTATTCGACCGGTGGTTTGACCGATACGACGTTGAAAGGCAGCTACGTCGGCGGCGGTTACCGGATCGAGGCCGACGACGGCACGGTGTGGGTGCCCGACCTGTCTGTCGACACCATCAGCCAGTACGGCAAGGCCGGCGGCGAACGCACCAAATACAAGCTCAGCACCGGCAGGGACATGGACACGACGACCTCGACGCGCAACGGCATGAAGCTGGTGTCGTTCGATCCGGTGACGGGCGACATCGCCGTCGACGTGACCATCGAGGCCGACCGGCCGCCGCTGGCCGTCAGGGGCAGGTTGAAGCGCAGCGGCATCAAATTGATGCAGGCGTGGTTCTACGAGGGCCTGGAGACCGAGCACGGCCGCAAGCGCGCCCTGGGCGATCTCACTCGCGCCGAGGTGGAGCTGACCTTTACCGATGCCAGCCTGACCATGGCGGGGCTCGCCACCAAGGCCGACGCCCGCAAGATCGACGGTAAGCTCGGGGAACTCACCGGCAAGACGGCCGCCATCCGCGTCCGGCAGATGGAGGCAACGCAAAAGCTGCAGAACGAAAAGCAGCGCCAGATGAACGCCCTGATCCTGCGGCTCGGCAACGGCCAGCAGATGCAACGGAACTATGTCGAGGCCTTCGGCGCGTCGGGCTCGGACCCATTTTTCGATATTCTGATTTGACCGGCGCGGCGGCTTCGGCCTGACCTTCCGGGCCGCGACCCTCATTGGTTTCCGCGATCGTGACACAGCCGCGCGCCGCAAATGACGCTAAGTCATTTCAGAAGCATGTTTTTCCACTCTTTGCGTTGGAGAGTTCCGCGCCCGGCGTGCAAGGAGGGCTGGAACCGCGCGGCGCGCGCGCATAGGGTGGCATATAACCTGACGGCATAGGCGCTTCCGACGATGGCGATGAGTCCCGGTAACACCATGAACCTTCGCCATATCGAAGTGTTTCATGCGGTCTACGTCAACGGCACCATCAGCGCCGCGGCCAAGGCGCTCAACGTCTCGCAGCCGTCGGTCAGTAAAGTCCTGAAGCACGCCGAAGGGCGCCTCGGTTTTCCGCTGTTCCAGCGCATCGGCGGCCGCCTGACGCCGTCCGATGAAGGGCATATCCTGTTCAAGGAGGTCGACGACCTTTACCGGCGCATAGGCGCGGTCAACACCACCGCCAAGAACCTGCGCGGCGGCGGCGAGGGCCATATCCGCCTGGCGGTGCCGCCGGCGCTGGGGCTGTCGCTGGCGCCCATGGCCATCGCGCGGTTCCGCGAGAAGTATGCGTCGGTCACCTTCGACGTCCAGACCCGCCATCACGACGACATCCTGCGCTCGCTCGGGCAGCGGGAAAGCGACTTGGCGGTGGGTTATGACGCGCCCCAGCACCCGCGGCTGTCGAGTGTCGAGATCGGCACCGGCGAAATGGTCGTGCTGTATCGCCGCAAGGACATGAAAAGCCAAGGTGCCCGCATGGACATCGCGGCGCTGGCGGGTACCGATTTTGTCGGCCTTTCGGGCAGCGGCCCGCTCGGTGACCTGTTCACCCGCGAGGTCGAACGCGTCGGCGTGAAACTGAACACGGTGGCGACGGTGC
>JAYRKL010000042.1:0-14655 GCA_041905795.1 Rhodospirillaceae bacterium | reverse complement strand
CATGGCGGCGGCGGCCTCGGCGGCGGCTTCGACTTCGGCGTCGGTGGCGGCGGGGCGGCCGTAGCGGATGTTTTCCAGGGCATTGGCGGCGAAGATCACCGGGTCCTGGGCCACCAGGCCGATGCGGGCGCGCACCTCCTGGGGATCGGCGTCCTTCAGGTCGACGCCGTCCAGCCGCACCACGCCGGCTTGCGGGTCATAGAAGCGCAACAGCAACTGGAACACCGTGCTCTTGCCGGCGCCGGACGGGCCCACCAGGGCCACATGTTCCCCGGGCGCCACGTTGAGATTGAGACCATGCAGCGCCGCCGCGTCGGGGCGCGAGGGATAGTGGAAGGTGACGTGGTCGAATTCCACGGCGCCGCGGGCCGGAACCGGCAGGGCCTTGGGCTGGGCCGGGGCCTTGATCTCCGGCTCGGTCTCCAGCAGTTCCACCAGGCGCTCGGTCGCCCCCGCGGTGCGCTGCAGGTCGCCCATCACTTCGCTCATGGCGCCCACCGACGCGGCCACCGTGACCGAATAGAAGATGAAGGCCGACAGTTCGCCGGGGCTGATCTCGCCGGCGATGACGTCGCGCCCGCCGGCCCACAACACTAAAGCGATCGCCCCGAACACCAGGAGGATGACCGTGCTGCCCAAGAGTGCGCGGGCCAGCACCCGGCGCATGGCGGTGGAGAAGGCGCTCTCGGCGTTGCTGTTGAAGGCGCGGCGGTCGATGTCCTCATGCACATAGGCCTGCACGGTGCGGATGGCGTTGAGGTGCTCCTCGGCGTAGGAGCCGACGTCGGCCACCCGGTCCTGGCTTTCCCGCGACAGTGTCCGTACGCGCCGGCCATACAGCACGATCGGCACCACCACCGCCGGCACCACCAGGGCGACGAAGCCGGTGAGCTTGGCGTTGGTGATCAGCAGCATGATGATGCCGCCGACGAGGGCGAAGAAATTGCGGATGGCGATGGACAGCGACGAACCCACCACGGTCTGCAGCAAGGAGGTGTCGGTGGTCAGGCGCGACAGGATCTCGCCGGTCTTGGTGGTCTCGAAGAATCCCGGGCTGAGCTTGAGGATCTGGCTGAACACTGCCTTGCGGATATCGGCCACCACCCGCTCGCCGATCCACGAGATGTAATAGAACCGCACATAGGTGGCGGCGGCGATCACCACGACGATGGCGATGACGATGCCCAGGCCTTCATTGAGCAGCGCCGGGTCCTTGGCGGACAGTCCCCGATCGATCAGGAACTTGAGGCCCAGTCCCATGCTGAGGGTGGCGGCGGAGCTGACAATCAGCGCCAGGAAGAAAATCGCCAGCTGCCGCGTGTAGGGCCGCATAAACCGCCAGGTGCGCAGCAGATAGCCGTAGTTCCTGCTCTTGGGCCGGTCGGGCAGGTTCCACCGGCTGGGGCCTCTTTGGTTGCTCACGGCTGATTGCTCAAGGGAAATTCTCGCTGAAATTGGGCCTCTGACTTGGACCTTGATACCCGCCAAGTCAACGTTTGGTCCGGGAAATATTCCACCTAAAATCACGCCATGAACTCAAGCGGGTCCCCGGTCACCACCCTCTGCCGCGACTGCCTTATGGAAAGCGCGGAGCATCCGCTGGCCCGCCGTCCGATTGCCTGCCGGATGTGCGGTTCGGACCGGCTGATCCACCACCCGGAGCTTTCGCAGCTGTCCATCGCCCATATCGACTGCGACGCCTTCTACGCCGCGGTCGAGAAACGCGACAACCCGGAGCTGAAAGACAAGCCGGTCCTGGTCGGCGGCACCACTCGCGGTGTGGTGACCACCGCCTGTTATATCGCCCGCAAATTCGGGCCGCGCTCGGCCATGCCCATGTTCAAGGCCCTGGCCATGTGCCCTCAGGCGGTGGTGATCCGGCCCGACATGGCCAAGTACAAGCGTGTGAGCCAGGACATCCGGAGGATCTTCGACGCCGCCACCCCCATCGTCGAGCCTCTGTCCCTGGACGAAGCCTTCCTCGACCTTTCCGGCACCGCCACCCTGTTCGGCCGGTCGCCGGCGGCGACCCTGGCCCATATCGCCCGCGAGGTGGAGCGCGAGGTGCGCATCACTGTCTCCATCGGTCTCAGCTACAACAAATTCCTGGCCAAGATCGCCTCGGACTTCGACAAGCCGCGCGGGTTCTTTGTGATCGGCCGCGGCGACGCGGTGCAGGTGTTGCACGACCTGCCGCTGTCGCGTCTTCCCGGCGTCGGGCCGTCACTGGCCGACCGGCTCAAGGTGGACGGCTTGTTTTCGGTGGGCGACGTCCAGCGCAAGCCGGAAGCGGAGATGGTGACGCGCTACGGCGACACCGGCCTGCATCTCGCGCACCTGGCCCGCGGCGTCGATCACCGCAGCGTGCGCAACAACCGCGAGGCCAAGAGCATCTCGGCGGAAACCACCTTCGATGTGGACATCGGCGCCGCGGCCGAGCTGCGCCGCCGCCTGTGGCCCCTGTGCGAACGGGTGGCGGAGCGGCTCAAGGCGGCGGGGCTGGCGGGCGGCACCGTGACCCTCAAGCTCAAGACCAATCGCTTCAAGCTGCGCACCCGCCACCAACGTGTGACCGCGCCCACCCAGCTCGCCGAAACCCTGTTCCGGGCCGCCGAGGGTCTTTTGCTGAAAGAAGCCGACGGCACCAAGTTCCGCCTCATCGGCGTCGGCGCCGACAACCTCAGCGACGCCGGCGCGCCGGCGGCGGATCTGTTCGCGTCCTCCTCCGACAGTGAACAGCACCATGCGGAAGTGGAGAAGGCCATCGACGCGGTGCGCGCGAAGTTCGGCAAAAAAGCCATCCGCAAAGGCCGGGCGGACCCGTAGCCTGCGCACTTGAAATTTGCGGCGGCGAGGCGCACTTCTACCGTTTCGCCGCCGGTGGGATCGTTCATGGACATCAAAGGGGAGCAGTTCATTCCCATGCCGCGCCAGCAAGTCTGGGCGGCGCTGAACGATGTCGAGATCCTGAAACAGGCCATCCCCGGCTGCGATTCCATGGCCCGCCTGTCGGATACAGAAATCGAGGCCACGGTCACCGCCAAAGTGGGCCCGGTGAAAGCGACCTTCAAAGGCCAGGTGACCCTGGCGGACCTGGACCCGCCCAACAGCTATTCCATCCGCGGCGAAGGCAAGGGCGGGGTGGCGGGATTCGCCAAGGGCGGCGCCAAGGTGCGGCTCGCCGATGCGCCGGGCGGCACGACTTTGCAATATGATGTCGACGCCGCCGTCGGCGGCAAGATTGCCCAGATCGGCGCGCGCCTGATCGAAGGCACCGCGCGCAAACTGGCCGATGAGTTCTTCACGGCCTTCACCAAAGTCGCTGCGGAGCGGCCATGACCAAAGTCTCCATGACGGTGAACGGTCAGGCCCAGGCCGCCGACCTCGATCCGCGCACCTTGCTGGTGGAATACCTGCGCGAACATCTGCGCCTGACCGGTACCCATGTCGGGTGTGACACCAGCCAGTGCGGCGCCTGCACGGTGCATCTCGATGGCCGCGCGGTGAAGTCCTGTGCCGTGCTCGCGGTCCAGGCGGATGGGAAGAGCGTGACCACCATCGAAGGGCTGGCCGCGGGCGACGCGCTGCATCCCATGCAGGCGGCCTTCCGCGAGCATCACGGCCTGCAATGCGGCTTCTGCACCCCCGGCATGGTCATGACCGCCGTCGCCCTGGTGCAGCAGCACCAAGGCGCGCTTTCGGAGCACGACATTCGCGCAGGCCTGGACGGCAACCTGTGCCGCTGCACGGGATACCAGAACATCGTGCGCGCCATCGCCGCCGGCGCCGTCGGCATGAAAGCCTGAGATGTACGCATTCGACTATCGGCGCCCGGCGTCCGTGAAAGAAGCCGCTGCCCTCACCGGCGACGAGACTGTCTTCCTGGCGGGCGGGCAGACCCTGATCCCGACGCTCAAGCAACGCCTGCGCCGGGCCTCGGCGGTGATCGACCTGGGCGCGATCCCGGAGCTGCGTGGACTCTCCGCGGATGCGGACGGTGTCGTCATTGGCGCCATGACCTGTCATGCCGAGGTGGCGGCGTCGCCCGAGGTGCGCGCGGCGATCCCGGGGCTCGCGGCCCTCGCCGGCCAGATCGGCGACCTTCAGGTACGCAACTGCGGCACCCTGGGCGGCTCCATCGCCAACAACGACCCCGCCGCCGACTATCCCGCGGCCCTGGTGGCTCTCGATGCCGTGGTCCACACCAATACGCGCCGCTTGCCGGCGGAACGGTTCTTCACCGGCATGTTCGAAACCGCGCTGGAGCCCGGCGAGCTGGTGGTGAAGGTGGTTTTCCCCAAGCCCAAGCGGTCCGCCTTCGCCAAATTCCGCAACCCGGCTTCGCGCTACGCCATCGTCGGCGTATACGTGGCCGAGACCGCGTCCGGTCCCCGGGTGGCGGTGATCGGCGCGGGCCCCGGCGTGTTCCGGGTGTCGGCGATGGAACAAGCCCTCGCCCGGGATTTCAGCCCCCAGGCTTTGGCCGGACTCACGGTCGACGCCGATGGACTCAACACGGACATGCACGCCACGGCGGACTATCGCGCCCACCTGATCGGCGTCATGGCCGCACGGGCCGTCACATCTCTCCTGTAATGCGTTCAAAGGTATCACGATGAAGATCGCGCTGATCGGCAATGGCGCCATTGCCAAACTCGTCACGGCGTTTTGCGCGGAGCGCGCGGACAGGTATCAGATCGTCGGCGCCATCGGCTTGCCGGAGAACGACAAAATTTCCGTCGGCGCGCATCCGCTGATGTACGACTACCGGCAGCTGCTGGCGCTGAAGCCGGAGTTCATCGTCGAATGCGCCAGCCACAGCGCGGTGGAATCCTACGCCGTGCCGACCCTGGACCTGGGGCTCGACATGCTCGTGGTCTCCATCGGCAGCCTCGCCGATGAAGCGCGCTGGACCAAGGTGAAGGCGGCGGCCGAACGCTCCACCGCCAAATTGCTGTTGCCGCCGGGCGCGCTTCCGGGCATCGACGCTTTATCGGCCGCGAAGCTCGCCGGGCTGACGCGGGTTTCCTTGCGCTCGGCCAAGCCGCCCAAGGCCTGGAAAGGCACCCCGGCTGAAGAGACGCATGACCTCGACGCCATCGCCGCCGCCACCGTGATCTACCGCGGCAACGCCCGCGAAGCCGCGCTGATGTTCCCCAAGAACGCCAATATCGCCGCCACCACGGCCCTGGCCGGTGTGGGGTTCGAAAAGACCGAGATCGAACTGGTGGCCGACCCGGGGGTGACCCAGAACGTTCACCGCATCCAGGCGGAGGGCGTGTTCGGCTCCATGGTCACCGAGATCAAGGCCAACCCGTCACCGGACAACCCGAAGACATCCCACATGGCCGCGCTCTCGATCATGCGCATCCTGGAGAACCGCGCGTCCGCGATCGTCCTGGGCTAGGTTCTTACCCAGATTCGCGGATCTTGGCCGAGGATCAGGGAGCTGTCCGTGGCGGCGGCCAGGCGGCTGGTGACCACGTCATAGGCGGTCTTGCGTTTCTCCCAACCGAACTTTCCCACGGCGTTGGGCGAGTTGAACATGTCGCTCAGCCAGAAGGCGGTGTTGCCCTTGGCATGCCGGTCGATCATGGCCTTCACCCCCGCGGGGTCCTGCAGCACATCGACCGCGACAAAGTGATGGGTGAGCGTGCGGTAGCGCTGCCAGTGGTCCAGCCAGTGTTCCTGCGACACGAACGCCTCGGTCTCGCGGCGGAATTCCTTTTCGACCGTCGCGGCATCTTTAAGCAAAGGCGCCGGCAGGTAGGCCGCGCCGGGGAACATGGCGTCGATGGCCGGTTTCACGGCCATGAAGAAGGCGCCGAAATCGCGTCCGTCCCACTCCCGGATCATGCGCCGGCGCAGTTCCAGCGCCGGCGCGCTGTAGTCGTAGGTGATGACTTCGGCGCCGGCGCCAAAACCAATCGATTCCAGGAGGCGGTTGGCCTTGAAACCCGACGCCAGCACGAAGGCGCGGTCGAGGCCGCCCTTGTACCTTAAGGCCGGAATGTCGGCGTCGCCCTCGCTGTTGAAGACGAAGACTTTGTGCGGCGCGCCGGCCTTGTCCGGCGTGTTGCGCAGGAACTCGACCGTGAGGTTGAGCTGTTCGTCCTTGCTGGGCGGCGCCTTGGTGACGTCGGCCAGGGCGGCGATCCATTCGTTGGTGTCGCCGTAATAGGCGTAACAATGCCGTTTCCATTTGCGCACCGCCGCCGGCCAATTGTGGACGATGAGGCCGGCCGCCAGACTGGCGGCGATGGCGTTCCAGCCATAGCCGAACTTGGCGTCGAAGTCGTAGTCCTTGAAGATCGGCTGCAGGTACAGCGGCGTATAATTGTCGTGCACATTGTCGATGCTGCGGTAGGGCATCGGCAGGCGCTTCTTGGTCACCTCGATCCCGCCGAACTTCGGCTTGTCCAGCTTCTCCCACGCCCTGCGGTTCACCAGCATGCATTGGTCATGCAGGTAGAAATAACCGCCGCGGTCCATGATGTGGCCGGTAAGGAATTCACAGGCCTCCATGGCGGCCTTCATGTCGAACGACAACTGATCGTAGCCATAGAACATGTGGCCGCAGTTCTGGATCAGGCAAAAATCCTTGGTGCCGGCGGCGAGCGCCGAATCCACCGACTGCACCAGCGCGATGTCGCGCGCCGCCACGTTGAAGGAGAACACCGTGAAGAAGGTGGTCAGTTCGCCAAGGCGCAGATCCAAGGCGGCCACGTTCTGGCCGATACCGGAATGGGCGTCGAAGGCCGGCAGGTTGACCACGGCGAAGTCCATGTGATTGCGCACAGACCGTTGCGCGCCGCCGTCGTAGTAGAACACCATGGACCGATCCCGATTAAAAACAATTCGCGTAGGAGCCCAGCTTCGCCGCGCGCCCGGCAATGGTCTCGGCGCGGCTCTGCACGTAAGGCCCAGGTTTGGAGGGCGACCATTTCAAGGGGCTCGGCAGGACGCTGGCCAGAAGCGCCGCTTCGTGGGCATCCAGGGCGGCGGCGCTCTTGTGGAAGTGATAGCGCGCGGCGGCCTCGGCGCCATAGACGCCGGGGCCCCATTCCACCACGTTGAGGTAGACCTCGAGGATGCGTTTCTTGGTCCACAGGGTTTCCATATAGACCGTGACGACGGCTTCCAGCGCCTTGCGCACCCAGGTACGACCCGGCCACAGGAAGACGTTCTTGGCGGTCTGCTGCGAGATGGTGGAACCGCCGCGCAAGGTGGCTTTCTCATCCTCGCCGGCGTCCTGATAGGAGTCCCAGGCGCGCTCGATGGCGGCGCGGTCGAAGCCGCCGTGGGTGCAGAATGCCTCGTCCTCGGCGGCGACCGCGGAGCGCGCGAGGTAAGGCGAGATTTTGCCGATCGGCGTCCAGGTGTAGCGGACTTCGCCGCCGCGCAGCCACATCAGCGGCGTCTGAGGCGGCGGCGTGGTGCGATAGAACGCCACCAGCACAGCCGGCGCCAGCAGCACGAACAGCAGCGCCGCGGCCACCAGAGAACCGATCCTGAAGACTTTTCGCCAGAGTGGAACCAATGGGTGTTTCCCGGTCGACAACGCCGCGTGGTTATATCCTATGATAGCCGGGGCAGGGGAGAGTCGGGGGGTCAATGAACAAGTTTGCGGGCAGTTTGGTCGCAGCGTGGGCGGCGGTGATGGCGGTGAGCGGCGCGGCCGACGCCGCCCAGCCCGACATGACACGCTGGCAGGCGCGCGCCGCCCGCATCTCCATCACCCGCGACGACTGGGGCATTCCGCATATCCAGGGCCGGACCGACGCCGACGCCGTGTTCGGGATGATGTACGCCCAGGCCGAGGACGACTTTTCGCGGGTGGAGGCCAATTTCCTCACCGCGCTGGGGCGCACCGCCGAGGCCGACGGCGAGGAGGCCCTGTGGGCCGACCTGCGCCAGCGGCTCTACGTGGACCCCGCGGCCCTCAAAGCCGAATATGCGCGCAGCCCGGCCTGGCTGAAGCTGCTGATGAACGCCTGGGCCGACGGGCTGAATTTCTATCTCGCCACGCATCCCGATGTGAAGCCGCGGGTGTTGACGCGGTTCGAGCCGTGGATGGCCTTGAGCTTCACCGAAGGCAGCATCGGCGGCGACATCGAGCGCATCTCGATCAGCGATCTCAAGACGTTCTACGGCACGCCGACACCACCCGCGCCCGAGGAAACCGGCGCGGTCCCGCGCGAGCCCGCGGGCTCCAACGGGATCGCCATCGCCCCCAAGCTGACCGCCGAGGGCAAGGCGTTATTGCTGATCAATCCGCACACCAGTTTCTATTTCCGCTCCGAGGCCCATGTCACCAGCGCGCAGGGACTCAATGTCTACGGCGCCTCCACCTGGGGACAGTTTTTTGTCTACCAGGGCTTCAACGAGAAGGCCGGGTGGATGCATACGTCCTCGACCGTCGATAATGTCGATCAGTTCGCCGAGCGGGTGACGAAGAACGGCGACGGCTACACCTATCGCTACGGCGCGGAGGAGCGGCGGCTTGCCGGCGGATCGGTCACGCTCAGCTATCGCAAAGACGATGGAACCATGGGGGAGCGGAAGTTCACCACCTGGCGCAGCCATCACGGGCCGATCGTCGCCATCAAGGACGGACGCTGGATCGCCACGGCGTTGATGTGGAAACCGGCGCCGGCCCTGGCGCAGAGCTGGCTGCGCACCAAGGCCACCGACCTCAAAAGCTTCCTGCGGGTTGCCGGCCGGCGCGCCAATTCCTCCAACGACACCCTGTTCGCCGACCGCAAGGGCGAGGTCGCGTTCCTGATGCCGCAGTTCATGCCGCGCCGGGATGACCGCTTCGACTATACGCGGCCGGTGGACGGCAGCGACCCGGCCATCGACTGGAAGGGGCTGCACAGTCTTTCCAGCCTGCCGAGCGTGCTCAATCCCAACATCGGCTGGGTGCGCAACACCAACGACTGGCCGTGGAGCGCCGCCGGATCCGAGAGTCCCAGGGCGGCGGACTATCCCCGTTACATGGACCAGGTGGGCGAAAACTTCCGCGGCGTCCATGCGGACCTGCTGCTGTCCGGCAAGAGCGGCTGGACGCCGGCGGGTTTGCGCGCGGCGGCCTTCGACAGCTTCCTGCCGGCGTTCGCCAATCTTCTTCCGCCCTTGATCGCGGCCTGGGACGCGCTGCCGGCGGACGATCCGCGCCGCGCCAAGCTGGAGCAACCGATCGCGTTGCTGCGCGGCTGGGATTATCGGTGGAGCGCGGAGTCCCTGGCGACAAGCCTCGCGGTGTTCTGGGGCGACCAGATGTGGCGCGAGGTGGGGACTTTCGCCCAGGCCGAGCGGATGAATGTGCCGGCTTACATCGCCGCGAAGGTGACGCCCGGCGAAAAGATCGACGCTCTGTCCGCAGCCGTGGACCGCCTGATCGAAGACTTCGGCAACTGGCAGGTGCCCTGGCGCAACATCAACCAGTTCCAGCGCCTCGACGACGTCCTCCAGCCGCATTTCGACGACGGCGAGGACGGGTTCCCGGTGCCGTTCACCTCGGCGCAATGGGGCAGCCTCGCCTCCTTCGGCGCCAAGCCCTGGCCCGGCACCCGGCGCTACTACGGCACCAGCGGCAACAGCTTCGTGGCGGTGGTGGAGTTCGGCGAACGGGTGAAGGCGATGGCGATCATGGCCGGCGGCCAGAGCGGCGACCGCTGGTCGCCGCACTTCAACGACCAGATCCCGCGCTACGCCGCCGGGCAGCTGCGGCCGGTGTATTTTTATCCCGACCAGCTCCAAGGCCATATCGAAGAGAGCTACCGCCCCGGCGACGAGAGGAGAGCCCCATGAAAACACAGATTGGTCTGACCCTGGCGCTACTGGCGGCCGGGACGGCGCACGCGGCGGAACCGGCGCGCACGGTTCTCCTGAAGCCCGCGGGTGTGTTCGACGCCGTCGACGGCAAGACCCACGCCGGATGGCAGGTGCTGGTGCAGGGCGACAAGATCGCGGCGGTGGGCGCAAACCTCACCGCGCCCGCCGGCGCGCACGTGGTCGATCTGCCGGGCGCGACGGTGATGCCGGGCCTGATCGAGGGCCACGATCACCTGTTCCTGCATCCCTATAACGAGACCACCTGGGACGATCAGGTGTTGCATGAACCGTTGGCCTTGCGCACGGCGCGGGCGGTGGCGCAGGCCAAGACCACGTTGATGGCGGGCTTCACCACCGTGCGCGATCTTGGCACCGAAGGTGCGGGATACGCCGACGTTGGCCTGAAGATGGCCATCAACCAGGGCATCGTGCCGGGCCCGCGCATGGAAGTGGCGACCCGCGCCATCGTCGCGCTGGGTGCGTACGGCCCCAAGGGTTTCGAGCCGGGTGTGGATATTCCCCAAGGCGCGGAAGAGGCCTCGGGCGTTGACGGTGTGGTCGCGGCCGCCCGCCGCCAGATCGGCGCCGGTGCCGACTGGGTGAAGCTCTATGCCGATTACCGCTGGGGTCCGGGTGAGGAAAGCCGCCCGACCCTCAGCCTGGATGAGATGAAGGCCGCGGTCGCCGCCGCCCATGACGCCGGACGCCTGGTGGCGGCCCACGCCGGTACCGCCGAAGGCATGCGCCGCGCCACCGCGGCCGGGGTGGATACCATCGAGCACGGCAGCGGCGGCACGCCCGAAGTGTTCGCGGCCATGGCCGCGAAGGGGGTGGCTTACTGCCCGACCCTGGCCGCGCCCGACGCCATCGCCCGCTATCGCGGCTGGAACGGCGCCGAGCCTGCGCCGGAGAGTGTGGCCGCCAGCCGCCGGGCGTTCCAGATGGCGATGAAAGCCAAAGTGCCCCTGTGCATGGGCGGCGACGTCGGCGTGTTCACCCACGGCCAGAACGCCCGCGAGATGGAACTGATGGCGGCCGCGGGCATGAGTCCCGCGGATGTGGCCATCGCCGCCACCCGCGGCAACGCCCGCTGGTTCAAACTCGATAAGAAACTGGGCGCCGTCGCCCAAGGCCTGCTCGCCGACCTGATCGCCGTGGAAGGCGACCCCGCCGCCGACATCGCCGCCGTGCGCAAGGTGCGGATGGTGATGAAGGGCGGCGTGGTGCAGTAACGCCGCCCTTCCAGAACTACGGCATCTCGAACTTGGCGCGCGGGTCGTTGCTCACCGGCTCGACCTTATAGAGTTCACTGCCGGTTTCGCGGAAGGTGGCGGACATGTCCGCCATGCCCTTCTCGGCATAGTCGCGCACTTCCTGCGAGATCTTCATCGAGCAGAACTTGGGCCCGCACATGGAGCAGAAATGCGCCACCTTGGCGCCATCGGCCGGCAAGGTCTGGTCGTGGAAGTCCTCGGCGGTCTCCGGGTCGAGGCTGAGGTTGAACTGGTCGCGCCAGCGGAACTCGAACCGCGCCTTTGACAGTGCGTTGTCACGGATCTGCGCGCCGGGATGGCCTTTGGCCAGGTCGGCGGCGTGGGCGGCGATCTTGTAGGTGATCACACCGGCCTTGACGTCGTCGCGGTCCGGCAGGCCCAAATGCTCTTTCGGGGTCACATAGCAGAGCATGGCGCAGCCGAACCAGCCGATCATCGCTGCGCCGATCCCGCTGGTGATGTGATCGTAGCCTGGCGCGATGTCGGTGGTGAGCGGTCCGAGGGTGTAGAACGGCGCCTCGCCGCACACCGCCAGCTGCTTGTCCATGTTCTCCTTGATCTTGTGCATGGGCACATGGCCCGGGCCCTCGATCATCACCTGCACGTCTTTCTTCCAGGCGATATGGGTGAGTTCGCCCAGGGTCTCCAGTTCGGCGAACTGGGCGGCGTCGTTGGCGTCGGCGATGGAGCCGGGGCGCAGGCCGTCGCCGAGGGAGAACGACACGTCATAGGCCGCCATGATGTCGCAGATCTCGTCGAAGTGCGTGTAAAGGAAGTTTTCCTTGTGATGCGCCAGGCACCACTTGGCCATGATCGAACCGCCGCGGCTGACGATGCCGGTGGTGCGTTTGGCGGTGAGCGGGACATAGGCCAGGCGCACGCCGGCGTGGATGGTGAAGTAGTCCACGCCCTGTTCGGCCTGTTCGATCAGCGTGTCGCGGAACAGCTCCCAGGTCAGGTCCTCGGCCTTGCCGCCGACCTTCTCCAGGGCCTGGTAGATCGGCACGGTGCCGATCGGGACTGGCGAGTTGCGGATGATCCATTCGCGGATGGTGTGGATGTTGCGTCCGGTCGACAGGTCCATGGTGGTGTCGGCGCCCCAGCGGATCGCCCACACCAGCTTGTCGACTTCCTCCGCCACCGACGAGGTGACGATGGAGTTGCCGATATTGGCGTTGATCTTCACCAGGAAGTTCCGGCCGATGATCATGGGCTCGGCTTCCGGGTGGTTGATGTTGGCCGGGATGATGGCGCGGCCGCGGGCCACTTCATCGCGCACGAATTCCGGGGTGACGAATTTCGGGATGGCGGCGCCGAAGCTCTCGCCGTCGAGGGCCTCTTCAAGCGCCTGCTTGCGGCCCATGTTCTCGCGCACGGCGATGTATTCCATTTCCGGCGTGACGATGCCGGCGCGGGCGTAGGCCAGCTGGGTCACGGTCTTGCCGGCCTTGGCGCGCAACGGCGTGCGGCCGGCGCGGTCGAACACCGGAACGGTGAGCGCTTCACCGGGGGCAAGGCCGTCATCCTCGGGCTTGCGGGCGCGGCCTTCGATGGCTTCCACGTCGCCGCGGCCGACGATCCAGGGCGTGCGCAGCGGCGCCAGGCCCTTGCGGATGTCGGTGGTCACCGCCGGATCGGTATAGGGACCCGAGCAGTCGTAGACCGGCACCGACGGCTCCTTGCCGCCGGCGACGTCGATTTCCCGCAAGGCCACCCGCACGTCGGGATGGATCGTGCCCTGCACATGGACCTTGCGTGAGGCCGGCAAGGGGCCGGTGGTCACAGTCAGGTCGCCCGGGTTTTTAGCGGCGGACTCGGGCTTGGCGCGGGAAATGATGTTCATCGGGCTCTCCTTGTGGGGACCCGGATGCACGGCGGAAAAATGGCGGAAGAGCGCTGTGCCATCCCTACGCCGGTATCACCCGGATCAGGTTCTAAGGGTTTGCCGCTTTGCGGCCTCTCAGCCCTTTCGGGCACCCCTTGGACGCCCGGGAGTATACACCGCCGGCAGATGTGTTGAAGCGGCCGGGTTGGGCATGAAGGGAAAAAACCTATGGCTGGCGGCAGCGTCGCGCTCGGCCGCCCGTCCGGCAGTTACGCCATCGTCAGCACCTGCACCGACGGTGGGTTGGGAACAGTGGCCTTGCTCCCATAAAATGAGGGCGCGGCCCGCAGGCCGCGCCCTAAATTCATCTCAAACAGAAACCGCTTTAAGCGGCGCGGTTGCGGTTGAAGTTGCCGCCGCCGCGGTGCGGACGGCGGCCACGACCGCCGCCGCCACCTTTGCCTTGGCGCTGGCCGCGGTGCGACAGCGGCGCGCCGTCCTTGCGGTCGGCGATCTGCGGCGCGTGGTAGCCGTGGCTGATGTCCACGGTGATGGGCTGGCGGATGGTGCGCTCGATGATGCGCAGCTGGCCCACTTCCTCGGCGTCGCAGAACGAGATCGCGACGCCGGTGGTGCCGGCGCGGGCGGTGCGGCCGATGCGGTGCACATAGCTCTCGGCGTCCATGGGCAGTTCATAGTTGATGACATGGGTGATCTGGTCGACGTCGATGCCGCGCGCGGCGATGTCGGTGGCCACCAGCACCTTGAGGCGGCCCTGCTTGAAACCGTCGAGGGCCCGCTGGCGGGCGTTCTGCGACTTGTTGCCGTGGATCGCCTCGGCGCCGATGCCGCTCTTGGCGAGCTGTTCGGCGATGCGGTTGGCCACATGCTTGGTGCGGGTGAACACCAGGGCGCGCTTCATGTCCTGGCCCTTCAGCAGGTCATGGAGCAGGGTCTTCTTGTTTTCGCGCGATACGAACATCACGCGCTGTTCGATGCGTTCCACGGTGGTGGCCTGCGGCGTGATCTCGACGCGCTTGTAGTTCTTGAGGATGCCGTTGGCCAGCGACATGACGGTGTCCGGCATGGTGGCCGAGAACAGCAGGTTCTGGCGCACCGCCGGCAGCTTGGCGATGATCGCGCGCATGTCGTGGATGAAGCCCATATCCAGCATGCGGTCGGCTTCATCGAGCACGAAGAACTCGATGGCGTCGAGGTGGGCGTGGCGCTGGTTCATGAGGTCCAGCAGGCGGCCCGGGGTCGCGACCAGGATGTCGCAACCGGCAGCAAGAGCCTTTACCTGCGGATTTTGGCCGACGCCGCCGTGGATGCAGGTGTGTTTCAGACCGCTGTGGCGGCCGTAAGCGGCGAAGCCGTCTCGGATCTGCAAGGCCAGTTCGCGGGTCGGCGACAGCACCAGGGCGCGCGGGCGGTGGGGTTTCGCCGGTTTCTTGTTCTGCATCAGCTTCTGCAGCATGGGCAGCGCGAAAGCCGCGGTCTTGCCGGTGCCGGTCTGGGCGATGCCCAGCACGTCCTGGCCGGTGAGCAGCGCCGGGATGGCCTGGGTCTGGATCGGGGTCGGGGTGGTGTAGCCTTCGGCGGCGAGGGCGCGGGTCAGCGGCTCCATCAAACCGAGGTCGGCGAAGGCGGAGGTGGTGGACGTCATTAGGTCGTTTTCTTTCATTATTGGCATGCGCGACTCATTCGCCCATGCGGTTC
>JAYRKL010000010.1:0-143216 GCA_041905795.1 Rhodospirillaceae bacterium | reverse complement strand
TCCGCACCGTGACTGCTCGGCTGCGGTCTATATGTCGAAACAAGCAACGTGCTCGCGCACGCACGCTTGGCAGTCAGCGGGCTAGTGCGCGGTATGGAGCTTGGAAATGACCAGCGCCAGATGGCGATACGTTGAGCCTGCCCTTCGTCCGTCACCTGGAAGAACCACACGCCGTCCGCCTTCTGCACGTCCGCCGCGAAGGCCTGGGCGACCTCCTGTATGCGGCATCCGGTAGCAGCCAGCATCCATACCATCCACCGTATCGTGGCCTCGGCTGTACGCGCGGCCGTGAGTAGCTTTGCCGCCTCGTCCTTCGTGTAGCTGCTCCGTTTCTTCCGCTGCTGGTATTCCTTGAGACCGGCGATGCGGACACCCTTGGTAGGGTCCGTCGCAATGTGTTTGTTGTTCCACGCCCATCGCAGCACCGATTGCATGGCCGTGAGCTTCTTCTGGATTGTGGCCGGAGAGTTGCCCGCGCCCACCCACTTGTCCTTGAACGCCACTATGTCAGCGGAGGTGATGGTGGCTATCGGAAGGGCCGCCCCAAAATCCTCAATGTAGCGTTGGAACTCGTAGACGGTTTTCTCTCGCGGCTTCCGTTCGGCCACCCAGCTCTCAAACGCCCACTTAAGCGTCCTGCTCTTGTCGTCGGCGCCCTTCCATGCCGGTGCAAGCTGTAGCTCGATTGGAGGCCTGAAGTCCCCGCGCTCACGTTCCCCCATCACGTTCATTAGCGAGAGCTTACGGAGGAACAGTGACTCTATGAGCTGGTTATAAGTAGCGGAGCCTTTCGGGATGTTGAGGCGCTCTTGCTTGAGTAGGGTGGAAACATCCTCACCGACTACCCGGCTCATGCCTTCAAGGTCCGGCTCGGGCTCCACCTGCAACTCGCCCTTTGCGGCGGGCGGGCGGGCGGCAGCCACCAGATTGTCGTAACCCGCGCTCCAGTCTTCTCCGTCCCCGCGCACCAAGTCGCGGTCATACTCCTCAATCTGGCGCCGGAGCCATTCCGCGCTCAGAGCCTCAATCTCTTTGAAGGTGAGGTCCGCCGCCGCTCGCCGGAGCCCCTGCCGTGCATCGCGCATGGCAGCTTCATAGCGTTGGGCCTCGGCTGGGTATCGTTCCTTGGCGATGGCGGGGCTTTTGGTGTGCAGGGACTTCAGCCACTCCCGCCTGCCCACGGCATCACGGAGCGCCTTGGGCACAGCGCGGCGGAACCAATACACGCCAGTTTTGGGATGCTTCCAAGGTTGCGCCATAAGCGCCATTTTGTATCACCGTTCTGTATTACTCAAACAGAAGGAAAGGCCGGTGATACGGGCTTATTCAGCGTTTATGCGGGTTGGTGGGGAAGTTGGCGACCCCAGCAGGACTCGAACCTGCAACCCTCAGCTTAGAAGGCTGATGCTCTATCCAGTTGAGCTATGGGGTCGAGAGCTGGAGAGGAGCTTTATCTGATGCGGGTGAAGGCGAAGTTGTCGGCGTAGGCGCGCACCTTGACGACGCGCTCGTGCGGCTCCTCGATCCGGTACGCCAAGTTTTCGCGTTGGGCGAAGGCGACGGCTTCGTCCTTGGTCTCGAACCACATCTTGAGCTGGCGGTTGGTGTCGCCCGAACCGGCCCAACCCATCAGGGGATCGGCGGTCTGCTGTTCGGCGGGGTCGTATTCCAGCAGCCAGCGCGTGGTGTTGCCGCGCCCCGACTGCATGGCGTTGCGCGCCGGACGGTAGATCCTGACGGTGGACATCGTTTCCCTCGCGAAAACACGGCGATATGTGGCGCGGATGATAGGGCGGGGGAGGCGGGTTTTGAAGGGGGAATGTCCGGGCGGCGGAGCGCAGGAGAATGCGCTTGGCGGGCGGGGGGTGCCACGAAAAATATACCAGGTACAATTTCGCGCTGAAGGGCGCGCGAAATGATACCCGGTACATTTTTCTGAACGGCCGCCGGCGTGGGGGCGCCGATCATGCCGGTCGTGTGTGCCTCGCCTTCATCTTTCCAGGTAATCCACGCCGACGACCAGGTGGACGGATTTCACCCGGGACTGCTTGTATTCGATGGTCTTCTTCGGGTTGAACTGGCCGCAGGCGACGATGCCGGCGGCGCGGCGCTGCAACACCTTGACGAACGCCTGGCCGTCGGTGAGCTGGATGATGACGTTGTCGCCGGGCTTGGGCGCGCGGAAAGGGTCCACCAGGAGCACCGTGCCGGGCTCATATCGCGGGCTCATGCTGTCGTCGTGGACTCTCACCGCATAAGCTTCCGCGACGCCGCGCAGGGTCTCGGGACGCATGGCAAACCCCCAGGTTTCGCCTTGGTCAATGAAGAACCCCTCCTTCCCGGCTTTTGTGTGCCCGCGAATTGGTAGGTCGCGGGCGAGGCCTGGGCGTCTGTCCTGCAGGAAGCTTACAGCAGGGACGTTTCGACCGGCAACCAACTGCTTCGTGTCGGCGTTGGTGTGGATATCAACCGTTGCGACGCCCGTGGAGTGCGCGGCGCCGTCAAACGGCGCGTCCGGGAAGATCGCCGACACCGGCACGTGCGCGGCGCGCGCCAGGCGCTCGACCGTGTTCTGCGTCAGGCTGCCGGTGATGCCCTTGAGGAAATTGCGGATGGTGCCGTCGGACCTGAGGCCGGCGGCGATGGCCCAGGGCCGCGCCTTCAAGCCGTTCTGCTCCATGAAGGCCTTGAGCTGCCTGCGCCGCAGCCCCGCCGCCTTGTCGTCGATCTCCGCCATACCGGCATCATCATGCATTTGGCGCCATCCCGCAATTTTCGCATTTCTATACGGTTTTCGCGATTGAGAAAAGCATTATAATGCTCATAATGCGCTTCACAGGGTGCGCAGCACCCTGTTGCGCCGATCAGCCCCCTATCCCCCTCGGCGCAAACGGCGGGCGCCGGTCTTTCCCCGGACCGGCGCCCGCCACCCCGCCCCGCGATAGGCAAGATGTTGAGGAGGACTGCCCGATGACCGACGCTACGACCCACGCCCTGGGGCCTGCTGCCGACCGCGGGCGTCTGGCGCCCGCCGCCGGCGCCGAAAAGCCCGTGCGCGGCTACGCCATTCCCCAAGCCAGAAGCCGTACACCGGCGATCGCGGAGATCATCGCCGAAGTGGCCAGGGAGACCGGGCTGACGGTGGCGATGCTGGTGGGCGACCGGCGCTCGCGCCCGATCGTGGCGGCGCGGCACCTGGCGTACTGGCGGGCGGCACGGGAAACCGGCGCGAGTCTCGCCGCCATCGGACGGGCGTTCGGCGACCGCGATCACACCACCATCATCCACGGCATCCGCAAGCATGAGCAGCGCTGCGAGCTGAAGTCGCCCGAACTCGCCTGAGCGGCCGGCCGCGCGATCGCCCGCGCGTTCTTCGGGCGCGCGCCGCATGGCCGGTGCTGTGTTGTTCCTCTCCGCCCGCCCTACCGGCAGGCGGAGAGGCCTCCCGCGCGGCTGCGTTGAACGCGGCAAAGATGCGCGGTTTCGGAAATTCTTTTCATATGAAACGTTCATGACCAAGAGCCTCAAGAAGCGGCGCGCCAAACGTCATTGCGGCGGCCGGCCGCGCGCTCACCGGCCGGCCATCGACACCGGTACGCCGGAACTGGCGGCGCGGCGCCTGGCGATCAGCCCGCGCGACGCCAGCCTGGCGACGGCGCCGCTCGATGCGCTCAAGGCCAGGGGGCCCGAGGCGCTCAGCGACGAAGCCTATTCCGCCGCCTGCTATTTCGCGGCGCTGCGCAAGCTGGTGTTCGGCAAGGCGCATCCGCGGGCGGTGGACCTGACGGCGGTGAGCAAAGGTGGTTTGCCGGAGGAACTGGACGCGGCCGGAGCCGAGCGCAAATACCGCGACGCCTGCAATTATGTGCGCGGGCAGAGCCGTCTCGCGTTCGAGGCGCTGGAGAACCTGGTGGTGCATGAGCAATGGCCGGCGTGGATGTTCGCCGGGCGCGGCAAGCGCGATACCGCCCAGCGCCATTTCGAGGTGGGGGCGGCGGCGCTGCTGGCCTGGTATCGGGGCCGGCGCGCATGAGGGAGCCCCATATATATATGTGGCGGCGCATGTGCCGAAAGCCGGGATACCGTTCAGGAACCGGCGGCGGACAAAGCCGTTGGAGGTTAATGCCAAGCGGCGGCCAGAGACCTGACATGCGGTCGTGTGTGAAGCGCGGGTAAGGGACCCCGCGCGGCTTGACGCAGTTCGGGCGAAGATCAAAGTCGTAAATGTCATCGTGCGCCGCACCTGTTCCGGGTGCGGCGTTTTCGTCTCCGGAAATTTCCGGAAAATGTACCTGAGGCTCCGTCATGGATTTCTCCGGGATCGCTGCGCCCGCTGTCGATCTGTCGGCGGCGGCGGGGACGGCGCGAGTCATGGTGCTGGCGGCGCGGGCGGCCAAGTTGCCGGCGCCGGTGGGGCGGATCGGCCGGGAGGAGTTGCGGGCGCGGGTGAACGCGGCCATGGGGCGCGGGTTGCCGACCTCGCTGCATTGCGTGAATACCGCCAGGGAGTGGGCGGTGATCGGCGGCGGGCCTTCGATCAACGACCACGTCGACACCATCCGCACATTGAAACGCCGTGGCGCGGCGGTGGTGTCGGTGAACAAGAGCCACGACTGGCTGCTCGCGCACGGCATCGTGCCGTGGGGGCATGTGCTGCTGGACCCCAAGGACTGGGTGGCGGGTTATGTGACCCGGCCGCGCAGAGATGTTCGCTATTTCGTGGCGAGCCAGTGCCACGGCGATGTGTTCGACGCCTTGAGGAACTATCCGGTGTTCCTGTGGCATGCGGGGCAGGATTTCCCGGAGGGCGAGACGAGCGAGCCGGACGCTTGCCTGCGCGAGCGGTGGGCGGGCGCCACCTGGCAGGTGGTGCCGGGGGCGACCACGGTGGGCCTGCGCACGCCGCTGTTGGGGCACCATATGTGCGAAGGCGTGGACCGGTTCCACATGATCGGGTTTGACAGTTCGCGGAGCGCGGGGAAACTGCACGGTTATGAGAAGCCGGAAGCCAAGGACGCGGCCAGCGGGCTGCAGAAGATCGAGCACCGGGGAAAGACATATAGCTTCGACACCAACAGCCACATGGCGCGGCAGTTCGTGGACTTCGACAATTTCATGGGAGATCTGGAGGGCCTGTACGCCGCCGGGCGGTTGCGGCGCGGGTTCCGGATGACGTTCCATGGGCGGGGGCTGCTGCCGTTCTATGCCGCCATGCTGGGGCTGCACGCGGAGGCCGCGTGCAACGCCGATCCGGTCAAGGTGGGTGGGTTCGTGAAGGTGGATGAGGCGAACTGAGGAACGACAGACGAAGGGTCATCATGTGCCAAGCGACAAAGCGCCCGCGTCGGCTGCGTCAACGGCGAGCGGAGCCGGGGCGCCGAACATGCTCACTCCGGATATCACACGTCTGCGCCGGAAAAATGTACCAGGTACAATTTCGCGCTGAAGCGCGCGCGAAATAATACCCGGTACATTTTTCTTGAGCGCCACGGTGGGGCGGTCTTTTTAGGTGTGGGGAAGAAAATGGCGAAGACGCGGCAGCCGGCGGCTGAGCTTAAGCCGCCCCGGCGTGTGGACCCAGGCAGGAGCATCCAGGTGCTCAAGCTGATCAGGCGGCTGGAAGATCATGCGCTTGGGAAGCTGGAACTGCGGCCGACGCAGGTGAGCGCGGCGCTGGGGTTGCTCAAGAAGGCGCTGTCGGACGCGGGGAAGATGTCATTGAAGGGCAAGGGGAAGACGCCCGTGAAGTTGATTGTGGGTTGGGCCAAAGAGGCGCGGGAGCGCTAGCGCGGGCGTCGAATAGGCCGCCCGGCGGGGGTGTGCTAAGGTCTTCGCCTGTCGGGCGGGGAGGCAAAGATGCGCGGCGTTGCGGTTCTTGCGGCGATAGCCGTGGCGGGGTGGTGCTGGAGCGCGGCGGCGGAGCCCGGCCGGAATGAGCCGTATCCCGGCCTCGCGATTTCCGACAATCCCAGCGCCGTCGAACAACGGGCGTTTGTCGAAGAGATCTTCAAGAACTGGGACGTAAAGGCCCTGGACACGCCGTACAGCGCCCCGTGCAGCGCCGCGGCGGCCAGCTTCAGGGCGGGAATGGATGTCACCTATCTTGTGCCGGAGGCATTCGGGGAAACAGCCAAGCCCGAGGCAATCACGGAGATCGAACGGCGCTGTCCGTACCTTTATCTCGGGGCTACCTGGGAAAACCACGGCAGCGACCCCATGGCGCGCTCACTGAGTTTTGTCGAGCCGGTCACCGAGAAGGACAAGATGCAGACCTACGGCGAACCCATGCGGACCTCGCGGAATTTCGCGCTTTATCGGTTAAGGTTCCCGGACACCGGAGTCCCGCGCGCGGTGTTCATGGCAAGCGATAAATGCCGCGACGGCACATGCTATCCGGGCTCAGGAGATTACAGCCTGATCGATGAGCAACAGTGCCTGCGGGAGGACCGCACCAAGGTGTCCAGGCGCGCCAGCAAAGGCAAGCCGGGACCGGCGGTGCTGTGGACGATCGTCCAAATCAAGGAGAGATTCTATTTCCTGGAAGCCGGCGAAAGCTCTGTGATCGTAGATTCGACGGGGCATTACACGACGGGCGGACCAGGGATGTGGCTCTGGCCCATACCGACGGACGTGAAGCCACACCCGGTTTCACCCACCGAGGAAGATTTGAAACCCAGTGAACGTGATATGAGCAGCTGCCCCTTTATTTCGCCCGCCGCGCGTCGGTAAGAGACCAAGGCGACCCGGTTTTGACGCCCCACCCAGCTTGATTGCCGGGCGGGGCGTTCTTTTTTCCAGCATAGGAGAGCCATATGACGGAGCGTTCCCGGCTGCCCGGCGATGAGCGGGAGGCGGCAGGAGTTTCCAACTGGGACAAGTTGAGCGCTGAGCAGCGGGTGGCCTTGCTGAGCGCCAACTACAATGGCTCGAAGCTGATCGGGCCGGGTATGACCGGGGTGCTGAAGAACCAGGACGACCCGGCCTGGCGGGACAAGGCGTGGTGGGAGATGGCGGTCAATGTGCAGGACCAGACGCCGCGCCGGGTCGAAGAAGCCAATGCGTTCACCACCAACAGCTTCCTTAAGAGCCCGGTGGAGAACCTTTATGCGGACAGGGCCTACACCCGCAATCTCCTGAATGCCGCCGGGCGGGAGGTGCGCGCGAATATGTTGAATGCCTCGGAGGACGAGCGGCGCAGGGCGGGATACTGAGGCAGGCGATGACTATCGCCACGGTCGTCATCCCCTATGCGCCGCGGGGGTTGTTCGCGCCGTTCCACGCGCGCACACAGCGGTTCTCCTGCGAGGTGGTGCACCGGCGCGGGGGGAAGACGGTCTCGAGGGTCAACGAGTTGATCCGGTCGGCGCTGACCGAGACCCTGGACCGGCCGCGGTTCGCCTATATCGCGCCGTACCTCAAACAAGCCAAGGCGGTGGTGTGGGACTACCTGAAGCACTACTCAGGCCCGTTCGTGGAGCATGGCGCGGTGTTCCGGGAATCGGAACTGCGGGTGGACTACCCCAATGGGGCGCAGATCCGTTTGTACGGCGCGGACAATCCCGATGCCTTGCGCGGGATTTACCTGGACGGCGTGGTGTTCGACGAATACGGCACCATGGACCCGAAGATCTGGCCGGTGGTGCGGCCGGCGCTGTCCGATCGCGCAGGCTGGGCGGATTTCATCGGCACGCCCAATGGGCATAACGACTTTTATACGCTGTGGGTGGAAGCGCAAAAGAAGCCGGCGGAATGGTTCACGGGAATGCACCGGGCGTCGGAGACCGGGGTGATCCCGGCCGAGGAACTGGCGGCGGCGGCGCGGGACCTGACGGCCGACCAGTATGCGCAGGAATACGAGTGCTCGTTCGAGGCGGCGGTGCAGGGCGCCTATTACGGCAAGGAGATGGCCGAGGCCGACCGCGAGAAACGGATCGGGCGCGTGCCCCATGACAAGGCCGCGGATGTGGTGACGGCGTGGGACCTAGGGATCGGGGACGCCACCGCCATCTGGTTCTGCCAGGCGGTGGGGCCGGAGTTCCATCTGATCGACTATGTGGAGAACGCCGGCGTCGGGCTGGACTGGTACGCGCGCGAGGTGCGGAGCCGGCCCTATGTCTACGCCGACCACATCTTTCCCCATGACGTGGAAGCCAAGGAACTGGGGACGGGAAAATCGCGCAAAGAGGTTCTGGCGGGCCTGGGAGTGAAGGCGACGGTGGCGCCGCGCCTGAAGGTGGAGGACGGGATCGCGGCGGTGCGTCTTGGTTTGAATCGGTTCTGGTTCGATGCCGAGAAATGCGAACGCGGCATCGCGGCGCTGAAGCAATATCGGACCGTCTGGGACGAGGGGCGCAAGGTCTACCGCGCGGCGCCCTTGCATGACTGGGCCAGCCATGGGGCCGATGCCTTCCGCTATCTGTTCACGGGCCTGAAACGCGCGGAAAAGCCGGCCTGGAGCGAGCGGATCATGAATTTCAAGGCAGATTGGATGCCCTGACGGATGTGGTATGATTTGGCCCTCATAACCCTGTGGGAAAGCGGCAAATGCTCTTGCGGTTGGTGATGATCGCGGCAGGCCTGGGTGCTTGCGCGCCGGTATTGGCGGATGAGCCGGGTCAACCTCCCGAGTAGGGCCCTTGTATCAATCATCCGTCGATGAAACTGTCGGATTACGTTGCAGCCTTTGTGCAGTACAGGGGGATGCAGGACTACGAAAGATATGTTCCGGCAGATGTCAGGATCGTCCAGAACGCTCCGGCCAAATATACCGCTGTGAGGCCCAGGAACAGTTTCGATGTGCCGATAGCGGAAGACAAGTACGAGTCTCCCTATCGCTACCGCTTGCCTACGACTTTTATATCCGCGTGCCGCGTCGCGGACTCCGCGGGGAAAACCTGGGTGGTGCATCGCCTTGACGAGCGGATCTATTATCTGCTGCCGGACGATGTAGATGCGATAGGCCAGCCCTAAGTCTCATTTTTTTGCGCGATGCTTGCGTACTGGGAATGCTCCCGTGCATGCATTCGCATGCTCATTCAATAGCACTGGAGAACGACGATGGATCAGCGGCAGTTGAGGGCATTTTTGCGTGGGGCGAATATGCGCGGCGCGCGGTATTAAAACAGAAAACAGATACCTCTGGATTCTCACGCTTCGCGCAAGAATGACAAAAAAACGGCAAGTCACGCTTTGCCCGCCGGTCCACCGCGAAAGGGTTTGACGTAAGTCGGCGGTGCGGCAAAATCTGAAATGTAATCGTCGCAGAGTTGGGCTTCGGGGGTCGCTCCGGGGCCTTTTTTATTGGGCTTATTTGAACGCGCCCCTTCCGCGCGCCGGGAGTTGTCCATGCAGCTTGAACCCGGGCAGGCCTTGGCGCCCGAGGACGTGGAGAAGCTGTTGGCGGCGGAGATGACCGCGGGGCTGGAATACGTCTACGGCGCGGACAATATCGCGGCGGAGCGGGACCGGAATTACGACTACTATCTCGGCATCATGAACGACCTGCCGGCGCCGCCGGGGCGGAGCCGCGTGGTCGAGCCGACCATCGCCACTTACATCGGACTGATGAAGCCGGCGCTGCTCAGGATTTTCACCTCCGGGCGCAATGTGGCGGAGTATGTGTCGCCCAAGCCGGACCTGCAGCATGCCACGCGGCTGGTGACGCGGTTCATCAACGACGTGGTGTTCCGCAAGGATAACCGCGGCGAGGCCTTGCTGTCGGACTGGGCCGAGGACGCCCTGGTGCAGAAGCTGGGCGTCGCCATGTACTGGTGGGAGGAACGCTTCGAGGCCAGGGACGAGGTGCTGGAGGGTATCTCGCCCGAACAATTGCTGGTGCTGATTCCGCAGATCGAGGCGCGGGGCGGGGAGATTGTGGAGCATTCGGAGAGGGCGGTTGTTGTGGAGACGCCAGAAGGTACGGCATCGACGCAACAGCATGCGCTCAAGGTGCGCTCCAAGATCAACACCTCCAAATGCTGCATCGAGGTGATCCCGCCGGAGGAGTTCGTGATCTCGCGCGATGCGCGGACCCTGGAGGACGCGATCCTGAAATCCCACCGCACGGGGGTGATGGTGGGGGACCTGATCCGCGCGGGATACGCGGCGGACGAGATCGAGGACCTGCCGACCTGCGTCGATCTGTCGCCGTTCGGAGCGCGCAAGTACAGCCGGGATGCGGTGGCGGACACCGGCCGGGCCGGCGGCGCCGACCCCAGCTTGCGCAAGGTGTGGGTCACGCGCGGCATCCTGAAATGCGATTACGACGGGTCCGGCATCAAGGACTGGTACGTGGTGGCGGGTGGCGACGCGGCGGCGCCGAAGCTGTTGGAGATTCAGCCCTATCACGACCAGATCGGCTTCGCGGATTTCTGCCCGGAGCCGATGCCGCATACGGTGTATGGCCGATGCCCCGCCGACCGGCTGGCGAATATCCAGAAAATCCAGACGGTGCTGGTGCGCCAGGCCAACGACAACCTGTTCCTGTCCAACACGCCGCAGCGCGAAGTGGTGATGGACTGGATCGTCAAACCCGACCAGCTGATCAACATGGCGCCGGGGGCGCCGGTGCTGGTGAAGCAGCCGGGGGCGATCCGGGAGATCGCCATCCCGTTCGTGGCCGACAAGGCCCTGGCCATGATCCAGTACTACGACGCTCAGGCCGAGATCACGACCGGGGTGGGGCGGGCGACGGCGGGGCTGGACCCCGAGGCGCTCACCGGCCAGAGCGCCACGGCCAACGCCAATATGGTGTCGGCCCAGCAGGCGCGGGTGGAGATGATCGCCCGCGGCTGGGCGCAAGGCGGCCTGCGCAAACTGTTCCGCGGCGTGTTCCGCTGCATCCGGGCCTATCAGGATTTCGCGCGGGTGGCGCAGATCGACGGCGCGCCGCAGAGCATCGATCCGAGGGCGTGGGACGGGCTGGATGACCTGGATGTGAACATCAACACCGGCCTGGGGTCCGGGAGCCGGGAGCGGGATTTCGCGCTGCTGAACGGCATCGCCGCCGAGCAGAAGGAGATCATGGCGCAGCTGGGATCCAACAATCCTGTCGTCGATCTGCGCAAGGCGGTGCGGACCCTGCAATTGAAGGCCGAGGCGGCCGGCATCGCTTATCCGGAGAACTTCTTCGCCGATCCGGTGAATCCGGACGGCAGCCCGTGGGCGCCGCAGACGCAACCGGTTGCGCCGCAGCCGTCGCCGGACACGGTGCTGCTGGCCCAGGTGGAGGCCGCCAAGCTGGCGGCGCGGACAAAATACGAAGGCGAGAAACTTCAGTTGGAGCGCGAGACGGCGCTGGCGGAACTGGCGTCCAGGGAGCGCATCGCGCGCGAGAAGAACTACTGGGACGCGGTGATCAAGGCCGAGCAGCTGGGCATCGACAAGACGCGGCTGGCGATGGATGCGGTGAACGCGTGAGCATCGAGGGCGAGGCGCGGGCGCTCATGAACAATCCGGCGTTCGCGGCGGCCCTGGAGGCGGCGCGGGCCCAGGCGGTGCGGGCGGCGATGATGTGCGACGCGCGCGACGACGACGGGCGGCGCCGCTACCTGGATGCGGCGCGGATCGTCGAGCGGGTGGCGGGGCACCTGAACGCCCTGGCGCAGGCCGAGAAGAGCGGGGCCGACGTCGACCCCGCGGATTTTTACGAAGACCGCGCGAAGCAGCGCTTCGCCCTCTTTAGGAAACAACAGCCATGACAGACAGCAATGCGCCCCAGGCCATCACCCTGGCCGAGGCGCGGGAACGCTATGCCGCCGCCCAACAGGCGGAGGACACACGGTTCGATGGAGGGCGCACCCCGGAGGCCCGCGATGCGCGGCGCACCGAAGGGGCGAGCGGTTTGCCGGAGAGCGAGGACGCCGTGGACGACCCGCCGGAGGACCGGGACGGGACCCAGGGTGAGGATGCGAGCGGCGCGCCATCCGCGGACGCCGCGCCCGTGCCCGAGATGATCGATCTGGGCAACGGCGTGAAGGTGTCGCTGGACGAGGTGCGCGACGGGTTCATGCTGAAGGCCGACCATACCCGCAAGACCCAGAGCCTTGCGGCGGAACGCCGGCAGTATGAGACCGAACGGTCGCAGAGACTGCGCGAACTGGATCACCTGATGGGCGCGCTCCAACACCACGCACCCCGGCCCAAGTCGCTGAAGGCGCATCTGGCCGAGGACCCGGAGCGCGGATTGGCGCGCTTCGCGGAGCAGACAGAACGTCTGGAACTGCTGGCCCATGCGGCGCGCGCCGCCGACAGCCAGCGGGCGCGCGCCCAGCTGGACGCAGAAGCGGCGCGGGACCGGGACCTGGCGGAGACCTATAACCCCGCCTGGTCCGACCGCGCGGCGCGCGACAAGGACTACGCGGCGCTGACGGCCTATGCCCTGAACGAAGGGGCGGAGCCGGCGGACCTGCGCGGCCTGGTGCGGCCGTGGATGATCCGGGTGATGGACAAGGCGGCCAAATACGACGCCTTGCAGGCGGGCAAGGACAAGGTGGCGCGCATGATCGCCGGCAAGCCCAAGGTCGTAAGGCCCGGCGCCAAGCAGACCAGCCAGGCCCAAGGGCAGGCGGCGGTGCGCAGCGCGCACGCCAAGCTGAAATCTTCCGGCAACCTCGCCGACGCCGTCGCCCTGCTGCGCACCTTGCGCGGCAAGGGCCGCGCCGGTTAACCCCTTTAGGAGACTTAACCATGGCCATTCAGGCCGCAGCCCAGAATACCTATCAGGCGGTCGGGATCCGCGAGGACCTGACCAGCATCGTCTCGCTGATCGATCCCCAGGAGACGCCGTTCATCTCCAATATCGGCAACGGCAAGCCGGCGACGGCGGTGAAACACGAATGGCAGGTGCAGCCGCTGACGGCGCCGAGCAAGGCGAACTTCCAGCTGGAAGGCGACGACACGCCGGCGGCGACCACGGCGGTCGCCCGCCAGCGCATCTACAATTATTGCGCCATCAGCCGCAAGGTCGGCAGCGTCACCGGCACCATGCGCGCCGTGGACGTGGCCGGCATCGAGGACGAATACGACAACCAGGAAATGCTCAAGGCCATCGAGCTGCGCCGCGACATGGAGGTGATCGTCCTCGACAACAACAAATACGAGGTCGGCGGCACCGCCACCGTGCGCGAATGCGCGGGCTTCGCCGCCTATATCACCAATACCGACTTCACCGGGGCGCAGGCCTTCACGGCGGCCACCGGCGACGGCTCCAACGCCTG
The DNA here is from genome assembly GCA_041905795.1 of Rhodospirillaceae bacterium. Taxonomy (GTDB): domain Bacteria; phylum Pseudomonadota; class Alphaproteobacteria; order Rhodospirillales; family Rhodospirillaceae; genus SHVO01. Next base: position 129,999 of record JAYRKL010000010.1, on the reverse strand, counting down.
GAACCTGGCCAATACCACGGTGCGCGCCATGTCGCTGACCGTCCTCAATGGGGCGGTGCAGGCGGCGCATATTGACGGCGGCAAGCCCAATCTGCTCATGCTGTCGCCGACGCAGCGCACGGCGTTCTCGAACCTGACCTTGCAAAGCTCCCTCGGGGGCGCAGCGCAGGTGCGTTACAATACCGATAAAGTGAAGCCGCTGGCGCTGATCGGCACGGTGGACACATGGCTGTCGAACTTCGGGCAGCTGGACGTGGCCTCGAACGTGCAGATGGCCTCGGACAGTTCGTTCGAGAACCTCACCGCCTACCTGGTGGATACGCGGCACGCCGGGCTTTCCTACCTGCGGCGCATGACCTCGGAGCCGCTGGCCAAGACCGGCGACGCCGACAAGTTCCAGATCATCGCCGAATACACCCTCGAGGTGGATGCGCCCCAGGCGCATGCCGCCTTGTTCGCCCTGTCGTAAGGGAGGCGGGGCCCGGCCAACAACCGGGCCCCGCACTTTATATATGCCGACTTTACGCATGACCCGGCCCCTCGCCAGGGAGAGCGGCGAAAAGCTATTCCGGGTGACGATTTCCGGGCCGGCCAAAGGGCCGAAGCCGATCGTCTTCGAGGTCGCGGCGCCGGACGCCAAGGCGGCCGGCCTGTGCGTGCGCAAATTGATCGCGACCGGGCGCATGACGGTGGCGCAGGCTTGAGATGCTGGATCTCACGTTCCGGCGGATCGGGCCCGACACCTATCGGAAGTGGAACGCGGCCCTGGGCGTGCGGACGACCGTGACCTTTGACCGCGCCGCCAGGAAAATCCATGTGCGGCACGACCAGCCGCGGGCGCTGGTGGAAGCGGTGCTGGAGCGCAATGTGGCGCTGCAGAACGGCGCCAAGCGGTCGTTCAAGGATGACTATGTGACCCTGGCGGCGTCGCTGCCGATCGCGGTGCACCGGCAGATCATGGCCCAGTGCGGGTTCCAGCCGGGGCACGGCTACGACGAGAAGAAGTTCCGGGCGATCCTGAACGACCGGGACTACTACAAGCTCCGGTGCGTCCCGGGGAAGATTTGAGGGGACTGCGCGTAACGTCGGTGAATTAATTGTACCAGGTACAATTGGGTAAGAGGCCTTCGTGCGTGAGTTGGGCAAAGCCTTTCTAATTGTACGCCGTTGCAGCGGTTTTGCCGGCGCGGGCGTACCTCCGGTGGATCAATCGCTTTCGCGATTGATGGTACAATTAATTCTGCGTTTGTGGCTGGGAGGGCACGCCGATGTCCATCGATACATATGCCAGGCTGGAGGCGGCGATTGGCGATGCGGCCAACCGGGACGATCTGTTCGACGATGTGACCGCCTATAGCCCGGCGGTGATTGAAGGCATGATCAAGCGCGTCATTTCCGACGCCACGGCAGGGATCCAGCGCGACCTGGTGGCGCGGGGCGGGCATAAGGACATGGAGGCGCTGACGGACGCGCTCGCCTGTACGGCGGGCAGCGAGGTCGTGGCCCTGCCGGAGGACTTCGCGGGGCACCGGGCGTTCCTGCTGGTGCGTGACGCCGTCAAGGTGCTGGAGTTCGTCGACCCCACCACCCTCTACCGCCAATATCCGGCGGCGGCGCGGGGCGAACCGGAGAAATTCACCATCACCGGCGCGCGCACCGCGCGCCTGAGGCCAATTCCGGACGGGTCCTATCCGCTGCGGCTGATCTACTACAAGGCGCTGACGCCGCTGTCGGCGGAGGCGGTCAATTGGGTGCTGCTCGGGCATCCGGACATCTATGTGAGCCGCGCGCTGTGGCGCCTGTCGCTGATGCTGGAGAACGACGCGCGGGCGCCGGTGTGGAAGGCCGACTACGACCTGATGATGAACGACCTGATGGGCGACGACCGCAACGTGCGATGGGCCGGAGTGCCGGCGATGCCGAATTTACAGACGGCGATCGCCTGAGCGGATCACCGGTCGACCAGCAGCGCGCCCATGTGCGGATCGCGCAGCTTCTCGTGGCCGGTGGTCTGCAACGCGCCGTAGCGCCGGCGCAAGGCATCGCGGTCGCCAAGCTCGGCGCGGAGCGGGAAGGCCGGGCTCCAATCCTGGGGCCAGGGCGGCGCGGTGACGACGGCGGGCAAGGGCGCGCCGGTGGCGGCATGTTCGACCAGGGCGCTGTCGAAGCGCAAGGAGAGGCCGGCGGCGCGGGCCATGGCGACGACATCGGCCGTGTTGAGGTAATCGATCAAGCCGGGCTTGAAGTTATCGGGGTGAAGCGCGCGGCCCTTGACCAGGAGGTCGGAGAGGGCGTCCTCGCGCACATAGTCGATGAAAATGGTTTCGCGCACGGCGGGCGTGGGCAGGAACTTGGCGGGCATCCGGGCGAAAGCCTTGTCCTCGACCCAGGGCGGCAGGGCGAGATCGGGCTCGGCGGCGGGACGCAGGGCATAAGGCGAATGCAAGGTGCGCGAACAGAACACCACCAGATCGCCGGGCGTGGAGGCGAGGTTGACGTAGTGCAGCGCGCGCTGGTCGAAACCGGAACTGTCGATGAGGTGGGACCCGGGGCAGACCTTGAGCCCGCCGCTCTGGCGAGCGGTGTCCTGGAAATAGGCCGCGAAGCGGACGGCGGGATAGGTGGCGGTCTGGGCGGCGTGCAGGCGGTTGAACAGGTTCTCCGGCGCGCCCTTGGCGTCGTGGTGGATGTGGCGGCCGGCGATGTGCTCACCCTCCGCCCAGACTTTCTGGGTGAACACCGCCTCGAAGAAATAGGAGAGGGGGTCGCCCAGCAGCGCGCGGGCGATGCCGACCAGGCGGGGATCGGTCCACAGCCCGGCGACGGCGGGGACTTGGAAGATGTTGACGGCGCGCGCGCCGGCGGGGAGCACGGCGCGGCAGGCTTCCTGGATGGCGGAGAGTTCCGCCGCCGGGAATACATCCTCGATCACCAGGTAGCCTTCCCGGTGGAACCGCGCGATCTGGTCGGGTGTGAGCGACATGGCCGTGAGTTTAGCGCAATCCTGGAGGCTTAGGGCGGGACGTTTTCAGGCGGGAGTGACCAGGAACACGCCGTCGTCGAGGGTGGCGAGGCGGTAGGGGCGGGCGGCGCCGGTGATGCGGGCGGCGACGTCGAGGCCGTCGGCGATTTCGTCCTCGGTGGCGGAGAATTTGTCCTTGGCGAGGGCTTGCAGCGCGTGGCGCCGGTAGGGCGCGCGCATGGGGAGGGAGAAAGTGTTGCCATCGGCGAGCGGCATGGCGCCGCGGGCGGTGAGCAGGCCGGCGATGGTGCCGGTGATCAGGCGGGCGGCGTTGCGCTTGCGGTAAGACGGCAGATGGCGGCGGAACGCGGCCGCGGCGGCGTCCGGCGGCGGCGCGAGCGGGCCGGAGCGGGTGGCCAGGAATTGCTTGAGGGCGCGGGCGGCGCCCTCGACGGTGCGGAAGGTGGGGTTGACCTCGTTCACCAGGCCGGCGGCGGTGGGATGATCGGCGGGCAGGAGGTTGAGGGTCGGCCGGTCCATGAGCGCGGCCTCGAGTCCGGTGGTGCAGCCGGTATGGATGACCAGCTCGGCGCCCATGAGCCATGGATGCGGGTTCGAGCGCGGAATCACCGCGATCTTGGACGCTCTGGCGGGCGCAATTTGGGCGACGAGGGTTTCCCAATGGTCGGGGCGCTCGATGGGATGGGGACGGATCACCAAAGACACACCTTGAATGCGCGGCAGGAGCCAGCGCAGCAGGGCGACCATGGCTTCGTAGTTCTCACGCTCCCAGGCGATGATGTCCCAGAAGGCCTTGATCTTTTGTTCGGCGTTGGGGGGATCGAAGGCGCCGGATTTCTCGGTGACGGAGAAGAACATCTGGTCGTCGGCCCAGATGCTGTTGATGGAACCGTAGTTGGTGTTGACGAGAATGTAGGGTTTCAGCGCCTCCAGGCGCGGGTCGGTCGCGGCGAAGGCGGCGCGGTCCTCGGGCGTCATGAGATCGACGCGGGGGTTGCCGGTGACCTGGGTCTTGCCGGCCAGGACCGGGAAGGCGGCGGTGACGGCGCCGGCGTGCGCCGTGCTCTGGGCGAAGAACATGTCGCAATGGGCCGCGGCGGTGTCGCTGAACGAGATCAGGTAGCCGGTGGGCTCGATGAAATTGAGGACTTCCTCGTCGTTGGCGACGACGACGTGACCGGCGGCCTTGGCCGCCGCCATCCAGGCGCCCTGGATCTTGTTGACGGTCTTGAACATGACGACGCCGGGCGGCAGCGCCGCGAGGTTGCCGGTGAGGGACCACTGGTTGCCGATGACCACGGCGAAGCCGGCCTCGACCAGGCGGCTGGCCATGACCAGGCGCGAGGGCAGCTCGCGCGCCTTGATCTCGATGGGCAGGTAGACGGCGGGTGTCATGACGGAAGAAGCGCGCGCATGGCGGGAGATTACCCGGATGGCCGGCGATAGGAAATGCGCGAATCCTTCGGATTTATGGGGGGATTTTGCGGGGAGCGGGCGATGATCCGGGCGCCGGCGGGAACGCCCGCCTGGGGCGTGGACCTGATCCGCCAGATCGAGGCGGCGTTCCTGAACCGCGGCCTGTTGCCGGTGCGGATGCCGGCCTATGACGCAACCGGCCTGCCCGACGCGGTCCGGTTCAAGGATTGCTGGATCAAGGTGCCGGACGAGAGCGGCGGCGACGTGGCGGCGTTCAGTGACGGAACCAATTGGCGGCGCTGTACGGACAGGGCGGTGGTGTCATGACCTCAGAGAACATCAGATATCACGCCGCCGGGCACCTGGCGGCGGCGGCGCTGCTGGCGGCCGATCACCCGGACGCCGCGGCAACGGTGCTGCGCGAGGTGGGCCGGTTCGCCGAGCATCCGAACGTGAACGCGCCGCCGCAGCTCAAGGACAAGATCGCCGCCGCGGCGGGCGATCCGCGCGCCCATAGACAGGACATCGCGCTGCTGGAGGCGTGGTTCGTGGATCCGTTCAATACCGCGATCGAGCGGAGCGGCAGGTAGGCGATGACCGATACTCCGAGTTCCATCCTGCTCCTGCGCCTGCAAAGCGTGGGGTCAAACACCAACCTGTGGGGCGGGTATCTCAACACCGCGCTCGCCACCCTGGAGCGGGCGGCGAAAGGCTATCAGGCGCTGGCGGTGACGGGGGACGCGACGGTGGCGTGGAGCAACTACGCGGCCACCAACGACGGCGCGGCGGCGTTCGTGAAATTGACGGGTTCGTTGAGCGCGGCGGCGGCGCTGACGTTCCCCGGGTATCAGCATTTCCTGGGAGTGTGGAACGCGGCCGGCGCGGCGGTGACGATCAAATGCGCGGGCGGCGCCGGTGTGACGCTGCAAAACGGCGACCGGGCACTGCTGTATTGCGACGGGGTGGATTACGCCAACGCGGCGCCGACGATGTTCCCCGCCGGCCTGACGGTGGTGGGCGGCGTCACCGTGGCCGGCAAGATCGCGGGGATGAGCGCAGGGACCGCCGCCGGCGACGGCGTGACCGTCGCCCAGATGGCGGCGGCCATCGCCGCGAGTGTTCCTGCTGGTACGGCTGGGACGTTCCTGAACAATGTCGCCGATACGACGCGGGGGTTCGCGCGCGACAAGATCACCGCCTCCGGGCTCCTGCTGGCATCGACCATCAATGCGGGCGCCAATGAAAGCCTGGATATCGCCACCACGGGTTATACGGCGTCGGGCATCGATACCTACATTGTCACCCCGAGTCCGGCGATCACGGCTTACGCGGCCGGGCAGGTGTTCCTGGTGACGTTCACCAACGCCAACACCACGGCCTCGACGCTCAATGTCAACGGGCTTGGCGCCAAGGCGATCACCAAGAACGGCGCCATCGCGCTGGAGCGCGGCGACATCGCTGCCGGCGACCAGCGGCTGCTGAGCTATGACGGCACGCAATTCCAGATCAGCGGCGTCTCCGCCGCCGCCCCCGGCGCGGCCGAGGGTCTGTTCATGTCCACGACCTTCAGCAACTGGGGCCTTCTGCAATGACCGTTTCCAACAAATATCCGATCTATGTCCATCACCCGGAAGTCACCCGCAGCGATATCCCGGCGACCGCCAACACCAATCTGGACGGCACCGGCACCATCACCAACATCTACACGGCCAACGCCGCGGTGAACGGCAGCCTGGTGGAAGTGATCAAGTTCATCGCCACGGCCACGACCAGCGCCGGGTTCATCCGCCTGTATCGGTCGGCCGGCGGGGGCGCGTCGTGGAAGCTGATCGGGCAGGTCGCCGTGGCCGCGTTCACGCCGTCCGCGACCGTGCAAACCGCCGAAGCCTTCTATACCGGCCTCGACATGCCGCTGCGGCTGAATGCCGGCGACACGCTGGGGGCGGCGCCGACGCAAGCGAACGCGTTCTCCTGCTTCGTCCAGGGCGGCCCTCTGGTCAATTCGGACTCGTAACCATGCAAAGCAACCGCGCGCCCCGAGGGATCGGCGTTCCGCCGTCGATCTATAACGGCTACAGCACCGGCTGGCAGTATTTCCTGTCCAGCACGACGTGGAAGCATCCGAACCCGGGCTATCCATTGACCCTGGTTGTCCTCGCCATCGGTGGTGGTGGTGGCGGCGGGAATACTGGAACCTCGGCCGGTACAAACATGGGCGGCGGCGGCGGCAGTGGCCGCGTGTCCCTGACGGAGCTAACCGTCACAACCGATCAAGATATCGTTATTGGCGCTGCCGGAGCGGGCGGCGCGGCAGGGGCGGCGGCGAACAACGGCTCCGCGGGGGGCACCACCACCTTTGGCTCACTCATCAGCTTGGCGGGTGGAAGCGGGGGCGCCGGAACCAATGATGCCGCCGGATCCGGTGGCAACGGCGGTAGCGGTGGTTTCGGGGGAGGTGGCGGAGTATCCCGAGGCAACACGACTGCGGCGCCTGGTAATGGCGGAGCAGGTCTTGACTATATCGGCGGGGGGCCCGGTGCGTCCGGATTTAATTCTACCTACGCCACGCCAGGCATTCCTGGCACAAGCGCTGCAACGGCGGTTTTTGCTCCCCAGGTAGCTGCGCCTAATATTATTAGCGGTAGCGCTACATCCGACAACATTGCAGGCGGTTGGCCCAACGGCGGTTCAATTCGGCAGAGCGGTAGCAATCAGATCGCGGGCGCGGCCACGGGAGGCGATGCAACGCTCTTGTTCTCCGTGCTCATGGGACGCGGCGCCGGCGGTCCCGGACCTGTTGCAATAGGCGCCGGAAAGGATGGTAAAGCCGGTGCGGTTTTGATCATGATCCGGCCGTTCTAAGGAGGGGCTCTATGAGAGAATTCGCGCAGATCGAAACAGACCCAAGAAACCCCGCGCGCAAGTATGTGCACTGGCGCTTCCAGGCGGAGGTCAACCCATATCCGGCCATCGTTCCAATAAGGGACGTAACGAAGGTGACGCCACTCCCCGAGGAAGGGTGGACCGCTAATCAGGACGGGAGCTATAGCGTGCCCTAAGTCGGGGGCTCGCGAACGCTTAGAAACTGATTGTAGCTATTGCTGCCACGATCTCTTGCTGTCAGACCCGCTTGTTCGGTGATTGAGCCGGTGGACTCATTGATTGAGAAATAGCGATAGCCGAGCGGCTTTGTCAGTGCCGTGATTTCATCACACGGTACTTGGTGGAAGCTCTCAAGTAAAATGTCTGGGCGGCTCCTGAGTAAGTCGCCTGCGCCACGAAACACATAAATCTCTGCCCCCTCAACGTCGATCTTGAACGCGGGCCGGTCCCCTAAATCTGTGAGCCCCACCGCATCAAGCCGACGCAAAACCGCAATACTAGTTTCGACAGGCCCGCTAAATTTCTGCTCACCGATGCCAGCGCCGGATGAAATCGGATTGCCGGGCTTTGCGCGCCAGGAAAGGGCGATGGGAACATTATCTTTGTGTCCCAACGCATCTTGACGCTCAAAAATATTCGAAAAGCTGTTGCGGTGTTTGTTTACGCGCAGGCGCGCGTAAGCGTGAGGATTTGGCTCGAACGCATGAATTGGAATATCACCGCGTAAGGACGCCGCAGCTAGAGTGTAGACGCCAACATTGGCGCCGATATCAACTACGCTTGTTGTTGACCTTACGACAGCGCACCATAGGCGCAGCGATGTTGGTTCAAATTGGCCCTCGCGGATGGTGCGGCAAATACCGCAATCGTCGTTATCGAACATGAGGAAGGGTGGGCAGTCAAACGCATCAACCGTCATGTATCCGAAGTAAGGGTCAAGCGACATTCAAACCACTTTCATCCCAGGCCGAGGTTGAGAAGGACAACTGCTGGCGGATAGGCCAGTTTAACTCGATGGATTCGGATAAGATATGGGCTGAGGCAGTATCAGTTTGCCGGCGGTTTAAGGCGCAGGATTTCCGTAATCCTGGTGCGGAATTTCTCCGTGACATTGGCGTCTTCGGCGAAGGTGTGCCACTTGGCGGCCGCCGCTTGAACTTCTCCTAAGATCGTTTTGGCGCGGCCCTGTTTCAGGCCTTCGGTTTTGGCCAGGGCCTCGAAGTCCTCGACAGTGAATTTGTCGCGTTTGCCGTTGAGGCTCATTTGATGCTGCGACGTCCAAGGGCCGTATAGGCGATTTATTATAAATCGTTTGGGAGGAGGAGCTTACGGTCCGCCTAGCGGGCCACTCGCGCCACCAGCATGACGGCGCCTTGGACGTCATCGACCGGCTCATCCTCAAAATGAACGCGGCCGAGGTTCTTTCCCATCATGGCTTTGTACTGGCTGGTGCTGCGGAACATCGTGCCGACAATCTTCGCTTCCGGGTCGGTGTAATCGACCTCGCCGGCGCGAGGGTTAAAGGTCGCGCCCATCGCGACCAGGCCGCCTGACTTGGTCACCCGGATCATTTCCGAGACCGCCTTCTCGGGGGTCTTGCTGTAGGCGAGAACCCAGTTCGAGATCACGACGTCAAAGAACTCGTTCTCGTACGGCATCGCATGCATGTCTCCGAGATCGATCCACGGGGACGAGGAAATGAGATCGAGCGCATAGACATTGGCGGGCGAGAAACCCATTCCGACGAGTTGCAGCAATTCCATCTCGGTTCTGGGGCCGACCGACAGCACTTTCAGGTCCTTGGCGCGGCCATAGACGCCTTCAATCGCAGACAACGCGGAGATGAGGCGTCCGGGCCGCGAGATGCTGGCGAAGGTATCGAATTCCTGGCGGTTATGGCCGATCGTGCCCGGCATCACCCCTGTGTCGGGGGTATTGAAAACGTTGACCTCGCCGCCGCGCTTCTCGAACCGGCTCTTGGCGAGGAAGTGCCGGCAATGGGTGGACAGCAGCAAGTCGGTCGGGGCCGCCCTCATGATCTTCAACATGTGCTCAAGTTGAGGGGCGGTGATCGCAAAATCGTCATTGCTCATGAAAGCCTCAAATCGATGATCGGTAGAACGGTCTTCACCCCGCGCGCCGGCCTCAGGAGACCTCGCGGAACAGGCGCTCGTAGCTGGTCGGGTTCGCGGGCAGGGGCTTGGCGAAGAGGCGTTTCTTGCGGGCGCCGGCGGTGAACCAGAAGACGCCGTCGTCGGCGTCGGCCTTCACGCCGGCCTCGGCGGGACCGAGCAGCGTGATCTCGGGCATTTCGCCGCGCGACTTGAGAAGCAGGTAGGCGGCGTAGAGGGCGGCTTGATCCAGGCCCCAGAAGGCCCGTGGCAGCGCTTCGGAGATGATATCGGCGACGTGGCGGAAATAGGGGCGCGCGGCGGGCGCGCCCATGATCAGGCAGCCGCTGATCTGGTGCTCGGGCTCGATGCGGCCGGGACGGATGCGCAGCGCCAGATCGCCGGCCCGGGAGAACAGGGCCTTGGGATCCCGGGCTATGAGGCAGTCGGCGTCCGACATCCACAAAGGCCCGTCATTGACGGCCAGGGCCTCGGCGAAGCGCACAAAACGGGCGGCGCCGTAGTAGGTGGTCGGCCTGATGGCGTGGGCGGCGATATAGGCGTCGGGAATCTCATGGGTCAGTGTCACGCGCAGCGGAAGGAGATGCCGGGCGATGGCGGCGTGATCGGCCAGGGGCCCCATGGCGTGGATGTGAACGCGCTGATCGGGAACGAACCGCGCCAGCGACTTGAGCAGCGGCAGCAGGAACGCCTGGAAATACCGCTGGTCGCAGGAGACGAAGAAACACGGATCCCTGGGCCAGGCGCCGACCACTTCCGGAAGCGCGGGGCCGGCGGCGGCGGGTTCCCCATAGGCAATGGACGCGGAGGCGGCGGCGCCGGTGCGGAAAAGACGGTTCGCTTCCGCGATGTCGCCCTCGAGCAGCCGGGCATAGCCGAGCAGCGCGCGGGCGCGGGGATCGCCGGGCATGTCGGACATCAAGGCCGCCGCGCCCTGCACGAAACGGCGGAGGTCGTCTTGCGCATAGGCAAAAGGAAATTGGGCGAGGTCGAGGACATGGGACGGCGGAAGTCCGCGCGCCTGGCGGGCGGCCCATTCGCGAAAGGTCGCCAGCTGACCCAGGACTTCGACGCGGCTCGGGCCGGCGGCGTTCGGCAGGAATTCCTCAAGGAGCTTTGCGGCCTGGGCGCCGTCGGATTCCAGGAACGTTCCGGCGCGCTTGGTGGCGGCGGCGAAAGAGCCGGGCTCGAGCGCCAGCGCCCGGCCGTAGACAGCGCGCGCCGCTTCGGGGCCGCCGGTCAGTTCGGTCAGCTGGGCGAGCTTCAATAACAGCGGCGCGGAGGGCGCGGCGGCGGCGGCGGCCTCGTAGTTCGCGCGCGCGGCCTCGAATTTGTACGCGGCCTCGAGGCGTTCGGCTTCGGCGATCAAGGTTGCCTGATCCATGAGAAACTTCGGCCTTCACATCCATATACGCCGTGGGCGGCAGCCTGCCGGCGGGGCAGCTTACCGCGGCGGCGGCGGATAGGATATCGGTTGAAACCGGCGGACGCAGGGTGACCGGCCGGGGGAAAAGATCGTCTAGCCCGCTTCTGCGCGCGGCTCTATCTTGCGCCCATGCTGGCGCCGATTGCGTATCTCACATGCGAACTCAAGGGGCGGGATCTGGACTCCCGGTTCCTGATCGCGGCGCATCTGGCGAAACTCGGGCTCTATGCGGTCGTCGGCGACTATTGGGGGATGACCGCGAGCGCCGTGGTGGCGCCAAAAGGCTGTTATCTGTTCAAGACCACCAACGCGATCCAGGCGGCCGCCATGGCGAACTGCGCGGGGCTCGGCCACAAGGTGGTGGCGGCCGACGAGGAAGCCATCGCACAGAACGAAGCCTTTGCCCATATGACAACCGATCCCGGAGCGATCACGCATTGCGACCGCTATCTCGCGGTCAGCGAGGCGCATAAACGGGGGGTACTGAAAGCTTTTCCCGCGGTGCGCGGCAAGATCGCGGCGGTGGGCAGCGCGCGCTTCGATATCCTGCGGGCGGCCCGTACCGAACGGCCGCGGACGGCACCTTATATATTGGTCAATCTGGTGTTCGGATTGATCAACGGCACCTGGGGCGACCTCGACACGGCGATCGACGTCTATTGCCGGGCATTGAAGCTGGACCTGAACGATCCGGCGGCGCGGCGGCAGGTGGACGACCGCCTGGCCTATGAGCGCGCGGCGCTGCAAGAGGTGCGCGCGCTGATCGGCCGGCTGCTGGCGGAGACCGCGATTGACATCGTGGTCAGGCCGCATCCGAGCGAGCGGCCGGAGTATTGGCAGGAGCTGTATGCGGACACCGCCCGCGTGGAGGTGGTGCGGCGGTCGGACCCGGTGCCGTGGATCCAGCACGCGGCGGTGATGGTGCATTGCGATTCGACCACGGGTATCGAGGCGGCGATCTTAGGCGCGCCCTGCATCAATTTGAGTGCCGACCCGGGCTGGGCGCGGCGCCTGATCATTCCGGAGGCGAACTACACGGTGCATTCCAGTGACGCGGCCGCCACGGCGGCACAGGTATTTCTCGAGACCGGGAAGCTGCCGGCGCCGCCGCGGCGCGCGGATGACCTGTTCCCGGTCAACGGCGCGTTGAAAACCGCGAGGAAGATCGCCGACCTGTTGCCCAAGCCAAGAGCGCTGACGGAACTCAACTGGAACCGTATCGCGCGCAACGATCTGCAGAAGGACAAGTTCACCGTGTCGCCCGAGGAAGCCGGCGCGGCGATGGCGCGCATGTTCGCCCTGGCGAACGCGGCGGCCCGGCCGCTGACGCGCCTGGATGATTCCGCTTATCTGGTGAGCCCCGCGGCCTAAGACGGTGCGGCCGTTCAAGGATCGGCGTCGGTGAGGGACCGGCGCAGGCCCGTGTCCCACGCCTGCGCCATGCGGCCGCCGACCTCGGAAAAGGCGGGCTGGTCCTTGCGGTGGGCCTGCACTTCGGGAAGCGTCCGGGAGACGGCATCGCCGACGCGCTCGAGGATGGCGCGGATCCTGGCCGGCGTCACCTGCATGCGGGTTTCGCCGAAGCGCCGCAAGCGTTTGGCGTCAGGCCAGCGTTTGGTGCCGTCGAGGGTGAGGGCCATGCCGTCGGCCGGTATGTAGACGGTGGTGGTGACCAGGTCGTAGACCGGCGCCAGGCGCGCGGCGGCGCGCACATCGTCGTAGACCATGGCGAAATTCTTGAGGTGGGCGTCGCCGTTGCGCAGCACGCAGTTGAGAACGATGAGCGTGAACAGCTTTTCCCGGTCTTCGCCGAGGGTGACGGGGTCGGCGAAATCGGCGAGGCGCTTGAACACGGTGGTCTCGTAGCTGCCGAGGTATTTCTGGTCGGTGCGGTGGGCGTTGAGGACGCAGAAATCCTCGACACCGCGGTAAGTCCCGTCGGCCTTGAGGTCGAAGCGGTCGACCACCAGCGCCGCGCCGTCGTCGGCCAGGCGAAACCGCGGCACTTCGAGGCCGCAGCGCGCGGCGGCGCGGAGGCAGAAGTATTCGTTGGCGGCGAGTTGGGGATATTCGTTCGGGTCCCAGAGCTTGACGATATGGGTGGCGCCCCGGAAACCTTGCGACAGGCGGCCATGCAGCCCGTTCTGCGGCGGCGCGGTTTCGGTGTCGCGCACCAGCACCTTGGGCTGGACGCCGCTGATCCCGGAGAAGGCGGCGAACTTCTCGATCAAATGATGAAACAGGTCGCCATCGCGGTGCGCGGTCAGGATCTCGTCCACCGATTGGAAGGGAACGCCTTCATCCAGCCGGTCGTCGCGGCCGGTATAGCGCAGGCGGCCCACCTGGGAACGGCCGACGACGGCCAGGAGACCGAGATCATCGAATGTGCCCGTGGCCTTGGCGAAGGCGAGACGCAGGCGTTCGCGCAGCGCGCCTTCCGGCAGGTTCATCTCGAAGATGGGGGCGAGGCCGTAGCCGATATTCCAGGAGGGGCGGCGCACCGGCATGGTGACCGATACCGCCCTGCCGTCCTGAAGCTCGGGCAGGTAGGTGAAGGCGCTGCCGCGGCTGTTCCATCGCTCGAGATAGCCGGCTTCAGCTCCGTCGGCCCAGACCTTGATCACGTTCGGCTTCCTGCATCAGTTCATCCAACGTCGGGCGGCGCGTCGCGGCGCCGGTCAGGCTGAAGGCCAGGCCGACGGCGGCCAAAATCTGCGTGAGCTTGCCGAAGCCAAGTTCGCCGCGGCGGCCATTTTCCAAGGCGTCGATGGTGGCGCGGCTGACGCCGGCGGCGCGCGCGAGGTCGGCTTGCCGGAGACCGCGTTCCTTGCGGCGTTTGGCGACCTCGGTGCCAATCGAGGGGAGGTCCAACATGTGTGCCTTATATACTTTGTATTCGGTGTAATAGTTCGATTGATGAGTAATATATTAGGCATATTTTTTATGAAATGACTAATAAAATCAGCATAATATATCAATGATAGTTAAATGAATAATATACAAGTCATTACGCTGTCGGGCGGGTGAAAACATTGACTTATCAATCGCTTCCCACCAAAGCCGGCATCGATAAAGAAAACAGCCCGATGGTGGGCCAGTTGAACTGGACGGATGCCGACAAGATCCGGTTTGTCGGCGGGTTGCCGGAGACCATTTATGGGTGGGAACGGGCGTCGGCCGCCGGGCTGACGGGAATCTGCCGCGGCACGTTCACCTATGCCGACAATGCGCGCAATCCGATCGCGGCGTTCGGGACGCACTTGCGCCTCTACGCCATGGACCTGGACGGGACGCTGTTCGACATAACGCCGGTTGTCGAACGCGGGACTCTGGCCGATCCCTTCACCACCACGGCGGGATCGGCGGTGGTGGGCGTGGCGCATGCCGGCCATGGACGCGCGGCGTCGGACAAGGTCGCGTTCGCGGGCGCAACCGCCGTGGGCGGGATCACCGTGAGCGGCGACTATGCCGTCACCGGGATCGTGGACGCCAATAGCTATACCATCACCCATGCCGTGGCGGCGGCGGTCACGGCGGGACCGGGCGGCGGCACGGTGCTCTATAACTATGCCCTGGGCGCCGGCCAGATCGACGGCCTGGGCGGGCTAGGCTTCGGCACCGGCGGCTACGGTTCGGGCGGATACGGCGGCGGGTCGTCCGGCCTGACGCTGTTCCCGCGCACCTGGTCGTTCGCGCCGTGGGGTCAGAACCTGCTGGCGAGCCCGCGCGGCGGCGCCATTTATGAATGGGCGCCGCATTTCACCGGGTCCGAACTGGCGGCCAACGGCGATTTCACGTCCACGGCGGGGTGGTCGCCGGGAGCGGGATGGGCCATCGCCGCGGGGGCGGCGGCGGCCTCGGCCGGCGCGGGCTCCGACCTTTCGACAAACGTGGTCCTGGAGCCGATGGCGTGGCACCTGTTGCAGGTCACCGTCACGCGGGCGGCGGGCACGGTGCAGCCGAAGCACGGGGGCGTGCCGATCGGCGCCGCCATCGCGGCCACGGGCAGGTATCGCCTGCCGTTCTTCGCCGCCGGCGGCGCGGACACCATTGTCTTCAGCAAGGACGCGAGCTTTGCCGGGAGCGTGGACGACGTCTCGGTGCAGGTGCTGACGACGGCGCAGCAGGTCGCCGGCGCGCCCACCGAGGTGGGCAGTGTGTTCGTGACCGCCGAGCGCATTCTTGTCGCCTGCGGATCGAACCTGGACGGTGCCTTCGACGCGCTGCAGATCGACTGGAGTGACGCCGAGGACAACACCGATTGGACGCCGACATCCACCAACCTCGCCGGCGGATACACCCTGGCGGCGGGCGGGCGGGTGGTGCGCGGCCTCGCCGGCGTAGGCGAGAACGTGATCTGGACCGAGGATGCGCTGTGGTCCATGCGCTATAACGCCGATCCCAACCGGGTCTATGACTTCACGCAGAAAGGCACGGGCTGCGGGTTGATCGGACCCAATGCCGCGGTGGAGGTGAACGGGGTCTGGTACTGGATGACGCCGGCGGGGGCGTTCATGGCCTATGGCGGCGCGGCGCCGGCGCTGCTGCCGTGCACGCTGGCGCGCGACGTCGCCGACAACCTAGCCTTTGTGCAGCAGGACAAGGTCTACGCCTCAAGGGTGATCGGTAAGAGTTACGCCGAGGTGTGGTGGTTCTATCCGGACCTGCGCGACGGCAACGAGTGCTCGCGCTACGTGGTCTACGACACGATTGGCGGGACCTGGAGCTGCGGGCGGTTCGACCGCACCGCCTTCACCGACGCCGGTGTGTTCCAGTATCCGCTGGCGGCCGATACGGCGGGGACTGTGTGGTTCCACGAGAAGGGCTTCACCGCCGACGGGGGACCGCGCGCCTGGTCGCTGATGGGCGCCTACCGCACCGTGGAAGGCGGGCAGATCATCGTCAACGGCGTGCGGCCGGACCATGACGGCCTGCAGGGCGGCTACGCCATTTCGTTCACCGCGCGCAACCGCGACATACGCGGGATCTTCACGCGGGCCTCGCCGGCTTTGCGCATCACCGCGGCAACGGGGCAACGGTCCACCCGCGTTCAGGGCGAACAGGTAAGCGTGGCCTTCTCCGGCAACGCGGCGCCGACGTTCTGGCGCATGGGCAATATGCAGTTCGACACCGCGGTCTCGGGGCGGAAGCGGTAGCGTCTCTTCATTTTTGCGAGGGAAACATGGCTCTCATAAATCTCGGCGGCAGCCACGAAAGCGGTTCGCGCAACGTGCAGCGCACTTACAACAACACCGCCACCACCACGCCCAACATTCCGGACTGGTGGAAGGCGCGCTATGACAGTATCGACGGCGGTCTCGACGCCAACGGCATGACGGCGGACCAACGCACGGCAGCGGACTATCTGCGCCAGAATCTGCTCAACAACCCGCTGGCGGGCGCCTATGGGACCGCCGACCAGGCGACGGCGGACGCATTGCAGGCCGCGGGCCGCTACGGCGGGTATATCGACAGCGGCGTGAGCGCCTTGAACGGCTTCAGCGCCGCGGCCGGCGCCAGCGGCGGCACCATCGACGACGCCATCTATTACCTGCGGAACCAGCAGAATAACGGTTCCCATACGCTGGGGCATTGGTTCCCGGGCGAGGTCCAGGCCACCACCGCCACCGCCGCGAACGCACCGTCGGTCGCGGGCGGCACCGGTGCGGCCTATATGGGGGCCTACGGTACGCCGCTCGCGCGCGACTACGTCGATGCCGCGCTGGCGGACTACGACGCCGGCGCGGCGCAGGGGTTCAATGCGCTCCGCGCGCGCAGCGCCGACGCTTTTGGCAACAAGCGCACCGGCGTGGCGGAAGGCGCGTTCATGGCCGATGCCGCCCGCGGCCGCGGATCGCTGGCGGCGGATGTGCGGCTCAAGGCCTTCAACACAGCCGCCGGCCTGGGCCAGTCGGATGCCGACCGGGCGCTGGCGGCGGACACCGCCAACGCCGGCAACATCCTGAGCACCAATCAATTCAACGCGCGCCAGGCACAGGATACCGGCCAGTTCAACACCAGCCTGACCGACAGCCGGCAAAAGTTCGATATCGGCCAGGCGGAAGCCGGCGACCAGCGGCGCAGCGGCGTGGCCAATGACCTGATCGCCGCCGCCCTGGCGCGGTCGAACGCAAACGCCGCCGGGGCCAACATCGCCGCGCAAGGCGTGAACGCGGCTACGGCCGGGATGACGGCGGCGGCGCAAAGGGCGGGGTTGGGGGCGCAGGGGCTGAACAACGCCGCCGCCTATAGCGCCGCCAATGTCGGCAACGCCAACGCGCTGGGGAACTACGGCAATATGACCTTGCAGCAGCTGTTCTCGCTCCTGGGCCTGGGACAGGCGGGGATCGGGTCGACCAAGACCGAGAACGGGAGCGAGACGACCAACGAGCAGAGCAGGAACACCAAGGGGAACGCCAGCATATCATTTTAACGACGGATCGCGACCGGCCGGCGACGCAAAGCCATCTCCTGAAGGAGTCAGCATGAGCGATTGGACAGGCGAGGACCGGCGGATCCGCCCACCCGAGCCCTGGCACCTGAAGAAGGAGATCAACCTCTCGCTGATCGCCGTGCTGGTGGGGCAACTGGCGCTGGGGGTCTGGTATGTGGCGGATTTCAGCGCCTGGCGGCGGCAGGCGACGGAGAAGTTGAGCGACCACGACCGGCTGATCGCCGAGGGCTCCGCGCGCACCCAGGACCTGACCCGGGAACTCGCCGACCGGCTGGCGCGGATCGAGACCAAGATCGACACCCTGACCCAGAGGCGCTGATGGCACAGAAGCATAAACCGGCGACGGTGACGGTGTACCCGGAGGATGGGCCGCCGGCCGCCTATGATCTTGCGAGCGACAAGGACTGGGCGGTGATCTTCGAGGACGTGCTGGAGATCAAGGCGTCCGAGGGCACGGTCTACTATCCGCTGGGGGCGGTGATGCGCTGGGTGGTCAGGTAATGGACGGTGGACTGGAAGCCGCCGCGATCGCCGCCACGGTCATCAATGCCCTGAAGCTGGCGGTGGTGCTGGCGCTGACCGGCCTCTATGCGGTGGTGCTGGAGCGGGTGTTCGGGTTGGATCCTAAAGCCGATGTGGACGCGTTCCAGAAGGCCGCCAGGGACGGCAACGCTCTGCCGCTGGCTTTGCTGTATCTCGGTATTCTTTATTTCTTCGCCGTCGTTCTCGGCCGGTTTCAATAATGCGTGGGACGATGAAATCGCCGGGGCCGTGGAGCGTTATTGGGGCGATCTTCCGGTGTGGAGACTCTGGAAGGCGCAACTGTGGCAGGAATCGCATCTGGAAGCGGATGCGTGCTCGGCTGCGGGCGCTTGCGGCATCGCTCAGTTCATGGCGCCGACCTGGCGCGGGGTGCTGCGGGATCTCGGCTACGGCGGCAATGAACCGCGCGCCGACGCCAGGCTCGCCATCGCCGCCGGCGCCTATTACCAGGCCAGGCTGCGGCGCGCCTGGCGCGCCGAAGGGCGCAGCGGACTGGCTCGAAATGATCTGGGAGCGGCCAGCTACAACGCCGGGTTTGGGAGCATCCTCAAGGCCCAGGAGAAATGCGCCGGCGCGGTGCTCTGGGAGTCCATTGCGCCTTGTCTGGTCGAGATCACCGGAGGACGCAACGCCGCCGAGACCCGTGGATATGTCGCGAACATCCGAAAGTGGTGGCGCATGATGGAGGCGGAGCCATGATCCGCATCCTTGCCGCGCTGGTCTCGGGTTTCAATGCTCTGCCCTTCAGGGCGATTGCGGGCGCGGCGTTTGCGGCCTGCCTGACGCTGGCTGCGGTCCTGGCGTATCGCGAAGGCCGGCATGCCGCCGCACAGGCCGCGGCCGTGGATTTGGCGAAGCACAACGCCGCCGTCGCGGCCAAGTACATGCGCGACACCGCGGCGGCCGAAGAAGCGGCGGCGCGCGAGCGGGCGCGGGCGGAGGCGTTGTCCAAACAGGTGATGCGGTTGAAGGAGCAGGTGGCTCATGTGGCGAAAGGCGATGCCAGCCCTGGTGTTGATGCCGCTGTGCACGGGGTGCGCGGGCGCGCAGCGCCTTGAGGCGCTGCCATGTCCGGTACCGGGGTATCAGCTCGCGTGCCTGGCGCAACCCGCGGAACCGGAAGGCCATACCGACCTGGAGGCTGCCATGTACCTGATCGACACCCGCGCCGCCGGCGCCGACTGCCGCTCCAAACTTCAAGCTGTGCGTGAGACCTTGGAGGCGTGCCGGCGCTGACGGTGGCAGTCACGACCTTCGGCCGAGCGCAAGCTTTCCTAAACTCGCTGCGCTCGTTAAGGAAAGCTAAGCGTCGAACTCTCACTCGCTGCAATCGGTGGTGATTGGTCGGAGCGGCGGGATTCGAACTCGCGACATCCAGCTCCCAAAGCTGGCGCTCTACCAGGCTGAGCTACGCTCCGACGCGTCAAGTAGACAGCGTTTTCTAAGGGTTAATTGCTCTCACCGCAACTGCCCAAGCGGAAGAAAAGGGGAACAAAAACACCGGCTGGGGCGTATCCATGACATAAAATCCTCGGCGGCGCGCAGGCGTTGACCGTCATGGCCGTCTTTGTACCTGTATGCCGTGCAAATCCCATTCGGGTAAATCCCATCTGGCCGTGGCGGTCGCCGTGGCCGTACTCCTTGCCACGAGGGCTGCCGTTGCGGCGGCGCCGCGCGCGGCTGAACTGGGCGGCGAGGTCGTGTTCACCGGCATGTGCGACGCGTCCGGCGCCGTTCCGCTCTCGCAGACCCGGATGGTGGTCGCGGATGACGAAGACAACGTGCTGCGCGTCTTCGACGTGGACCGCGGCGCGGCGCCGATCGGCGCGGTGGACATCTCGGAGACCCTCGGTCTGGCGCTCAAGGGCCGGAAGAACCGGCAATACCCGGAAACCGATCTCGAGGCGGCGGCGCGCGACGGCGACCGCGCGTATTGGATGACGTCGCACGGACGCAACACGCAGGGGAAGTTCAAGGAAGAACGGCTGCGGTTCTTCGCGACGACCGTGGGCGAGAAGATCGCGGTGACCGGCAGCTATAACGGCCTGCTGACCGACCTGCTGGCCGATGCGCGCTACACGCGGTTCGGTTTGGCGGCGGCGGCGGAACTGCCGCCGAAGGCGCCGGGCGGCCTGAACATCGAGGGGCTTACCGCCGCGGCCGACGGCGTTCTGTTGATCGGCTTCCGCAGCCCCATTCCCGGCGGCCGGGCGCTGATCGCGCCGCTGCTCAACGCGGGCGAACTTGCCGCAAACGCGGGCGCGACCGCGCGGTTCGGCGAACCGCTGCTGCTCAGTCTTGGCGGTCAGGGCATCCGTGCGCTCTCGTCGTGGCGCGGCAGCTACCTGATCGTCGCCGGCGAGGTGGCGGGCGGCGGGGCGTCGCATCTTTGGGTGTGGAACGGCCGCGATGCGCCGGCGCGCGCGGACCTGGATCTGTCCGGCTACAATCCCGAAGGTTTCTTCACGCCGGAGGATCGCGACGAGATCCTGCTGCTGTCCGACGACGGATCGGTTGCCGTCGGCGGCGTCGAATGCAAGGCGCTGAAGGACCCCGCCCGGCGCGCGTTCCGCGGTGTGTGGGTGCGCCTGGCGCCATAGCGCGTCCTCGCGCAAAAAAACCTCGATCCGGCCACAGTCCGGACGTAAAGCCGCCTCGCTCAGCCGGTTAAATGGGCATTGCAGGAGGTGCAGCATGAAACTCATCAAATCCAGCGTGATTCTTGCCGGCTTGATAAGCGTGGCGTCGGCGCTGAGCGCCTGCTCCACCTATGATGACGGCTATCGCCGCGGTTATTCCAGCGTCAGTGTCGGCGTGTGGACGGGGCCGGGCTATTACGGCTCGTACCGCGATCGTGACGGCGACGGCGTGCCGAATCGCTATGACAGGCATCCGAACAATCCCTACCGGCCGTAATTTTTTCTGGAGCGATATAGGAGCGGCGTGGGCCTTCGCCCACGCCGCTTTTTTATTTGCGTGGGCGGTCGCAGAAGTCCTCGAACGCCTCGGCGCGCAACGCCAGGCCTTTGTCGATCATGGCCTTGGCCATGTTGTCACCGAGCCTGGCGGCGCCCATCAGCGTATCGGACTGTGTTCCGAGGACGGCCGCGAGCAGGCCGGCACGCACCTCGGGCGCGGCGGCGTCGAACACCTGCCGGCATTTGACGATGGAGAGGTTGTCGGTGGAGGCTTTCTGTTCCTCGAGCACGCGCGCGGCGGCGGTGAAGGCGGCGAAGTCGAGGAGGCCCATGACCAGGCGGTCGGCCTGGGCGAGCAGGCGTTCGGCGCCGGTGCGGTCGACCTTGGCGGCGGGGGTGGTGAAGGCCTTGGATTGCCTGACGCGGCTGTAGGCGAGGTCGCGCCGGCCGTCGGCCTGGGCGGCCCATTCCACCGGGGTGGCGAGGCTGGAGTCCGGGAACTCGGTCTCGACGCCGTTCTCGGAGCGGCAGTAGACCACGCCGTCGGTTACTTCATCGACGGTGTACATCCGGCCATCCTTGCCGTAGGCCTTGGATCCGGGCGCAAAGCGGCTCATCGTTTCGCCGCCACGCCGCCGCTCTTGAGGCAGTCGATCATGGCGACGAAGGGGATGAAGCCCGTGGTGATGCGTTTGTAGAGTTGTGATTCGGGCGGGTAGCACACGCCGTCCACCTTCTTCACCGGCGGGGCCTTCTGCGGCACGCCGCCGCTGGGTCCGCCGGCGCCAGGCAATCCGGGCAGGCTCTGGGCGAGGGCGGCGCCCATGCCGGCGAACACCAACAGCGCCGGAAGGACGCGCTTCATGGCTTGGCCCCGCCGGTGCGGGTGAACTTCTGCACGCGCTCCATCTCGGCGGTGTAGAGGTTGCCCTGGCTGTCGAAGGTCACCTGGTGCACGCGGTGCAGCTGGCCGGCGTAGGGGCCGGCGCGGCCGACCGTGGCCAGTTCCTGGCCGTTGTCGCGGCGCACCAGGCGCACGGTGAAATTGCCGATGTCGGCGAT
Source organism: Rhodospirillaceae bacterium (assembly GCA_041905795.1). Lineage (GTDB taxonomy): Bacteria > Pseudomonadota > Alphaproteobacteria > Rhodospirillales > Rhodospirillaceae > SHVO01. The sequence continues at coordinate 108,182 of JAYRKL010000010.1, read as the reverse complement.
GGCGAGAATGCTCTGGGCTTTGTCCGGCCACAGGCCGATATGGCCGACGGTGCCGCCCGACGGGCCGCGCGAGTCCCTGGCGTAGAAATATTCGGCGACGAAGGTGCCGTCCTTCTTGAACACCTGCATGCGGTTGTTGTCGCGGTCGCAGACATAAACCAGGCCGTCGGCGGACACTTTCACGCAATGCACCAGGCGAAACTGGGCGGCGGGCGGGTCGCCGATTTTGGGCGGCGGGGTTTTCTCGTCGGTGGGCGGCTTGCCGTAGGCGCCCCACATGCGCTTGAATTTGCCGGTGTCGATGTCGAACACGATGATGCGGTGGTTGCCGTAGCCGTCGGCGACGAAGACCTCATTCGCCGCGGCGTCGAAGGCGAGGTCGGAGACGCCGGAGAGCTGTGTGGTGTCGAGGCTGCCTTTGCTGGGGCCGGCATGGCCGACCTGCAGCAGGAATTTTCCGTCGGGCGTGAACTTCAGGATCTGGCCGTCGGCGGGGCTGTTGTCGCGCCCGGTCTGGGTCTGGTTGCCGCCGATCCAGATGTTGCCTTTGGGGTCGATGGCGATGCCGTGCTCCGAGGACGGCCACTCGTAGCCGTCGCCTTTTCCGCCCCATGACTTGACCACGTCGCCGGCCTGGTTGAACGCCAGCACCGGCGGGGCCGGGATGCAGCAGGCCGCGGTCGGCGGAGTCTGCGCGCCGCCCAGGAGATAGCCTTCGACGGTCTTGGGCCGCTGGATGATCCACATGACGTCGCCCTTGTCGGCGATGACGCCGGCGAGGATGCCCATGGTCCAGGTGTTGGGCAGGGGCTTGGGCCAGAAGGGATCGACCTTGTATTCCGGCGGCGTGATGTTTGTCTGTGCCCCGGTTCCCGCCGCCCATGCGGAGCCGGCGAGGCTCATCGCCACCACCGCCGCCAACGCCTTACGCAACACCGCCATTCCGCCCTCCCTGGACTCAGGCGCTGATGCTAGCACAGCCGCAACGCAAAAGCGGGCCGCTATTCGCGGCGCGCCTCGTCAGCCGGTGAGCGCTTTGATGCCGGCGCCGGCGATCTGTTCGTCCTGGGCGGAAGTGACGCCCGAGACGCCGATGGCGCCGATGATCTTGCCGTCGACGATGATGGGGAGCCCGCCCTGAACGGCGGTGATGTGCGGGAAGGTGAGGAAGCCGTGGGCGGGGCCGCCGCCGGCGATCAGGTCCTGGAACGCCTTGGACGGGCGGCGGAAGTTCAGCGCGGTGCGCGCCTTGCCCTCGGCCACGACCAGGGAGCCGTACTGGGTGTTGTCCAATCGCTGCGCCATGACCAGGTGGTCGGTGCTGTCGACGATGTAGATCACCACCGGCCAGGCGTTGGCTTTCGCCTCGGCTTCGGCTGCGGCCATGACTTTCTTGGCGGCGTCGAGCGTGATCGGCGCGCCGTAAGGCGTCGGTCCTTGTGACATGTGCGTTCCCCTCCTGAAATGATGTTCTTTTAAAGCACGCTCTCGAAGAAATTCGCAATGACGTGATTGTGCCAGGGCACGGGATGGTCCGCGCCGTGGAAACCGACGTGGCCGCCGCCGGCGGGCATCACCAGAGCCGGACCTCTATCGGACCACGCCCGCGAACGGTAGACGGCGGCCGGAATCCAGGGGTCGTCGCCGGCGTGGATGACCAGGGTGGGGATGGTGATCCGATCCAGCAGGGGCGCGGACGAGCAGCGGCGGTAATAGTCACCGGCTCCGGCGAAGCCGTGGGCGGGGGCCACCACCAGATCGTCAAAGTCATAGATGGAATGAATGCGCGCCGCGTTGGCCTTGTAGAGCGCGCCGTGTTCGCCGGACGAGCGGGCGGCGTCGGCCTTCATGGCGGTGAGCAGGTGGCGGTGATAGACCGCGTTGCGCGGTGCCATGATCCGCAATTGCGACGCTGCGAGGTCGATGGGCGCGGAGATGGCGGCGGCGGCGATGACGCCATCGCAGCCTTCCGCCAGCAATTTCAGCACGACATTGCCGCCGAGCGAGGTGCCGGCGACGAGTAAGCCGTTGCCTGCGAGATCCGCGGGCAGGGACGCGAGCGCGGCCCGCACGTCCGCGCTGGCGCCGGCGTGGTAGCGCTTCTCCGATTGGGCGAGCGACGGACCCGCGCCGCGCAGGTTGAGGCGCAGCACAGGATATCCACGGCTGAGATGCCAGGCGGCGCTGGTGACGATATTGGCACTGTCCTCGTCGCCGGTAAGGCCGTGGATCAGGATGACCAGGGGCTTATGGGTATCCAACGCGGGTTTGTGCAGAACGCCGGTGAGGGCGTCGGGGGTGCCGTCGCGGAGCGGCAGGGAAAGGCGCAGGCCCGGCGGCGGTGTCGGGGCGCCGCCAACCAGATTGTTGCGCAAGGTCTGCAAATCGCCGGTGAGCCACGGGAAACGAGGGCGAAACGGCATATGCGGCCGCACGGGACGGCCGGCGGTGAACAGGGGACTCAATTTTTCGAAGACGTGGCCTGGCGGCCCGAGGCGCCTTCACCCGGGGAGGCCTGTATGCGTTCGCCCATGATATCGATGGTGTTGGCGGCGGCGTCCTTCAGATGTTCGTCACGGGCCTTGAGCGCGCTGTCCAGGGCGGCGACCTGACGGGTCTTCACTGCGGCGTCATCTTCGGCATCGACGCTTTTGCGCAAGGTGGTGATGCTGCTGTCGAAAGCGGCGCCCAGGTCATGGGCGGCGGCGGGCATCTTGACCTGCACCGCCGAGCCCTGGATCGCCGCCAGTTCACCGGCGGCGTCGAGCTTTTCCTCGAAGGTGGCGGCGGTGACGATACGCTTTTCGATGCTGCCGGCCACGGCCGGGAACAGGGCCTTGAGCCCGTCATCGAGGGCGCCCTGGACGGCCGGCACGCTGTAGGCGGCGGCGCGCAGGTCGACAAATTGATCGAGCGTGTCGCGGGCGGTGGCGCTGCCGGGTTTCAGGGCGCCGGCGGTGGCGCGGCGCACCAGGTCGGAGAAAGCGTTGCCGGCGCCGGCGGCGATCTGCGCGGCCTTCAATTGCTGGGCGGTGTCGGCCAGGGCCAGGAGTTCATAGGCGTTGTCCAGCGAATCACCGGACTTGGCATCACGTGCGACGGCGTCGAGCGCGCGCTGAAGCTCCACCAGGGTAGGGTCCGCCTTGCGCGCCGCCTCGGCGGCGAAGCCGGTTCCGGAGAAGGAGAGCAACACCACCGCGGCGACCGGAAGCGCGATGGAACGGGTGAGCGCGAACATGACCTTGGTCTACGGGGCCTTGATCCCGACGAGGTGATACGACCTGGAGAAGAAGGTTATCACGTCCGGAAAATCCCAGGGTAGAGCCGGGCAAGCACGCGCACGGTCCCTCACGCGAATTTCATGGGGTGTTGCCTTTTTACGTCTGGGTTCGCTCGGACGGAGAAAGGCCCTGAAATGAAGGAGAAAGGCCGCTCCGGCGGGAGCGGCCATTCTGGCGATCCCGTCACAATTCTGACTTCGGCATTCTTCTCGGAAGCGGCCAAGATGCGTACGACGGAGCCGGACCCGGCCGCCGATCTGTTTGGCGATGCCGTAAGGCTCCGCGCGGCCGAAGGATGGATTATCTGGCCGGGCCGGTCTCGAGAGGCAATCCGGCGTCGGCACCCCATTCCACCCAGCTGCCGTCGTAAATCGCGGTGTCGGTCTTGCCCGCCAGGGCCGCGCCGAGCGCCAGGGTGCAGGCGGAGACGCCGGAACCGCAGGTCGTCACCAGCGGCTGGGTCAGGTCGATGCCGGCGGCGTCGAAGGCGGCCTTGATGGCGGCCGGGTCTTTCCAGGTCTTGCTGTCGCCCTGAAGCAGGCTGAGGAACGGCAGGTTGCGGCTGTGCGGGATGTGGCCCGAGCGCAGGCCGGCGCGCGGCTCAGGCTCGGTGCCGGCGAAGCGGCCGGCCGAGCGTGCGTCCAGCATCTGGCGGCTCTGGTCGGTGGCCAGCGCCAGGCGCAGCATATCGGCCTGGGACACGACGCGGTCCTCGGCCGATTTGGCGTGGAAGGCGGCGGCGGCGAACTGCGGCACGGCCGTGTTCATCGCCCGGCCTTCCTTGGTCCACTTCTCGCGGCCGCCATCGAGCACGCTCACGGCCTCATGGCCAAAAGCCTTGAACATGAACCACACCCGGGCCGCGGCCAGCGCGCCGCCCATGTGATCGTAGGCGACGACGTGGTGCTGGTTGCCGATGCCGAGCGCGCCGACCTTCGCGGCGAATATGGCGCTGGAGGGAAACGCATGTTCCTTCTTGCCCGCGGGGTCGGCGACGTCGTTGATGTTGAAGAATTGTGCGCCGGGGATATGGGCCTTGGCGTACTGCTCCAGGGCCGGGGCGATGCCGCCGGGGACGAAGTAGCTGGCGTCGAGAATGCGCAGGTTAGGATCGCCGAGATGCGCGGCGAGCCAGGCGGTGTCGACCAGAATGGGTGTGCTCATCAGGTGCTCCATGCGGCGAGGATCTTGTCGCGATTGAGGAAGAACCACTGGACGGCGATCAGGCTGGCGGCGTTCTCGAAGCGGCCCTGGTCCAGCAGGGCGCGCAGCTCGTCCTCGGTCACCACCACGGCGCGGATCACCTCGTGTTCCGTGGCGACACCGAAGATGCCGCCGGCATTGGCGGTGGAAATCCGGCCCAGGTAGAGCCTGGTGCTCTCGGTGGCGCCGCCGGGGCTCACCAGATAGTGGTGCATGGGCCACAGCGCGGTGACGGTGCAGCCGGTTTCCTCAAGGGTCTCGCGGGCGGCGACGTTTTCCGGGGTCTCGCCTGGCTCGATGATCCCGGCAGCGACCTCGATCTGCCAGGGGTTCATGCCGCCGGCATAGGCGCCGATGCGGAACTGCTGGATCATCACGCATTCGCGGCGCACCGGGTCATAGGGCAGGATCGCCACCGCGTGGCCGCGCTCGAACACCTCGCGGCGCATGACCGCGGTCATGCCGCCGTCGAAGGTGGGGTGGCTGAGTTCATAGGCGTCGATGCGGAAGTAGCCCTGAAAGACCGTGGTCTTGAGGCGGATGTCGGGTTTGCCCGCTGGCGGGGTCAGGAGGGCTGGTGTCGGATCCATAGGGCTAGCAGTATCATGCTCCCTGGTTCGAACGGGAGTCCCGCATGTCCGACGTGGTGGTCAAAGATACCGGCGATAAACTGACGATGGAGATCGCGGTCGGCGATCACCGGCTGATCGCCGACGAGGTCAAGGCCATCGGCGGCCAGGAGTTGGGCCCGGCGCCCCATGAATTCCTGCTGGCGGGCCTGGGCGCCTGCACCGCCATGACCGTGAAGCTCTACGCCGCCCGCAAGCAATGGCCGCTGGAGCATGTCTCGGTCCGGCTGTCCCGGCGCAAGGTCAAGGCCGCCGACTGCCCCGATTGCAACTCCACGGAAGGCGAGGTTGAGGAAATAACTCGCGAGATCACCCTGGAGGGTCCGCTGGACGCCGAGATGCGCGCAAGGTTGCTGGAGATCGCCGGCAAATGCCCGGTGCACAAGACCCTCGCCGGGGAAATCAAGATCCGCACCAGGCTGGTATAGCCGGGCTGGTATAGAAAGCCTTAACCGTAAGGTTTTGTTCATCGCTTTGACTCACTATCGTCCGCTCACCCTCTTGCGCCGCCGGACATGGTAAAAAAGCCCGAACCCATCGACATCTTCTTCGAGATGCCGCTCAACAAGTGGGCGATTTTCGACAGCAAGACCCTGGCCGGCTCGAAGGTCGTGCTGCTGCACGATCTGAAACCCGTCGTCGATATGTTCAATGCCAACGGGGTCGGTATCGGTATCCGCACCGCCTCGGAGGTCATCAGCGAACTGGGCCTTAACGAGCACGACCGCCGCCGTCTGGTGGCGCTGATGAGCGCGCGCAGCTTCGACGTCTACTCGGTGCGTGCGGCGCTCAACGATTACCTGTCCGACGCCGAGCTGGAACAGATCAAGATCCCGCCCCGGGAAGCCGAGCGCCTACAGCAGTATATGAGCAACTATTCGCGCGGGCTGTTGAAAGCCATCCTCGACGGTACCGACGTGAAGATCACCGGGCGCTCGTCGCTGTCCTCCATCCTGGAGGGCGCCAACCGCGGCGCGGTGCTCAGGAACCTAATCGAAATCGCCGGCAAACTGCGCATCGAGCCCACCGAGATCGTGGTCTATATCTCCAAGCTGTCGGAAATCATCCTGGCGATCTCCTACTATCAGCGCATCTATGACTCGATGCTGGCGGACCTGCGTGAAATGCTGGTGGATGTGAAGAAGCTGCACGACCAGCCGGGCCTGGGCAGCCGCTTTCCGGGCATCAAGGAAGAGACCCAGACGGCGCTCGACAACGGGCGCCAGACCATCCTTACCTTGAACGGCTATTTCGACCTGTTCCACAAGGTCGAACGATTCTTCGACGAGATCACCCCCGAGAAGTTCAAGTCCATGCGCGAGAGCGTGGAAGTGCACTACCGCGCCATCGGCATGATCGTGTGTTTCTGGCAGATCAAGATCAACGACTGGCGCAAGCGCTTCTGGGACGACCGCGGCCGCCGGCGCGATTCAACCCTTGAGCAGAAGTACAACTTCTTCAAGGACACGATCTACCACAACCTCTTCACCATTGAGGACAACCTCAACATGCTGAAAGAGGCGAAGTTGGATCTTTAGGGTCTCAAGCCCTTCACGTGCTCTTCCTGGACCGGCGTTTCGATCGCCAGCGGATTGGCCTTGCGCACCTCGAGGATGGCGTCGCGCGGCTCGGTTCCCATCTCCACCAGGATGCGGGCGGCGACGAGTCCCGAACGCCCGCGTCCGCCGCGGCAGTGAACCACCACATTCCGGCCTTCACCCAGCGCCGCGCGCACCGCGGGCCCATGGGTTTTCCAACCCTCCTCGAACAGCGCCGCCGGCGCCTTCAGGTCCGGGATCGGCAGGTGCAGCCAGGTCATGCCCCGGCCTTCCACCGCGGCCTTGAGCGCCGTGGCGGCGACCGCGGTCTCCAGTTCATCGGCCTCCATCAGGGTAATGACGATGGCGGCGTCGAAGGCGGAGATGACGTCCATGTCCAGCGCCAGGTCCCGGTGCCAGGGGCCGGTGGCGGCGTGGGGCTGCTGCTTGCCCGGGCACATGCACATGCCGAGGCGGCCCCGGCCGGCGGCGACCGCGGGGATCGGCAGCGGATGGGTGAGGCTGGTTTTCATGGTCAGAGTATCTTGAGCACGTTCTCCGGCGGGCGGCCGAGCGCGGCCTTGCCGCCGTTGACGACGATGGGGCGCTCGATGACGATGGGATTGCGCACCATGGCCTCGATCAACTCCTTCTCGGTCAGGCTGTCGGGGTTGATGGCGGCGTCGTTGGCTTCGGCCTTGCGCAGGATGTCGCGCGCCGGGACGCCGAGCATGGCGATGATGCGCGTGAGTTCGGCCGCCGACGGCGGGTGCTTTAGGTATTCCACCACCGTGGGCTTAAGGCCCTTGGCGGTGAGGAGATCCAGGGTCTGCCGCGATTTGGTGCAGCGGGGGTTGTGGTAGATGGTGAGGGGCATGTTGGTCCTTATGGCACGCCCCATACTTGTCATTGCCCGGCCCGGCGGCGCAAGGCCGCCGTTAAATGACGCGCGCTTCCGCGACGTAAATGATGCGCGCTTCCAGCACGACCGGGGCAATCCATGTCGAAAAGGCTTTTCCAAAAAAGATTACCCCGAGGCGCACCATTCTGGCTTGCACTCGGGGCGTTGGTCACCTTTGTGACGCGGGCGTCCCCGCGTCGATCCGGTTGCGCCTGGGGACGGGCGCTTATTCTTTCACGACGCCTTTGACTTCGACCAATTGCGAGGCGATCGCTTCGTTGAGTTCGTTGTGGGCGGCTTCCAGTTCCTGGATCTTGACCCGGAAATTCTTGAGCTGCTCCAGTTCGGCGTCGGTGATGGGCTGGCGGTTGGAGGCGATGGCCAAGGTCGTACCGATATATTTCGCCTTCTGTTCGGCGATCATTTTCGCCAGGTCGATGAGTTCCAGGGGATCGATGACGTCGACGTGGCGTTTCAGGGAGCGGCGCATCTCGTCCTCGATGATGTGCGTGATATGACGCGTGAACTGGCTGGCCGTGAGACTGCCGCCGCGCACTTTCTCCAGAGCGCTGGCGCGCGGCTTTTCGGCGATGGCGGCCGAGCCTTCGGACTTCGCGTCGGAGCGGCGGTGGGCGGCGATGAAATCGATCACGGACATGGGCAACATTCCTTCGTATGACCTTCGAGCCGCTTCGGCGGTTCGTTCTCCCGTCTTCATAAGCAATCCGCGTGCCAGTCGTAAAATTCAGTGGAATGAATAGGTTAGGGGCGGGCACCGGGTGCCGTTGCAGCCCTTGTTGCCGCCCCTGCCGTGCCGGCTAGGTAACTGCTGCCGAGCGTTTGCCTGGTTCGAAAAATGCTCTAACGTCCTTGGCGGGGCTTATTTTTTTAAGGGGACGTTCATGGCTGAGGCATCCACGGGCGGCGGCAGCCGGCTTTTCATCAAGAAGTCGGTCGACCGCGCGCAGCGCGAGGCCAATCAACACAGCCTCAAGCGCACCCTGGGGCCGGTCAATCTCGTCCTCCTCGGCATCGGCTGCATCATCGGCGCCGGCATTTACGTGATGACCGGCAACGCCGCCGCCAACTTCGCGGGCCCCGCCGTGCTGTTGTCCTTCGTCATCGCCGGCACGGCCTGCGCCTTCGCCGGCCTGTGCTATGCCGAATTGGCCTCGACCATGCCGGTGGCCGGTTCGGCCTATACCTATTCCTACGCCGCCATGGGCGAAGTGCTGGCCTGGACCATGGGCTGGCTGCTGGTGCTGGAATACGGCGTCGCCGCCGCCACCGTCGCCGTGGGCTGGTCGGGTTACGTCAAAAGTTTCCTGACCGATGTCGGCCTGGCGGTCCCGGCGTCACTGGCCAGTTCCACCATCCAGTCGGCGGCCGACGCCACCGGGCACCTGGTGTTCGCGACCACCGACAACATCAACCTCATCGCCGCCGGCGGCATCCTGCTGGTGACCGCGCTGCTGGTGATCGGGGTGTCGGAATCCGCCGCGGTCAACAATGTGATCGTGTTCATCAAGGTCGGCGTGCTGGTGGCGTTTGTGCTCGCCGGCGTCGGCTTTATCGAACCCGCCAACTGGACCCCCTTCATCCCCGAGAATGAAGGGGGTTTCAGGTATGGGGTACCCGGCGTGTTCCGCGCCGCCTCGGTGATCTTCTTCGCCTACGTCGGATTTGAAGCGGTATCCACCGCCGCCTCGGAAGCGCGCAACCCGCAGCGCGACATGCCCATCGGCATCCTGGGTTCGCTGTTCGTCTGCACGGCGATCTACATCATCGTCGCCGCGGTGCTGACCGGCATCGTGCCCTACAACCAGCTGGGGGTCCCCGAGCCCATCGCCGTCGCCGTCGACCGCATGGGCATGCCGACGTTCTCGTTCTTTATCAAGATCGGCGCCATCGCCGGCCTGTCGTCGGTGATGCTGATCCTGACCTACGGCCAGTCGCGGGTGTTCTTCGCCATGGCCCGCGACGGCCTGCTGCCGCGCATGTTCGCGGTGATCCATCCCAAGTTCCGCACCCCGTGGATCGGCACCATCCTCCTGGGCAGTCTGATCGCCGTGGCGGCGTCCCTGCTGCCCATCACCATCCTGGGCGACCTGGTGAGCCTCGGGACCGCGTTCGCGTTCGGGATGGTGTGCGTGAGCGTGCTGTGGCTGCGCAAGAGCCGCCCGGACCTGCATCGCCCGTTCCGCGCCCCGGGCGGCGCGTGGGTGCCGATCCTCGGCGTGGTGTTCGCCGCGGTCATGGCGGCGCCGCTGATCATCGATATCATCACCAAGGCCACTTCGGGCGACCCGATCCCGGCCTATATCCTGATCAGCTATTTGGTGCTGGGGGCCGCGATCTACGCCTTCTACGGCTATAAGAACTCGCGCATCGCCCAGGGATTGGACATCCTCGACGACAGCCCGCTGCCCGGCGCCATGCAGGCCCAGGTCCACGGGATCGACGAGAAGAAATAACTCTCGCGTGTTCCGGAAAAGGCCGCGTCCTTGGGGACGCGGCCTTTTTCTTTTAAGCCTCGAGCTTGGTGAGCGCGGGGGCGATCTCGGCGGCATGCAGGTTGTCGCGCAGCGCCGCGGCGATGTCGGTCGCGGCGTGGGCCAGGAGGGCGATCACCCGTTCGATGGAGGGCGCCTGGGCCGTGGCCGGATCGGCCAGGGCCGCGCGCGGGATGGTGACACCCAGGCTGGCGACGACCGCGGCGCCCAGGCGCACCGGCACCGCGAGGCCGATATCGGTTTCCCGCTCCACCTTGGCCGCGCCCCGGGCGAGGGTTTCCGCCAGCACCGGCGCCAGCGCCGCGGGATCGGCGTCCACCAGGCTGAGCAGGGCGGCGCGCATCTCCGGGGCGATGGCGGCGAGATAGGCAAGGCCCGCGGCGCTCTTGGTCAGCGACAGGCGCGGAGACAGGGCGTCCGGCGCGCCGGCGCCGAGACGATGGGCTTTCATGACCGATCCATGGGGCGTGGCCAGCATCAGCGGCCAGGCCAGGTCCTTGGCCAAGACCGCGGTGGCGGGGGCGGCCTTGGTGGCGATCCAGGCTTCATCCTCGAAGCCGTCAGCCAGGCGGTGCACGCCGGCCAGCAGGTAATAGCGTTCGTCACCGGTGCGCTGGGTGTAGCCGGCGGCGGCCAGGGTTTCCAGCACCCGGTAGGCGGTGGTGCGGGCGAGGCCGGTGGCGCCGGCGATCTCGGTGACGGTCGCGCCCGGCTGACGGTTCAGAGCTTCCAGCACCGCGAGCCCGCGGGCGAGCGCACGGATCTGGCCCGGCGACGCATCCTGCAGCGGCGCTTCGCCGAGGCCGTCTTCTTCCTGGATCTCGTCGTCCATCACGGCTTGTGGTGTCCGTCCAGATTCCCTACTTAGACAGCCCCATGTTACTGTGCTGTCCATCAGGTGGACAGGCGTTTGGCTATTATAAAACCGACCATGAATGACGGCAGTGTGACCACCATCGGCGGCAAGGAGGGGATCGACCCCGCCGGCAGCGAGGCCGCGCAGCGCCAATTCCGCGACGCCCTGGGCCATTTCTGCACCGGCGTCACGGTCATGACCGCGCTTGTGCCCCATAAAGGTACAGGCGCGGTCGACGAACCGGTCGGCATCACCGTCAGTTCCTTCAATTCCCTGTCCCTCGACCCGCCCCTGATCCTGTGGAGCATCGCCAAGGAGTCGGTGAGCTACAATTGCTATCAGGTGGGCAGCGCCTTCGCGGTCAATGTGCTGTCGGCGGACCAGGAGGATTTCGCGCTGCGTTTCGCGCGCACCGGCCGCGACAAGTTCGACGGCGTGACCTTGCACACCGGCCTCGATGGCGTGCCGCTGATCGACGGCTGCGTGGTCTACCTGGAATGCCGCACCGAGGCGCGTTATCCCGGCGGCGACCACGACATCATCGTCGGCCGTGTCCGGCGCATTTTCAATATCGGCAAGGCCCCCCTGCTGTTCCATATCGGCGCGCTCAGGGGCTTAAATGTCTAGAGCATTTTCCGATGAAGTGGATGCCGGTTCATCGCAGAAAATGCGACCAAACCAAAAAAGACTAAAGCATGATCCCGATTCAATATGACTCGATCATGCTCTAGGGGGGCCTGAATGTCTAAAGTCGATCCTGAAACGATTGCCTTCGCCCATCACCTGGCCGACGTATCCGGCGCAGTGATCCGCCCGTTCTTCCGTGCGCCCATCGACGTCGATGCCAAGGCGGCCATGATCAACGGCAAGCCGATCTTCGACCCCGTGACCGAGGCCGACAAGGGTGCCGAACGCGCCATCCGCGCGGTGATCGAAGAGATGCGCCCCGACGACGGTATCCTCGGCGAGGAATACGGCGAGAAGCCCAGCAGGAACGGCCTCTGCTGGATCCTGGATCCGGTGGACGGCACCCGCGCCTTCATCAACGGCCGCCACGAATGGGGCACGTTGATCTCGCTGGAACAGGGCGGCGTACCGGTGCTGGGCATGATCGACCAGCCGTGGCTGGGCGAGCGCTTCTTCAGCGTCAACGGCACATCCATGCTGCATGAGAAAGACAAGACCACGCCGCTCAAAGTGCGTGCCTGCACCGGGCTCGCCGACGCGCTGCTGTGCGCCACCACGCCCGAGGCGTTCCCCAAGCTCGGCGCGCACGCCTGGGACGCCTTCGGCCGCGTCGCCGACAAGGCCAAGCTCACGCGCTGGGGCGGCGACTGCTATATCTTCGCCACCCTGGTCATGGGCTTCTGTGACCTGATCGTAGAATCGCTTTCCAAGCGCTGGGACATTTCCGCCCTGATCCCGCTGGTGGAGGCCGCCGGCGGCGTCATCACTGACTGGAAAGGCAATGTCCCGGGCAACGGCGGCGGCGTGGTGGCCGCCGGCGACCGGCGCGTGCACGAACAGGCGCTGAAACTGCTCAATCCCTAAGCTTTCACGAAACTGTTCCGGGCCCTATAGTCCTCCTTTCACGATAAGGGAGGGTTTTTCCGATGCGTTCATTCCGTTGCACGGCCGCGGCCGTGTTCACCGCCGCCGCGCTGTTCGCCGCGCCGGCCGCTCATGCCGCCGCGGCGCCCGCGGCATCAGGTGTCGAAATCGACATGATGACCTGGGTGGAGCTGAAGGCCGCCATGGCCGCCGGCAAAAACACCCTGCTGATCTACACCGGCGGCACCGAGCAGCGCGGACCGCAGAACGTCATCGCCGGGCACAATATGATGGGCCGCCCGATCGTGAAGGCCATTGCCGAACGCCTGGGCAACGCGCTGGCGCTCCCGGTGATGCCGTTCTCGCCCACCGGCATGTCGGCGGAAATCCCCGGCAGCTTCAACCTCTCGGCCGAAGCGCTGGGCCAGGTGCTGGAAGAACTCGCCGAGGACGGCGTGGTCAACGGCTTCAAGACCGTGATCCTCATGGGCGACAGCGGTGGCGGGCAGGGCCCCACCGGCGTCTACGCCGCGGTCGCCAAGAAGCTCGACGACAAGCACAAGGCCAACGGTGTGCATGTCTATTACGCCAACGAGTCCTACACCAAGGCCAACAGCGAGATGACCGAGATCTTGGTGAAAGAGGGGTATCCGCGCGGCGCCCACGCCGGCATCCTCGACACCTCGCTGATGATGTACCTGGACCCGGACAATAAATACGTCCGCCGCGACCAGCTGGCGACGGCGCTGGGTGACCTCGTGCCGGCGCCCGGCGCCCCCCGCGACCCCAACGCCAAGTCGGTGAAGAACGGCATCGGCGGGGACGCGCGCAAATCCTCGGCCGAGATCGGCAAGCGGTTCTTCGAGCTGAAGGTCGATACGGCGGTGAAGCAGATCAAGGCCCTGACCGCGGCAAAATAGGCGAAAAAAGCCGCTGTCACATTCGATCAAACGAGCGTGATCGCGCGGAGGCCATGCGCCTGCTAATAACGGGGGCATGGCCTCGCATACCTCCAAGGGCGTCATCTTCGCCGCCCTCATCGGCAACACGCTCATCGCCGTCACCAAGTTCATCGCCGCCGCGGTCACCGGCAGCGCCGCCATGCTGAGCGAAGGCGTGCACTCGGTGGTAGATACCGGCAACCAGTTGCTGCTCCTGTTCGGCCTGCGGGTCTCGGCCAAGCCGCCCTCGGCGCGCCATCCCTTCGGATACGGCCTCCAGCTCTATTTCTATACCTTTGTCGTGGCGGTCCTGATCTTCGGCGGCGGCGCGGTGGTGTCGATCATGCGCGGGCTGGAGGAACTGCACGATCCCACGCCGATCCACGATCCATGGATCAATTACATCGTGCTCGGCATCAGTCTGCTGTTCGAGGGCGGGGTCTGGATGGTGGCTTTCAACGCCTTCCGCCGCGAGAAGGCCGGGCGCGGCTGGGTCGAGGCGGTACGCTCCAGCAAGGACCCCACCGTGTTCACGGTGCTGTTCGAGGATTCGGCGGCGCTGCTGGGCCTGCTGGTGGCGCTGATCGGGATTTTCCTTTCGGTGCGGCTGGACATGCCGGAGCTGGACGCCATCGCCTCGCTGGTGATCGGCGTCATCCTGGCGACCACCGCCCTGTTCCTGGGCGCCAAGAGCCAGAGCCTGCTCACCGGCGAGGCCGCCAGCCACGACACCCGCCTCGGCATCAACCGCATTGCGCGCGCCACGCCCGGGGTCATCGGCCTCAACCAGGCCATGACCATGCACTTCGGGCCCAATGACGTGTTCGTGGCTCTTAGCCTGGACTTCGAGGATACGCTGACCGCGTCGGACGTGGAACGCACGGTCACCTCCATCGAGCGCCGGATCAAGGACCGGCATCCGGATGTGACCCGGGTGTTCATCGAAGCGCAAAGCTTCGATGCGGACCGCCGCGCCGGGCGCGGCTAGGGGATGCGGACCGCCGCGGGGAAGGGCCTAGGACTGGCCGTCCCCCGCGGCTATAACGGCCGCATGACCGAGGACGAAGACCGCAACGCCCGCCATAACGCCAAGATGAGGAAGGTGCAGGCGGCGCGCGAGAAGATGATGGAAAAGAAAACCATCGCGCGCGGCCTGGTCATCGTCCACACGGGCAAAGGCAAGGGCAAGAGCACGGCCGCGTTCGGCATGGTGTGCCGCGCCATCGGCCACGGCTTCAAGACCTCCATCATCCAGTTCATCAAGGGCGCCATGACCACCGGCGAGCAGGTGGTGTTCGACGCCTTCCCGGGGCTGGTGGAGATGCGTCCCATGGGCGAAGGCTTCACCTGGGATACCCAGGACCGGGCGCGGGACATCGCCAGGGCGCGCGAGGCCTGGGAGGCCGCCAAGGCGCGCATCATGGACCCGGACTGGAAAATGGTGGTGTGCGACGAACTCAATATCGTGTTGCGCTACGACTACCTGCCGGTGGACGAGGTGATCGAGACGCTGAGGAACAAACCGGCGGAGACCCATGTGATCATCACCGGCCGCAACGCGCCCGAGGCGCTGATCGCGGCGGCCGACCTGGTCACCGAAATGGAGATGATCAAGCATCCGTTCAAAAGCGGTGTGAAGGCCCAGGCCGGGATCGAGTTTTAGAGTGTTCTAGGCCGAGGGAGAGACCGGTTCGGCCCGGAGTCCTCGCCGCCAGGCTGCGGCCCGAGTCCCCCGGTCACTTGCGGAATTTCTTTTTCATCCGCTCGAACCACCCCAGGACCGGATCGTCGGCATGGGCGTCCAGTTGCAGGCCGGCGCGGACAACCTGGTCGTCCTGCACTTCGCGCACCACCAGCACCGCGCCGCCCAGGGGCAAGTGATCGCCGACCTCCGGCTTGTTCTCGAACTTTTCGGCGAACAGCCCCGCCACCGTCAGCAGGGGGTCGTGGCCCACCACCTTCAGGCCGTAGAAGGTCTCGAGGTCCTGGAGGCGGATGGCGCCGTCGAAGGCGAATTCGCCGAAGAACGGTTCGTTGGTGGTGAGCAGCTCGGCGTGGGGCGCGAACAGTTGGTCGAGGCGCTCGGCGCGCTCGGGCGGGGCCAGGAAGTAGGCGTAGTCGTTGCCTTGCAGGGCGCCGGCCTGGCTGGGGGTGATCACCTGCTCGCGGCGCACCACGAAGGCGGGCTTGGCCCACGGCGGAATGGCACCGCCGTTCATGACCGCGCTCTCGGGCCGCACACGGTAGCCCACCATCTCCAGGGCCAGCTGGCCGGGCAGGTCGACTTCCTGGCGGTGCACGGCCGCGGCGGTGCGCGGCAGGGCCAGGTCCAGTTTCCGCGCCGACCAGGTGAGGGTCCAGCCCTGCACCAGCAGCGACAGCAGCACCACGACAAAGGCGACGTTGAAATACAGCTCGGCATGCGGCACGCCCGACAAGGTGGGGATGGCGGCCAGGAAGATGCTGACGGCGCCGCGCAGGCCCACCCAGGACACCAGCCATTTCTCCTTGGCGGCGAATTTGAACGGCGTCAGGCATAGCCAGACGGCGATCGGGCGTCCGAACAGGAGCAGGAACCCGGCGACGGCGCAGGCGGGCAGGGCGGTGGCGATGAGCTTGGACGGCGTCACCAGCAGGCCCAGCACCATGAACATGACGATCTGCGACAGCCAGGTGGCGGCGTCGTTGACCGTGACGATGCTGGCCTGGGCGCGCAAGGGGCGGTTCCCCATGATCATGCCGGCGAGATAAACCGCGAGGAAGCCGGAGCCCTCGAGCACCGCGGTCGCGCCGTAGATCAAGACCGCGAGCGCGATCACCATGAGCGGGTGCAGCCCGCCCGGCAGGTCGATGCGGTTCAACAGCCATGACGACGCGAACCCGCCCGCCAGGCCGCCGACGGCGCCGATCGTCACCTGGAGTGCCAGGAACTCGGCGATCTCGCCGCCGGTATGACTGACGCCGGCGCTCGCGGCCACCACCAGCTGCACCAGCACCATGGTCAGGAACACCGCCACCGGATCGTTGGTGGCGGATTCCATCTCCAGGGTCGCGCCCACGCGCCGGCGAAGCTGCAGACCGCCGGCGTGGATCAGGAAGAACACGGCCGCCGCGTCGGTGGAGGACACCACCGCGCCCACCAGCAGGCCCTCGAGCGCCGGCAGCTTGAACAGATAGGCGGCGACCAGGCCCGTGAGCCCCCCGGTGATGACGACCCCCAAGGTCGCCAGGGTCACGGCGGGCGCCACCGCGCCGCGCAGATGCCCCATCTTGGTGCGCAAACCGCCATCGAACAGGATCACGGCCAGGGCGAAGGAGCCGATGAGATAGGTGAGCTTGTAGTCGCTGAACGGCAGGTGTCCGGGCCCGTCCTCGCCGGCCAGCATGCCGATCACCAGGAAGATCAGCAGCAACGGCGCGCCGAACCGCTGCGCCACCAGGCTGGAGAGGATGCCCAGGACGGCGAGGGCGGCGCCCAGAAGCAGCGCGGCGTTGGTGATATCGATCGATTCCATGCGCCCGGCGCCGTCTCCCTGGTTTAACCGCCTGTGCCAGCCGGTTTGATGTGACTCAATGACGGGCCGGTTTCCCTACCCTATACGATGATAACGCGCGGGAGTTGCTCTTCTCGCGCCAGCCTTTCAACCGCCGCCATTCAAATAGACGGCAGAAAACACGCTTATTGCAGGTGCCGGGCCGTATTTTAGTTATTCGGCAACCGTAATGATTGTAAATACGTCACGCAAATGACCGGGTCAAAAGACCCGGCGCGCGGGCGTTAAGACGCCCGGGAAAAGTGGCTGCGGGGAAATGCGAGACATGTCGTTCGATAAGGCCGATCTGGATTTCCTGAATTCGGTGGCGCTGTTCCGGCATGTGCCGGAGCAGGACCTGAAGAGCATCCTCGCCATCGCCATGGTCGAGCGTTTCGAGCCCGGCGAAATCGTCCTGATCGAGGGCGAAGCCACCAACGACCTGATCATCCTGCGGGAAGGCACGGTCGAGGTCTATGTCTCGCGCGGCGAGGAGAAGATCCCGATCACCGAACTGGGCCCGAAATCCTATTTCGGCGAGATGTCGGTGTTCGACGATTACCCGCGTTCGGCCAACGTGCGCGCGGTGAGCGCGGTGACGGTGCTGCGCGTCGACCGTGACTCGTTCCGCCAACTGCTGCACTCCAACCCGGCCGCGCTGTTCCAGATGTGCACGGTGTTCAGCCACCGCCTGCGCAACACCAACTCGGCGCTGGCCAAGCACTGAGATTGGAGCGCTGAGGCGCTTCCACACACACAACCGTCATCCCCGGATCAAGTTCGAGGGCGCCGCAGTTGTTCTAGTGCAGCGGCGGCAACCGCCCCGCCAGCGCCTCGTCCATCATGGCGTTCATGCCGTCCACCACCGGCTTCACCGCCGGGTGCTTGCGGATGCCCTTCCAGTATTTCGCGAGCTTGGGCCTCCCGGCGAAGATATCGCCCAGGCCGAACAGGCTCGCCACGCGCGCCGCGAACACCAGCGCCGGCGGGATGAAGCAATCCGCCACCGAGATCTTCGCCCCACCCGCGAACTTGCCCTTGGCCAGCACCTGCTCCAGCACGTCCAGGCCCTTCACCAGCGCCGGCCCGCTGACGGCGGGGTCCACGGGCTTGGCCGATGTGCCGCGCTTCAGGCGGAACAGGTCGACCCCGTGGCTCTGCACGTATTCATTGGCGATGGCCGCCGGGAGCCGGGTTTGCAGCACGCCCTTGGCGGTCTTGGGCGCCAAGGGGTTCTTGCGTGACTTGCTGTCGATGTAGTCGACGATCGCCGCCGACTCATAGATCACCGTCTTGCCGTCCTTGAGCACCGGCATCAGCCCCAGCGGGTTCATCTTGAGGTAGGGCGCGGCCTTGATGCTGGAGGGCGGCAACCGCACCTCCACCCTCACGCCCTTCGCGTTCGCCGCGATCACGCAGCGCGCCAGGTACGGCGACAGGATGCGGCCATACAAGATCATGGTCATAATCAGCCTCGGCTCTTCTGCCAGGCGCGGAAGCCGTCTTCCATGTCGGCCAGCACGCCGCCCATGAGCTTGTCCTTCCTGGCCTTGGCCATATAGCGGGCGAGTTTCTTGCGTCCGGCGATGGGGTTGGCGACGCCGAACAGCGGCAGGAACAGGTTCATGAAGCCGAGCGACGGCAGCGCGAACACGTCGGCGATCGAGAACTTGGCGCCGGCGGCATAGGGCTTGGCCGCGATCACCTGTTCGGCGATGTCCAGGTACTTGTTGATCTCGGCGATCGCCGCGTCGATGGCGGCCTGGTTCCTGTCCGGGCCCATATGGGCGAAAAGCTTGCCGACGGCGTTGTGGACATAGTCGCCCACCACCGCGCCGACCATGCGCGCGCTCGCCGCGGCCTTGGCGTTCCTGGGGACCACCGGCTTTTTCCTGGACTTGGCGTCCAGGTATTCCACGATCACCGCCGATTCATAGACGATGGTCTTGCCGTCCTTCAGCGTCGGCACTTTGCCCAGCGGGTTGAGCTTGAGGTATTCCGGCGACTTGTAGCCGCCGCCCGGCATCGGGCTGAACTTCAGTTTGAGGCCTTTGTGGCGGGCGGTGAGCGCAACGCGCGCGCAGTAAGGCGAAAAGATAGCGCCGTAGATTTCCAGTGCCATGGTCGTTCCCCCGGAGGTTTGAGAGTTAAGCGAGAGCGTTCCTGAAGAGTTCAAAGGTGCGGCCGTGCGCCAGTTTACAGGCGGCCGCGTCGTAAACCGCGGGATCGGGCACGCGGCAGAAGCCGTGGTGCGCGCCGGGATAGACATGCACCGTCACGTCGGGATTGCCGGCCGCGGCGTCCTTGATCCTGGCCTGGGCTTCCGCGGGCACATAATCGTCGACGCCGGCGAGGTGGAGCAGGGTGGGCTTCTTGATCTTACCCATGAGGTCCAGTTTGCCGTCGATGCCGCCGCCGTAGTAGCTGGAGAAGGCGTCGGCGTCGGTGCGCGCCGCGGCCATATAGGTGAGCAGGCCGCCGGCGCAAAAGCCCATGGCGCCGACCTTGCCGGTCGCCCCGGGCAGGCCGCGCAGGTGGGTGATGGTGGATTGAATGTCCGCGAGCGCCTTCTCGAAATCGTATTTGCCGTACAGCGCGAACGCCTGCTTCTTCTCGTCGGGCTTGGTGGGATCCAGCTGGACGCCGGGCGCGATACGCCAGAACAGGTCCGGCGCCAGGGCGATGTAGCCTTCCGCCGCCATCATGTCGGCGACGCTGCGCACCCAGGGATTGACGCCGAAGATCTCCTGGATCACCACAACCGCCGGGCCTTTTCCGGAGGCAGGTGTGGCGAGATAACCGCCAAAGGCGCCGTCCTTGCCGGAAACGGTGATGTCCTTACCCATTCGATTCTCCGCGCATGAATTGGAAGGCGTCATTTCTAGAGCATGATCGAGTCATATTGAATTGCGATCATGCTCTAATTTTTTGGTTTGGTCGCATTTTCTGCGATGAACCGGCGTCCACCTCATCGGAAAATGCTCTGGACACTTATCGGAGGTATAAAAAGCCCTTCCGCGCAGGTGAAATCGGCTAAACTGCCGGCCTTCTTTCACGTAGTCCTTGCAAGATGCCGGCCCCGAAATCCTCTCGCAGCAAAGCCCCCCCGCGCCGCCTCGTCGTCGGCATCAGCGGCGCATCGGGCGTGGTCTACGGCGTGCGCGCGCTGGAAGCCCTGCGCGCCGCCGGCATCGAGAGCCATCTGGTCATGAGCCGTTCGGCGGAGGTGACCCTGGCCCACGAGACCCGTCTCAAGGTGGCGGCGGTGCGCAAGCTGGCCGACGTCGTCTATGACAACACCAACATGGCCGCCGCCATCGCCTCGGGTTCGTTCCGCACCATGGGCATGCTGGTGGCGCCGTGCTCGATCCGCAGCGCCGCCGAAATCGCCACGGGCGTCACGTCGTCTCTGCTCACCCGCGCCGCCGACGTCACCTTGAAGGAACGGCGCCGCCTGGTTTTGATGGTGCGCGAGAGCCCGCTGCACACCGGCCACCTGCGCATGCTGGCGCAGGTCTCGGAGATCGGCGCGGTGGTGGCGCC
Organism: Rhodospirillaceae bacterium; assembly: GCA_041905795.1. Taxonomy (GTDB): domain Bacteria; phylum Pseudomonadota; class Alphaproteobacteria; order Rhodospirillales; family Rhodospirillaceae; genus SHVO01. The sequence continues at coordinate 87,693 of JAYRKL010000010.1, read as the reverse complement.
GCCGCTGCCCGCGTTCTACGCCAAGCCGGAGTCCCTCGCGGACATGATCGACCACTCCGTCGGCCGGGCCCTGGACCTGTTCGATATCGACGTCGGCCTGACGACCCGCTGGGGCGAGGCATGAGGGAGGTGCCCGCCGCACCGCCGGCGCGCATCGAAGTGCAGTCGAACCCGCTCTGGGATTTCACCGTTTGGGCCTACAAGGAACCGGGTGTCGAAGAGGCCTGCCTCGCGCTTCAGGACAAGCATGGTGTCGACGTCAATATCCTCATGTTCTGCCTGTGGCTGGCGCAGATCGGCGCCGGGCCGTCCGGTCTCGCGCGCTATCTCTCCGGGGCGCTCAAGCTGTCGCGGGACTGGCAGCGCGGCCTGGTCGAACCGCTGCGCCATGTGCGCCGGACCATGAAGGCGTTCATCGCGAACGCCGACATGGCGGGCGCTGAGCGCGCCGCCGCGTCCGCGCTGCGCGAGCGGGTGAAGGCCTGCGAGCAGGATATGGAGCATCTGCAGGTGTTGGCGCTCCATGCGCTGGTGCAGGAGCCGTCCGAAGCCGGGACGCGGTCACCGGCTGAGAAGAAAGACGACGCCGGCAATAATCTCACGGCCTATTTCTCCGCCACCGGCGTGAAGCCCGACCCGCTTGTCCAGGCGCAGGTGACGCGGATCCTCACGGCCGTATTCGGCGCATAAACAGGCGCCGCCCAACCTCCGGTATGCCCGCCTTCGGCATGTATATGCCGGTTTGGGCCAGAAGCCGCGCAGGGACTGAATTTCCGTTGCGCCACGCGCAAATGTCCGGCCATTGTAAGCGCGGCTAGGTTGATACGCTGAGGGACAGGACGAGAAACGTCCGCGCCTCACGCGGATCCTCGGCACGGGGCTAGGATGTTCAAGACCGATGAGGCGAAGCGATTCTTCGCGGCGTGGCAGCGCCTGCGAAAAGGGGGCGAGTTTCCCCATTACCGGGCGGTGTTCCAGGACCTGCCGCACGAGTTCCTGCCCCAGGCGCTGATTTTCGAACAGGTCTTCGCGCCGGCCGCGGACGGCGGCAAGGACGATGCGAAGAAACTCGACCTCTATATGGTCCGGTTCATGGGCACGCGCGTGGCGGAATACTGGAACCGCGATATCACCGGCCACGATATTTTCGCCCTGATGGCGCCCAAGGTGGCGGCGGCCGGCCGGCGGAATATGGCCGCCGTGCTGGGGCACCCTTGCGGCCTGATCACCGTCGGTGTGTTCACCATCGCCTCCCGCGACGAACTGGCCATCGAGACCGTGATCGTACCCGTGGCCAACGACCCCGGCCGCCCGGCCCGGATCCTGGGGTTCGCCCAGCACCTGACCGCGCCGTTTCCGGTCGATGACGACCGGCACGACGTGGCCGAGCGCCGGTGGCTGGATCTCGGCGCCGGCATCCCTCCAAGGAAGCCCGCCGGCTAGTCTTTCGCCCATTCCGTGCAGCTAAATCTGGGGCCTCCGCGGGGGCGATCCCCCACCCCTCGCGGGCAAGCGGAAAATCGCCGGAATCGCCTAAAAAATACCCGGAAAGTTCATGGCCCCGGCCTTTGCGGCCCGCGGCTTTTGTGGTCTTTTTTGGGGACACAAAATCCCACAAAAAAAACGGGTGGCCATTTGCATGACCACCCTAGTTTCAGGGACGCACTTCGTGAAAAACCCCGGCCCCCTGAGGCCGGGGTTTTTGATTCCTACAGCGCCGCCAGCATGCAGGCGACGAGGGGATGGCGCACCACGTCCTGTTTGGACAGGCGCACCACGGCGATGTCGGACAGCGTCTCGAGCTTGGCGGCGATGTCGGCGAGACCGGAGACACCCGGAAGCAGATCGCTCTGGTCCGGATCGCCGGTGATCACCATGGTCGAGTGCCAGCCAAGTCTCGTGAGCAGCATCTTGATCTGACCGTAAGTACAATTCTGGGCTTCGTCGATGACGACGAAGGCGTTGTTCAATGTCCGCCCGCGCATATAGGCGATGGGCGCGATCTCGATGGTGCCGTCTTGCATCGCAGAACGCAAGCGTTTCCCACCCATGCGGTCTGACAAAGCATCGTAGAGCGGCCGCAGGTAGGGCGACATCTTCTCTTCCATCGTGCCGGGAAGGTAGCCCAGCGTCTCGCCGGCCTCGATGGCGGGACGCGACAGCACGATGCGGTCGATGCTGCCTTCTTCGAGTGCCGTGACCGCGGCGGCGATGGCGAGATAGGTTTTGCCGGTGCCGGCCGGGCCCAGCGCGATGGTCAGCGCCCGCGCGGCGATGGCGTCCATGAGGACCTGCTGGCCGTCGCTGCGCGGTTTGACATGGCGGATGAAGCTTTGGTCGCGGCGTTCCTCGCCGCGGTGTTCGCCACGTTGTTCAGAGACCGGATCCCAGCCTCCCGGGATGGCATGGAGTTGGAAGGAGTCGTCGCTGTCACGGAAATGCTTTTTGGAACGAGCTGATGACCGCTTACCCATCTGGATGTGTTTCTCCTGGAATGTGATTTCGCGCATCGTTCGGGCACGGCGGATGCCGTCCCGTTCTTCCGTCTCGGTCTCTCCCGGCCCCGTTTGTTCGTAGGAGGCTTTTGTGTGTGTGTGATGTGTGGGAGCAGGAGGGCCGCCCGGATTCTGAAAAACCTCTTTCAGAAAAGCCGGCGGGGCGTCGTCTCCAAAACCGGAACTGGCGAAATCGTCGCTCTGTCCCTGATGGCGTGCCGTCTGCATGAATGCTTAGGCCATATCCCCCAACTCGCCGGCGGATCATCTCAGAGAATCCCCAGGCTGTCACTTTATTTTGTGTTTAAGGTCTGTGACACCACAAGCCATGGTGCATATCCCGCCGAGTCGCCGCGCAACAGGATAGCTTCCGATGGAGTGCCGGCGTCAGGCGTTTAAATCGGCACCGCAGCGTTCTAGGTTGCAAGTATGACCGCGCTTCCTTCCTCGATCGACGCAACGGCGGATCTCCTGCGCGCGCAAGGGTATGTGCCCGAGCGCGCGCTCGCCACGTCGGTGTTCCTCGCGCTCAAACTCGGCCGGCCGCTGTTCCTCGAAGGCGAGGCCGGCGTCGGCAAGACCGAGATCGCCAAGGCGCTCTCCGCCGCCCTGGGCCGCGATCTCATCCGCCTGCAATGCTACGAGGGCCTGGACACCGCCGCCGCGGTCTATGAGTGGAACTATCCGCGCCAGATGATGGCGATCCGCCTGGCCGAAGCCGCGGGCCGCGGCGACCAGACGGCGCTGGGGCGCGACATCTACAGCGCCGAATACCTGATCGCGCGGCCGCTTCTGCGCGCGCTGGAGCCCCATGCCGGCGGCCCGCCGGTGCTGCTGATCGACGAGATCGACCGCACCGATGAGCCGTTCGAGGCCTTCCTGCTGGAGGTGCTCTCGGACTACCAGATCACGATTCCGGAGTGGGGCACGATCCGCGCCGACATTCCGCCCATTGTGATCGTCACCTCGAACCGCACGCGCGAAGTCCACGACGCGCTCAAGCGCCGCTGCCTCTATCACTGGGTGGACTACCCCTCGGCGGAACGCGAGCGCGCCATCCTTGCCGCCAGGCAGCCGGAAGCGGCGCAGCGCCTGTCGGCGCAGGTGGTGGCCTTCGTGCAATCCTTGCGCGGCCTGGAGCTGTTCAAGCCGCCGGGCGTCGCCGAGACCCTGGACTGGGCGCGGGCGCTCACCGCCCTGGACGCCCGGGAGCTGGACCCGGCCACCGTGGACGCCACCTTGGGCGTGCTGCTCAAGTACCAGGACGATATCGCGAAAGTGCGCGGCGAGACCGCGGCGCGGTTGTTGCAGCCTCAAGCCGCGCAGTAGCGATGCCGGCGCTCGCAGCGAACGTCCTGCGGTTCGCGCGCCTCCTGCGCCGGGTGGGCCTGCCTGTCGGCACGGCAAAGGTGGCCCTGGCCCTCGACGCCCTGGACGCCATCGATCTCGGCGCGCGCGGCGACGTGTTCGCCGCCCTGGAGACGGTGTTCGTCGCGCGCCGCGCCGACCGGGAGCTGTTCCGGCTGGCCTTTGACCGTTTCTGGCATGTTCCCGGTGGGACGCAGGACGACATCGAGACTTGGCCCGCGGCGTCGGCTGCCAGGCCCGAGCCACGGCGTGTCGGCGAGGCTTTCTCCGGCGCGCGAACGGAAGTCCAGCCGCGGGCCGAGGTCGCGGCGCAGGCCGCCTGGTCGGCGGCGGAGACTCTGCGCCGCCAGGACTTCGAGACCATGACCGCAGCCGAAGCCGCGGAAGCCCGGCGCCTCATGGCCGGCTTGCGCCCGCCGGCGCCGGCGGTGGCGACGCGGCGGTTCCGGCCCGCCGCCGATGGGCGCATCGACATGCGCGCCACCTTGCGCGCCATGATGCGCACCGGGGCCATGGTCCTGAAGAAACGCACCCGCCGGGAACGCCGTCCGCCGCTGGCGGTATTGTGCGACGTCTCGGGTTCGATGGGCCCTTATGCGCGCATGCTGCTGCATTTCCTGCACGTCCTCGCCAATGCACCTCACCAGCCGCAGCGCACGCATGTGTTCCTGTTCGGCACGCGGCTCACCAATGTCACCCGCGAACTGGCGCTGCGCGATCCGGACGAGGCCATCGCGCGCGTGGCGGGCCGGGTGCCGGACTGGTCCGGCGGCACGCGCATCGGCCTCGCGCTCAAGACCTTCAATCGCTTCTGGGCGCGCCGGGTGCTGGGGCAGGGGGCGGTGGTGTTGCTGATCACCGATGGGTTGGACCGGGACGCCGGCGCCGGCCTGGACGAGGAGATGGCGCGGCTGCGCCGGTCCTGCCGCCGCCTGATCTGGCTCAACCCGCTCTTGCGCTACGCCGGGTTCGCGCCCAAGTCCGCCGGCGTCCGCGCCATGCTGCCGCATGTGGACGACTTCCGCCCGGTGCATAACCTCGATAGCTTGGCGGACCTGGTGCGGGCGTTGCGGGGCTCCGCCCGGAATGTACGCGCTGCTTAAAGTGCTCTCGGTCGCCCTCGGGCTTGACCCGAGGGCCCGGAGCGGTAACGAGGGCGGGCTGTAGAGGGACTCACATGCTGTTTGCATCACGTATGCCGCAGCCCGTCTTCCTTCCTACCCTGGATCCCCGGGTCAAGCCCGGGGATGACATGAGAGTGAGTTGAAAGAATGAGTTCCACCCCCGATCCCCTCGACCGCCTCGCGCTCTGGGCCCGCGCCGGCCATGGCGTGGCGCTGGCGACGGTGGCGGCCACCTGGGGCTCCAGCCCGCGGCCGGTCGGCAGCCATTTGGCGATCTGCGACACCGGGGACTTCGCCGGCTCGGTTTCCGGCGGCTGTATCGAGGGCGCGGTGGTGGAGGCGGGCCTGGCGGTCCTCGCCTCCGGCAAGCCGCAGATGCTGGAATACGGCGTCACCGACGAGGCCGCCTGGGCGGTAGGCCTGGCCTGCGGCGGAAAGATCCAGGTGTTCGTGCAGCCCAAACCGGCGGTGCTGGACGGCCTCCAGGCTGCCCGCGCCGCCAAGCATCTCTGCGCGGTCGTCACCGATACGCACAGCGGCGCGCAGCTGCTGGTGGACGGAGACACGCTCGCCGGCGACCTGTGCCTGTCCGACGACGAGGTCATGGAGGTGCGCGGGCGCATCGCGGCGGACAGATCGGGCATCGCCGCTTACGGCCATCTGGTGCGGGTCTACGCGCCGGCGGCGCGCATGGCGATCGTCGGCGCGGTGCATATCGCCCAGGCTTTGGCGCCGATGGCGCAGCTGGCGGGTTTCGACGTCGTGGTGATCGACCCGCGCGAGGGATTCGCCCGGTCCGGCGCCCTGGCCGGCATCGCGGCCATCGCCGCCTGGCCCGACGACGCCATGGCCGACGTGAAGCCGGACGCCCGCACCGCCGTCGTCACGCTTACCCACGATCCCAAGCTGGACGACCCGGCCCTGGCGGCGGCGTTGAAATCCGAGGCTTTTTACATCGGCGCCCTGGGCAGCAAAAAGACGCACGCAAAAAGGCTCGCACGCCTGGCCGAAGCGGGCTTCACCGGCGCCGACACGGCCAGGATCAGGGGCCCGGTGGGCCTCGCCATCAACGCCCTGACGCCGGCCGAGATCGCGGTGTCGATCCTGGCGCAGGTGATCGAGACCCTGCGCGCGGCCGGCCGCGCGGACGTGGCGACATGAAATTCGGCCTCATCCCCGCCGGTGAGTCGGAAGGCGCCATCCTGGGGCACACGCTGCGCCTGGGCGCGGCGACGCTCAAGAAGGGCCACACCCTCACGGCCGAAGATGTCGCGGCGCTGACGGCCGCGGGTGTCGCCGAGGTCACGGCGGCGCGCCTGGAAGCCGGCGATGCCGGCGAGGATGCGGCCGCGTCGGAGATCGCGGGGTTGTGCGCCGGGGCGGGCCTCACGCTCACCGCCGCCCGCACCGGGCGCTGCAATATCGAAGCCGCGAGCGCCGGCATCCTGCGGGTGGATCCGGCCGTCATCGACGCCGTCAACCGCATCGACGAAGCGGTGACCGTGGCGACCCTGGCCGACTGCGCGCCGGTGCAGGCCGGGCAGATCGCCGCCACCGTCAAGATCATCCCCTATGCCGTGGGGGCCGAGGTCATGGCGGCGGTGCGCGCGGCGCTGAAGGCCGCGCCGCTCACGCTCAAAGCCTTCCAGCCCAAACGCACGGCGATCATCTCGACCACCACGCCGCACCTGAAGGCCGCCGTCATCGGCTCCACCGAGGCCGTCACCGCCAAACGGGTCACGGACCTTGGCGGCAGCGTGTTGTCGTTGTCGCGCGTCCCCCACGATGCCGCCGCGGTGGCCGCCGCCGTCACCGCGGCGGTGAAAGCCGGCGCCGACCAGATTTTGATCAGCGGAGCCTCGGCCACCGCCGACCGCGCCGACACCGCGCCGGCCGGCATCGTCGCCGCCGGCGGGACCATCGCGCACTTCGGCATGCCGGTGGACCCCGGCAACCTGCTGGTGCTCGGGCATGTCGATCGGGTGCCGGTGCTGGTGCTGCCCGGCTGCGCGCGTTCGCCCCGCCTCAACGGTGCCGACTGGGTGATGCAGCGCCTGGCCGCCGGGCTCGCGGTCACCGCCCGTGACATCATGGGCATGGGTGTGGGGGGCCTCCTGGTGGATACGCCGGCCCGCCCGCTGCCGCGCGCCCGCGCGGTCAAGGACGCCGCGCCCGAGGCCGCGCCGGAACCCGAAACCGCGTCCGGCGCCGGACCTGAGGATATGAGCCCGCGTATCGCCATCGTGTTGTTGGCCGCCGGCCAGTCGCGGCGCATGGGACCGCACAACAAACTGGTGATGCCGCTGGCCGGCAAACCCCTGGTGCGCCGCATGGTGGAGATGATTCTCCAGGCGCGTCCGGCGCAGGTGGTGGTGGTCACCGGCCACGAACCAGCGGTCGTGGCCGCGGCGGTGGCGGGGTTGCCCGTGACCGTGACCCACAATCCCAACTACCGCGACGGCCTCTCCACCTCGCTCCAGGCCGGACTCGCCGCGGTGGCGCCGGACATGGAAGGCGCCATGATCTGCCTTGCCGACATGCCCAGCCTGACGACCCGGCATTTCCGGGACCTCATGGCCGGCTTCGACCCGGCGGGCGGGAAGGCCATCGGCGTGCCCACTCACAACGGAAAGCGCGGCAATCCGGTGCTTTGGAGCCGGGACCTGTTCGTGCAGATGCGCGAGATCGCCGGGGACGTGGGCGCCAAGGCCCTGATCGGCGCCAATGAGTCCCTTGTTTACGAGGTTGAATTTGGGGACACTGCGGTCCTGACAGACCTCGATACGCCGGAACAATGGTCCGAGTATGTAGCTAAGGGGTCCGGCGCTTAGGGGTCGCGTTTCAGGCCCCGCTCGAGGTCTGCCTTTTCGATTGGAAAGGGGAGGGACCTATGCCTGACGCCAGCGGCTCATCGCATAAGACGGACGTCATCATCATCGGCGCCGGCCCCGTCGGCCTGTTCGCCGTGTTCGAGTTGGGCCTGCTGGGCCTCTCCGCCCATGTGGTGGACATATTGGACCGGCCCGGCGGCCAGTGCGCCGAGCTGTACCCCGAGAAGGTCATCCTCGACATCCCCTCGCGCCTCAAGATCACGGGGCAGGAACTGACCAACGACCTCATGGCGCAGATCGCGCCGTTCCATCCGCAGTTCCACTTCCAGGAGATGGGCACCAACCTGGAGAAAAGAGAAGGTGGAGGCTTCATCCTCACCACCGACCAGGGCACGCGCATCGAGGGCCACGCGGTGGTGATCGCCGGCGGCGGCGGATCGTTCACGCCCAAGAAACCGAAGCTGGACCGCCTCGATGAGTTCGAGGGCAAGTCGCTGTTCTACGCCGTGCGCAAGAAGGATCAGTTCAAGGGCAAGAATGTGTTGATCGCCGGCGGCGGTGACTCGGCGCTCGACTGGTCCGTGAACCTGCAAGGCGTGGTGGCCGGCATGACGCTTGTGCACCGGCGCAACGAGTTCCGCGGCATGCAGGCCACCGTCGACCAGATGTACGCCCTGGTGAAGGAGGGCAAGATCAACCTCCAGATCGGCGACATCGTCCGCATCAACGGCGACAACGGGCAGATTTCATCGCTCACCCTCAAGAGCGCCGACAAAGGCGAGTTCGACGTGCCCTGCGATACCTTGCTGCCGTTCTACGGCTTGACCATGAAGCTGGGGCCCATCGCCGAATGGGGCATCCAGCTGGACGACAAGGACCGCATTCCGGTATCGACCGAGAGCTTCGAGACCGCCGTGCCCGGCATATTTTGTATTGGCGACATGTGCGCCTATCCCGGGAAGCTGAAATTGATCCTCTCGGGCTTCCATGAGTCGGCGTTGATGGCTCACGGCTGCTTCCACTATGCTCGCCCCAACCAGAAACTCCGCTTCGAACACACCACCTCCAGCTCCGCCATCCAGGCGAAGGTGACGGGAGAAGCGCCAGCGAAATAGAGGATGCATTGATCGATCGCAGTACCGCCGAACATTACACCTGGGGCGGCATCTGCGACGGCTGGCACCTGCTCAAGGCGCCGGGCCTGAGCGTGATTGAGGAGCGCATCCCGCCGGGAGCCTCCGAAGTGCGCCATTTCCACGAACGCACGCGGCAGTTCTTCTATGTGCTGGACGGTGTGTTGAGCTTCGAGATCGACGGCAAGGCCTACGACCTCCAGCCGCGCCAGGGCATCGAGATCGCACCCGGCACGCCGCACCGGGTGTTCAACAAAGGTGGTGTGGACGCTGAATTCGTCGTGGTGTCCCACCCGCCCAGTCATGGCGACCGGGTGACGGCGGAACGCACGTTCACCTGACGCGCGCCAGCGCTGCCTTCAGCCCGCGCGTCAGCGCCGGGCCGGCTTCCACCATCACCACGCCGGCCAGGATCAACGCGCAGCCGATGAGGGCGGTGAAGTCGAGGCGTTCGCCGAGCATCGCCGCGCCCGCGAGCGCCGCGAACACGGACTCCAGCGACATGATCAAGCCCGCTTCCGAGGGCGGGGTGTGGCGCTGGGCGATCACCGCGAGCGTAAATCCCACACCGCCGGCGAGGATGCCGGCGTAGAGGATGGCGGGCAGGGAGGCCATGATCGCGTCCCAGGTGACGGTCTCGAACATCAGCGCCAGCACGCCCGCGCCAACGCCGGTGACCGCGTACTGCACGAACGAGAGATAGAACGGCCGCGGGCAGCGGCGCTGGAACACCGAGACCAGGGTGATGGAGATCGCCCAGGGGATATCGGACACCAGCAGTAACAGGTCTCCCGCCGCCCAGGTGCGCGGGCCATCTGTATCTGTGAGCATCCAGGCGCCGGACACGCACACCAGGCAGGCGGCCAGCACGATGGGGCGCAGCGGTTCTTTCATGATCGCCCAGGCGGCGAACGGCACGCCCACCACATAGAGCGCCGTGAGGAAGCCGCCGTTGGTGGCGCTGGCGGTGACCAGGGCGGTCTGCTGCAGCACCGCGCCCGCGCACAGGCAGACACCCACCATCAGCGCCACGCGCATGTCGGCCTTGGGCACGGGGACGGCGGCGCGGCGGGCCTCGACCAGGGCAAAGGGCGCCAGCACCGCCGCCGACAGCAGGAACCGCACGGAGACAAAAGTCACCGGCCCCATGGTGCCGTTGGCCCATTTCTGCACCACGAAGGCCGCGCCCCAGATGACGGCGGTGAATAGGAGCAGAAGATCGGCGCGCAGGCGGGTCATTTGCCCGTCATAGGGGAAACAACCCTCTCTGTCATTGCCCGGGCGCGCGGAAGGCGCGCACTTTAAAGAAGTGGCGGCCTTCCGCCACCAAGCCGGGCAATGACAATGAGGGTGGGACCAGCTATACACCGCCCCCATGAAAATCGTTGTTTCCCTGCCCAACGGCACGACCCAGGAAATCCCCGGCAAGCCCAAGACCACGGTCATGGAATCCTTACGCATGGCCGGCATTCCGATCCGGGCCGAGTGCGGCGGGGCTATGGCCTGCGCCACCTGCCACGTCATCGTCGATCCGGAGTGGATCGCCAAGACCGGCAAGCCCGGCCCCGAGGAATCCGACCTCCTGGATCTCTCCGACTACCGCACCGAGAACTCGCGCCTGTGCTGCCAGATCGCGGTGCGCGACGACCTGGACGGCCTGAAGATCGCGCTGCAACTGGATGCCTACGACTGATGAGCGCCATCCAGGACCAAGTTTCAAAGCGCCGTACGTTCGCGATCATCTCGCATCCGGACGCGGGCAAAACCACGCTCACGGAAAAGCTGCTGCTGTTCGGCGGTGCCATCCAGCTGGCGGGCGCGGTGAAGGCCAAGGGCGAGCGCCGGCGCGCGCGCTCCGACTGGATGAAGGTGGAACAGGAGCGCGGCATCTCGGTCACGTCCGCGGTCATGACCTATGACTACGACGGCCACACCTTCAACCTGCTCGACACGCCGGGCCACGAGGATTTCAGCGAGGACACCTACCGCACCCTGACGGCGGTGGATTCCGCGGTGATGGTGCTGGACTGCGCCAAGGGCATCGAAGCCCAGACCCTGAAGCTGTTCGAGGTGTGCCGGTTGCGCGACATGCCCATCGCCACCTTCATCAACAAGCTCGACCGCGAAGGCCAGGACCCGTTCGCCCTCTTGGAAGAGATCGAGACCCGCCTGCAGCTGGACGTGTCGCCGGTGAGTTGGCCTATCGGCATGGGCCGCGATTTCCTCGGCTGCTACGACCTGGTGCACGACAGCCTGATCCTCATGGCGCGCACCAAGGGCGAGAAGGTGGCCGAAGGCATCGAGTGCAAGGGCCTCGACGACCCCAAGCTCGACGAACTGCTGCCGCCCGCAGCCGCCGCCAAACTGCGCGAGGAAGTCGCGACCGTGCGCGCCTTATGCAAACCCTTCGACCGCCAGGCCTATCTCGAAGGCCATATGACGCCGGTGTATTTCGGCAGCGCCGTGAACAATTTCGGCGTGCGCGAACTGCTCAAGGGACTGGCCGAAAGCGCGCCGAGCCCGCGCGCCCAGCCTGCCGCCGAACGCAGCGTTGAACCCACCGAAACCAAAGTCGCCGCCTTCGTGTTCAAGATCCAGGCCAACATGGATCCCAAGCACCGTGACCGCATCGCATTTGTCAGAATGTCGGCGGGGCATTTCAAGCGCGGCGCCAAGCTCACCCATGTGCGTTCGGGCAAGATCCTCACCATCTCCAATCCGCAGCTGTTCCTGGCCCAGGATCGCGAGCGCGCGGAAGAGGCTTGGCCGGGCGATATCGTCGGTATCCCCAACTACGGCAATTTGCGGATTGGGGACGCGCTGACCGAAGGCGAAACCCTGCACTTCACCGGCATCCCGAGCTTCGCGCCGGAACTGCTGCAGACCGTGCGCCCGGAAGACCCGCTCAAGGCCAAGCACCTGGGCCGCGCGCTGCAGCAATTGGCGGAAGAGGGCGCCGCGTCGATCTTTAAACCCAGATTTGGCATGGACTGGATCGTCGGCGTGGTGGGCGCCCTGCAGTTCGAAGTGCTGGCCGACCGCATCCGCACCGAGTACGACGTGGCGGTGAAGTTCGAAAAGGCCGAGCTGTTCACCGCCCGCTGGGTGCGCGGTCCCGACAGCGCCACCCTCAAGGCGTTCGAGGACGCCAACCGCGTCAACATGGCCGACGACCATGACGGCGAGCCGGTGTTCCTGGCCCGCAACGCCTGGCACCTGGGCCGCACCCAGGACGACAACCCCAAGATCACCTTCCTGAAGACGCGCGAACTGGTGCAGTGATGTCCGTCATTCCCGCGGGAATGACGGACAGCCTGAAACCTAGATATGGAACCAGCAGCAGGCGCCGTGGAAGTGCATCCTGATGCAGCACTGGGACACCATGACGCAGCATGATGCCAGGGCGGGCGCGCCGGCGATCAGCACTTTGGTTGCGCGCCCCAGCCGCTCCCACAGCCGGGCGATCTGGTAGAGCACCATCTTCAGCTGGTCATTGGCGGCGGCCCTGGCGGCCGCCCGCGCTTCCTCGGCGCGCCGGAGATACGCGGCGCGTTTATCGTCACCGGACATAAGGCTCCATCCCCACTGCGCTTCCCCCGAAGCGCGGCGATAGTGATAGGGGATGTGCCTCAAAGCACAAATATAAATTTTCACAACGGTTGAGCGCTCGTGTAAAAGTTGAGACAGGGAACGCACTCGAGCAGAAGGAACTTGGGAATGCCAATCGTCCGCCACGACACCAACGCCCGCATGAGCCAGGCGGTGGTCCACGACAACACCGTCTATCTCGCCGGCCAGGTGTCGGATTCCGCCAAGGATGTGGCGGGCCAGACCGCCGCGGTGCTGAAGCAGATCGACGATCTGCTCGCCAAGTGCGGCACGACCAAGGAGCGCATCCTGTCCGCCACCATCTACTTGGCCGACATCAAGACCTTCGGTGAAATGAACAAGTCCTGGGAAGCCTGGGTGCCCGCCGGCCATGCACCCGCGCGCACCACCTTGCAGGCGCCGCTGGCCGGCCCGCAGTGGCTGGTGGAAATCACCGTTGTGGCGGCCAAGACCTACCACGGCCAATAAGCGCTTCCGGCGGATAGAGGACTACGTGTTTTCCGAAGGGGCGCCGGACGGCGCCCCTTGACCCGGATCAAAGGCGGCGCGGCCGGGCCCGCCTAGGTTCCGCGATTGGTTGCGCCCGCCATTGATTGCGTTCGTGGGAAACGCCCGCATGCTCGATGCCGACAACACGCCGTTGCCCGAAGGCAAGCGGCTGGAAAGCCCCGCGTCAGGTCCGGTGCTGCCGGATCTCGGTTTCGCCTGGAAGACGGCGGCGCTGCTGTGGCGTCACCGCCTGCTGACCGGGGTGGTGATCCTGGCCGCAACCGCGGCCGCCTACCGTGCCGCGCCGCTGCTGCTCGGGCCCGTTGTGGAGGCCGACGCCGTGCGCCGCGAGATCTTCGTCCAGCGCATCGTCGCCAGCGGCCATGTGGAAACGCCGTTCCGCACCAATGTCGCGAGCCAGGTGGTCGGCACCGTGGCCGAGGTTCCGGTGGCGGAAGGCCAGACCGTCAGGGCCGGCGACCCGCTGGTGATCCTGGACCGGCGCGAGGCCCAGGCGGCGGTGGCGCAGGCCGAAAGCGCGCTGGCGCAGGGCGAGGCGCGCGTCCGCCAGCTGCGGGAGGTGGGTTTGCCGACGGCCGAGGCGGTTCTCAAACAGGCCCAGGCCAGCGCCGCCGAGGCCGACCGCGCCTATGACCGCGCGGTGCAACTGTCCAAGGACGGGTTCCAGAGCAAAGCCGCCCTCGACGACGCCGCCAAGGCGCGTGAAGCCGCCCGCGCGCAGCTCAGGAGCGCCGCGCTCCAGGTCGCCAGCAACCGCACCGGCGGCAGCGATTACGATATGGCGCAATACCAGCTCGCCCAGGCCCGCTCCGCGCTCGACCTCGCCAGGATCCGCCTGGGCTACACCGTCATCGCCGCGCCCAGTGACGGCGTTCTGATCGCCCGCAACGTCGAGCGCGGCAACGTGGTGCAGCCCAGCAACGTGCTGATGGTGTTGTCGCCGTCCACCGACACGCGTCTTGTGGTCCAGATCGACGAGCGCAACCTCGGCGTGGTGGCGGTGGGCCAGAACGCCCTGGCCTCCGCCGACGCCTACCCCGGCCAGACCTTCGCGGCGGCGGTCGATTTCATCAATTCCGGCGTCGATGTGCAGCGCGCCTCGATCGAGGTGAAGCTGCGCGTGCCGTCGCCGCCCGCGTTCCTGCGCGAGGACATGACGGTGTCGGTGGATATCGAAACCGCGCGCCGGCCGGATGCGCTGGTGATCCCGGCGCAGGACCTGCACGACGCCGGGCGCAATCCCTGGGTGCTGATGGCCGAGGGCGGGCACGCGCGGCGCCGGCCGGTGAAGGTCGGTCTGCTCAACACCGGCTACGCCGAGATTCTCGGGGGGCTGAAGGAAGGCGACCTGCTGCTGCCGGCGTCCGCCCGCCTGACGCCGGATGCGCGCGTGCGCGTGCGTCCCCGGCCGCCGGCGCGCTGATCCGGCCCCGACGCAACCAGTCCTGACGCAACCGGCCCCGATGCAGCCATATCGATGAACCGCTGGTCGCCCTTCGAGTGGATCACGGCCATCCGCTTCCTCAAGGAGGGGCGGATGCAGACCGCGTTCATCGTCGTCGCCGTGGCCATCGGCGTGGCGGTGATCGTGTTCATGTCGGCGATGCTGTCCAGCATGCAGGCCAATTTCATGAAACGCATGCTCACCGCCCAGGCGCATATCCAGCTGGTTCCGATGGAGGAAACCGTGCGGCCGCTGCAAGGCCAAGCCGCCGGCGCCGCCACCGGCGCGGTGCTGCAGCAACCCGCCCAGCGCATCCGGTCGATCGACCAGTGGCAGAATATCGCCGCCGAATTGCGCGCCTGGCCGGGGATCGCGGTGGTGGCGCCGATCATCACCGCATCGGCGCTGGCGACCAAGGGCGATGCCACCCGCCCGGTGTCGGTGACCGGCCTCGATCCCGACCTCTATTTCCGCATCGTCCGCCTGCCCGACTTCATTGTCGGCGGGCAGGCGCGGCTGCTGGCGGACGACGTCCTGGTCGGCGTCGACCTCGCCCGCGACCTCGGCGTGACGCTCGGCGACAAGATCAATATCAGCGGCGGATCCGGGGCCAGCCAGGTCCTGACCATCGCCGGCATCTTCGACCTCGGCAACCGCGGCGCCAACGAGCGCAGCGTCTATGTCAGCCTGCGCACCGGCCAGGCGCTGTCGAACCTGGTGGGCGGCGTCACCGCCATCGCCGTGACGGTCAACGACATCTACGCCGCCGAAACCATCGCCCAGGCGATCCACGCCGCCATGGGCGTCAAGGCCGACAGCTGGATCGCCACCAACGCCCAGTTCTTCACCGCGATCTCGGCGCAGGAGAATTCCAACACGCTGATCCGCGTATTTGTCGCGCTGTCGATCGTGTTCGGCATCGCCAGTGTCCTGGTGGTGTCGGTGACCCAGCGCTCGCGCGACATCGGCATCCTGCGCGCGGTGGGCACCACCCGCGGCCAGATCCTGCGGGTGTTCCTGGTGCAAGGCGGACTGCTCGGGTTCCTCGGCTCTCTGGCCGGCGCGGCGGCGGGCGGGCTGTTCGTGGTGGCGTGGCACGCCATGATGCGCCAGGCCGACGGCTCGGAGCTGTTCCCCCTGGTGCTCGACAGCTCGCTGTTCGTGGCCGCCGTCCTCGCCGCCAGCGTCACCGGCGTGATCGCCGCCACGGTGCCGGCGCTGCGCGCCGCCAATCTCGATCCGGTGGTGGCGATCCGTGGCTGACGCATCCCCTCACGCGGCGGAAGTGCTGCGCCTGGAGGGCGTGCGCAAGTCCTATAATATCGGCCAGCCGAACGAGACCGAGGTGCTGCACGGCATCGATCTTTCCCTGAAGCGCGGCGAGTTCGCGGCGCTGATCGGCCCGTCGGGCTCGGGCAAGAGCACGCTGCTCAACATCATCGGCCTGCTCGACCGCCCGACCCATGGCCGCGTCGTCATCGACGGCCATGACACCGCCACGCTCGACGATGCCGGGATCACCGCCCTGCGCGGGCACAGCATCGGCTTCGTGTTCCAGTACCACTACCTGATCTCGGCGTTCACGGCGCTCGAGAACGTGATGATGCCGATGCTGGCGAACGGCGGATTCCCGACGCCGGAGATGCGTGACCACGCCGCCGGCCTGATCGCGCGCGTCGGCCTGACGCAGTGGCAGGACAACGGCGCCAGCAACATGTCCGGGGGGCAGCAGCAGCGTGTGGCCATCGCCCGCGCCCTGGCCATGCGCCCGTCGCTGATCCTGGCCGACGAACCCACCGGCAACCTCGACACCGGCTCGGCCAATGCCGTGTTCGCGCTGATGCAAGAGGTAAACCGGACGCTGGGCACGTCCTTCCTGGTGGTGACCCACAACCTGGACCTCGCGCGCCGCTGCGGCCGCATCATCGAGGTGGTGGACGGCAGACTCAGCGCATGATCGAGTCATATTGAATCGCGATCATGCTCTAATTTTTTTGGTTTGGTCGCATTTTCTGCGATGAACCGGCATCCACTTCATCGGAAAATGCTCTGGCGCGCGCCGCATAAAAAAGCAGCGCGGGTGCCGTGACCCGCGCCGCTCTGAGTTTAGCCCCGGTGTTGGTGTTTTGGGGGCGTCTTCAATCTCTCGAGCTAGTTATCCTGGTTGACGACCTGCCAGGTGCCGTCGGGCTGCATGCAGGCGGTGCCGTAGGCCTCTTGCTTCTGGCCGCCGATGGTGACGCTCTGCTGGAACTCGCGGCATTGGCGGCCGTCCGGCGTCTGGCCGTCGCGCACGGCGGTGACCGCTCCCTGGCGTCCGCCGTCCTGCCATGCGATCGGTTCGCCGATCTGGGCGGTGGTGGCCTGGATCATGGCCTCCTCCTGGGCGCGCTGCTGCGACTCAGTGAGGGCGTTGAGGGCGATGAAACTCAAGGCCGCGAGGCCCAGGAACCGCGCCGCGTCGCTGTCGCGGTAGTAGAAGCCGAAGCCCGGATACGCCAGCCCGTACGGCCGGTAGACATAGGTGCCGCCGTACCAGCGGGCGCGCGGCACGAAGGTCGGGCGGTAATAGGGATAGGGCGGGCGCGGGCGCACCACCACAGCGCGGGGCGGGCCGTCCCAGCGGCGGTCGCCGCGCCAATCCCAATGGGCGCGCGGCGGGCCTTGCCACTCGCGCCCACCGCGGCGGTCGTCGCGCCGGTCGTCCCGGCGATCGTCGTGCCGGTCGCGCTGGGCGAAAGCCGGCGACACCGTGCCGAAGGCGAGGGCGGCGGCCATGGCATAGGTGACGATTTTCTTGAGGCTCATAGCTCACTCCTTCTCCGCGAATCCATATGCCGACCGTGCCGCGCGTCTGTGGCGCGGATGTGGCGGCCGGATAAATGTTTGTGGCGGAACGGCGGAATCGAGGTGCACGGTCTGGGCGGAGCGCGCGTCCAGGTATGTCCCGATGCGGTTCCCCTTGATCCTGGCAACCGGGGTTACAGATATATTTTTAAACCATTGTAATAATTCGTATAATTTTGCATATCCGGGGTGCCGGTTTTTCTTTACCGGTCAGTCAAGTCTTTGCTAGTATCCGCTGGTCGGAAGGTGCCCAGAAGGGGCTTTTCGATGCTGAAGGCCAGACCCTGGGGTGGGCCTTTCCGCGCGTCATGTTGCTCGCTGCAGGATGTGACACTGCGCTTTTCGGCCCTGATGGCCGGCATTTCACACCCTCATTCCCGGCATCATGACCCGCGGCTGCAGAACGGCCTCGCGATTTTGTAATCGCATGCTTTTGGAGGAAGGCCCGTTTTACAGAGCAGCGTCTTATCGCTCGCCGGCAAAACCGGGGGCATACGGGGACCCGCCAGGTTAGGGGTTCGCCAAGGAGGATGAGTTATGGCTGTTAATTCACGCGTTCCGGTTCTGGCCTCGGAGAATGGTCTCTCCGCGTACATGGCCACCATCAAGAAATTTCCCGTGCTCGACCCCGGCGAGGAATACATGCTCGCCAAGGCTTTCGCTGAGCACCAGGACAGCGACGCCGCCCATAAGCTGGTGACGTCGCACCTGCGCCTCGTCGCCAAGATCGCCATGGGCTACCGCTTCTACGGCCTGCCGGTGTCCGACCTGATCTCGGAAGGCAACGTCGGCCTGATGCGCGCGGTCAAGAAGTTCGAGCCGGATCGCGGCTTCCGCCTGGCCACCTACGCCATGTGGTGGATCAAGGCCTCGATCAACGAGTATGTGCTGAACTCCTGGTCGCTGGTGAAAGTGGGCACGGTCGCGGCGCAGAAGAAGCTGTTCTTCAACCTGCGCAAGATCAAGGCCAAGCTCGGCCTCTATGACGAAGGCGACCTGCCGCTGGAAGCCGCCGAGAAGATCGCCAAGCGCCTCGACGTCTCCACCAACGACGTGATCGACATGAACCGGCGCCTGTCGCGCTCGGACGCGTCGCTCAACGCCATGGTGGCCGAAGACGGCGACACCGAAAGGCAGGATCTTCTGGTCGACGACAAGCCGTCGCCGGAAGCGCAGCTCGGCGACAAGCAGCAGCGCAAGCTCGGCGCCACGCTGCTGAAGGATGCGTTGAAGGGCCTGACGGACCGGGAGCGGCACATCATCGAGGAGCGCCGCCTGACCGACAACCCGCGCACCCTGGAGGAGATCGGCGCGGAGTACGGCATCAGCCGTGAACGCGTCCGCCAGATCGAGAACCGCGCCTTCGCGAAACTCCAGAAGGCGATCCTCGGCGCCGCCAAGAGCCTCGAAGTCGCCGCCGCCAAGGCGTTGCCCAGCCCGCACGCCTTCGCGTAACGGCTCAGCTAACCAAGCGAAACGCCCCGGCGGGACACCGCCGGGGCGTTTTTCTTTGCGGTGCCTCAGTCTGCGACGCCGTCGCGGTTTTCGATGCACATCATCGTCGCCGTCAACAGCGCCACCAGCTTTTCACCGGTAGCGCTTTCGGCGAACACCTCGGTCTGGGCGAGGGTGAGGGTGCGGCCGGCTTTGATGACGCGGCCTTTGGCGCGCAAAAGGTCGCCGGCGGCGGGCGCGGTCAGGTTGATCTTGAACTCGGCCGAGAGCACGCCGGTGCCCGGGGGCATGAGGCTCAAGGCGGCGTAGCCGGCGGCTGAGTCGGCGATGGAGGTCACCGCGCCGGCGTGGACGAAGCCGTGCTGCTGCGACACGGCGGGCGAGGGCTTGAGCGTGATCTCGACAGCACCCGGTTCCACCTTCGCCAGCGATGCGCCCAGCGTGGCCATCAGTCCTTGCCGGGCGAAGCTGGCCTGGATACGGTCCTTGAAGGCCGGGTCTTTGGGCGTGAAGCTGCTCACTGTCTCATCCTCTCAGCCGGTGTTCCTCCACATAAAGTACAGGTCATGACCAAACGCTGCCACTGGGCCGAGAGCGATGCCGATATGCAGGCCTATCACGACACCGAGTGGGGTGTGCCGCAGCATGAGTCCCGCATGTTGTGGGAAATGCTGATGCTGGAAGGCTTCCAGGCCGGCCTGTCCTGGATCGTCATCCTCAAGAAGCGTGCCGCTTTCCGCAAGGCTTTCGCCGGGTTCAAGCCGGAGACGGTGGCCAGGTTCGGCAAGGCCGACATCGCCCGCCTCATGAAGGACGAAGGCATTGTCCGCGCGCGCGCCAAGATCGAGGCCACCATCAAGGGCGCGCAGGTCTACCTCGACATGAAGAAGAACGGCGAGGACTTCGCCGGCTACTGCTGGTCGTTCACCAAGGGCAAGGTGCTGCGCGGCAAGGGCGACTCCGCCACGCCGCTGTCGGAGGCGATCTCCAAGGACCTCAAGCGCCGCGGCTTCAAGTTCGTCGGCCCTACCATCGTCTACGCCTGGATGCAGGCGGTCGGGATTGTCGACGACCACGCCGCCGGGTGCTTCAAGCGCAAGCGCCAAGCCTCTCGGTGAGAGTGCGTTTCAGCCCGTGAGGCTCAGCCCGTAAGGTTCACGGCGCGGCGTTGGCGGACACTCAGGTAGTCGGCCACCCGCACCCACAGACCGGGGAGGGGACCCTCGGCCTGTGCGGCCAGTTCGCCGTTGATGCAGTCGAGGACCTCCTTGAGCCGGCTTTCAGCGTTGCCGTCGCGGCCGGCGTAGCGGTCGAGGCTTTTCCAGATGGCGTCGGTGGTCACCGGCGCGCGCGCCGCCGCCGCCACCATTTCATTCACCCATTCAGATGCGGATGCGGTTGCCATGGTCTCCTCCGGTTTTGGTGTGGTGTTGGGGAGAGCATAGAAACCGAAAAAGAACAAAACAAGAACAATTTTATGGTCTTACCCGCCGCTGCGTCACCCAGAACAGCGCGACGCCGATGGCGGCAACGCTGCCGACGATGGTCCACGACAATGTCAGCGCCTGGGTGCAGGCCCACAGGCAGATGACGGCGGCGACGAGCGGGATCGCCATGCCGCCGGGCAGGCGGGCGGCGCCGTCGCGCATCTCGGGTGTCGCGAGTTTGCGCACGCGCGGCAGCGCCGCGATGCACATGAGATAGACGAGGATGCGCGCCAACGATCCGGCGGCGGCCAGCACGGCGAAGGAGCCGGGCAGCGCGAACAGCATCACCGCCGCGCCGTAGAACACCACCGAGTTGGCCGGCGTCTGGAACCTGGCATGCACCCTGGCGAACCAGGCCGGCAGCCAGTGGTTCTCGGCCAAGGCATAGGTGACGCGCGGCACGCCCACCATGGCGGACGCGGTGTTGCCGATGATGGAAGCGACGACGGCGAAGGTGATCAGCAGCGCCGCCCACGGGCCCGCCAGCGCGCCGCCGACATCGGCCAATGTCGCATTGCGCGCGCCGCCGTCCGGCAGCACCGAGACATAGACCACCGAGATCGACCAGTAGAGCAGGCCGGTGGCGAGCATGGTGTAGACCAGCGCGCGCGGCAGGGCGCGTTTGGGGTTCTCGGTCTCGGCCGCCGGCACCAGCGCGGTTTCAAAACCGACGAAGGCATACATGAGCAGCAGCGCGGCGCCGCCGATGCTCTCGAGCGGCGGGATGGCGGACGGGGCGATGACCTCGGCGCTGTAGTGGGGAATCCCCAGCACCAGCAGCAACACGATGGGCGCGATCTTGAGCACGGTGAAGATCGCCACGGTGCGCACGCCTTCCTTCACGCCCACCACGTTGGCGGCGGTGAGGGCGACGCAGGTGACGACAATCATGACGGTGCGTCCCGGTCCATCGGCCACCACCGGCCATATGGCGCCGGCGTAAAGCGCCAGCACGCTCATGTTGGCGGCGATGCCGGAGACGCGGCCCAGCCACAGGATCCAGCCGGTGATGAAGCCGGCGCCGGGCCCGAAGGCGGTGGAGGTATAGAGCACCGGCCCGCCCGAGGCGCGGAAATAGCTGGCCAGTTCGGCGAAGGTCAGCGCGATGGTGATGAACATCGCCGCCACCAGCACGAACAGCCAGGGCGTGAACATGCCGGTCTTGGCCGAGACCGTGGCCGGCAGCGCGAAGATGCCGGCACCCATCATGCCGTTGAGGATCAGCAGCGACGCCCCGAACGGCGTGATGGCGCGCACCAGCGCCGTCTTGCCGCCCGCTTCGACAGTTGGCGCGTCCGCCATCGCAACACCCCGGATTGTCCCCGCGGTGATCTTAGAGGACGGGGAGGGGGCGTCTATGGCGGAGCGCACACGATGGCGTGTGGGATGACAGCGAGGGGGAGGGGCCTGGGCGCCTTAAGCCGCCGCCAAGCCTTCCTGCACCTTCTCCAGGTAATCCGTGACCGCGGCCCACAGGCCGCGCATGACCGGGCCGTCGTTGCGTTCGATCATCTGGTCGTCGATGTACTCCAGCACCGCCTGGATGCGCGCCAGCGTGTTGGCGCCGGCACCGGCGTATTTGTCCAAGGCCTTCCAGATCGCTTCCGTGGTCATGGGCTGTTGGCTCGACGCCGCCGCCATCTGCCGCACCCATTCGCCCGCGCTCGCCGCGCTTCCCATGGTCCCGTCCTCCCTTTTGCAGAATATTGGGACCGCCGACTGTACGCCGGTGAAAAGAACAAAACAAGAACATTTATCAAGGGCATCTAAAGTTAAGGGCGCCTAAGGCGTCACGGAAATCCGGTAGGTCCCGGTGGTTGGGGTGATGACCTGGAAATCCTCTTCCGTCGAATACCCGGACTCTCGCGCGCTCACCACCAGCGTATAGGCGCCGTCGGCGGGTGGGGTGAACACGGTGCGCACGTCGCGCCCGGCGCCACCGGTGGTGACGCTCGTGAGCGGCGCCGCCAAGTCGGCCCCGTATATGGTGAGACGCGGCGCGAACAAGGTGCCGGCGCCGGAATCCCTGGCTTGGATCTCGATGGTGACCGGGCGGCCCGCCGTCAGCGCCACGCGATAGCTGTCGGTGAGGTATTGCGACCTGAGTTGCCCCGCGGCGCTGGTCCCCGCCGTCAGCGCGCAAGGGGAGGCGGCATCGCATAAGGCATAGCGGAGGCTGGGCGCGGGCAGGGCGCAGGCGGCGGTGAGGTCGGTGACAATCCCCGTGGCGGCGTTGGTCACCAGGTGTTGCAGGAAACCGGGGAAGGCGTTCTCGATGCGCACCACGTAATGCAGCACTACGTCCGGTATGGCGAGCGCCGCCTGGATCTGGGTCATGGACAGGCTGAGTTGCCCGCCGGCGGCGACGGGCGCGGTGACATAGGCGCCGCGGCGCTGGCCGGTGGCGGCGTCATGGAGGCCGAGGGTGGCGCTGGCCGCCGCCGTGCCGGTGTTGGTGAGCATGATGGTGCTGGCGTAGCCCGCGATCGGCGGCCCGTGGACATTGGCGGCCTGGGTGGGGTTGGCGCCCACGCTGACGTCGCAGGTGCTGGCATTGACCAGGCTGCCGTCGGCGCGCCACAGCACATGTTGCAGCGTTCCGGCGATCTGGGTCTGGACCAGGGCCGTATAGGCGGCGCGCGCGGGGATATCGGCCGCGATCTCCGACAGCGGGAACTGGCGCGCCGCCAGGGGCGCGAGGGATGGGCTGGTCCATTGGCCCAGCGGCGCGCCGGTGACGAGGTCGGCGAGGGTGACGTTGACCGTGCCCGCCGCCGTGCCGCTGTTGAAGAAGCGCAAATAGGATTGTCCGCCCGTCCCGGCGGCGAACACCGGCCCCGGCTGGATCTGTGCGTTGGTGTCGAACACCGGCGCCGGCGCGGCAAAGGAACACGCGGGCGTCATGTCCGCCACCACGCCCGACACCGTCACCAGATGCTGGAGATAACCGCTGAAGGCGCTTTCCACGGCGATGGTATAGGCGGGCGCACGGGCGCCGAGGCCGCGTTCGATCTCGGCCACGGCGATCATGGCCTGGCCGTTGCGCGGGATCGCCGGCGTGGTGAAGGACCCGAGCCGCGCGCCGTCCCGGGCGTCGAACACGCCGAGCGTCACCGCGGCGGCGGCGGCGTTGCCGGTGTTGACCGCGGAATTGCCGCGCACGCTCTGCGCGACGACGATGGTGCTGGCGGCGCCGGCCATGGCGAGGCGCGCAGGATCGGCGGTGACGCCGGCGTCGCAGGTGGAGAGGTTGGCCTGGGCGCCGCCGCGCGTGGTCACATGCTGCACGCTACCCTGGAACTCCGGTTCCACCGTCACGGCATAGGTTGCTGGCAGCGGCGTGCCGGGGACGATGGCGGCGGCGATCTCGGCGGTGGCGATGTCGCGCGCGGCGTTGGGCGCGATCGCGGGGCTCACCCAGCGGCCGAGGTCGGCGCCGGTGGCGGGATTGGTGAGATACACCACGGCGCGTCCCGCCGTTGCGCCGGTGTTGGCCAGGCGCAAGGACGACGCGGCGCCGAGGCCGCCCAGGTGCAGCGAGGGGACGAAAGCGGCGCTCACGCTTTGGCCGCCGGCCACGGTCACGGCGCAGGCGCCGAGGCCGCTGCAGCTGCCGCCCCAGCCGGCGAGCCGCCAGCCGGAGGCGGGGCGGGCGGCCAGCACGATCTGCGCGTTCTCCGCATATTCGGCGCTGCACGCCGGCCCGCAGTCGATCTTCGGGCCCGTCACCGCGCCCTGGCCGGTGGTGGCCACCGCCAGCATATTGGCGCCGCCGCGCAGGGTGTCGCGGAACTGCGTCACGTAAGGCGCGATCTCGCGGATGCGCCGCGCCGCCGCCGCGGCCTTGGGGCTGGTCACCGGCACGCCCATCGGCCGGCCGTTGTGGAGGATGTCGGGATCGGCGTAGATGAACAGGCGGACGCAGCGCACGCCCTGCGCGGTGCATTCGTTGGCGTAGGCCATGATGTCGCGCACGCGGGCCGCCGGGTCGGCGAAGCCATAGTTGTAGCCGGCGGGGCCGGGCTGGGCATTGGGCGTGACGTAACGGTCGTGGGCCGCGCCCAGGTTATGGCCGATCTCATGAGGCGCGGAGCGGACATAGGCGCAGTTGTCGCCGTCGGTGGAAACCACACTGACGCCGTATCGCGCGGCGTCGCTCAAGGATACGCCGGCATCGAGATTGTCCAGCTGCCAGCCGCGCCCGCAGTTGTTGTCATAGACCCAGTGCGCCAGCGCCATGACCAGGTCGGCCTTGACCGCCTGGCGCAGTCCGGCGATGCGCGCGAAATCCCCGACACCGGTGGTGGCGGCGTTGAGCATCGAGCCCGAGGTCTCGTCGGCGGCCTCGATGTAATCGACGCGGTCCATGCCCGCCAGTTCCACCGTCAGCGCGATGTTGGAGTTGGCGAGCGTCAGGTTGATCTGACTGACGATCTGCGCCGCCGCCGCATGGATATCCGGCACGTCGCTCAGGGCTTTGGGCGTATAGGCGAGCAGCAGGCGCAAAGGGCGGGAAGGAAGCGCAGCCGGTTTTTCCGGAAGCACTGTTTCACGTGAAACATGCAGCGGCGGGAGGACGGTGTCGTCGGCCTCGAACGGCTCCACCTGCGCGACCGCGGCGCCGGCGGCGAAGACAAGGCCGCATATGATTGCCCAAGCACAGCGCACGCCGTTCCCCCCATCGGCGCC
Organism: Rhodospirillaceae bacterium; assembly: GCA_041905795.1. Lineage (GTDB taxonomy): Bacteria > Pseudomonadota > Alphaproteobacteria > Rhodospirillales > Rhodospirillaceae > SHVO01. The sequence continues at coordinate 62,701 of JAYRKL010000010.1, read as the reverse complement.
CATCTTATAGCGGGACCGCCATGGCTTTCGACCGATTAGACGGCCTTGCGCACTTCAGCGGCGAGGATCGGCGCCCAGGTTGCAAGATCGCTCTTGGCGTCGCCGCTGTCGGTTTCCACGCCGGCGAACACATCTTCACCCGCGAGCCAGCGTTCCTCGGCGTTGTCGGCGGTGAGCGCCACCGCGAGGCCCTGGATCAGTTCCACATGTTTTCCCGGCAATCCGGCCAGCGACAGCGCCGCCGCCAGGATCATCTCGACGCGTCCCCGGGACTCACGGGCGCCGGGGGCGTAGTCCAGGGCGCCGGAGCCGTCGAGGGGGAAATAGGCCGTGCAGGCCGCCAGCGACCGCGACAGCATGGTGCGGCAGGCCAAAGGCCGCGCGCCGTAGCCGCCGCAGAGGCCGCTCGCCAACAGCGGGCAGGAGACGCGGGTGGTGAAGCGCCGCCCCTGGCCGATGGCCTTGGCCTGCCCGGCGGCGGCGATGATGGGCGCGGCGGGGAGGCCATCGGCGCGCAGCAGGTCGGCGAGGCGGAAGATCTCCGGGATCGTGGCGCTGACGAAGGTATGGCAGCAGAGGTCGCAGCCCTTGGCGCAGGCAACCGGGCCGGCGACCTTGGCCTTGAGCGTGCCGTCGAGCAGGTCGTGGGCATAGGCGGCGGCGTCGGAGGCGCGGCGCGGATTACCGGCATCGGCCAGCAGGCGCGCCATGCGGCGCGCGTGGATCGTCTCCGCTTTCAGGTCCGGGCCCAGTGTGAGCGGGTGGTGTGCCGTGTAACCCATGCCCGGAGTGTGGCATGCCCGGCGCGCATTTCAATTGCGGGCTGAGGGACCGGTCATGCAAAGTCGCCTCATGAACCCCACAGCGAAAAGCCCCTTGGCCGGCCTGACCGTCGTCGCGCTGGAGCAGGCGGTGGCGGCGCCCTATTGCAGCGCGCGGCTGGCCGACGCCGGCGCGCGGGTGCTCAAGATCGAGCGCCCCGAGGGCGACTTCGCCCGCGGCTACGACGACGTGGCCAAGGGACAGAGCAGCTATTTCGTCTGGCTCAACCGCGGCAAGGAGTCGGTGGTGGTGGACGCCGCCACCGCCCAGGGCCGCGCCCGGCTGGCGGCGCTGGCGGCCACGGCGGACGTGTTCATCCAGAACCTGAAGCCCGGCGCCGCGGCGCGCCTGGGGGTGGGGCCGGAAGACCTGCGCGCCAGACATCCGCGCCTGATCTGCTGCTCCATCTCCGGCTACGGCGACCACGGGCCGTACGCCGACCGCAAGGCCTACGACCTGCTGATCCAGGCGGACTCCGGCCTCGCCTCCATCACCGGCGGTCCCGGCGAGCCGGCGCGGGTGGGCGTGTCCATTGTCGATATCGCCACCGGCGCCGCCGCCCATGCCGCCATCCTGGAAGCGCTGATCGTGCGCGCCGCCACCGGGGAAGGCGCCGATATCCGCATCGCCATGTTCGATGTCATGGCCGACTGGCTGACGGTGCCGCTGCTCAATCACGAGGGCGGCAAGCCGCCGCAACGTCTCGGCCTCGCACATCCCTCCATTTCGCCCTACGGCGTGTTCCTGTGCAAGGACGGTAAAAGCATCCTGATCTCCATCCAGAGCGACCGGGAATGGGCGAAGCTCGCCGATGTGTTCCTGAAAAATCCTGTCGCCGCCGCCGATCCGCGCTTCAAGACCAATGTCGACCGGGTCAAGAACCGCGCCGAAACCGACGGCCTGGTGGCGAAAGCCTTTGCGGCCGTGGACGCCGCGGACGCCGAGAAGATATTGAGCGGCGCCGATATCGCTTTCGCCGCCGTCAACGACATGGCGGCCTTGGCCAAACATCCCCACCTGCGGCGCATCACGGTGGCGACACCGGGCGGCCCGGTGTCGTATCCCGCGCCGGGGCCGCAAGTGGTGGGCGCGCCGCGCGCGTATGGGGCGGTGCCCGCGATTGGAGAAAATCGTGACTGACCTGGGCCTCGATTTGAATCTGGACCATTTCAAAATCTGGATCGGACGCGAGGAGGTCACGGCCGATGTGCTGACGGCGGGATTGGTGGATAGGTTCCGCGCGACGTTAGGGCTCGCGGGGGAAGGCGCGCCGCGTCTGATCCATTTCTGCCTGGCGATCCCGGCCACGCCGGCGGACGGCGTCGGCCCCGACGGCCATATCAAGCGCGGCGGCTTTCTGCCGCCGGTACCCTTGCCCCGGCGCATGTGGGCCGGGGGCGCGGTCACCTTCCACGCCGACCTCAAAATTGGTGAGTCCATCCAACGCACATCGCGCATCGCCGACGTCAACATCAAGCACGGCCGCAGCGGGACCTTGTGCTTTGTCGACGTGGACCATCGCATCATCGTGGGCGGCCGCTTGGCGGTGGAGGAGCGCCACAACATCGTTTATCGCGGCGCCGACGGCGCTGCGACAACCGGCGCGCCGGCGGAACGCGGTGAACATACGCGCGTCATCGATCCCACGCCGCTGCTGCTGTTCCGCTATTCGGCGCTGACCTTCAACGGCCACCGCATCCACTACGACTATCCTTATGTCACCAAAGAGGAGGGCTACCCCGACCTGGTGGTGCACGGCCCCTTGCAGGCCACCTTGCTGCTGCACTTTGCCGCCGACCTGGCGGGCACGGCGCCCAACCGTTTCACCTTCCGCGGCCAGTCGCCCTTGTTCGCCAACACGCCCTTCGTTCTCCATGCAAAACGCGAGGGCGCGGCGATGAGACTGTGGACCGCGCGGGAAAACGGCCCGGTCGCCATGAGCGCGGAGGCGACGTGGTGAAACGCGTCAAACCCGCTGTGGCTTTGGCCGTGGCCGCCGCCCTGATGGCGGGCCCGGCCTCGCGCGCGGCGTTCGGGGCGTCGGGGGATTGGCGCACCGCCAGCGCGCGGCCGGCGGGGTGGGCGCCCGCGCCCAAGGACTATGAACCGGCGGTGGTGCAGGCCTATGCCGCCAAGGCCTGGGGCTGGCGCGGCACTTTCGCCGACCATTGCTGGATCGCGGTGAAACCCAAGGGCGCTTCCACCTACCGCCGCTACGAGGTGGTGGGCTTCGGCGTGGAGTACAGCAAGCAGGCGATCCGCATCTCCGACACCGAGACGCCCGACCGCGAGTGGTACGGCTCCGCGCCCAAGCTGCTGCAAGACCTCAGGGGTGAAGAGGCCGAAGCGATCATCGCCAAGCTGCCGGCGGCGGTGGAGCGTTATCCTTACGCCGACCGCTACACCGCCTGGCCCGGCCCCAACAGCAACACCTTCATCGCCCATATCGCGCGGGAGATCCCCGCGCTGCGCCTGGCGCTGCCCGGCAACGCCATCGGCAAGGACTATACCGGCTGGAAGGTGCTGGCCGCCGCCCCCAGCGGTACCGGCGTGCAGGTTTCCCTGGCCGGGGTGCTCGGCTTCATGCTCGCCGGCAAGGAGGGCCTGGAAGTGAACCTGCTGGGATTCGTGATCGGCGCGGGGCCGGGCGGCCTCTCGCTCCCCGGCGCCGGCCGCGTCCCCGGCAAAGCCGACTGGACCGGCCAGCGCGCTCACGCGCGCCAACCTTAATAGGCCGGCCTCCGGCCGGCGCGCTCACGCGCGCCAACCTTAATAAGCCGGCCGCTAACCGGCGGCGGCGCGCGGGGCGTCGAGCAGGTAGGGCCGGCGCGCGGGCACGCCGGCGCCGAGATCGATCCAGCCGGTGTTGCGGCTCTCGTAGTAATGGGCGTTGGACCGCGTGGCCGGCGGCGGCGGTCCTACCACCGAAAAATGCGCGACATACGAGGGTGCGCTGTCGTCGGAGGCCAGGGGCAGCTGGATGAAGTGGGAGGCGACGAGGCCCTTATCCGGCACGGCAACGCGATTGGCGCCGAAATAGCCGCACGGGTGCGCGCACACTTGGCCGATGTTGGCGAGCGCGCGGGTGCGGGCGTAGTAGGGGAACGTGCCGTACAAGTCGCGCCCGGTCAGGTCCTGTCCCCAGCGTTCGATGAGCCCGGCGCCCTGGAAACGGACGATGGCGGCATTGTCGTGAAGCTCGGCGATGGAGCACGCGGCGGCGAACGCCCCGGTCAGCGCCTCGCAGAAGCGCGTGATGACGGGTACGGCGTGGTCCTGGCGCAGGCCGCGCCAGAGATCGAGGAAAGCGGCGCAGTCGCTCTGCTCCGCATAGTCCAGGTTGTCCTGGCTGGCCGCGGGCGCCTCGCGCAGCGCGTCCACGCCCGCCGGTCCCTCCACCATCAATGTTTTGATGCCGCGATAGCGCGATTTGCGCATTTTCACCCCTCCGTTGCCGGGTTTTCTTCCCAGGCGGCGACACGCTACCGCACTCCGGCGGCGAAGGGATTCCTATTTATGCTCCGGTTCGGGATATTTGTGCGCGAGGTGATGCGTTGGGCGCATGACCATCCTCCGGGGCGAAAGGCCGGGCTGCTTCCCGGCCGGGGGACCTTTCAGGCGCCTCGTCCGGCTTTAGGGTTCCGGCGTGCCCAGCCAATCGGCTTCGCCGATGGGGTCGCCCTGCGGGATTTCGGTGACGCGCGGGCGTTCGGCGATCAGTTTGTCTAGGGCTTCGGGATCGAGCAGGGTGCGCGACAGTTGCGCGGCCCAGGCGCCTTCGTCGTCGCCCTTGCGCCGCCCCAGGTCCTGGGCGATGGCGCGCAGGCGCTCGCCCAGGATCGCCGCGATCTCCGGCGTCGTGGCCGGGTTGCGCGCGGTCTGGGCCATGGTCGCGACCGCGCGCCAGATCACCCGCCGCGCCAGGGCGGTGGTCCTGGCCGGAAGGATGCGTTTCTCGATCTCGTCGAGGAGATAGCTCACGCCGGGCATGTCGGCGCCGGCGGCGTGCTGCACCTCCAGGCGCTGCAGCCGGCTCGGCGCGAACAGGGTGTTGAAGGCGATTTCCGCCGCCACGTCGGCGGCAACCAGCGGGTCGAACACCGGGCCGCCGGCGCCGCGGAACACCTCGACATCGAACTGCATGTTGGTGCTGCCGTTGCGCGGGACCGAGAGAAGGCCGGAGAGCCGGGGCGGCAGCGCCAGGTTATCGAGGCTGATGCTGTCCAGCACCGCGGCGATGGCCGCGGTCTGGGTGGAGGCCGGCACCGGCGCGGGGCTTTCGCGGCCGTCGCCCTTGACGGCGTAGGTGAAGCCGACGCCGCCGATCAGCTTGGACGCCGCCACCAGTTGATAGCGGTGCAGGAGGTACACCGGCACGAACCGGCGCCGCAGGTTGGCCACGGGCTCGCCGGCTGAAAGGTTGCGCAGGCCGAATTGGCGGAGCGCCGCGCGGCGCACGCCCAGGAGACGGTGCAGTTCCGCCACCGGATCGGCGCCGTCGTCCCACAGCGCGGTCCAGGCCTGGGCGCTGTCGGCGGCGCGCGCCTCGTCTCGGCCATAGCGCAGGCGGTCGGCCGCGGCCGCGGCCTTGGCGTCGATGACGCTTTGCGCGTTCGGGCCCGATGGTTCGCCGTAGAGCCAGTCCACCGTCGCCATGTCCCAGGCGCCGACGCCCACACCATAGGCATCCGAAAGATCGATGGCGTCGTTCTTGAGGCCGATCCGCGGCGGCGGATAGTCCATCACCGAGGCGCGGTCCTGGCTGCTGGCGGCGAAGTTATGGGCGAAGCCGAGCGCGTGGCCCACCTCATGGGCGGCCAACTGGCGCATGCGCGCGAGGCCCGCCTGCACCGGGTCGTTGGACCCGGTCGCATCGGCGCCCACCAGGCCCTTGAAGATCTCGATATCCTGGCGCACGCGCTCGGAGCCCAGCACCACCATGCCCTTGACGATCTCGCCGGTGCGCGGGTCCGAGATCGGCTGGCCGTAGGACCAGCCGCGGGTGGCGCGGTCCACCCAGTGGACGACGTTGTAGCGGATATCCAGGGGGTCCATGCCCTCGGGCATCACCTCGGCGCGGAAAGCGTCGCTATAGCCGGCGGCGTCGAAGGCCTTGGCCCACCAGTTGACGCCTTCCACAAGTGCTGCGCGGATCGGTTCGGGCGCGTTGCGGTCGATGTAGAACACGATGGGTTTTTTCACCGCCGAGCGCGCCGCCGCCGGATCGGTCTTCTCCAGGCGGAACCGGTTGGCGACATCGGTCACCACGTCCTGGCCGAGCGGGCGCCCGTAGTCCACCGCCTGGGTCTGGAAGCCGCCAATGCGTGCGTCGAAGACGCGCGGCACGAAGCCGGGCGCGGGCAGGGCGGCGAAGCTGTGATGGACCGTGAACGAGACGTGTTTGGACTCCGGCGCGATATTGGACACCTCGGCGCCGGGGCGGTCCGACACATAGGTCTGGGTGGCGTCGATCTCCAGGTTCTGCGGGAACAATTTGACCGAGGCCGGGTCGGCGGCCGACAGCGCCGCCTCCAGCCGGAACTGCCCGGGGCCGCGCACGAAGCCGTCGACCGCGGTTTCCTGCGCCAAGCCGGCGACGACGCCGGTGACGTCGCCCAGCAGGAAGGGCGCGATGTCCACCACCACGGAACCGTCGGGCAGGGTCCGCGCGATATCGCCCATCCAGAGGGTGGAGGTGGCGAAGTCCGGCGAACGCGCGCCGGGCGTATTGGCGGCGCGGAAGCGCGGGTTCTCGTAGAGCGCGGCGATCTTCTTGCCCAGGCGGCGGAAGGCCAGGATGCGGGTGCCGCCGACATGGCCGCGGTCGAGCAAGGTCGGCGCCGCGCCCAGGCCGGTGCGCAGGGCGGGTGTGTAAAGGAAGCGCGCGGTGACGCCCTGGGCGTCCGGCGCCGGCAGGGTGAGCAGGATGCGCCCGCCCTGGGTGTCGACATGGACCGGGAGCAGGCCGCTGAGCGCCGTGGTGCCCTTGAAGAAATCCTCGGCCGGCGCTTCCGCCGCCAGCGCCGGCGCGCAGAAGAACAAGGCAGCGATCACTGTGTGAAACACGCGCATGATGAGTCTCCCCCGAGCCTGAGTACAGGATAGCCAATCGGGGGAAAATGTACCTGGTACATTTTCCCTGGCACGGCGCTGGTTAGGGTCGGAAAAATGTACCAGGTACAATTTTATCCCCGGGCCTTGCTCTCAAGGTTTCCTCGTCAGATAAAATTATACCCGGTACTTTTTTCTTGAGTGTGCGGCTGACATGACTCTTCTCAATGACTTTGGCCAACCAATAGGGCCGCCGGTCACCGATTGGACTCCGCGGCCCTTGCCGCCGCAGACGCCGATGCAAGGACGCTATTGCCGGCTGGAGAGGCTCGACCCCGGCAGGCACGCGGCGGCGCTCTATGCCGCATATCGCGAGGCGCCCGACTGGCGGGACTGGACTTATATGCCGCGCCGGCCCGTCGACTCGGCCGAAGACTACATGGCGTGGGCGCGAGAGAACGCCGCCCTCAACGATCCCTTGCACTTCACGGTACTGGTGAACGGGGAACCGCTCGGCACCCTGGCGCATATGCGCATCGATCCCGCCAACGGTGTGATTGAGGTGGGCGGGATCCTGTTTTCGCCGCGCCTGCAGCGCACGCCGGCGGCCACCGAGGCGGTGTACCTGATGATGCGCCGGGCCTTCGATGAACTGGGCTATCGCCGCCACGAATGGAAATGCGATTCCCTGCACGCCGGCTCGCGCCGTGCCGCCGAACGCTACGGATTCAGGTTCGAGGGTATTTTCGCGCAAGCAGTGGTCTACAAAGGCCGGTCGCGCGACACCGCCTGGTACGCGGTCACCGACAAGGCGTGGCCGGCGTTGCGCGACGCTTTTGAATCCTGGCTCGCGCCGGAGAATTTCGACGGCGAGGGCCGGCAGAAACGCACGCTCGCCTCATTCCGTTAAGCCGCGCGCCGGCCCCGTGGACCAGCCGAGGCGCAGGCCGACGGTGCGCGGGCGCGGCGGGGTGGCCTGGCCGATTTGGCCGAAGTTGAAGGGATTGCCAAAAGCAAAGGTGTTGGCGCCGCAGTCGAACAGGTTGTCGACGAACAGCGACAGGTCCCAGGCGCCGCGGCGCAGGCCGGCTTCGGTGTCGAGCAAGGCGTAAGGCTTGGAGACGATGTCGCGGCCCATGCCCTGTCCCAGGTTGGTGCGGCCCGTGAACTCCAGCCGCGCGCTGCCGTAGGCGGTGACGGTGTCCGAGAGCGGATGCTGGTAGCGCGCCGCCACCAGGCCGGCGAATTTGGGTACGCGCGGGAGACGACTGGTGGTTCCGGGCGCCAGCATCAGGTCCTCGCGCAACACCGGGTTGCTCAAGGAGGCGTTGGCCAGGATCTCGAGCCCGCGCACGGGCACGTAGGTCAGGTCGAGGTCGAAGCCGGCGTTGCGGATGGAACCCAGGTTGGCGGTGAACGCGAGGCCGGTGGCGCGGGTCAGGTCGGCCTGGATATGTTCCCACATGGCGTAGAACGCCGCGGCGTTGATGCGCAGCGTGCCGTCGAGCAGTTCGGATTTCGAGCCGGCCTCGAAGTTCCACAGATAGTCGGAATCGAAGTTGGTCACCGTCAGGCGCGCGTTGCGCTGGGGGACACCGGGCGCGATGCGGTTGTTGACGTTGACTCCGCCGAGGCGGAAGCCCTGGGCCACCTGCACATAGACCAGGTTGTTCTCGTCGGGGCGGTAGCTGACGGTGGCCTTGGGCGTGAAGCCGGTGCCCACGTTCTGTCCCACCGCTTTGGGCGGCCCGTCTTCCAGCTCCGAGTTGTCGGCGGTGACGTCAATCTGGCCGCGATAGAAGCGCCCGCCGGCCGTGAGCGCCCAGTCGGGGGCCGGCCGCCAGGTGGCCTCGCCGAACAGCGCCAGTTCGGTACCGATGCCGCGCCGGGTCTTGAAGTAGAAGGTCTCGTTGGTCTGGGTGAAGGCGATGCGGCTGGAGACGTTCCTGACGCTGCGCGAGACGAAGGCGCCCGCGATCCAGTCGAAGGCGCCGTCGGCGGCCGAGGCGAGGCGGGTTTCGTGGTCCATGGTGTAGTAGATGCTGGGTTCGTCGAAGGCGGCGGGGGCGATCGGCGCGCGCACCAGTTGCGGCACCGCCAGTGAGGCGTCGTAGCGGGTGGCGACGTCCTGGCGCGACCAGGATGTGGTGGAAACCAGCGTCGCCCAGCCCAGGTCGCCTTCGGCGGTGAGATTGGTGCTGACGAAGTCGTTGGTATAGGGCTCGCGCATATAATTGCCGCGCCGGAAGCGCGGCTGGCCGATGTCGAAGTACTGGGTGTCCTGGGCATGGATCCACTGGGCGGTGACGCCGGCGCGGATGGTCCAGTTATCGGAGAGCATGATCCGCGACTGGAAGCGCAGGCCCTCGGTGTCGACCTGGTTGGACCTGCTCTTGCCGAGGCGGGTGTCGCTGACGAAGCCGCCGGCATGGTCGGCATAGGCGACCGCGCGCACGGCGACACGTTCGCTGACCGGCGCGTTGAACACCGCCGACAGGCCGCCCGAGAGCCCCACGTCCGGCCCGGCCCCGGAGGTGACCTCGCCTTCGGCGAAAACGCCGTCGTGCTGGGGTGCCGCGGTGACGATGCGCACCAGGCCGCTGATGGGCCCGGCGCCGTACAAGGCGCCTTGCGGCCCGCGCACCACCTCCACCCGGTCGATGTCGACCAGGCGCAGGTTGGGATCGGGTCCGTTGAAAGAGGTGCGCTGCTCGTCGAGATAGGTGGCCACCGACGACTGGGCGTTGCCGCTGAAGGCGCCGTCCGACAGGCCGCGCACGAAGAACTTGTTGCGCCCCGGCCCCTGGTTGGTGGCGGCGAGGCCCGCCACCACCGCCGGGATGTCGTCGGCCGACCGCACGCCGTAGTGCCGCAACGGCACGCGGGTCACGGCCACCAGCGAGAACGGCACCACCTGCAGGGGCGTCAGGCGCTTGGTCGCGGTGACGACGATCTGCTCCACGCGCGGCGGCGTGTCTTCCACCGGCGCCGCGGCCTGACGCACCGGCGCCGCCGGCCGGGGGAAAATGCGGAAGGTGGCGGCATCGACCATGTCGAAGGCGAGGCCGGTGCCGTCCAACAGGTGGGTGAGCGCATCCTGGGGCGACTGGGCGCCGCGCACCGCGCGGCTCTGCTTGCCGCCGGTTTCGGCGCCGCTGAGCCCGATCGATACGTCGGCCTGTGCGGCGAAGGCGCGCAGCGCCTGGGCGAGGGGCTGCGCCGGCAGATCGAACACGCGCGTATCGGCGGCCCGCGCCGTCAACGGCGCAAGCGCGATGCCCAGTGCCAGTCCCCAGCGCCGGAACCGCGCACGTCTGTCCTTTGGCGGAAACACGCCCCGCAAGCCCCCCGGCAATGGGCGTTATTTTTATTTGTCTTTGGCCCGCACCACTATGCCATTGCCCTGGGGCTCGGCGGCAATGGGAAGAAAGCCTTCCAGGCGGCGGACCACGGCTTCGGCGCTGTCCAATTTGAGAACGCCGGTGAACCGAAGGTTGCCCAGGGCCGGATCGGCGAGGGTGGTCTGTGATTCAAAGTTGCGGTTGAGATCGGACACAACCTTGGACAGTTGTACATCGTCATAGGCGAGATGGCCGTCCCGCCAGGCCGTGGCGGCGCCGGCATCGACCATGGTGACGGTGAAGGCGGTCTCGCCTTCGCGGCGGTTGTACTGGTTGCCGGCGGTCAGGCGCGCGGGCGCGGCGCCCGCCCCTTGACCGGTGACCGTGGCCCGCACCACGCCGTGGGACACGGTGACGGCGATGTCGCCGGCGTGACGCAACACGTTGAAGGCGGTGCCCACCACTTCGATGCGTTGGTCGCCGGCGGCGACGGTGAACGGCCGGCTGGGATCGGGGCTCACTTCGAACAGCGCTTCGCCGGTGTCGAGCCGCGCGTTGCGCGCGCCGCGGCCGAAGCCGACGGTGATGCTGGTGGCGGTGTTCATATGGATCACCGAGCCGTCGGCCAGGGTCACGTCCTTCCGCTCGCCCGTACGGGTTGCCCAGGTGGTCTCGGGGGCCGGCCGCGTGACCAGGAACACCGCCAGGATCGAGGCGGCGATGGCGGCCACGGCGGCCATCTTCTTCCAGAGCGGGAACCGGATGACCTTCCTGTCGGCGAGGTGCGGTTTCTGCGCGTCGACATCGGCCAGCACCGCGTCCAGGCGGTCGAAGGCGGCGCGGTTGGCGGGGCTCGCTTCCAGCCAGGCGGTGAAAGCGACGAAATCCGACTCGCCGGCATCGCCGGAGTCCAGGCGCGCGCGCCAATCGGCGGCGGTACGCGGGTCCATGGAGGTTTCGGGCGCGGTCATCGCATTTCCAAAGTGTTGCTGGAGACCGCACGGCGGCCTCCATAAGCGTAGACGTCACGGGTCATTGCTTACCCTACCTTGCGAAGTATGGCTTTCGGCTTTCTCGCCGAGAATACGGAAAGCATTGGCCATGTGCTTTTCCACGGCCTTGGTGCTGATCCCCAGACGGGACGCTATCTCTTGATGGGGTACCCCGGCGATCCGGTGCAGGGTGAACACCTCGCGGCAGCGGGGCGGCAGCGCGTCGATCCAGGCCATGACCCGCAGCAGCTTGCGGCGGGCATCGATGGCGTCCTCCACCGGCGGGGCATCGGCCACCGGCGCATCACCGACTTTATGAGTCGCGGCGTCCTGCCATTCCTGGTCCCGGATCTCCCGGCGCCGGGCGGCGCGGGCGCGGTCGTTGGCCAGGTTGTAGGCCATCTTATAGAGGAACGCCCGCGGCCCGCCGACCGCATCTGGCAATTCCGCCGATTGCAGGCGCAGGTAGAGGTCCTGATAAAGGTCCTCGGCCGCGGCGGCGTCGCCCAGCCGCGCCTTCAGGAAGCGTAAGAGGTCGGCGCGCAGAGCCAGGTAGGCGCCGAGCAGGTCGTCGCGCGCTGTCATGCGGTCCCCACTGACCGGCAAGGTCTAGAGCATCGCGCCGAAAAGTGGAAACCGGTTTTCGGCAAAAACGATGCGGCCCGCCAAAAGACGCTATGTGCGGGCCGCTGCCAACCGGCTGAAACCGCATATCAAAAAATCGTCACGGCAGAGGTAGGGGCGGGGCCCAAGGGCGGCGTCCCATTCCCGAAGCCGAGAGCGGCGGGCCGGAAGAGCCCGTTCTCCGGACGGGGGATATGGATGAATAGTCTTGTTCAGGCGCGCTCAATCGCGCCGCGCGCCGATGTTTTCTCCGAAATCTTCGCCGCCGTGAACCGCGCCGCGCCGGTGCTGCTGCTGGCGGCTGGGGTGTTCCTGCTGCGGTGGCCGTCCTTCAGCTTCGACGTCATCAATGTCGATGAGTCGGTCTATCACCTGATGGGCCAGGCTTGGCTGCACGGCACGCCGCCGCATCTCGGCATCGTCGACAACAAGCCGCTCGGGCTCTACGGCCTTCACGCCGTCGCCGGCCTGCTGTTCGCCGATCCCATCGCCGGCGCCCGCCTTTTGGCCGCGATCGCCACCTTCGCCGCGGCCTGGCTGCTGGCGCGCACCGCCGAGACCTTCCTGGGCGTGGGCCGCTGGGGCGGCATGGTCTGCGGCCTCTTGTTCTCCGGCTACGCCATCCTCCTGGGCGGCGACGCCTCGCAAGGCCCGGTGTTCTACGCGCCCATGCTGGCGGGCGGCGCGCTGCTGATCATGACCGAGATCGCGGCACTCAATACCGGCAAGGCGCCCTCCGTGGCCAGGCTCGGCGCGGCCGGGCTGCTCTTGGGCCTGTCCTTGCAGATCAAATACGTCACCGTGTTCGAATGCGCGTCCTTCGGCCTGTTCTACCTGCACGCCGCCTGGCATGTGCATCGGCGCGGCGCGCACATCCGCGTGCCGGCCATTGCGGGCGCGCTCGTGCTCATAGCCGGCGGCCTCGCGCCGACCCTGGCGGCCATCGGCTACTACGCGGCCCTGGGACAGGGCGCGACCTTCATGTTCTACACTTTCACCGCCAACGCCACCCGCGCCATGACCCACGATCCGCTGCCGGTGCTGGCCAGCCGCGTGGGCCTGATCCTGTTCGCCTTGGCGCCCCTGATGGCGCCCGGCATCGAATACCTGCGTGGCGCGCGATCCAAGGGCGGCTGGGTGCCGCGCTTCATGGCGGCGTGGTTTGCCGCCGCCATGGTCGGCGGCGCCGTCCAGTTGCAATTCGCCGATCATTACTTCTACGAAGCCGTGCTGCCGCTGGCACTCATGGCCGCCGCGGCCATCCACGGTAAAGGCGCGCCGCGCCGCGCCGTCGTCACCAGCGCGCTGCTGCTCGGCATGGCGCTCACCGGCTATGTCGGCGTGCGGTCGCTGGGGGTAGACAACAACGGCGGCAAGCACATGCCTTCCATCGTGGCCCGCGACATCACCGCCGTCGGCGCGCACTCGATGTACGTGTTCAACTCCCACACGCTGCTGCACCTCCTGACCGGCATCCCGCTGCCGACCAGATATCCGCTGGCCGATCACCTGATCCGTGACATCAACGCCGAATCTTTCGGCTTCGACGGCCCTGCGGAAATGGCGCGTGTGCTGAACAACGGCCAGGATGTGATCGTGGTGTCGCGTCCCATCAATCCCGACGCGGTCAGCCCCGACCGGCGCAAGCTGCTGGAAGACAAGCTGGCGGCGGACTATTGCCTGTGGCGTCAGTACCCGGCGGGCGGTCATCACCTGGATGTGCACCTTCGGCTCGGGTTCACAGGCAGCGACACCTGTGTCATGCCGCAGAAGGTGGCGATGCGCGACGTCGCCGGTCCGCGCACGTTTCCGCAGCCGTCGTGGCTGAAGGGAAAACAGCAGACCTTGATGGCGCGCCTCGCGCCTTGATCATCCGGTTATCCGGCGCGCTTGGATGAAAGCGCATGACAGGAATCAAATGGACCGCCGCTAGAGCATGATCGAGTCATATTGAATCGGGATCATTCTCTAGTCTTTTTTGGTTTGGTCTCATTTTCTGCGATGAACCGGCATCCACTTCATCGGAAAATGCTCTAGTTGAGCAGCGCCGGCTTGCGGACCGGTGCCGGCGGCGCTGGGATCGGCTCGGGCTGCGCCTCGGCGCGCGCTTCCACCATCTCCACGCACCACTCGCCCCATTTCTGGTTGCCGCGCCACAGCTGGAACGACAGGGTGCCCGCTCCGGGTACCGGCAATCCGGCGAGGCGGCCGAAGCCGCGCGCCAGACGGCCGTCCTCTGAAAAGGGGGCCGGGAATTTCATCTCGAACGGCGTGTCGATCAGGGTGTGCTCGCCGAGCGTCGCCACCAGCCGCAGCGCCAAGTCGGGGCCGCGGTCGTCGCGCCGCACCATGGCCACCAGGGTGACATCCGGCAGGCCGCACGGGAAAGCCGGCGCCACAATACGCTCGACGATATTGAACACGCTGACCGCATTGCTTTGCTGGTCCACGGAAAACGACCCGGCGCAGGTGAACAGCAACAGCTTCATGATAGTCCCAAAGGGCTTTCACAGCGGCGTGATGGGCCGATTTAACACCATCCGCCGCGATATATTCCAGCGGATATATCGTGGTATAACCCCCATATATAAAGAGGAGGATTCCCATGCTGACACGGCGCGCTCTCCTGGCCTCGGGTGCAACCCTGGCTTTGATCCGTCCCGGTTTCGCGGCTGAGACCTTCGCCGTCACCCATACCGACGCGGAGTGGAAAAAGCTGCTGACGCCCGAGCAGTTCGCGGTGCTGCGCGAGGCCGCCACCGAGCGCCCGGGCTCCAGCCCGCTCAACAAGGAGCACCGCCGCGGCACGTTCTCCTGCGCCGGCTGCGACCTGGACAACTTCTCCTCGTCCACCAAGTTCGAGAGCGGCACCGGCTGGCCCAGCTTCTACCAGCCGCTGCCCAAGGCCGTGGGCACCACCGACGACCGCACCTTCGGCATGCAACGCACGGCGGTGCATTGCAGCCGCTGCGGCGGCCACCTGGGCCATGTGTTCGACGACGGCCCCAAGCCCACCGGCCTGCGCTATTGCATGAACGGCCTGGCGCTCAAGTTCCGTCCCGTGGAAGCGTAAATGATCCTTGTCCTGCTCGCCTATCTCGCGGGTGTGCTGACCATCGTCAGCCCATGCATCCTGCCGGTGCTGCCGTTCGTGTTTGCGCGCGCGGACCGGCCTTTTGTGAAAAGCGGCCTGCCGCTGCTGCTGGGTATGGCGGTCACCTTCGCCGGCGTCGCCGTCCTGGGCGCGGTGGGCGGGGCCTGGGTGGTCTCGGCCAATGACTATGCGCGCTATGCCGCGCTGGCGCTGATGGCGCTGTTCGGACTGGCACTCCTGTTCCCCGCGCTCTCGGACCGCATGACCCGCCCGCTGGTGGCGTTGGGGTCGCGACTCTCGGAGAACGCCGGCCGCGAGCCTGGCGTGGGATCTTCGGTATTGCTGGGCGCGGCCACCGGTTTGTTGTGGGCGCCCTGCGCCGGGCCGGTGCTGGGCCTGATCCTCACCGGCGCCGCCCTGCAAGGCGCCAGCGCCATGACGGCGGTGCTGCTGTTCGCTTATGCGCTGGGCGCTACGACCGCGCTGGCGGCGGCGTTGCTCCTGGGCGGGCGCGTATTCGCCGCCATGAAAGGCTCGCTGCATGCCGGCGCATGGCTGCGCCGCGGCCTTGGGGCTTTCGTGCTGGCGGCGGTGGCGGCGATCTTCCTCGGCCTCGACACCGGCTTGCTCACCCGGATCTCCGCGGCCAATACGGCGGCGGTGGAGCAGAAGCTGCTCGATGCGTTCGGTCAGTCTCCGCCCACGGCGCCCAAGATGATCGGCGGCGACACCACGATGATGCAGGGCGGCGGCACCATGACCATGGAACCCGCCGGCCCGCCGACCATGATGATGAAGCCTGAGTCGGGCGGCGCGATGATGTCCAACAACGCCATGATGAGTAACGCGCCTGGGGGCGCGATGGCCATGAAAGGGGCCACTGCGCCGAAAGAAGAACTCGCGCCCGAGGGACCGATGCCGCAACTCGCCGGCGTCACCGAATGGCTCAATTCCCCGCCGCTCACCACTGAAAGCCTCAAGGGCAAGGTGGTGCTGGTGGATTTCTGGACCTATTCCTGCATCAACTGCCTGCGCGCCATCCCCTACGTGCGCGCCTGGGCGGAGAAGTACAAGGACCAGGGCCTGGTGGTGATCGGTGTTCATGCGCCTGAGTTCGCTTTCGAGAAAAGCATCGGCAACGTGAAGCGCGCCATCGGCAACCTGAAGATCACGTATCCGGTCGCGGTCGATAACGATCTGACGGTGTGGAAGGCGTTCAACAACGCCTATTGGCCGGCGCACTACTTCATCGACGCCCAGGGCGTGATCCGCCATCACCACTTCGGCGAGGGCGACTACGACGGTTCCGAACGCATCATCCAGAAACTGCTGGCCGAGGCCGGCGCCGCCAACGTCGCGGCCGGCACGGTGGCGGTGAACGCCACCGGCGCCGAAGCGCCCGCCAGCGGCGCCGACGTGGCTTCGCCCGAGACCTATGTCGGCTATGACCGCGCCGAGAATTTCGTTTCGCCCGGCGGCGCGGTGAAGGACGCCGGCCATGTCTACGCCGACGGCGATCCGCGCCTCAACGAATGGGGCCTCAAGGGCAATTGGACCGTGGGCGCCGAACACGCCGCCCTGAACGCACCCGGCGGCGGCATCGTGTTCCGCTTCCACGCCCGCGACCTGCACCTGGTGCTGGGTCCGGGCGCGGACGGTAAACCCGTGCGCTTCAAGGTCACCATCGACGGCAAGCCCCCCGGCGACGACCACGGCGTGGATGTGACCGCGGACGGGCAGGGTACGATCACCGGCCAGCAGCTGTATCAATTGATCCGCCAGAAGGGCGCGGTGGACGACCGTACCTTCGAAATCCACTTTATCGACGGCGGCGCCCAGGCGTACGCTTTCACCTTCGGTTGAAGGAGATCCCGATGACCCTGCGCAACCTGTATGCCGCCGCCGCCGTGACGGCCCTTTTGTCCGGCCCGGCGACGGCGGAAGAGTTCACCAAGATCCCCGCGCCCGCGCTCGATGAAAAAGGCGGAGGCCCGGCGGCGTCCGGCGCCGCCGAGAGCATCGTGCTGGCGGGCGGCTGCTTCTGGGGCGTGCAGGGCGTGTTCCAGCATGTGAAGGGTGTCACCGGCGCGGTCTCCGGTTACGCCGGCGGCATGTCGCATACGGCCGAGTACGAAAAAGTCAGCGGCGGCGACACCGGCCACGCGGAATCGGTGAAGATCACCTACGACCCCAAGCAGGTTTCGCTCGGCAAGCTGCTGCAGATATATTTCTCGGTGGCGCACGATCCCACCCAGCTCAACCGGCAGGGGCCGGACCGCGGCACCCAGTACCGCTCGGCGGTGTTCCCGGCCAACGCCGACCAGGCCGAGGTGGTGAAGGCCTATATCGCGCAGCTCAACCAGGCGCGGGTTTACAAGGCCGCCATCGTCACCAAGATCGAACCCGGCAAGGCGTTCTATCCCGCCGAGGCCTATCACCAGGATTATCTCACCCTGTACCCGACCCAGCCGTATATCGCCTACAACGACATCCCCAAGGTGCAGGAGTTGGCGAAAATGTACCCGGCGCTCTACCGCGCCGAGCCGGCGCTGGTGTATCCGAAGGACAAGAAGTAGTAGGCGCTGGAAGGTATTCCGCGCATCCCCGCGGCCGATGTGCTATGGGGACGGCATGACTCAGGCGCCTCAGAACGACGACGACCCGCTGGCGATCCGGGCGGATATCCTCGTCGCCGCCGCCAAGGCCATGGCCAAGCCGGCACGCGAGTCCGCCCTGGCCAAATTCCCCTTCCTGGCCAAATTCATCGCCACGCCCGAGGACGAGGCGTGGTGGGAGATCGTGTTCTCCATCGCCGCGGTCTATATCGCCGCCGCGCGCTTGCAGAACATGGGCGTCGGGCAGGCGCGCGAGACCAGGCTCATGGGCCGCGTGACCGAGATGCTCCTGGAGCTGAACGCCAACGCGCTCGCGGCCTTCGAGGATTGCAAGGAATTCTTCGGCCGCAACTTCGAGGCCCTGTCGGCGCGGCCCCACGATCCGCGCTTTGTCACCTCGGATTCCATCGGCCTGTGGGTGGCCTGGAACATCCTCGACCGCGCGCCCGAGACCGAGGAGGAAGCCCAGTTCATGCGCGGTCTCGGCGTGGCCATCACCCATGCGTTCTTCGGTTGGTGGGACGGCGGCCGTGAGAGCGTTGCCGGATGACGCGCCCGATGACGTGGACGCCGGTTGATCGTGGAAAATGCGGCCAAGCCGATCAACCGTGATGAAAGCCTATGCCTGACGTCAGTCCGGTCGCATCACGCCAGGGTTTGAGTTCACCCGCGGCGGCGGCGCGGCTGGCCGCGGACGGGCCGAACGAACTTCCGTCCGCCGAGCGGCGCAATTTTCTTCGCATCGTCCTTGATGTCCTCAGGGAGCCCATGCTGCTTCTGCTGCTGGCGGGGGGCGTGATCTATCTGGCGCTCGGGAGCGCGCAGGAAGCGCTTCTTCTCATCGTGTTCGCGTCGTTGTCCATCGTGATCACGGTCGTGCAGGAGTCGCGGACCGAGCGTGTGCTCGAAAGCTTGCGGGACCTCACCAGTCCCCGGGCGCTGGTGATCCGCGACGGCGTGCACATCCGTATTGCCGGACGTGATGTTGTCCGCGGCGACCTGGTGCTCCTGGCGGAAGGGGACCGCGTGCCGGCGGACGCGCGCCTGCTCGAGGCGCGCGATCTGTTGACGGACGAATCCCTGCTCACGGGCGAGTCGGTTCCCGTCCGCAAGAGCGTCTCGGCCGGGGCGTCCGCCGCGGCCCCGCGGCCGGGGGGTGACGATCTGCCGTATGTGTATTCCGGCTCGCTGGTCGTGCGCGGTCACGCGCTGGCGGAGGTTGCGGCCACGGGTGTGCGCAGCGAGATCGGGCGGATCGGCCTCGCTATCCGGAACGCGGAACCGGAGCAGCCGCGGCTGCAAAAGCAGTTGTTGCGGGTCGTGCGGGTGTTCGGCGCGCTGGGCGGCGGGATCGCCCTCCTGGTCGTGGCGCTTTACGGGTTTTTCAGGGGCGCCTGGCTTGAGGGGGTCCTCGCCGGGATCGCGGTGGGGATGTCGATGCTGCCGGAGGAGTTCCCGGTCGTCATGACCGTGTTCCTGGCCATGGGCGCATGGCGTATTTCAAAAGCCCGGGTCCTGACGCGGCGCGCTTCGGCGATCGAGACCTTGGGTTCGGCCACGGTCCTGTGTACGGACAAGACCGGCACGCTGACGATGAACCGGATGTCGGTCGCCGAACTCCGCCGGGCGGACGGCGCCGCTTGTCGGATCGCGGAAACAGGTGGGCCGCCCGTGCCGGAAGCGTTCGCCGAACTTGTGGAAATCGGCGCTCTGGGCAGCGCGGTCGACCCGCACGATCCCATGGAGAAGGCGTTTCATGCGTTGAACGCTCGGCGCCATGGCGCCGCCGCAAGCGTCCCGGATGCGGCCACCCTGGTCCTTAGCTACGGACTGCGTCCCGAGCTTCTGGCCATGTCCAACGCCTGGCGGCATGGCGACACGGGCCGGACCTTCATAGCCACGAAAGGCGCGCCTGAAGCCATCGCCGGCCTTTGCCGGCTGGATCCGGCGGCGCGGGACCAGATGCAGCGCCAGGTGGACGAAATGGCCAACCGCGGCATGCGCGTTCTCGGCATCGCCCGGGCCTCTTTCGACGGCGACGCATGGCCGGAGTCCCAGACCGGGTTCGCGTTCCGGTATCTGGGTCTTGTCGGGCTGGCCGATCCGCTGCGTCCAGGCGTGGCGGACGCCGTGAAGCAATGCCGGTCCGCGGGCATCAGGGTGGTGATGATCACGGGCGACTATCCCGCCACCGCGCGCGCCATGGCGGCGGCAGCCAATATCCCGGCCGAGACCGTCATGACCGGCGCCGAGCTGACGGACTTGAGCGGCGCCGCCCTGTCCGGCCGCATCGCCGGCACCAGCGTCTTCGCGCGCATCATGCCGAATCAAAAGCTGCGGATTGTCGAGGCCCTCAAGGCCAACGGCGAGGTGGTGGCGATGACGGGCGACGGCGTGAACGACGCGCCGGCCTTGAAGGCCGCGCATATCGGCATCGCGATGGGCGGACGCGGAACCGACGTCGCCAGAGAGGCGTCTTCCATCGTGCTGCTGGACGATGACTTTGGGTCGATGGTCCGGGCCGTCGCCCTGGGCCGGCGCATTTACGACAATCTGCGCAAGGCCATGGGCTTCATCTTCGCCGTTCACGTCCCGATCGCGGGCATGGCGGTGCTGCCGCTGCTCGCGGGCTTCCCGCTGCTTCTCGGGCCGGTCCACATCGCCTTCCTGGAGATGATCATCGATCCCGTGTGCTCATTGGTGTTCGAGGCCGAGCCCGAGGAGGAGAACATCATGGAGCGCCCGCCGCGCGACCCCCATGAACCGCTGTTTTCGCGGCGGATGATCTTGTGGGGCGTATTGCAGGGGGTGCTGGTCCTGGCGGTGATCGCGTCGATATTCGTGTTCGCGCTCCACAAGGGGATTCCCGAGACCGAAGTCCGCGCGCTGTCGTTCTTTTCCCTGGTGGCGAGCTTCATCGGCCTGATTTTTGTGAACCGGTCATTTGAGTCTTCGGTGCTGACGGCCTTGCGGCGGAAAAACCGCATCTTGATGTATGTGATCGCGGCGACCGTCTTTATCCTGGGCCTGACGCTCTCGGTCCCATTCGTGCAGGCGCTTTTCCAGTTCGGCCCCTTGCATGTCCACGACCTTCTCGTGGTCCTGGGCGCGGGCGTGCTGGTCCTGATGGCGCTGGATGCGGCCAAGCTGGCGCTTTTCGGTAAGGCCGCGCGGGCGTGACGGGAACGCTCGCGTCACGCCCCGGCGCGGCCTCCGGAACCGCGCCTCAGCGCTTCTTGACGAACTCCGCGCGCAGCACCAGGCCCTTGATGCCGTCAAAGCGGCAGTCGATTTCCTGCGCGTCGCCGGTGAGGCGGATGGATCTGATGACCGTGCCGCGGCGCAGGGTTTGCCCCGCGCCCTTGACATCCAGGTCCTTGATCAAGGTCACCTGGTCGCCGTCGGCGAGAATGTTGCCGACTGAATCCCGCACCACCACCTGGGCCGCGTCCGCCTGTTTGGCGCGCAGGACGGCGGCCGGGATCCATTCGCCGGTGTCGTCGTCGTAGACGTAGTCCTCGTCGTCAGTCACGGTGCGGCTATTTCTTGGTGACGGTTTTCACCTGGAGCCGTCCGAAAGCGTCCTTCTCGCCGCTCAGGACGATCTGGTCGCCTTCCTTGATCTCGGCCAGGTTGATGGACGCGGGCACGACGTAGAACTGGCCGCCCTCCATCTTGATGACCTGATTGACGACATCGACGGCGTGAACCTTGCCGGAGGCCTGCATGGGGGCGGCCGCCGCGGCCGGCGCCGGGTCGGCGGCGGCCCAGGCCGTGTTCGCCGCCACAAGGGCGACGATCGCCCAACCCGCGGCCAGGGATCGTTTGTTGATCTTGTTCATGGTGTTCTCCGCATAACGATAAGTGTCCGGTTGCGCCGGAGTCCAGGGAACAACGCGCGGCCCATCCGTGCGTTGATTGGGATCAATACCACCGCCGTGTGTCACGGTGATGTCGCGCACGGCCGGCCGGGCGGTTTTTCCTTTCGGGAACCCAACATTCACGGGAGCATCTAGAGCATTTTCCGATGAAGTGGATGCCGGTTCATCGCAGAAAATGCGACCAAACCAAAGAATTAGAGCATGATCGCGATTCAATATGACTCGATCATGCTCTAATTCCTGCCGCCCAACCTGCGGCATGGTTAAATCCGGCGGGGCGTTCGCATCCGGGCGCCCCTGGTAAACACGCCTGGCAAACACGCACGGCAAACACGAGGGGAGTCGACATCATGGAACATGTGATCGCGAATCTGCTGGAAGAGTTCGAGTCCGGGAAAATGAGCCGCCGTCAGCTGATCAAGACGCTCGCGGTCGCGGCGGTGGGTAGTGCCGCGCCGCCGGTGCTGGCCGCCGAGGGCTATAAGATGAACGCGGTGAACATCAACCATATCTCCTATGGCGTCGCCGACTACGCGCGCACCCGCGATTTCTACGTCAACCTGCTCAACATGAAGGTCACCAACGACGACGGAAAGCAGTGCTATCTCCATTTCGGCGACAGCATCCTGCTGGCGCGCAAGACGCGCCAGCCCGACAACAAGCCGTTCGTCGATCACATCTGCTATACCCTGAAGCCGTGGGATGACAAGGCGGTCGAGGCCGAACTCAACCGGCGCGGCCTGAACCCGCGCGAGGACCTGGGCGGCCATACCCGCAGCTTCCACATCAAGGACCCGGACGGGTTCGACGTGCAGTTGCAAGGACCGCTGCCGACCTAGCGTACCCTGGCGCCGATGGTGCGGTCCCAGGGCCGCGCCGTCGGCGTTTCCTATTTCGCCGCCGCCGCGGCCTGGGCGTCGAGCATGGGCTGGAACGGGCCCAGCTTATGCTGCTGCGGCGGGAACGGGCCGGTGAACGGCGGGAACGGGGCGTCCACCGGTTTGCGGGCGCGGGCGGGATAGTCGAGATCCAGGCGCGGGCGGGCGGGCCGGTTCTGGGCGTTGATATAGGCGGCGACGTCCCAGGCGTCCTCGACCGGCAACACCGGCGCCTCGAAGGTGGTGCCCACCGGCATGTTGGCGCGGATGAAGGACGCGGCGGCGATCAGCCGGTGCATGCCGGCGCCGTCATTGAAACTGTCCGGCCCCCACAGCGGCGGAAACTGGTAGCCGGTCGCTTCGTCCGGGTTGCGCTTGCCTTGGCCGTCGGCCTGGTGGCAGGCGGCGCAGACCTTGCGGTAAACCGCCGCGCCGCGCTGCGGGCTCGCCGCCCGCGTGAGCAACGGCAGCGCGGCCGAGCCGCGTCCTTCCAGCGCCTTGCCCACCGGGACGCCGGTGCTGATGTACTGGATGTAGGCGAGCATGGCCTTCATCTCGCGGGAGTCCACCGGCAGGGCCTTGCCGTTCATGCTGCGCTCCATGCAGCCGTTGATGCGGTCCTCGAGGGTGCGCACCTCGTTTTCCCGGGCCATATAGGCGGGGAACGCGGCATAGACGCCGATCAGGGGCAGGCCGAATTTCTGGGTGCCGCCGGCGAGATGGCAGTTCTGGCAATTCAGGTTGTTGCCGGCGTAGCGCAGGGCCGGGGTGTCCGCCTGGGGCCCCAGGATCCGCGCGGTGTCGGTGATCAGCGACCGGCCGTAGAGCACCATGTCCTTCCAGGGACCGGCGGGCAGCGCCGCGGGGTCGGCCGGCGCGGGCCAGGCGGCGGCCGGGGGCCGGACCGAAGACGGCGCTTTCACATCCGCGCCGGTCCCGGTCGCGGTCCCGGTTCCGGGCGCGAGGGCGGCGACAAGGCCGAGAGCGAGAACGAAACGCTTCACCTTAAGGCTCCATGCGATGCGGCCGGCTTTATCGGAACAGCGGGGCCGGAACAGGGCCGGACTCACCAGCCGAAATACGATAGCCTGTCTCCGGGAAGCCCTACCATATGCAATCAGCCGAGAGGAACCCAGCCATGCGCCTTCCGCGTCCGATCACGGCGGCGATGTCCGCCCTCGCTCTCCTGGTGCCGCTGTCGGCGGCCGCCGCCGAAGCGCCCGGCCCCAAGAGCCACCGCCTGCTGCTGCAGATCGACTCCGACGACCAGCAGACCATGAACATGGTCATGGGCAATGCGTTGAACGCCAAGAAGTACTACGACGACAAGGGCGAGCCGCTGCAGGTGGAGATCGTCGCCTATGGCCCCGGCATCACCATGCTGCGCGGCGATACATCCCCGGTCAAAGACCGCATCGCGAGCCTGAAATCGTCCATCCCCGGCATTGTCATGAGCATGTGCAACAACGCCAAGACCGCCGCCGAGAAACGCGAGGGCCATGAGATCGCGCCGCTGCCGGGCGTCACCGTCGTCCCCGCCGGCATCGTGCGGGTGGTGGAACTGCAGGAGCAGGGCTGGAGCTACGTCAAACCTTAAGCGGCGGCCAACGCCTTCATTCCGCGGCGCCCGGGAGCGCGTGGCCCGGCGCTGGAGCCTGGGCGGGCGGGCGCTTGCGGCTGAAGCGGTCGGCGAACCGGTGCATGTACAGGTAGACCACCGGGGTCGTGAACAGGGTCAGGACCTGCGACAGCAGGAGGCCGCCGAAGATCGCCAGGCCGAGGGGGCGGCGTAGTTCCGAGCCGGCGCCGGTGATGGCGATCAGCGGTACGGCGCCCAGCAGCGCGCACATGGTGGTCATCATGATCGGGCGGAAGCGCACCAGCGACGCCTGGTAGATCGCCTCCTGCGGCGGCAGGCCCTGCTCGCGCTCGGCATCGATGGCGAAGTTCACCATCATGATGGCGTTCTTCTTGACGATGCCGATCAGCAGCAGGATGCCGATCAACCCCATCATGTCGAGCGGGAACCCGAACGCCCACAGCATCAGCAGTGCGCCGACCCCGGCCGAGGGGATGGTCGAGAGGATGGTCAGCGGGTGGATATAGCTTTCGTAAAGGATGCCGAGCACGATGTAGACCGCGACGATGGCGGCGGCCACCAGCCACGGCATGGTTCGCAGTGAATCCTGGAAAGCCTGCGCCGTGCCCTGGAAGGTGGGCGTGACGGTCAGCGGCAGGCGCACCTCGTTCTCGGCCTTCTTGACCAGTTCGATGGCCTCGCTGAGGGCGACGCCCGGCGCCAGGTTGAAGGAGATGGTGGTGGCCGCGAACTGGCCCTGGTGCCCGATCGACAAGGGGGCGTTGGCGGGCTGGAACGCCGCGATGGCGCTGAGGGGAACCTGGGTGCCGGTCACCGACTTGACATAGATCTTGGCCAGCGCGTCGGCGCTGCGCTGCAGCTTGGGATCGATTTCGAGGATGACGCGGTACTGGTTGCTCTGGGTGAAGATCGTCGCCACCTGGCGCTGCCCGAAGGCGTCGTAGAGCGTGTCGTCGATCTGCTGCTGCATCACGCCCAGGCGCGCCGCGGTGTCGCGGTCGACCTTCACCATCACGCGCGCGCCCGCGGTCTGGGCGTCGCTGGTGACGTCCTCGAGCTGCGGCACGGTTTTCAGCTTCTGCAGCATCACCTCGGACCAGCGGTTGAGTTCGGCGTAGTCCTGGTCCTGCAAGGTGTACTGGAACTGGGTGCGGGCGAAGCGGGCGCCGACGGTAATGTCCTGGGCCACCTGCATGTGGTTGTCGAACCCGGGGATATTGCCGAACTGCGGCCGCAGGCGGGCGATCACGCCGAAGGCGCTGACGTCGCGCTTGCCGAAGTCCTTGAGCGACATGGAGATGCGGCCGGAGTTGTTGGAGTTGCCGCCGCCGCCGAGGAAGGCGGTGACGCTGGCGATGGCCGGGTCCTGGACCGCGACGGCGCTGGCGGCTTCGGTCTTCGCCGACATCTCCGCGAAGGAGACGTCCTGGGCGGCCTCGGTGGAACCGCGGATCAACCCGGTGTCCTGGTTCGGGAAGAACCCCTTTGGAATGGCGACGAACAGGAACGCGGTCAGGGCGATGGTCGCGATCACCGACAGGCCCACGGCCCGCTGGTGCCGGAGCCCGACGCGCAGCAGCGCGCTGTAGCGGTCGAGCATCCAGTTGAAGACGCTTTCGGCCATCATGTAGAAGCGCCCGTGCGTATGAGAATCCCGCTGCAGGAGGTGCGCGCACATGGCCGGCGTCAGCGTCAGCGAGACGATGCCGGAAATCAGCACCGCCACCGTCACCGTCATGGCGAATTCCCGGAACAGGCGGCCGATGATCCCGCTCATGAGCAGCAGCGGGATGAACACGGCGATCAGCGACATGGTCATGGAAATGATGGTGAACACGATCTGGCTGCTGCCCTTGACCGCGGCCGCGAAGGCGTCCTCGCCGTGTTCGATATGGCGGACGATGTTCTCGATCATGACGATGGCGTCGTCGACGATGAATCCGACCGCGATCGCCAGCGCCATCAGGGACAGGTTGTCGACGCCGTAGCCCAGCAGGTACATGATGCCGAATGCGCCGAACAGCGACAGCGGCACGGCCAGGCCCGGGATGATGGTGGCCCACAGTTTTCTCAGGAAAACGAAGATCACCATGATCACCAGGATGATGGTGGTGACGAGCGTGAGTTCGATGTCCGCCACCGAGGCGCGGATCATGCGGGTCTTGTCGTCCATGATCTGGACCGTGATCGAAGGCGGCAGGGCCGCGGTGAGCTGCGGCAGCCGGGCCTTGATGGCGTCGGCGGTCTCGATAACGTTGGCCCCGGGCTGGCGGTTGACGCCCAGGCCGATGCCCTTGTGGCCGTTGAACCAGGCGGCGTTGCGGACGTTCTCGACGCCGTCAATGACGGTGCCGACGTCGCTGATGTAGACCGGCGCGCCTTTGCGGTAGGTGATGACCACGTTCTTGAAATCGGCCGCGGTCATCAGCTGGTCGTTGGAGGCGATGCTGGCCGACTGGTGCTGGCCGTCGATGCTGCCCTTGGGTGCGTTGACGCTGGTGGCGGTCAGCGCCGCGCGCACGTCCTCGAGCGAAATGCCCTGGTTGGCGATCGCCGCCGGGTCGATCTGCACGCGCACCGCCGGCTTCTGTTCGCCGGCGATGAAGGTGCCGCCGACGCCCGGCATCTGCGAGATCTGCTGGGAGAGCACGTTGTCGACGTAGTTGTCGACCACGTCGATCGGCAGGGTGTCGGACCAGATGCCCATGAACAGGATCGGCGGGTCGGCCGGGTTGGACTTCTGGTAGTTCGGCGGGTTGGGCATGTTCTTCGGAAGCTGCCCGCCGGCGGCGTTGATGGCCGCCGACACATCTTGCGCCGCGGCGTCGATGTCGCGGCTGAGGTCGAACTGGAGCGCGATCGACGTCTGCCCCAGGGTGCTGGTCGAACTCATCTGGGTGAGGCTGCTGATCCGCGAGAACTGGCGTTCGAGCGGCGTGGCGACCGAGGACGCCATGGTCTCGGGATCGGCGCCGGGCAGGTTGGCGTTCACCTGGATGGTCGGGAACTCCACCGCCGGAAGCGCCGACACCGGAAGGTTGAGGAAGGCCGCGACCCCGGCGATCAGGATGGCGGCCATCACCAGCGAGGTGCCGATGGGATGGTCGATGAAGCGGCGGGAGATGTTCATGAGGCGTCTCCCGGTTGGCCGGCCGATGCGCCGGGATCGGTCTGGACGGTCACTTTCGTGCCCATCTGCAGGCGCAGCTGTCCGTCGAGCACCACCTGCTCGCCCGCCGACAGCCCCTTGGTGATGAGGACCCGGCCCTGGTTCTCGGGCCCGGTGCTGACCTGGCGGGGCTCGACGGTGTTGTCGGCCTTGATGACATAGACGAAGGGCCCGCGGTCGCCGCGCTGGATCACTTTGGCCGGGACGGCGATGGCGTCATGCACCGTCCTGATCTTAAGGCGGACGTTGACGAACTGGCCGGGCCAGAGCTTCTGCGCGCTGTTCCGGAAATTGGCCTTGAGCCGCACCGTGCCGGTGGCGGGATCGATCTGGTTGTCGATCAAGCCCAGTTCGCCGCTGTCGAAGGCGGTGTCGCCGTCGCGGTTGAAGGCGGTGACCTCCAGGGGCGCGGCGCGCTGCGCCTCGACCACGTCCGGCAGCTGATCCTGGGGCAGGGTGAAGACCGCCGAGATCGGCTGAACCTGGGTGATGACGACCAGGCCGTTGGGATCGGACGCGTGGACGATGTTGCCCTCGTCGACCATGCGGATTCCGGTGCGGCCGTCGATGGGCGCGCTGATGGAGGTGTAGCTCAACTGCACCCGCGCGTTTTCGACGCTGGCCTTGTCCGCCTGCACGGCCGCGGCGAGGGTGGTGACCGCCGCGGTCTGGGTGTCGAACTGCTGGCGCGAGGTATAGCCCTTGGCGGCGGTTTCCTTGTAGCGCTCCAGATCGCGCCTGGCGTTGGCCAGCGAGGATTCATCCTTAGCCAGGGTGGCCTCGGCGTTGTGCAGCGCCGCCTCGAAGGAGCGCGCGTCGATCTGGGCGAGCTGGTCGCCCTTCCTGATCTCCTGGCCTTCGCGGAACGCCACCTTGACGAGCTGGCCGTCGACGCGGGTGCGGACGACCACCGTCTGGTAGGCTTGCACGGTGCCGATGCCGCTGCGGTAGAACGCGACATCGCCGGCGCTGAGCTTGAGCGCCGTCACCGGCACCGCCGCGCGCGCGCCGCCGCCGCCGTCCTTATGCGCGCCGGACCCGGCCAGCCACCAGACGGCCGCCGCCGCGACGATCGCCGCCGCCGATGCAAGAAGCTTGGTTCGGAGAGTCATGGGCACCTGCAAAATCCGGGCGGAAACAGTGTACGGCGGGAAACGCCGCGGCGTGCCGAGAGTCTTAAAGGCCGATGGCAGCGCGCGCAATTCGCGGCTGAAAAAACGCGTTTAGTTACATTGACTTGGGCGGCGAGACTTGCGCGAAGCCTACAGCGGCGTCCTCCACCGGCCGGGATCGTGCCGGCGCTCTCCTAGAACATTCGTCCGAACCACAGGAACGACAGCACGCCCGCCACCAGCAGCAGCGCCGCGGCGCCGGCGGCGAACAGGGCGGTGATCTCGGTGCGGGTGGTCTCCAGCACCGTCTGGGCGTTGAGCGACTGGTAGACCTTGGTCAGTTCGGCCGCGGTCTCGGCGCGGAAATAGGCGCCGCGGGTGATCTCGGCGATCTCCTTCAAGACCTCTTCGTCCAGCTGCACGCGCATGGAGAAGCCGTCGAAGGTGGTGAGCGTGCCGTTGGGCGAGCCGAAGCCCACGGTGTAGACCCGCACGCCGCGCTGGGCCGCGCGCCGCGCCGCTTCCACCGGATTGGGGCCGGTGGTGGCCTGGCCGTCGGTCATCAGGATGATGGCGGCGTTCTTGTAGGAGCCGGGGGCCACCGGGACGAAGGCGTCTTTTTTCTCTTCCTTTGGCGCCGAGCCCAGCGGTGCGCCGCCCAAGGCGCCGCCCCGGATTCCGCCGGGGCCGCCAAAGGCGCCGCGGTCGCGGAAATCGCGGCCGCGCTGCAGGTCGGAGAAGTCGGCGTCGGGGAACAGGGCTTCCAGCGAGGTCAACAGGCCGCCGCCGATATTGGTGCCGCGCTGGGTGGTGAAGCGGCTGATGGCGGTGAGGATCTCGCTGCGCTCGAAGGTCGGCGGCTGCACCAGCATGGCGGCGCCGGCATAGGCCACCAGGCCCAGGCGCACATCGGCCGGCTGCTGCTCGACGAAGGCCTTGGCGGCGGCCTGGGCGGCGGAAATGCGGTTGGGCGCCACGTCCTCGGCGCGCATGCTGCCGGAGACGTCCATGGCAAGGACGAGGGTCGAGCGCTGCGAGGGCAGGGTGATAAAGGCCTGAGGCCGCGCCGCCGCCAGCAGGATCACGGCCACCGCCAGGAAGAACAGCACCGGCGGCACATGGCGCCGCCAGCGGGCGGCGCCCAGGGCGCCGCGCACCATGGCGAGGTTGGGATAGCGCACCGCCGCGCGCTTCTGCCGGCGCAGCAGCATCACATACCCCAGCACCATCAGGGGCAGGGCAGCGAGCGACCACAGGGCGGTTAACCAGATGAAACTCATGGTAATCCCACGGCGGGGCAGTCCCGGACAGGCAGCCGGTTAAGTCTAGAGCATGTTAGGCCGAAGTGGAAACCGGTTCGGCCGATCGACATGCGACCAAACAAAGACCTAGGCTCTGTTTCCGCTTCAACGAAGCGGAAACAGAGCCTAGGGCCGGGATGCGCCGAGGCAAAGGTCAAAGACGGCGCTCGGCCGGCCTTCAGGGCGGGAAGCGTCCTTCCTAGGGGTGCATCCGCGCGCCTTTGGTGATCTTGTCGACGGTCTTCCGGTCGTCCCGGAGCGCGAGGCCGACGACTTTGGCGTCGGCGGGGCCATGGGCGGCGAACACCGCCCGGTTGGCGTCGTCGTGGCCGGTGGTGAACATTTCCTCGATATAGAGTCCGTGCGGGACATTGCGCTCCAGCGCGCGGCGGTGGACGGCCTTGAGCGTGTCCTGGTCCGCGGCCAGCACGATCACCGGCTGCACGCACAGGCGGTGATAGGTGTTGGCGGCGGCGTCGCGGTATGGCGCGCCGAGGATGTCGGGCGCGGCGCCGGTGATCCCGCTCATCAGGAACGCGGTGACATTGAGCTTCTGCCAGGTGGCGAGGTCCTCGCGGACCACGATCGCGATCTTGGTGTCGAACATTGTGTCTCCCGCTGAAGGTTATGCCGCGTCGCGGCGGGCTTGGCGCTCGGCGGCGAAATCCTTGCCGAGGGTGATGATGGTGTCCCTGGGGCCGAAGGCCTCGCCGCAGCAGGAGCACGTCAAGGTGAATCCGGTCTCATGCCCGCACCGGCGGTGGACGATGGAGACGCTGGTTGGCGTGCCCGGCTTGAAGCCGCCCCACGTCTCGCCCCAGGCCTTCAGCGCCAGCAGCAGCGGATAGAGGTCGAGCCCCGGTTCGGTGAGCCGGTACTCGTAGCGCCTGGGCCGCTTGGAGTAGAGGCGCCGGGTGACGATGCCGTCGGTCTCCAGGCGTTTAAGACGCGTGGACAGAAGATGCGGCGACATGCCGGTCTGGGCCTGGAACTCATCGAAGCGGCGCACGCCCAGGAACAGTTCGCGCAGGATCAGCACCGTCCAGCGGTCCCCGACCACCGCCAGGGCGCGCGCGCTCGGACACAGGGTGTCGCCGACCTCGTCCCATCCCACGATGCTTCGCCCCCGACATAGTAACTTCAATTATTGAAGTTACTATGTCGCACGGACGGTGCGGGGATTCAAGAGGCCGGGAGGGCTGTCCGAGCCGCGCGGCTAGCGGATCGCGTCGCCGGCGACCAGCCTGTCGATCTGGTCCTGGTTGAGGGCGCGGCCGTCGATCTTCATGGCCTCGCTCTTGCGCCGGTCGCCGCCTTCCTCGGTGGGCTTGGCGCGGCGGCGGCGGTCGGGGCCGAAATACTTGCGCGAACTCACGAACATGCGCGGGCGCTCGATCACTTCCTTGATGCGCGTGATCAGCGAATTGGCCGAGAACGGCTTGGCCACGAACTCGTTGATGCCGAGGTTGCGGGCGAGGATGACGTTCTGCATGAGCGTCTGGGACGTGACCATGATGAACGGCGTGAAGCGGATGTCGCTTTTCTGGTTGCGCAGCCAGCGCACCAGGTCGATGCCGTCGGTGGTGTAGAGGTACCATTCGGACAGGACGAAATCGATGTCGCCTTGGCGCAGGTGGGACTTGGCGCTATCGCTGTCGCTGACGGTGAAGACCCGCCGCGCGCCCAGCATGGTGAGCAACTGGCGCGTCACGTTGCACATCAGCGGGTTGGGTTCGGCAACCAGGATCTTGAACGGACTCAGGTAGTCGCTGGTTTTGCCGACGGCCATCACATCCTCAGCGCAGGCGGTTCCAGTAGTCCGAGCCTCGCCTTTCGCGGCGCTGCTTCAATTGATTGTGATCATTCTATTGGGGTGCGCGGTCGCGGCCTATGCGGCTGCGGTGGAAAAGCCGTCCCGGCAGGTCTAATCCAAAGTTGAGACTGGGTGGGGGATTTGTGAAGGCATTTAAACATGCGCTTTACGGCGACGGGCGGGGGCCCCGGCCTGCGCGGCGCCGCCGGGGCCGGGCGTGCGCGCATAAGCTGTACGCCTGATAGGCCGCGCCGGGGCCCGGGATACGGGGATTCCGCAAGGACCAGGGGCTTAAATGGCCGGAAACCGCAGCCAACCCTGGCATTCCGGCTCCGAATCCGGTAATCGCGCTCCATGAAATACATCCTCACCATCTCCTGTCCCGACGCCACCGGCATCGTCGCCGAAGTCGCTTCCTATCTGCGCGACCGCAAGTGCTTCATCGACGAGAGCTTCCAGTACGGCGATCCCGCCACCCGCCGGTTCTTCATGCGCGCGGTGTTCACGCGGGCCGCGGAGAGCCTGGAGATCGACGCCATCACCGGCGGCTTCAAGGCCATCGCCGGCCAGTTCAAGATGGACTGGAGCGTGGTGCCGGCGGCGAAGAAGCCCAAGGTGGTGATCGCGGTGTCCAAGATGGGGCACTGCCTGAATGACTTGCTGCACCGCTGGCAGGCCGGGCAGATGCATATCGACATCGCCGCCGTGTTCTCGAACCACGAGGATTTCCGGGCGCTGGTGGAATGGCACAAGATCCCTTTCCATTACCTGCCCATCACCGCCGACACCAAGCGCGCGCAGGAAGACAGGTGGCTGAAGATCGTGGCCGATGTTGGCGCCGACTTCGTGGTGCTGGCGCGCTATATGCAGGTGCTGAGCGCCGAGGCCTCGGCGCATCTCGCCGGGCGCTGCATCAACATCCACCATTCGTTCCTGCCGAGCTTCATGGGCGCCAAGCCCTACCAGCAAGCCTATGAGCGCGGCGTCAAGATCATCGGCGCCACGGCGCACTACGTGACGGCCGATCTCGATGAGGGCCCGATCATCGAACAGGCGGTGGAGCGCGTCGACCACACCCAGTCGGTGGCCGACCTGGTGGCCACCGGCCGCGACCTGGAGAACATGGTGCTGGCCCGCGCCGTCAAGTACCACGCCGAACGCCGGGTCCTGCTCAACGGCCGAAAGACTGTCGTTTTCCGCTGATTTTCCGGCACGGACGGGCAACCTCGCCGGCTTGCCGGGCGTTAACCGATGCTATAGTGTCGGTGGCAGTCGAAACCATCATGCGAAAGCTGGTTTCGCCATAGTGGTAGCGTGATGTCCAAGACCATCCTGATCGTGGAAGACAACGAGTTGAACATGAAGCTGTTCAACGACCTGCTGCAGGCGCACGGCTATGCCACGCTGCAGGTGAAGGACGGCCGGTCGGTGGTGGAGATCACCCGCGCCAACCGCCCCGACCTGATCCTCATGGACATCCAGCTGCCGGAGATCTCCGGGCTGGAGATCACCAAGATGCTCAAGGCCGACGACGACCTGCGCGCGATCCCGGTAGTGGCGGTGACCGCCTTCGCCATGAAAGGCGACGAGCAGAAGATCAGGGACGGCGGCTGCGACGGCTACATCGCCAAGCCGATTTCGGTGACCAGTTTCCTGCAGACCGTCTCCCGGTTTCTGGAACAGGACGCGAACTGACGCCCTACGGCGTATGGGGCGACGGCACGCGCTTTTTGGTGGCCTGTTCGAAGGCGTA
This sequence comes from Rhodospirillaceae bacterium, assembly GCA_041905795.1. GTDB lineage: Bacteria > Pseudomonadota > Alphaproteobacteria > Rhodospirillales > Rhodospirillaceae > SHVO01. The sequence continues at coordinate 29,655 of JAYRKL010000010.1, read as the reverse complement.
GGCGAGGCCGATCACTTTCGGGTCGGCGCAATGGCCGCCGACGATGCTGAAACCATAAGGTTTAATTTTGTCCGGTGAGCCCTTGGCGCCGGGGGCGTCGTTGGCGACGCGCGCCCACGGTACGACCACGACCGGATAACCGGCTTTGGTGGCGAAGGTGGAGCCGCTGGTTTCCGGGAAAATAAGCGCATCGAGTTTGTTGGCGGTCAGCGCGGCGTCGAGGCCCTGCTCGCGCGTGAGCACCAGGTCTTCGGCCCGGTTGCGCTCGTAACGGGCCTTATCCTTCTCAAGATCGACACGCTCCGTCCCATTGAGGCGTTCCTGGCCATAGCGGATCGCGCCATCGGCCTTGTGCGCCTCGTTCCACTGCAACAGCTCGCCGAAGCTCTTCACCGGGGCGCCGTCGCCGAGGGTCTTGAGCCAGAGATTGAAGTCACGCTTCATGCTGTAACGCACGACTTCGGAACAGTAATCGCCGTCATTGCCGGTCAGGGCGCAAATCGGGTGCGAGGTGATGTTCTTCACCGCTTCCGTCGCGGTGAGGCTGGGGATCTCGACCGGATCGACGATCTCGGCGCCCGCCGCCTTCATGGCGGCAATGGCGCCTTCCATGATTTCCATTTCTTCCGGCTTCAGGCCGGCGAAGGGTCTGGCTTTGCCGGGGAAGTTTTGCGCGGTGTAGATGCCGACGCGCGGAATGCCGATACGCGCGCCCTTGAGGGCGTCGGCTTTCAGGAACGGCGTGTAATCGTGGTTGGCCGGGGCTGCGCATTCGCTGGTACGCGGATCGTTGGGGTCGGGTGCCGCACCTTCCATGGCGCCGAGCATGATCGCCGCGTCGGCCACGAACTTGGTCATGGGGCCGGCGGTGTCCTGATCGAGCGACAGCGGCACGATGCCATATCTGCTGATGCGCCCGGTGGACGGGCGGATGCCGACCAGCATGTTGGCATTGGACGGGCCTTCGATCGAGCCGCCGGTGGAGGTGCCGACGTTGGCGGCCCACAGATTGGCGGCGACGCCGACGCCGGAACTGGAGCCTGCGACGGCCAGGACAGGCGTGCCGTCGTCGTTGGCGCGCGGATCGTAGGGGTTATAGCTCTGCCCGGCCGCGCCGTTGTAACCGCCCGGGCCGCCGGGGCGCTGTCCGTCGCCGCCGTACCATCCGGCGAGTTCGCTCATGGTGGATTTGGCGATGATGATCGCGCCGGCGGCCTTCAGGTTGGCGACCAGGGTGGCGTCGTAAGGCGCCATATAATACTTGAAGGCCAACATGCCGCCGGACGTGGGCATGTCGTCCTTGGTCATGATGTTGTCCTTGAGCGCCACGGGGATGCCGTGGAGCGGACCGCGCACCTTGCCGGCCGCGCGTTCCTTATCTAGCGCATCGGCCTGGGCGAGCGCGTTGGCATTGACGGACACCGAGGCGTTGAGCATGTCTTCGTACATGCCCATGCGCGTCAGGTACTCGGTGACGATGGCGCGCGAGGTGGTGCGGCCCGCGGCCATGGCGGCCTGCATGTCGGGGATCGAGGCTTCGACGATGCTGAACGGCGCCTTGGCTTCAACCTTCGGCGCGGGCTTCTCGCAGGATTGCAGCGCGAGTGCAACCGCGGTCGTCATGGCGAGCAAGGTCGCGAAGCGAATGCCGGTCATCGAAGGTCCCCTGTACTGACCGCCCGCAGATACCGGGCCCGATCAGTATAGACAAAGACGGTCACCGGCCAAGGGGAGGGGTGTCGGTTCCGGGGGGGGCTCAGGCCGGGGTCGCCATGAACAGGCCTTCGCCGATCTCGCCCAGGCGCGCTTTGACGTCAAGGCCGGCGGTCTCGGTGGCATGGCGCAGGGCCCGGCGCATCTCGGTGCCGGTGACCATGTATTTGTCCTTCTGCCATTCGTCGCGTTCGATGGCCGTGAAGCGCCCGCGCCACTGCATGGCGTAATTGCGCTTGGGCACGGCGCCCCTGCGGGCCAGTTCCTCCACCACTCCTTGCGCGATCAGCTGCGCCGCCGCCTCGTCGCGATAGCTCGGCAGGTGCGTCCGCAGCGCCGCGGCGGTCTCGGCGTCGTGGGTGGTGATGATGCCGCTGCGCGAGGTCAGGTAGCCGGCGATGGCTTCCGCCGCCTCGTCCGGCGTGCGCGCGGTGGCGTTGGCTTCGGTCACGATCTGGCGGCAATTGGGATGGTCCTTGGGCAGCAGGTTCAGGACCGGCCTGTCGAGCAGCACGCTCTCCAGTCCGGTGGTGCAGCCGGTGTGGACCACCATCTTGGCGCCGATGATCCAGGGATGCGGGTCCGAGCGCGGGATGACGTGCACATTCGGAGCGTTCTGGATGATGTTCTGCCAGTACTCGGGCTTCTCGGCCGGGTGCGGGCGCAGGACCAGATTGACGCCGCGGACATTGGCGACGGCCCATTGCAGCAGCTGGCTCATGGCGTTGCAGTTGCCTTGCTCCCACTTCACCACCGCCCGGTATTCGGCGAACTTCTTCTCCTTGTCGTCGCCATCGAACATGCCGGTGGCGGCGGCGATATTGAGCAGGCGGTCGGGGTCGCTGCCCCAGACGCTGTTGATGGTGCCGTAGTTGGTGTTGAACAGGATGTAAGGCCGCAAGGGCGCGACGCGGTCGTCGTGGGCCTCGAAGGCGATGCGGTTCCTGGGCGTCAGCAGGTCGATGCGGACATTGCCGGCCACCTTCACCTTTCCCGCCAGGTGCGGATAGCGCGTTTCGACGGCCTGTTTGTGGGCCCCGCTCTGGGCGAAGAACAGCTCGCAGGCGGCGGCGGCGTTTTCCGAGAATACCAGCATGTAGCCGGGCGCGTCGGTGAAGACCAGGACCTCCTCGTCGGTGGCGGCCACCGCATGGGCGCCCTGGCGCGCCATGGCCATGAGATTGCCCTGGAGCCGGTTGACGGTCTTGAACACGAACAGGCCCTGCGGCAGTACCGGCAGATTCTGCGGGTAAGTCAGGGACCAGTGGTTGCCGATGACGACGCTGTATCCGGCGTTGAGGATGTGGGCGGCGATGGTCAGGCGCGAGGGCAGCTCGCGGTATTTGACTTCCACGGGCAGGTAGACGACGGGCTCCACGGGATCTCCAGTCGGTTGCGGCGCGCGAAAGTATCACAAGTTGCGGTGATTTTCACGGCTATGGAAATCGCGTCCGTTAACGGCGCGTTCACCGCGCGTGCGGAGCCACCAGGAACAGGTCGGCGCCGAGCGCCGTGAAGGCGAGGGGCGCGGTGAGCCCCGCGAGTTGCGCTGCCTTGGCGAGGCCCTCGCGCATGTCGCCCTCGCTGGCGTCGTACTTCTGCTTGCGCATCTCGTTGGGCGCCTTCTCGGCCAGGGGCGCCGGGAGAGTCAGGGTGAACCCCTGGCGCAGGACGGCGCCGCGCCGCTGCAAGGCCTCGACCAGATTGGCGGCGATCAGGGCGGCCGCGGTGTTGTCCCGGTAGCTGGGCAGATGACGCTGCAAGGCCGCCGCGGCCTGCGCTTCGTGGTTCATGATCGGGCCGCTTTTTTCGGTGAAGAAGGCGGTGATGGCCTGGGCCGCCGCTTGCCAGCTGCGGAAGGTCGGGTTGACCTCGGTCAGGATGCTGGCGTTGGTGGGGTGGTTCTCGGGCTGTAGGTTGGCCACCGGCCGGCCGAGCAGCGCCGCCTCGAGGCCGGTGGTGCAGCCGGTGTGGACCACCAGCTTGGCCGCCATGATCCAGGGGTGCGGGTCCGAACGCTGGACGACATGGGCGTTGGGCACGCCGGCCAGCATTTTCTCCCAGTGCCGCGCGCGTTCTCCGGGATGGGGCCGCAGCACGAAGTTGATGCCCTTGATGTTGCGCACCGCCCAGTCGAGCAGCGCCACCATGGCGTTGAAGTTGCTTTTCTCCCATTCGACGATGGCGTGGTACTCGGCGATCTTGGCGGTGCGGTCGCCTTCGAAGGCGCCGGTCGCTTCGGCGATGGAAACGGTGCCCTGGGCGTCGTTCCACAGGCTGTTGATGGTGCCGTAGTTGGCGTTGAACAGGATGTAAGGGTGATAGCCGTTCGTCCTGAGGTCGGCGGTGTCGAACACACCCCGGTTCCGCGGAAGCAGCAGGTCGATGCGCGGATTGCCGGTGACTTTCACCTTGCCCGCGATCTGCGGGAAACGCTTCTCGACCGCGTCCTTATGGTCCGGGCTTTGGGCAAAGAACAGGTCGCAGGCGTCGGCGGCGTTCTCGGAGAAGGCGATGGTGTAGCCGTTGAAGTCGGTGAAGATCAGCACTTCCTCGTCGATCGCCGCCGCCATGTGGCCGCGGGCGCGGGCGCCGGCCATGGCGTTGCCCTGCAGGCGGTTGACGGTCTTGAACAGGTAGGCGCCGGGCGGGAGTAGTCTTTGATTGGCCTCGGTGACCAGCGACCAGTGGCTGCCGATCACCACCGCGCAGCCGGCCTTGAGCAGGTGCGCGGCGATCAACAGGCGCGACGGCAGTTCGCGGACCTGGATCTCGATAGGCAAGTAGACAATGGGTTCCATGGCGGGTTCCATCGGGCGAATATAGGTCGTGGACCGTCATGCGGCATAAAAAAACCCGCCGGTGAGGGCGGGCTTTTTTGAGTCGGTTGGAGGCGATCTTACTTGATCTTGCCTTCCTTGAATTCCACGTGCTTGCGCGCGATGGGATCGTACTTCTTGAACACCAGCTTTTCGGTGGTGTTGGGGCTGCGCGGGTTCTTCTTGGTCACGTAGTAGTAACCGGTACCGGCGGTGCTCTCCAACTTGATCTGGATGGTGGCGGGTTTGGCCATGGCTTAACTCACTGAATTCCGTTGGCGGAGGGATACCCCCCACGAAGCCGCGCACAATACACCGGGAAAAAACCCTGTCAAGGCGCGCGGGTCTGGCTCCAAGTTATTGGTTTTATATGAAATTCCAAAGTTTGCGAGGCCTGCGGGGCCACAAGGAGGGCATCGGTGTTTCATGCCGGCAGGCCATAAGGCGTCGACTTGAGGATCGCGATCTCTTCCTCGTTCATGTCGGCCGAGGTGCTCTCGAACAGCGGCGTCGAGAGGTAGCGCTCGCCGGTGTCGGGCAGCATGCACAGGATGTTGGACCCGGCCGGCGCTTCGGCGGCGATCTTGAGGGCGCCCGCAAATGTCGCGCCCGAGGTGATGCCGACGAAGATGCCTTCCTTCTGCGCCAGTTCGCGGCTGTATTTCATGGCTTCGGGGCCGGGGATCTTGAACAGCCGGTCGATCACGCCCAGTTTCACGGCGTCCTCGGTGACCTGCGGGATGAAATCCGGCGTCCAGCCCTGCATCGGGTGCGGGGTCCAGGCGGGATGACCCTTGGCGGGCGAACCGTCGGTGTTGCGCTCCTGCGGCTGCTGGCTGGAGAGCAGCGCCGCGGTCTCGGGCTCGCAGACGATGATCTTGGTCTTGGGGCTTTCCTTGCGGAGCACCGTGCCCACGCCCTGGAGCGTGCCGCCGGTGCCGTAGCCGGTCACCCAGTAGTCGAGCGGCTTGTCTTTGAAGTCGTCGATGATCTCGCGTGCCGTGGTGCGCGCGTGGATGGCGGGGTTGGCCGGGTTCTCGAACTGGCGGGCGTAGAACCAGCCGTGGGTCTTGGCCAGTTCCTTGGCTTTCTCGACCATTCCCGTCGCCCGCAGCGCCGCCGGGGTCAGCACCACCTTCGCGCCCAGGAACCGCATCAGGCGGCGGCGTTCGACGGAGAACGATTCCGCCATGGTGATCACCAGGGGATAGCCGCGCTGGGCGCAGAGCATCGCCAGGCCGATGCCGGTGTTGCCCGAGGTGGCTTCCACCACCGTCATGCCGGGCTTCAGTTCGCCCGAGGCTTCCGCCGCCTCGATGATGCCCAGCGCCAGGCGGTCCTTGACCGAACCCAGCGGATTGAATGCCTCCATCTTGACCCAGAGGTTGACGGTCTTGGGCGCCAGGCGGTTGATCTTGATCGCCGGCGTGCGGCCGATGGTCTGGGTGATGTTGTCGAAACGGGCCATGGGGCTGTGTCCTTACGAAAGGGGGATGACGGGAGATTATCCGACGAGCGGGGGCGAGGGCCACCCCGGGCTGCTCCCGCGGTGCTGCGCGGGCAACAGCGCAAGGATCGATCCGGGCGGACCGGGACTCCTGTTAAGGCGGAACCGGGCGCAGGATGGCCATGCGCGAACTATGGTTCACCGGGAGCGGGATTTCCGCTACCAAGCGCGGACTTCGGGTACGCCGGCGCGGGAGGGACCGCCGGGGCGCCTTGGGTGTGTGAGTGCGAGACGTGTAACTTTCCCGGAGCTTCCCTCGTGGATATCGAAAAAATCGGCCCAGGCCGCAACCCGCCCGATGACATCAATGTGCTCATCGAAATCCCCCTCGGCGGCCCACCCGTCAAATACGAAATGGACAAGGCCTCCGGCGCCCTGGTCGTCGACCGGTTCCTGCACACCGCCATGTTCTATCCCGCCAACTACGGTTTCATTCCGGGGACGCTGTCGGAAGACGGCGACCCTTGCGACGTGCTGGTCATCACCCATGTTCCGGTGATCTCGGGCGCCGTGGTGCGCTCGCGGCCCGTGGGCGCCCTGGTGATGCGCGACCAGGCCGGCCAGGACGAAAAGATCCTGGCGGTGCCGGTGGACGACCTGCACTCCTATTACTCGGACATCTCCTCCTACAAGGACCTGCCGCCGATCCTGCTCGACCAGATCGCGCACTTCTTCCAGCACTACAAGGATCTGGAACCGGGCAAGTGGACCGAGATCGGCGGCTGGCTCGACGCCGCCGACGCCAAACGCCTGGTCCTCGAGGGCGTGGAACGCGAATCCGCCAAAGCCGGCGGTTAGTTCACCCGCTCGCACAGTTCGAGGCCGCCCGTGGCCTCGAGTTTGCGGGCGACCTCCAGGAAGGCGAACGCCTTGAAGGTGGTGCGCACCGGCACGTCGGGAGCGCTGCGCGGCTGCCGCGCGTCCTTGCTGCCGTCGAGGTTGGTCGAGCTGATCGTCTTGAGCGGCGCCGCCTTGGCGCCGCTGATGGTGGTTTCCTGCACCACCTCGAGGCCTTCCAGCAGCAGGAGGGTGGTGCGGCGCAAGGCCAGCTTGCCGCCGCTGTAGCCATACCGGTCCATGACCACCCAGTCGCCGGTAGGCGGCGTGATCTGGTATTCCAGTTCCAGCACATCGCCGGCGAAGGTGATTACGCGCGCGGTCTCGGCCGGCTGCTGCACACCGACCGCGCGGCGGTAGTCCTCATTGTTGGCGTAGGCGCACCAGGTCTTGCCGGCGTTCTGCGAGAACAGCCAGGTGGCCTTTTCCGCGTCGGCGGCCTGGGCGGCGCAAGGGGTAAAGGCGGAAAGGGCGAGGCACGCTATGGATAGTAGGACACCCGGTTTCATATCGGTCTCCACCGCCTTTTTCGCTTAATCGTTTGTTAATAGTACCGTAGATTGAGACTGCGCCGAAGCGTTTGGACACCAGTATTGCGGCCAGGAAAGATGGCTCTCGCGCGACACGCCGCCCCAAAGGGGCGGGCCCTGCTTCTCTTTCTAAGGTCCGCGTTCGTGGCGCTGGCGGCCCTGGCGCTGTGGCCGGCCGCGAGCCAGGCGACGACGCTCGGCTCCCTCAGCTCCGTCACCATCCCCACGGTTGTCCTCACCGGCACCCGGGCGCAGGCGGATGCGGCGGTGCTCGGGCCGCAGTCGTTCACCATCACCACCGACAACGCTTTCACGCCCTCGGCCCGCATCGATATCCAGATCGATATCAGCGGCGCGCAATTCTCATCCGCCACCACGCCGGCCATCAGCGGACTCACCTGCCAGTCCGTCACCGCGGTGCAGACCAGCCTGACATTCGGCGGCTGCGCGGTCACGACCAACGGCACCGTCGCGTTCCAGGTGACCAATGTCTCCTACACCGGCGCCGGCGGCCTGGCGGCGCCGGGCTCCACCATCGCTTTGAGCGGCGCGATCTATAACGCCAGCAATACGCGCCAGGTTTTCGAGACCTTGCCGACCGTGACCGCGGTGACGAGCACGGCGGTCTCCTACACCTTGGCGGCGAGCGTGTCGGGGGCGGGCACGGGCACGGTGGTCGTCAGCCCGCAGCAGCCATCCTACGCCTATGGTTCGACCGTCACCCTGACCGCCAACGCGGCGGGCGGCTCGGCGTTGTCCGCCTGGGGCGGCGCCTGCAGCGCCACTGCCGCCACCAGCACCAGCTGCACAGTCACCATCACCGGCAACACGACCGTGTCCGCGACCTTCGTGCGCGCCAGCACCTATACATTAACGACAAGAGTGGCGACGACCGGCACGGCGACGGCCTCGGGGACCATCGCCGTCAATCCCATTGCATCGTCCTATACCGCCGGTACCGTGGTGACCGTGACCGCGAACCCGGGAAGCGGCTCGGCCCTGGCCAGCTGGTCGGGCGGCGGCTGCTCCGGCACGGCGACGACCTGCCAGGTCACCATGAGCGCCAACCAGACGGTGACCGCGACCTTCGTCAGTACGCTGTCTTACAGCCTGACGGTGAGCACCGCCGGTACCGGCACCGGCACGGTGGCCGCCAACCCGTTCGCCACCAGCTATGCGCCGGGTACCACCGTGACCCTCACCGCCGCGCCCGATAGCGGGTCGGTCTTCGCCGGATGGAACGGCGCCTGCACCGGCACGACCACCTGCACCGTCACCATGAGCGCCAACCGGGCGGTGGGGGCCACCTTCACCGCGCTTGTCAGCTATGGCCTCACCGTCAGGACCGCCGGCACCGGTTCGGGCGCCATCACCGCCAATCCCGCCGCGTCGTCCTATGTCCAGGGCACCGCGGTCACCCTGACGGCCACGGCGTCGTCGGGGTCGACCTTCGCCGGGTGGTCGGGCGATTGCAGCGGCACGGCGGCGGCCTGCCAGCTCACCATGAATGCCGACAAGACCGCGACCGGCACCTTCGTCCGTAACACCACCGGCATCCTGCGCCAGGCGGGCGTGGTCTCCAGTGCCTCGTCCACGGCCCAGTCCTTCCTGCGGTTTTACAACGCCAGCGGCGCCGCCGGCACGGTGACGGTGACCCTGTCCGACTACGTCTCGGGCGTGGCGCTTGGCCAGTGGACCAGCCCCAGCATCGCGCCGGGAACGGCGCAGCAATACTCCATCGCCACGCTCGAGGGCGCATTGCCCGCATTCGGCGCCAAGCCGGCCTTGTACTCGGCGACCATGCAGGCGCAGTTCGATGGAACCTTCCAGCATGTGTTGTGGAAGCCCGGCGACGGCACGCTCACCAACCTCTCCACCTGCGATTCCGGCACCGCGCCGATCCTGACGCGGGTCGCCAATGTGCACTCCTCGGCGCTTGGCAACGCCGGATATCCCAGCTCTCTCGTGGTCTACAACACCAGCGCCTCGGCGGCGGCCGTGACCTTGAACATCGCCGACGCCGCGACCGGCGCCAGCCTCGGCACCTACACCTCGGCCCCGATCCCGGCCAATGGCCAGCAGGTGCTGCAGATATCCACCTTGGAGAACGCCATCGGCATCGCCGCCACGCCGGCGCGGTCGCACTATATCGTCACGGTGCAGAACCTGTTCACGGGGTACATCCAGCACCTCCTGAACAACACCCAGGTCGGCGTCATCACCGACATGAGCACGGTGTGCACGTTCCCGGCGATCACGGCCTCGGTGCCGACGAACCCCTCGGGTTCGTGAACCGGCCGCAGGACTGCGGCCATCGCGAAGCGCGGCGCAGTTCCCAATACCAATAGGCGAAAATTCGGAAACCAAATTATTCCGAAGCGATCCGCAGGTTGCGAGACGAAACAGGCGGTCAACGCGAATGGATCGCACCGTGCGACTCAGGCCGAAGTGTTGTAAGGATACGTTCATCGGGACTGGGGCGCTCCAGATGAATGAACTATTGCTGGAATCCGACAGCAAGATGGAGCGGGAGCTGCTTGGCCTCGTCACCAAGGGAGCGCCGTTAAGCACCGTCCTGTCGGCGGCCTGCCTCATACTCGAAAAGCGTGTGCCCCAGGGGGTGTGTTCGATCATGCTGGTCGATCCGCAAGGGACCTCGCTGGTTCCCGGAGCTGCGCCGAGCCTGCCAGTGGAATACTGCGAGGCCCTGGTCGGCCTGCCGATCGGCCCCGAGGTCGGCAGTTGCGGCACGGCCGTCGCGACGCGGAAAATCGTCATCTGCGCGGAGATCGCCACCGACCCGAAGTGGGCCGCCTTCCGGGATCTTGCGGCGAAGCATGGGCTCCGCGCATGCTGGTCGATCCCGCTGTTCGACGTCAACCACAACGCCATCGGCGCCTTCGCGGTTTACCATCATGCGCCGCACTATCCCCTGCAGAGCGAACTCCAGGCCGCGCTGGAACTGTCCGACACCGTCGCCATCGCCATCGCCTGGCAAATCGACCGCGACGCGCTTTTCCGGGCGCAACAGGCGGCCGACCGCGCCAACGAGGCGAAATCCGCGTTCCTTGCGCAAATGAGCCATGAACTTCGAACGCCGCTCAATGCGATCCTGGGGTTTAGCGACGCCATGCGGATGGAGGCTCTCGGCCCGCTCGGGGCGCCGAAGTACAAGCAGTATGTGCAGCACATCCACGGCAGCGGCGAACTTCTGCTCGAGATGGTGAACGGGCTATTGGACCTGGCGCGCGTCGAGGCCGGGCAGGCCGAGGTTCGTCACGAGCAGTTTGGATTCGCGACGCTGCTCGACGAATGCATCGCCTACTTCCGGACACCGGGGCAGATGATCCCCAACATCAATGCGTGCAGCGTCTGCGCCGATGTGCGCGTCACCGGCGATCGTCCCGCCCTCCTGCGCGTCATGCTCAACTTGCTGAGCAACGCGATCCGCCACACGTCTCCCGCGGGCAATATTTTCATCAATTGCAGTCTGACCGGGTCGGGTTTCACCGTGGTGGTCCGCGACAGCGGCACGGGCATCCCGCGCGAGCATATGGACCGTATCGGCCAGCCGTTTGTGCGCGTCAACAATGCGCCGGGGGCGGCGACGATCGGGTCGGGCCTCGGGCTTTTCATCAGCCGTTCGATCCTGGAGCGGCACGGCGGCTCGCTGCATCTGGAAAGCGAGGAAGGCCAAGGAACCTCGGCGATCATCCACCTTCCGCTGAGCCGCGTCGAAAGAGCCAGGCACTGACGGCAAGCCGCGGGAGCGCGCGGCTGCCATCATGCCGCGCCCGCCGGCAGCCTTTTCTGTGTGATCAGCTGGTCGTCAAATCCATAGGCCAGCTTCACGGCTTTCTTTTCCCGGCCGCATATCGCGAATCCCAGGCTCTTCGCCAGCTTGCGGGCGGCTTTGTTCTTGCCAAAGAAACAGAAAGTCACCGCGTCGAATTTGCCGCGGCACGCTTTCAAGACCGCCGCCGCCAGTTTCCTGCCCAAGCCCTTCCTCCGGTACTCCGGAAGCAGCATCACCAGGAGGTCGCCGTTGTGGCTGAGCGACGGCGTGCCGGGGCGAAACACGGCTGTCCATCCGATAACCCGCGCGCCGTCCACCGCCACCAGGAAAGGGGTCTTTTGGCGCAAGCTTTTCCGCAAATTCGTCCGAAGGCGAGGGAGCGGCGGCGCTTCGTACCACCATATATGCCGGCGTTCCCTGGCGACGGTGTCCCAGCATTGCCTGTAACTCGCGGCGTCCTCCAGGGTGACAGGTCTGATCTTTACGGCCATTTTCTCCGCTCCGGACTTAGCCTGCCGTCACCGCCGCATCTGCTTTTGCATGAGCAGCGCGTCGTCAATGCCGTACGCCAGTCCTTTCACATAGTTCTTTATCCGCCCGCACGTCCTGAACCCCATTTTCCGATAGAGATTTTGCGCGCGCAGGTTCTTTCCGAAGACCTCCAGATACACAAAATCGAATTTGCGCCGCGCCATTTTCAAGAGCCGGGCCATCAGTTTTGTGCCCAAGCCCATGTTCCGGTACTGGGGTAAAAGGCCGATGCCGAACCTGCCGTTATGGCTGAGCGAGGGCAGGCCGAAGCGGTACACGGCGGAAAATCCGACAACCCGCGCGCCATCCACCGCGACGAAAAAAGGGGTTTTGCCGCGCAAACTTTCGCGCATTTGCGCCCGGACCTCGGACAGCGGCGGCGCTTTCCGCTCGGTCAGGTACAGACGTTCCTTGGCGACGGTGTCCCAGCATCGTCTGTAGCTCGCGGCATCGTCGAGGACGGCGGGTCTGATTTTTACGGCCATTGTCCCCGTCCCATGCATTTGACACCGCATACCGCCCGGCCGAAGGGGATGACGTCCTCCGCCGGGATCGGATATCTCCGCTATGGCTTGCTCGCCGTCTGCGGCGCGTCGGGTGTCGTGAGCCGGGCGTAGAGCTTGGGTTCGGTGATGAGCCGGCGGGCGACTTCGGTGTCGAGGTCCCGGTCGAGATGGGCTTCGGCCGGACAGAGGGCGCGCAGCGCCGCATGGGTTTGGGGGTCGTCCTTGGGTTGTCTCCAGCGGCGGCGGACCTCGGCGGTGGGGTTCGTCCCGGCGGCGATGAAGCCCAGCGCCTGGTCCGCGGTCGGTCCCGGCAGGCCGGAGAGGCAGATGTCCGGCAAGATTCCCAGGCCGTTGAGGGCGGCGCCGCGCGGGGTGGTGGAGTGGGCCCAGGTGAGGCCCATTTCGCCGCCGTTGGGCAGGCGCACCACGGTCTGCACCGAGCCCTTCCCGAGCGTGCCCGTACCCACCACCACGGCGCGGCCGTTGTCCTGCAGCGCGGCGGCGACGATCTCGGCCGCCGAGGCGGTGCGGCCGTCGACGATGATCACGATCGGCACATTGGGCGCGATGTCGCTGCCCGACGCGGCGTAGTACTGCCTGGCGCCGGGATGGCGGCCATCGAGGGAACTGATGGAGCCCTGTTCCAGGAACAGGTCGGACATGTCCACGGCCTGGTCCAGGAGCCCGCCGGGATCGCTGCGGAAATCCAGGATGATGCCCTTGAGCTTGCCGCCGGCGTCGCTGCCCACGGTCTCCACGGCGCGTTCCACTGCGGCGGCGGTGCGCTGGTTGAAGCTGCGGACCTTGATTTCCGCGATGCCGCCCAGGTTCCTGGCGGTGACGGTATCGGGCACGATCAGCTCGCGCTTGGCCATCACCATGATCGGCTCCTCGATCCCCGGGCGCTTGACGGTGAGGCTGACGAGGGTGTCCTTGGAGCCGTCGAGGATACGGCGCAGGTCGGCGAACGGCAGTTTGGCGAGCTTGCGGCCGTCGGCGGCGACGATGACGTCGTTGATCGCCAGGCCGGCCTGGTCGCCGGGGCCTTCGGCGGCGATGGCCTGCACCTGGGCGCCGTCGTCCACGGCCACCATGCGGATGCCGAGGCCGATGACGCCGTCGCGGACCAGGCGCGTGCGGATGGCGTCGCGCCGGCTGGAGTAATGGGAATACTGGTCGAGCTTGGCGATGGCCGTGGTGAACACCGCGGTATAGAAATCCTCGGCCTCGGCGGCGTGCAGGAGCGGCGAGGACTGGCGCGCGGTGATGATGGCGGTGAGGATCGCGCGGCTCCACGCCGGGATGGTGGCGCGGGCGGCGCCGCCGGTCAGCACCGGGACGTCGCCCACGGTCACCGCAGGGGTGCCGTCTTCGTGTTCGCGCCGGATCCTGATGCGGGCGTTCTCGACGGTGAGGCTGACGTCGGGATCGATCTTGGCGAAGCCGGTGAGGCCGTCGGCGATCACCTTGTCCATGTCCGGCTCGTCGATCATGCGGTCCTTGATCTCGGAGAAACCCTTGACGAAGACCTGGTTCATGGCGGTGAGGTTGAGGCCGTCCATGATGACCGGCTGCAGGCGGCGGTTGTCAGTGGCGATGCGGCGCGTAGTCTCGCCGCCGGCGCAGGCGGCGAGGGTCAGGAGTGCGGCGATTGTCAGGGCGATGGGGGCGAGGGGCTTCATGTGCGGCGATGTTTCCGAGAGCGGTTCTTGAAACTGCCCTTGGAATTACGGCGAGATGGCCGGCCCCCGCCGCTGCCGTCTCGGTCGCCCTCCCCAGGACGGCCCATCTTATCCGCGCCCGTTTTATTATCCAAGCGGGCGACATATTCAAAAACAATGCTGCCGGCGACGTCGTCGGTTTCCCGCAAGCGCACATCAATGATATCGCCGGTACGCAAGGTCAGGCGGTGGCGGCGGCCCACCAGCAGGTGGTTGCGCTCGTCCAGGTCGTAGAAATCCTGGGGCAGCCCGCGCATGGGCAGGATGCCGTCGGCGCCGGTGGCCTCCAGGTTCACGAACACCCCGAAGCGGGACACGCCCGAGATCCGGCCCCGGAACACGGCGCCGGTCTTGGCGGCCAGGAAAGCCGCGGTGAAGCGGTCTACGGTCTGCCGTTCCGCCATCGCCGCGCGGCGCTCGGTGGCGGAGATATGCTCGGTGATGGGGTCCAGGTCGGGGTCCTGGCCGGCGGGCCAGCCGCCGTCGCCCAGCTTCCCGGCGGCGATCAGCGCGCGGTGCACCAAGAGGTCCGAATAGCGCCGGATCGGCGAGGTGAAGTGGACGTATTTGCGCAGGCCCAGCCCGAAGTGGCCGATGTTGTCCTTGCTGTAGATCGCCTGGGACTGGGTGCGTAAGGTCAGGGTGTTCACCAGGTTCTCGTTCGGCGTCTCGCGCACCTGGCTGAGGATCTTGTTGAAGTCCTGGGGCTTGAGGGCATCGGCCTTGGGCACAACGATGTTCAGGGTGCCGAGGGCCTCGCGCAGCGCGTCCACGCGTTCGGGGTCGGGGCGGTCGTGGATGCGGTAGACGGCGGGATACGCCGATACCGCCAGGGTTTCCGCCGCCGCGACATTGGCGGCGATCATGAATTCCTCGATCAGCTTGTGCGAGTCATAGCGCGCGCGGGGAACGACACCCGTGATATGGCCGTCGTGGTCGACGATGATCTTGCGCTCGGTGATATCCAGTTCCAGGGTGCCGCGCTTGGAGCGGGCTTCGTCCAGGGCGCGGTAGGCGCCGTAGAGCGGTTCGATCACGTCCTTCATCAGCGGCCCGGTGATCTCGTCGGCATGGCCGTCCCTGGCCTTCTGCACCTGGTCGTAGGTCAGCCGCGCGGCTGAGCGCATGAGGCCGCGGATGATGCGGTGGCGGATGACCTTGCCGTGGGCGTCCAGCCACATATGGGCGGCGAGGCAGGGGCGGTCCTCGTGGGGTTTCAACGAGCACCAGCCGTTGGAGAGTTCCTCCGGCAGCATCGGCACGACGCGATCGGGAAAGTAGACCGAGTTGCCGCGGGCATAAGCGTCGCGGTCCAGGGCGTCGCCGCCGCGCACGTACCAGGCGACGTCGGCGATGGCGACCAGGATATGCCAGCCGCCGGGGTTCGCGGGGTCCGGATCCGGCTCGGCGAACACGGCGTCGTCGAAGTCGCGGGCGTCCTCGCCGTCGATGGTCACCAGCGGGACGGCGCGCAGGTCGACCCGGTCGCCCAGCGGCGCCGCTTTGGCGTTTTTCGCCTGGGCCTGGGCTTCGTCGCCGAACACGTGGGGCAGGCCATGCGCATGGATGGCGATCAGCGACAGATGCTTGGGCGCGTCGATGCGGCCCAGGCGCTCGGTGACTTTCGCCCGCATCGGGCCGTGGCGCGGCTGGTCGGTGACCTGCACCGCCAGGAGATCGCCGTGCTTGGCGCCGAAGGTGTCCTTGGCCGGAATGGCGATGGTGTCGCGTATGCGTTTATCCACGGGCCGCAGGTAGCCGCCGCCGTCCTTGGCCGCCTCGAACACCCCGATCATGCTCTGGGGCGCCGCGGCCAGGCGCTTGATGGGCCGGGCCTCGTAGGTGTCGTCCCCGGCGGACGCGATGCGCGCCAGCACGCGGTCGCCGACGCCGACCGTGAGCGGGCGCTCACGTCCTTTCCTGGGTCCGCCTTTTTTGGGCAGGATCACCAGGATTTTCGGCGGGGCCGCATCGGATTTCCACTCAGCGGGCCTGGCGAACAGGTCGCCGTCCTTGTCGGCGTGGGTGATATCGATGACGGTGACCGGCGGCAATACGCCGATGCCGACGCGCTTGCCGTCGCCGCGCTCGACGTCGCCCGCGAGGGCGAGGTCTTTGAGGATGGCTTTGAGCTTGATTTTGTCGGCGCCGCGGACGCCGAAGGCGCGCGCGATTTCGCGTTTATCGACTTGGGTCTTTGACGCAGCGATGAAGGCGAGGATCTGGTCCCGGGTGGGGACCGAAGTGTTTTTCTTCTTAATAGGTGTCTTCTTTATTCAGCAGCTTTGCGGGCGACACGGGCGCCCGCTTTGGGTTTGGGGGTTTTGGCGACAGCCGGGTCTGTCTTGGCCTTGGGGGATTTCACCGCCTTGGCCGAGGTTGATTTCTTGGCCTTGGGGGCGGGAGGTGCCGCTTCCGCGGCGGCCTTCTTGCCCTTGGCCGGAGCGGCACCCTTGGCGGCTTTCGCCGCGATCAGGGCGACGGCGGCGTCCAAGGTCACGGTATCCGGCTCCATGTCGCGCGGCAGCGTGGCGCGGATCTGACCATGCTGGACATATGGGCCGAAACGGCCGGAGCGCAAGGTCACCGGTTTCTTGTCGTCGGGATGCTCGCCGATGGTCTTGGCCGAGCCTCCGCCATTGCGTTTGCCCTGGCGTTCCTTGCCTTCCGCCAGCACCACCACGGCGCGGTTGAGGCCGATTTCCAGGATGTCGTCGTCCTTGGGCAGGGACTGGTAGCGCGCACCGACCTTGAGATAGGGGCCGAAGCGGCCGATGCCCGCCAGGATCGTGTCGCCGGTTTCGGGATCGGGGCCGATCTCGCGCGGCAGCGCCAGCAGCTTCAGGGCCTTGGCGAGGTCGACATCGTTGGGGTCGGTGCCCTTGGGCAGCGACATGCGCTTGGGCTTGTCCTTGGGCGCGGCTTTCTTTTTCCTCTTCTTTTTTCCCTTGGCGTCGATTTCGCCGTCATCGGCCTGCACCTTGGGGGCGGGTGCGACTTCCTCGCCGCCGAGCTGGACGTAGGGGCCGTAGGGGCCGACGCGCAAGGTGACCTTCAATCCACTAACGGGGTCGGGGCCCAAATCCTTCGGTCCGTCGAGTACGAACTGGCCGTTGGCGCCGTCGGGCGCGCCGAGCGGGCGGGTGTAGCGGCATTCGGGGTAGCGCGAGCAGCCGATGAACGAGCCGAACTTGCCGAACTTGAGGCCGATGCGGCCGTCGGTACAGGCCGGGCAGACGCGCGGGTTGGTGCCGTCGGCGCGCACCGGGAACAGGTGCGGCTCGAGCAGGGCGTCGAGGGCGTCGATCACCGCGGTGCGGGTCAGGTCCTTGGTGCCGTCGATGGCGGCGGCGAAGTCGCGCCAGAAATCGGCCAGCACCTGTTTCCAGTCGAGGGTGCCGGACGAGATTTCGTCCAGCTGGTTCTCGAGGTCGGCGGTGAAGTTGTATTCGACGTAGCGCAGGAAGAAGCTTTCCAGGAAGGCGATGACGACGCGGCCGCGGTCCTCGGGGATGAAGCGCCGTCCGTCCATGCGCACGTACTTGCGGTCCTGCAGCACCTGGATGATGGAGGCGTAGGTGGACGGGCGGCCGATGCCTTTTTCTTCCAGCGCCTTGACCAGGCTGGCTTCCGAGAAACGCGGCGGCGGCTGGGTGAAATGCTGTTCGGGCAGAACGCTGACCACATCCAGTTTCTGGCCTTCGGTCATCACCGGCAACAGGCGGCCGAGGCTCTCGTCCTCCTCGTCGCCGCCCGCTTCTTTAGGGCCGTCCTTGCCGTCGTCTTTCTTGGCTTCTTTCGTGATCGGAGCCGGGGTGTCGTCATAGGCTTCGAGATAGCCCTTGAAGACGATGGTCGAACCGGTGGCGCGCAGCTGGGTCCGGCTGTCGGGAGTGGCGGCGGTCACCGACACCTGGTCGACGACGGCGGATTCCATCTGGCTGGCCATGGTGCGCTTCCAGATCAGGTCATAGAGCTTGAGCTGATCGGGGCTCAGGTATTTGGCCACGCTGTCCGGCGTGCGGCGCGGATCGGTGGGACGGATGGCTTCGTGGGCTTCCTGGGCGTTCTTGGCCTTGGACTTGTAGATGCGGAACTGCTCGGGCACGTACTTCTGGCCATAGCGCTGGCCGATGAGCCCGCGCACCGCGTGGATGGCGTCCTGGTCCATCTGCACGCCGTCGGTACGCATATAGGTGATGAGCCCGGTGGTCTCGCCGTCGATCTCGAAGCCTTCATAGAGCTTCTGGGCGATGTCCATGGTCTGGCGCGCCGAGAAATACAGGCGGCGCGAGGCGTCCTGCTGCAGGGTCGAGGTGGTGAACGGCGCGTAGGGGCGGCGCTGCTTGGTCTTCTTCTCGACCTGGGTGACGGTGAAGGACCCGCTGCGCACCGCGGCGGCGGCGCGGGCGGCCTTGGCTTCGTCGCCCAAGTCGAACTTGTCGAGCTTCTGGCCCTCGAAATGGGTGAGGCGGGCGCCGAAGGCTTCCTTAGCCTGCGTTGCCATTTCGGCGCCGACCGTCCAGTATTCCTCGGCCTTGAACTTTTCGATTTCCAACTCGCGGTCGCAGATCATGCGCAGCGCCACCGACTGCACGCGGCCGGCGGACTTGGAGCCCGGCAGCTTGCGCCACAACACCGGCGACAGCGTGAAGCCGACGAGATAATCCAGCGCGCGGCGGGCCAGGTAAGCGTCCACCAGCGGAATGTCCAGGTCGCGCGGGTTCGCCATGGCGTCCAGCACGGCGTTCTTGGTGATGGCGTTGAAGGTGACGCGTTTCACCTTCTTGCCATCCAGCGCCTTATGGCTGCGCAGTTCATCCAGGACGTGCCAGCTGATGGCCTCGCCCTCGCGGTCCGGGTCGGTGGCCAGGATCAGGCCGTCGGCGCCCTTGAGGGCCGAGATAATTTCCTTGAGGTGTTTCTGGGAGCCGCCGTCGACTTCCCAGTCCATGGCGAAGTTCTCGTCCGGGCGGACCGAGCCGTCCTTGGGCGGCAGGTCACGAATGTGACCATAAGAGGCGATCACCTTGTAATCGGCGCCGAGGTACTTGTTGATGGTCTTGGCCTTGGCCGGAGACTCAACAATAACGACCTGCATAGCTTTAGTTCCTTATCCTCGTTCGCTCCGTCCGTAGCCCCTGGTCGCCGGCCGAAAACGGCCGCCGGGGTCGGCATTAGGGAGCGTTGAATTCTGGCTGGTAGCGCGGAAAAGTTAAAAAATTCAAACTGTTCCGAGCCGGAGCATTTCCCCCTTTGGAAATGCGACCGCTTAAATTTTAGAGCCGGCCAGCAGTGCCACCCGGTTTCCGGGCAGCCGTTCCAGGCGTCCGGCCAGCTCCAATTCGAGTAGGACCTCGGCCAGAACGGCGGGCGACACTTGGCACTGGCGTACCAGTTCGTCAACCGGTGCGGGGGTGGAAGACAGGGCGGCCTCAACCGCCCGCCGTACCGCCGACCCTGAAATGGGCTTAGGGATTTCAACGGCTTGGGCGGTTTGGGGCGGCGACTTCAAAAAATCGCGCGTTAACGAAGGTAAAGACGCCAGGACGTCCGCTGCCCCCTGAATCAGGGTAGCCCCCTCGCGAATCAGGCCGTTGGGCCCCTGGGCCCGCGGATCGAGGGGCGACCCCGGCACCGCGAACACCTCCCGGCCCTGGTCGGCGGCCATGCGGGCGGTGATCAGGGAGCCCGACTTGGGCGTGGCCTCGACCACCACCACGCCCCGGCTGGCACCGGAGATGATGCGGTTGCGGCGGGGGAATAGCGCGGCCTGAGGTTGGGTGCCGGGCGGCATTTCCGAAATGACGGCGCCGGAGGCGGCGATGCGCTCATAAAGGTCGCGGTGCTCCGGCGGGTAGATGTTGTCGGTGCCGCCGGCCAGGACGGCGACGGTTTCGCCGCCCGCCGCCAGGGCGCCGTCATGGGCCGCGCCGTCGATGCCGCGCGCCATGCCGGAGATGATGACGTAGCCCGCCTTGGCGAGATCATGCGCCAGCAGTTTGGCGAAGCGCTTGCCGTTGAGGGTGGCGTTGCGCGCGCCGACCATGGCGATCATGGGCTTGGCAAGGACGGCAGCGTCGCCCTTCACCACCAGCACCGGCGGCGCATCCTCGATGGCGCGCAAGGGCTCGGGGTAGAGCGCGTCGTCCCAGCTGACATAAGTGAAACCCAGCTTCGTCGCGGCGGCAAATTCCGCTTCGGCGACGGGGATGGAGCAGAGCGCGCGCCCACGGCTCCACTGGTGCCACTGGGCGATGGCTTCGGAGATGGCGCCAAACCGGTCGAGCGCCGTGCGGATGGACTTAGGCCCCACACCGTCGGTGCGGGCCAGGCGGATCAGGTCGATGAGGTCTTCATGCTTCATCGAAACAGAGAATCCCTAGGCGGCAGCAATTTTGATACCAACCCGGCCTACGACAGAGAAGCGACGCAACGGCTGGTTTACATGTTCCTAAAAACCGGCCTCGTCGAGAAAATCTTGTTCAACGACCCGAAGATCAAAGGGGTGGAGCCGTGGCCAAAGCATAGCGATCATCTTCACATCAAGGTGAAGCTGCCGTGACCCGCTAAGCTAGCAGCCTTCCATCAGTTCGCTGGCATCCGGCAGTCCGGCCCGAAAATCTATGACTTTCCTGCCGCTCGTGACAAAGACGAAGATTCTGCTTTTGTCCGCTGTTGGCGCGGTGATGACGGAGCCCTCTTCCTCATTATCCGCTTGGGAATCTACGCGGACCTTCACATCGGGCCCGTATAATTCTTTCACTTTGGCGTCGGTGTCGCCGATATGGATACCTTTATCGGTGACAATCCGATGCGGTACTACCGGCCCTCCGAGGGCTGACATCTCGACATGGATACTCGCAATTTTTCCATCCCAAATAACATAGAAAACCCAGGGATCGAGGTGGTCGGCGCGAACGCCAAACCAGCAGGCCTTCCCGCGGTCTCCTGGGAAAGGACGCTTAAGTCTTGAGCCGAGTACTCTTTCCGCCTGGCGCTGCGTCATTCCGATTTTTACCGGGCCTAACCCATCGGTCGTCAGAATTTGATCGGCAGCGCTGGCAGGTGCGCAACCAAGACACAGGACCAGTGCGAGAGTTCTCACCACACCAGTCCTGACCCGGTTCATTTTTTCGCACCGATCTTCGGTTCCTCGCCGCGTTTGAGGCGGGCGAGGTTGGCGCGGTGGCGAATCCAGCCCAGGACCGCGAGCGCCAGGAACGCCAGCGCCACCCAGTGGTCGTGCACCATCAGTTCGGCGTAGAGCGGCGCCAGCGCCAGTGCGATCAGCGCGGCCAGCGACGAATAGCGGAAGATCAGCGCGACGCCGAGCCAGGTGAGGCAGGTGGCGATCCCGACATAGGGCGCCACCGCCAGCATGGTGCCCAAGGTGGTGGCGACGCCTTTGCCGCCCTTGAACTTGAGCCAGACCGGGAAGTTATGGCCGAGCACCGCGGCGACGCCGGCGATGAGATACGCGCTTTCCTCGCCGACAGCGAAGCGCGCCAGCAGCACGGCGATGGCGCCCTTGCCGCCGTCGAGCAAAAGGGTGGCGAGCGCCAGGCCCTTGCGGCCGGTGCGCAGCACGTTGGTGGCGCCGATGTTGCCGGAGCCGATGGCGCGGATATCGCCGAGGCCGGCGGCTTTGGTGAGGACAAGGCCGAAGGGGATCGACCCGAGGAGATAGCCCAGGACTGCGGCCAGCGCCTCGATCATCTTGCGGCGGTGCGTTTGGCGCCGGCGGCGGTGTCGTGCCGCTCGAACACCGTGCGGCCGTCGATGACGGTACGCATCACCTGGCCCGACACCGGGCGTCCATCGAAGGGCGAGTTCTTGGACTTGGAGTGGAAGGCGTCGGCGATGACTTTCCAGCCGCGGTCGGGGTCGAACACCACCATGTCGGCTTTTGCGCCTTTTGCTAGGCGCCCGGCCTTGAGACCCAGAACATCGGCTGGCGCGCTGGTGAGACGGCGCAAGGTCTCGAGCAGGCTCAGTTCGCCGTTGTGGAACAGGTCGAGGGACACCGAGAGCAGGGTTTCCAATCCGCTGCCGCCGAAGGCGGCTTGCGGGAAGGGCAGGCGCTTGGAGTCCGCGTCCTGGGGTGCGTGGTCCGAGGCGATGGCGTCGATGATGCCGGATTTAAGCCCGGCGACGATGGCCTGGCGGTCGGCCTCGTTGCGCAAGGGGGGCGAGAGCTTGGCGAAGGTGCGGTAGTCACCCACCGCCAGCTCATTGAGCGCGAAATAGAACGGCGCGGTGTCGCAGGTGACCTTCAGGCCCGCTTGTTTTGCTTTTGCGATGATCTCGACGCTGTCGGAGGTGGAGATGTGGGCGGCGTGATAACGCCCTCCGGTCATGGCCACCAGACGCATGTCGCGTTCCAGCATGATGATCTCGGCCTCGCGCGGGATGCCGGAAAGGCCCATGCGCGTGGCGATCTCGCCGGAGTTCATCACCCCTCCGGCAAGCGTCGGTTCTTCCGGGTGCTGCACGATCAACAGGCCGAAGGTGGCGGCATATTGCAGGGCGCGGCGCAGGACCTGGGCGTCGGCGACGGCCTTGGTGGCGTCGGTGAAGGCCAGTGCGCCGGCTTCGGCCAAGAGGCCCATCTCCGCCAGTTCCTTGCCCTGCAGGCCCTTGGTGACGGCGCCGTAGCAGTAGACTTTGGCGAGTGCGGCCTGGCGCGCGCGGCGGGCGACGAATTCCAGGGTGGCTTCGTCGTCCATGACGGGATTGGTGTTGGGCAGGCAGACGATAGTCGTGACCCCGCCGGCGATGGCGGCTTCGCCGCCGCTGCGTAAGGACTCTTTATGTTCAGCGCCGGGTTCGCCGATCTGCACCCGCATGTCGACCAGGCCGGGCGCCAGCACATGGCCGTCGCAATCGACGACCTGCACGTCGGCGGGTGCGCTGTCGAACAGTTTCCTGCCGACATCAGCGATGTCCTCGCCGATGGTCAGTAGTTCGCCGGGGCCGTCATAACCCGAGGCCGGGTCGACGATGCGGGCGTTGCGGTACAGGATGCGCCCGGGTTTCGCGACGCTCATGCGACTTTCCCGATCTGGCGGGCCTGGTTGTTCTTGGCCAGCACTTCCAGCACCGCCATGCGCACGGCGACGCCCAGTTCCACCTGTTCGCGGATGACGCTGCGCTCGAAGTCATCGGCGACGTCGGAGTCGATTTCGACGCCGCGGTTCATGGGGCCGGGGTGCATGATGAGGGCGTCGGGCTTGGCTTGGGACAATTTCGCCCGATCGAGGCCGAAGAAGCGGAAGTATTCGCGCACCGACGGAATGAACGAGCCCTTCATGCGTTCGTTCTGCACGCGCAGCATCATGACGATGTCCACGTCCTTGAGGCCGGCGCTCATGTCGGTGAACACCTCGACGCCCATACGGTCCACCTGAGCCGGGATCAGGGTGCGCGGCGCGATGATGCGCACGCGCGCACCCATGGTGAGCAGCAAAAGGAAGTTGGAGCGCGCCACGCGGCTGTGCAGCACGTCGCCGCAGATGGCGACCAAGAGGCCCGACAGCCGGCCCTTGCGGCGGCGGATGGTGAGCGCGTCGAGCAGCGCCTGGGTGGGGTGTTCGTGGCTGCCGTCGCCGCCGTTGACCACGGCGCAGTTGACCTTGTCGGCCAGCAGTTTCACGGCGCCTGAGTCCGGGTGGCGCACGCACAGCACGTCCGGGTGCATGGCGTTCAAGGTGACCGCGGTGTCGATCAGGGTCTCGCCCTTGGCGACCGAGGAGCTTTCCACCTGCATGTTGATGACATTGGCGCCCAGGCGCAGGGCCGCCAGCTCGAACGAAGTACGGGTGCGGGTGGAGTTCTCAAAGAACAGGTTGACGGTGGTGCGGCCCTTAAGGGCGTCGGAGGCCTTGTCCTGCCCGCGGTTGGAGGCCACGTAGCGGTCCGACAGGTCCAATAAATGATTGATTTCGGCGGGGGTGAGCCCCTCGATGCCGAGGAGGTGGCGATGCGGAAAGGCAGGGTCTCGCATGGGCCGGGACTATAGGCGCGAGGGGTGGGGAGGGCAAGGCAAACCCCCACTGTCATTGCCCGGCTTGGCGGCGAACGCCGCCCTATTATGACTCGCGCGCTTCGCGCGCCCGGGCAATGACGGCTATGGGGTGGCGGGCGGTGCATTCCGCATCGCCTCCAACGCGCCTTGCAGGATGTAGGCGGCGGCGGCCTTGTCCACCACCTCGGCGCGGCGCTTGCGGGAGATGTCCATCTCGTCGGTCAGCATGCGCTGCACGGCGGCTGTGGATAACCGTTCGTCCCAGAAAGCTATGGGCATCTCGCGCCGGGCCAGCACCTCGCGGGCGAAGGCGCGGGCGGCCTGGGCGCGGGGGCCTTCGGTGCCGTCCATCTGCACCGGCAGGCCGATCACCAGCGCGCCAACGTTATGCTTGGCCATGACCTCGGCCAGGGCGGCCATGTCGGTGGAGAACTTTTTGCGGGGAATCGTGGCCAGGGGCGTGGCCACCATATAGCCCACGTCCGAGAGCGCCATGCCGATGGTCCTGGTCCCCAGGTCAAGGCCCAAAATGGCCTGATTCCGGGCCAAAAACCCCTTCAATTCGTTGACCTTGCAGACCGCCATAGCGGGATGTTACCCAACCTGTTCCACACCTTATATATAAGTGCCTTATGTCTATTGATAACGCCCCAATCGACCAAGCAAAAGTCCGCAAGATCGCCACCCTGGCCCGGATCGAGGTCACCGACGCCGAGCTGCCCCAATGGGCGGAGCAGCTGTCCGGCATCATGGGCTGGATCGAGCAGCTCAAAGAGGTCAACACCGACGGCGTCGCCCCCATGAGCGGGGGCACCGACCTGAAACTGGTGTTGCGTCCGGATCAGGTGAACGACGGCGGCCTGCAGGACCAGGTGCTGGCGAATGCGACCGAGCCCCAGGACGGCTATTTCACCGTGCCCAAGGTGGTCGAGTAAGTCATGTCCTCCGAACTCACCAGACTCACCATCGCCGAAGCCCGTGCGCGCCTCCAGCGCAAGGAGTTCAGTGCGCTGGAACTGACCGAGGCCCACCTCTCCGCCATGGAGCGGGCGCGGCATCTCAACGCCTATATCATCGAGACCGCGGACCTCGCCCGTGAACGCGCGCGCGAGTCCGACAAGCGCATCGCGGCCGGCGAAGCACGGGCCATGGACGGCATCCCCATCGGCATGAAGGACCTGTTCTGCACCGAGGGCGTGCAGACCACGGCGGCCTCGCACATCCTGGAAGGCTTCACCCCGCCCTACGAGAGCACCGTGTCGCAGAAGCTGCGGGATGCGGGAACCGTGATGCTGGGCAAGCTCAACCTGGACGAGTTCGCCATGGGATCGGCCAATATCACCAGCTATTTCGGCGCGGTGAAGAACCCGTGGACTGCTAAAGGCCGCAACGCCGAATTAGTGCCGGGCGGTTCCTCCGGCGGTTCTGCGGCCGCGACCTCGGCGCATCTCTGCATGGCCGCCACCGGCACCGACACCGGTGGTTCCATCCGCCAGCCCGCCAGCTTCTGCGGCCTTGTCGGCGTGAAGCCGACCTATGGCCGCTGCTCGCGCTGGGGCGTGGTGGCGTTCGCCAGCTCGCTGGATCAGGCCGGCCCGATCACGCGCACGGTGCGCGATTCCGCCATCATGCTGAAGGCCATGTGCGGCCATGACGCCAAGGACTCTACCTCTGCCAACCTGCCGGTGCCGGATTTCGAGGCCGTGCTGGGCCAGGGCGTGAAGGGCCTCAAGATCGGCATCCCCAAGGAATACCGCCCCGACGGCCTCAACGCCGAGGTCAACGCGCTGTGGAACAAGGGCATCGACTGGCTGGAGAAGGCGGGCGCCACCATCGTCGACATCTCGCTGCCGCATACCCGATACGCGCTGCCGACTTATTACATCGTCGCGCCGGCCGAGGCGTCGTCCAACCTCGCGCGCTATGACGGCGTGCGTTTCGGCCTGCGCGTGCCGGGCAAGAGCCTGGACGACATGTATGCCAAGACCCGCGCCGCGGGCTTCGGCGCCGAAGTGAAGCGCCGCATCATGATCGGCACCTATGTGCTGTCGGCGGGGTATTACGATGCCTATTACGTCAAGGCGCAGAAGGTGCGCGCGCTGATCATGCGCGACTTCAATGAAGCCTTCGACAAAGTGGACGCGATCCTCACGCCCACAGCGCCCTCGGCCGCCTTCGGCATCAACGACAAGATCGACACCATCACCATGTACCTGAACGACGTCTTCACCGTGCCGGCGTCGCTGGCCGGCATTCCGGCCGCGTCGGTGCCGGGGGGCTACACCGCGGAAGGGTTGCCGCTCGGCCTGCAGGTGCTGACCAAGCGCTGGGACGAGGAGACGCTGTTCCGCGTGTGCCAGTCGCTGGAAGACGCGGCGGGCTTCAAGGGATTGGAGCCGCTGTGATGTCATATGTGATCAAAGGCGAAACCGGCGACTGGGAAGTGGTGATCGGGCTGGAAGTCCACGCCCAGGTCACGTCCAAAGCCAAGCTGTTCTCGGGCGCGCCGACGGACTTCGGCGCGGGCCCCAACACGCAGGTGTCTTACGTCGACGCCGCCATGCCGGGCATGTTGCCGGTGCTGAATGAATATGCGGTCGAGCAGGCGGTGAAGACCGGCCTCGGCCTCAAGGCCAAGATCAACCGTACCAGTGTTTTCGCGCGCAAGAACTACTTCTACGCCGATCTGCCGTTCGGATATCAGATCAGCCAGTTCGACCAGCCGATCGTGGGCGAGGGCACCATCGTTCTCGACATGCCGGAAGGCCCTCGCGCCATCGGTGTCGAGCGCCTGCACCTGGAACAGGACGCCGGCAAACTGGTGCACGATATGCACGCCACCAAAACGTTCGTCGACCTCAACCGCGCCGGCGTGCCGCTGATGGAGATCGTCTCCAAGCCGGACCTGCGCAGTCCGGAGGAAGCCGGCGCCTATTTGCGCAAACTGCGCGCCATCCTGCGCTACCTCGGCACCTGCGACGGCAACATGGAAGAGGGCTCCATGCGCTGCGACGCCAACGTATCGGTGCGCCCGGTCGGCTCGAAGGAGCTGCGCACGCGCTGCGAGATCAAGAACGTGAACTCCGTGCGCTTTGTCATGGCCGCCATCGACCACGAGGCGCGGCGCCACGTGGAAGTCTATGAGAGCGGCGGCAAGATCGACCAGGAAACCCGGCTCTACGACCCGGGCGCGGACGAGACTCGGCCGATGCGTTCCAAGGAAATGGCCCACGACTATCGTTATTTCCCGGATCCCGATCTGCTGCCGGTCGAACTGACCGAGGATTTCGTCGCCGCGATCGCGCGGAACCTGCCGGAACTGCCGGACGAGAAGAAGACGCGTTTCGAGAAGGACTACGGCCTTACCGCCTACGACGCCGACGTGCTGGTGTCGGAGAAGGAGAACGCGCTGTTCTTCGAGGAGGTGGCCAAGGGCCGCGATCCCAAGCAGGCCGCCAACTGGGTGATTACGAATTTATTCGGCGTGCTGAACAAGAAGGGCGTGGGCATCACCGAGAGCCCGGTCAGCGCCAGGAACCTGGGCCGCCTGATCGATCTCATCGCCGACAACACCATCTCCGGCCGCCAGGCCAAGGAGGCATTCGAGGCCATGGTCGAGACCGGCAAAGACACCGACGCGATCGTCGCCGAGAAGGGCTTGAAGCAGATCACCGACACCGGCGCCATCGAAGCGGCGGTCGACCAGGTGCTGGCCGCCAATGCCGACAAAGTGGAACAGTACAGGGCCGGGAAGGAACAGGTGTTGGGCTGGTTCGTGGGCCAGGTGATGAAGGCCAGCCAGGGCAAGGCCAATCCGGCCATGTGCAACGCGCTTTTGCGCAAGAAGCTCGGCCAGTAAGCGGAGAAGCATGATGGCGCGGCTGAATTACCTCGAACTGCCGGTGAAAGACACGGCCCGCGCCAAGACCTTCTACGGCGCGGCCTTCGGCCTAGACTTCACCGACTTCGGCCCGAGCTACGCCGCCACGACGTCGGGTGACACGGATATCGGTTTCCAGGCCGACGCCGGCGACAAGACCAAGGCCCTCTTGCCCGTCATCGAAGTCGAGGATCTCGAAGCTGCCGCCGCCGCGGTGAAGAAGGCGGGCGGTGCGATCACCCGCGAGATCTTCAGCTTTCCGGGTGGACGCCGGTTCCACTTCAGCGATCCCGACGGCCATGAGATCGGCGTGGTGAAAACGGAGCACGCGTGAGCGAGCAGACGCAAGCGCCCAAGAGCAAACTCTCCAACGGTACCTGGGCCGTCCTCACTTTCATCGCCGTGTTCGTGTTCGGGTGGCTGGTGTACCGTCAGGGCATTCCGCCGGTGTGGCTGCGCGACTTCGCCGCCGATATCGCGCTCCGCGCCGAAGCCGACCCCGCCGCGCCGCTGCCCGAGGATTCCCGCCAGGCCACGCCGCGCGGCCAGGCCGGCAGCCCTTATATCTGCGCCGCCAATGTCATCCCCCTGAGCTGGGACAAGCTGGTGGTTGTGACCACCGCCGATGAGGCGCGGCAAAATGCCGCCCTCGGCAACGCCGTTTGGTCCGGCAATTGGGAGTCCGCCGGCGACCTCGCCAACGAACTGGCGCGCGATGAGCGCTACCAGGCGCTGGTGTTGCTCAAGGACGGAAAGGTGGCGGCGGCGGAGCTGTTTTTCACATTCTGGGCCGATCTCAAGCCCTTGGCCCGGCCGGAAGGATTTGTGCCCGCCGAAGCGATCTTTGTCGCGGCGGTGAAGAAGGGCACCTATGTGCTCACCGTACCCGCGGACATTCCGCCCGACGCTTGCCCCCAGAAGGGCTCACCATAAAAGGCTGGCCATGATTGACCTCTACACCTTCACCACGCCCAACGGCTACAAGGCCTCCATCATGCTGGAGGAACTGGGCGTTGCCTACAAAGCCCACGCCGTGGACATCACCAAGAACGAACAGTTCGCGCCCGACTTCTTGAAGATCAGTCCCAACAACAAGATTCCGGCCATCGTCGATCACGACGGCCCCGGCGGCCAGCCGATCGCGGTGTTCGAGTCCGCCGCCATCCTCATGTACCTGGCGCAGAAGCTGAAGAGTCCGTTGCTGCCCGCGGACCCGCGCGGCTTCATCACCGTCACCGAATGGTTGTTCTTCCAGATGGCCAGCGTCGGCCCGATGTTCGGCCAGATGAACCACTTCGTGCGCTTCGCGCCCGAGAAAGTGCCGTACGGCGTGAAGCGGTACACCGACGAGAGCAAGCGCATCCTGGGCGTCATGGAAAAGCAGATCGGCCAACACGGCTATCTGGCGGGCGCCGACTACTCCATCGCCGACATCGCCACCTATCCCTGGGTCGTCAGCGCCAAGGCGATCCTGGACCTGGCCGATTTCCCGGCCGTGACCGCGTGGGCGCAGAAAATCGGCGACCGCCCCGCCGTCCAGCGCGGCATGAAAGTGCCGGACCTCGCGAAGAAATAGGGCGGTTTTCCCTAAATTTCCCAGTATTTTAGAGGGGGTCCGGCCGTGGTTGACTTCCCCCGCCCAACCCGCCATCTTCCGGCCTCCGGCCCCCCTTAACGTCCAAGGGCCCGGCGCGCGGACAGATGGCCGAGTGGCTTAAGGCGCTGGTTTGCTAAACCAGTGTATTGGGAAACCGATACCGAGGGTTCGAATCCCTCTCTGTCCGCCAA
>JAYRKL010000041.1:0-16135 GCA_041905795.1 Rhodospirillaceae bacterium | reverse complement strand
CGCATGGACATCGCGGCGCTGGCGGGTACCGATTTTGTCGGCCTTTCGGGCAGCGGCCCGCTCGGTGACCTGTTCACCCGCGAGGTCGAACGCGTCGGCGTGAAACTGAACACGGTGGCGACGGTGCACACTTATTTTGTCGCCGCGGCGCTGGTGCGCTACGGCGCCGGTGCGGCGGTGGTCGATGAATTCACCGCGCGCGCGGCGCTCACGCCCGAACTTGCCTTCCGTCCGTTCGATCCGCCGCTGCGCTACGGCATACATGGGATGTTCCTGGTGGATCATCCGCCTTCGGGCACGGTGAAGAAGTTCCTCGACACCTTGCGCAAGGTGGTGAGCGAGGGACAGCGCTAGAGCATTTTCCGATGAAGTGGATGCCGGTTCATCGCAGAAAATGCGACCAAACCAAAAAGATTAGAGCATGATCGCGATTCAATATGATTCGATCATGCTCTAGAAACCCCCATTACCTCAGGCTATAGAATGGCGAAGCCTTGGAAGCCCCGCGCGCACCTGGCGTCCGAGTAGTGTTTGCCGCAGCCCCCATCCCATAGTTTTTGACGCGTATCCCGTCGGAAAACCGGCACCCGCTTTTCCGACCGCTCTCCAGAGGCGCCATGAAAAAAAGCATCACTCTCTACATCATGATCGGCCTGCTCGCGGGCATCGTCGTGGGCGTGATCCTCAACGCCGCGGCGTCCGACGCCGCCGACCTCAAGGGCGTGATCACGGTCTTCGACACCGTCACCAGCATTTTCCTGCGGCTGGTGCGCACCATCATCTCGCCCCTGGTGATCACCACGCTCACCCTCGGTATCTCCCGCATGGGCGACGCGTCGTCCATCGGCCGCATCGGCCTCAAGGCCATGACCTTCTTCATCGGCGGCACCCTGATCTCGCTGGCCATCGCGCTGGCGGCGATGAGCATTTTCCATCCGGGCGAAGGTCTGCACCTGACGGCGGCGGTAAGCCTCGAACCCGCGGCCCAGACCAACCTGACCTTGCAGGGCTTCATCGCCCGGGTGTTCCCGATCTCGATCTTCGACGCCATGGCGCGCAACGAGGTCTTGCAGATCGTGGTGTTCTCGCTGTTCGCCGGGGTCGGCATCGCCCATCTCCCCAAGGATCACCGCGACCTCCTGATCAATCTGCTCGACGCCGGCGCGGCCCTGATGCTGAAAATCACCATGTATGTGATGTGGGCGGCGCCGGCGGCGGTGTTCACGTCCATCGCCTCGGCCGTCGCGTCCCAGGGCGCCGGCGTGGTCAGCAACTATGCCGCCTTTATCGGCGAGTTCTATCTCGCCCTGGCGGTGCTGTGGGCGGCGCTGATCGGTATCGGCGGCGCCATCATCGGCAACCGCATCTGGCCGTTGATGAAGACCATCCGCGGGCCGGCGCTGATCGCGTTCTCGACCACCAGTTCGGAAGCCGCTTATCCGTCGTTGCTCAACAATCTCGAGCAGTTTGGCGTGCCGAACCGCATCGCCAGTTTCGTGCTGCCGCTGGGGTACGCCTTCAATCTGATCGGCTCCATGCTGTACGCGACCATGGCGACCATGTTCGCGGCGCAGGCTTACGATGTCCAGATGGGCGGCGGCGACCTCGCGCTGATGTCGTTCCTGCTGTTCGTCGCCAGCAAGGGCATCGCCATGGTCCCGCGCGCATCGCTGCTGGTGGTGGCGGCGACCTTGCCTTACCTGCACATCCCCGAAGCGGCGTTCCCGTTCCTGCTCGCGGTCGACCATATTCTCGACACCGGCCGTACCTGCACCAACACCGTGGCCTGCTCGATCGCGACGACCTGCGTCGCCAAGTGGGAAGGCGTGCTGAGCAAGGGCGTGCCCAACAACGATATAGAAATAGCGCTCGCCCGTTGACGCGGGCGCAGCCGGAAGCCACCAGCCAAAAGAAGCAAATGCGCATCTGTGTATTGGGGGGCGGTGTCGTCGGCGTCGCCACCGCCTACTATCTCTCCCGCGACGGCCACGACGTGACCGTGATCGACCAGGAAGCGGGGCCGGCGCTCGAGACCAGCTTCGCCAACGGCGGGCAGCTCAGCTACAGCTATGTGGCGCCGCTCGCCGATCCGTCGGTGATTCCCAAACTGCCGACATGGCTGATCAGGCCGGATTCGCCTTTGAGCTTCGTGCCGCGGTTCGAGCCCCAGCAGTGGACGTGGCTGCTCAGGTTCCTGGCCGCCTGCACGCTGTCGGCCTCGCGCGAGGCCACGGTGCAGCTGCTGGCGCTCGGTTTTTACAGCAGGTCCCTGGTCCACACCGTCGTGCGCGAGGAGAACATCGCATTCGACTATGTGCGCAACGGCAAGCTGGTGCTGTATCGCAGCGCCGGGGGGCTGGAAGGCGCAAAGCGCCAGATGGTGTTCCAGGCCACGCTCGGCGCCGAGCAGGAGGCGGTGAGCGGCCAGGCCTGCCTCGATCTCGAGCCGGCGCTGGCGCCGCTCGCGGGCAAGCTCGCCGGCGGCATTTACACGCCGAGCGAGGACGCCGGCGATTGCCACAAGTTCACGCGCGGACTCGCCGATGCCGCCGCCGGGCGCGGCGTGAAGTTTCTCTATGGCGCCACGGCGCACGGCCTGGTGACGGAAGCGGTCCGCGTCGTCGCGGTCCGCACGTCCCTCGGCGACGTCACCGCGGATGCTTTCGTCATGGCGCTGGGTATCAACAGCCTCGATCTCCTGCGCCCGCTCGGCATCAAGGTCCCGCTGTATCCCATCAACGGTTACAGCCTGACCTTGCCGATCGGCTCCGCCCACAAGCCGCCGCGCATCAGCATCACCGATACGCACAACAAAGTGGTTTATGCGCCGCTTGGGGACCGCCTGCGCATCGCCGGCATGGCCGATATCACCGGCCTAAAGTCCGGGCCGGACGCCCGGCGCCTTGCGCTGCTGACGCGCCAGGCGCGCGAAACCTTTCCCGAAGGCGGAGACTACGATCATGCGGCGACCTGGTTCGGCCGCCGGCCGGCGACGCCCACCAGCAAGCCGGTGCTGGGCGCGACAGCTTACGGGAACCTGTGGCTCAATGTCGGTCACGGCTCTCTCGGATTCACATTGGCCTGCGGCTCGGCGAAGCTGG
Organism: Rhodospirillaceae bacterium; assembly: GCA_041905795.1. GTDB lineage: Bacteria > Pseudomonadota > Alphaproteobacteria > Rhodospirillales > Rhodospirillaceae > SHVO01. The sequence continues at coordinate 13,034 of JAYRKL010000041.1, read as the reverse complement.
TCACCGACGCCATCGCCGGGCGGCCGGGCGCGATCCCGACGGCCGGATTTGCCGGGCGGTAACGCAGGAAAACCGGACGGGCGCCGTTACACCGAGACAGGCGCCGGCCTACTTGATTCCAACCTACTTGATTCAGGCGCGGCGCATTTTAAGGTTTGGCCAGGTGTTTTTGGCCAAGTGTTTTTGAATTGCAGGTGGATCATGCGCGTCTTCTTGACCTCGATCGCCGCTGCCGCGGTGTTGCTCGGCGGATGCGGCACCACACGCTATGAGTTCCAGCAGGCCGCCGCGGGCGAGCCCGAGGCGCGCATTCCATTCGTGCAGTACCGCACCGTCCGCGACTGGCACGCCGACAACGACCACCAGCTGTTCCTGCAGACCACCGGCCGTCAGTGGTACCAGGTGGATTTGCTGGGACCGTGCATAGGGCTGGAGTTCGCGAACGGCATTCGCCTCGATCCCAAGGACCCCGCCGGCTCTTTCGACCGGTTTTCGGTGGTCATTCTGAAGGGGCAGCGCTGCCAGGTTTCCTCCGTGAAAAAAGCCCCGCCGCCGCTGCGCGTCGAGAAACCCCGCGCGCCGCGCCCGCTGGCGGCTCAGGCTTGAAATCCGGCTATTTGGTCCGGAGTCGGTTGCGTTCTCCGGTCCCCTGGCCGGATGCGACCCTGTCGCAGGGGCAGGGCACGGTTACAGACGGCTCTGCACAGGGCTCCGTATTGCTGCACCGCACAATTTCTGGCCGGTACGTCAGGCAAACTGCCTGAATTGAAAGGGAGAGTTTTTTCCCGGTTTTTTCGCAGCGCGGTGCGGAAGGGTCCGGCCCTGAGCCAAGCCTGCGGTGAGCATCTCTCACAAGATAGTTACAGCCTTTCGCTTCAATCCCGGGACCAGAAAATATAATATTTGAGAGGGTCTAAGGTCCGTAACCTAGAATCGTTCTCGGGAGTATTTCGCATGATCCGCACGCCTGCCCGCACGCCGGGGTTCGCGCTGAAAGCATTGCTTGCCGCGGGCGCCATGACGGTGGCCGGTGCTGCCGTGAGCGCGCCGGCCCAAGCCCTTGAAAGCCGGACTTTCGTGGTCGGTTGGTTCAGCGAGGCGACGTATTCGCAGGACACCGACTGCGTCGGCGGCATCAATCCCAACATCGACGATCAGTACCTCAAGAATCTCGCCGACCTCGGCTATACCCCGGCGCAGATCGAGGAGATGGCCAAGAAGGAACTCGACGGCGAGAACAGTCCGATCCGCGGCCTGATGACCAGCCGTGCGCGCGTCGACGGCAAGCCGGCCAATCCCTATGCCTATCCCGCCTTTGTCGCCGATCCCAAACTCAAGTCGTCGGTCAGCAACCTGGCTTACGGGTTCGACCTCGACGGCAAACCCGGCCCGGTCGAAGACCCCGAGACCCGGCAGAAAGGCGTCGACAACGAATTCGCCCGCGCGCTCGGCTGCATGCGCAGCTTCCGCGGTTCGCTGGAAAGCCGCCCGACCTATTTCGCCTGGGCCTGGGGCCAGTTGAAGGATTCCATGCCGGCCTGGGTCGTGACCATCAGCGGCGAGAGCCTGTCCAAGGACGGCGACGTCACCGTCACCTTCGACCGCGCGCTCGAACACCTGCGGTCCAACGCCGACGGCAGCCCGCGCGCCGACGCCACCTACCGCATTGATCCGGATCAGCGCTCGCACAACGTCCTGCATGGCAAGCTCAAGGGCAAGGACTTGACCTTCGATACCCCCGTGGACTTCCGCCTGATGCAGAATCCGCTGCTGGCGCCCATGGAATTCAAGATGACCAAGGCCAAGCTGCGGCTGAAGCTCAAGGATGACGGCTCGATCGGCGGCATCGTCGGCGGCTACATGCCGTGGAGCGACTTCTACCTCGGCCTCGGCACGCAAGGCCCGGGCACGGAATACTGCATCACCGGCGACATCCCCGGTATCTACTACCTGCTCAAGAAATTCGCGGACGCCGACCCGGATCCCAAGACCGGCCAGAACCGGTCGATCTCCGCGGCCTATTATCTCGAAGCCGTGCCTGCCTTCGTCGTGCAGGAAAGCGCGCCGGCCGGCCAGACCAACCCCGCGCGGTAAATCCCCGCTTGATAAATCAAGGGAACCTCACGTTATGAAGACCACGGCACGTTTGCTCTCCGGTGCGGCCATCGCCGCACTCTCCCTCGGCGCCGCCGCTTTCACTTCAGCGGGCGCAGCTGATGCGCCGGCGGAAGTCGACACCTCCACGGTCGCCCGCCGCCTGACCGCCGAGGAATACCGCACGGTCATCAACGACGTGTTCGGTCCGACCATCGAACTGGGCGGCCGCTTCGAGCCCGAACTACGGGTCAAAGGCCTTCTGGCCGTCGGCACCACCCACGTCAGCGTCACCAGCGCCGGCATGGAGCAGTACGACACCATGGCGCGCGCCATCGCCTCCCAGGTGGTGGATTCCAAGCACCGCGATCTGATTCCCTGCAAGCCGGCCAACGAAAAAGCCGCCGACGACGCCTGCACCGGTACGTTCATGGCGAAGGTCGGCCGTCTGCTCTATCGCCGCCCGCTGACCGACGCCGAACTCAAGACCTACGTCGGCGCCGCGCGCGTCGCCACCAACGAGACCAAGGACTATTGGAACGGCCTGTCCATGAGCCTGGCCGCCATGCTGTCGTCGCCCAAGTTCCTGTTCCGCCAGATCGCCGTCGTGCAGGACAAGTCGGGCCAGTGGCGCATGGAAGCCCACGCCAAGGCGCAGCAGCTGTCCTTCTTCCTGTGGAACGCCGGCCCCGACCTTGAACTGCTGGCCGCTGCCGAAAGGGGTGACCTCGACACCAAGAAGGGCCTGACCAAACAGGTTGATCGCATGCTGGCTTCGGGCCGCCTGGAAGCGGGCGTGCGCGCCTTCTTCACCGACACCCTGGGCTTCGACGAGTTCGACACCCTCACCAAGGACGCGGCGTTGTTCCCCAAGTTCAGCGCCCAGGCGGCCGCCGACGCCCAGGAGCAGACGCTGCGCACCATCGTCGACCTCCTGCTCACCAATAAGGGCGACTACCGCGACATTTTCACCAGCAAGAAGACCTTCCTGACCCAGGAACTGGCGTCGATCTACAAGGTGCCCCTGGTCAATGACGGCCCCAACGGCTCGCCCGACACCTGGGTGCCGTTTGAATTCGGCAAGGAAGACCAGCGCGGCGGCATCCTGACGCAAGTCGCGTTCACCGCGCTGCATTCGCCCCCGGGCCGCGGTTCGCCGACCCTGCGCGGCAAGGCGCTGCGCGAGGTGCTGCTGTGCCAGAAGGTGCCGGCGCCGCCGGCGAACGTGAAATTCGACATCGTCCAGGACACCACCAACCCGCTCTACAAGACCGCGCGCGAGCGCCTGAAGGCCCACGCCACCAACCCGGTGTGCGCGGGTTGCCACAAGATCATCGACCCGATGGGCTTGGCGCTTGAGAACTTCGACGGCGCCGGCGCCTTCCGCACCACCGAGAACGGCGCGGCCATCGACACATCGGGTTCGCTGGACGGCGTCAACTTCACCACCGCGGCGGAACTCGGAAAGGTGATGCACGACAATCCCGCGAGCAGCTCCTGTCTGGTGAGCCGCCTGTCGTCCTACGCCACCGGTCGTCCCATCGACTCCAGCATGCCCTGGGCCCAGGACCTGATGAAGACCTTCACGGCTTCCGGCTACAAGCTGCCCGACCTGATGCGCGACGTGGCGCTCAGCGACGAATTCTTCCGCGTTTCGCCGCCTGATACCAAGGCGGCCGAAACCGCGGCCCCCAATCAACCTGCTCGCTAAGCCGAGGGAGATAGAAAAATGAACAAACTCGTCAACCGCCGGAGAGTCTTGCGTGGCGCCGCCGGGATCACGGTGGGTCTGCCGTTCCTGGACTGCTTCCTCAACAGCAGCGGCACGGCGCTGGCGGCCAGCAACACCGCGCTGCCGGTGTGCTTCGGCACCTGGTGGCAGGGCCTGGGCTTCACTCAAGGCCGATGGGTTCCGGATAAGATCGGCGCCGGCTACGAGAACAAGGTCGAGCTGCGGGCGCTGAACCCCTTCCGCGACAAGATCAACATCATTTCGGGCACCAAATACAATCTCGATGGACGCCCGCTGGAAACCCACACCACCGGCTGGCAGATCGCCTCGCAAGGGATGATCCCGCTCGGCATCAATTCCGGCGCCTCGCTCGACAGCCAGATCGCCGACGTGATCGGTACCCGCACGCGCTTCCGCTCCATCGAGATCTCGCTCGACGGTTCGACCTCGAGCTACTCGAAGCGCGCCGGCTCGGCCAGCAACCCCTCGGAAGGTTCGCCCTCCAAGCTCTACACCCGCATCTTCGGGCCGGAGTTCAAAGATCCGAACGCGGCCGACTTCACGCCGGATCCGAAGGTCATGGCGCGCCGCAGCGTGCTGTCCTACGTCGCCGATGAGCGCAAGGATGTGATGAAACAGCTGGGCGCCGCGGACCGGGCGCGCCTGGACGAGTACTTCTCGGCGCTGCGCCAGATCGAGCAGCAGCTCGACATCGAATTGCAGAAGCCCGCGCCGCTGGCGGCCTGCACCGTGCCGACGGCGTTCGGTGAAACCAAGCCCGGCCGCGACATTGTCGAAGCCGGCAAGAACTCCAAGCTGTTCGGCGGCCTGCTGGCCCATGCTCTGGCGTGTGGTCAAACGCGCGTGTTCAACATCAACGTCGGCGCCGGCGGCCTGCGCAAGGCCGGCTCCACCCAGGGCTGGCACAGCTGGACTCACGAAGAACCGATCGACGAAAAGCTCGGCTACCAGAAGGAGGTCACCTCCTTCATCGAATGGGGCAACGAGACCTTCGCCGAGTTCCTGCGCCAGCTCGAAGGCGTCAAGGAAGGGGCCGGCAACGTGCTCGATCGTTCCGTCATCCTGTGGCAGACCGACCACGGCATCGCGCGCACCCACACCATGGATTTCCTGCCGATCCTGACGGCGGGCAAGGCCGGCGGCCGCCTCAGGACCGGCCTGCACGTCTCGGCGGCCGGCGATCCGGCCACGCGCGTGGGCCTCACCATCCAGCAGGTCATGGGCGTTCCGCTCTCCAGCTGGGGCACGCTGTCCAACGAAACCTCCAAGACCGTTACGGAAATCGTCGCCTAAGCGTGTCCAGGAAAAGTGGAAGCCGGTTTTCCGGCCGGACACGCGACCAAGCCTAAGCGTGTCCAGGAAAAGTGGAAGCCGGTTTTCCGGCCGGACACGCGACCAATAGACAAACGCGGGATGATGATCCCGCGGCAAGGGAACAAGGGAGATTCGAGATGACGACTCAAAAGTTCTTGATGCTCGCCGGTTTGTCCGTGACCGCGGTTGCGGCGGCTTCGGGATCGGTGCTGGCAGCAAAAAACAGCCAGGCGCTCGGCCAGCTGCTCACGCCGCCGGGGATCACCACCGAAGTGCTCGGCAAGGGCCAGGGCTATGACCTGGGCAAACAAACGGTGGCGGCGCAGATCCGCGACGACATCGCGTTCACCGACGCCAAGGGCTTGACGCTCTACACCTACGCCAACGACCCGGTGGGCAAGGCCACCTGCGTCGACGCCTGCGCCAAGGACTGGATCCCGATGCTCGCCCAGAAGGGTGACAAGGGTTTCGGCGAATGGTCGCTGGTGACGCGCGCCGACGGCGCCAAGCAGTGGGCCTATAGGGGCAAGGCGCTCTATCATTTCGCCAAGGACGTTGACCCCGGTTCTGTCTGGGGCAACAGCCCGGCCAAGTTCGGCGGCCGGCGTCTGAACGGTGCAGGTGAATATGTCGGCGGCGGCTTCCGCGGCGCCGGCGCCCGCAACGCCGCCCCCGACTTAAAGCCGGTGGACGGCTGGGCTCCTGCGCTGGCGTTCCCCAACACCACCATTGAAGCTCCCGCCGGGATCACCGTGAAGGAAGTGCCGGATGCCACCGGCCTCGCGCTGGTCGATTACCGCAACCGGACGCTCTATGCGCTCGACGGCGACGTGAAGAAGGAAAAGAAGCTCGACAGTTCCTGGACTCCCGCGGCCGCGGCGCAGCTGGCCGAGCCCAAGGGCGATTTCTCGCTGATCGTGCGCGATGACGGCGTCAAGCAGTGGGCCTATAAGGGCCGGGCGCTGTTCACCTCTTCGGCCGACCTCGCGCCGGGCGACGCCAACGGCATGGGCGTGGACAAGAAGATGGCGCCGGCCGTGGTCTATGCCTACTTCATGCCGCAAGGTGTCGGCGTACATAACACCCCCGGCCAGGGCCGGATCATCGCCACCGCTTCGGGCATGACCCTCTATAAGCGCGAAGGCGTCGTTCACCAGTCCGGCGGCGGCCACTCGCTCCGCCGCGGCCACCCCAACCGTCCGGCGGTGGGCCGCGACATCGGCATCAACGTGATGTGCGGCGAAGACTGCCTGAAGGTCTGGCATCCGTTCACGGCGCCGGCCAATGCGCAGCCCCAGGGCTTCTGGAACGTGGCGCTGCGCCCCGACGGCAGCAAACAGTGGGTTTACCAGGGCTACGCGCTCTGGACCTACGACGGCGACAAGCGCGCGAACGACATGAACGGCAACGACGATTTCACCTACGCCTATGCCGCGCCTCCGGGCGTGGACAAGGAGTCGGTGAAGGACCTCAACGTCGGCACGCCCATGGACGGCGCCTCGGCGCTGCACTGGTCGATCGTCGTGCCGTAAAGAAGCGCACTGCGTTTGCGAAAAGGGGAGCCGAAGGGCTCCCCTTTTTTTGTCTGGATCAGGTGGTCGACGCGTCCGCCGCCGCCAGGTGCATACCGAGCAGGCCCAGGAGGATCGCCGTCGACACCGCGGCGCCAAGGCCGATGGCGGCATAAGCGCCGCGGTCAACGCGTGCGGACGACCCCCCGTGTTTGATCAAGACGTCCCGCAGGCCGCACGCCAGATGGGCGGCGAGTGCGATCACGCCGACCCAATAGTGCGGCACCAGGTAGATACGGCTCAGGTTGGCGATCAGGCCCGCGTCATTGGCCGTGAGCCAGTTCCAATTGGTGTCGGTGCCCGCGAACCGCGCCGAGAACACCGGCACGATATGCCCGAGGAAAAAGACACCGACATAAACGCCGCTGATGGATTGAAGGGTGCCCAGCCAGGGCATGCGCAGGCAGAGGCGCGGCGCGGCCAGGACCAGGCCGGAAACGATCTGGAACGCCACCAGCACGAACAGCAGGGGCTCAATCACGGCATTGCGATAGGCCAGCCGGATCGCTTCCATGAAAGCGATATGGCTGGGGCCGCTCCACAGGCCGGCAAGGTGATTGGCGATATGGGGCGCCAGGAACAGGGTCAAGATCGCCGCGGCGCAGATGCCGTGCAGGGTCGCCAATGATTGTCTCCGCCGCGGCGGTGGCGCGGCGTTTCGCCGGGAGAGGGCGAAGGCGCCGCCGGCGGCGATGAGCCACAGCGCCAGCCAGATCTGATTGAGCGCCGCGCTGGCGCCGAACAGGCGCGCATAATTCATCACACCCACATAGAGGGTCGGGGTCGCGGCGGCGAAGTGGCAGATCAAACGCACCGGCAGGTCGCCGGACCTGCGGCATGTCACCAGGGCGAACCCCACGACGCAGGATGCGGCGATCAGAGAGAGGACCGTGGCCAACGCGACGGTTGCCGGCGGGGCCGCGTCGGCTGCACGCGCAAGGAACAGATCGCCCGCCAGCAGCCAGGGATAAGCCGCCGCGCATGCCGCGGGCACCAGGATCAGCCATGGCCGTGCGCGCGGACGACTGCCGGACTCAGTCTGAGTTTCGCTCATGGCTCATCCCCCGGATTTTGCCCCGGTGCGATGATAGCCGCGGACGTATGCCCCGGCCAGCCCGGCGCCGGAGACGCTAGACCATTGTTTGGTCGCATCGTTTCTGCGGAAAACCGGTATCCACTTTTCCGCACGATGCTCTAGCGACAGCGAACAAAAAAGGGGGGACGTTTCCGTCCCCCTTTTGAGGCTTATCGGCAACCGGATCACCTGCCGGTGAAGCGCATACCAATCCTGAAAGTGCGTCCATTGCAATCCGAGCCGTTTCCGCAGTCGCCGAGGATGGAGCGGAAGCCGTTGCCGGCGGGGCCCGGGAAGGCGCGCGCCGGATCGGTGTTGAACAGGTTGCGGACGTTGAGGAAGGCGGTGGTGCGCCACGGCGAGTCATCCGCGCCGATGCGGTAGGTGAACGACGTGTCCATGTAGAAAGTGCCGTCGCGGGTGTTGTCGCTGATGGTGATGTTGGTCACGTTGGACACCGGGCAGCCCGAGGAACAGGTGATCCAGTCGCTGTCCTGCTTGCCCTTGCTGCGGCCGCGGATGGACAGGTTGGCCGACCACGGATCCAGGCCGTACTGGATCGAAGCGCTATAGCGCCACTTCGGGTTCTGGGCGCCGGCCTGGTCTTCGGGCGGGTTCACTGTGTTGTCGGTGTAGTCCTTCAGCACGCGCGAGGCCAGGCCGCGCAGCACCAGGTTGCCTTGCCAGTCGCCGTTGATGTCGGCGAGGTTGACGCGGTAGGTGCCTTCCAGGTCGTAGCCCTTGACCTGATTCAGGGCGAGATTGAACGGCTGGATCAGGATGCGGTTGATGACGTTGACGCCGCCGGCGTTGAGGCCGCGGGTGATGGCGGCGCAGAATGCCTGGTTGCCCTGGTAGCAGTAGTCGACGATGGTCTGCGCGGCGACCGTGCCGATGGCGTCCTTGATCTTGACGTCAAAGTAGTCGAGCGAGGCGGAGAAGCCGGGGAAGAACCCAGGCTGCAGCACCACGCCCAGGCCCCAGGTGTCGGCCTTTTCAGGCAGCAGCGCGGAGTTGCCCTGGTTGAAGCCCTGGTAGCTCACCGGCGCGCTGCCGTTGAAGCGGTCGAGCACCGTGTTGGTGTTGGACGTGCCGCCGGCGAAGTACTCGTTCAGGTTCGGCGCCCGGATGTCGCGCGAGCGCGTGACACGCAAACGGATGTCGGGGATCGGCTGGTAGACAGCGCCGATCTTCCAGGTGGCGACCATGCCCGACTGCGAGTAGTCGGTGGCGCGGACCGCGCCGTTCAATTCGAACGAGTCCGCCCAGGCGGTGTTCTTGGCCAGCGGTATGGCGGTTTCGACATAGCCTTCGGTGACGTGGTAGTTGCCGAAGCTGGGCAGCGAATTGCCGAACAGGCCGTCGTTCGCCAGTGCAACGGCGGCGGCCGAGCCGCGGATGTCCTCGACGCGGTGTTCGACGCCGAACGCCAGCGAAACGTCGCCGGCGGGCATCGCGAACGGTTCGCCGCTGAAGTTCACCGCCGCCACTTTCTGGCGGATGCGCTGGTGGCGCCACATATAGATGCCGACATAGTCGATCACCGCCCGGCCGTTCACGCCGACGCCGAACGGATTGTAGGGCACGCAGCCGTTGGTGGGATTGGTGAGCGTCGAGCGGCAGACGATGGTGCCCTGGGCGTTGCGCACGCTGTCGATCGCCAGCGCGAACTTGGACTTGCTCAAGGTGTAGGGGATGTCTTCCTCGCTGCGCGCGATGCCCAGCTGGAAATAGGTGTCCCAGGTCCAGTCGGTGTCGAGCGCGTTGAAGTCGCCGTTGGCGCCGGCCACCCAGCGCACCACGTTGCGGCGGTTGTCGGTGTAGTTGCCGGGCAGATCCGGGTGCAGCGTGCCCATCTGCATCTGGGTGAGTTTCAGCGCCGCCGCCTGGGCGGCGACGCTCGCCGGCAGGAACGGATTGGCGGCGCTGACGTTGAGGTTGGCCGGATTGATCTGCGGCAGGGCGCGGGTCAACACGTCGGCGTAGGTGTAGGAGCCTTGGAGAAACACTTTGACGCTGTCGACCACGTCATAGCTGACGCGGCCGAAGATGCTTTGCTGCGCCTGGGCGCTGTCGATGGAATTGCCCTTGGTGCCGCGTACCTGGCCGGCCTTCCACTGGCCGCCGCGCATTTCGAGACCGCTGACGAGATCGCCGTATTGGAACTGGTACGGCGCGCCGCCCGGTCCGAAGGCCACGCCCTTCAAGGGGCCGGCGGTGATCAGTCCGCCTTCGGCCCAGCCGGCGCCGCCGATGTTCTGCAGCACCAGGCGCTCCGGCACCGACGTGCTCTGGCCGGGGCCGGTTCCGTACGCCGGGTTGGTCATGGTGCCCCAGCCCGGGTTCAGGTTCCAATCGCGGTTGCCGTCGAGAATGCCGTCCTTGTGCATCGCTTCGGCGCTGATCAGGAAGTGGCCGCGGTCACCGGCGAACTTGGTGCCGCCGGTGCCCTGGATGTTCCAGGTGCGGTTATCGCCGTAGGTGGTGACGCTGCCGGAGACCTCGCCTTTGAGACCGACGAACTCTTTGTCGAGGATGAAGTTCACGACCCCGGCCACCGCATCCGAGCCGTAGGCCGACGAGGCGCCGCCGGTGACGATGTCGACGCGGCTGATGAGGGCCTGCGGGAAGGTGTTGATGTCCACCACCCCGGTGGCGAGCGACGACACCGAGCGCTGGCCGTCGAACAGGATCAGGGTGCGGTTGGAGCCGAGATTGCGCAGGTTGAGCGCATTGACTCCGGCCGTACCGCCGCTGACGGAGGGCTGCGAGGTGGACGGGCTCGCGCTGCCGGAGAACGCCGGCATCGTGTTCATATAGTCGGCGACGTTGGCGGTCGCATTCACCTGCAGCTGCTCGGCGCTCATCACGGTGACCGGGGTGGGGGCCTCGTAGCCGTCGCGGACGATGCGCGATCCGGTGATCACCACTTCCTCGACCGCCGGCGCCTGGGAGGATTGAGCGGGCGTGCCCGGCGCGGCGGGTGGCGTCTGCGCCTGCGCGCCGAACGGCATGAGAGCCGCGCTCAGCATGGTGCCGCCGCACAGCATGGCCTTCACGGACAGGTTCTTTACCGATGCGCGGTGGAAATTGGCGAAAGTGGTCATTGGCCCCCTCCAAGGTTAAAACCGGTCAAGCGACGGGTGCGCTCTGCCGGCGGTGACCGCCTGGCAACATCGATCCGCTTGGACGTCTGGAACTGGTGCTCTGTCCCCAGACAGAAAATAAGCCAAATCAGATACTTAGAAGATCAGACCTGGCGCCGCTCCCGAAAGCGTTGAAAGTTTAGGCAAGCTGTCTTCGGGCTTGCAACCCAATGATTCCCATTGGTTCGTAACAGCGCCGGTGCAAAGACGCCTTCTTGTCAGGTTGAAGAAAGATTTATGTAATATTTCCCACGAACATAAAAAATCTATGCGGGTTTCCCGGAACAAAGACCGCCGCACGGGAAATTGTCACAGGCCGGGCGCATTTATTTCCCCGGCTCTCAAAGCCGGCGGGGACGGCGCCGGAAATTCACAGCTGCGTCAGTCCGTGACGCGGTTGTTCCGGAAAGCGCGCCGCCGGTCGTCTAAAGGACTCGCGCGTGGCGCGGGGACGGCGGTTGGGGCGGCCAGTCTTGTTGTAAGGCCAAAGTGATTCTGTCATGACTCGAATCACTTCATCGCATGAGGTGCGTGCGTGCCCGCACGCCCGCGCCCCCGGCGCGACCTCCCGATGATCCGCGTTTGGAGTGTGGGAGGACGAGATGCGCCGCACGATCAGCCTCATTGCCGCCGCCGCGATCGCGTTTGCAGCGCCCGCTTTCGCGCAAGATGCGCCGCGCGGGCTTTCGCCGGAACAAAAAGCCGACTCCGACGGGCTGCGCGCCCTGACCAAGGCAACGCCGGTGCTGCAGCTCGATCGGGTGGAACTGCACCCGTCGGTGAAGCTCGAAGGCATCTCGATGGTCACCGCCGACGCCAAGGGAAATATCTACGTCGTCCATCGTCCCACCGACGCCGGCGCCGATCCGGTGGTGGTGCTCGATCCCACCGGCAAGGTGCTGCGGTCCTGGGGCAAGGGCGCCTACAAGATCCCGCACGGCATCCGCATCGATCCGGCCGGCAACGTCTGGACCCTGGACGCCAATCTCTCGAAGGTCTTCAAGTACACGCCCGAGGGCAAGAAGATGCTGGAGATCGACGTCGGCGGCGTGCCCGATCCCAAGCGCGAGTTCTGCGGCATCACCGACATCGCGTTCTCGCCCAAGAACGACGGGCATGTCTTCGTCGGCGACGGCTATTGCAACGGCCGCGTGATCGAATACGACGGCGCCGGCAAGAAGATCATGGAATTCGGCAAGAAGGGCACCGGCCCGGGCGAGTTCAACCTGGTGCACGGCGTCGCCTTCGGTCCCGACGGCAATCTCTATGTCGCCGACCGCGAGAACGGCCGCATCCAGTGGTTCGACATCACCGGCAAGTTCCTCGGCCAGCGTAAATACGGCGGCCAATTCTACAACGTGACTTTCGACGCCGGCGGTCAGTTGTGGGCCAGCGTGCACCCCAAGGGCGTGTCGCTGGACGACGAGTTCAACGTGGTGAAGATCGACAACGCCACCGGCGCGTTCCTGGGGCGCATCGAGGGCCGTTCCCACGAACTCGGCGTCGGCCTCGACGGATCGATCTATCCGGCCAGCCGGAGTGAGTTGTTGGTGGTGTTCCGCCCTAAAAAGTAGCGGAACACCTGGGGGAGGACGGCGTACGCGGGGTGCATGCGCCGGGCAGTTTGGGGGACTAAAGCATGACCGCGCATCAACATATCCCGGCCCAGAAGCCGCCGCTGTGGAAGCGGCTGTGGTTCCAGGTGCTGGTGGCGATCGTCGTCGGCGTGGCGCTCGGCAATTTCTGGCCCAACGCCGGCAAAGCCATGAAGCCGCTCGGCGACGGATTCATCGCCCTGATCCGCATGATGATCGCGCCGATCATCTTCTGCACCATCGTCCACGGCATCGGCTCGATGAGGGATATGCGCCGGGTCGGGCGTATCGGCCTGAAGGCGATCGTCTACTTCGAAGTGGTGTCCACCTTCGCCCTGGTGCTGGGCATCGCCTCCGCACACCTCACCAACCCCGGCGCCGGCTTCTCGAGCGCGCTGCCCGCCAACGCCAACGCGGTGCAGGGTTTCGTCAAGCGCGCGGCCGAGGACACCGGCGTCGTCGGCCACCTTATGGCGATTATCCCCA
>JAYRKL010000040.1:0-16497 GCA_041905795.1 Rhodospirillaceae bacterium | reverse complement strand
GATCCGTCTCACTGCGGATCTTCGGCCTTGGGCTATCATGCCGGGCTGAATATTTCCTAAAGGCAGCATACCGGGAGTCCGCCATGGCCGACACATGCATGATCTACGGGACGGCGTCGTCGCCCGCGGAGGCACGCCGGATCGCCCGCGCCCTGGTGGCGGAACGGCTGGCGGCCTGCGTCAATCTCCTCGACGGCGCGACCTCGGTCTACCGCTGGCAGGGGGCCGTGGAAGAGGCGGTTGAGACCGTGTTTATCGCTAAAACAACCAAAGCCTTATCGAGCGAAGCTCTGACGCGGATTCAAGCGTTGCACAGCTACGATGTGCCGGCCGCCGCGGTCTATGACATGGCCGGCGGATTGCCGGCGTACCTGGCCTGGATCGCCGGCGAGACTAAGGTGCCGTGAAGCCGTAGCGCTTGAAGATGTCCTTGGCGGCGGGGGTCTTGAGGAAGGCGAGGAAGGCCCGGGCCTCGGCCGAGTCATGGGCGCCGATGACGGCCGCCGGGTAGGAGATGGCCGGGTGGCTGCCGGCCGGGAACACCCCGGCCACGGTGACCTTCCGGGTCAGCGCCGCGTCCGAGCCATAGACGATGCCGGCGGCGGCTTCGCCGCGTTCCACGAAGGCCAGGGCGGTGCGCACATTGTCGCCCCGGATCACCAGGGGCGACACCGCCGCCCAGGCGCCCAGTTTTTCCAGCGCCGCCTTGCCGTACTTGCCCGCGGGCACGCTGTCCGGGTCGGCCATGGACAGTTTGCCGCCGCCGAGGGATTTGGCGAGATCGAAGCCGGGGGCGATTTTCACGGCGATGGGTTTGTCGGCCGGCGCGATCAGCACCAGGGTATTGCCCAGGAGCGATGACCGGCTGTCCGCGGCAATGAGTTTGCGGGCCGCGAGGTAGTCCATCCATTCCTCGTCCGCCGACATGAACACCGCCGCCGGCGCTCCGTTCTCGATCTGGCGCGCCAGGGCCGAACTGGCGGCGAAGGAGAACGACGGCAAAACGTGACCCTGGGCGGCATAGGCCTTGGCGGCCTCGGTCAGGGATTCATTCAGGCTGGCGGCGGCGAACACCAGGAGCTTGTCCTCGGCGGCGCGTGCCGGCAGGACGAACAGGGCGGCGGCGATGCAGGCGGCGATGAGACGATTCACGGGCGAGCCTCCCCTTACAGACGCACTGTTTACAGACGCACGGTTTACAGGCGTACGGTCGCGACCGCCTGCGCCGCGATCCCTTCACCGCGGCCGGTGAAACCCAGCCCTTCCGTGGTGGTGGCTTTCACGCTCACGCGGTGGGCTTCGATCCCCAGGATTTCCGCGAGTTTTGCCACCATCGCGGCGCGGTGAGGCGAGACTTTGGGCCGCTCGCAGATCAGGGTGATGTCGATATGGAGCAATTGGCCGCCGCGCGCCTTCACCAGGCCGTGGGCGTGCTGGATGAAGCGGTCGGACGGCGCGCCGCGCCACTGCGGGTCGGTGGGCGGGAAGTGCTGGCCGATATCGCCGTCACCGATGGCGCCGAGGATGGCGTCGGTGGCGGCGTGCAGGGCCACGTCGGCGTCGGAATGGCCGATGAGGCCGTGGCTGTGGGGGATGCGCAGGCCGCACAGGGTGACGAAGTCGCCCGCGCCCAGCCGATGCACGTCGAAACCGGTGCCGGTGCGGATTTCACCCCCGGCCGCCTGCAGGCGCGCCAAGTCGTCGGTGGTGGTCACTTTGATGTTCATCTCCTCGCCGGGCACAGTCATGACACTGTGGCCCGCGCGTTCCATGACGGCGGCGTCGTCGGTGAGGTTCTCGCCGGCGGCTTTTTGATGGGCGGCGCGCAAGGCCGCGAACCTGAAGCCTTGCGGTGTCTGCACCCGCACCAGGTTGTCGCGCGGCACGGTTTCGGCGATGCGCGGTCCATCGACGCGCTTCAAAGTATCTATCACGGGCACGGCCGGAACCACGGCTTCGGCGGTGCCGAGCGCCTGGATCACGCGGCTGATGAGCCCCGTCGACACCATGGGCCGCGCGCCGTCGTGGATCAGCACCAGGTCGGGCGCGGCGGCGGCGATCGCCTCCAGTCCCAGGCGCACGGAGTCCTGGCGCGCGGCGCCGCCAGGAACGGCTGTCACAGGTAAACCAGCCGCGGCGGCGGCGAACAGGCCGGCATCGTCGGGGTGGATGGCCGCCCAGACGCCGGAAATGCCGGAGTGGGCGCAGAACGCCCGCAAGGCGTGGCGCAGGATCGGCTCGCCGCGAAGGGACAGGTACTGTTTGGGCAAGTCGGACCCGAAGCGCTGTCCGCGCCCGGCGGCGACGATGAGGGCGGTGGTCCCCGGCATGGATATCAACCTTCGAAAGAGGGCGGCACAGTAGGTATCCGCGGCGGGGCAGGCAATTTCTGTTTTTGCTCAAAGTGTTGCAGGAAGGCCCAAATCCTTGCACCAGGGACATGATGCGCAGCTGCCACACACAACCGAATATCCTTGATTTGTCCGTCACTTCCTGGACAAATGCCTAACAAATGCACAGTGGTAATTGCGCAACAGCATGAGCTTGTCGTCTCTGAGTGGGGGCATCCGCATCGGCTCGGTCGTCACAGACGGCACTGTGTTGCTGGCGCCCATGTCCGGGGTCACGGACCAGCCCTTCCGGCGGCTGGTGAAGCGCTACGGCTGCGGCCTGGTCTATTCCGAGATGATCGCCAGCCGGGAGTTCCTGCTGGCCCCCCGCAAAACCCAGCGCATGAGTATCGACGGGGCCGCCGAGGCCCCTATCGCCGTGCAGTTGGCCGGCTGCGAGCCCGAGGTCATGGCCGAAGCCGCCCGCATCACCGAAGAGCGCGGCGCCGCTCTCATCGATATCAACATGGGCTGCCCGGTGAAAAAGGTGGTCACCGGCTGGGCCGGGTCGGCGCTCATGCGCGACGAGGACCACGCGGCGCGGATCGTCGAGGCGGTGGCCAAGGCGGTGCGCATTCCGGTCACCCTCAAGATGCGCATGGGCTGGGACCACGACACCCTCAACGCCCCGTCGCTGGCCAAGCGGGCGGAGTCCGCGGGCGCGCAATTGATCACGGTCCATGGCCGCACCCGCCAGCAGCTCTATACCGGCCGCGCCGATTGGGCCTTTATCCGCCGGGTGAAAGACGCCGTCGCCGTGCCGGTTATCGGCAACGGCGATGTGTGCTCGGCCCGGGATGCGCGCGACCTCCTGCGCCTGTCCGGCGCCGACGGGGTGATGATCGGCCGCGGCGCCTTCGGCAAACCCTGGTTCCCGGCCCACGTCATGGCCGACCTCGCCGGCGAACCGCGTCCCGAACCGTCTCTGACGGAACGCCGTGACCTGCTGCTGGAACATTACGACGCGCTGCTCGGCCACTATGGCCGCGACAAGGGCCTGCGCATCGCCCGCAAGCATCTCGCCTGGTCCGCCGCGGGCATGCGCGGCGCCAACGCCTTCCGGGTGGCGGTGAATACGGAACTGGAGCCGGAGAAGGTGCAAGCCAATATCGCGCGCCTGTTCGCCGGTGACTTCGACCAACCCGATACTCTTTCAGTGGCCGAGGCCGCGTAATGGCGCCGACCATCCCGTTCCTGCGGCCCAAGGCCGCCGCCAAGAATGCCGGGCTCGAGGTCAGCGCCGAATCGGTTCTGTCGGTGATGCCGGCCGCGACCCTGGTGGTCGATCACTCCACCTGCATCCGTTATGCCAATCCCGCCGCCGAGCAATTGTTCAAGGCCAGCGCCCCGGCGCTGGTGGGCGAGCCGCTGGCCAGCATCCTGCCGCCGCACGGGCCGGTGGTGGCGCTGGTGGAACAAGCCGTCGCAAATGCCACCGACATGACCGCCCACGGCGTCACCCTCGACACGCCGCGCACCGGCAGCCGCACCATGTCGATCTATGTGACGCCGCTGGTGGATAAGCCCGACTGGGTGGTGGTGTCGCTGCAGGAACAGACCCGCGCGCTCAAGATCGGCCAGCAGTTGGAATACCGCGCCGCCGCGCGTTCCATCACCGCCATGGCGGCGATGCTGGCCCATGAAGTCAAGAACCCGCTGTCGGGCATCCGCGGCGCGGCGCAGCTTCTGGGGCAGGGCGCGTCGGAAGGCGACCGCCATCTCACCGAACTCATCTGCGACGAGGCCGACCGCATCGTCGCGCTCGTCAACCGCATGGAGGTATTCTCCGACGACCGTCCGCTGGCGCGCGAGCCGGTCAACATCCACGTGGTGCTGGAGCGCGTGCGGCGCCTGGCGGAGAACGGCTTCGCCAAGGGCGTCAAATTCACCGAGCGCTATGACCCGTCGCTGCCGCCGGTGGACGGCAACCTCGATCAGCTGGTGCAGGTGTTCCTCAACCTGGTGAAGAACGCCGCCGAGGCGGTGTCCTCCATGGGCGGCGAGATCACGCTCTCCACCTCCTATCAGCCGGGCGTGCGCGTGGCGGTGCACGGGGCCAACGGGCGCATCCAGCTGCCCCTGCAGGTCACCGTCCAGGACAATGGCAGCGGCATCCCCGAGGAGCTGCGGCCGCATCTGTTCGATCCCTTCGTCACCACCAAGCCCAAAGGCACCGGTTTGGGCCTGGCGCTGGTGGCCAAGATCATCAGCGACCACGGCGGCGTCATCGAGTTCGAGAGCCAGCAGGGGCGCACCGTGTTCAAGATCATGCTGCCGATTGTCGCGCGCGAGGGCACCCAGGTGAACGGACAATGACCGCGACCGTCCTGGTGGCCGACGACGATCACGGCATCCGCACCGTGCTGACCCAGGCGTTGGGGCGCGCCGGTTACGACGTGCGCACCACCTCCAACGCCTCGACCTTGTGGCGCTGGGTGTCCGACGGCGACGGCGACCTGGTGATCACGGACGTTGTGATGCCCGACGAGAATGGCCTCGACCTGATCCCGCGCATCAAGAAGATGCGCCCGGACCTCAATGTCATCGTCATGAGCGCCCAGAACACGCTGCTGACGGCGGTGAAGGCGGCGGAACGCGGCGCGTTCGAATACCTGCCCAAGCCGTTCGACCTCGGCGAACTGGTGGCGGTGGTGGGCCGGGCGCTGTCGTTGAAGCCGAGCGAGCACTTGCCGGCCGAGGACGGCGCCGAACGCCTGCCGATCGTCGGCCGCTCCGCGGCGATGCAGGACATCTACCGTGCCGTGGCGCGGCTGATGAACACCGATCTGACGGTGATGATCACCGGCGAGTCCGGCACCGGCAAGGAACTGGTGGCGCGCGCGCTGCATGATTTCGGCCGCCGCCGCGGCGCGCCGTTCGTGGCCGTCAACATGGCCGCGATCCCGCGCGAGCTGATTGAATCGGAGCTGTTCGGCCATGAGCGCGGCTCGTTCACCGGCGCCATGCAACGCGCTTCCGGCCGCTTCGAGCAGGCGGAGGGCGGAACGCTTTTCCTGGATGAAATCGGCGACATGCCGCCGGAAGCCCAGACGCGCCTCCTGCGCGTGCTGCAGGACGGGCGCTATACGATGGTCGGCGGGCGCACGCCCATCAAGGCCAATGTGCGGATCGTCGCCGCCACCCACCGCGATCTCACCCAGCTCATCAAGCTCGGCATGTTCCGCGAAGACCTGTTCTACCGCCTGAACGTGGTGCCGATCCGCATTCCGCCCCTGCGTCAGCGTTCGGAGGACATCCCGGAGCTGGTGGGCCACTTCCTGGCCCAGAGCGCCGACGAGGGCCTGCAGCCCAAATCGCTGTCGTCCGCGGCCATCGACCGGCTCAAGGCGCACCGCTGGCCCGGCAACGTGCGCGAGCTGGAGAATGTCGTGAAGCGCATCGTCGCGCTTTATAACGAGCCGGTGATCGGGCCCGAGGTGATCGAACTGGAACTGGCGGGCGCGTCCGCCGCCAGGGCTGCCGAGGAAGGCCAACCCACCACCCTGGCCGGCACCATCGAACGCCACTTGCGCGACTATTTCGACGGCCACAACGGCCAGCTGCCGCCGCGCGGCCTCTATGACCGGGTGCTGCGCGAGCTGGAGCGTCCGCTCATCAGCCTGACCCTGGCCGCCACCCGCGGCAACCAGGTGAAAGCCGCCGAGATCCTCGGCCTCAACCGCAACACCCTGCGCAAGAAAATCCGCGACCTGGAAATCGGCGTCGTGCGGGGGGTCAAGTGACCGACGCCGCGCACAACAGTAAGTTGAGAGGGGTGAAGTGAGCGAGGCGGCCGTCTCCACCCGCAAAAACATCATGGCCGCGCTGAAGCCGCGCACGGCCGCGGACGGCATCGCCATCGCCCTGATCGTGGCCGGGTCGATCTCGGGCGCGGCCACCTTCATTTCGCTGGCGACCCTGGAACCGCTGGCGCCCAACGCCACCACCACCCTGATCCTGGTCAATATCGACCTTCTGATCGTGGCGGGCCTGGCGCTGCTGGTGGCGCGCCGCCTGGTGCGGTTGTGGAAATCCCACCGCGCCGGCACCGTCGGCTCCAAGCTCCAGGTGAGGCTGGTGGCGCTGTTCGGCGTCATCGCCATGACGCCGACGGTGTTGATCGCGCTGTTCTCGATCCTGTTCTTCGCCCTCGGCGTCCAGACCTGGTTCGGCGTGCGCGTCAAGACCGCGGTGGACGAGTCCGCCGCCATCGCGCGCTCCTACCTGCAGGAGCACCAGCAGGCGATCAAGGCCGATGCCCTGGCCGTGGCAAACGACGTCAACCGCCAGTGGTCGCAATTCGTCCTGAGCCCACAGCTCCGCGACAACGCGCTTTCCACCCAGATCGCGTTCCGCGGCCTGACCGAGGCCGTGATCTTCCGCCCCGACGGCCAGGTCATCGCCAAGGCCGGCTACACCTTCAGCCTGGCGTTCGGCGACGTGGTGCCGTTCTCGGAACTCGCAAAAGCAGACGCCGGCCAGGTGCCGGTCATCACCGGCGAGAACCTGGACCGCGTCCGCGCCCTGGTGCGGCTCGAGCCCTATACCGGCGCCTATCTCTATGTCGGACGCTTTGTCGATCCCAATGTCGTGGCGCGCGTGACTCGCGCCGAGGCCGCCGCCGCCGAATACCAGCGCCTGGAACGCCAGCGCTCCGAACTGGAATCCAGCTTCACCGTCCTGTTCACCGTGGTGGCGCTGCTCTTGCTGCTGGTGTCGATCTGGTTCGGCCTGACGCTCGCGCGCCGCCTCGCCAGCCCGATCATCGAGCTGATCAGCGCCGCCGAGAAGGTGCGCGGCGGCGATCTGACGGCGCGGGTGCGGGAAGGGGAGGCCAGCGACGAGGTCTCGGTGCTGTCGCGCGCCTTCAACCGCATGACCTCGCGCCTGGACGAACAGCAATCTGAATTGAAGGACACCGCCGCCCAACTGGACGAGCGCCGCCGGTTCACGGAAGCGGTGCTGGCGGGCGTCAGCGCCGGCGTCATCGGCCTCGACCGGGCCGGCCACATCACGCTTCCCAACCGCTCGGCCTCGCTGCTGCTGGGCCAGGACCTGACCGACGCCATCGGCAAGTCGCTGGCGGTGGTGGCGCCCGATTTCGCGCCGCTGCTGGCCGAGGTCATGCAGTCGCCGCAGAAGGTGGTGCAGCACGAAGTGCAGGTGGCCGAAGGCGGCATGCAGAAGACCTTCCTGGTGCGCCTGTCGAGCGAGCAGGTCGACGGCGATATCGAAGGCTACGTCATGACCTTCGACGACATCACCGCCCTGCAATCGGCCCAGCGCAAGGCCGCCTGGGCGGACGTGGCGCGGCGCATCGCTCACGAGATCAAGAACCCGCTGACGCCGATCCAGCTGTCGGCCGAGCGCCTCAAGCGCAAATACCAGGGCCGCCTGCCCGACGATTCAGGCCTGTTCGCCCAGTGCACCGACACCATCATCCGCCACGTCGGCGACATCGGCCACATGGTCGACGAGTTCTCGGCCTTCGCCCGCCTGCCGGCGGCGATTCTGCGGCCGGCGGAGCTGTCGTCGGTGATCCGCGAGGCGGTGTTCCTGCAGCGCACGGCCTATCCGAACATCTCGTTCGCCTTCGATCCGCCCGCGCCCGTGCGCCTCAAGTGCGACACGCGCCAGGTCGGGCAGGCGCTCACCAACGTGCTCAAGAACGCGGTCGAGGCCATTGAAGCGCGGTTCGGTCCCGCCGTGGTCGGTCAGAAGAGCCCGGGCGCGGTGGTCATCCGGCTGGAGACCACCGCCGCCGAAATCCTGGTGCGCGTGCAGGACAACGGCACCGGCCTGCCCCAGTCCTCGCGCGAGCGCCTGACCGAGCCTTACGTCACCACCCGCGCCAAGGGCACCGGGCTCGGCCTCGCCATCGTCAAGAAGATCATGGAAGACCACGGCGGCAATCTCTCGCTGGCCGATGCCCCCCTCACTGAATCCGTCGACGGCAAACGCGTCGGCGCGGAAGTCACGCTGCACTTCCCGCTCAGCCTGGCGATGGAAACTGAAACGTCTGCCCATGCGGCCGCGCCGGCCGTGCAAGCTGGAGAATAGGTCATGTCGGTTGCTTCCACGAATGCTCCGGAGATCCTGGTGGTCGACGACGAAGACGATATCCGTCTTCTCATCAGCGGCATCCTCCAGGACGAAGGCTACGCCACCCGCGAGGCCGCCACCGGCGAAGCCGCCCTCGAGCAGGTCAAGACCAGGGCGCCGGCCGCGGTGATCCTGGACATCTGGCTCGAGAACAGCCGCTTCGACGGCTTGCAGGTGCTGTCGGCCATCAAGGCGATGCGTCCGACGGTGCCGGTGGTGATGATCTCCGGCCACGGCACCATCGCCACCGCCGTGCAGGCCATCAAACAGGGCGCCTATGACTTCATCGAGAAGCCGTTCGAGGCCGACCGCCTGCTGGTGGTGCTGGGCCGGGCGATGGAGGCCGCGCGCCTCAAGCGCGAGAATCTGGAACTGAAAAGCCGCGCCGGCGCGCCGGAAACCCTGATCGGCGCCTGTCCCGCCGTCACCGCGCTGCGCCGGACGATCGAGCGGGTGGGCCCCACCGGATCGCGCGTCCTGATCACCGGCCCGGCCGGGTCGGGCAAGGAAGTGGTGGCGCGCCAGATCCACTTGCACTCGACACGCTCGCAAGGGCCGTTCGTGGTGGTGAATTGCGCCTCGCTGCACCCCGACCGCCTCAACGAAGTGCTGTTCGGCCACGGCGGCCCAGGAGGCAGCACGGGCGGCGAGGGCCAGACCGGCGTGCTGGAGCGCGCCGACGGCGGAACGCTGCTGCTGGACGAAGTGGCGGACATGCCGCTGGCCACCCAGAGCGCCATCATCCGCATTCTCCAGGATCAAAGGCTCGAGCGCATCAATGGGCATGGCCCGGTGGGGGTCGACGTGCGCGTCATCGCCACCACCAATCGCGATCTGCGCGAGGAGATCGCACGCGGCGCTTTCCGCGAGGAACTGTTCTATCGCCTCAACGTGGTGCCGGTGCCGGTGCCGGCGCTGGCCGACCGGCGCGAGGACATCCCGGAACTGGCGCGCCACCTGCTGGAACGCACCGCCGTCGCCGCCGGGCTGCCCAAGCGCGTCCTCGGCGAGGACGCCATCGCCGCCATGCAGGTCTATCCCTGGCCGGGCAACGTGCGCCAGCTGCGCAACGTCATCGAACGCCTGCTGATCATGGCGCCCGGCGCGGTGGCCGATCCGATCCGCGCCGACATGCTGCCGGCGGACATCTCCAACGAAGTGCCGCAAACCCTGAAGCTCCAGTGTTCGGACGAGATCATGACCTTGCCCTTGCGCGACGCGCGCGAGATGTTCGAGCGCGAGTACCTGATGGCCCAGGTGGTGCGCTACGGCGGCAATATCTCGCGCACCGCCGATTTCGTCGGCATGGAGCGCTCGGCGCTGCATCGGAAATTGAAGTCGCTCGGGGTCTCCACCGAGGTCCGCCACCGCCGCGACCTGCCGGAGCCCCCGGCGCTCACGCGCGACCCGGCGAAGCGCACGACACCGGTGAATTAGAGTTTGGTTTCTCTGTCATTCCCGGGCTTGACCCGGGAATCCAGAGCAGAAAAGAAGAAGGGCTGTAAGAGGCGCGCATGCCCCTGGGAACCGCGCCGCTCGCAGCTTACATTGCTCCGCAACCCTGGGTCCTCGGGTCAAGCCCGAGGACGACAGTCTGAGATCGGGAACTTGCCATGTCGCACATCTCTTACGTCAACGGCCGCTACCTGCCGCATGCCGCGGCCAGCGTGCATATCGAGGACCGGGGCCTACAGTTCGCCGACGGTGTCTATGAGGTGATCTGCTACTGGAAAGGAAAACCCATCGACTACAAGGGCCACATCCGCCGCCTGGAGCGGTCCTTGTCCGAACTGCGGATCCGCCAGCCCTGCACCATGCAGGCCCTGACCGTGATCGTGCGCGAGGTGGTGGCCCGCAACCGCCTGACCACCGGACATATCTATATGCAGATCAACCGCGGGGTCGCCAACCGCGCCCATTATTTCCCCAAGCCGAGCGTGAAGCCGAGCGTCATCGTCGTGACCAAGCCGGTGGCCGGACCCTCGGACGCGGCGGCGGAGAAGGGCGGCAAGGTGGTGACCGCCCCCGATATCCGCTGGGAACGCGTGGACATCAAATCCGTCGGCCTGCTGCCCAACTGCCTCGCCAAACAGATGGCGCAGGAAGCCAAGGCGTTCGAGACCTTCCTGCATCTGCCCGACGGCACCGTGACCGAGGCGTCGGCGTCCAACGCCTGGATGGTGACGCCGGACAAGACCATCGTCACGCACCCCGCCGACGGCGCCATCCTGTCGGGCATCACGCGCGCGACGGTCATCAGGCTGGCGCGCGAGGCCGGCTACAAGGTCGAGGAACGCCCCTTCACCCTGACCGAAGCCCTGGCGGCCAAGGAACTGTTCGTCACCGGCACCACCAGCTTCGTGATGCCGGTGGTGCAGGTGGACGACCGGATGATCGCCAACGGGTCGCCGGGCACCGTGGCGCTCGACCTGCGCGGCCGTTACCGCAGCTACGTCGACACCGCCGACCCCGCCACGGCCTGGGACCTCTGACGCCGCTCATGGGGTCTCCGGGGGGCCTTATCCGTCCGAAAGCGCTGCTGTTCGACTGGGACAACACGCTGGTCGACACCTGGCCCTGCATCGGCAAGGCCACCAATATCACCCGCGCGGCGTTCGGGCTGGATCCGTGGACACCGGCGGAACTGCGTCTCAATGTCGCCGGCTCCCTGCGCGACACCTTTCCGCGGATCTACGGCGCGCGCTGGGAACAGGCGCGCGAGACCTACCTGAAGGCCTTCGCCGCGATCCATCTCGATATGCTGCAGGCCCTGGCCAGCGCCGAACAGGTGTTGCGCGCCGCCGGGGGGGCCGGCCTCTATCTAGGCGTGGTCAGCAACAAGACCGGCTCTTATTTGCGCGCCGAAGCCTCGCACCTGGGTTGGACCGGTTTGTTCGGCAAGCTGGTGGGCGCCCAGGACGCCGCGCGCGACAAGCCCGACCCGGCGCCGGTGCATATGGCGCTGGCCGGAAGCGGCATCCAGGCCGGGCCCGATGTCTGGTTCGTCGGCGACGCCCCGATCGACGCGGCCTGTGGAAAAGCCGCCGGCTGCACCACCATCGGCGTCGGACCGGAAGCCTGGAGCGAGCCCAAGGCCGACCGTCACGTGGCCGACTGCGCCGCCCTGGCAGTGCTGCTGGAGAGTTTCGGGCCCGCCTGAAC
Source organism: Rhodospirillaceae bacterium (assembly GCA_041905795.1). Lineage (GTDB taxonomy): Bacteria > Pseudomonadota > Alphaproteobacteria > Rhodospirillales > Rhodospirillaceae > SHVO01. The sequence goes on along the minus strand of JAYRKL010000040.1, from coordinate 4,843 downwards.
CAGGTAACCGGGCGCCATTTGCGTATTTTGCCCTTTTTTGGCCGGGCCTTTGCGAGAACCCTGGTTGACCCATTTCCTGTAAAAATTCTACAAAAGTGGGGCGGGTTGGCTGCGGTTTTGAGGACAGCCCGGACAAGCGCCCTATAACAACAAGCCGTCCACGCACGCGGCACCTAGAAGAGGCACCGATGACCGCAGAGAAGTCGCAAAACGTCCAGGACGTTTTCCTCAACGCCATCCGCAAGAACAAAACCCCGGTGACGGTGTTTCTTGTGAACGGCGTCAAGCTCCAGGGCATCGTGACCTGGTTCGACCAGTTCTCCATGCTGCTGCGCCGCGATGGGCACACCCAATTGGTTTACAAGCACGCGATCTCGACCGTGATGCCCTCGGCGCCGGTCCAGTTGTTCGAACCCAAGGAGGAGGGAGGCAAGGAAGAAGCCGCCCCGTAGGCTCATAGCCTCAGCGTCACTTCCCCTCCCACATTCGATCTTTTGTTAGAAACCGCCAAGGCCGCCACCGCCACCCTCGTCGTCCATCCGCGCCTCAAGACGCGCGGATACCGGGAAGACGGGACGGATGATCGCGCGCGTCTCGAAGAAGCGCGCGGCCTCGCCGCCGCCATTTCCCTCGACGTGCGCCACGCCGAGTCCGTGACCATCGCCAAGCCCAACCCGGCCACCCTGCTGGGCGAGGGGACGGTGGAGCGCATCGCCGGGCTGGTGAAGGACCTCAAGATCGAGCTGGTGGTGGTCGACGGCCATCTCTCGCCCGGCCAGCAACGCTCGCTGGAGAAGGCCTGGAACGCCAAGGTCATCGACCGCACCGGGCTGATCCTGGAGATCTTCGGCGCCCGCGCCAGAACGCGGGAAGGCCAGCTGCAGGTGGAACTCGCCCATCTCAATTATCAAAAGAGCCGACTGGTGCGCAGCTGGACGCACCTGGAGCGCCAGCGCGGCGGCTTCGGTTTCCTGGGCGGCCCCGGCGAAACCCAGATCGAAATCGACCGCCGCCTGATCGGCGACCGCATCGCGCGGTTGAAGACGGAATTGGAAACCGTCAGCCGCACCCGCAGCCTGCACCGCGAGGCGCGCCGGCGGGTGCCGTATCCCATCGTTGCCCTGGTGGGTTACACCAACGCCGGCAAGTCGACCTTGTTCAACACCCTGACCGACGCCGAGGTGACGGCGCGGGACCAGTTGTTCGCCACCCTCGATCCCACCATGCGCAGCCTCAAGCTGCCCTCGGGGCGCAAGGCGATCCTGTCCGATACCGTCGGCTTCGTCTCCGACCTGCCGCACGAACTGGTGGCGGCCTTCCGCGCCACCCTCGAGGAAGTGCTGGAGGCCGACGTCATCGTCCATGTGCGCGATATCGCCCATGAAGAGACCGAGGCCCAGAAGCGCGACGTCGAACAGGTCCTGAAACAGCTCGGCATCGAGATCGGCGAAGAGGGTGCGAGCAAGCCCCTTATCGAGGCCCTCAACAAGATCGATATGCTCGACGAAGACGCCCGCGCCGCGGTCAGCGCCGCCGCGCGCGGTAAACGCGCGCAATATTTAGAGTCGCGGCCTTCGGCCGCGGGGCGCGATCCCTCCGAAGTCGCCCTGTCGGCGTTGACCGGCGAGGGCACCGCAGACCTTCTCGACGCCATCGACGGGGAACTCGGCCGCCGACGCAAGGCGCTGGATATCGACGTGCCCCTGGAAGACGGCGAGACCATCGCCTGGCTGTACCGGCGCGGCGAGGTGCTGGCGCGCAAGGATGGCGAGCAGGCCGCGCGCCTGACGGTCTTGCTGGACGAGGCCGACGTCGCCCGCATGCAGAAGCGCGGCTTCGAACTCCAGCGCGCGGCGGAATAGGTGGCCGGCACGGCCGTCCTGGTCGATGCGGTCTGCGCCGCCCTGGCCGAGGTCGCCCAGAGCATCATCCTGCCGCGCTATAAGCAGTTGGGCGCGGGCGACGTCCGCGCCAAGACCAATCCCAACGATCTCGTGACCGTCGCCGACGAGGAGAGCGAGGCGGCGCTGGCGCCGAAACTCATGGCGCTGCTGCCGGGCGCGAAAGTGGTCGGCGAGGAAGCCGCCGCCGCCGACCCGGACGCGCTTCCCCGCCTGCTGGCCCATGACCCGGTGTGGATTGTCGATCCCATCGACGGCACGCTCAACTTCGTCCACGGCCGCGACGCCTTCGCCAGCGTGGTGGCATTGGTGAGCCAGGGCGAGACGGTGCTGGGGTGGATCCACGACCCCATCAGCGGCGCCACCCTCTGGGCCGAGAAGGGCAAAGGCGCCTGGCGGCGCCCGGCCAGGGTACTGACCGCGCCGCGCGACGAGCCTGTGCGCCTCCCGGGCGACCTCCTGCGTCCGGGGATCGGCCTGAAAACCCTGAACGCCGCGCTCTACGCCAAGGAGTTCGCCGGCGTCAAAGGCGCCTTCGCCCGCAACGTCAGCCAGGGCAGCGCTGCTCATGACTACTGGGCGCTGGCCGAGGGGCGGCTGCACCTGTCGGGCTACAGGAACCTCAAGCCCTGGGATCATGCCGCCGGCGTATTGATTTACGCCGAGGCCGGCGGATATTCCCGGCTGCTGTCCGGAGCGCCCTACAATCCTGTGGTTGCGCGCCAGATGGGACTTCTCTCGGCGCCGAACGCCGACATTTGGCAACAGGTGGCCACGCTTCGCCACACCCCTGATCACTGGCCTCTTCAGGGGCCACCGGAAACGGGAACGTGATGGCATAAGGCAAGCTGCCTTAATTGGCGCCAAGGTTCCGCCGCAGTGGGTTGTTACATTTTCGGGTATGCGAAAGCTGAACCCCAACCCGGTGCACAGGAAAATGCCCTCCAGGACCAGAGTCGCCGCTTTGCTCTCGGCCGCGGCCCTTGCCTTCGCCGCCTTCGCCGCCGCTGCCCAGAACGACATCCGGTGGGATTCGCCGGCCTATGGCGATCCTTATGCCGCGGCGCCGCGGGCGGCTTACGTCTCGCCGCGGGAGGCGGAATCGCTGGTGGCGCCCATCGCCCTGTTCCCGGACACCCTGGTGGCCCAGATCCTCATGGCCGCCACGTATCCTTACGACGTCGAGGACGCCGCCGCCTGGGTGTCCGATCCGCGCAACGCGCGCCTGGTGGGCTATGGCCTTGCCGCCGCGTTGGATGGCATGGACTGGGACCCCAGCGTCAAGGCGCTGACCTCGGCGCCCGATGTGCTGCGCATGATGGACGAGCGCCGCGACTGGACCGCGCGCCTCGGCCAGGCCTTCATGGCCGACCAGGGCCTGGTGATGGATGCGGTCCAGCACCTGCGCCGCCAGGCGCGCGCCGCCGGCCGGCTGTACTCAGACCGTTACCGCCGCGTCGTCGTGCGCGGCGGCGAGATCGTCATCGAGCCGGTGTCGGCATCGGAGATGTATGTGCAGTTCTACGATCCCACCATCGCCTTCGGGGTGTGGGCCTATCCCGACGATCCGCCTTACGGCTTCCCGCGCGTCTATTACGACGTGGTGCGCCCGATCCCGCTCATCACCCCGCTGTGGGGCTGGAGCAGCTGGGACTGGCGCGGCCGTCACCTGCGTGTCGATCCGGGCCGCTGGCGCCAGCTCGCCCACAACCGTCCGAACGCGATGATCGGCGACACCTGGCGTCATGACCCGGGCCGCAACCAGGGCCGCCAGTTCCGCGGCGGCATGGACAGGACCACCTTCGGCACGCGTCCCGGCTTCCCGGGCAACCGCTGGGACAGCAATCGTGACGGCAACCCTGGCGGTAGCCGGTTGCCGCCGCCGCAGGCCAACGCCAATCCGAACCCGAATTTCCATGGGCGCGGCCCTGGCCTCACCCAGGACTCCAACCAGCGCTGGCGCGACACCAGCGCGCGCGGTCGCAACGACCGCCAGGAAGCCATCGCCAGTCCTCCCGCGCCGGTTCAGCCTGCGGCGCCGGTTCAAGCGGACATCCGTCGTGAGCAGAGCCGCGGCTTCGGCGGTTTCGATCGCCAGGACCGGAGTGAGTTGCGCGGGGACCGCGACGGTTGGCGCCAGCGCCGCCAGGAAGCCAGCGCGAACCCGGTGCCGCCGCCGCAAGCCGTGCCGCAGCCTCAGCAGCCGGATCAGACTCGCTTTGGCCGCGGCTGGGACAGCCGCCGCGGGTTTGAGCGCCGCGAGCAGGCCACGATCGCCCCGGCGCCACAGGCGCAACACCCTCAGGCACAGCCGCAAAACGGCAACGAGGGCGGTGAACGCCGCTTCCACGGCCGCGGCCGCCGCGACGACCCGAACAGCTGAACCCTTGGCACCCTCTAGAGCATCGTGCGGAAAAGTGGATACCGGTTTTCCGCAGAAACGATGCGACCGAACAATACGCTAGAGTCTCGGGCGTGATTCTTAAATCACGCCCGAGACTCTAGCCGACAGGTTGGGGGTGCCTATTTCTTCCCGTCTTCCGTCTCGACGTTCACGCCCTTGCCGCTGCCATAGGCCGGCACGCCGGTGCGCGGGTCGACCGCCATCTTGGCGGACAGGTGCGGGGGGATGTCGGTGAAACTGCGGATGTTCCAGTCGTAGACCATATAGCCGGGCGCCGGGGACTTGCGCACGAACTGGGCGTTGCTCTCGGTCACCTCCATGTCGGTGACGACGCGGAACAGCCCCTGGGTCTTCAGGCCGACTTCCCCCAGCTGTTTGGCGTAGATCCGGCCCTGCCCGGAGCCGTTGACCTCGACGGTGGCGGCCTCGGTGGTGCGCACGCGGAAGATGGGCTCCTGGCGGCTGACGAAGGTCACCTGCTGATGGGCGCCGGCGAAGCGGCCGGTGCGTTCGTAGCGCACCTGATAGCGGCCCTTGC
>JAYRKL010000039.1:0-17461 GCA_041905795.1 Rhodospirillaceae bacterium | reverse complement strand
ACCCCACCACAAAAGCCCGCGATCACGCGGGCGCGCGCCCCGGGAGCCTTTTGGGCGCGCTTTCCAATGAAGGGGAACTCATGAATACCTTTACGCCCGGCTTGCGTCTGACCAAGACGCGCATTCTGGCTTCGACCTCGGCGCTCGCTCTCATCACCGGCGCCATCGTCGCCGCGCCGCAGGCTTTCGCCGCCGACGCCGCGCAGACCGCCCAGGCCGCGCCGGTGGAAGAAATCATCGTCACCGGCAGCCGCGTGATCCGCGACGGCTACGAAGCGCCGACCCCGGTGTCGGTGCTGGGCGCCGAACAGCTCAACAACGTCGCCGCCACCAACATCGCCGACGCCGTGCGCCAGATGCCGGTGTTCAGCAACGGCGTTTCGGGCCGCACCGCCACCGCCAACCTGACCTCGGGCGCCGCGGGCGTGAACCTCCTGAACCTGCGCGGCATGGGCGCCCAGCGCACCCTGGTGCTGCTCGACGGCCACCGCGTCATCAACGCCTCGCTCTCGAACGGCTTCACCGGCGTGGACGTCAACTCCATGCCGAACGGCCTGGTCTCCCGCGTCGACGTGGTCACCGGCGGCGCCTCGGCCCAGTACGGCTCCGACGCGCTCTCGGGCGTGGTCAACTTCGTCACCGATAAGACCTTCACCGGCGTCAAGGGCACCGTCGAAGGCGGCGTGACCACCTACGGCGACGACCGCAACTACCTGATCAACCTGGCCGCCGGCGGCAGCTTCGCCAACGGCCGCGGCCACATCATGGTGTTCGGTGAAAACGCCTACACCCAGGGCATCCGCGGCAACAGCCGTGCTTGGAACGCGCAGGCCGGTTCGGTCGTCAACAACCCGAACTACGGCACCGGCGCCGGACAGAGCACCTCGGTCCCGGCCTATCTGGTCGCCAAGCAGGTCGGCATGATCAACGGCACGCCCGGCGGCATCATCACCGCCGGTCCGCTCAAGGGCATCTACTTCGGCCCGGGCGGCGTCCCGCTGCAGTTCAACTACGGCCTCAACACCGGCAGCAACACCATGGTCGGCGGCGATTGGCAGATGTCGCGCATCGATAACGGCCTGGACATCGACCCCGAGTTGACCCGCCAGAACGTGTTCGGCCGCGTGAGCTTCGACGTCACCGACGACGTCAACCTCTGGACCGAAATCCAGTGGGCCAACGCGCACTCCAACGCCAACTCCAACCCGAACCGTACGCTCGGCAACGTGCCCATCCTCTCGGGCAACCCGTTCATCCCGGCCTCGGTGCAGGCGCAGATGACGGCGCTGAAGCTGACCAGCATCACCATCGGGTCCACCAACGGCGACGTGCCGCGCTTCCACTCCAACAACACCCGCACCCTGCGCCGCGGCGCGGCCGGGCTGGAAGGCAAGTTCGACGCCTTCGATACCGCCTGGAAATGGGATGCCTACTATCAGATCAGCGCCGAGGGCATCTCCTCGCGCGCCGACAACGTCGGCAACTTCGTGGCCGGCACCTCGCTCGGCCGCCTGAATCTGGCCGAAGACGCGGTGCTCGCCCCCAACGGCCAGATCGTCTGCCGCTCGACCCTCACCAACCCGACCAACGGCTGCGTGCCCTACAACCCGATGGGCATCGGCGTGAACACCAAGGCGGCGATCAACTACGCCTTCGGCACCAGCTTCCGCCATGACTCGCTGCGCCAGGATGCGGCCGCCGCCAACGTCAGCGGCGAGCCGTTCTCCACCTGGGCCGGCCCGGTGTCGGTGGCGCTCGGTATCGAACACCGCTACGAGCGCGTGACCTCGATCCAGACCTCCGACGACGAAAACAACCTCTGGCTCACCGGCAACTACCACCTCAACCTCGGCAACTACAGCGTGACCGAAGGCTATGTGGAAACCGTCGTTCCGCTGGCCAAGGACACGGCATGGGCGAAGTCGTTCGAGCTGAACGGCGCCTTCCGCGGCACCGACTACACCACCTCGGGCTACGTCTCGACCTGGAAGATCGGCGCCACCTGGCAGATCATCGACGACATCCGCCTGCGCGGCACGCGTTCGCGTGACATCCGCGCCCCCTACCTCGGCGAACTGTTCGCCGGCGGCACGGCGGCGTCGGGCAACACCTTCATCGACCGCACCAACGGCACCACCACCACCGGCGGCTTCGCGCTCAGCAAGGGCAACTCGACGCTCGGACCTGAGAAGGCCGACACCACCGGTCTCGGCATCGTCGTGCAGCCCCAGTTCTTCCCGGGCTTCCAGGCTTCGGTCGACTACTTCAACATCGACATCGGCAATGCCACCGAAGTGCCGAACGCGCAGAGCATCATCGACGGCTGCCAGCTGCAGGGCATCCAGGCGCTGTGCGCCAACATCATCCGCGTCGCCGGCGCCATCAACACCGTCATCACCAGCCCGCAGAACATCGCGCAGCAGGTGCAGAAGGGCCTCGACATCGAAGCCAGCTACAGCCTGCCGCTGGATACGGTGGCGAACGGCTGGGACGGCACCTTGTCGATCCGCGCGCTGGGTACCTATGTGCTCGATCTGAAGACGATCGACGTGCAGTACGGCACGGTTGACGGCCGCGGCGTGATTGGCCAGTTCGGCGTGCCCGGCTTCGCCGGCCTGACGGCGCCGACCTTCCAGTCGAACGTGACCTTGACCTATGCGCTGGATCCGATTTCCGTCAGCGTCATCGAGCGTCACGTTTCGGGCGGCGCGTACAACAACGCCCTGATCGTGTGCACCTCGGGCTGCCCGGTCTCCACCACCTTGCGTCCGACCATCGACCAGAACCACGTCGACAAGAACGACCTGTGGGACCTGTCGATCCGCTACAAGTTCCTGCCGGACAACAAGGATACGGAAGCGTTCCTCACCATCCAGAACGTGTTCAACACCGCCCCGCCGTTCATCGGCGGTACGGTCGGCAGCACCTACTACGCCGGTCAGGCGAACGAGCGTTACGACCGCCTCGGCCGCCAGTTCATGGCGGGCGTGCGCTTCAAGATGTAACACCCGCCGGCGGCCACAACCGCTTGCAGAACAAGGGCCCGCCCGATTGGCGGGCCCTTCGTTTTTGTGCAATATCGGCGGCATGATGATCGAGGAATACCCCGGCGCGGTGCCTGTGGCGCTGTGCGACGAGATTGTGGCGCAGTTCGAGCGCGACCCCGCCCGGCACCCGAGCGCCGTGGTCGTGGACGGCTATTCCCAGGCGAACGACGTGCGATCCGGCACCATGCTCGCCATCGACCGGAGTTCGCCCGACTGGGAACGGCTGTTCATGGCGGTGGTGCCGGCCATGCGCTCGACCATGGACAGCTACATGGCCAAATATCCGGGACTGGCGGGCGTGGTGGAGTGGGAGGGTCTCGACTGCAGCCTGCCGCTGATCGAAAAGGTCGAACCCGGCCAGGGATTCTCCTGGCATTACGATCATACCCTTGCGGCGCAGGGGCGCATGCTGGCCGGCCTGCTTTATCTCCGTACGGTCCGCAACGGCGGGCAGACCGAGTTTGCGCACCAGAATAAACTGGTGCAACCGGAGGCCGGCAAGATCGTGCTGTTTCCGCCGTTCTGGACTCATATCCACCGCGGCGTCACGCCGGTGGGCGAGTCCAAGTACGTCATGAGCTATTTCTGGAATTACCCGGAGACACCCGCCACCAAGGCGTGAGGCCGGACGAGCAGGTCTCCCTGGACAGGGTGGGGAGGGGTGGGACCCGGTCGAAGTGTCTGACCGGACGGGGCTTTTCCGCCCCTATAGCGCATGCGCCTCCGGGCGTGGACTGCTATACTCGCCCGCCGGGGGAGAAGGGGAGAGCATGCGGGTTCCTGTTGGTGCGGCTTCGGTTGGCGTGGCGGCTCTTTTGACGCTCGGCGCGTGTTCAGGACCTGCGCCGTCCGGCCAAGTTTCGGCGGGCCAGGTTTCGGCGGCGGCCGAACCCCTCGGCGACGGCGCCCCGAAGCGCCTGCGCATCCTGACGGAAGCCCAGTACCTCAACACCATCGCCTACGTGTTCGGCCCGGACTTCAAGCCGGTGACGGCGTTCCCGCCGTCGCAGCGTACGGAAGGCTTGCTGGCCGCCGGCACATCGCGCGGCGGTGTCACCACCCAGCAGCTGGAGTTGTATCAAAAGGCCGCGGCCACCGTGGCCGCCATGGCCGTGGACAAGGCGCATCGCACGTACCTCATCAACTGCAAGCCGCAGAACGCCGCTGCCGCCGACAAAGCCTGCGCCGCCCAGTTCCTGGGCGAGAAGGGGCGGCTGCTCACCCGCCGGCCTTTGAGCGCCGCGGAGCTGGACGCCTTCGCCGCCGAAGCCGGTAAGGCAGCCGACAAACTGCAAGACTTTTACGCCGGTCTCGGGGTTGCGCTGGAAAGCATGCTGGTTGGCCCAGATGTGCTGTTCGTGACGGAGAAGTCCGAACCCGATCCTCGCGCGCCGGGCGGCGAACGCCTCGACTCTTTCTCGCTGGCGACCCGTCTCTCGCTGTTCTTGTGGAACGCCGCGCCGGATGACTCGGTCCTCAAGGCGGCCGAGACCGGTGAACTCGGAACTCCCAAGGGCCGCGCGCGGATTGTCGACATGATGCTGGCCAGCCGGCGTCTCGAAACCGGCGCGCGTGCCTTTTTCGACGACATGTTCGGCTTCGACGATTTCAACGTGCTGGCCAAGGACGCGACGGTCTATCCCAAATTCAACGGCCAGATGATGGCCGACGCGCGGGAGGAGACCCTGCGCACGGTCGTCGATCATCTGGTGTTGAAGAAGCGCGATTACCGCGACCTCTTCACCACCCACGAGACCTTCATTTCGCCCGCGGTCGCCGCGCTCTACGGGCTTAAGGCGCCGCCGGCCTGGTCGCCCTATACCTTCCCCGCCGACGCCCCGCGCGCCGGGGTGCTGACCCAGATCAGCTTCCTTGCCGTACACGCCCATCCGGGCCGGTCGTCGCCCACCCTGCGCGGCAAGGCGGTGCGCGAGATCCTGCTGTGCCAGCCGGTGCCGCCGCCGCCGCCCAATGTCGACTTCTCGGCGCTCGAAGACCCCAAGTCGCCCTTCAAGACGGTGCGCGAGCGTATCAATTTCCACCAGAAGAACCCGGCCTGCGCGGGGTGCCATAAGATCATGGACCCGCTCGGCCTCGCGCTCGAGAACTTCGACGGCGTGGGACGCTACCGCGACACCGAGAAGGGCGCGCCCATCGACACCTCGGGCGCCCTCGACGGCAGGCCGTTCAAGGACGTGGCCGGCCTGGGCGTGGTCCTGCACGATCATCCGGCGCTGACCTCCTGCCTGGTCAAACGCGCCTATGCGTATGGCACCGGCGGCCCGACCACGCCGGGCGACAAGGACAAACTCGACTACTTCGGCGCGCGCTTCGCCGCGGGCGGCTATACGCTGCCGGCGCTGCTCAAGACCCTCGCGCTCAGTAACGCCTTTTCCCAGGTCGGCGTGCAAAACAAGAGCATCCAGGCGGCCGACGCCGCCGGATCGAAATAGGAGGCCGTGATGTACCAAGTGAACAGGCGCCGCGTGCTGCGCGGAATGTTGAACGGCGGCGCGGTGACGGTGGCGCTGCCGCTCTTGAATTGTTTCCTCAACGGCAACGGTGATGCCCTGGCCGACGGATCGCCGCTCCCGGTACGCTACGGCACCTGGTTCTGGGGCTGCGGCATGTCCAAGAAGATCTTCGTGCCGAAGGAGACCGGCAAGGGTTACACGCTCACCGAGGAACTCGAAGCCCTCAAGAACGTCAAAGACCATGTCAACCTCCATACCGGCCTCACGGCCTATCGCGACGGCAATTTCTTCTGCCACTACACCGGCTGGGTGGTGTTCCGGACCGGCGCGGCCCCGGTGGTGGCAACCCAGCCGCTGGCGGAATCGCTCGACGTGACCATCGCCAACAAGATCGGCCGCACCACCCGCTTCAAGAGCCTGACGGCCACGGCGACCGGAGACGTGCGCAACGTCGTTTCCTACGAAAACGCCACCACCCCCAACACGCCGGAATTCTCGCCGATCAACTTCTACACCCGCCTGTTCGGCCCCGATTTCCAGGACCCCAACGCCACGGCCTTCACCCCCAATCCGCGCGTCATGGTGCGCAAGAGCGCCCTGTCGCCGGTCATGGAGCGCATCAAGGTGCTGGAAAAGGAAGTCGGCGCCGAGGACCGGCAGCGCCTGGACCAGTATTTCACCGGGCTCCGGCATCTTGAGCAGCAGTTCGACCACCAGCTCACCAAGCCCGAGCCGCGCGCCGCCTGCGTGGCGCCGAAGGCGCCGAAGGAAGAGCCCGTGCCCGGCACCGACAGCACGCTCGTCGCCGCGCGCCACAAGCTGATGACCGACCTCATGGTCATGGCGGTGGCTTGCGACCAGACCCGCGTGTTCAACATGAGCATGTCCAAGTCCGATTCCAACCAGACCAAACAGGGCTACGAGAAGCCGCACCACACCTGCACCCACGAGGAGCCGGTGGACGAGAAACTGGGCTACCAGCCCAACGCCTCGTGGTTCACCAAGCGGTCGATGGAGAACTGGGCCTATTTCGTCGAAGCATTTGCGAAAGTGAAGGAAGGCGACGGCCACCTCATCGACAACGTGCTGATCATGGCCAACACCGACGTGTCCTATGCCCGCGTTCATTCCCTCGATGAAATGCCGGCGTTCACGGCGGGCCGGGCGGGCGGCAAGGTCAAGACCGGCCTGCATATCGACCACAAGGGCGCCCAGGGCACGGCCCTGGGCTACACCACCATGAAGATCATGGGTCTGGACGTGGCCTCCTGGGGCACCAAGAGCAACCAGACCACCAAGGAAATCGGCGAGATCCTGGCATGAAGCACCTCACAGCATCCGTCGCCCTGGCGGCGTTGGCGGTCGCAGCGGCGGCGCACGCCCAGACCCGCACCAAGGAGCCGGTCGAGGACTACGTGCGCGAACCCATGCCGCCCGGCATCCAGGTGGTCGTGGCGGAACTCGAAGGCCCCGTCTTCGCCGACGCCGGCGGCAAGACGCTCTACACCTGGCCTTTGAACGCGGTGCGCAACGGCGACCTGGGCGAACGCAGGAACGAACCCAGCTGCGACGCCACGCGCTACCGGGTCAATACCGGCCTGCAAAGCCCCTATCCGGCCGGCCTGGAACTCCCGGACGTGGACGCCCGCCCGAGCTGCATCGACTACTGGCCGCCGGTCTATGCGCCGGCGGATGCCAAACCGGTGGGCAGCTTCACGGTGGTCACCCGCAAGGACGGCAAGACGCAATGGGCCTACGAGGGGTACGCGCTTTACACGTCGCATCTCGACGAGCGTCCCGGCGACGTGCGCGGCGGTACGAAATGGTGGCGCAAAGGCGGTGACGGCCGCGAAACCGGCGTCCTGCGCGTGCCTGCCGGGCCGCCGCCGGCAATCCCGCCGCAGTTCGACGTCAACCAGATCGCCAGCGGCCGCTTGCTTGTGACGGCCGCCAATGACCGCTCGATCTACGTCTATGACAAGGACACCGCCGCCAAATCGAATTGTGACGCCGCCTGCCTGCGCGAGTGGGCGCCGGTGCTGGCGCCGGAGAACGTCAAGCCGCAGGGCGAGTGGGCGATCATCGAAAACTCGCCGGGGGTCAAACAATGGACCTTCCGCGGCAAGCCCATCTACACACATCTCCTGGACTCGATCCCGCATTCGCGTGAAGGCAGTGACGTGCCCGGTTGGCACAATGTGTTCACCCAGAAAGCGCCGCCGGCGCCCAAGGGGTGGGCCGTCCACGGCAACCGGGAGGGCGAGGTGCTGAGCGATGAGCAGGGGCGCACCATCTACATTTACCGCTGCAACGATGACGCCGCCGACCAGCTTGCCTGCGACCATCCGACCCAGCCGCAGGTCTACCGCCTGTCGATCTGCGGCAAGGGCGACGCCGCGCTGTGCAACAAGATGTTCCCCTATGTGATCGCCGCCAAGGATGCCAGGAGCGACACCCGCATCTGGAGCACTATCGACATCGACCCCAAGACCGGCGGCAAGGTTGCAGCCGGCGCGCCGGGATCGCTCCATGTCTGGGCCTATCGCGACCGTCCGGTCTACACCTGCGCCCGCGACCGCAAGCCCGGCGATATCGAATGCGATTCCTGGGGCGAATTGTTCGGCCTGCGCAACGGATTCAAGGCGTTCTGGATCCGCGACGACTTCGGCGGCTACCACGGTTAGGAGACGGATCATGACACGCATATTTTCCGCGGCTTTCCTCGCCGGCATGGTGCTCGCCGGCAACGCCTATGCCGACGAGGTGCTGAAGGACCGCACCATAGGTTATGTGCTGATCAACAAGGCTTACGCCACGTGGCAGACACCCGACGGCAAGAAGGAATGCCCTCAAGGCCTGAATCACGGCCCGCGCGAGCAGTTCAAGGAACTGTTCGAAGGCGTCACCGACAAATACGCCGAGACCCAGTTGGCTTATGAGGCCGAGATCATGTTTCCGGGCACCGGCCCCGAGACCCGGACCTTCTTCCGTGAGGCGCAGGGGCCCATGGCGTTCGGCCTCAATCTCGACGGCAAGATCGGCCCCAACGACTTCACCAGCCCGGACGGCGAAAAGGGCATCGACCACCAGATGTACCGGGTGGTCGGCTGCACCGAGAACTACCGCGGCCCCGACGGCTCGGCGCGGCACTTCATCGAAAGCTACATGCAGAAGTTCAACTACAACCGCTGGCTTCTCGAACTGACCGAAGTCGACAGCCTGGCCAATGACGACGACGTGACGGTGACGATCTACCGCGGGCTCGATCCGCTGGCGACCGACGCTGCGGGCCAGTTCACCTCGGGCGGCACCCAGCGCGTCGACACCCGGCGCGGCAAGGAATTCATCTATTCCATGAAAGGGCGGATCGTGGACGGCGTCCTCACCACCGCGCCCACCGACATCACCTTCCCGGAATCCCAGCAGCGTGGGTTCCCCTATCAACTGGTGCATGCCTGGCGGGCGCGATTGAAGCTGTCGCCGGAGGGCGCCAGCGGGCTGATGTCCGGTTACATGGACGTCGAGCGCTGGTACCACAATCTGCCGCAGCAGTGGTCGACCCATCACCGCAGCTACGGCGCCGAACCGATGCCCTCCCAATACCGGGCGGCGGTGCGCCTCGCCGATGGTTATCCGGACGCCAGCGGCAAGAACACCGCCATCTCCACCGCCTGGGAGGTGCGTTTCGCCCAGGCGCTGATCATGCACCCGGACGAGCCCAAGACCGTGGCGGGCAAAACGGCAAAACCCGACGTCGCACGCTGAGCGGCGGCCGAAACGCGAGATGGGCGCCAGGGCTGCGAGTGGGTTTCGGCCCGATCACAAGGGCGGGAACGTGGGCCAAGGTGTTGTTTCTCCGGGGAATACCATTACATAAAACAAGCCGGTGAGGGTGTGCTTGGCTCTCGCCCGAAGGCCTGGACAGATACTCTTTGGCATCGCTTTAAAGTATAGTGACTGCGCATGACCGGCGGGCTTCAAGACCGCGGCATGACACGTGTTTTTGGGAGACTCCGGCTTTGCTTCATTTCACTCGAAGGGCACTGCGTGGAACCGGCCTGTGTGTGGCGGCCTGCGCCCTGCTGATCGGTTGTTCGGCGCCCGCGGACAAGGGCGCGACCAAGACTGAAGTGGCGTCCGGCGGCGTGGCCGAACCGGCCGGCGACGGCTCCGCCAAGCGCCTGCGCGTGCTCACCGAAGCGCAATACCTCAACACCTTGGCCCATGTGTTCGGCCCGGACGTCAAGACCGAGCCCCACTTCCCGCCGGCGCAACGCTATGACGGCCTTCTGGCGCTCGGGTCCGCGCGCGGCGGGGTCAGCGGCGCGCAACTCGAGCTGTATCAGAAGGCGGCGGTCGTCGTGGCCGGCCTGATCACCAATCCCGAACGCCGCGGTTACTTGATGCCGTGCAAACCGGCCAACGAAAAGGCCTCGGACAAGGCCTGCGCCACCCAGTTCCTGTCCTACACCGGCCGTCTCCTGAGCCGCGGTTCGCTCAAGCCCGCCGAGATCGCGGGATTCGCCGAGACGGCGTCCGCCTCTGCCGAAAATTTGAAGGACTTCTACGCCGGCCTCGGTATCGCCCTCGAAGCGATGCTGGTGAGCCCGAAGGTCCTGTTCGTCGCCGAACGCGCCGAGCCGGACCCCAAAGCCCCCGGACAGACGCGCCTCGATGCCGTCTCGCTGGCCACGCGTCTCTCGCTGTTTCTGTGGAATGCGGCGCCGGACGACGCGGTGCTCAAGGCCGCCGAAAGTGGAGAGATCCTGACGCCGAAAGGCCGCGCGCGGGTCGTCAACATGATGCTGGCGAGCCCCCGCCTCGAGACCGGCATGCGTGCCTTCTTCGACGACATGTTCGCCTTCGACGATTTCTCGACCCTGGCCAAGGACCCCAAGATCTATCCGGCGTTCACCGGCGTCACCGCCCAGGACGCGCGCGAGGAAACGCTGCGCACGGTGATCGATCACCTGATCGCCAAGAACGGCGACTATCGCGATCTGTTCACGACCCGCGACACCTTCATCTCGCCGGCTCTCGCGGCCATGTACAAGCTGCCGTCGCGTCCGGGCTGGACCCCCTACACCTTCCCGGAAGGCGCGCAGCGCTCGGGCATCCTCACCCAGATCAGCTTCCTGGCGGTGCACTCGCATCCCGGCCGTTCGTCGCCGACCTTGCGCGGCAAGGCGCTGCGCGAAATTCTGCTGTGCCAGCCGGTGCCGCCGCCGCCGCCGAATGTGGATTTCTCGGCGGTCGAGAATCCCAACTCGCCCATCAAGACGGCGCGCGAGCGCATCAACATCCACCAGAAGAATCCGGCCTGCGCGGGTTGCCACAAGATCATGGATCCGATGGGCCTGGCGCTCGAGAATTTCGACAGCATCGGCCGCTACCGCGACACCGAAAAGGGTGAACGGATCGACGCCTCCGGCACGCTCGACGGCAAATCGTTCAAGGACGTCGTCGGCTTGGGCAAGGTGCTGCACGACCATCCGTCGCTGACCTCCTGCCTGGTCAAGCGCGCCTACAGCTACGGCACGGGCCAGCCCACCAAGGCCGACGACAAGGAGAAGCTGGAGTTCATCAACGCCCGCTTCTCGGCGTCCGGCTACAGGCTGCCCGATCTCTTGCGCACCATCACCTTGAGCAACGCCTTCTCGCGCATCATTGAAGCGCCGGGCCCGGCCAAAACCGCTTCGGCGGATGCGGCCGGCGCCAGCGCCGAATAAGGGAGAACCGCCATGACCGAAATCACCAGACGCCGGGCCTTGCGCGGCATCCTCAATGGAGGCGCGGTTACCGTCGGCCTGCCTTTCCTCAATGTTTTCCTGAACGGCAACGGCAACGCCCTGGCCGATGGATCATCGATCCCGGTGCGCTTCGGCACCTGGTTCTGGGCACTGGGCATGAGCAAGTCGGTGTTCGTCCCCAAGCAGACCGGCGCCAACTACCAGCTGCCGGAAGAAATCGCCGCGCTCAAGAACGTGCAGAAGGACATCAACCTTCTCACCAACATGACGGCGCACCGCGACGGCAACTTCTTCTGCCACTACACCGGCTGGGTCATCTACCGCACCGGCATCTCGCCCTCGGCCAACAACCAGGCGCCGTCGGAGAGCGTCGACACCACGGTCGCCAATCAGATCGGACGCTCCACCCGCTTCAAGAGCCTGACCGCCACCGCGACCGGCGATGTGCGCTCGATCATCAGCTATGAGAACGCCAACACGCCGACCACCCCGGAGTTCTCGCCGGTGCAGTTCTATACCCGCCTGTTCGGCCCTGACTTCCAGGACCCCAACGCGCCGGCCTTCACGCCCAATCCGCGCATCATGATGCGCAAGAGCGCCCTGTCGGGCGTGATGGAGCAGATCGACGATCTCAACAAGGTGGTCGGCGCCGAGGACAAGCAGCGCCTCGACCAGTATTTCACCGGCCTGCGCCAGCTCGAGACCCAGTTCGAGCGCCAGCTTGTGAAGCCCGAGCCGCGCGCCGCCTGCGTGGCGCCCAAGGCCTTCAAGGAAGACGCCAAGCCCGGCAACGATTCCACCCTGGTGCAGCAGCGCCACAACATGATGGCCGACCTGATGGCGATGGCGGTGGCCTGCGATCAGACTCGCGTCTTCAATATGATGCTGGCCAATCCGTTCTCGAACACCACCAAGGCCGGCTATGACAAGCCGCACCATACCTGCACCCATGAGGAGCCGGCCGACGAAACGCTGGGCTATCAGCCCAACGCCTCGTGGTTCATCCGCCGGTCGATGGAAAGCTGGGCCTACTTCGTCGAGGCCTTCGCCAAGATCAAGGAGGGCGACGGCCGCCTGATCGACAACGTGTTCATCATGGCCAACTCCGACGTCAGCAACGCCCGGGTCCACTCGCTGGAAGAACTGCCGGCGTTCACCGCCGGCCGGGCCGGCGGCAAGATGAAGGCCGGTCTGCATGTCGATTGCAAAGGCGCCCAGGCCAGCCGCCTCGGCTTCACCGGCATGAAGCTCATGGGTCTCGATCTCAACGCCTGGGGCACCAAGAGCAACCAGGCGAGCAAGGAACTCAGCGAGATCCTGGCCTAAGGGGGAATGCGATGCGTTACGTCAAAAGCGTCGTCGGCGTTCTCGCGGCCGGGCTCTCGTTCGCCGCCGCCGCAGCCGTCCAGGCCGAGGTCAAGGCCGCCAAACAGGCGCTGACCGAAGACTATGTGCGCGAGGACATGCCGCCGGGGTTCCAGGTGGTGATCGCCGAGCTGGAAGGCCCGGTGTTCGCCGACGCCGACGGCAAGACCCTCTACAACTGGCCGCTGCGCGATCTGCGCAACGGCCCCGCCGGCGAACAGAGGGGCAAGCCCACCTGCACCGGCGTCAAGTACCGCACCAACGCCGGCCTCATGAGCCCCTATCCGGGCGGCATGGTGTTGCCCGAGGTGGAGACCCGTCCGTCATGCATCGAAGCATGGCCGCCGGTCTACGCCGGCGCCGACGCCAAGCCGGTGGGCAAGTGGACCATCGTCGATCGTCCCGACGGCAGGAAGCAGTGGGCCTATGACGGGTTCGCGCTCTACACCTCCAGCCTCGACAGGCAGGTCGGCGATGTGATCGGCGGATCGAGCGTCAATCCGCGCGGCCCCGACAACACGCTGGCCGGGGACGCCGAGGGCGCCATGCGCGAGCCGGTGGGGCCGCCGAGCGCCATGCCGAAGCAATTCGCGGTGCGTCCGTTCCGCCGCGGGCGGCTGCTGACCACGGTCGAAGGCCGCTCGGTCTACCAATGGGACAAGGACGCCGACTTCAAGTCCAATTGCGCCGGCGCCTGCATCAAGGAATGGACGCCGGTCCTGGCGCCGGACCGTGTGCCGCCGCAAGGCGACTGGGCGACCATCGAGCGCTCGCCAGGCGTCAAACAGTGGACCTACCGCAAGCGTCCGGTCTACACGCACGTCCTGGATGAGAAGACGCCGAGCCAGGAAGGCAGCGACGTGCCGGGCTGGCACAACGTCTTCACCCAGTTGGCGCCGAGCCCGCCCAAGGGCTTCACGGTGCAGGATACCGTCTCGGGCCAGGTGCTCGCCAACGCGCAAGGGCGCACCATCTATGTCTACAACTGCAACGACGACGCCCTCGACCAGTTGGCCTGCAATCATCCCGACACGCCGCAGGCCTACCGCTTCATGATTTGCGGGAAAGGCGATCCGCAGCGCTGCCTGGAGCAATTCCCCTACGTCATCGCCGACAAGGGCGCCAAGAGCGACAACCGCACCTGGAGCGTCATGGACATCGATCCGAAGACCGGCAAGAAGACCGCGCCGGGTGCTTCGGGATCGCTGCACGTCTGGGCTTATCGCGACCGTCCGGTGTACCTGTGCGGACGCGACCGCAAGCCCGGCGACATGGAATGCGACTCCTGGGGCGAATTCAGCGGCGTGCGCAACGGCTACAAGGCGTTCTGGTTGCGCGACGATTTCGGCCGCAGCTCCATCTGATCCCGCAGCACCAGAATTCAGGGAGAGATTTCAATGACCGGATATTCTTCTCGCAAGGCATGGATCGCCGCGGGTGCCGCCATCGGATTGGCGGCGGGGGCGGGTGTCGCCGCGGCGGACGACGCGCTGAAGGACCGCAAGATCGGCTTCACCATGGTCAACAAGGCGGTCGCGGTCTACCAGACCGCCGACGGCAAGGCGGAGTGCCCCAACGGCCTCAACGACGGCCCGCGCGAGCAGTTCGACAAGCTTTTCCCTCGCGACGGCACCGAGCGCACCTTGCTCGAGACCCAACTTGAGCGCGAAGGCGAGATCTGGAACCCGGGCACCGGCCCCGAAAAGCTGCCGTTCTACGCCGTCAGCGGTTCGACCGGCATCGGCCTCAATCTCGACGGCAAGATCGGCCCCAACGATTTCACCAGCCCCACCGGCGAGAAGGGCATCGACAACCAGATGTACCGGGCCGTGGGATGCGTGGCGAGCTACCGGGGGCCGGATGGCTCCTACCGCCACTTCATGGAAAGCTATATGCAGACGTTCGACTATAACCGGACGCTCCTGGAAGTGACCGACGTCGACAGCCTCGCCAACGATCCCGATGTCACGGTCTCTGTGTACCGCGGGCTTGACCCGCTCCTGCGCGATTCCGCCGGCGGCTATATTCCCGGCGGCAGCCAGCGCGCCGATCATCGCTGGGGCCGGGAGTTCATCCAGCATATCAAAGGCAAGATCGTCGACGGCGTGCTCACCACGGAACCCACCGATGTCACCTTGCCGGAATCGCTCGCTCGCGGCGTGCCCAAGCAGTTCATCCACGCCTGGCGCGTTCAGCTGAAGGTCACGCCCGAGGGCGCCGAGGGCCTGATGGGCGGCTATGTGGACGTGGAGCGCATGTACAATTTGCTCGGCCAGAACTGGGCCACCCACTTCCGCAGTTATGGCCAGGAATCCATGCCGTCCGAATACCGCCTGTTCCGCAAGTTCGCGGACGGCTACCCCGATCCCAAGACCGGCCAGATGACCGCGATCTCCACCGCCTGGGAGGTGCGCTTCATGCAGGTGTTCATCATGCACCCGCCGTCCAGCGTCGCCGCCGACAGGCCGGCGAAACAGAGCGACGCCGCGCGGTAATTCTCCGCAGCGGATTCACCAAAGGGCCGGCGCCGATGCCGGCCCTTTTCGTTTGTGCCGGATGGGATGTACTGTGGCGCATGGCCGCACATCCCAAACCGTTCGCGAACGCCGTCGCCGTGATCACCGGCGGCGCCAGCGGCATCGGCGAGGCCTGCGCCCGCCTGTTCGCGGCGCGCGGCGCCAGAATTGTTGTCGCCGATATCGATGAGGCCCGCGCCGGCGCCATCGCCGGCGAACTCGGCGGCGTCGCCGTGACGATGGATGTGGCGTCGGAAGCGTCCATCGCCGAAGGCGCGGCCCGGGCCGAAGCCCTGGCGGGGCCCGCCGACATCCTCGTCACCAGCGCGGGCATCACGCATCTGCCGCTGACGGCGGCGGCGCTCCCGGCCAAGGATTTCGACCGCGTGCAGGAGATCGACCTGCGCGGCACATGGCTCACCGCCGTCGCCTTCGGCAAGCAGATGGTGGCCAGGCGCAAGGGCGCCATCGTCACTATCGCGTCGATCACCGGCATGCGCTCGGTGCCGCTGCATTCCTACGCCGCCGCAAAAGCCGGCGTGATCAGTCTGACCGCGAGCCTGGCCGCCGACTGGGGC
This sequence comes from Rhodospirillaceae bacterium, assembly GCA_041905795.1. Taxonomy (GTDB): domain Bacteria; phylum Pseudomonadota; class Alphaproteobacteria; order Rhodospirillales; family Rhodospirillaceae; genus SHVO01. Next base: position 1,731 of record JAYRKL010000039.1, on the reverse strand, counting down.
CGGCATAACGTGCGGGTCAACTGCATCTCGCCGGGCTTTACCCTGACGCCGCTGCTGGAATCGCGGTTTGCGCGCAAGGAGCGGGACCCGGCCAATATGATCAGGGACGCCGCCTTGGGCCGCCTCGCCCATGCCGACGAGATCGCCAAGGCGGCCGCCTTCCTGGCGTCCGACGAGGCCTCGGCCGTCACCGGGATCAACCTGCCGGTGGACTGCGGTTGGCTGGCGGCGGTGACCTGGAATACCCACGGATCGCCGCGCGCCTCCTAAACGGCAAGCCGTCATCTGCCCGCCCGGAAGAAATGAGCCATCTTGTCGATGGCTGTTATAACAATTGGTCGTTTGTTAACCTTTTGGAGCGTGGCGCCCATGGCGTTTGCGACCCCAAAGGCCGGGGCAATGCGGTCCCAAAGCGCGGCGGCGCTGCTGCGGCGCAAATGTCACGGCGTGCAAAATGATGGGGAGTGCGGCCTTGTCCACCGTCGTCCCGTGAACTTTTATGGTTGAAATGACGGGGGGTTCGGACAAAATGCTCGCGTTGCACCGCACCTAATGGGATGCAGTGCGGCAGATTGTCTGACCGATCGATTGACCATACGCCGGTGAAACAGCCCGGCGGCGTCGTGGGGACGCTGGTCTCAGGGGGGACTTAACGGAATGCCGCGACTTGCCACCGTCCTGCCGGACCTGCGGTTTGCGCGCTGCATTTTTGCGGACATTTGAATTTTACACGGCGGCGAAAGCCGCCGTGGCTGTTTGGAGGCGCGAAGGCCGCCAGCCTTCGTGAAGTCGAGTGGAAGAAACGGGGGCCGGTGGCGGGGACCACCTCCCATATCAAACCTGAGGGGAATACAGACATGCTTTTCAGCTCCAGCCCGAACACCACCGCCAAGAACACCGTACTGACCTCCGTCAGTGTGGCCGCCGTGATGGCCGCCGCGCCGTTCGCCGCCACCGCCGCGCAGGCCGCCGACGCGGCGCCCCAGAGCGCGCAGACGCCCGGCGTCGAAGAAATCGTTGTGACCGGCACGCGCATCGTGCGCGACGGCTACGAAGCCCCGACCCCGGTGTCCGTGCTCGGTGCCGCCGAACTCACCAACATCGCGCCGGCCAGCATGTCGGACGCCATCAACCAGCTGCCGGCGTTCGCCCGTTCGACGCAGCTGACCAACTCTTCGCCGAACGACGTCACCGCCGGCGTGTCCAACCTCAACCTGCGCGGCCTGCAGCCGGTGCGCACCCTGGTGCTGCTCGACGGCAAGCGCGTGGTCGGCGGCACCCTGGTCGGCTTCAACAACAACGGCAGCGCGGTCGACACCAGCGTCATGCCCGACGCCCTGATCTCGCGCATCGACGTGGTGACCGGCGGCGCTTCGGCGGTCTACGGCTCTGACGCGCTCGCCGGCGTCGTCAACTTCGTGCTCGACAAGAAGTTCACCGGCATCAAGGGCAACATCCAGGCCGGCGTGACGACCCATGGCGATGGCGAGCAGTATGCGATCCAGCTGACCACCGGTGTTCCGTTCGCCAACGACCGCGGCCACTTCCTGCTCAGCGGCGAACAGCACTTCCAGGCGGGCATCCCGCACAACAACCGCGCCTGGGCCAGCACCTCCTACACCATGATGGTCAACCCGGCCTATACGGCCACCAATGGCCAGCCCAACTACATCGTCGCTTCCCAGACCGGCCTCGCCACCGCCACGCGCGGCGGCTTGATCGTCTCGGGTC
>JAYRKL010000009.1:0-159183 GCA_041905795.1 Rhodospirillaceae bacterium | reverse complement strand
ACCGCCCTTCTCAGCCAGAACCTTCGTGATCGCCGCCGTCAACGACGTCTTGCCGTGGTCAACGTGACCAATCGTGCCAACGTTGCAGTGCGGCTTGTTACGGTTGAATTTCTCTTTAGCCATGGCTTTCCCGCTTCCTGATATGCGGCCCAAAAGGGCGGTAAATCGCGGGAAGGGTTCTAGTAATAAAGCCCAGGTCTGTCCAGAGCGGATGGCCCGGACCAGGGGAGAATCAGGGCCTAAACCAGTGCGCGGCCGAGACTTTGCCGGTTTCTCCCCCGGTGAGGATGCCCCCATCCAGCGCCGCCATGCCGTGGGCGTCGTCGCCGACCTCGATATACCCGAGCGGCTTGCCGGTGGCCTTGTCGATCTTGACGACCCAGGCGACCCAATCGGGGGCTTTCCCCGGCGGATTGCGATAGCCGGTGGCCACCAAAATCCCGCCGTCGGCGGTGAAGGCCAGGGTCATGGGCTTGCCGAAGCCGGTCCATTCGCCGAGGAATTTCCCGTCCAGGGTGAAGCGTTCGATGCGCCCGTTCTCGCGGTCGGCGACGTACATCATGTTGTCGGAATCGATGATGATGCTGTGGGGCACCCGGAACTGCCCGGGACCCGCGCCGGGCGTCCCCCACTCGCGTACCTTCTTGCCGTCACTGGTGTACTCGAGGATGCGGGCGTTGCCGTAGCCGTCGGCGATGAACACCCGGCCGTTGGGGCCGAAGGCGATATCGGTGGTGCCGCTGACCTTGCCGGGACGCGGCTGGCCGCCGACGGAAATCTCCAGCAGCTTCTCGCCGGCCGGCGTGAACTTGGTGATCACCGAGCTTACGGAATCGGTGGTCCAAACGTCGCCGTTGGGATCGACCTTGACCGCGTGCGGCACGGTATAGAGCCCCTTGCCCCAGCTGCGCAGCAGCTTGCCCGCGCGACTCACCACGATCACCGGATCAGCATTGGCGCCGCGCTGCAGGAGATAGACCGCGCCATTGGGATCGGTAGCAATCGAGGAAATCATGCCCATGCGGCCGGCCAGTTCCGGCGCCAAAGGCAGGTCGGCATTCTTCAATGCCAATTTCGGCAGCGGCTTGATCAGCGCGGCGATCGCCGCCGCAGTCTTCGCGTCTTCCTCGGCGTTCTGCGCGAAAGCCTGAAACGGCAGCGCCAGCGCCAGGATAAATGTCAGAACCCGGATCATGGCGCGGCAATCAGCCAATAAAGCCCGATACCGCCGTCCTGCGGCGTGCCGATATCCACCAGCGTTTCGGGCGTGACGCCGGCCGGTGCATGAGCCATCCCGGAAAAGGCGTAGAGCGAGTCATCGTTGCCGTTCATGTCGCCGGGCCGGGCGTCGCCGTCGAAGGTCCACAGCGGATAGCCTTGGTAGACCCATTGCCTGAACCCGTCCGGATGGACGGCGATGCTCCACTGCCCCTGCACCGCCGCGCCGGCGGGCGCGGCATAAGGATGCCAGTGTTTGCGGCAATCGGCGTCGCAGCGCACGTTCTTGAGGCCGATCTCGCGGCCCACGGCGGGGCGGATCGGCTGGCCGCGGCGGAGGTTGTGACCCGCGCCGGTCTGGTCGATATGCGCTTCGCGGCGATAGAGCGTCTGGCCGTTGTCGGTCGCCAGCACCTTGCCGCGCGCGAGCGTGGTCTGGACCGTCACATTGGGCGGCAGGAAATACCGCGCCACCGCCGCCACATCCAGCGCCTTGTCGGCGCCGATCCCATTGGCGTCGCCAGGGGCGAGATCGAGGGCGTAGGTGTAGAGACCCCTGCCCCTGTAGGTCCATTGCTTGATGCCGTCGGCGCGAACGTTGAAGGCGAAATCGCCGACCACGCTGCTGAGCTGCGGCGCCTCGACCGGCAGCCAGGATTTGCCGGGCTCTTTCTTGCCGTCGAGGGCGTAGACCGTCATGGCGTCGTGATTGACCAACACCAGCGCCGCCGCGTCCGCCACTTCCTTCACCGCGAAGTCCGCGGGCAATAAAGCATCGGTCACCGGATAGGCCAGGGCGGGCGTCCAGCCCGGGACCGGCGGCAAATCCTTGGGCGCGGCGGCGCCGAAGGCCCGTCCTCCCACCTGTTCGCCGATGGCATTACGCCGCTGCGGTCCGAACCGCGCCGGGCTATTGCCGAACACCGAACCGGGATCGATATCCTTGGCGAAGGTGTAGAGCGCCTTGCCGGCCAGCGCCCATTGCAGCGTGCCGTCGGCGCGCTTGATCTGGGTCCATCGTCCAAACGCCTTCGCGCCCTTGGGCACCGGAACGGGTTTCCAATCGGCGGCGCAGGCCTCGGCACATGTGCTCTTGCCCGCCGGGTCCGCATCCAGCGTATAGAGCGTCTTGCCGCCGGCGTCGGCGAACACGATCTGGTCCCGCGGCAGGAACGTCGCCGTCTGCTTGCCCAATTCATAGCCTTGCGAAACGCCGAGCGGCTCGAGCGTGATGCCGGGCGGCGTCGCCAGTTCGCCGAGCGGTGCGGCGTGGACGGGCATCGCCGTCAACGCTAGGCCGAGGATCGCGCCGATCGCCCTCATGCCATGATCTCCGTGAACGGCCGCGCGGTGGCGTTGGACAAAGCGCCCCAACTGCTCACCGGCACGCCCAGCACCTGCTGCACGGTCAGGCCGGCGCGCGCGGCGGGATCGCCGGGCGCCGAGATGTGAAACCCGGTCTTGAGGCGCCCGCCCGCGTTGCCGAAGGTCATCACCGGCAAATTGTCCATGGTGTGGCTGCGGGCGATGCCGTGGTCGGTCTGCCACAGCACGACCATTCTATCGAACACGCTGCCCGGTCCTTCCTTCGCCGCCGCGAGTTTGTCGAGGAACGACGCGCAGGTGCGGTTGCACCAGTCGATGAACCAGGTGACGTTGGGCTGATAACCGAGCTTGTCGTCGATCGGCTCCTCGTGAGTCCAGCCGTGCCAGGTCTCGTTGCTGCCGGCGCGGCGCAAGGCGCTGGTGCCGTAGCCCACCAGCACATTGAACACGCGCGTCTGGCCGCAGGCGACCGCGTGCGCCAGCAGCGTTCCAAACAGTTGGCTGTTGCCTTCGACTTCGCTGACCAGGGCGCCGATGCTCTTTTCGCCGGGCGCGCCGGCGCGGGTGCAGGCCGGCAGCGGCGCCGGTTTCTGCAGTTCGATATCCAGCTGCTGCTCCACTTGGCGGAGCGACGTGAAATATTCATCCAGCCGCGCCTTGTCGGCGGCGCCGAGACCGCCGGCGAACGCGCGCCGCACATCCGATACCGCCGACAGCACGCTTTTGCGCGCCATGGCGCCCGGGTCCGGCGTGAACTCGGCGGCGTTGGGGTCCTTGAATTCCGGTCCGAAGATACGGACATAAAGCGCCGCCGGTGAGGGCTCGGCCGGCGTGGCGCTGGGCGCGCCGCCACGGATGCTGACGCTGCGCCGCGTGCCGTCGAGGGTCACTTCGATGGACCGGAAACGGGTGCGGGCGCCGATGACATCGGCGATCAGGTTGTCGAGGCTTGGCGCGGAGGTGGTGCTGGTGGGAATCTCGCCGCTCATGGCGATCTGGGGGCCGGTGATATGGGTTTCGTTGGGGCGCCCGTCGAGGAAATAGCGCACGCCGCTGATCAGGTTCATGCGGTCCTTGAAGCGGTCGTAGGGCCTCAACTCGATCTTGCTCTCGTAATTGCGGCCGGTGGTGTCGGGAATCCAGCGCCCCGGGTTCAAACCGAGCGGCTGGAACCAGGTGCCGAACACGACCGGCAGCGCTTCGCCGGTGGCGGCGAGCGCGTCGCCGTTGCCGTTCAGGAATCCGTCCAGGAACGGCAGCGGCACCGTCACGGCGGCGCCGGCCAGGGTTCCACGCAATACGCGGCGGCGGGAGAGCGTCATGTCAGTGGGCTCCGGCGTTGAGTTTGTCGCTGACGGCAATGGCGCGCATGAGATCGGGGAAGCGGTAGCCATGGGCGGCGAAATCCTTGCCCAGCGCGCCGATCCAGTCTCGTTCATCGGGTGCCGGCACGCGCCCCAGGGCATAGGACGCCAAGCGGCTGACGACACAGGCCGGCGTCGCGGGATTGTCGCGCACCGCCTTGGCCAGCCCCGCGGCGTCATGGAACGCAACGCCGTCCAATTCGCCGCTGGTGTCGATGGTTTCGCCGTTCTCCTTGGTGCGGAACTCGCCGGCGCCGTCGAAGTTCTCGAGCGCGAGGCCGATGGGATCGACGATCTTGTGGCAGCCGCCGCAGACCGGGTTCTCGCGGTGCGCGGCCAGGCGCTTGCGCGCGGTCTTGTAAAGCGGATTGGACGTGTCGTTGACCAGATTGAATTTCACGTCTGCCGGCGGCGCCGGTACCTTCTGGCACAGCATCATCTCGCGCAGCGCCTTGCCGCGCAGCGTCGGTGAGCCGCGCCCCGGCGGCGAATGGAAAGCGGTGAAAGCGATATGGGTGAGGATGCCCATGCGCTGGTCGCCTTCGGGGAATTCGAACGCCGTCCAGGTCTCCGGCGCGCCGTTAGGCACATCGCTCGCCACCGGCACCCGGTAGACCGCCGCGAGGTCCGGGGTCAGGAAGGTCTTCCGGGTGGTGAACAGATCGCGGTAGTCGCCCCTTTGAACCAGCAGCAAGTCGACGGCGGTCCTGAGCGTCTGCTCCTCGGCGTCCGCCGCCACGCGGGTGCTGAATTTGGGGAACAGTGAGGTCTCTTTCGGAACCGCGGCGCCATCGAAGGCGAAATTGTCGCTGAAGAACGCGCGCACGCCGGCCTCGAGGCGCGGGCTGGCCATCATCCGGTCCACCTGGCGCGCGAGGCCCTTGGCGGTATCGAGTTCGCCGCGCCCGGCCGCCTCCAATAGAACCAGGTCGGGCCCGGCGTCCCACAGGAAGAAACTCAGCTGCGAGGCCTTGGTATAGGGCGTTGCCGCGGTTTCACGGAACAGGAACTGCGGCGAGGCCAGCATCGCCGCCAGCGCGAACGACAAACCGCGATGGAAATCCCCCGTCGCCAGCGTGGCGCCGCGGGCCGCGGCGACGTGAGCGTCCTTCTCCGCCGCCGTCAGCGGCCGGCGGAACAACAGCATGCCCGCCTTGACCAGGAACGCGCCGGCGCAGCCGTCATCGGGTGCTGCGGCCGATGACGGCGCGCAGCCGACCATCTGCCGGCGGTTCTTTTCGCCCACCACCTGCGCGGCGATGGAGCGCGCCATGGCGTCGTACTGCTCCATATCTTGCGCGGTGATCGACACCCGGGCAGCGCCGATGGCGCTCAAGCCGTCGAGGCGCAAATCCGGCGCCAGCTTGCCGCCCAACTCAATGGAGGCGCCGAACACGTCGTGAACGATGTTGCGGTACTGGTCCGCGCTCAAGCGCCGCACGGCATCGGCGCCCTGCGCCGCCGGAGCCAACATCACCGCGCCCAGGAGCGCCGCAAAAACCCGTTTCATCGCGCCGCCCCCGCGCGCGCCGGCGCTATACCGAAAGCCGGCAACCCTTGCATGTAATAGGTCGCGGAAATCGCCGCGTTGCGGCCGGTGGCGTCGGGCTCCGCGTCGGCGAATTTGCGGAACAGGTAATAGATGCCGGCCATGTCGCCGGTCGAGCAGCTCTCGTTGCCCGAACCGCCGGCGGCGAAGCTGTAGTAGACATCGCCCCAGGGCTGGTAGCCGCCGATCATCATCTCGAGCGTGCCGTCATCCGCGGTCTTCAGGCGCATCTGCACGCGGCTCATGCGGAATTCCATGGCGACCAGCGGGTCCTGCAGCATGCGGATCGCCGGGCCGGCGGCGGTGATCACGCCGTTCTTCTGCACACCCTCAAATATATTGCGCGAGCGCGGGTCGGGATCGACACGGTACGTGGCGTCCTTGCGCGCAGAGCCATCTACGTTGGCGCGCAAATGTTCCAGCGCCCGCTCGATGGTCACGGTCACCGGTCCGTCGCGGGAGAGATCGCCGCCGCTGACGGTGATCAGCCAGGCCGGCTCCGTGCCCTTGAGCTGCCCCCAGGTCCAGTCCCAGTACAGCGGATAGGTCGTCAGCGTACCGCGGAACTCGCGCATACAGCCGAGCGCGCGCGCCAGTTCGTTGTTCACGCCTTTTTCGTGGGTTTCGGGATCCTCGAAGCCGTTCGGCGACGCGGCGCCCTTGCCGTCGAGATTGAAGCCGTAGGCGTAGCGCCCGCCGGCGGACCGCAGCTTGGGATCGGTGACGCTGTCGGGGAAACTGTAGGGATTGACCGGCTGGCCGTTCTTGCGGCCGCGCATGCGCACGATGCCGTTGATGGTCGCGCGGTCCTTGCCCGAGACTTCGGCGGCCAGCATCGCCTCGACCTGCTGCGGGCTGTAGCCGAGATCGGCTAGGATCTTCAGGCGCTGGTCGGCCCAAGGCGGGTTGACGCCGCCGGGGCAATCGTTGTCGTCGGAGGCCATGGCCTGGGAGAACCAGCTGCGCACATAAGTGCGGCTTTCAGCCATGGCCGAAGGCGCGGCGGCGAGGAACAGGACCGCGGTCGCGATCCACCGGAGATATATCCCCCGAAAACGGGCGCGGGAAATGGCCATGCCGTCGACCCCTCAAGTCCGTGACGGGGCCGCCTCCCCCGTTCCCCTGGGAGAAAAGCATACTCCAACCCGTCCGGTTTGGTGACGTTTTTGCGATAGGCCGGACTTTAAAGTTTTTAAGCCGGGCTAAACTGTCCCTATCCAGCGGCCTATTTGATATCGACGAAGACCTTGAACCCGCCAAAGATCATGCGTTTGGCGTCGAAGGGATGGTTCTTGGGGTCTTCCATGCCTTTGAGGCGCGGATCGCTCATGACCTTTTTCATGACCTCGTCGCGGTGCTTGCGCGATGTGTAGACGATATACGAGAAGACCACGGTTTCGGTCTTCCGGTTCATCTTCACGCTGCGCGGAAACGAGGTGCGCTTGCCCCAGCTGACGTCGTCGGCAATGCACTCCTTGTAATCGCGCGCACCGTGCTCCCGCCAGATCTTGCCGCATTTGCGCGCCAGCGCCTTGTAGGCCGCCAGCTTCTTCTTCGGGACCGGAACCACAAATCCATCGACGTAGCTCATGCGCAATCTCCCTGATGAAACGGGCCTGTAAAACAGGCGCAAGCATGGGCGGACGTGAAACACCGCGTCAATCCCGCTCTCATGACGGCGATCTTACGCGGCCGCTCTGGCGGCGCGCTTTTTCAACCTATGGCCGACGCTGACGATGGCGGCGATGGCCGGGGTCAGCTCCTTGCCCAGGTCGGACAGGCTGTATTCCACCGACGGCGGCGAGGTCGGCATCACCTGGCGGCGGATCACGCCGAGGTCCTCAAGGTCGCGCAGGCGTGTGGTCAGCACCTTGGCGGAGATATTGGCGATGTCCTTGCGCAGTTCACTGAAGCGGCGCGGTCCGCCGCTCAACAGCCAAATGATATTGGGTGTCCAGGCGCCGCGCAGGAACGCCATGCACTCGCCCACCGGGCACAACGACGGCGGCGACTGGTTCTTGCGATATTTGAGCGCCATGCGACTTCGCTTTCGAGAGGTTACCGCCGGGAAACGCGCTTACTTTCCGGAAACGCGAAAATGAAGCTAACGGATGGTTACCTGGTTTACAATGGTAACCGGGTCGCTTAGCTCTCCCACCTGCAAAGAGGCGCGTGCGAAGGGGAGACTTCATGCAGACCGCTTTCACCAGCCGTTTCGGCCTGGACACCCCTGTGATCCAGGGGCCGTTCGGCGGCGGTCTTTCGACCGTGCTGCTGGCGTCAACGGTGTCGAACCTGGGCGGCCTCGGCTCTTTCGGCGCCGAACCGCTGGCGCCCGAGGACATCATCGCGGTCGCGCGCGAGATCCGCACCCGCACCGCGCATCCCTTCAACCTGAACCTCTGGGTGTCGGTGGCCGACCCCGGCGGCGAGAGCATCACCGACGCGGCGTTCGAGCGCGTATGGCGGCAGTTCGCGCCCTATTACGAAGAGCTTGGTGTCGACAAGCCGGCGCGCCCGAAGCAATTCCATCATCCGTTCGAGGACCAGTTCGCGGCCCTGCTCGAAGCCGCGCCGCCGGTGTTCAGTTTCGTCTTCGGCATCCCCACCGCCGGCCAGATGGCCCAATGCCGCAAGCGGGGTATCCTGACCCTCGGCGCGGCGACCTCGATCGCGGAAGCGATCGCTCTCGATGAAGCGGGTGTGGACGCCATCGTCGCCACCGGCGCCGAAGCCGGCGGCCACCGCGTCTCGTTCCTGGGCCAAGCCGAAGAGTCGCTCATCGGCACCTTCGCGCTGATCCAGCTGGCGGCGGCGCGGGTGAAAGCGCCGGTGATCGCCGCCGGCGGCATTGCCGACCACAAGGGCCTGCGCGCGGCGCTGGCCCTGGGCGCACAAGGCGTGCAGGTCGGTACCGGGTTCCTGGCCTGCGACGAGTCCGGCGCCAGCGCCCGCCACCGCGCGGCGCTGTTCAGCCGCGACGCCGAACACACCGTCCTCACGCGCACCTTCACCGGCCGGCTGTCGCGGGGCCTCAAGAACCGCCTGGCCGTGGAAATGCCGGAGCCGGCGGCCCCCTATCCGATCCAGTCCTGGTTCGCCGGCCAGCTGAAGGCCGCCGCGCGCAAACAGGACCGCTCCGACCTGGTCTCCGTCTGGAGCGGCCAGATCGCCCCCAACCTCAAGCACCGCTCGGCGCGGGCCTTGATGGCCGAACTCGTCACCGTCTAACCTCACGCACGCCCGAAAAGAGGGCCCAAACAGGAGAGCACCTACGATGACCTACCAGCTTTACTTCACGCCCGGCGCCTGCTCGCTGGCGCCCCACATCGTTCTGCGCGAAGCCGGCGCGAAGTTCGATCTCGTCCAGGTCGATCTCAAGACCCACACCACCAAGGACGGCAAAGACTTCTACGCCATCAATCCGAAGGGCTATACGCCCGCCCTCGGCCTTGCCAACGGCGAGCTTCTGACCGAAGGCCCCGCCATCACCCAGTATGTGGCGGACTCCGTGGGCGCCACGTCCCTCGCCCCCAAGGCCGGCACTCTTGAGCGCGCGCGCGTCAACGAGTGGCTGACCTTCATCGGCACCGAGATCCACAAGTGCTTCAGCCCGCTGTTCAACCCCGCCAATGACGACGCGGCCAAGAAGCCGTGGAAGGACAAGCTCGCCGATCGCTTCGCCCTGGTGGAGAAGACCCTGGCCGACGGCCGGCCGTATCTCACCGGCGAGAACTTCACCATCGCCGACGCTTATCTGTTCACTGTCACCAACTGGTCGGGCAACGTCAGCGTCGATCTCTCGGCGTTCCCGAAGCTCAACGCCTACCAGGCCCGCGTGCTGGCGCGCCCGCATACCCAGGCGGCCATGAAAGCCGAAGGCTTGATCAAGTAAAAAGTAGCCTTCCGGAAAATCTGTGAACGGCGGGTGGCGTTGCCATCCGCCGTTTTCATTTCGGGACGCTGGGCGACGGTCAAAAGCGGCGGCAGGTTTCCAGCAACGGCGTCACGGCGGCGATCAGCGGGTCCGCCGGGTTGGCGCGCCCATCGGGCCAGGTGGCCTCAAACTCAGTCACTTCGAGGCCGACCACGTGAGAGCGCGCCAGGACCGCGCAGGCCGCCGTGAGATCGGCGAACGAGAGTCCATCCGCCACCTGGTATTCGGTGGCAATCAGGCCCGCGTCCATGACATCGCAATCGATATGCACATAGACCGGCCGTCCGCGCACCGCGTGCGCCAGCCGCGCTGCGAAATCGGGCCCCACCGGCACATGCGCCAGATCCCCGCGCGCGATGCGTTCAAGCTCCGGCGGATCGAGATCGCGGCTGCCGGCGAGGATGACCTGCCCGAGCGCGAGACCGCCGCCGCGCCCGCCGCCGAGCCCGCCACTCAGCCCGGTATCCCACAGTCCCGCCGCGCCGGTCAGCACCATGCCGCCGAGATAGCTGTCCTCCCCGCGCGGCAGGTTGCAATCGCCGTGAGCGTCGAACCACACCACCACCGCCTCAGGATGCCGCCGTGCGATTTCCGGCAAGGTCGCGATACTCGCCGCACATCGCCCCATGGTCGACACCGGGCGCAAACCGGCGTCCAGTACTTCGCCGACGGCGGCCCCGAGCAGACGCAAATCTTGTGAAGCCGCGTCCAACTGCGCCGCCCACCCACCGGCGACGGGCGGCCTGGAGGTTCCAACCGTGCGCGCCCGCTTTCCGAGTACGGCGCCGAGTGCCTCGCCCAGCACAGCAGCACCGCGCATGCCGAGGGCATTGCGGTCCCCTGCCAATCCTGCATAGACGGTCAAGGAAATCATGGCGGACACGGCGTGCGGCTACGGCAAATCCCCGCGGCCGAAGGCCGCAAAACATGAGAGCGAGGGTTCGCCTGACGATCGGAAATTGGAGAGGGTGAAGGGAATCGAACCCCTGCGGCCGAAGGCCGCAAAACATAAGAACGAGGGTTCGTCTGATGACTGGAAAATGGAGCGGGTGAAGGGAATCGAACCCTCGTCGTAAGCTTGGAAGGCTTCTGCTCTACCATTGAGCTACACCCGCCCGGGAGCAGCGCTTTGCCGCTCTGTTTGTACTGAGCCGGCCGGGCGGCCAGCAAGGGACTTTAGCGGCTTTACTCGGATTCCGTGGCCGTTTCCCCGGGCGCCCGCAGATATGGTTCGACTACGCCCTTGAGCTTGATGGTCATGGGGTTGCCGAAACGGTCGCGGGCCTTGCCGGCGGCGACGCGGATCCAGCCTTCACTCACGCAATATTCCTCGACATTGGTCTTTTCGACGCCGTTGAAGCGGATGCCCACGCCGCGCTCCAGCAGCGGCGCATCATGATGCGGGCTGCGGGGGTCGTTGGAGAGGCGGTCGGGAAGAGCGGTCATGATGGCCTGCGGGACGCGAGAGTGCGAAAGAGCCAAGGTGGTGGAGGGAGAAGGATTCGAACCTTCGTAGACATAAGTCGGCAGATTTACAGTCTGCTGCCATTGACCGCTCGGCCATCCCTCCCCAAGCCCTTGGTTTGTGCGGGCAAAAGGCGCTTTCGCGGACGGACCAAGTAGGGGGTTGGGCGAGGCTTGTCAACGTGGCAATTCCGGCCCCGGGGCGGAATCCGGCGGCAGCCGGTTTTATGGGGATATTTCAAGGGGGCAGCCCCCGCGTAAGGGGCCCGCGATCTAGAGGTCGAGGCCCATGTCACGCGCCGCGGGCCCGAACACGGCGCGCGCGGCCGCCCATTGCGCTTCGGACAGGTTCGCCTTGCCGTAACCGGCGCCGCCTTCCCCGTGATAGCGCCACCCGCGGTCGAAGGCCGGTTGCAGCGCCGGGTCATAAATGCCGCAGGGCGTGCGGTTGGCGATGGCGTGTTCTTCCATGGCCCGGCTGACCGGAAGCGACCAGTTCTCGATGGCGCCGGAGAGCTGTTCGGCGGTGGCAGGCAGGTTCAGCGACCCGGCAAGTCCGGCCAGCACCTTCTCCGGCGCGGTCTGCATCCTGGTGAACGGAACGACCGTGTGGGGCATGCGCTGGCGTCGGCACAGGTGCAGCCAGCTTGGGCCGTGGCTCGGCCATGCGCCATACCCCCACAACACATATTGAATGAACGTGCCGAGGCGGAGATAGGACTGCAGCAGGTCCTGGAAGGTCTCGGCGATCTGGCCGTCCGTGGCCGTGCGGTAGTCGATATGGAACGGCACCAGATAGCGCGCCGAGGAAAAGCCGATGTCGACCGGATCGCGCACCAGGTAGATGACGCGGTCGCGCGTGCCCGGCGGGAAAGCGTTCTGAAGGGGCGGCAGGTGCGTATAGGTGAACCTGAACCCGCCCACCGGCGCGGAGGTCCTGATCTTGGCGTAGGAAAACGTGCACGGGATGTGGCTTTCGAGCTGCGGGAAGCTCGTGATCTTTCCAAACAGAATGTGCCCGAGGCCGAGCAGCATCTTGTAGATGCCCGAACTTGGGTAGCCGACAATCCAAACGATGGGGGGTGTGTCCGCGTCCGTCACCGCCCCCTCGCCTCCCTGAGCCGCGCGGACACTGTTCTCACGCGCCATCCCCCGTTTTCCATATCGTCCGGCACCGTTGCAGCCCCCAGGTGAAGGGTCAAGGAACATCGCCCGCGCATCGCCGCCGGAAAGCCTTGCCAAGGCAGGGATTCCTGTCACTTTCGCGCCCACGCGCAGGTCTTCGTTTCAAAGGCAGGATTTCAATGTCACGGCGGGATTCCAAACCCCAGGGCGGCCAGCACCGGCCGCACGGACAGCGTCCGGACAAGCATGGCTCCAAACACCAGGATTTCAGGCCGCAAGGCCCCCAACAGAAGCCGCCCGCGGCGACACGTAAGCCGCAGGACAGGCCGGAGCGGAGCAAGCCTGCGCCGGAGCGCGCGGCGTCGCGCGTGGAAATCTGGATCTACGGCTACCACCCGGCCGCGGCCGCCCTCGCCAACCCCGCGCGCAAGATCCTGCGCGTGATCGCGACACCGGAGTCGGCCGAACGTCTGCGGGGCGATGCCGGCGTGCCCGCCGAGAGCCTGCAGCACATGCGCGTCATGGGGCGGCGCGAGATCGACCAGCTGGTGGGGGAAGAGGCGGTGCACCAGGGCGTCGCCGTGCTGGCGCGCCCGCTCGATCATCACCTGCAGGATATCCTGGGGGCGCTGGAAGACCGGGACGATGTCTGCCTGGTGCTGCTCGACCAGGTGACCGACCCCCACAATGTCGGCGCGGTGTTGCGCTCGGCGGCGGCCTTCGGCGCCAGCGCGGTGATCGCGCCCGACCGCCACGCGCCCGAGGAAACCGGCGTCATGGCGAAATCCGCCTCGGGCGCCCTGGACAAAGTGCCTTATGTGAAGACCGTGAATCTGGTGCGCGCCATCGAGATCCTCAAGGAAGCGCGGTTCTGGCTGGTGGGCCTGGAAGCGGATGCCGGGCCGGCCCTGGCGGAGGTGGATCTCACGGGACGCATCGCCCTGGTGCTGGGCGCCGAGGGCGAAGGCATCCGCCGGCTGGTGGCGGAGGCCTGCGACCACCGCGCCCGCCTGCCGATCGCCAGCGCCGTGGAAAGCCTGAACGTCTCCAACGCCGCCGCCGTGGCCCTGTATGAAAAAGCCCGGCAAATAACCGGCAAGCGCAAATAGTTGCCCTTTTGCGGCGCTGGACCTATCGTCCCGGCGATTTCCAAGGCCCCGGCGCCGGATTAGCTCAGCGGTAGAGCAGCGGTTTTGTAAACCGAAGGTCGGGGGTTCAATCCCCTCATCCGGCACCATTTTTCCGCACGATGCTCTAGCGTCACGTCCTGTCCTGTAATCCCCCGGGGCACGCATCAACCGCCGCAATCAGCGCGCGCACGCCCTCTTCCGCCGCACGGCGCTCCGCGTCGCCGCGCCAACCGCCGTTCGCCAGCGCGGCGCGCAGCAGGTCCTCCACACGATCCGCCGCGGCGCCCACGACCTTGAACCCGAACATCGGCGCCACGCCGGCGAGCCGGTGAACGGCGGCCAGCAAGGCCTCGGCGGCGGTGTCATCCCAGGTCCCGAGTCCGGCCCAGGTGCGTTCCAGGGCGTCCCGCGCCGCGGGCAAACCTGCGGTGAAATCCCGCGCCAGCGCCTCCAGGCGGGCGGTCCGCGTGCGCGCCTTGTCCGCGAACCCCAGCACCGAAGCGGCGAATGCGCCGGGATCGAACGGCTTCGCGATCAGCCCTTCCGCCCCCAGCGCCATGACCTCAGCGCGGGTGGCGTCGTCGTCGCAAGCGGTGAGGAAAATCAGCCGCGGACGGTTGGCGCGCGCCGAGACGGCCTTCCACACGGCGCGGCCGTCCATCTCGGGCATCATCAGGTCGAGCAGGAGGAGCGCGGGCGCGAAACCCTCGAAGGCGGCGAGCGCCGCGGCGCCGCTGTCGCAGGCCATGACCTCGACGCCGCCGGCCCCAAGCGCGGTGACCGCCACGTCGCGGACGAACGGATCGTCATCGACGACCATCACCCGTAACGGGCCGATCCCGGTCTTGCCGCTGTTTTGCACCCCAAACCCCCAGGTTGCCGAGATCAAGATAGCCCGACAGGAGGTTGGTGAGGTGAGTAGATATTTTCATCGGCGGTTGTATAATTCGGGACTGATATCAACTTTCTTGTCTATGCAAAGGCGGCCTGTTTGAGCGCGATGCTTGATTTACAGCCTGCCCTTCCGGAGACCAAACCGGATCACAGGTCCCGCATCCTGATCGTCGAGGACGATCCGTTCGTGCGTGACATCCTCGACATTTACCTCACCAGTGAAGGCTACCGGGTGGCGACAGCCGGCAGCGGCCATGAAATGCGCGACCGTCTCGCGGCACAGCCGGTGGACCTTGTGCTCATGGACGTCAAACTTCCGGGCGAGGACGGATTTACGCTCACGCGCTACCTGCGGTCCCACCACAACGTCGGCATCATCATCATCACCACCCGCCACGAAACCGTGGACAAGGTGGTGGGCCTGGAGTGCGGCGCCGACGACTATGTCATCAAGCCGTTCGAGGAGCGCGAAGTGCTGGCGCGCATCCGCAGCGTGCTGCGGCGGGTGGGCGGCCGGGAGGCCTCCCCGGCGGCAAGCGGCAACCGCCTCTCCTTCCACGGGATGACGCTCGACCCGGACAACGGCGTCCTTCAGGCCAATGGGCAAGGCCAGACCTTGACCGGTCACGAATGCCGGCTGCTCGCGCATCTCGTGCGCAACGCCGGCCAACCCCAGGGCCGCGAGGAACTGATGACCCAGGTGCTGCACCGGGCCTGGTCGCCGCTCGACCGCAGCATCGACGTGCTGATCACCCGGCTGCGGCAGAAAGTCGAGACCGATCCCCGTCACCCGGCGGTGATCAAGACCGTGCGCGGCACGGGCTATGTCGTCCCGGCGCCGTACTGACAGCCGCCTTTTATTGACCCGCCTTCTATTGAGAAGCCGCGACCGCCGCCGCCGCGGCAATCTCGACCTTGCGCGCGGCGGCGCGCGCCGCCGCCATGTCGCCGGCCCGCAGCGCCGCCGCGAGCGCGGCGGCTTCGGCCGATAATCCATAAGCGCCGACGATGCCGGCGCTGCCCTTGATGCGGTGGGCGGCGTCCAGCGCGGCCTCAAGGCGGCCAGTCTCGAATCCCGCGGCGATCGCGCGCACGCCGTCCTGCACGCCCGCGCGCCACTCGGCCAGAACGCGTTCGAGACGTGCGGCGTCGTTGCCGTAGATGGCCGCGAGCGGGCGGATGTCGACGACGGACCCCGCGGCCGGCGCCGCCTCGGCGGGGACCGCCGCGGCCGGGGCTTCGGGAATCCAGCGCTCCAACATGGCACTCAAGACGCGGATCTCGATGGGTTTGGGCAGGTAGTCGTCCATGCCCGCCGCCAGGCACCGCGCCGCTTCGCCCGGCAAGGCGTTGGCGGTGACCGCGATGATCGGCATGCGCGCCTGGCTTTCCCCTTTTGCACGCCGGGCGGCTTCCAATTCGCGCACGCGTTTGGTCAGCGCGAAGCCGTCCATGCCCGGCATGTGGCAGTCGCACAGCAGGGCGGGATAGCGGCGGCGCTCCAACGCCTTGAGGGCGGCGGCGCCGTTCTCGGCGATGTCGCAGTCGAAGCCCAGGATGGACAGCTGCTGGCACAGCACTTCCTGATTGATGGGGTTGTCCTCGGCCAGCAACACGACCCGGCCTTCGGCCCGCGCCGCCGCGGCGGAGTCCTCACGCACCGCCACGAACCCCGTCGGCGGCTCGGCCCGGCGGGTGATGACGGGTCCGGCGGGGTCCACGGGATCGAGAACGCGCCGGGCTTTGGCCAGCAGCTCACTCCGGCGCAAGGGATAGGCGCTGACGCTGTCGACCGCCGGTCCCGTGCCCGCGACCGTGCCCGCCGCCGTCACCGTGCGCGGTCTCAGCCACAGCAGCGACGGCGCCGCCGGGATCATGGCCTTGAGGGCGCCGTTCGCCGCGGCGATGTCCTCGGCTTCGGCTTCGGGTCCCATCACCACGAGAACGGCGCCCCGGTCGACAGCGGACGTCAGGCGCCGGGCGACCTCGCCCAGGCCGGCGAAGCGCGTGACCGACGCGCCCGCCGCTTCGAGATATCTGAGGGCGATGGCGGCGCCGTCGCCCTCCACCGCGAGAACCCGCAGGTCCCGCAGAACGGCGCCGTCGGCCTGGGCCGCGGCGGTCGGCAGCGTCAGATCGACGGTGAAAACCGATCCGGCGCCGGCGGCGGCCTCGACGGCGATCGCACCGCCCATGATGTCGACGATCCGGCGGCAGATGGCGAGGCCAAGCCCCGCGCCGCCGCGCCCGGTTCCGTCCTGAGCCAGGCGCGAGAACGGCTGGAACAGGAACGATCGCAGATGCTCGGGGATGCCGATACCAGAATCGCGCACCGAGAGACGCAGGCTCACGTCACGGGATGTGGCGGCGGTCATCTGCACCGAGACCGCGACCGTGCCCTGGTCGGTGAATTTGACGGCGTTGCCGCCGAGATTGACCAGGAGCTGGCGCACGCGCACCGGATCGCACATCACCGGCGGCAGGCGGTGGTCGGTTTCGCAGGTGACGGTCAGTCCCTTGGCGCCCGCCGGGCCGGCGAGGAAGGCGGCGCAATCCTCGGCCAGGGCGCCGATGTCGGTGGGCGCCGGCGCCAATGTCACGGTGGTGGATTCCAGCCGCGCGAAGTCGAGCACGTCGTCGATGACGCGCATGAGCGCGAGCGACGACGATTCCGCCGTCGCGATGATGCGCCGCTGTTCTTCGGTGAGGGAGGTATGGCCCAGGATCTCGAGCATCCCCATCACGCCCATCAACGGCGTGCGGATCTCGTGGCTGATGACTCCCCACATCGCGGCGTCCTGCGCGCGGGCCGAGTCGGAAGCGCTGCGGGGAGTCTCGGCCTTGCTCACGCGCTTCAAACCCTTTCAGACGTACGCGCCGTGGGCATATACGCGCAACCCGAGCATGGCGCCTCCCAGAGCATAGGCGCTCATGAAAGCTTTCGCGAGCGGGAAGGGCCTGGCTTCGCCGGGGGTTGGCTTGGCGCGCGCCGCCCCCCTACATTACCGCCATGACCGAGAGTGATCGCAGCGTCCTTTCGTCCCGCGTCGGCAACCGTTTCATCCAGCGTCTCCTGGACATGGTGGGCGGCCGCGCGATCGGCCGCCTGACCTTGTACTTTCCCGACGGCGGACGGTACACGGTGGCGCCCCGCGCCGCCGTCAAACACAGCGACCTGCACGCGGTGATCCGCTGCAACCGCTGGCGCGCCGCGCGGCGTTTCATGACCGAAGGCGAGACCGCGTTCCTCGACGCCTATGTCGACGGCGACTGGGACAGCCCGGACCTGGCCTCGGTGATCGAGTGGGCGGCGCTCAATGCGCGCGGGCTCTCGGTCGGGGGCCTGCGCGGACGGTTCTCGAAGCTGCGCCACCGCGTCGCGCATCTGCTCAACGCCAATACCCGCGCCGGCGCCCGGCGCAACATCGCCGCGCACTATGACCTCGGCAACGCCTTCTATCAGCAGTGGCTCGACCCGACGATGACCTATTCGTCGGCGCTGTTCGCCACACCCGGCCAGTCGCTGCCGGAGGGCCAGATCGAGAAGTACCGGCGCATCGCCAAGATTCTCGACCTCAAGCCGGAGCACCATGTGCTCGAGATCGGGTTCGGCTGGGGCGGCTTCGCCGAGTTCGCGGTGAGGGAATACGGCTGCCGGCTTACCGGCCTGACGCTGTCGAAGGAGCAGCTGGCCTTCGCCGGCAAGCGGCTGCAGGCCCAGGGGCTTGGCGACAAGGTCGACCTGCGGTTCCAGGACTACCGCGACGTCGCGGGCACCTTCGACCGGGTGGCGTCGATCGAGATGTTCGAGGCGGTCGGCGAATCCAACTGGCCGCGCTATTTCGAAACCGTACGCGAACGCCTCGCCGAAGGCGGCGCCGCGGCGCTGCAGATCATCACCATCGCCGAGGAGCGTTTCGAGAGCTATCGCCGCAGTTCCGATTTCATCCAGCGCTACATATTCCCGGGCGGCATGCTGCCGACGGTCGGGCGCCTCAAGACCCAGTTCGCGCAGGCCAAGCTCACGTTCGACGGCGCGGTGATGTTCGGCGACAGTTACGCCGCCACCCTGCGCCAATGGCGCAACCGGTTCCTGGCCGCCTGGAGCAGCATCGAACCTTTGGGCTTCGACGAGCGCTTCCGCCGCATGTGGGAAATGTACCTGGCCTATTGCGAAGGCGGCTTCCGCGCCCAGGCCATCGACGTCGGCCAGTTCCGGCTGGTGCGCGAGTAACCCGTGGACGCACGGGCTTCAACGGTGCTTGCCTTCCGGTTCGGACGCACGCCGGCGGAAATGGAATTCCTGCCGCTGCCGGACTCCGGTTTCTAGAGCATTTTCCGATGAAGTGGATGCCGGTTCATCGCAGAAAATGCGACCAACCAAAAGAGATTAGAGCATGATCGCGATTCAATATGACTCGATCATGCTCTAGAAAGGACAGACGATGCGCGATATGGCCGAACCTCACCGTACCGGGCGCAATGTCCTGGGCGGCCCGCTGGCGCTGTGTTCGGCCGGGCCCGTCACCGGGTTCTTCCGCGACGGCTGCTGCAACACCGGGCCGCAGGATGTCGGCTCGCATACGGTGTGCGCGGTGATGACCGCCGAATTCCTGGCGTTCAGCGCCGGAGCCGGCAACGATCTCTCGACGCCGATGCCGGAATACGGATTCCCCGGGTTGAAGCCCGGCGACCGCTGGTGCCTGTGCGCGCCGCGCTGGCAGGAAGCGTTCAATGCCGGGAAAGCGCCGCGCGTGGTGCTCCAGGCCAGCCACGAAGGCGCCCTGGAATACGCCAAGCTTTCGGATCTCAAACGCCACGCCGCCGACCTCAACTGATGTCAGCAATTTCACGCAGGCCGGAATTGCCGCGATTCAGGATTTGATCTACAGGGATTCCCGGCGACTCCCGCGCATCGCGGGAGCGGCACTTGGGGGAACTCTGACGATGAAAACTCTCACGATGAAATACCTACTCGCGTTCGCTTTGGCGTTTGGACTTGGCGCTTCCGCGCAAGCAGCAACGCCGGCGGCGCACAGCACGGTCGCGGCGAAATCCGGCATCGCCGCCGGCATGATCGTCACCGGCGACAAGCAGGCCTTGGACGCAAAGGCCAAAACCAAGAAGAAAAAGAAGAAGAAAAAAGCGTAACCCGCCTCCTTCTTCGCCAAACAGAATATCGGCGGCCGGTTGCAAAACCGGCCGTTCGCATGTCTCCGCACCCGATCGATTGATGGACATCAACGCCGGTGACCGGACACGGCCCTAAAACCGCTTCGCCGGACTACGGAGGGTTTCATGCACAGTGTCGAACGACGGGCTGGAAAGCGGGCGGAAGCCCGCAAGAACCGGCGGCCTACGCGAGCCAGGCGGACAGTGGGACGTGTTTGTCGATCACGACCGCGAGGAAAACGCCGGCCAGGTATTGCATGGAAAACAGAAAATTGCGCCGCGCCCAGGCCGGCGACGGGTCCCGCACCAGCTTTACATTGAGCCACAGGAAGCGGAGCCCGAACGCGGTCGAGATCGCCGCGTAGAGCCAGCCCAGCTGGCCGAAAGCCACCGGCAGCAGCGCCGAGCCCACCAGCGCCACCGTGTTGGCGAGAATCCATTTTGCGCAGGCCGCATCGCCCGCCACCACCGGCAGCATGGGCACGCCGGCCTTGGCGTAGTCGTCCTTGATCAGGATGGCGAGCGCCCAGAAATGCGACGGCGTCCACAGGAACAGGGTGATCGCCATCAGCGCCGGAAGCAGCCACAAATTCGGATCCACCGCCGCCGCGCCCGCCAGCACCGCGAAGCTGCCGGCGGCGCCGCCGATGATGATATTGGTCCAGTGCCGGCGCTTGAGCCACACGGTGTAGACCACGCCGTAAACGAAGGCGCCCAGGAACAGGTGCGCCGCCACCACCCAGTTGAAGGCCAGCACCGCCAGCGCGCAACCGCCCACCAGCAGAACGGCGGCAAACAGCAGCGCGGCGCGCGCATCGCCGGCGGTGCCGTTGACCAGCGGGCGCTTGGCGGTGCGCGGCATCAGGCCGTCGATGTCGCGGTCGTAGAACTGATTGAAGACCGCCGACCCCGACGAGCCCAGCAGCATGGCGATGAACAGCACCGCGAGCTGGCGCGCGTCAACATGGCTCGCCACCGCCGCATAGCCCGCCATCGCCGACAAGGCGATCAGGAAGCCGATGCGGAGCTTCATGAGCTGGATGTAGCTGCGAATGCGCATTATTCGTTTCAGGCCTTATCGCAAAGACGGGCCGGGGGTAACACCCGCGGGTCCTGATGCCAACAACAATCTGGCCGCCAGCACGATGAAGATGATGCCGCCGACGACGGCGATCAGCCCGCCCGCGCCTTCGGTCGCCATGGCGGCGATTTTTGTCACGTTATCAAGGTCTTGATCCGAACCCGCCGCCTTGCGCACGACCCCGCTCATACCCGCCACGTAGAGCCCGACCGAGTGCAGCAGCTGGCCCAGCCCCAGGAGCACGTACATGGCGGTGCGCAGCTTGCGGCGCTGGGTGCGCTTGCCCGCCAGCGGCAGGAACAGGCCGAAGTAGAGCGTCATGAACACCAGGGTCACGGCGATCAGCATGGCGTGATAGTGGGCGGGCGTGCGGGTGTCGACCGAGCCCTCGAAGAAACCCATGAGGCCGCCGGCGGCGAACAGCACCAGCGCCGCGATCACGCCCTTGATCTCGGGCGCGCCTTCCCAGATGTCGCGGCGGCGTTTGATCAACAAGCCGATAACATTGAAGGTCACCATGATGATCGGCAGCGGCAGCGCGAACCAATAGAGATACGTGAAGGTCATGCGCTGGCTGGGATCGCCGCCGACATAGGTGAGATAGAGCAGCGGCCCGGCGCCGGCGCCGGCCACCAGCATCAGCATGGCGGCCCCGAACCACGGCGCGGTCATGGGGGTCTCGCCGAAGGCGACGCGCATGATGAAATAGAGTCCGCACAGCATCAGCGCGGTCTTGGAGAATTCCAGGATATGGCCGCCGCCCCACATGACGTATTCCGCCGTGCCTTCGACTCCGACGAATTGCGGCACCGTGAACCAGGCGGCGGCGATGCACACCAGGGCGATCAGGAAGATAACGCCGGCGCAGGCGACGCCGAAAACTCCGGCGTCCGGATGACGCCGGCGCGCCAGGATCGCCAGCAGGCGGATAATGGGCAGCGCCACGCACACCGCGAGCAGGCCTAACCCGGCATAAAACAGAGGATGCAGCAGCACCGGGATATAGTTGTTGATCGACGGCACACCGAGGTTGCCGAGCGCCGGCGCCAGCAGCAGGACGAAGCTCAAGCCGGCGCCGTAGACCGCCACCCGGCCGAAGAACGCCTCCAACGGCCGGATGTCGGTGCCCCGCTCCCACACCGCCTGGGCGGTGGCGACCACCGCCAGCAGGCCCTGGACTCCCAGGTACCAGACGACGAAGGCGAAGGTGACATGCACCACCAGGATGCGGCGGAAGGCCTCGGTCCCGGTCCAGGGCAGGATACGTTCGGCCCCCGGCGCCCGCGCCGCGGCCAGCAGCAGCGCCAGCAGCCCCGCGAGCGCCAGCGCGATCAGCGGCAGCGCGATCCAGCCCTTCAATTCCGCCATCAGGTGAGGCGTCAGCTTGCCGGCGAAATTGCCGTCCACCGCCACGTCCATCGGCGGCGGCATCGACCGGGCAATGAGTTCTTTGTCGTCCATGGGCTATCCGCGCGGGAGATTAGAGCATGATCGAGTCATATTGAATCGCGATCATGCTCTAATTTTTTGGTTTGGTCGCATTTTCTGCGATGAACCGGCATCCACTTCATCGGAAAATGCTCTAGGTAGGCGGACAGGAAAAAGCACCCGCGGGCGGCGTTCTCCCCGTCATGCCGCCGTCGGAGTCAGATGGTAAAGGATGGCATAAATCACCACGCCGGTCACGGTGACGTACAGCCAGATGGGAAAGGTCCAGCGGGCGATGGCGCGGTGACGCGCGAAATCGCCGTGCAGCGAGCGCCAGGCGGTGACCGCGATCATCGGCGTCACGACGGTGGCCAGGATCACGTGGCTGACGAGCATCGCGAAATAGACCGGCCGCGACCAGTCGGGGCCGCGGTAAACGAACACCGGGGCGGTGAAGTGATAGAGCAGATAGCACGCCAGGAACGCGCCCGAGACCACCAGCGCCGCCAGCATCACTTGACGGTGGAGCCCGCGGTTTCCCCGGCGAATCAAGGCAAAACCCAGGAGCAGGAGCACCGTCGAGACGCTGTTCAGCACCGCGTTGACATGCGGCAGAATCGCAACGACCGCGGTCATCGTCACGGCCCCTTCACCGCGGTCTTGATGATGAAGCTGAAATACATGAATGCCGACATCGCCAACAGCATGAGGGCGAACAGCACCAATTTCCTGCGGTCGGGCTTGTCGCGGTCAGGCGGTGGATTTTTCTGGTCCAAGAGAGCGGGATCCTAGGCACGCGTTCCAATATGGGCGCCCAAGAAGGCGCCGCGGACCGCGATGTGTAAACGAGCGGAGGACGGCGGGGAACCGCCAAATGGCCCCGGTTACAATGCTTAACGCATAGCAGAACCCCTTGAATCTGTGAGGCGCTTCCTTTGACGCCACGGATGGCTTCGGCTAGTCTCGCGGCCAAGCGCGTTCGGGGGGCCGGAGGCGCCGCGCCGGAGAGGGTTCCGCAGCCTCGAACGCGCCTCGAGGCAGTAGCGCAAAATTTTGAAAAACCTGAAAAAAACCAGTTGAACCCCTGGTCTGGCCCGCTTAAACGGGGCCAGCCTATAGGCCTGCAATGGAGACAAAGAGTGAGTCGTGTAAACCAGGCGTTCGCCGCCCTTTCGAGCATGCTTTTCTCCTTCCCGGCCTGGGCCGCGGACGAGATGCCCACCCCCTCCTTCCCGACGGAGTGGCAGTTGGGCCTCCAGACCGCCGCGTCGCCGGTCATGGAGAAGATGACCTCCTTCCATAACCTGCTCCTGGTCATCACCACGGCGATCTCGCTGTTCGTGCTGGCGCTCCTGGTGATCTGCGCCGTGCGCTTCAACGAGCGCTCCAATCCGGTGCCCGCCAAGTGGTCGCACAACACCCTGATCGAAGTGATCTGGACCGCGCTGCCGGTGCTGATCCTGGCCCTGATCGCGGTGCCGTCCTACCGCCTCCTGTACCTGCAGGACCGCATCGAACAGGCCGACCTGACCCTCAAGATCGTCGGCAACCAGTGGTACTGGTCGTACGAATACCCCGACAGCGAAATCACCTTCGACGCCATCGCCGTTCCCGACAAGGACATCAAGCCGGGCCAGCATCGCCTGTTCGAAACCGACAACCATGTCGTCCTGCCGGTCGACAGCAACGTCCGCCTGCTGATGACCGCCACCGACGTGATCCACGCCTGGGCCATCCCGGCCTTCGGCGTGAAACTCGACAACGTCCCCGGCCGCACCAACGAAACCTGGGTGCGCGCGACCAAGCTGGGCCGCTTCTACGGCCAGTGCTCGGAACTGTGCGGTGTCGATCACTCCTTCATGCCGATCGTCGTCGATGTGGTGAGCAAGGACGCCTACACCGCCTGGGTCGCCAGCAAGAAGGCGCCCGCGGCCCCGGCCGAAGCGCCCGCCGCGCCCCCGGCGCACTAAAAAAACCGGCGCACCAGTAAAAACTTAAACACGTAAAAAGTTCAGAGATCCGGAGAAGTTCATGAGCGCAGCCACCACAGCCCACGCTGGTTCCCACGGGGCTCACGACGATCACGGGCACGATCACCACCCGAGCGGCCTTCTGCGGTGGCTGAACTCCACCAACCACAAGGACATCGGGACGATGTACCTGGTCTTCGCCGCGCTCTCCTCGCTGGTGGGGGCCGGGTTCTCGATCGCCATCCGCGCCGAACTGGCGCACCCGGGCATGCAGTTCTTCCATGACAAGCAGTTCTACAACGTGCTGGTCACCGCCCACGCCCTGTTGATGGTGTTCTTCGTGGTGATGCCGGCGCTGATCGGCGGGTTCGGCAACTGGATCATGCCGATGATGATCGGCGCGCCGGACATGGCCTTCCCGCGCATGAACAACATCTCGTTCTGGCTGATGCCGCCGGCCCTGATCCTGCTGGTGGCCTCCATGTTCGCCGGCAACGGCGCCGGCACCGGCTGGACGCTTTATCCGCCGCTCGCGGGCATCAGCGGGCACCCCGACATGTCGGTGGACTTCGCGATCCTGTCGCTGCACCTGGCCGGCGCCTCGTCGATCCTCGGCGCCACCAACTTCATCACCACCATCTTCAACATGCGCGCGCCCGGCATGACCTTCCACAAGATGCCGCTGTTCGTGTGGGCGATCCTGGTCACGGCCGTGCTGCTGCTCCTGGCCGTGCCGGTGCTCGCCGGCGCCCTGACCATGCTGCTGGTGGACCGCAACTTCGGCACCGCCTTCTTCGATCCGCGCGGCGGCGGCGATCCCCTGCTGTGGCAGCACCTGTTCTGGTTCTTCGGCCACCCCGAAGTCTACATCATGATCCTGCCCGCCTTCGGCATCATCAGCCACATCGTCTCGACCTTCTCGCGCAAGCCGGTGTTCGGCTATCTCGGCATGGCCTACGCCATGGCCGCGATCGGCGTGGTCGGCTTCGTGGTGTGGGCGCACCACATGTACACGGTCGGCCTGGGCGTCAATTACCGCGCCTACTTCATCGCCGTGACCATGGCGATCGCGGTTCCCACCGGCATCAAGATCTTCTCGTGGATCGCCACCATGTGGGGCGGCTCCATCCAGTTCAAGGTGCCGATGCTGTGGGCGATGGGCTTCATTTTCCTGTTCACCGTCGGCGGCGTCACCGGCGTCGTGCTGGCCAACGCCGGCCTCGACGTGGTGCTCCAGGATACGTATTACGTGGTCGCCCACTTCCACTACGTGCTGTCGCTGGGCGCCGTGTTCGCCATGTTCGCCGGCACCTATTACTGGTTCGGCAAGATGACCGGCCGCGAATTCCCCGAGTGGGCCGGCCAGGTGCACTTCTGGACCACCTTCATCGGCGTCAACGTCACCTTCTTCCCGCAGCACTTCCTGGGGCTGGCCGGCATGCCGCGCCGCTACATCGACTATCCGGATGTGTTCGCCGGCTGGAACCTGGTGTCGTCCTACGGCTCCTACATCTCGGCGGCCTCATCGGTGTTCTTCCTGGTGATGGCGGTCTACGCGATGTTCGCCGGCAAGAAGGCCGCCGCCAACCCGTGGGGCGAAGGTGCGACCACCCTGGAATGGACCGTCGCCTCGCCGGCGCCGTTCCACACCTTCGAAACCCCGCCGGTGATCGGCCACGCCGAACCGCATCCGGCCGAGTAAGCTCCGATGACGGGTACCCCCACCCAGCGCAGGAATGCGTATACGGCGGCGACCGCGCTTCTGGTCGTCGCCGGCATGGTGGGGTTTGCCTTCGCCTCGGCGCCGCTGTACCGGATCGTCTGTCAGAAACTGGGGATCGGCGGCGCCACGCAGGTGGCGACCTCCGCCCCCGACCAGATCGCGGCCGTGCCGATCACGGTGCGTTTCGACGCCAACACCGACCGCATGCTGCCCTGGACCTTCAAGCCCAACCAGAAGTCCGTCGACCTGCGCCTGGGCGAGACCAGGACCGTCAGCTACCACGTCAAGAATCTCACCGACCGGACCATCACCGGCACCGCCGTGTTCAACGTCACGCCGGAGAAGATCGGGCAGTATTTCAACAAGCTGGAGTGCTTCTGCTTCCAGAGCCAGACCCTGGGTCCGGGCCAGGAAGCCGACCTCGGCGTGACCTTCTTCGTCGATCCCGCCCTGGTGAAGGACAGCACCACCGAGGAAGTGCGCACCATCACGCTGTCCTATACGTTCCTCCGCGCCAAAGAGGATCTGGACAACGAGAGCCGCGCGAACCAGGCCAAGCTGGGCGACGCCCAGGGCCGGACCGAACCGACCAAATTGAACTAACGACCTTACGAGCATAAAGGAACGCCGATGAGCGCCCATTCCGCCAAGCACCCCTTCCACATGGTCAACCCGAGCCCGTGGCCTATCACCGGCGCGTTCTCGGCGCTGCTGCTGGCCGTCGGCGCCATCCTCTATTTCCACAAGACCCCGGTCTTCGGCATGGAGAACCTGGGTGTGTTCAAGCTGCTGCCCGGCCTGTTCATGGTGCTGCTGACCATGGGCATGTGGTGGCGCGACGTGATCCGTGAGTCGGTGGTCGAACACGCCCACACGGCCGAGGCCTCCCAGGGCCTGCGCATGGGTATGGTGCTGTTCATCGCCTCGGAAGTGATGTTCTTCGTCGCCTTCTTCTGGGCGTTCTTCCACAACGCGCTGGGCTTCTCGACCGTCACCCTGCAGTGGCCGCCCGCCGGCATCCAGGTTCTCGATGCCTGGGCGATCCCGTTCTACAATACCGTGATCCTGCTGACCTCGGGCATCACCGTGACGCGCGCCCACCTGATGGTGGAACGCGGCGACAACAAGACCGCCGCCAAGTGGCTGTTCATCACCGTGGCCCTGGGCGTGCTGTTCCTGTCGCTGCAGGCCTATGAATACATCCACGCCGGCTACAAACTGACCGACGGCATCTACCCGTCTACCTTCTACCTGGCCACCGGCTTCCACGGCTTCCACGTGTTCGTCGGCACCGCGTTCCTGTTCGTCTGCGCCTTCCGCGCCCAGGCCGACCAGTTCAAGCCGAATAAGCACATCGGCTTCCAGGCCGCCGCCTGGTACTGGCACTTCGTCGACGTGGTGTGGCTGTTCCTGTTCGTCTGGGTGTACTGGATCCTGGGCTTGCCGGTCCGCACGTTCTAAGGAAAGCTGGAGCATGTTAGGCCGAAGTGGAAACCGGTTCGGCCGTTCAACATGCGACCAAACAAGGACCTAGACTCTGTTTCCGATTCAAGGAAGCGGAAACAGAGTCTAGAGACAGCGAAAAAGGGCCGGTTCATCGCCGGCCCTTTTTTATTCAGGAGAGAACATGGAGAAGCCGCTCGCCCCCTCCGCCCCCCGGCGCCCGTCAGCCTTGATGGCGGGCCTGTTCTGCCGCTGCCCGCGCTGCGGCCGGGGGAAGCTGTTCAGCAGCTATCTGAAGGTTGCCCCGGCCTGTTCGGTGTGCGGCCTGTCGTTCGCCGGCCACGACACCGGCGACGGCCCGGCGTTCTTCATCATCCTGCCGCTCTCGATCATCACCTGCGTCGCGGCGCTGCTGGTGGACGTGAACCTGGAGCCGCCGATGTGGGTGCACGTGGTGGTGTGGCCGGCCTTCATCGCCCTGGTCGTCGGCGGACTGCTGCCGCGCGTCAAAGCCCTCATGGTCGCGCTCCAATACCGCTACCGCGACGTGGAGCACGAACAGGGCAACCAGCAGTAATCCGAGCCGTCTAGAAGCGGAGATCCTGGTCGGGCGTGGAGCTGATCTTGTGGATCGCCAGGTCCGGTCCGGAGAACTCGTCCTCTTCCGAAAGCCGGATGCCGACCGTGGCCTTGAGGGCGCCGTAGACCGCGAAACCCGCCGCCACGGCGATGGCTATGCCGGTCAGGGTTCCCACCGCCTGCGCCCCGAAGCTCACGCCGCCCATGCCGCCCAGGGCTTCCAGCCCGAACACCCCGCATAACAGGCCGCCCAGGGTGCCGCACAATCCGTGCAGCGCCCAGACTCCGAGCACGTCATCGAGCTTGAAGCGGTTCTGGCAGAGGTTGAAGGCGAAGACGAACAGGATGCCCGCGAGCCCCCCGGTCGCCAAAGCCCCGAGGGGGTGCATGACGTCGGACCCGGCGCAGACCGCCACCAGGCCCGCGAGCGCGCCGTTGTGGACGAAGCCGGGGTCGTTGCGGCTGACGAAAAGTGCGGCGAGCGTGCCGCCGACCATGGCCAGCAGCGAATTCACCGCCACCAGGCCGGAGGCCGCGCCCAGCCTCTGGGCGCTCATGACATTGAACCCGAACCAGCCCACGCACAGGATCCAGGCGCCCAGCGCCAGCCAGACGATATTGGACGGCGGCATCGGCGTGGCCTTGCCGTCGGCGCGGAACCGGCCCTTGCGGTTGCCGAGCGTGACCACGGCACCGAGCGCGATCCAGCCGCCCATGGCGTGCACCACCACCGAGCCGGCGAAATCATGGAACTGGACGCCGAAGGCGTCCTGCATGAAGGCCTGGAAGCCGTGATTGCCGTTCCAGACCATGCCTTCGAAGAACGGATAGACCAGGGCCACCAGGATCATGGTGGCCAGGAACTGGGGGTAGAACTTGGCGCGTTCGGCGATGCCGCCCGAGATGATGGCGGGCACGGCCGCGGCGAAGGTCAGCAGGAAGAAGAACCGCACCAGGGAATAGCCCTGGTCGCCGCCGTCACGGCCGACGATGGCCTGGGCCCCCTCAAGGAAGCCGACCCCATAGGCCAGCTGATAGCCGACGAAGAAATAGGCCACGGTGGACGCGGAAAAGTCCGCGAGGATTTTCACCAGCGCGTTGACCTGCGCGGTCTTGCGTACGGTGCCAACTTCCAGGAATGCGAAGCCGGCGTGCATGGCGAGCACCATGACGGCGCCCATCATGAGGAAAAAAACGTCGAATCCGATCACGGATCCCTCCCCTTCGTTTGTGTGTGAAAAGGCTCCCCGGTCCTCCCGAACCGGCCGAAGCCTCGGTTCTCGCGCTGCCGCCCCCTCGCGCCCCCCTTTGCCGCTCATGTATAAAAAGGCGGCTCGCCAACGCGCGCGAGTCGCCCTGCTCCGGCATCTATTCAAGAAACATGCCGGATATTTTTATATTATGAATCAAATACTTATTAGAAATCGCCGGGCCGGGCGCCTAAATGCGCGCCAGCCGCCGAAAGCCGCGATTAAATTTTGCGCACCACCCGGAAGCGCAGGGTCTTGCCGGCGGCGGGGAGGATCTCCACCTCATGCCCCTGGGCGGCGCAGAACGCCGGCACGTCCTTGAGCGCCGCCCGGTCGGTGGCGTGCAGTTCCACCGCGGTGCCCGGCGGCGAGGCCAGCAAGCGCTTGCGCAGGCGCAGGACCGGCAGCGGGCAATTGAGCCCGCGGGCGTCGATGATGTTGGATATCCCTGCCGGATCGTCTTGTGTCATGACCCGCGCACTATACTCTCGCGCCCGCATGATTGGACCCCGATGCTGACCAGCGCCCTCTTCCTCGGTCTTCTGCTCGGCCTGCTTTTAGGCGCGGCCATCGGCGCGGCCGCCTTCCTGATCAACTTCTGCGCCCTCGGGGCCGTGGCCGACATCCTGTTTGCCCGGGACTGGCGGCGCATGCGCGCTTGGATGCTGGCTGCCGGCGTCGCCATCCTGACCACCCAAGCCCTGATCGCCGCGGGCCCGATCCGGCCCACGCAACCGGACACCGCCGTTCCCTGGCTGGCGATCCTCGGCGGCGGGGTGATGTTCGGCTATGGCATGGCCTTGTCAGGTGGATGCCTCAACCGCGCCCTGGTGCGCCTGGGCGCCGGTTCCCTGAAATCGCTGGTGATCGTCGGCGTCGCCGGCCTTACCGCTGCGGCGCTCCAGGCCCTGGCCGGCGCCTTCACCCCCACCACCCTGTCCGATACACCGCCGGCGGTGGCCTGGGCGCTCGCGGCCCTATGCGGCGGCGGCCTGACGGCGGTGGCCCTGGCCGATTCCTGGTTCCGCCGGGGCTGGCGCGATGTCCTCGGCAGTGTCGTGATCGGCCTGTGCATCCCCCTGGCCTGGCTGGCGAGCAGTCGGCTGGGCGATCCCACGCCGGTGGATTTCGCCCAGTCGGCCGGCGACCTGGTCTCGCGCGGCTGGCATCGCGGCCCGGGACGAACCCTGGGCATAACGTTATTGGCGGGTGTGCCCTTGGGCGCATGCCTGGCGGCGGCGGTCACGCGCAATCTGGCCTGGGAGACCTTCACCGACTGGACCGAGTTCGGACGGAACATCGCGGGCGCCGTCCTCATGGGCGCCGGCGGCATCCTGGCCTGGGGCTGCACCTTCGGTCAGGGGCTTTCCGGTTTCGCCATGCTGTCGGTCACGGCGCCGGTGGCGGTGCTCGGCATGTTCCTGGGCTGCCTCTGGGGCATCCGCGCCTTCGAGGCCGGCGGCGTCTGGCCCGGCCTCAAGCTGGCCGCGGCGCAGCTTTTAAAACGCTAGAGCATGTTAGGCCGAAGTGGAAACCGGTTCGGCCGTTCAACATGCGACCAAACAAAGACCTAGACTCTGTTTCCGCTTCAACGAAGCGGAAACAGAGTCTAGCTCTTTTTGGCGGCAACGACGCGCTGCAAGGCCGCCAGGTCCTTGGCGATGGCCAGGGCGGTGGCCTTCTCCATGGCGCGGTAGCGGTCGAGCACGTCACGCCCCAGCTCCGTCAACGTCGCGCCGCCGCCGCCGCCAGTGCCGCCCTTGGAGGTAGTGACCACCGGGCGCTGGAACATCTGATTGAGTTCCTCGATCAGGAGCCAGGCGCGCCGGTAGCTCATGGCCATGGCGCGGCCCGCGGCGGCGATGGAGCCGGTGTCATGGATCTGCTGGAGCAGGTCGGCCTTGCCCGGCCCCAAGGGGGCGTTGGTTCCGAGGTAGACCCTGAGACGCGCGCCGAACACATTTATTTGTCGCGTTCTCCGGGACGTCGGAGGACGTTTTGGGGGTTTTCTGCTCTTGGCCATGAGGTTTTTCTCCGCTGGCGTCACTATACACCCTGCCTTGCGCGGCCCGCTATTCTCCGCCCCGCTATTCTCGACAGGGTCAGGCGGTTTAAGATGCCGGCTTCATGTTCCGGAGACCGCGATGACCCTGCCGCCGACCCAGGTTTTTTATGTCAGCCCCGACCAGATCGCCGCCTGGCGCGACGCCGGCGAGGCCGTGATCGTGGACGTGCGCGAAGCCAACGAGTGGCAGGAAGCCCATATCCCCGGCGCCATCCTGATGCCGCTGTCCACCTTCGATCCCGCCGAAATCCCCGATCCCGGCGCCAAGCACCTGGTGTTCCACTGCCGCAGCGGCCGGCGCTGCGGCATGGCCGCCGAGAAAGCCGTGGCGGCCGGATACAAGGGCGTGATCAAGCGCATGGAGGGCGGCTTCCTGGCCTGGTCCGCCCTCGGCCACGAACAAGAACCCGGTTAGCCATGGCCGAGGTCTTCGGACAGGAGACCAGCCGCCTCTTCCTGGTCGTGGTCGACCAGTCGGAGGAATTCCCCGCCGCCATCACCTATGCCTGCGCCCGCGCCAAACGCACCGGCGGCCGCGTGGCGCTGCTTTACGTCTACAATGTCGACAAGGACTTCCATCACTGGAGGTTCGTGAGCCGCATGGCCGACGCCGAAGCCCGCACCGAGGCCGAGAACATCCTCCGGCTCCACGCGCTGCGCGTGGTGCAAGAGACCGGGCGCACGCCCGATACCTATGTGCGCGAGGGCGACAAACGCGCCGAACTGTTCGCCCTGGTGAAAGAGCATCCGGAGATGTCGATGCTGATCCTCAGTTCCGCCCCCGGCAACAAACCCGGGCCGTTGGTGGCCGCGGTCACCGGCAAATACGCCGGCAAGATCGGGATTCCGGTGACCGTGATCCCGGGCACACAACGCCAGGAAAACGCGGCCGCGTAGGCATTGGAACAGGTTGTGCCTACTTGGGTGCCGATGTTCTCCGAAGCTCGCGAATATCGTCCACCCCCAATTTGGCGCGATCCCTAATTCCTGCGTCGCCCGCGGCGGGGTAGGCAACGATCAGGTCGCGATAGGTGCGATCCGCAATCTCCAGGCACCCTCTGTCCTTGGCCAAGTCGGCGAATTCAAACGCAAGCCCGGCATGAAGACTCAGAAATTTGTCCGGCGACTCTCCGGTCAAGCCGGCAAGCGGTGCGAGTTCGAGGGTAGCTTTGCGCAAATCTCGAAGTAACACGGGAATGTTTTCTGAAGAGGAGTCGCACATAGCCGCCGATTCAAATGCTTGAATCGCATCGTGCGCAGCCTTGTAGGCTTTAATGTCATCGGGATTGAACCGAGACGCCGAATGAACCGGGGTTGCAAAAGCAACGGCACATCCAAGCGCCAGATACCATCCGCCCCGCATCGGTTCACCCTCATACGCCGCCCCGGTCCGGGCGCGCTTATCCTAAAACACTCCCGGGAACGCACCACCATCCAAAACTATATTCTGCCCGGTGAGATAGCGCGACTGGGCGCTGGCGACGAAGGCGCACCAGGCGCCGAAGTCGTCGGGGTCGCCGGCGTGGCCGACGGGAATCTCGGCCACGCGCGCGGCCTTCACGGTGTCTTCGGGCACGTTCTGGCTGGCGGCCATGCGGCCGAAGTACTGCTGCATGCGCTTGGTCTCGAACAATCCCGGCAACAGGTTGTTGACCGTGACCCCATGGGGCGCGACTTCGCGCGCGAGCGCGGCGGTGAAGCCGGTGAGGCCGGCGCGCGCGGCGGTGGACAGGCCCAGGAGCGGGATCACCATCTTCACCGCACCCGAGGTGATGTTGATCACCCGGCCCCACTTGCGCTGGATCATGCCGTCGATCACGGCGGTGGTCAGATGGATGGCCGAGAGCATGTTGTCGTTGATGACCTTGGTCCAGGCGGCCTCGGTCCAGGTGCGGAAATCGCCGGGCGGCGGGCCGCCGGCGTTGTTCACCAGGATATCCGGCGACGGCGTCACCTTGAGCAGCGCGGCACGCCCCTCGGGCGTTGTGACATCGGCGGCGGCGGCGATGACCTTGGCGCCGGTGTCGCGTTCGATCTCGGCGGCCGCTTCCGTCAGCTTGGCGGCGTCGCGGCCGTTGACCGTGACCCGAACGCCCGCCTTCACCAGCGCGGCGGCGCAGGCCTTGCCGAGCCCGGCGCTGGAGCCGCAGACGATGGCGGTCTTGCCGGCGAGCCCAAGATCGATGGTCATATCATTCTCCCAACAAACGTTTGACGGCCTGGCTGATCCCGGTGGCCGCATTCAAAGGCGCGCCCGCCACCGCCGCCGCGCTTTCCAAGGGCGTGGCGAGGCCAAGGCCGTAAAGCTCCCGGTGCAGCCGCGCGTGTTTGGCGCCGACCAGGCTTTCCGGTGCGTAGATATGCACCGGCTTTCCCGTCGCGCAGGCTTCGGAGCACATGGAGACCGAATCGCCGGTGACGACGATGCGGTCGGCGAGCGCGAGATACCCAAGGTACGGATTGTCGCCGCCCCGGCTCCACAGGAACGCATGGCGCGGCGCCGGGATGGTTTCCAGGAGGGCCGCTTCGGCCGCGGCGCCGGTGCGGCGCGAGGTGGTGAGCAGCACCGATCCGCCCAGATCCGCCGCCAACGCCGCCGCGCGCCGGCCCAGGTCGGCGGCCACCTGCGCCGGGAACGGACGGCTGTGGGTGGCGCCGCCCACCATCACCGCCACGAACGGGCGTTTGAGCTGGTTGAAGCGCGGTGACCAGTCTTCCGCCGCCCCGGCCAGTTTCCCGTCCGTCAGCCGGTGCGGCGCGCCGGTGACGCGCAGGATGTTGGCGGCGTCCCCGCCCGGCAGTTCGCCGTCATGGCGCGGCACGGCAATGAGGTCGAAGTCCGCCGCCGCGCGGCGTCCCGGGTACATGACCTGGACGATCCGGCTGCGCCCGCCCGACTGGCGTTTGATCCAGCGCGCCACCGGCGCCGTGCGCCGTCCGGCGCCGATCACCAGCGCCGGCCAGGGCGGCGCAAGGCCGCTGCGGCTTTCCCCGGTGAGGCCGAGCAGGCTCGGGCCTTGCAGCGGCAGCTTGGCCAGCGGCGTGTAGCGGATGTCCTTGGCTATGAAAGGCCGCCCCAAAGCCTCGGCCACGCCCAGCGCCTGGGCGACATTGCCGGCGCGGTCGTCGGTCAGCACCCAGATGGAGTTATCCACAGGTTCGGGCATGAGAATATCCTAGCCGTCCGCGGGGCAATGCCGCTAAAAAAATCAGACACTGGCCCCGAAGGACATCTTTTCATGCCCCCCATCACCGGCCGCAGCGACCGCCAGAAGGCCGCCGCGCATACCGTCGCCAAGATCCTGCTGGAGACCCGCGCGGTCAATTTCCGTCCCGAGGAGCCCTACAAGTTCACCTCCGGCATCGCCAGCCCGGTCTATATCGACTGCCGCAAGCTGATCTCCTTCCCGCGCGCCCGGCGCAAGATCACGGAACTGGCGCGCATCGAGTTGGAGGAAAGCGTCGGCCATGAGAACATCGACGCCATCGCCGGTGGCGAGACCGCCGGCATCCCCTACGCCGCCTGGATCTCCGACGCGCTGATGCTGCCCATGCAGTATGTGCGCAAGAAGCCCAAGGGGTTCGGCCGCATGGCCCAGATCGAGGGCGACCTGGAGGACGGCCAGCGCGTGGTGCTGGTGGAGGACTTGGCCAGCGACGGCGGGTCCAAGCTCTTGTTCATCAAGGCGCTGCGCGACGCCGGCGCCGTCTGTGACCACTGCTTCGTGGTGTTCTTCTACGGCGCCTTCCCGGGCGCGCTCGAAAGCCTCTCCAAGGAGAACATCACCATGCACTACCTGTGCACCTGGTGGGACGTGCTGGAGACCGCCGAGCAGCTCAAATACTTCTCGGCCCCGGCGCTGGCGGGCGTGCGCGCCTTCCTCAACGACCCGTTCGCCTGGTCGGTGGCGCACGGCGGCAAGGGCGCGGATTAGCCTCTACGTCTATTCCGCCGCCAGCAGCTGACGCTCGGCCAGCGGCAGCGACATGGTCACGCGGAGGCCGCCTTCCGGGCGGTTCGCCAGGTAGACGTCGCCGCCCATGCTGCGGATGGCGTTGCGGCCGATGGTCATGCCGAGGCCGGTGCCGCCGGTCTGGCGCGAGCGCGAGCGTTCCAGCCGGATGAACGGCGCGAACACCCGCTCCATGTCGGCAGGCGGGATGCCGGGGCCGTCGTCGTCGACATGGATCGCCACGTCTGATCCGTGCGGCTCGACGATCACCCGGGCGCGGTTGCCGTATTTCACGGCGTTATCGATGAAATTGTTGACCGCCCGCTTGAACGCCAGCGGCCGCGCGAACAGCCCGAGGCTGTCCGGGCCGGCGTAGGTGACGTCCCGGCCGGCGGCGGTGTGATCGAAACACACCGCCGCGACGATGGCGGCGGCGTCCACTTCCGTCGCCGCCTCGTTGGCGGCGTCGTCGCGGGCGAACACCAGGGTCGCCGAAATCATGGCTTCCATCTCGTCGAGGTCCACCAGCATCTTGCGGCGCTGGACATCGTCGTCGATGAACTCGGCGCGCAGGCGCAATCGCGTGATCGGCGTGCGCAGGTCGTGGGAGATCGCCGCCAGCATCTGGGTGCGGTCCTGGATGAACCGCTGCAGGCGGGTCTGCATGGTGTTGAAGGCGCGGCTGGCGCGGTTGACCTCGGACGGACCGCCCTCGCCGAGCGGCGCGGCGTTGACGTCCACCCCGAGGCGTTCCGCCGCCGAGGCGAACACGTCGAGGGGGCCGGTGGCGCTGCGCACACCCCAGAAGGCGATCAGGCCGATCAGCACCGAGATCGAGGTCAGCCAGATGAACGGCAGGTATTGGCCCTGCGGCTCGCCGACATTGAGCAGCACCCGCGCGTTGAGCCAGACGTCGTTCCTGGCGAAGCTGCCGTCGTTGAAGCGGTCGCCGACGCTGATGGCCTTGATGGACACCCGGAACAGGGCTTCGTCCACCGCCGGCGCGTCGTCGTGGACCAATCCCTCCTGGCGGGCCTGCTCCTGGCGCGAGAAGAACCGGCGGAAGGCGCGCGCCACGGAGCCGGCGGACGAGACTTCCGCCTCGCTGGGCTGGATCTTGGCGACGGCGGCGCTGGCGTCGTCGAACGGCGAGCGCGCTTCCTCGTCGATGGCGGCGGCCTCGGCCTGGAAGCCGCCGTTGATGTGGGCGTCGACCCTGATGTCGGTGCCGCGCGGGAATTCGGCGGCCAGCTTCTTGAGCACCACGCGCGACGCCAGGCGGTTCTCGGATTCCTTCACCACCGGCCGTCCGCGCGTGATGGCGAGGCTCATGACCGGCGAGGAGAAACGGGTGATCAGCGCCACCTGCTCGTCGCGGGGGACGCGTTCCACCATGCGCTTGATGACGATGATCTGGTCGGCGGCCTGGGACGCGGCGGCCGCGACCGCGGCCTCCTCGCGGAAGACGATATAGAAACAGAGGGACGCGATATTGATGAGGGCTACGACGGAAAACAGTGCAAGCAGGACCCGCCCATTGACGCTTTGCGGGATGACTCGCTTCATGCAGGCCTGACTTCCGCTGTGAACATATAGCCGCCGCCGCGCACGGTCTTGATGAGGGCGGGGTTCTTGGGGTCTTCCTCGATTTTACGCCGAAGGCGGCCCACCTGCACGTCGATTGAGCGGTCGAAGGGGATGGCGGCCCGGCCCCGGGCCATGTCCAGGAGCTGGTCCCGGTTCAGCACCCGGCGCGGGTGGTCGACGAAGGCGATGAGCAGGTCGTACTCCCCTGCGGTCAAAGGAATTTCACCGGTTTCCCGCTGCAAGGTCCGGGTCGTGGGGTCGAGTTCGAAGGCGGCGAAGGACAGTTTCTGGGTGCGGGTCTCTGGACTGTCGTTGGCGCCCAGCCCGCCGACGCGGCGCAAGACCGCCTTGATGCGGGCCGCCAACTCGCGCGGGTTGAACGGCTTGGCCATGTAATCGTCGGCGCCGACTTCCAGGCCGATGATGCGGTCCACTTCCTCGCCCATGGCGGTGAGCATGATGATGGGGATCGAGGATTCCGTGCGGATCTGCTTGCACAAGGTCAAGCCGTCCTCCCCCGGCATCATCAGGTCGAGCACCACCAGGTCGAACGCCCAATCCTGGAGCGCCTGGCGCATCTCACGGCCGTCGCGCGCGGTGGTGACCCGAAAATCGTGTTTGGACAGGAAGCGCGACAGCAGATCGCGGATTTCCGCGTCGTCGTCGACGATCAGGATATGCGGCTTGGGAGCTTCGCTGGCGCTGGTCAACAGGGGGCCCTCTTAACAAAACCGATGACGGGTAATTTTATGAGCCTGTTTCGCTATCTCCAAGAAAGCCTCTGGTAAATTTGGCAACACCCTGTAAGGGAACCGGGGCTCGTTACAGGGCAGTTACAGACTTGTCTGACCTCTGCCAAGATCGCCCGCGCGGCCTCGAAAGCAGGGTGTAGAGCAGCGGTGCGAAGCAGCGGTAAAAAGCAGGGGCGCAAAGCAGGAGTGCGGCCCCTATGGTCATGGTAAAAGCGGTCGCCTTTTTCCCACAACTCACGTCGGTGGCTGCGCCGTGACACCCGATTTCCCCGAAATCCGCGAGGCGGTGCGCAAGGTCTGCGGCCGGTTCCCTGGCCCCTACTGGCAGGCGCTGGAAGACGGCGGGAGCTATCCCGCGGAATTCGTGGCCGCCATGACCGCGGCGGGGTTCCTCGCCGCCTTGATCCCGGAAAGCCTGGGCGGCGCCGGCCTGCCCCTGCGCGCCGCCGCCGTGATCCTGGAAGAGATCCACGCCAGCGGCTGCAACGCCGCCGCCTGCCACGCCCAGATGTACATCATGGGCAGCCTGCTGCGGCACGGCAGCGAGGCGCAGAAACAGAAATACCTGCCGGAGATCGCCGCCGGCCGCCTGCGCCTGCAGGCCTTTGGCGTCACCGAGCCGACCTCCGGCTCCGACACCACCAGCCTTGCCACCCGCGCGGTGAAAGACGGGGATCACTATGTGGTCACCGGCCAGAAGGTGTGGACGTCGCGCGCCTTCCAGTCGGACCTGATGCTGCTGCTGGCGCGCACCACGCCGGCAGTCGAAGTGAAAAAGAAATCCGAAGGCCTGTCGCTGTTCCTGGTGGACATGAAGACACCGGGCCTGACGGTGAAACCGCTGAAGGCCATGATCAACCACAACACGACTGAAGTGTTCTTCGACCAGGCGCGGGTGCCGGCGGAGACTCTCGTCGGACAGGAGGGCAAAGGCTTCTCCTATGTGCTCGACAGCATGAACGCCGAGCGCCTGCTGATCGCGTCGGAGTGCCTGGGCGACGGACGGTGGTTCACCGAAAAAGCGGTGGCGTACACCAAGGAACGCAAGGTGTTCGGCCGGCCCATCGGCCAGAACCAGGGCGTGCAGTTCCCCATCGCCCGCGCCTATGCCGAACTCCAGGCGGCCGAACTGATGGTGCGCGAGGGCTGCGCCCTGTTCGACGCCGGCCAGCCCTGCGGGCCCCAGGCCAACATGGGCAAGATGCTGGCGTCGGAAGCCTCCTGGCACGCCGGCGAGGCCTGCCTCCAGGCCCACGGCGGGTTCGGCTTCGCGCGGGAATACGACGTCGAACGCAAGTGGCGCGAAACCCGCCTATATCAGGTGGCGCCGGTCTCCACCAACCTGATCCTTTCCTATGTGGCCGAACATGTTCTCGGCCTGCCCCGCTCGTACTGAGCCATATTGCGAAACCGCCTTCAGTCCGACATCATGCGGCCGCATTGCGGGGGCATGTTGCCGCTTCAAGTTGGGGAGGATCTATGACGCGCGTATTGCTGATGGCTGCGGTTCTGATCGCCGCGCCGCTGGTTGGCCCGGGGGCGGCTCATGCCGAAGGCGATGCCGCCAAGGGCAAAACCCAGTTCGCTCCCTGCTCGGCCTGTCATACCGTCGAAGCCGGCGGCCCCAATAAGGTCGGCCCCAACCTGCATGGCCTGTTCGGGCGCAAAGCCGGCACCGCCGCCAACTACACCTATTCCCCGGCCATGAAGAACGCGGCCTTCACCTGGGACGAGGAAAAACTGCGCAAGTGGATCAAGAAGCCCCAGGAATTCGTGCCGGGCACCAAGATGCCCTTCCCCGGCTTCCCGGCGCCGGAGACGCAGGACAACATCATCGCCTACCTGAAAGAAGCGACGAAATAAGCCGGTGAGATAGCCTAACCGGCTGAGTCTCCTGGCCGTTCCAGCACACCCCATATGTTCTTGTTTTGTTCTTTTGGTGGGGCTACCGTCCCGCCTGAAGGACAAACTCATGGCCAAACCGCGAAAAGCCCCCACCCCCAATCCCCGCGCCGAGGCCCGCTATCTGGGCGGCGCCCTCGACGGCACCACCGGAACCCACCCCGACGCACGGCGCGGGCGCGGCGCCGTCAGCAACGGCGCCGGGCGCTATGAGCGCCAGGGCCGGGTGGCGCTGGACGACGGCTGGGACAATCTCGACCAACCGGCGCCGCCCTTGCGCACCCATGTGATGCGCGACGCCAGCCGCAGCATCATCGCCCGCAATACCTCGCCCGACATCGGCTTCGACCGCTCCATCAATCCGTATCGCGGCTGCGAGCACGGCTGCATCTACTGCTTCGCCCGGCCCACCCACGCCTATCTCGGCCTGTCGCCGGGCCTGGACTTCGAGAGCAGGATCTTCGCCAAGCCCGACGCCGCGCGCCTGTTGGAGAAGGAACTGCGCGCGCCCGGCTATCGGTGCAAGACCATGGCCATGGGCACCAACACCGATCCCTACCAGCCCACCGAGCGCACCTATGGCATCACCCGGTCGATCCTGGATGTGCTGGCGCGCTTCCGCCATCCCGTGGGCATCGTCACCAAATCGGCGTTGATCACGCGCGACATCGATATCCTCGGTCCCATGGCCGAACAGGACCTGGCCAAAGCGGCCCTGTCGGTGACCACCCTCGACCATCATCTCGCCCGCAAGATGGAACCGCGCGCCTCCACCCCGGCGCGGCGTCTCGAAGCGATCAAAAAACTCAGTGAGGCCGGAATTCCGGCCGCCGTCATGTTCGGCCCCTGTATCCCCGGTCTCAACGATCACGAGATGGAATCCATCCTCGCGGCGGCCCGCGATGCCGGCGCCGTGTCCGCGGGCTATGTGATGCTGCGCCTGCCGTTGGAGGTGAAGGACCTGTTCCAGGAATGGTTGCCGGCGGCGGTGCCAAGCCGCGCTGCCCGCGTCATGAGCCTGGTGCGCAATATGCGCGGCGGCCTCGACTACGATCCCAAATGGGGCGAACGCATGAAGGGGACGGGCCCCATCGCCGACGCCCTGTCGGACCGCTTCCGCCTGGCCTGCAAACGCCTCGGCCTCAACAGCCACCGACGCCCCCTGGATGCGGGCAAGTTCAGGCCGCCGCCGCAGGCGGGGGATCAACTCGCGCTTTTCTAAAGCGGCGATGCGCGCGGCAGGCCGCGATGCAGGCCTAGCTCTCGCTCAATGCAGCGGTCCGCCCACCGGCGGATGGAACTCGGCGACGCCTTCCGGGTCCTCGTGGATGATGATGTCGGCGCCGGGGAAGGCCGCTTCCACCGCCTTTTCCACGTCGTCGGCGATGCGGTGGGCGTCGAGCAGGCTCAGGGTGTGATCCAGCACCAGGTGCATCTGGATGAACTTCTGGGCGCCGGAGGAACGGGTGCGCAGTTCATGCACATGGCGCACCTTGGGGTGCCGGACGGCGATGGCCAGGATCCGGGCGCGGTCGTCTTCCGGCAGTTCCCGGTCCATGAGCGCGGCGACGGCGTGGGTGGCGATCCGCACGGCGTTCACCAGGATGAAGGCGCTGATGACGAGGCCGAACACGGGATCGGCCCAGGGGAAATTGCCGATGGACGACAGGGCCAGGGCGACGATCACGCTGCCGTTGAGCAGCAGGTCGCCGGTGTAGTGGAGCGAGTCCGCGGTGATCGCCAGCGACCCGGTGCGTTTCACAACCATGCGCTGGAAGCTCACCAGCGCGAGCGTGACCACGATCGACGCCGCGCTGACGGCGATGCCGAGGCCTGAGTTGAGCACCGCCGCCGGCGCCAGGAACCGTGAAACCGCCTCGACCACGATCAGCACGCCGGAGCCGGCGACGAAGGCGGCTTGCCCCAGCGCCGACAGCGGCTCGGCCTTGCCGTGGCCGAAACGATGAGCGTCGTCGGCCGGGGTGAGAGAAAACCGCACCGCCATGAAGTTGAGCGCCGACGCCATCAGATCGAGGGCCGAGTCCGCGAGGCTGGAGAGCAGCGCCACGGAATGAGTCGCGAAATAGGCCCAGGTCTTGAGGCCCAGCAGCATGAGCGCGCTGGCCACGGCGGCGACGGTCGCCAGCCGCATCAGCCGCCCTGCCGCGCCGCCGGGGGGAACGCTCACGGGTAGAGGCGCTCCTGCCGCCAGCCCCGGCTCTGGCGGGTGAAGAGCAGCCGGTCGTGGAGACGGCTCTCGACATTGAGCCAGAATTCGATCCGCTCGGGGTCCAAGGCATAGCCCAGCCAGTGGGGCGGGCGCGGCACAGGCTGTCCCTGGAACCGCGCTTCGGCATCGCGCACCCGCTGCTCGAGCGTGGCCCGGACATCGAGCACCCGCGACTGATCCGAGGCCCAGGCGGCGATCTGGCTGCCGCGCGGACGCGAATTCCAATAGGCGTCCGCTTCGGCGGCCCCCACCTGAGACAGGCGCCCTTCGACGCGCACCTGGCGCCCCAGGGATTTCCAGTGAAAGCAGATCGCGGCGAAGGGATTCTGGGCGATCTCCAGACCCTTGCGGCTTTCGGTATTGGTGTAGAACACGAACCCGGCGGCGCCGACGTCCTTCAGCAGCACCATGCGCGTGCTGGGTTTGCCCTGGGCCCCCACCGTCGCCAGGCACATGGCGTTGGGCACGTCGGGCTCGGCGCCTTCGGCGTCTTTCAGCCAGTCACCGAACAGACCGACGGGATCAGAGGAATCTGGAATAGGTGTAAGCATCTGGTTTTCCGTCCGAAGGCGTCCCCAGACCGTTGTAATCCGGTCCCGGCCGCCCCGCTACGCCCTTATTTTGCCAATATTTTCAGGTGAATTAAGCTTGGGTATTCCATAGATAGCGCGGGATTGGCTGCTCCCCTCCGTTCTTAGACAGTAAGCGGCTTACGAAAACAAAGGACATGACACCCATGGGTAATTTCTCGAAGAAGGCGGTGGTCGCCGCGCTCATCGCGAGCACGCTCGCCCTCTCGGGCTGCGCCGGTGACGCCGGTCCCAACCAGACCGGCGGCGCCCTCATCGGCGCGGGCCTGGGCGGCCTGCTCGGTTCTCAATTCGGCCGCGGCGACAGCCGCCTGGCCATGACCGCGCTGGGCACCCTCGCCGGCGCCGCCATCGGCAGCAATATCGGCAAGCGCCTGGACGATGTCGACCGCCAGCGCATGCGCGAAGCCGAACAGCGCGCCTATAACGCGCCGCTGAATGAACCGATCATCTGGAACAACCCCAATACCGGCCACTCCGGCACCGTGACCCCCACCCGCGAAGGCCGCCGCCCGAGCGGTGAGTATTGCCGCGAGTTCCAATCCGACATCACCGTCGGCGGCCAGAGCGAAAAAGGCTACGGCACCGCCTGCCGCCAAGCCGACGGCTCCTGGAAGATCGTGTCGTAAGACGATCTGAATAGATGCGAAA
The DNA here is from genome assembly GCA_041905795.1 of Rhodospirillaceae bacterium. Classification (GTDB taxonomy): domain Bacteria; phylum Pseudomonadota; class Alphaproteobacteria; order Rhodospirillales; family Rhodospirillaceae; genus SHVO01. The sequence goes on along the minus strand of JAYRKL010000009.1, from coordinate 116,800 downwards.
AAGGGCGGCTCGCAGGAGCCGCCCCTTTTTGTTTTGAAGCTCGCCCGCCCACACACCACTGTCATTGCCCGGCTTGATCGGGCAATCCATGCATCAATGGGCACCGTGTGTGTTGAACGATGGATTGCCCGATCAAGCCGGGCAATGACAGAGAGAGAGGACAGTCGCCCGCTACTCCGCCTCAGGCGCCAAGATCCGCCCCAGGCTGATGCTGAGGATGCGCTGCTCGGACTCGCTGGCTTCGCCCAGGCGCCGCTCCAGCCGCCGCGACACCGGCGAGATGTCCGGCAGCTTCAAGGTGGTGCGGTTGAGGCCGATCCCGAAATGGTGCACCAGGTCGGAAAGCGGTGTCGCCTCCAGGTCGCGGCTTAAGACCCACTCGCCGGCGTCACTGCACACCACGAAATGTCCCGCCTGCAGAGATTCCAGCATGACCGTGACGGTATCTTCGGGCAGGTCGGCGAGCCGCGCGAGAGAGGCGCCCTCACGGCCTTTGCCGCCGCGCTGGGCCTGGCCCAGCACGCCGAGGATTTCCAACGCCAAAAGAAGTCTGCCCACAGGCCCCGTGGCGCGGCCCTTGAGCGACAGCCGCCAGTCCGGCAGCGCCGCGCTGACCACGGCGCCCGCCATCACCAGGTACCAGACGAAATACACCCACACCAGGAACACCGGCACCGCGGCGATGGCGCCGTAGATCGCCTGATAGGAGGTCATGAGTTTGATGTAGAAGGCGAAGGTGTAGCGCAGCGCGGCGAGCAGCAGCGCCGCGAAACCGGCGCCCACCAGGGCGTCCTTCCAATGCACGCGGTTGTGGGGGACCACGTCGTAGATGAAGGTGAGCAGCGCCCAGGTGATGAGCGTGGGCGCGAGATGCCCAAGCAGGAACGCCGCGGCCGGATTGGTCCCGGCGTCGGACGCGATCAGGCTGGTGAAGGTGCCGAGCAGCGAGATGCCGACGCCCAGCAAGAGCGGGCCGAGCGTGAGCACCGCCCACAGCACCAGGATGCGCGACACCAGCGGCCGCGGGCGGCTGACGCCGAAGATGATATTGAGCTGGCCCTCGATGGTCAGAAGCAGCAGGATCGCCGTGGCGCCAAGGCCGGCCGCGCCGACGGCCGTGAGTTCGCCGGCGGCTTCGACGAAGGTGCTCAGCTGCTGACTGATCTGCATGCCGGTGTCCGGCACCAGGTTGTTGACGATCATCTCCTGCAGATGGGCGCGGAAGCCGTTGAAGGCGGGGAAGGCGGCCAGGCTGGCCAGCACCAGGGCCAGCGCCGGGACCATGGCCAACGTTGTCGAGTAGCTGAGGGCGGCGGCGGCGCTGCTGATGTGGGTGTCGAACAGCCGCTGCAGGAAGAATTTCGCCGCGCGCTTGACCGGCGCAGAACCCCGGGCCGGTACGGCCGCGGCCGCGGAAGCCTGCAAAGTACGTTCGGGATCAGGCGTTTGGCCCATGCCAGCGCTCACCTTGCCCTCAGATTCGTTTCGTGTAGGATGCCGTAAGTTGTTGGTCCACGAAAGCTTTTCGCGAAATCTGGGAGCGGGAGATGGCGGCTGAACAGGGTTTGATGGCGGGCAAGAGGGGCCTAATCCTTGGCTTGGCCAATGACCGGTCCATCGCCTGGGGCATCGCCCGCCAGGCTGCCCACCATGGCGCCACCATGGCGTTCACCTTCCAGGGCGAAGCCCTGGAGAAGCGCGTGCGCCCGCTGGCCCAGAGCCTCGCCTCGCCGCTGATCCTGCCCTGCGACGTCACCGACGCCGCCTCCCTCGACGCCGTGTTCGAGGGCATCGACAAGACCTGGGGAGGCCTCGACTTCGTGGTGCATGCGGTGGCCTTCTCCGACAAGGAACAACTCAAGGGCCGCTATATCGACGGCATCACCCGCGACAATTTCCTGCGCACCATGGACATCTCGGCCTATTCCTTCACCGACGTCTGCCGCCGCGCCGAGCCGCTCATGAAGAACGGCGGCAGCCTGGTGACGCTGACCTATTACGGCGCCGAGCGCGTCATCCCCCACTATAACGTCATGGGCATCGCCAAGGCGGCGCTGGAAGCCTCGGTGCGCTATCTCGCCACCGACCTCGGCCCCAAGGGCATCCGCGTCAACGCCATCTCCGCCGGCCCCATCAAGACCCTGGCGGCCTCGGGCATCGGCGATATCCGCACCATCATCCGCTGGAATGAACTCAACGCCCCCTTGCGGCGCAATGTTTCCATTGATGACGTCGGCAACACCGGGGTCTATTTCCTCAGCGACCTGTCCTCGGGTGTGACGGGCGAAGTGCACCATGTCGACTGCGGCTATCACGTGGTCGGCATGATGGCCGAGGACTCCGCCGCCGAGAACGCCGAACTCCTGAGCAACGCCGTCACCAAGTAGCGCATGAGCGCGAACACCTTCGGCACCCTGTTCCGGTTCACCACCTTCGGCGAGAGCCATGGGCCGGCGCTGGGCTGCGTGGTCGACGGCTGCCCGCCGCGCATCGCGCTGACCGAAGCCGACCTCCAGCAATGGATGGATAAGCGCAAGCCCGGCCAATCCAAATTCACCACCCAGCGCCGCGAACCCGACGCCGTCAAGATCCTGTCCGGCGTATTCGAGGGCCGCACCACCGGCACGCCCATCGGCCTGCTGGTGGAGAACGTCGATGCGCGCTCCAGGGATTACGGCGATATCGCCGAGAAATTCCGCCCCGGCCACGCCGACTACACCTACCAGCAGAAATACGGCATCCGCGACTATCGCGGCGGCGGACGCCAGTCGGCGCGCGAGACCGCCATGCGCGTGGCCGCCGGCGGCATCGCCCGAAAAGTGCTGGAGAGCCGCCTCGGCACGGCGGCCAAAATAAGAGCCGCTTTGATCCAGATGGGCCCGCATAAGATCGACCGCGAAGCCTGGGATTGGGCGGAGGTGGAGCGCAATCCATTCTTCTGCCCGGACGCGCAGGCCGCGGCTTCTTGGGAAACTTATCTCGACGAGGTGCGCAAGGCCGGCTCCTCCATCGGCGCGGTGATCGAAGTGGTCGCCGAGGGGATTCCGGTGGGCCTGGGGGCGCCGGTCTACGGCAAGCTCGACGCCGACATCGCCTCCGCCCTCATGAGCATCAACGCCGTGAAAGGCGTGGAGATCGGCGCCGGCTTCGCCTCCGCGGCGCTGTCGGGCGAGGACAACGCCGACGAGATGCGCCAAGGGCCGAACGGGGTTGAGTTCCTGTCCAATCATGCCGGCGGCATATTAGGTGGAATCTCCACCGGCCAGCCCATCGTCGCGCGCCTCGCGGTCAAGCCCACCAGTTCGATCCTGTCGCCGCGCAAGACTATTGATATTCGCGGGGAGAATACCGACATCGTCACCACGGGCCGGCACGACCCCTGTGTCGGCATCCGCGGCGTGCCCGTGGCGGAAGCGATGCTGGCCATCGTGCTGGCCGACCACCTGCTGCGGCATCAGGCTCAGAACACTTAAATCATAGGAATACCCATGCGCACGCTCGGCAAGATCCTCCTGGGCCTGCTGTCGGTGGTGGGCTTCCTGACTCTCTTGACCATCGGCCTTTCGATTTACGCCATCAGCAGTTTCAGGGGCAACGGCCCGGCCATGCCGGTGAGCGGACGCGCGGTGCTGACCCTCAATCTCGATGATAATTTCGTCGAAGGCGTTTCGGGCCGGAAGTTGGAGAACCTGGGGCTCACGTCCCAGGTCTCGCTGCACGACACCCTGCTCGCCATCAAGCGCGCCAAGACCGATTCCCACATCGTCGCCCTCAAGGCCAATTTGAGCGGCCCTACCCTGGGCCTGGCGCAAGTGCAGGAACTGCGCGAGGCCATCGCCGATTTCCGCGAGGGCGGTAAACCCGCCTATCTCTATTCCGAAACCATCGGCGAAGGCGAAGGCGCGCTTCCGGGCTATTACCTCGCCAGCGCTTTCGGCGATATCTGGGTGCAGCCCTCGGGCAGCGTCGGCATCGCCGGCATCGGCACCGAGGAGTTCTTCCTCAAGAAATTTCTCGACCGGTTCGGATTGAAGGGCAGCTTCGTCCAGCGCAAGGAATTCAAGAGCGCGCCCGAGACCTTCACCGCCACCTCCATGTCGGCGCCCAACCGCGAGGCCATGACCGCCCTGATCGGCTCGTGGTTCGAACAGATCACGTCGGGCATCGCCGCCGACCGCAAGATCGAGCCGTCCGCGGTCAAGGCGGCGGTGGACAAAGGCCCCCTGCTCGCCCGCGAAGCCCTCGACGCCAAGCTGATCGATCATATCGGCTACCGCGACGAATTCGACGCCGCGGTCACGACCGCGTCCAACCGCGCCGCCGAAGTGACGCTCGCGCGCTATATCGGCGCCGACATGGTCGCCAGGAAACCCAACCACAAGCGCGTGGCCGTGATTCATGCCGTCGGCGAGATCGACCGCGCCGGGGACACCGGCGAACTTATTTCATCTGGTGGCGTCCACGCCGAACGCACCTCCAGGGCCATCCGCAAGGCCGCCGACGACAAGGACATCGCCGCCATCATCCTGCGCGTCGACAGCCCGGGCGGCTCCTATGTGGCCTCGGACACCATCTGGCGCGAGATCGTCAAGGCCAAGGAAAAGAAAAAGCCGGTGATCGTCAGCATGGGCAACCTCGCCGCTTCCGGCGGCTATTTCATCGCCATGCCCGCCGACCGCATCTTCGCCGACGGCGCCACCATCACCGGCTCCATCGGCGTGTTCTCGGGCAAAGTGGTGATCGACCAGGCCTTGGCCAAGCTCGACATCGGCCACGAGCAGGTGACGGTGGGCGAGTCCGCCGGCATGTTCAGCGCCACCCGGGATTTCTCCGCCCGCGACCTTGCCCGGCTCAACGAGATGCTCGACGCCACTTACGCCGACTTCACCGGCAAGGCGGCGCAGGGACGCGGCAAGACCCAGCAGGAGATCGAGGCCGTCGCCAAAGGCCGCGTCTGGAGCGGCGCCGACGCCGTCAGGAACGGCCTGGTGGACGAGCTGGGCGGCTTCCTCAAGGCGCTGGATTACGTCAAGACCCGCATCGGCCTGAAGGCGGAGGACCAGGTGACCTTGGTGCCGTTCCCCGCGCCGCGGAAGCCCTGGGAAGCGCTGTTCAAGTCCCTGGAAGACGATGACCTGCCGCTGACGGCACTGGGCTTCATGCGCACCGTGCAATGGTTCGAAAACCGCGTCGCCCCGTTCATGGCCATGGTCAACGCTGCCAGCGCCGAGGGTCACCAACTGCGCATGGAACCGGTGAGCGTGAAATAGGCCGCGAGGTTTATAAAAACACAGATGTCGCCCTCGGACTTGATCCGAGGGCCCAGAGCCGTAACGAAGGCAGGCTGCGGTAGACTCGACGCAAATAACGTCAAGAGTCTCTACAGCCCGTCTTCGTTACTGCTCTGGATCCTCGGCACTCGCTTCGCTCGGCCAAGGATGACAAGTGGGGTTTATTTAGTGGCAGCGATCAGAAACTCGACATTCCCGGCCGGTCCGGTGATGGGGCTGGGCGTCACGCCCAGCACGGTCCAGCCCTGCGCGGCCACCCAGGCGGTGATCGTCTCGCAGACTTCGGTGTGCAGCTCCGGCTCGCGCACCACGCCGTTCTTGCCGACGCGCTCCTTGCCGACCTCGAACTGCGGCTTGATCAGGGCGATCAGCCAGGCGCCGGGCGCCGCCAACGACAACGCCGCCGGCAGTACCGTGCGCAGACCGATGAAGCTCGCGTCGCAGACCACCGCCGAAATCGGGTCGGGGATCAGCGCGGCATCCAATGCCCGCGCGTTGGTGCGTTCCAGGACCGCAACCCTCGGATCGGTGCGCAGCTTATGGGCCAGCTGGCCGTAGCCCACATCCACGGCGTAAACCTTGGCCGCGCCGTTCGCCAGCAGCACGTCGGTGAATCCTCCGGTGGACGCGCCGACATCGATGCAGGTCCGCCCCTGGGCGCTGAGACCGAAGTGCGCGAGCCCCTTGGCCAGCTTCAGCCCACCGCGGGACACCCAGGGGTGCGGCTGGCCGCGCACCGTGAGCGCGGTGTCCTCCGCGATCCTGGCGGCGGCGGAGGTGAGCCGGGTCTCGCCCGTGAACACCAGCCCGGCCATGACCAGGGCCTGGGCCTTGGTGCGCGATTCGGCCAGGCCGCGGTCCACCAGCACCTGGTCCAGCCGGGTCTTGGGAGGGCCTTTAGGCGACATTTATAGATAGCTTACTGTTTAAATAAATAGCGAACTATTTATTATCGGGCCCGCGACGGATGCTCGGCCGCCACCCGAATCTGGCCGCCGCCCAAAGCGGCGATGGCGGTGGTGACGATATGCCCGGCGGTCAGATGGGCAGCCTCCAGCTGGTCCTCGGGCTTGGCGTGCTCGTAGTAGACGTCGGGCATGGTCATGGTGCGGACCTTGAGCCCCTTGTCCAGGCGGCCCGCCCAGGCGAGGTGGTGCAGCACAGCCGCGCCGAAGCCGCCCGGCGAGCCTTCTTCGATGCAGATCAAGACTTCGTGGTTGTCGGCCAGTCGGTTGATCAGGTCCTGGTCCAGGGGCTTGGCGAAGCGGGCATCGGCGACCGTGGTGGACAGCCCCCGCGCCGCCAGTTCCTCGGCCGCCTTGACGCATTCGGCGAGACGCGTGCCGAGACTGAGCAGCGCGATCTTGGAGCCTTCGGAAATGACGCGGCCCTTACCGATTTCCAGCGGCGTACCGCGCGCCGGCAGTTCCACACCGACGCCCTCGCCGCGCGGATAGCGCAGCGCAATCGGGCCGCTGTCGTGAGCGGCGGCGGTGGCGACCATGTGCATGAGTTCCACCTCGTCCGCCGGCGCCATGATGACGAAGTTGGGCAGGCAGCCAAGGTAGGCGAGGTCGAAGGACCCGGCATGGGTGGCGCCGTCGGCGCCGACATAGCCGGCGCGGTCCAACGCAAACCGTACCGGCAGGTTCTGCACCGCCACGTCGTGCACCACCTGGTCATAGGCACGCTGCAGGAACGTCGAATAGATGGCGCAGAACGGCTTGTAGCCCTCGGTGGCGAGGCCGGCGGCGAAGGTCACCGCGTGCTGCTCGGCGATGCCCACGTCGAAGGTGCGCTTGGGGAACTTCTGCTCGAACTTGTCGAGGCCGGTGCCGCTGGGCATGGCGGCGGTGATGGCGACAATCTTGTCGTCCGCCTCGGCCTCGGCCATCAGCGCCTTGGCGAAGACGCCGGTGTAGGACGGCGCCTTCGCCGCCGCCTTGGCCTGGGTACCGGAGACCACGTCGAACTTGGTGACGCCGTGGAATTTGTCGGCGGCGGCCTCCGCCGGCGGATAGCCGCGGCCTTTCTGCGTCACCACGTGAATCAGGGTCGGGCCGTTGCCCTCGCTGTCGCGCACGTTGCGCAGCACCGGCACCAGGTGGTCGATGCGGTGGCCGTCGATGGGACCGACGTAATAGAAACCCAGTTCCTCGAACAAGGTGCCGCCGGTGACGAACCCGCGGGTGTATTCCTCGGCGCGGCGCGCGGCGTTCTCGAGCGGCTTGGGGAAATGCGAGGCCACCTGCTTCAAGGCCTGGCGCAGGTTGATGTAGGACTTGGACGACAGCAGGCGCGAGAGATAGGCGCTCATGGCGCCCACCGCCGGCGCGATCGACATGTCGTTGTCATTGAGGATGACGATCAGCTTCGAGCGCAAGGCGCCGGCGTTGTTCATGGCCTCGTAGGCCATGCCGGCGCTCATGGCGCCATCGCCGATCACGCACACGACATGGTTATCCTTGCCGGCGAAGTCGCGGGCCACCGCCATGCCCAGGCCCGCCGAGATCGACGTAGAGCTGTGGCCGGCGCCGAACGGATCGTATTCGCTCTCGGAGCGAAGCGTGAACCCCGAGAGCCCGTCCTTCTGGCGGATGGTGGACATGCGCCCGCGCCGCCCGGTGAGGATCTTATGGGGATAGCACTGGTGGCCGACGTCCCAGATCAGGCGGTCGGCCGGGGTCTCGAACACATGGTGCAGCGCCACGGTCAGTTCCACCACGCCAAGGCCGGCGCCGAGGTGGCCGCCGGTGCGCGAGACGCTGTCGATGGTGTCGGCGCGCAACTCGCCGGCCAGCTGAGTCAGCTGCTCGATGCTGAAATTGCGCAGATCCGCGGGCTTTTCGACGCGGTCCAAAAGCGGGGTGGCGTGCGGTGTCTGATCGGTACGTGTCACGGCAACCCCACCAGCTTCGATGACTTTGTTTTTTGGTCTTGTTCTTAGCTGCGGCGGGTCGCGGAGAATACCGCAGCCTCGCGCAGGAGCCGGGCCCTGTCGCCGAAAGCCCCGAGATGGGCAACCGCTTCATCGGCCAAGCTTCTTGCGTAGTTTTTAGCACCTTCCAGACCCAGGCGGGACACAAAAGTCGCCTTGCCGGCGGCGGCATCCTTGCCCGTGGCCTTGCCGGTTTCGGCGGCCGTTCCCTCGACGTCCAGGACATCGTCGGCGATCTGGAAGGCCAGTCCCATCTTGAGGCCGTAGGCGCCCATGTCCTCGACCACGGCGGCGCTCTGTCCGCCGAGGACGGCGCCGGCCCGGCAGCCGATGGCGATCAGGCATCCGGTCTTCATGTTCTGGAGCCGGTCGATGCCCGGCCCATCGAGGGCGAGGCCGCCGGCGAGCAGGTCGATCATCTGTCCGCCGACCATGCCCGCGGCGCCCGCGGCGCGCGCGAGTTCCGCCACCAGGTTCGCGCGCACCGTGCCGTCGGGATGGGTATCCGGCGCGGACAGCACGGTGAAGGCTTCGGTGAGCAGCGCGTCACCGGCCAGGATGGCGGTGGCTTCGTCGAACTTCCTGTGGACCGTGGGCCGGCCGCGGCGCAGGTCGTCATCGTCCATGGCGGGCAGGTCGTCGTGCACCAGCGAGTAGCAATGCACCATCTCGATAGCAGCACCGACGCGCAGGGAATAAGCGCGCGGCACGCCGAACAGGTCCGACGCCGCCACGGCCAGGAACGGCCGCAGGCGCTTGCCGCCGTCGAGGGCGGCATAACGCATGGCCTCGACCACGCGGTTTTCCGGGCCCGCCACCGGCGGCAGCAGGCGGTCGAGCACGGCATTGGTCTCGCCCGCGATGGCCGCGAGCGCCGATTTGAAAGAGTCTGGGTTAGTCACGATCTGCGGGTTCCAGGCCGATGGATTTTCCGGAGCCGGTGATCTTTTCCACCTTCATCTTGGCTTCGGCCAGCTTGCCCTCGCAGTGGGCCTTGAGCGCCGCGCCGCGCTCATAGGCGGCGACCGCTTCATCGAGCTTCACCTGGCCGCTCTCCAGCCGGCGGACGATGTCCTCCAGCTCCTTCATGGCCTGCTCGAAGCTCAAGGCGGCGACGTCGGCTTGTTTCTCTGCGGGCATCAATGGTCCTTCAAGGTCTGCACATGTGCTATCGCACAGTCTCTCAAGGCATCGAGGTTGTAGCCGCCTTCGAGCACCGACACCACCCGCCCGGCGCAGGCCGCTCTGGCCACATCCATGACGGCGGCGGTGGCCCAGGCGAAATCGGCCTCGGTCAGCGCTAGTCCGCCCAAGGGGTCATCGCGGTGGGCGTCGAAGCCGGCGGAGATGACGATGAAATCCGGGCGAAAGGCGGTCAGCGCCGGCAGGATCTCCTCGCCGAAGCCGGCGCGGAATACATCGCCCCGGCTGCCGGCGGCAAGCGGAACGTTGACCACGTTGTCATGCGCGCCTTTTTCGCGCCGGGCCCCGGTGCCGGGATAGAACGGATACTGGTGGGTCGAGGCGTAGAACGCCTTGGCGTCGTTCCAGAAAATCTCCTGGGTGCCGTTGCCGTGATGGACGTCGAAGTCGATCACCGCCACGCGCTCGAAGCCGTGGGTTCGGGCATGGAAGGCACCGACCGCGGCGTTATTGATCAGGCAGAAGCCCATGGGCCGTTCGGATTCGGCGTGGTGGCCGGGCGGGCGCACGGCGCAGAAGGCGTTGGCGGCCTCTTTCCCAGCCACCGCGTCGACCGCCTGGATCACCGCGCCGGCGGCGCGGGTCATGGCCTCTCCGCTGCCCGGCGACACCACCGTATCGCCGTCGAGGTGCGCGAGCCCCTCGCCGGGGACGGCGGCCTGGAGATGGTCGAGATAATGGCCGGGATGGGCCAGCGCCACTTCCGCGGCGGTGGCGGCCCGGGCCTCGCGGCGGATCAGGCCGGCGAAGGGCTGCTCATCCAGTCCCTTGAGCACACTCTTGAGGCGCGCCGGGCTTTCCGGATGGTAAGGCCCGGTGTCGTGGTCCAGGAAGCGGGTGTGACTGACGAGCAGCGTGGTCATGGTGTCTTTTACCATGCCCGGCCCCTCGTGCTAACCCTACCGCCCCGTGCTACCCCTACCTCAATGTCAGACGACCTCCGCATCGGCATCGACCTCGGCGGCACCAAGATCGAGGCCATCGCGCTGGCCCGCGACGGGCGGACCCTGTTCCGCCAGCGCGTGCCCACGCCGGTCGGCGATTACGCCGGCACGGTGCGCGCCGTGGCGGACCTGGCCCGCGCGGCCGGCGCCAATGCATCCGCGGGTGCCTCTGTCGGCGTTGGAATTCCCGGCGCGGTGTCGCCGGCGACCGGCCTGGTCAAGAACGCCAACTCCGTCTGCCTGATCGGCCATCCGCTGGAACAGGACATCGCGCGCGCCCTGGGCCAGCCGGTGCGCCTCGCCAACGACGCCGATTGCTTTGCCTTGTCGGAAGCCGCCGACGGCGCCGGCGCCGACGCGCAAATTGTCTTTGGCATCATCCTCGGCACTGGCGTCGGCGGCGGGCTGGTGATCAATAAACAGGTCGTGCGCGGACCCAACGCCATCACCGGCGAGTGGGGCCACAATCCTCTCCCCTGGCCGCGCCCCGACGAACTGCCCGGCCCCAAGTGCTATTGCGGCCGTCACGGCTGTATCGAGACCTTCCTGTGCGGCGGCGCGCTGGCGCGCGACTACGCCGAACGCTCCGGCCTGAGTTTGTCCGCCGGCGAGATCGCCGAGGCCCGCGGCGACGCCGCGGCGGCGGCGGCCCTGGAGCGCTACATGGACCGCCTGGCGCGCGCCACCGCCACCATCATCAACATCATCGATCCCCACGTCATCGTGGTGGGCGGCGGCCTGTCGAAAATCCCGCAGATCTATGACGCGGTGCCGGCGCTATGGCCGGACTACGTGCTCTCGGACACCATCGCCACCCGCCTGGTTCCACCGAAGCACGGTGACTCATCCGGCGTAAGGGGCGCCGCCTGGTTGTGGCCGTGATCTGATATTCCACTGTCATTGCCCGCTTTATGCGGGCAATCCGTCGTTCAGCAAGTGCCGTGCCCATTGCGGCATGGATCCCCCGGATACGGCTGTGCCGTACCGGAGGATGACATCAAGGGTTGTGATTTGCGTCCGCGCTGCTAGAGCATTTTCCGATGAAGTGGATGCCGGTTCATCGCAGAAAATGCGACCAAATCAAAAATTAGAGCATGATCGCGATTCAATATGACTCGATCATGCTCTAACGGCAGACCGGCTTTTCCAGGCGCTGCAGCCGCGAAAGGTGGGCGGATAGCGCGTAATCGAAGAACGTCTGCTCGAAATTCTGCACGATGCCGGTGTCGTGGATCTGGATCGCGGTCTCGGTGTTGGGCACATCGCGCTTTTCACCGAGATTGAAGGCGGCGGTGCTGATCTGCCAATTAGGGGTGGCTAGCAGCTTGGGATCGAATTCCGGTGTCGCCGGACCGGGCAGGAATTCGCCATGGCGCGGGCCGATGGCCACCGACAGCACGCGCGGACCGGTGGAATAGGAGCCGTTCATGACCACGCTCCGGAACAGGGCGTCGCCGGCCTGGGCATGCGCGAGCAGCGCCCGCGCATGGGCCAGCGGCAACAAGGTGCCGGGCGGCAGCGGCAGCGTGACCTTCTTCACATCCTTGCGGGCGGGATCGGTCAGCGGCTCATACACCGCCTGCCCGCCCTTGGCGTTCATGGTGGCGGTGCCCTTGAAGGCCTCGACGGTGTTGCCGTTCTTGGTGGTCTGCACGGCGAACTTATACAGGGTGCCGGACTTGGCTTCCCACGAAGTGAAGAACCGTTCGTTGGTATAGGTCTGCTCCTCGCGGAAGGTCAGGTCCACCAGGATATGCGATTTGGTTTCCCAGCCGTCGCAGGTTTCGGCCACGCGATACTGATGCCAGCCGACCGCAGCGCGCGGCCCATAGGTGGCGCTGGCGCGGGTCAGCCGCAGTTCATAGGTGGCCTCATAGGGCGGCAGATCAGCCGCCGCCGCCGGAACGGCGGCCAACACAACATACGCCGCCGGAGCGCCGGCCAGGAGCGCGAGAACGGCGGCGCGGATCGGCCCGGGAGAACTTGGCATGGCTGAACCTAGCATGGCGGCGCGGTCACCGGTTCGGCGCGCACAAGATCGAAGCCCAAGGTGAACTTTCCGAAGTCCTGCGACATGGCGCGCGCGATGCCGCTGGGCAGGATGCTCATGGAGAGTTCGTAGTCCGGCGCCTCGTGATCGGTTCCCAACGGGAAATAGGCAAGCCCCACCGGCCACGCCGCGCCGGAGGCGAGATCGCCGGCCTTGGCCGGACCGCCGCGGGGCGCGGCGATGGCGGCCGAGATGGTGAAGGGCCCCTCCTCGAATGCGCCGTCGATGACCGGCCGCGTGAAAAACCGCTCACCGCTCCCGGCGGAGTTGATCAGCGCCAAGGTGTGCGCCGTGGACAGGAGCGTGCCCTTGGGCAGTTTGATGGTGCGGATGGCGTCGGTTTCATAGGTCACGGTGCCGGCGCTTTCGGCGTCGAGGGTCACATGGCCGAGATAGGATTTGCTCAGGTTGCCGTTCTCCAGCACCTGCATGCGGAAGCTGGCGGTGCGGCCGTCCTTGGCTTCCCACGATGCGAACCGCTGGTCGATGTGGTTGTCGATGCCGCTGGCGAACGCCAGTTCCATCTGCAGGTTGCTCTCGATGGTGTAGCCGTCGCAGCGGTCGGTGATGGTATAGACCAGGGTGCCTTTGGCCGAGCGCACGCCGTCCGACTGCATGGCCTTGGTGAGCGCCAGGTCGTAGATCGCGCGGTGCGAGGTCAGCGACGTGACCGGCGCGGCCGCGCCGGCGCCCGTCGTCAGGGCGGCGAATACAAATCCGGAGAGCGCGGCGCGGAAAGTCTTCATGGCGGATCAGCGACCATAACACTGGCATCGCGCGAGGCCATATCCGCGACGGAGTCGTGCGGAATGGTTTTGACTAGAAACATGTGGTTTCGTCGCCCAGGTGCGGACGCTGGCCCGCAAGTTCCCCACCGCGGGACGCCGCGCGCCCGGGATCGATTCCCGCCGCGGTTTAGAACGGCACCAAAGGCCAAAAGAAATATTCGTGAAAACAAGCTTCTGCGGAACATAGCGACAGAGAAGCCGCGGGCGGCGAGCTGGAGAGAGGGCGACCCGGTCGAGCAAGCCGCTCTCTCCGGCGACGTTCGGGCTGGAGGCCGTTGCGGCTATCCGGTTGGAAATGTTGACGGTCCCGCCCCCAGCCAACAGAATGCCGCAAATTGGGGACCGGGGGACACCACATCATGGCGGGACAGGCGGAGGCGCATCCACGCGCCCAGGAGCCGGATCACGACCACGCCGCCATTGTGACCAAGCTGACCCAGCTGGTTCGCATCACGGAACAGGTCCATCCCGAGAAGGAAAACGATAGCGCCCGCACGGTCGTGCAGATCGCGCAGATGGCGCACGCGCTGGTGGCGGAAATCACCAGCCATCTCAAGGAACAGGACAAGCGGATCGCCGAACTCGAGAACCTGGCGACCACCGACTCCCTGACCCGCATCATGAACCGCCGCGGCTTCGAGGACAGCCTCGCCCATGAACTCTCGGTCGCCCGCCGTCACGGCGTCGGCGGTGTGTTGATCTTCGTCGATCTCGACCAGTTCAAGCCGATCAACGACACCTTCGGCCATGCCGCCGGTGACGAGGTCTTACGCACCGTCTCCAACCTGTTGCGCGGCCATATCCGCGACACCGACTACCTGGGCCGCCTGGGCGGCGACGAATTCGCGATCCTGCTGCCGCGCTCCAACAAGCGCAACGGCGTGCGCCGCGCCGAAGAACTCGACCGCAAGCTCAACAACGCCTACGCCGCCTGGAACGACCAGCAGATCCCGATCAAGGCCAGCTGCGGCGTGCACATGTACGCCGCCAAAGCCGAGATGCGCGAACTCCTGCACGCCGCCGACGAGGCCATGTACAAGATCAAGCAGGAACGCCGCGCCAAGCTGGGCATCAAGGGCCGCTAAGCCCACCCTCATCTGTCATTGCCCGGCCCGCGCGCGGAAGGCGCGCGTCTTATTGGGACGGCCTCCGGTCGTACCGGGCAATCCACGGGATAGCGATCTCCAAAGCAAATCGAGCGCTTTGATCGATGGATCACCCGGTCAAGCCGGGTGATGACATCCTGTGGGTTACGGCGCCGGCTTCTGTTCGGCGGGCGCCGCCGTGCCCGCCTGCACAGTCGGCCCGGTCTTGGGCTCGACCACGCGGATGTGCAGCTCGCGCAGCTGCTTGAGCGTGGCGACGTTGGGCGCCTGCATCAGCAGATCCTCGGCCCGGCCGGTCATGGGGAACAGGATGACCTCGCGGATGTTGGGCTCCTCGGCCAGCAGCATGACGATGCGGTCGATGCCGGGCGCCGAGCCGCCGTGGGGCGGCGCGCCGTATTTGAACGCGTTGAGCATGCCGCCGAAGCGCGCCTCGACGTCGGCATTGGAATAGCCGGCGATCTCGAAGGCCTTGTACATGATGTCCGGGCGATGGTTGCGGATGGCGCCCGAGGACAGCTCCACGCCGTTGCAGACGATGTCGTACTGGAACGCCTTGATGGTGAGCGGGTCCTGCGTCAGCAGCGCCTCCATCTCGCCTTGCGGCATCGAGAACGGGTTATGGCTGAACTCGATCTGGCCGGTGTCGTCGTTGCGCTCATACATCGGGAAATCGACGATCCAGCAGAACTTGAACTGGTCGCGGTCGAGCAGGTTCAGCTCGTCGCAAATACGGGTCCGCACCAGGCCGGAGAACTTGGCGGCCACGGCCTCCTTGTCGCAGGCGAAGAACACGGAGTCGCCGTCCTTGACGCCGGCGGCGGCCTTGATGGCCGCGACGCGTTCGGCGTCCAGGTTCTTGGCGATGGGCCCGCGGGCCTCGCCGTCCTTGTATTGAATATAGCCGAGACCGCCGGCGCCGTTCTCGCGCGCCCAGTCATTGAGCTTGTCGAACCAGCTGCGCGGCTGGTCGGCCGAACCCGGCGCCGGGATGGCGCGCACCACCGCGCCCTTCTCGATGTTCCTCGCGAACAGGCCGAAGTTGGAGCCCTTGAAGGCCGCGGTGACGTCGGTGATCAACAACGGATTGCGCAGGTCCGGCTTGTCGCTGCCGTACTTGAGCATGGCATCGGCGTAGGTGATGCGCGGGAACGGCGGCTTGGTCACCGGACGGCCGCGGCTGAATTCCTCGAACAGGCCGGCCAGCACCGGCGCGATGGTGTCGAACACATCGTCCTGGGTGGCGAAGGCCATCTCGAAGTCGAGCTGGTAGAATTCACCGGGCGACCGGTCGGCGCGGCTGTCCTCGTCGCGGAAGCAGGGCGCGATCTGGAAATAGCGGTCGAAGCCCGAGGTCATCAGCAGCTGTTTGAACTGCTGCGGCGCCTGGGGCAGCGCGTAGAACTTGCCGGGATGGATGCGCGACGGCACCAGGAAGTCGCGGGCGCCCTCGGGCGACGATGCCGTCAGGATCGGGGTCTGGAACTCGGTGAAGCCCGCGTCCCACATGCGCCGGCGGATGCTGGCGATGACCCTGGAGCGCAACAGCATGTTGGCCTGCATCTTCTCGCGGCGCAGGTCGAGGAAGCGGTAGGTGAGCCGGGTCTCTTCGGAATATTCCTGCTCACCGGCCACCTGCATGGGCAGCACGGCGGCTTCGGACAGGATGTCGATCTTCGACGCCACCAGCTCGATGCGGCCGGTGGGCAGCTTGTCGTTCACGGTCTCGGCGGCGCGCGGCACCACCTTGCCGACGACGCTGATCACGCTTTCGGGGCGGGCGGCTTCCAGGACCTTGAAAACCGGCGCGGCGCTGTCGGCCACCACCTGGGTGATCCCGTACATGTCCCGGAGATCGACGAACAACAGGTGGCCGTGATCGCGTTTCCGGTGCACCCAGCCGGCCAGGCGGACCTCTTGGCCGGCATCCTCGGCGCGCAGCGCGCCGCAGGTGTGTGTACGGTAGGAATGCATCGGTAAATCCTAGCTTTTCGACCCGGAGCCCGGGGGCCCCAAAGGGGCGAGAAAGCACACCGAACCCGGGCCTTTGTCAAGCTTATGAACCAATCGGGGACCGGTCCGGGAAAGGGGGGCCCCGGTACGGTTGCGGTGGGCCCCAAGGCCCGCTAAGACTGCCCCATGCCATTGATTACAGATAGCGCGGCCCTTGAGGCGCTCTGCGAGCGCCTTGCGAAAGCCGACTTTGTCACGGTCGACACCGAATTCATGCGGGAGACCACCTATTGGGCCAAGCTGTGCCTGGTTCAGGTGGCGGGCCCGGACGAGGCCTACTGCATCGACCCCCTGGCCGACGGCATCAACCTGAAGCCGCTCTACGACCTCTTGGCGAACCCCGCCGTGCTCAAGGTGTTCCACGCCGGGCGCCAGGACCTGGAAATCTTCTATACCGCCACCACCACCGTCCCGACGCCGGTGTTCGACAGCCAGGTGGCGGCGATGGTCTGCGGCTTCGGCGACCAGGTCGGCTACGAGACCCTGGTGTCCAAGCTGGCCGGCGCCAACCTCGACAAGTCGCAGCGCTTCACCGATTGGTCGCAGCGCCCGCTGTCCGACCGCCAGATCAAATACGCCCTCGGCGACGTGACCTACCTGCGCAAGGTCTACACCGAGCTGTCGCGCATGCTCGACTCTTCGGGACGGCGCGTCTGGCTGGAAGAGGAAGTCGCGACCCTCACCGACCCCGCCACCTACCGGGTCGAGCCGCGCGACGCCTGGCAGCGTATCCGCGCCCGCACCCGCTCGCGCCGCCTCCTGTGCGTGCTGCGCGAACTGGCGGCCTGGCGTGAACTCACCGCCCAAGCCATGAACATGCCGCGCCAGCGCGTCGCCAAGGATGACGCGCTGCTCGAACTCGCCGCCAACATGCCGGTGACCGTGGACGACATCAAACGCACCCGTCTCGCCAAGCCGCTGGCCAGCGGCAAATATGTCGAGGGCGTGCTGGCGGCGGTGGCCAAGGGCCGCGCCGTCCCCGAAAGCGAATGTCCGGTGGTGGAGCGGGAAAACGGCTGGGAAGCCGCCGCCTCGCGCGGCGTGGTCGAGCTGCTCAAGTTGTTGTTGAAGGCCCGCAGCGAAACCCATCACGTGGCCCAGCGCCTGATCGCCACCAGCGACGATGTCGAAGCCATCGCACTCTCCGACACCGCCGACGTCCCCGCCCTCTCCGGCTGGCGCCGCGAGCTGTTCGGCGAAGACGCGCTCAAGCTCAAGCACGGCAAGCTCGCCATCGGCCTCTCGGCCGACGGCAAGAACGTCGAAGTGTTTCAGCGGTCATAAGCAACCACTTGTCATTTTTATAAACCGGAGAACAGAAACCTCTGGATCCTCGCGGCTTCGCCGCAAGGATGACAAGAAACCGGATAAACCCCGTTAGACGAAATCGACCCGTTCGCCCAAACCGAGGTGGTCGGCGAGGCGCTTCAGCCGGCGCGCGTAGGGCGCGGCGGTGAGCAGCGGGTCCTCTTCCGGCATGGTCAGCACCAGCTTGCCGCCGTCGATGCGGATCGAGGTGCGCTTGAGCACGCCGGGTGCGCCGGCCGACAGCGCATAGGAAAGCCGCAACGCCAATCCGGCGGTGCGCACCCGGTGGATGCGCGCGTTATCGAGCAGCGCATGGGCCTGCTCGATGATCGGTTCCGACGGCTCGCTGGCGTAACGGTAGTACATGGCCAGCGCCAGGCCGGCGCGGTCCTCGTGGTCGAGGCCCAGGAACGGCAGGCGCAGCACCTTGAGGAAGGCCTGCTCGGCGCGGTAGTCGGGGTGTTCGGTCCAGGCCACGTCGCGCATCAGGCAGGCCGCCAGGCGCAGTTTCCGCTGCCGCACGCTCTCGTCCTTGAACAAGGGCGCCATCCACTCGCAGGTCTCATGCCCGACGTGAGGGGAGCGCCCGGCGGCGCGCGCGATTTCCTCGGTCAGGCTCACCAGCGGGTCCTGCTTGCGGATGCTGTCCGGCAGGGACTTGAAGAACTGGCCCTCGCGCATGCCGTAGATCGAGAACACCACCGACTTGGGCTTGGTGATCTCCAGCAGCCGTTCGAGCACCGCCGCCGCCAGCGGCAGGTTGACCAGGCGCGAGCGCGACACGCCCTTGATCTGCTCCAGGCTCTTGGTCGACTGGCGCGAGATCACGTCGAACAGGCGGATGGCGTGGGCGCGGTCGAGGGCAAAATTGTCGAGCACGTGCAGCGGATAGTCCATCTGGGCGATGCAGACACGGGCCAGCGAGCGCCAGGCGCCGCCCACGGCATAGAGCGTCTTGTCCTTGGCGCTCGCGATCCACTTATGCTTGTCGAGCGCCTTGTTGATGATGCCGATGGCCTTGGCGCGGTCGCCGTCGGAGGCTTCCGACAGGCGTAAAAGACCCAAAGGCAACGTGGTGTGGTCGTCCATTTCGCCGTGGCCGATCTGGACCAGTTCGAGGCTGCCGCCGCCCAGGTCGGCCACCACGCCCTCGGCATCCGGCGTGCCGCACAGCACGCCCAGCGCCGAACGCCGGGCTTCCTGCTTGCCGGTGAGGATCTGGACCTTGATGCCGCAGCGCTTCTCCAGCGCCTTGGCAAAGGCGGCGCCGTCGCGGGCATCGCGCACGGCCGCGGTGGCCAGGGCGTCGATGCGTTCGGCCCCCAGGCTGCGGGCGATCTCGACGAAGCGGGCGACGGTGTTGAAGGCCATGCCGACGCCTTCGGAATTGAGGGCGCCCGAGCGCTCCAGGCCCTTGCCCAGGGCGCAGATGACCTTCTCGTTGTGCAGCGGGATCGGCGTGCGGGTCATGCCGGCGTAAACCACCAGGCGGACCGAGTTGGAGCCGATGTCGATCACCGCCACCGGCTTGCGGGCGCCGGTGTCGGCCTTGTCATCGTGCACGTCTTTGGATCCCATGAGCGGGGTGATACCAGCTTAAACGATTGGCCTCAACGCTGGTTCGGCACCAATTTGGCGACCCGGCGCTTGGCCCGCTCCAGGGCGCTGCCCTGGCCCGAGAGGCTGGGGTTGGTCATGAAATAGTCATGAGCCGAAAACGGCTGGCTGCCGGGGTTGCGGCGCTTATAGGCCCCGTCGGGCTGCAAGTCCCAGCTCTGCAGGGTGTCGTTGAAATTGGCGACCATGATCTGGTCCAGGATCTGCTGGTGCACGGTGGAGTTCTCCACGGGCACGAAGGTCTCCACGCGCGCCACCAGGTTGCGCGGCATCCAGTCGGCCGAGGAGATGAACACCTTGGCTTTGCGCGAGGGCAACTCGGCGCCGTTGCCGAAACAGACGATGCGCGAGTGTTCCAGGAACCGGCCGACGATGCTTTTCACCCGGATGTTCTCCGAGAGCCTGGCGACGCCCGGCCGCAGCCCGCAGATGCCGCGCACCACCAGGCTGATCTTCACCCCGGCCTGGGAGGCGCGGTAGAGCGCATCGATGACAATCGGGTCGACGATGGAATTCATCTTCGCCCAGATCGCGCCGGGCTTGCCCTGTTTGACGAAGGAGATCTCGTCCTCGATCAGGGCGACGATCCGGTCGCGCAGGCCGATGGGCGCGATCGCCAGTTTCTCCAGCGAATCCGGCTGGGCGTAGCCGGTCATGTAGTTGAACACCCGGCCGGCGTCGCGGCACAGGGCGGGATCGCCGGTGAAGAACGAGAGGTCGGTATAGATCTTGGCGGTGACCGGGTGATAGTTGCCGGTGCCGAAGTGGACGTAGGAGCGGGTCTCGGCGCCTTCGCGGCGCACCACCAGCGAGATCTTGGCGTGGGTCTTCAGGTTGACGAAGCCGAACACCACATTGGCGCCGGCGCGTTCCAGGTCGCGCGCCCAGCGGATGTTGGCTTCCTCGTCGAAGCGGGCCTTCAGCTCGACCATGGCCGTCACCGACTTGCCGGCCTCGGCGGCTTCCACCAGCGCCTTGACGATGGGGCTGTCCTTGCTGGTGCGGTACAGGGTCTGCTTGATCGACAGCACGTTGGGATCGCGCGCCGCCTGGCGCAAGAACTGCACCACCACATCGAACGATTCGTAAGGATGGTGGACGACGATGTCCTTCTGGCGGATGGCGGCGAAACAGTCGCCGCCGAAGTCGCGGATGCGTTCGGGGAAGCGCGCGTTGTAGGGCGGGAACAGCAGGTCCGCGCGTTCGTCGATGATCAGCTGCTTGAGGTCGGTCTGGCCGATCATGCCGGAGATCTTGAAGGTGTCCTCGGCCGAGACTTCCAGCTCGTCGCAGATCAGCTTCACCTGGTCCTCGGACATGTTGGCCGAGAGCGCCAGACGAATGCAGGTGCCGCGGCGGCGGCGCTTGAGGGCGCTTTCGAAACTGCCCACCAGGTCCTGGGCTTCTTCGTCCACTTCCATTTCCGAATCGCGGATGACGCGGAAGTGGCCGGTCTGGACCACCTTGAAACCGGGGAACAGCGCCGCGGAGAACATCACCACCACATCCTCGACCAGGATGAAGCGGGTCGATGGCCCTTTCAGCCGCACGAAACGCTGCACCTGGGGCGGGATCGGCACCAGGGCGCGCATGGCCTCGCCGTCGCTGATGCGCACCAGTTCCAGGATCAGGGCGTGGCCGAGGTTGGGGATGAACGGAAACGGATGCGCCGGGTCCACCGCCAGCGGCGTGAAGATCGGGAAGATGTGGCTCATGAACCGCTCTTCCAGGCCGGCGCGGTCCTCGGCCGAAAGGTCCTTGGCCCCGACGACATGAATGCCTTCATGGGCCAGCAGCGCCTGGAGTTCCCGCCAGGCCGCGTCCTGTTCCTTGAACAGGACGCGCACGCCTTCGTTGATGAGGTCCAGCTGTTCCTGGGGCGTGAGGCCGTCGGCCGACGGCAGGTTGATGCCGGCGTTCACCTGGCCTTTGAGGCCGGCGACGCGCACCATGTAAAACTCGTCCAGGTTCGAGGCCGAGATCGACAGGAACCGCACCCGCTCCAGCACCGGGTGCCGCGAGTTACGGGCTTCCTCGAGCACCCGGCTATTGAAGGCGAGCCAGGAGAGTTCGCGGTTGATGAAGCGGGCGCGCGGCGGGAATGAGTCGGCGTCGAACCCCGCCGGCGGCGCCGGTTTCACGTCCTTGGGCAGGGGGTCCGACGGATTCACGGGCGGTGCTCTGTCACAGACGCGGCTGAGGGGTGCGTAACAAAATCGTAGTGTTTTCCAATATGTTAGGTTACCACGGTCGCTGCCGGGTGTCGATGGACGCCGATGCGGGACTTTGCATCCGCAAAGGCCTCGGTTAACAGGAACCTGACCGTTGTTGGGGATTCGCCGTTGAAGACCTTGCATCTTCTGCGCCACGCCAAGGCGGACCGGGGAAGCGACGCCCGCGACCACGAGCGCCCGCTGACCAGGCGCGGCCAGGACGCCGCGCGCGTCATGGCCGCGCACCTGAAAGCCGAGAACTTCATGGTCGACGCCGTGTTCTCGTCCACGTCCAGGCGCACCCGCGAAACCTACGACCTGATCAAAGGCGCGCTCGGCGCCGCCCCCGTGCAGTTCCGCGAGGAGCTTTACCTGATGGACGCCGACGGCCTGCTCTCCTTCGTCCACCACCTGCCGCCCGGCACCCGGCGCGTGCTGATGCTGGGGCATGACCCGGGCTATTTCGACCTTGCCAACCTGCTGGTGGACCCGGCCTGCGGCAGCGACGAGCTTGCAGCCCTGGCCGACAAGTTCCCCACCGGCGCCCTGTGCAGCCTGGGCTTCGCCGGCACCGCCTGGACCGACGTCATGCCCGGTGCGGGCGACCTGCTCGCCTTCGTGCGGCCCAAGGACATCGACTGAGGCCGGCCCATGGTCATCTCCTACATGCGCCGTTTTCTCTTCGTGCACGTCTACAAGGCGGCGGGCATGTCGGTGGAGAAAGCGCTGAAGCCGTTCGACGTGCGCAGCGGCCTCGCCGGTTATGCGCCGGACGACCAGCGCCGGATGTTGGAGAGCCTCGGCTTCAACCCGGCCATCCTGGACATGCAGCGCCATACCAGCGCCGCCGAGATCCGCGATGCGCTCGGGAACGAGCTGTTCGGCAAGCTGTTCAAGTTCGCCTTTGTACGCAATCCCTGGGACCTGCAGCTCTCGCTGTATCACTTCGCCCTCAAGCATCCCGAGTTCTCCGGCGACGGCGCGGCGCTGCGGGCCAAGGACTTCGAGGATTTCATCCTCAACCGCAAAACCACCCGCCATCCGCTCGGGCAGCAGAAGCGTTTCGTGCTGGACCGGGACGGCGCGCCGCTGATGGACTTCGTCGGACGCTTCGAGACCCTGGCCGCGGACTTCGGCCAGATCTGCGCGCGGATCAACGCGCGCGGCCTGACGCTGGAGCACATCAACCGCACCGAACACAAACCCTGGCAGCAGAGCTACACCCTGCGCATGTTCGACGCGGTGCGCGAGACCCACGCGCCGGACATCGAATACTTCGGCTATTCCGAGGATCCCGCGGCTTATGGAATCGTTTAGCGGATAAGGTCAGCTGATTTCGAGAAGGCTCTTGACCAGCGGCACGGTCACCGGCCGCTTCTCCGCCAGCGCCAGGCCGTCGGCCCGGGCCACCAGGCTGCGCATGGCGGCGAAACTGCGGTCCATGTGCCGCACCAGGTAGGCGATCACTTCCGGCGCCACGGTCACCTGGCGGTCGGCGAACAGCTTCACCAGCACTGCTTCCACCATGGCGTCGTCGGGCGCGGCGATGCGCACCGCGGGGATCGCCGACAGGCGCGATTTAAGGTCGGCCAAGCTCACGGCCCAGCGCGCCGGCGGCTCACGCGAGGTCAGCAGGAGGAACCCCTCGGCTTCCTTGACCGCGTTGAACAGGTGGAACAGCGCCGCCGGGTCGGCCACCGCCTCGCCGTTCTCCAGCGCCAGCGCCTTGTGGCCGGCGATCAGGTCGGCCACGGCCGCGGCGGTGACGTCGGCGGGCGCCAGGATGCGGGCCTCGGCCTTGAGCGCGAACACATGGGCGAGATGGGTCTTGCCGCAGCCCGCAGGTCCGAACAGCGCCAGCGCATGACCGGTCCAGCGCGGCCAGCGGTCGATCCAGCCGACCGCTTCCTCGTTTCCGGGCGCGACCCAGAAGTCCTCCCGGCCGAAGGCCGGGCGGTGTCCGAGATCGAGTGTCAATTGACTCATATCTGTCTAGAGCATGATCGGGTCATATTGAATCGCGATCATGCTCTAATCTCTTTTGGTTGGTCGCATTTTCTGCGATGAACCGGCATCCACTTCATCGGAAAATGCTCTAGTGGGTTTGGCTAGTTGGCGTGGGCGCCGATGACCCAGACGCCGCTTTGCTGGGTGAGCGACAGGTCGCGCTGGCTCATGGCCAGGCGCAATTGATCGCGTTCACCGGCGAAGTACAAGGTCACCTGGGCGCGGTCGCGGGTGATGGCCTGCAGGTCGATGCGCTGGATCAGCGGCACGCCGGTCAGGCGCTCGCGCACCGTCAGCCAGTCCTTGAGGCTCTCGATCGGCACCAGCGCCGTGATCTGTGCCACGCTGCCGAAGCTGACGGTGTTGCGTTCGCGCCAACTGTCCTCGACCGCGCCGACGGCGGCGCGTGCGCCGGCCGTGAACAGGTCATCCTTGCCGGACGCGACGGCGGTCGTGGCAAGTTCCTCGGTGTCGCCACCGCGGACGACGTTGAGGGTGACGCGGATCGCCGGTCCGTCCATCTGCGCCAGGGCCACCACCGCGCCGCCGGCGTCGTAGGAACCGGCCAGGGTCGCCAGGGCGCCGGCGTCCTTCGCCAGCGCCTGGTCGAGCGTCACGGCGGAGATGTCCTTGGGCTCGGCCCCCGGCACATAGATCGGCACCAGGCCGTTGACCGACGCGACCTTCAGCCACGCCGCGCGCCAGGGGTTGCCGTCTTCCCACAGCAGCGCCTTGCCGTCCTGGGTGCGCAACACCGGCACCACCACCAGCGGCTTGCTCATGGTCTCGGCGAACGGGATGTTGGCGCCGCGCAACAGGCGGCGCACCGCCTCGGGATTGAAGCGCACCGTCAGGTCGGCGATGTACCGCACGGCCGAGGTGCGTTCGTTGGCGATGGAGAAGTCGCGCACCATGTCGATGACCTGGGTGGAGGTGAGCGTCGGCACGCGCGGCAAATCGCTGGGCGCCACGAGGCGCTCCAGCACCTTGCGCAGGCCGCTGACACGGGCCTGCACCAGGGCGCGGTCGCGGGCGTCGGTGACGGTGGGCGCGGTCACGTCCACGGGCACGTTATCGGCGACATAAACGTCGCCGGCCGGGCGGGCGTCCGCGTCGGCGGCCAGGCTCAGGCGCGGCATCGCGATTCCCGCAGCAAAACCAAGGCCTAACAAGCGGCCGGCGGCCATTGCAAAGCCGCGTCGATCCAGTATGTTCGCGCTCATCACGAGGGACGGCCTTCCCCAAGTTATCCACAGGCAGGTACTGCCCGCGGGAACGGTCTAGCCCATAAGAGGTGCTGCCGCCCAGTATGATCATGAGGGTGGCATGAATAGGGCGGCCGGTAGGTCATAAATAATGGCGAAAAACTCCTTGGATTACCGCGCCGCAGGGGTCGACTACACCAAGATCGATCCCTTGAAGATCGACGCCCAGCGCGCCGCCCGCGAAACCGCCGTCAATCTCGCCACCCATAACGTTTCGGGCCGCGGCATCACCGAACTTTCGGACTCGCGCGGTGAGTCGGCCTACGTCATCGAGATCGGAGGCCAGCTGATCGCCGCCATCACCGAATGCCTGGGAACCAAGGTGCTGATCGCCGAGCCCATGCGTGCGATCACCGGCAAGACCTATTTCGACGCCCTGGCCCAGGACACCCTGGCCATGGCCATCAACGACATCATCACCGTCGGCGCGACCCCCGTCTTCGTGCACGCCTACTGGGCCGCCGGCAGCAGCGACTGGTTCGCCGACCAGGCGCGCGCCTTCGATCTGATCCAGGGCTGGAAGAAGGCCTGCGATGTGGCCAAGGTCGCCTGGGGCGGCGGCGAGACTCCCAGCCTCGTCGGCGTGATCAATCCCAATGCCATCGACCTGGCGGCGTCCTGCACCGGCGTCATCGCGCCGCGCGAACGCTCGACCTTGCAGAACCGCATCGCCGCCGGCGACGCCATCATCCTGCTGGCGGCCAGCGGCATCCACGCCAACGGCGTGTCGCTGGCGCGCAAGATCGCGGCCGACAGCAAGGAGGGCTACGGCGCGAAAATCAGTGACGGCCGGCTTTACGGCGACGCGCTCTTGGATCCGACGCCGCTGTATTCGCCGGTGACCGAAGCCGTGTTCACCGCCGGCGTCATCCCGCACTATTGCGCCAACATCACCGGCCATGGCTGGCGCAAGGTCATGCGCCACCCGGCCGATTTCACCTATCGTTTCCACATGATCCCGCCGGTGCCGCCGGTCCTGAAGTATATCCAGGACCAGGCCGGCATGAGCGACGCCGAGGCTTACGGCACCTTCAACATGGGCGCGGGCTTCGCATTAATCGTCGCCGCGGCTGACGCAGCCAAAACACTGGCGGCGGCGCAAGCCGCCGGCGTGCAGGCATGGCACGCCGGTACCGTCGAAACCGGGGAGAAGCGCGTGGTCATCGAACCGATCGGCGTGACCTTCTCAAGCAGCGATCTCCATCTGCGCGCTTAGACCACCGCCTTCCGGTAGAGATGCCAGCTGGCGTGGCCCAACACCGGGATCACGACGCAGAGGCCCACCAGCGCCGGCAACGCGCCGATCACCATCATAGCCACCACGATCAAGCCCCAGATCGCCATCATCACCGGGTTGGCCATGACGACCTTGGCCGAGGTCTGCATGGCGGTGGCGAGACTCACTTCGCGGTCCAGCAGCATCGGGAACGACACCACGGCGACGCTCAAGGTCACCACGGCGTAGACCAGGCCGATGAGATTTCCCGCGATGATCAAGGTCCAACCCTGTTCGGTCATGAAAAGCTGGCGGAGGAACTCGCCCATGGTGGCGGTTTCCGACGGCAGCGACTGCCACGGGTCACCCAGGGTCATGCCGAACAAGGTCATGGCGGTAGCCAGCCACAGGAAGAACAGCGCTACCAGGAACCCGCCGAGCATGCCGATCTCGGGCAAGGCGCGCGAGTGGAAGAAATTGAACGCCTGCAGCCCGGAGATGTTCTCGCCCCGCTCGATGCGCCGGCTCATCTCATACAGGGCCACCGTCACCAGCGGCCCTACCAGCAGCGATCCCGAGATGATGGGGAAGGCCAGCGGCAAGGAGTCGTAATTGAACACGAACAGGAACGCGAACGCCGTCGCCAGGGGATAGATCAACGCGATGATCGGCAGATGGGTCATCGGCTTGACCTTGAAGTCGGCGATGCCCTCGGTCAGGGCATGGGCAAGGTCCACGAGCGTGAGCTTGCGCACCTGCGGCACCGCGGCGGAGACGTGAGTTTGCTGAACAAGCGCCATCTTAGGGCCTCCCAACAGAGTTGATGGGATTTGGAGCGCGGCGCCAAGCCGGCGGTCACGCTCCAAACGAACGAACTCGCCGTAAGCGTAAACCGCAGTATAGGCCTTCCGCCCCGCCGCTTCCATCGAGGGCCGGTAAGGCAACGTAACGCCCGCGATGGACGCAGCGGGGCGAAACCCGCCGTCAGGCCTGGTCTAGATTGATTTCATTGGAAATGATGCGGCGCAGCACCGCGGGAAACAGCTCTTGTTCCTTCGCCTGCACCCGCGCGGCGAGAGTCGCGGCGGTATCGCCGGGGGCCACCGCCACCTTGGCCTGCGCCAGCACCGCGCCATGGTCGTAAACATCGTCGACCAGGTGGATGGTGACGCCGGTTTCGATCTCTCCCGCCGCAAGCACGGCGGTGTGCACATGCGCGCCGTACATCCCCTGCCCGCCGAATTTCGGCAGCAGCGCCGGGTGCGCGTTGAGGATGCGGCGATGGAAGGCGTTCAAGGTCCGGGGCCCGAGCTTGCGCATATAGCCGGCCAGGATCACCACATGGACGCCGTGTGCGGTGAGCGCTGCGGCGATGGCGGCATCGGCGTTCTCGTCAGAACCGGTGGATGTGGCGCTGATGTGCAGCGCCGCCACGGCGTTGCCGGCGGCCCATTGCAGCGCCGCGCTGTCGCGGTTGTTGCTGATGAGGAGTGCGGGGACGGCGTTGAGCCGCCCGTCGCGGCAGGCCGCCACAACGGCACGCATGTCGGTGCCGTTGTGGGAGGCCAGAAAACCCAGGCGCAGCGGAGACGGAAGTCCGATCACCGCGGCGCCCTTGAACTTAGCCGACGATTTCGCTGCCCGAGAAGAAGTAGGCGATCTCGATGGCCGCGTTCTCGAGGGAGTCGGAACCATGCGCCGAGTTGGCTTCGATGGATTCCGCGAAGCTCTTGCGGATGGTGCCTTCGGCGGCGTTGGCGGGATTGGTGGCGCCCATGATTTCACGATTGCGCGCGACCGCGTTCTCGCCTTCGAGCACCTGCACCACCACCGGGCCCGAGGTCATGAAATCCACCAGGCTCTTGAAGAACGGACGCTCCTTGTGGACGCCGTAGAAGGTTTCCGCCTGGGCGCGGGTCATGTGGATGCGCTTCTGGGCGACGATCCTGAGACCGCCGGCTTCCAGGAGGGCGTTGACCTTGCCGGTGAGATTGCGGCGGGTGGCGTCGGGCTTGATGATCGAGAAGGTGCGTTCGAGAGCCATGGGATACCTTGTTTCTATAGGTTTGCTGTGGTTGGGCGGCGTTATAGACAAGCCGTCCTCAAGGTGCAACCCGGGCCTAAGCCCCTCTAAACAGGCTTTTCCTGCCAGCCGGTATCGGTCTGCTGCCAGTAATGCAGCTCGTGGCCCGCCGCTTTGGCGTCCTTCCAGCGGCCGCGGGCGCCGGCCAGGGCGTCCGGGTCGTTGCCGTCGAACACATCCAGGCAGCGGTCGAAGCCATTCTGCGCGGTCGCCATGCCGTCGGTGAGCACCATGAGATTGGCGCCGTTGGGGTTCTCGTCCCGGGTCCCTAGCCAGATGGGTTGGTCGACAGCCTGGCCGTCTTTCACGGTTCCGTGGGGCAGCCAGGAGTCGGCCCTGTAGGTCCAGAGCATGCTGGCCAGCGCCTCGACCCGGTCGTCCGAGGCCGCCAGCACTACGGCGCGCATGCCGGCGCCGAGCGCGCGCTCCAGCAGCGGCGGCAACGCCTTTTCCAGCGGCCAGGATTGAAGGTGGTAGAAGTCGACCCGCAAAACTATCCGACCATCTTCACCGGCACATAGCGGATGCCGCCCGCGGTCATGATGCGCAGCAGCACCACCTGGCGCGCCGCACCCTTGGCGGTGTGGATGGCGGCGTCGGCGTCGGCGACATTGGCGATACGCGTCTGCTGGATTTCGTCAATCACATCGCCCGGACGCAAGCCTTTGAGCGCCGCGTCGCTGTATTCATCCACCGACGCCACCACCAGGCCGTGGACGCTCTCGGGGATCGCGTATTTCTTGCGGGCCTCGTCGCTGATTTCAATGACGGATACGCCGAGGTCCTTGAGATCGGTCTTCTTGACCTCCTGGCGGGCGACCGCCGGCGGTTTGGCAACGGCCACCACCTTCTCGCTGCCGTCCTTGAGTTCCATGACCTTGAGCTTCACGGCCTTCTGCTGGCCCTTGCGCCACAGCTGCACGTCGACGGTCTTGTCGATGGCGGTCTGGGCCACCACTTTCGGCAGCTCGCTCATTTTGTCGATGGGCTTGCCGTCGAAGCTGAGGATCACGTCGCTGGATTCAATGCCGGACGAGGTGGCCGGGCCGCCGTCGGTGACCTGCGACACCAGGGCGCCGCGGGCCTTGTCGAGGCCAAGCGACAGCGCGATCTCTTCCGACACGCTCTGCACCTGCACGCCGATCCAGCCGCGCCGGGTGCGGCCGTATTTGCGCAAATCCTCGATCACCGGGCGCACCAGGTTGGCCGAGGACGCGAAGCCGACGCCGACGCTGCCGCCCGAGGGCGAGAAGATCGCGGTGTTCACGCCGATCACGGCGCCGTCCATGTTGAACAGCGGGCCGCCCGAGTTGCCGCGGTTGATGGCGGCGTCGGTCTGGATGTAGTCGTCGTACTGGCCGGACTTGATGTCGCGCGCACGCGCCGAGACGATGCCCGCGGTCACCGTGCCCGACAAACCGAACGGATTGCCGATGGCCATGACCCAATCGCCGACGCGCGTCTGGGAGGAATTGCCCCAGCCCACGACCGGCAGGTCTTTTTTGGCTTCGACCTTCAGGAGCGCGATGTCCACCTTCTCGTCGCGGCCCACCACCTTGGCTTCCAGCACCGTGTCGTCGTCGAGGATGACCGAGATCTGGTCGGCGTCCTCGATGACGTGGTTGTTGGTGACCACATAGCCGGCCTTGTCGATGATGAAGCCGGAGCCCAATGACGTCGCGCGGCGGCGCTGCGGATTGCGGCTGTCGTTGTTGCCGCCGTCACGCTTGTCGAGGTAGTCGCGGAACCACTGGTCCCAGGGAACGCTGCCGGGCGCGGCGTCGTCGGTCTTCTTGCGGTCCACATATTGAGTGGTGGAGATGTTCACCACCGCCGGCGCCAGCTTGTCGGCGAGATCGGCGAAGCTCTCGGGCGCGCCCCTGGCAAAAGCCGGCGCGAACACGGGCAGCGCGGCCGCCGACAGCACGCCGGCCACAACCAGTGCAGTGAACTTGGATTTCAATGTCGCTCTCCCGGAAAAAGCCGCCTCGCTCGGCAGAGATAACTCTCGCCTAAACCCGCTGACGCAGCAAGGGCGCCCCCACCTTGATGAGGACGCCCTTGCGGCCGTCATTATTCCCTGTTTGTAACGGCTTAGCCCATGAAGGCAGCAGGACCGTCAGCGCGGGGGGCGGGCGAAGTAGCGGAAGAAGTCGGAGTCCGGGCTCAAGACCACGGTGGTGTCGTCGCCCAGGGAGGCGCGGTAGGCCTCCAGCGCGCGGAAGAAGCCATAAAACTCCGGGTCGCGTCCCTGGGCCGCGTTCAGGATGCGCCGGCTCTCGGCTTCCCCTTCCCCGCGCAGGGTCTGCGATTCCTTCTCGGCCTCGGCCAGGATCACGGTGCGTTCCCGGTCGGCGTCGCCCTCGATGCGCGATTTCTGCTCCTGGCCCCGGCCGCGGAAGTCGGCGGCTTCGGCCATGCGGTCCGAGCGCATGCGGTTGTAGGTGGCCTGGGTGGTATCGGCGGTCAGGTCGGTGCGGCCGATGCGCACCTCCAGTACTTCGATGCCGAACTCGGCGGCGCGGCGGCGCACCTGAGTGGTGATCTCGTGCATCACCTCCGGACGCTTGGCGCCGAGCACGTCGGCCAGGTCGGTGCGGCCGAGGTTGTCGCGCACCGAACCGTTGAGGATGCTGCCGAAACGGTCGCGGAAGGCGTTTTCCGTGAGCACGGTCTGGTAGAATTTCAACGGATCGACGATGCGGTAGCGCGCGAAGGAATCCACATTGATGCGCCGCTGGTCGATCAGCGACATGTCCTGGCCGACGGGGTCGAGATCCAGCACGCGCTTGTCGTAATAGGTCACGTCCTGGATCAGCGGCACCTTGAAGTGCAGGCCGGGATCGGTGATGACGCGCTTGGGCTCGCCGAACTGCAGCACCAGGGCCTGATGGGTCTGGCGCACGGTGAACATGGCGCTGGACGCCATCAGCAGCACCGCGACGGCGATGATGACGGCCATGATGGAACGGGTCGTCATGGTGTGCCTCCTTTCGCCGGCGGCGCGGGTGCTTTCTTCGCCACCTCGGGCAGCGGCAGATACGGCACCACGCCCGAACCGCGGGCCTTGTCGTCGATGATCACCTTGTTGGCCTTGGCGAGCACGTCCTGCATGGTTTCCAGATACATACGCCGGGCGGTGATGTCCTTGTTGGCGACATAGGTCTGGTAGAACGCGGTGAAACGCGCGGCTTCACCCTCGGCTTCCTTCACCAGCTTTTCCTTTTCGGCGGTGGCGTTCTGCACCATGCGGGCGGCTTCACCCTTGGCGCGGGGAACGATGTCGTTGCGGTAGGCCAGCGCCTCGTTGCGCAGGCGCTCTTCGTCCTGCTTGGCGCGCTGCACGTCGTTGAAGGCGTCGATCACCTCTTTCGGGGGATCGGCCTTCTGGATGCGCAGATCGAGGATGGTGACGCCCGCCTTGTAGCCGTCCATGATCTGCTGCAGCAGTTCGCGCGACTGCTGGGCGATCTGGTCGCGCTGGTTGGTCATGGTGGCCTGCAGGGGATTGCGGCCGACGACTTCGCGCAAGGCGCTTTCCGCGGCCACCTTCACGGTGCCCTGCGGGTCGCGCAGGTTGAACAGGAATTCGCCGGCGTCGTGGATGCGCCACTGCACCACGAACTGGATGTCGACGATGTTCTGGTCGCCGGCGAGCACATGGCTCTCCGCCGGCATTTCGCGGACGTTGCTGCCCGACCCCCGGAAACCGATGGTTTCCTGGTTGGTCTGCGTCACCTTGGGGCGGATCACTTCACCGATCGGCGCCGGGAACCAGTAGTTCAGGCCGGGCTGGGTGGTTTTGACGTATTTGCCGAACAGCAGCTCGACGCCCTCTTCGTCGGGCTGCACGCGGTAGAAACCGGACACACCCCAGAACACGAGGATCACGGCCGCGAGGATCCACAGACCGCGCAGGGAGCCGAACCCGCCGGGTATCAGGCGCTTCAGCCGGTCCTGGCTGCGGCGCAGCAGTTCCTCGAGATCGGGGGGCGGCGAACCGCCGCCGCTGTTGCGCTCGCGGCCGCCCCAGGGATTGCCGCCGCCGCCGTTATTGCCGCCGCCACCGCCGCCCCAGGGACCGCTGCCCCAGGGGCCGCCGCCTTGTTGTTTATAGAACAATGGAATAATCCTTCGTTTGGCTGGTCTTGAGCGCGAGAGGTGAGGGCAAGGCTCTTGTCGGGACGAGAGAAAACCCGGCTTCAATCGGGGTTATAAACCAGGGTTATTGGACCAAGCGGGCGTTATAGGACAAAGGCGCACCCGCGTCCATGATCGGGAGCCATGCGCACGCAGCCGTGAGACCGGATAACCCCTTCGTAATAAAGCCCATTTGGCTCTGATCTTCCGTCACAGTGGAGTTACCTATGACGCCCCTCTCACCCGCGCAAGTCACCGAGGCCTTGCGTGCCGTGGATTCCGGCACTGGCGGCTTGGACGTGGTGGCGCGCGGCTGGGTGAAGGGCCTCACCGTGAAGGACGGCCACGTCACCTTCGCGCTCGAGGTTCCGGCGCGGCTGGGCCCGGCGCTGGAGCCCGTGCGCGCCGCCGCCGAAAAAGCCGTGCGTGCGCTGCCGGGCGTTGCGGGCGTCACCGCGGTACTGACGGCGGAAGCCGAGAAGCCCCAAACCCAACCCGCGCGCCGCGAGCGCCTGGAACTGCCGACGGTCGCGCATATCGTCGCGGTCGCCTCGGGCAAGGGCGGGGTCGGCAAGTCGACCACCGCCGCCAACCTCGCGGTGGCGCTCGCACGCCAGGGTTTGAAAGTCGCGATCTTCGACGCCGACGTCTACGGCCCCTCGGTGCCGCGCCTGTTCGGTCTCGCGGGACAGAAACCCAAATCCGACGGCGCCAAGGTCACCCCGCTCGAAGCCCACGGCGTGAAGGTCATGTCCATCGGCTTCATGATCGCCGAGGACAATCCCATCGTCTGGCGCGGCCCCATGGTGATGGGCGCCCTGGAACAGATGCTGCGCGACGTCGCCTGGGGCGACATCGACGTCATGGTGGTCGACATGCCACCCGGCACCGGCGACACCCAGCTCACCATGTCGCAGCGCGTGCCCTTGGCGGGCGCGGTCATCGTCTCGACGCCGCAGGACATCGCGCTGCTCGACGCCCGCAAGGGCCTCAACATGTTCCGCAAGGTCGAGGTGCCGATCCTGGGCCTGATCGAGAACATGAGCTACTACGTCTGCCCCAACTGCGGACACCGCGACGAGATCTTCGCCCACGGCGGAGCGCAACGCGCCGCGGCGGAGATGGGCGTGCCGTTCCTCGGCGAGATTCCGCTGGAATTGAAAATCCGCATGACGTCGGATGAAGGCAAACCCATCGTCGCAAGCGAACCCGAGAGCGCGCATGCGCGCGCGTTTATGGACATCGCCCGGCGCCTATGGGACACCCTCTCCGCCGGCAAACGGCGGGCGCCCACCATCTCGATGGGCGGCGCGCCTCAAGCCTAGAGCATGTTAGGCCGAAGTGGAAACCGGTTCGGCCGCTTAACATGCGACCAAACAAAGACCTAGACTCTGTTTCCGATTCAAAGAATCGGAAACAGAGTCTAGGGCCTTTCCAGGGTCACGAAGCTGTAAGCCGGCAGGTCTTCGGCTTCGGGCACGGTCTCGCGGCTGGTTTCCCGCCAGCCGGCGCGCGGCAGGTCGACCCGCACGTCCCCCGGATAGTCACGATGGATTTCGGTCAGGTAGATGCGCGTGGCCCGCGGCAGCGCCGCCGTGAAGACGTCGGCGCCGCCGATCACCATCACTTCGCCGGCGCCGCTGCGCAGCGCGTCCTCGTAGGCGACGGCCAAGGCCTCCGGCAGGGAATGCGCGACGGTCACGCCGCCGGCGGTCCACGCCTGATCCCGTGTAACGACGATATTGAGCCGCCGCGGCAGCGGCTTGCCGATGGAGACATAGGTCTTGCGCCCCATGATCACCGGCTTGCCGACGGTGAGGCGCTTGAAGTGCGCGAGATCGGCCGGGATGTGCCACGGCAGCGCCCCGTTCGCGCCGATCACACCCGCGTCAGTGGCCGCCAGAACCAGCGCCACACCCATTTCCGCCATACCCGCGCCCTTTTCCTCAGCCATAGAGTCGTTACTAGCCTATTTGGCGGCGTTTGAAAAAGCAGGAGGAGCCCCGGGAGGAACCCCAGGAAGAACCATTGTAAAGGTTGCGGAAATGACCTGACGTGCGCGAAAGTCGCATGTTACACTTATCTCCGCCGCTGATTGGGCCGCCACTGACGAGACCATGGCCCCGGCGGGCGCCGGCGAGAGCGCTCCTGTCGCCGAATCCGCCCTCGACGGGCACCAGTTTTGACCAATACTTTTGACAGCGATCTCAGGGAGAGAAATATGAAAAAGACACTGCGCACCGCGGCCCTCGCCGTGATCATGGTTGGCGGCGTGAGCAGCCTGGCGCTGGCCGAGTGCCCGCCCCAGCCGAAGCCCCCGGCCATCCCGGCGGACGGCACCAAGGTCACCGGCAAGGAAATGGAAGCGGTGGTGAAGGAAATCGAGACTTACCAGGAAGGCTTCCAGAAGTTCAACGAATGCGCCGTGAAGGAATACAAGACCACCATGGACGCATTCGACAAGACCCTGGACGCCTACCAGTCCAAGAACAAGAAGAAGTAATCGCCGCTTCTTCGGACGAGAAAACGCCGCCCCATCGGGCGGCGTTTTGCTTTCCGGAACCGGCTTAAACCGCGACCTTGCCGGCGATATGCGGATGCGGGTCGTAGCCTGCGAGGGTGAAGTCCTCGTAGCGGAAGCCGAAGATATCGCCGATCGCCGGATTGATCTTCATCGCCGGCAGCGGCCGCGGCGCGCGGGTGAGCTGGATCTGCGCCTGTTCCACATGATTTGAATAAAGGTGCGCGTCACCGAAGGTGTGCACGAACTCGCCCGGCTTCAGGCCGGTCACTTGCGCCATCATCATGGTGAGCAGCGCGTAAGAGGCGATGTTGAACGGCACCCCCAGGAAGATATCGGCGCTGCGCTGGTAGAGCTGGCACGAGAGCCGGCCGTCCGCGACATAGAACTGGAACAGGCAGTGGCAGGGCGGCAGCGCCATCTCATCCACCTCCGCCGGATTCCAGGCGCTGACGATATGCCGGCGGCTGTCGGGATTGGTGTGCAGACTGCGCACGACGCCGGCGATCTGGTCGATCTTGCGCCCGTCCGGCGCCGGCCACGACCGCCACTGGGATCCATACACCGGACCGAGGTCGCCGTTGTCGTCGGCCCAGGCGTCCCAGATCGAGACGCCGTGGTCCTTCAGGTAGCGGATGTTGGTGTCGCCTTTCAGGAACCACAACAACTCATGGACGATGGATTTGATGTGCAGCTTCTTGGTGGTGATCACCGGGAAGCCTTCGGCCAGGTCGAACCGCATCTGGTGGCCGAAAATGCTGTAGGTGCCGGTGCCGGTGCGGTCTGATTTGCGCACGCCGGTGCGGAGCACCCGATCCAGGAGATCAAGATATTGCTGCATGGCCCCTGTTATACCCCCTAGGTTTTCCGCCATCCACCGGTGTTGGCCCTTAAAAATCATGTGGCGGCTTTGCCAAATCGACCTGCCGCACCTATATTAAGGACGCCGCGCAAGCGGCTATGGCGCTAAACCTGCTGTGGCATAGGCGTAGCGGACCCGGGGGCAGTACCCGGCGCCTCCACCATTCCCCTCCTCCGGGAGGCATATGGGGGCGAAACAGGCTCGACGTGCGCAGTAAAGACAGTAGCTGTTCCCGGCATGGTTCCGCCGTCATCGGGCCATATCTAAAAGTGCCAACGACAACGTTGCACTCGTTGAGGACGTCCGCCTCGCTGCCTAACGGCCGCTAGGTAAATACGTCCAAAGCGCGGTTCGGGGGGCACCGGGCAACAGAAGCCCCCCACTTTCGCTGAGGAAGCCCCCCTTTCTATTTTTCCTTTTGGGGGCACCGGGCAACAGAAGCCCCCCACTTTCATCCCCTTAATAAAATTTCTTTTCTGGATTGCCCCGGCCCGGCTGGGCGGGGAAAATACCGCAATGGCTATTACATCCTTGAGTTATGAGCGGATGGTGGAGGACGCCCTACGCGGCGTGCTGCGCCAGGCCCTGGAAATCACCGAAGCGCAGGGTCTTCCCGGCGCGCATCATTTCTACATCACCTTCGACACCACCCATCCGGACGTCGATATCGCCGCCGCGCTGCGGGCGCTGCATCCCAACGAGATGACCATCGTGCTCCAGCACCAGTTCTGGGACCTGAAGGTGCACGAGGAGCATTTCGAGATCACCTTGTCGTTCTCCGGCGTCAGCCAGAAACTGTCGGTCCCCTTCGCCGCCGTCACGGCGTTCGCCGACCCGCACGCCAAATTCGGCCTCCAGTTCCATGTCGAATTCGAGGAGCAGGCCGACGAAGACGACGATAACGACGACGCCGGCGATCCGCCGGTGGAGGAGATCGGCGCCATCGATTCCGCCAAGGTGACCCAGCGTCTCAAGACCGCCGGCGCCGCGCCGGCGGTCAAACCCGCGGTGACGCCCGCCGCCGGCGACGATACGCCCGGCAAGGTCGTGACCTTGGACGCTTTCCGGAAAAAATAGCGCCAGGAGCGGGCCCGCATGCCCGCTTTATCGCCCCCACTTTATCGCTAGTGCAGGACCCGACCGATGCTCGACGCCGCGTTTGCCGAGATATTTCCCCTAGGCCACGACGAGAATACCGCCTACCGCAAGCTCGATGTGGGCGGCGTCGGGATCGAGACGTTCCGCGGCCAGGACATCCTGGTCGTCGAACCCCAGGTGCTGACGCGCCTGACCGCCGCGGCTTTCCGCGACATCTCGCACCTCCTGCGCCCCAGCCACCTCGCCCAGCTGCGCGCGATCATCGACGACCCCGAGGCCTCGTCCAACGACCGCTTCGTGGCCCTCGAACTCCTGAAGAACGCCAATATCGCCGCCGGCGGCGTGCTGCCGATGTGCCAGGACACCGGCACGGCCATCATCATGGGCAAGAAGGGCCAGAACGTGTGGGTGGACGGCGATGACGCCCAGGCGCTCACGGCTGGTGTCGCCGAGGCCTATACCAAGCTCAACCTGCGCTACTCGCAGATGTCGCCGACGTCGCTGTTCGAGGAAAAGAACACCGGCAACAACCTTCCCGCGCAGATCGACCTCTTCGCCACGCCGGGCGCAGCCTACAAGTTCATGTTCATGGCCAAGGGCGGCGGCTCGGCCAACAAGAGCTTCCTGTTCCAGAAGACCAAGGCGGTGCTCAATCCCGCCGGACTCAAGAAGTTCCTGGAAGAGGAGATCAA
The DNA here is from genome assembly GCA_041905795.1 of Rhodospirillaceae bacterium. Lineage (GTDB taxonomy): Bacteria > Pseudomonadota > Alphaproteobacteria > Rhodospirillales > Rhodospirillaceae > SHVO01. Next base: position 79,445 of record JAYRKL010000009.1, on the reverse strand, counting down.
GCATATCGGCACCTCCGCCTGCCCGCCCTATCACCTGGCCATCGTCATCGGCGGCACCTCGGCCGAGCAGACCCTGAAGACCGTGAAGCTGGCCTCCGCCCGCTATCTCGACACCCTGCCCACCAAGGGCGGCGTCCACGGCCAGGCGTTCCGCGACCTCGAGACCGAGCAGCAGGTTCTGGAAATGACCCGCACCCTCGGCATCGGCGCGCAGTTCGGCGGCAAGTATTTCTGCCATGACGTCCGCGTGATCCGCCTGCCGCGCCACGGCGCCTCCTGCCCCGTCGGCATCGGTGTTTCCTGCTCGGCCGACCGCCAGATGCTGGGCAAGATCACCAGGGACGGCGTGTTCCTCGAACAGCTTGAAACCAACCCCGCCCACTTCCTGCCGGAGGTGCGCGCCGACAAGCTGTCGGAGCAGGTGGTGAAGGTGGACCTGAACCAGCCCATGGAGCAGATCCGCAAGCTGTTGTCGGGCTATCCCACCAAGACCCGCGTCTCCCTCACCGGCCCCATGATCGTCGCCCGCGACATCGCCCATGCGAAACTCAAGGAGCGCATCGATTCCGGGAAAGGGTTGCCCGAATACTTCAAGCAGCACCCGGTCTACTACGCCGGCCCCGCCAAGACCCCGGCCGGCTACGCATCGGGCGCCTTCGGCCCGACCACGGCGGGCCGCATGGATTCCTATGTCGATGAACTGCAGGCGCATGGCGGGTCTTTGGTGATGCTGGCCAAGGGCAATCGCTCCAAGGCCGTCACCGAGGCCTGCAAGAAGCACGGCGGCTTCTATCTCGGCTCCATCGGCGGCGCCGCCGCCATGCTGGCCGAGACGTCGATCAAGAAAGTCGAAGTCATCGAGTATCCTGAGCTGGGCATGGAAGCCATCTGGAAGATCGAGGTCGAGGACTTCCCGGCCTTCATCGTCGTCGACGACAAAGGCAACGACTTCTTCCAGCAGCTGTGAGTTTAGTCTGGAACGGGCCGGCGAAAGCCGGCCTCACCGTCGTCCTCGCCCACGGCGCCGGCGCGCCGATGGACACGCCGTTCATGGCCTTTTTCGCCGAAGGCCTGGCGGACAAAGGCTTCCGCGTCGGGCGGTTCGAATTCCCCTACATGGCCGCGCGCCGGGGCGGCAAACGCAAGCCGCCCGACCGCGAGCCGGTGCTGCTCGATACGTGGCGAAGTGTTATCGCTGACGTGACAGGGCCCTTCGCAATCGGCGGCAAATCCATGGGTGGGCGCATGGCCAGCCTGATCGCCGACGAAGTCGGCGCGGCCGGGCTTTTATGTCTCGGCTATCCCTTCGTCGGGGTCGGCGGCAAAGAAAACCCCAAGCGCACCGCGCATCTCGCCACGCTTAAGACACCCACGTTGATGTGCCAGGGTACCCGCGACCCCATGGGCAATGCGGCCTATGTCAAAGGCTTGAAGCTGTCGCGCAAGGTCCGGCTATTCTGGGCAGAAGACGGCGACCACGACCTCAAACCGCGCAAGGCCTCGGGCCTTACACAGGCGCAAAACCTCGCGGCGGCCCTTGACGCGGCGGGGCGGTTCCTTGAAGGCTTAAGCCCTCAACCATGAGGGCCCGATGACCACCCGCACCGAGACCGACAGCATGGGCAAGATCGAGGTGCCCGCTGATCATTATTGGGGCGCGCAGACCCAGCGCAGCTTCGAGCATTTCAAGATCGGCACCGAGCGCATGCCGCTGCCGCTGATCCGCGCCTTCGGCTTGCAGAAAAAAGCCGCGGCGCTGGCCAACAAGACCCTGGGCGAACTGCCGCCCGAGATCGCCGACGTCATCGTGCAAGCAGCAAGCGAAGTCGCCGACGGAAAGCTCGACGACGAATTCCCGCTGGTAGTGTGGCAGACCGGGTCCGGCACCCAGACCAACATGAATGCCAACGAGGTCATCGCCGGGCGCGCCAACGAGATTTTGGGCAAGGGCCGCGGCGGCAAGTCGCCGGTTCATCCCAACGACCACGTCAACCGCGGACAGTCCTCCAACGACAGTTTCCCGGCGGTGATGCATATCGCGGTGGCGCGCGAGCTGACCGGCCACTTGGTGCCCGCGATCGAACGCCTGCAAGGCACCTTCGACAACAAGGCCGACGATTTCATGAAAATCGTCAAGATCGGCCGCACCCATCTGCAGGACGCGACCCCTCTCACCCTCGGCCAGGAGTTCTCGGGCTACGTCACACAGTTGGGACTATCCGTCGAACGCATCAAGGCGACCCTGCCGCGCGTTTATCGCCTCGCCCAGGGCGGCACCGCCGTCGGCACCGGGCTTAACGCCAAAAAGGGGTTCGCCGACAAATTCTGCGCCGAATTGCGCGGCCTGACCGAACTGCCGTTCTGGCCGGCGGTGAACTATTTCGAGGCGCTCGGCAGCCACGACGCCATGGTGGAGGTGGCGGGCGCGCTCAACACCGTCGCCGTGTCGCTGATGAAGATCGCCAACGACATCCGGCTCTTGGCCTCCGGCCCGCGCTCAGGCCTGGCCGAACTGATCCTGCCGGAGAACGAGCCGGGTTCGTCGATCATGCCGGGCAAGGTCAACCCGACCCAGGCCGAAGCGCTGACCATGGTCTGTGCCCAGGTCATGGGCAACGCGGTCGCCGCCTCGGTGGCGGGGTCCCATGGCCACCTGGAACTCAATGTCTTCAAGCCGGTGATCGTCTACAACGTGCTGCAATCGATCCGCCTGTTGACCGACGCCGTGGTCAGTTTCAACAAGCACTGCGCCGTGGGCATCAAGCCCAATACCCAGGTCATCGCCAAGCATCTCGAGAATTCGCTGATGCTGGTGACCGCCCTGAACCCGCACATCGGCTACGACAAGTCCGCGTCCATCGCCAAGAAGGCCCATGCCGAGGGCACGACCTTGCGCGAGGCCGCGCTGGCCCTGGGTTACGTCACCGCCGAACAGTTCGACGCCTGGGTCAGGCCCGGCGACATGACCTCGCCGCATGAATGATGGGCTGAAGAAGCGCTCGGTGGATATCGACGGGCACCGCACCAGCGTTTCCGTCGAGGCGCCGTTCTGGGACGCCTTACGCGAGATAGCCGAGCGCAAGAACCTTTCGGTCAATCAACTGATCGCGGAGATCGACAAGGACCGGGCGGGTAATCTTTCCAGCGCTATTCGGGTGTATGTGCTACGAGCTGCTCAGCAGGGGATTTAATTGTACCAGGTACAATTTCTGCACGCGGTGAACGCGTTGAGATGCAGCGCCTATTAAATTGTACCTGGTACAATTTAATCCGGCGCCGCCCTAGATTACCTGCGCGGGCCCATCGCTGCCGAGATCTGCACCGCCTGGGTGACGATCGGCGCAAAACACCCTTCGAACTTCGCCTTCCGGCAGACATGAGAAACAAATCCCAAGCTGGCGCCGTCGGAGTTCCGGAATTCGATGTCATAGCGAATCTTGGAAGGGTCGGAATTGAGCGGTGCGACATTCTGGCCCAGCACCAGGCTGAGCTGGTCATCGGACAGTTGTTCGGGCGCCGCAAGAAAGCCGCCGGCCACCGCGAGCGTTGCCGTCAGAGCCCGCGCGAAGTCGGCGCTCAAGGCGTCGTGGTAGGCGTAGACCCGCACCGGCCGCGGCTGATCGGCCGCGGCCCCGGCGGAGAGCAACACACCGACAGCGCAAACCCACCACTTCATGCGTGCTAGAACGCCGCTTCCGCCATCGCCATCATGGCGCCGCTGCCGGAGCGCACGATCGCATCCAGGCTCACGGTCTGCGGCAGCACGCGTTTCATGAAATAGCGGCCCACGTCCAGCTTGGCGGCGTAGAAGGCATCGCCGCTCTTGTTGGCGATAGCTTTCTCGGCGGTGAGCAGCCAGATCCAGGCGAACACCGTGAGCGCGAACAAGCGCAGGTATTCGTTGGCGGCGGCGCCCTTGGCGTTGGGGTCGCGTTTGGCTTCCTCGTTCAGCCATTCGGTGCAGTCGGCCAGGCGCTTCACCGCGTCCTTCAAGGGACCCGAGAAGTCCGCGAGGTCGTTGCGGCCGTCGACGCGTTTCAGGTCCTCGTTCACTTGCGCCACCCAGCCCTTGAACAGGCGGCCGCCGTCGATGCCGAGCTTGCGGCCCACCAGGTCCAAGGCCTGAATGGTGTTGGTGCCTTCGTAGATCTCGGTGATGCGCACGTCGCGCACCAGTTGCTCCATGCCGTGTTCGCGGATATAGCCGTGGCCGCCGAAGGCCTGCAGGCAGGCGTTGGTGATCTCGGAGCCGAAGCCGGTGCCGGCGGCTTTGACGATGGGGGTCATCAGACCCACCATGTCGTCGGCCTTCTGGCGCGCGGCCTTGTCGGGATGGTGGTGGGCGATATCCACATTCAGGTGAGTCCATACCGTGAGCGCGCGCTCGGCCTCGATGATGGATCGCGAGAACATCAGGCGGTTGCGGATGTCGGGATGCACGATGATGGGATCGGCCGGCTTGTCGGGACGCGCAGGCCCGGTAGCGGCGCGGCCCTGCACGCGGTCCTTCGCGTAAGCCGCGGCACTCTGATAGGCGATTTCCGCCTGCGACAGGCCCTGACCGCCCACGAACAGGCGTTCCTTGTTCATCATTACGAACATGCCGGCGAGGCCCTTGTGCGCCTCGCCCACCAGCCAGCCCTTGGCGCCGTCGAAGTTCATGACGCAGGTGACCGAGGCCTTCATGCCCATCTTGTGTTCGATGGAGCCGGCGGCGACGGCGTTGCGCTCGCCCGGGGACCCATCGGCCTTGGGGAAGAACTTGGGCACCAGGAACATGGAGATGCCGCGGCTGCCTTCCGGCGCATCGGGCAGGCGCGCCAGCACCAGGTGCACGATGTTATCCACCATGTCGTGTTCGCCGGCGGAGATGAAGATCTTGGTGCCGGTGACGCTGTAGGAGCCGTCGCCGTTGGGCACCGCCTTGGTGCGCAAGAGGCCGAGATCGGAGCCGGCGTGTGACTCGGTCAGGCACATGGTGCCCTGCCAGGTACCGCCGATGAGTTTGGGAAGATAGGTTTTTTTCTGTTCGGGCGTTCCCAGCGCCGTCAGCGCCAGGATCGTGCCCTGGGTCAGGCCGGGATAAAGGCCGAGCGAGAGATTGGCCGAACCGATCATCTCCGCCACCAGGCAGTCGAGCGTTTCCGGCAGGCCTTGCCCGCCGAACTCCGGGCTCGCGGTCAGGCCGCACCAGCCGCCGGCGGCGTATTGGGCGTAGGCTTCCTTGAAGCCGGGGGGAGTCGTGACCTTGCCGTCCTTGATGGTGCAGCCCACCTGGTCGCCGGTCTGGTTGATCGGGAACAACACCTCCTCGCACAGCTTGGCGCATTCATCGAGCACCGCATCCATCACATCGGCCGAGGCGTCTTCCAGGCCCGGCAAAGCCGTGAGCGTGGCGGGCGCATCGAACAGCTCGTGCAGCACAAACCGCATGTCGCGCAATGGCGCGGTGTACGTCGTCATGGTGTTTTCCCCTTCGGCGGTTATGCCGCCGCCTCGTCCAAAGCTTACATTACAGTGGTACAGTGGTCTCGTAGCGCCAAGGACGCTCTTTTCGAGGCCGATTGTCCGGTGGGCCGACCTCCGCCGCTCTCTTGGCCGAGCGATTAAAACAGCCCGCTTTTTGAATTGCAAATCGGACCCTTTCCGCCGGTTTCGCGTTGTCCCGAAAGGCGCCGGACCGGACCGCCGGCTACGGCCTGACCGCGGAGCGCATACGCCGCAGCCTCCGATGTAAGACTTTCGGCGCTTTCGGAAATGCCCTAGACGCTTGGGTATGGCGCTCACCGTCACCGACAGGCCTTCCCCCAATTTCAGCGACCGCCAGGCGGTGGACGGCGTGATCGGTGTTCGCCATCTGGTGCTGCATTACACCGGCATGGTGTCGGTCGCCGCGGCGCTGGAGCGGCTGTCCGATCCCGCCGCACAGGTCAGCGCGCATTACCTGCTCGACGAAGACGGCACGGTCACCCGCCTGGTGGCGGAGGACAAACGCGCCTGGCACGCCGGCAAATCCTTCTGGCGCGGCGTGCGCGACATCAACTCCACCTCGGTCGGCATCGAGATCGTCAATCCCGGCCACGACCACGGCTACCGTGCCTTTCCCGAAGCGCAGATCGCCGCGCTGATCGACCTCGCCGGCGGCGTCATCGGCCGCCACGGCATCACGCCCGACAATGTGCTCGCGCATTCGGATATCGCACCCGGGCGTAAAACCGATCCCGGCGAACTCTTCCCCTGGCGGCGGCTGGCGGATGCCGGGATCGGCCTGTGGCCGGAACCGACGCGCCCCCTCCCTGGGGTGCCCGACCTCTCCGCCGCCTTCCGCCGCCTGTCCGAGATCGGCTACCCCGTCCCCGTGAATGAACGCCTGGGCGCCGACCTGCTGGACCCCCGTTCGGTGGCCACCGATGTCATCGCCGCCTTCCAGCGCAGGTTCAGGCCGGGACGGGTCGACGGGATCCTGGACCTGGACACCGCCGCAGTCCTGGCCGCGGTCGACGTCCGCTACGCCGAGGCCCGCGGTTAAACTTGATTTTAAAGCCGAGGAGCCTAGTTTCCCGGTGCCAGACGGCTGGATGACCGCGCTTTAGCAATAAGGCGAGGAAAGTCCGGGCTCCACGAAGGCAAGGTGCCGGGTAACGCCCGGCGGGGGTAACCCCAGGGACAGTGCCACAGAAAACAAACCGCCGGACGGTCACCCACAAGAGAGGGCGGGCCCTTCGGTAAGGGTGAAAAGGTGCGGTAAGAGCGCACCGCGGCGCCGGTAACGGAGTCGGCAGGGTAAACCCCACCTGGAGCAAGACCAAATAGGGACGGCCCTCCGGGCAAACCCGCCTAACGGCGGTAAGGCGCCGGAAGATGCGCTTTCGCATCGCCGTCCGGGTCGGTCGCGCGAGGCCTCTAGTAATAGGGGTCCCAGAGGAATGGTCATCCATTGGTGGTAACACCAAGGACAAAACCCGGCTTATAGGCCGTCTGGCATTAACCTTTAACGAGAAGATCGCATCGGAAGCATCCTGTGGCTGCTTCCTGCTTTGACGTGGATACAAGAACAAAAATAGAACAAATCCATGGTGTTAGAGGTCAATTGGGGTGCCATCCCATTGACACCCATAAATTCCCATGAGATACCATTAACGTCCGGGTATGAGGCGTTAACATTTATTGCCGTCACCACCACTTTTAGGTGTGGCAATCATTGTCCGCTTTGCATCGGGATTTTAGGGGAACGGGCTTCGAGGGTGGCTCGGCGATGCAGGCGTTCTTCGGGACGTTTACCAATAAGATCGACGCCAAAGGACGCCTGTCGGTACCGGCGCCCTTCCGCGCGGTCATTCAGAGCCGCGGCCTGACGTCGGTCGCGCTGCACCCTTCCCTATTTGACGCCTGCCTCGAAGGCGCCGGCCGCGACCGTTTCGAAAATCTCACCCTCAAACAGGAAGACAGCTTTGCCCGCACGGGCGGCGACGAGATCGCCGACCTGATCATGGGCGACCTGCGCGATCTCGCCCTCGACGGCGAAGGCCGCATCGTCCTGCCCGACGAATTCATGGCCGCCGCCAAGCTCTCCACCGAAGCCGCCTTCGTCGGCGCCGGCTGGAAGTTCCAGATCTGGGAGCCGGCGGCGTTCAATACGGCGAAAGAAGCCAAGCGTGCGCGCGTGCTGAAGCAGAACGGCGGTCAAACATGACGCCGCGGATGCCTGGCATGACCGAGCCTCAACATGTTCCCGTCCTGCTGGCCGAAGTCGTCGAAGCCCTCGCCCCCAAGGACGGCGCCACCTATCTCGACGGCACCTTCGGCGCCGGCGGCTACACGGTGGCGCTGCTCGACGCCGCCGCCTGCGTGGTGTGGGCCATCGACCGCGACCCCGAAGCCCTCGCCAACGGCGAAACCTTGTTCGCCCGCTATCCCGACCGCCTGCACCTGGTCCATGGCCGCTTCGGCGACATGGTCGACCTGCTCTCCAGCCGCGGTGTTTCCGGCGTCGACGGCATCGCGCTGGATCTCGGCGTCAGTTCCATGCAGATTGACGACCGCGCCCGCGGCTTCTCGTTCCTGCGCGACGGCCCCCTCGACATGCGCATGGAGAAAAGCGGCCGCAGCGCCGCCGACGTGGTCAACACCATGTCGGAGAAGGAACTCTCGGACATCATCTTCACCTACGGCGAGGAACGCCATGCGCGGCGCGTCGCGCGCGCTATCGTCGCCGCCCGCAGCGACCGCCCGTTCTCGCGCACCCTGCACCTCGCCGACGTGATCCGCGCCGAGGTGCGCCGCGCCCATGACGGCATCGATCCCGCCACCCGCACCTTCCAGGCCCTGCGCATTTACGTGAACGACGAGTTGGGCGAACTGGAACGCGGCCTGCACGGCGCCGAACGCCTGCTGCGCCCGGGCGGCGTGCTGGCGGTGGTGTCGTTCCACTCCCTCGAAGACCGCATCGTCAAAACCTTCCTGCGCGCGCGCTCCAGCGACGCGGCGCGGCCCTCGCGCCACACCCCCGCCAGCCTCGGCACCGCGACCGCCGCCGCCACCTTCAAGCCGCTGTCGCGCCGCCCGATCACGCCGAGCGACACCGAAACCGCCAGCAATCCGCGCGCCCGCTCCGCGCGCCTGCGTATCGCCCAGCGCACCGCCGCGCCGCTGCTGACCGCCGTCACCGGAGGTCTGGCATGAGGGTTTCGCACTTCATGTGGGCGATCCTGACCATCGCCGTGGCCGTGGCGCTGTTCCTGCTCAAGCACAAGGTGCAGGAGCTGGAACATCAACTGGTCGCCAAGCGCGCGCAGATCGCGCGTGACCGCGGCGCCATCCGCGTGCTGGAAGCCGAGTGGACCTATCTCAACAACCCGGAACGCCTGCGCCGCCAGAGCGAGGAATACCTGGGTTTCCATCCGCCCCAGCCCGGCAACGTCGCCACCATCGCCAGCCTGCCGTTCAAGACGCCGACGTCCGAAACTGCGCCCACGGTCACCTTTGAACCGCCGGCGCAAGACCGGCCGGCGGCGCCGCGCGCGCCGCAGTTCCATACCGAATTGCAGCAGCCCTATCTCCAGGCCGCTGCCACCGAACGCCCCAGCATCTTGTCGGTCACTTACGCCCGTCTTCAGCGCTTGTTGCTGCCGTCGGCTGTTGGGGCGACCACTGCTCTGGAGGGTGTCCAGGAAAAGTGGGCACCGGTTTTCCGTCCGGACACACGACCAAACAATGAACAGGAGGCCGGCAAATGATCGGCCGCACGCGCAAGCGCCGCCCGTTCCTGTTCCCCGGCGAGGAAGTGAAGCCGGCGCGCCAGCCCAAACTGCGCCTGCACGGCGCCACCAAGCACGCCATCGAGACCGGCCGCATGCGCCTGGTGGTCACCGCCGGCCTGGTGGCCGTGGCCTTCTCCCTGATCGGCGTGCGCCTGATCGACCTCATGGTGCTCGGCGACGGCCCGTCGGTGCTGGCACGCCCGCGCGAGCCCGGCCGCTCGCCCATGGCCCGCGCCGACATCGTCGACCGTAACGGCGTCATCATCGCCACCAACCTGCCGACGGTGAACCTGTTCGCCGACTCCCAGGCGGTTCCCGACGCCGCCACCGCCGCCGCCAAGCTCACCGCCACCCTGCCCGACCTCAAATACGACGACGTGCTCAAGCGCCTCACCTCGGGCCAGCGCTTCATCTACCTGCGCCGCAACCTGACGCCGGACGAACAGCTCGCCGTCAACCGCCTGGGCATCCCCGGCGTATCGTTCGAGAACTCCGAGAGCCGCGCCTACCTGCACAGCTCGCTGTTCGCCCATATCACCGGCAACACCGATCCCGACAACCACGGCATCGCCGGGGTCGAGAAGACCTTCGACGAGGCCCTCACCACCAAAAACGAGCCGCTGGTGCTGTCGCTCGACGTGCGCGTCCAGCACGCGGTGCATGAATCGCTGGCCTATTCGGTCAATCGGTTCCATGCGGTCGGCGGCAGCAGCGTGGTCATGGACGTCAACACCGGCGAGATCCTCGCCATGGTGTCCCTGCCCGACTACGACCCCAAGGCGGTCGGCGAGATCAAGACCGCCGGCATGATCGAGAACGATCCGCGGTTCAACCGCTCGACCCTCGGGCTCTACGAGATGGGCTCGACCTTCAAGCTGTTCACCACGGCCATGGCGCTGGAAAGCGGCGCCGCCAAGATCGACAGCGAGTTCGACGCCTCGCAGCCCATCAAGATGGGCCGCTTCACCATCAACGACTACCACGGCCTCAAGCGCACCATGTCGGTGGCCGAGATCATGGTGCATTCGTCCAACATCGGCGCCGCCAAGATGGCGCTGGAGGCCGGCACCGAGACGCAGAAGGAATATCTGCGCAAGTTCGGGCTGCTGACGCCGCTCAAGCTCGAATTGCCGGAAACCGGATCGCCCCGGTACCCGTCCACCTGGCGCGAGATCAACACCATCACCATTTCCTACGGCCATGGCATTTCCGTGACGCCGGTGCATGTGGCGGCGGGCGTCTCTTCGCTGGTCAACGGCGGGATGCTGTATCCCCCCACGATCATGCGCCGCACCAGCGCGCCCGAAGGCAAGCGCGTGATCTCGCGGCCGACCTCGGACGCCATGCGCGCCCTCATGCGCATGGTGGTGGACGCCCCGGGCGGCACCGGCCGCCAGGCCGACGTCCCCGGCTATCTGGTGGGCGGAAAGACCGGCTCGGCCGACAAGGTCTCGGCCCACGGCGGCTACCTGAAGTCGTCCAACCGCACCATTTTCGTGTCCTCGTTCCCCATCGACGCCCCTCGTTACGTGGTTTTCGTCCTGCTCGATGAGCCCAAGGGCATCAAGGAGACCTACAATTTCGCCACAGCCGGTTGGAATGCTGTGCCCACGACCGGCGACATCGTCGCCAAGATCGGCCCCATGCTCGGCGTTTTCCCGTTAGGCCATGACGACAATTTCCAGCCGCTGGTGTCCCTGATGGCCGCCTACACCAACGGCGGCAAGGACGAATACGCCGCCGGCTCCACGTCTTCGTCAGCCCTGGTGAAGACCGCCGCGCGCGCCGAGGCGGTCGCGAAACCGATCGCACCGGCCGCGCCGCTGGACTCCGCGAAGGCCGCGGACATTTATGCCGAGTCCCCGGGTCTGACCGCCGAACCCGCCGGAACAAATGCGAGCGCTTCGGACTCCGACTCCATCGGCGATCTGATTGGCGACCTGCCGGTGACCAAGGCGAAGGCGGAGGGTGTCACCGGTGCGCCTCAGTGATCTGCTCGAGGAACAGGCAATGAATTTTCAGGTCAACGAAATGGCGCGGCTCAGCCGCGACCTCGATCTGGATATCGCCGGACTGACCGAGGATTCCCGGAAAGTGCAGCCGGGATTCCTGTTCGCCGCCCTGTCGGGCGCCAAGGCCGACGGCCGCGCCTTCATCGCCGACGCCGTCAAGCGCGGCGCCAGCGCGATCCTGGCGCCGCCGGGTACGGTGATCGACGGCGCCTCCGCGCGCCTGATCCTCGATTCCAATCCGCGCCGCCGCTTCGCCTTGCTGGCGGCGCGCTTCTACGCCGGACAGCCCGAGACCGTCGCCGCCGTCACCGGCACCAACGGCAAGACCTCGGCCGCCCATTTCACCCGCCAGCTCTGGACCGTGCTCGGCCGCCAGGCCGGCTATATCGGCACGCTCGGCGCCTTCGCGCCCAATTACGATATGCCCGGCAAACTCACCACGCCCGACCCGGTGCGCCTCCACCAGATCCTCAGCGAGATGGCCGCCGGCGGCGTCACCCATCTCGCCATGGAAGCCTCCAGCCACGGCCTGCACCAGTACCGCATCGACGGTGTGCGCATCGCCATCGGCGGCTTCACCACCTTGTCGCGCGATCACCTCGACTACCACGGCTCCATGGCGGCCTATATCGCCGCCAAGCTGCGTCTGTTCTCGGACGTGATGCTGCCCGGCGGCGTCGCGGTGCTGAACGCCGACAGCTCCGAGTTCCCGGCTTTCGAGGCCGCCTGCCGCCTGCGCGACCACAAGGTCATCAGCTACGGCAAGGCCGGCACGGCGCTGCGGGTCGTCGAAAGCCGCATCGTCGCGGAAGGCTTCGATCTGAAGCTTTCGGTGTTCGGCAAGACGCACCACGTACTGCTGCCCCTGGCCGGCACCTTCCAGATCGGCAATGCCCTGTGCGCGCTTGGCTTCGTGCTGGCCGGCGGCGCCGATCCGGATGCCGCGGTGGCGGCGCTCGGACATCTCAAGGGCGTACCGGGCCGCATGGAATACGTGGGCGCGGCGTCCGGCGGCGCGCCCGTCTATGTCGACTACGCCCATACGCCGGACGCCATCGAAACCGTGTTGAACGCGCTGCGCCCGCATACGCGCGGTAAACTCACCATCGTGTTCGGCTGTGGCGGCGACCGCGACCGCGGCAAGCGCCGCCTGATGGGCGAACGCGCCACGGCGCTGGCCGACCGGGTCTATGTCACCGACGACAATCCGCGTTCCGAGGTGCCGGCCGCCATCCGCGCCGAAGTCCTGCAGGGCGCGCCGGGCGCCACCGAGATCGGCGACCGCGCCGAAGCCATTGCCGCCGCCGTCGCCGGGCTCAAGGCCGGCGACGTACTGCTGCTGGCGGGCAAGGGCCATGAGACCGGCCAGACCGTGGGCGACACGGTGATTCCCTTCGACGACCGCGACGTGGCGCGCGAGGCGTTGCGGGCCGCGGGAGGCCGGGTATGAAGCCGATGAAGTCCGCGCCGCTCTGGACCGCCGCCGACGCCGCCAAAGCCGTTTCCGGAACCTGCACCGGCACCTGGAGCGCCACCGGCATCTCCATCGACAGCCGCACGGTCGCAGCCGGGGATCTGTTCATTGCGTTGAAAGGGCCGAGCTTCGACGGCCACGGCTATGTGGCCGAAGCCCTGAAGAAAGGCGCGGCCGGCGCTATCGTGCATCAAGCGGTGCCGGAGTCCGGCGAATACCATGATCGCCTGATCGTGGTTAAGGATACGTTTCTCGCGCTGGAAAATCTGGCGCGCGCCGCCCGCGCCCGTACCGAGGCCAAAATCATCGCCGTCACCGGCAGCGTCGGCAAGACCGGCACCAAGGAAGCGCTCAAGCTGGCCCTGGCCGTTCAAGGCGCCACCCACGCCACCGAAGGCAACCTCAACAATCACTGGGGCGTGCCGCTATCCTTGGCCCGTATGCCGGCGGCGACACAGTTCGGCGTATTCGAACTGGGCATGAATCATCCCGGCGAGATCGCGCCCTTGTCCAAGCTGGTGCGCCCGCACGCCGCGGTGATCACCACCGTCGAAGCGGCGCACCTCGAGTTCTTCGCCTCGGTCGGCGAGATCGCCGAGGAGAAGGCCGCGATCATGGCCGGCCTGGAGCCGGGCGGCGTCGCCGTCATGCCCTCGGACAATCCGCACTATGGGCGTCTGTCGGCGGCGGCGAAGCGTTATGGCGCCAGGATCGTCGCCTTCGGCACCGGCGGCGAAGCCGCCGCGCGCCTGTTCGCCTGGTCGCTGACGCCCGACGGCACACAGGTCGCCGCCGAGTTCGACAACGAACGCATCATGTACGACATGATCGTCAGCGGCCGGCACTGGGCGCTGAACAGCATCGCCGCCATCGCCGCGGTGAAGGCCATCGGCGGCAATATCCACCTCGCCGCCGCCGCGCTGGCGCGGCTCGCCGCCCCCGTGGGCCGCGGCGCGCGCAAGCGCCTCACGGTCGCCGGCGGCAAAGTGCTCTTGATCGACGAAAGCTACAACGCCAGTCCTGCAGCCGTGCGTGTGCTGGCCGACACCATGGCGCAGATGCACCAGCCGGTCGGCGGCGCTTCAGGCCGCCTAATCATGGTGCTGGGCGACATGCGCGAACTGGGGACCAAGGCCGCCGAGCTGCACGCCGGCCTCGCCGACAGCCTGAAGGCCGCGCACATCGACCTGGTCTACACCGCCGGCCCGATGATGAAGCACCTGCACGACGCGCTGCCGGAAAAGATGCGCGGCGCCCACGCGCCCGACTCCGCCGCCTTGATCGGCGTCCTCGAGAAAGACATGCGCGCCGGCGACGTGGTCGCGGTCAAGGGCTCGCACGCGAGCCGCATGGACCTGGTCGTCGAAGCCCTCGGCACAAAGGAATAGGACCCGCATGCTTTATTTCCTTTCCGAGCTGTCGCAGCAGGTCAACGTCCTCAACCTGTTCCGCTACCTGACCTTCCGGGCGGGCGGCGCCATCATGACGGCGCTCTTGGTGTCCTTCGTGCTCGGGCCTTCGCTGATCGACTGGCTGCGGTCCAAGCAGGGCCGCGGCCAGCCGATCCGCACCGACGGACCCAAAGGACATCTCATCACCAAGCAGGGCACGCCCACCATGGGCGGCGTGCTCATGCTGCTGGGCATCGGCATCGCCACCCTGCTGTGGGCCGACCTCACCAACCGCTACATCTGGATCGCGCTCGCGGTGACGCTGGGTTTCGGCCTGGTGGGCTTCGCCGACGACTACCGCAAGGTCACCAAGCGTTCCACCGGCGGCGTCTCGGGCCGCATCAAGCTGGCGGCGGAGATCGTGATCGGCGGCGCGGCCGCCTATGCCATCACCGTCGTCAACACCGGCCCCGCCGACCACGCCCTGATGTTGCCGTTCTTCAAGGAAGCCATGATCAACCTCGGCCTCTTCTACGTGCCGGTGATGGTGTTCGTGATCGTGGGCGCGGCCAATTCCGTGAACCTGACCGACGGCCTCGATGGCCTGGCGATCGTGCCGGTGATGCTGGCGGCCGGCACCTTCCTGATCATCTCCTACCTGATCGGCAACCTGGTGTTCGCCAACTACCTGCAGGTCCATCACGTGCCCGGCGCGGGCGAGCTGGCGGTGTTCCTGGCCGCCGTGGTCGGCGCCGGCCTCGGCTTCCTGTGGTTCAACGCCCCGCCCGCCATGGTGTTCATGGGCGACACGGGTTCTCTGGCCATGGGCGGCGCTCTGGGTGTGACGGCTGTCATCACCAAGCACGAGATCGTGCTCGCCATCGTCGGCGGGCTGTTCGTGCTGGAAACGGTGTCGGTGATCGTGCAGGTCGCCTCGTTCAAGCTGACAGGCAAGCGCGTCTTCCGCATGGCGCCGCTGCACCACCATTACGAAGAGAAGGGCTGGGCGGAATCGACCATCGTCATCCGCGCTTGGATCGTCGCCGTGATCCTGGCCATCGCCGGCCTCGCCACCTTGAAGCTGAGATAGAGTGTCCATGGTTCCTACCTACCGCTACGCGGGCGAGAAGGTTGTCGTGATGGGTCTCGGGAAATCCGGCCTGTCGGCGGCGGCCTCGTTGCGCGCCAGCGGCGCCGACGTGGCGGTGTGGGACGACCAGCCCGCGAGCCTCGCCCAGGGCACCGCCAAGGGCTTCCGTGCATTCGATGGCGTCGCCGCGCCGTTGTCCGGTGTGCGCACGGTGGTGTGGAGCCCCGGCATCCCGCATACCTATCCACGGCCGCATGCGCTGGCCACCAAGGCCCGCGCCCAGAACATCCCGCTCGCCTGCGACGTCGACCTGCTGCTCGAAGCCCAGACCGAAGCGACCGTCATCGGCATCACCGGCACCAACGGCAAGTCCACCACCACGGCGCTGACCGCCCATATCTTCGCCGCCGCCGGCCGCAAGGTCGCCGCCGGCGGCAATATCGGCATCCCGGCCCTGGACCTGGAGCCGCTCGGCCGCGACGGCACCTATGTGCTGGAACTCTCATCCTACCAGCTGGAACTGGTGCCGCATCTCGCCTGCGAGACCGCGGTGCTGCTCAACATCACCGCCGACCACCTGGACCGCCACGGCGGCATGGACGGCTATATCGCCGCCAAGCGGCGCATCTTCAGCCATCAGCGCCCGCCCCGCGTCGCCATCATCGGCATCGACGATCCGCACAGCGTGGCGCTGGCCGAGGCCCTGCGCCGCGACGGCCTGCATACGGTGTGGCCGATCTCCGCCAAGCAGGCCGCCCCCGGCGGCTTCTACGTGCAGGACGGCCAACTGATCGACGCCACGGGCGCTCAGCCGGTCACCATCATCGACCTCACCACCGTCGCGCGCCTGCCCGGCGTCCATAATTGGCAGAACGCGGCGGCGGCGGCGGCGGCGGCGCGCGCCTCGGGCATTTCTTACGACGCCATCGCCGAAGGCATGCGCAGCTTCCCCGGCCTCAAGCATCGCCAGGAGCTGGTGCAGCAGGTCGGCGGCGTCAGCTTCGTCAACGACAGCAAGGCGACCAACGCCGACGCCGCCGAGAAGGCGCTGGCCTGCTACCGGAACATCTATTGGATCGCCGGCGGCGTTCCTAAGGAAGGCGGTATCAGGAGCCTGGTGCCCCTGTTCGGCCGCATCCGCCGCGCCTTCCTGATCGGCAAGGCGGCGAATGACTTTGCCGAGACGCTGGAAGGCAAAGCGTCGTTCACGCACTGCGACACCATGGAAACCGCCATCGCCGAAGCCGGCGAGATGGCGCTCGCGGAAAAATTGCCGGGCGCGACGGTTCTGCTGTCCCCGGCCTGCGCCTCGTTCGACATGTTCAAGAGCTTCGAGGACCGCGGCGACCGCTTCCGCGCCGAAGTCTTGAAGCTCTGGCCCAAACAAGAGATGTCCGCATGACCACGGCGACGCCCCATACCATCACCCGCCTGGATACCTCGACCGTCGGCCGCTGGTGGTGGACCGTGGACAAATGGATGCTGGCGGCCATCACCATCCTGATCGTCATCGGCGTCATGCTCAACTTTGCCGCCGGCCCGCCCGCCGCCGAACGCATCCACGCCTCCGCTTTCCACTTCGTGCGCAAGCAGATGATGTTCCTGCCGGCGGTGGTGGCGGTGATCTTCTCGATCTCGCTCATGTCTCCCCTGTGGGTGCGGCGCTTCGCCGTGGTCGGCTTCGCGGTGTTCGGCGTGCTGGTGCTGGCGACCCTGGTGGCGGGTACCGAGGTCAATGGTGCCAAGCGCTGGATCGCCGGCGGATCGCTGCAACCGTCCGAATTCCTCAAGCCGTTCTTCGTGGTGGTGGCCGCCTGGATGTTCTCCGAGCATCGCCTGCGCGAGGATTTCCCGGGCAACCTCATCGCCATGGGCCTTCTGCTGCTGGTGGCCGCCTGCCTGCTCAGCCAGCCGGATGTGGGGATGACCATGGTGGTGTCCTCGGTGTGGGCGGCACAGTTCTTCATCGCCGGCCTGCCGATGATCTGGGTGATCCTGATCGTCGTCACCGGCATGTCGGCGCTGGTCGGCGCCTATTTCGTGTTCCCGCACGTCACCAGCCGCGTCGACCGCTTCCTCGACCCCTCCAGCGGCGACACCTATCAGATCACCCAGGCCATGCGCGCCTTCCAGCAAGGTGGCCTGTTCGGCCGCGGCCCCGGCGAAGGCCGCGTCAAGGAAGCCCTGCCCGACGCCCACACCGATTTCATCTTCGCGGTCGCCGGCGAGGAGTTCGGCGTGTTCCTGTGCGTGCTGATCGTCGCGCTGTTCGCCTTCCTGGTGCTGCGGGCGCTGACCAAGGCCATGCGCGAGGAAAACCTGTTCGTACTGCTGGCCGTCGGCGGCCTTGCCATCCAGTTCGGCCTGCAGGCTTTCATCAACATGGCCTCCAGCCTGCACATGATGCCGACGAAAGGTATGACTCTGCCGTTCATCTCCTACGGCGGCTCCTCGCTGCTGGCGCTCGGCGTCGGCATGGGCATGATCCTGGCGCTCACGCGCCGGCGCCGCGATCCGGAAGGGAGGGTGGCATGATCCCCCGTCAGACCCGCGAGCGCCTGATCGTCCTGACCGCCGGCGGCACCGGCGGGCACGTTTTCCCCGCCGAAGCCCTGGCCCAGGCGCTGCTCAACGAAGGCTATCGTCTGGCCCTGATCACCGATCAGCGCGGCACCCATTACAGCGGCACGCTCGGCATGGTCGAAACCCATGCCGTCAGCGGCCAGGGCATCGCCGGCCGCGGCATCCTCGGCCTGGTGAAGGGCGCCGTCGCCCTGGGGATGGGCGTCCTGCAGGCCCGCGCCATTCTCGCCAAGCTCAAACCCGCGGCCGTCGTCGGCTTCGGCGGCTATGCCTCGGCGCCCGCCATGTTCGCCGCCGTGCAGCTCGGCATCCCCACCGTGATCCACGAACAGAACGCGGTGCTGGGCCGCGCCAACCGCCTGCTGGCGGCGCGCGTCGACCGCGTCTGCACCTCCTTCGAACTGGCCAGGCCGGCGCCGCAGAAGGCCGAGGTGGTCCGCACCGGCATGCCGGTGCGTCCGGCAATCGCCGCCTTGCGCAACGCGCTGTACGCCGCCCCCGCCAGCGGGCCGTTCCGGATCCTGGTGTTGGGCGGCAGCCAGGGTGCGCGTGTGTTCAGCGACGTCTTGCCGGCCGCCGTGCGCCTGTTGCCCGAGTCCCTGCGCAACCGCCTGGAGATCACGCAGCAATGCCGCCCCGAAGACCTGGACCGCACCCATGCGGCCTATGTCGGCACCGGCGCCCATGCCCAGCTGCGCGTGTTCTTCGACAATGTGCCGGACCTGCTGGCCGGCACCCATCTGCTGATCGCCCGCTCCGGCGCTTCCACCGTGGCGGAACTCACCCTCATCGGCAGGCCGTCGATCCTGGTGCCGTACCCTTACGCCACCGACGATCACCAGAGCGCCAATGCGAGTGCGCTGTCGGCCCAGGGCGGCGCCTGGATGCTCAAGCAGAACAGATTCACGCCGGAAGCCCTGGCCGAACGCATCGCCGCTGCCGCCGCCAATCCGGACATGCTGTCGGAGACCGCCGCCGCCGCCGCGCGCTTCGCCATGCCCGACGCCGCCCAGCGCCTGGCCTCGGTCGTCGAGGCCGTCATGCGCAGCGAGAACGGCGCCCGCGCCGCCGCCGTCACGCCGGCGCCCGCGTCTTCATCTTCGAGAATCGAGCCCCCGCGAATCGAGCCGCTGAAAAGAGGAGTTATCTAGATGCAGGCCATGCCGCTGGACATCGGCATCATTCATTTCGTCGGCATCGGCGGCATCGGCATGTCGGGCATCGCCGAGGTCATGCATAACCTCGGCTACCAGGTGCAGGGCAGCGACATCGCCCAGAATGCGAATGTCGACCGCCTGCGCGCGCTTGGCATGAAGATCGACGTCGGCCACAAGGCCGAGAACCTGGGCGAAGCCCGGGTGATCGTCATCTCGTCGGCCGTGAAACCCGACAACCCGGAAGTCGTCGCCGCGCGCAAGGCCATGCTGCCGATCGTGCGCCGCGCCGAGATGCTGGCCGAACTGATGCGCCTCAAGTGGTCGGTGGCCGTCGGCGGCACCCACGGCAAGACCACCACCACGTCGCTGGTGGCGAGCGTTCTCGATGCGGCGGGCCTCGACCCCACCGTCATCAACGGCGGCATCATCAACGCCTACGGCACCAACGCCCGCCTCGGCGGCGGCGAATGGATGGTGGTGGAGGCCGATGAGTCCGACGGCACCTTCACCCGCCTGCCGGCGACCATCGCCATCGTCACCAACATCGACCCCGAGCACCTCGATTTCTACGGCGAGTTCTCCAAGGTAAAGCAGGCGTTCCGCACCTTCGTGGAATCGATCCCGTTCTACGGCTTCGGCGTGCTGTGCATCGACCATCCGGAAGTGCAGGCGCTGCTGCCGCAGCTCACCGACCGCAAGATCGTGTCTTACGGCCTGTCGCCGCTGGCCCAGGTGCGCGGCCTCAACGTCGTGCTGGACTCCAACGGCGTGCGCTTCGACGCCGCCATCTCCGAACGCATCACCGGCGGCGAACGCGTGATCAAGGACATCAAGCTCGCCATGTTCGGCCAGCACAACGTGCTGAACGCCCTGGCCGCGGTCTCGGTCGCCGCCGAAATGGGCGT
Organism: Rhodospirillaceae bacterium; assembly: GCA_041905795.1. Classification (GTDB taxonomy): domain Bacteria; phylum Pseudomonadota; class Alphaproteobacteria; order Rhodospirillales; family Rhodospirillaceae; genus SHVO01. The sequence goes on along the minus strand of JAYRKL010000009.1, from coordinate 59,573 downwards.
CGCCGACGACGTCCTGAAAGAGGGCCTCGCGCGCTTCACCGGGGTCAAGCGCAGGTTCACCAAGGTCGGCGAGACCAACGGCATCACGGTGATCGACGACTACGGCCATCACCCGGTGGAGATCGCCGCCGTGCTGCGCGCCGCCCGCACCGCCTCCAAGGGCCGGGTCATCGCCGTGGTGCAGCCGCACCGCTTCACGCGCCTGCAGTCGCTGTTCTCGGAATTCTGCCAGTGCTTCAACGACGCCGATCACGTGGTGGTGGCGGATGTTTACCCAGCGGGCGAAGCGCCCATCGCCGGCGTCAACCGCGACGCCCTCATCAACGGCCTGCACGCCCATGGCCATCCGGCCGTCACCGCCCTGATGTCGCCCAAACACCTTGCCGCCGTGATCGACGACATCGCCAAGCCGGGCGACATGGTGGTCTGCCTCGGCGCCGGCAATATCACCGCCTGGGCCCACGCCCTGCCGGCCGATCTCGCCGCCATCCGTAAATCCCAGACGAGCGGTGCTGCATGATGGCGGCGCACGCCCTCACGTCCCTGGCCGACAGGCTGCCGCGCGTGCGCGGCGGCTATGAAGCCATGGCCGACCTGGGCAAGCTGACCTGGTTCCGCGTCGGCGGCCCGGCGGAGGTGCTGTTCACCCCCGCCGACGTGGCCGACCTTGCCGATTTCCTCAAGGGTTGCCCGGCGGACGTCGATCTGACGACAATCGGTCTCGGCGCCAACATGCTGGTGCGCGACGGCGGCGTGCCGGGTGTGACCATCAAGCTCGGCAAGGCCTTCGCCGGCATCGCCGCGGATCGGCAGACCCTGAAGTGCGGCGCCGGCGCGGTGAACGCCGCCGTCGCCACCGCCGCGCGCGACGCCGGCATCGCCGGCCTGGAATTCCTCACCGGCATCCCCGGCACCATCGGCGGCGGGCTTCGCATGAACGCCGGCGCCTATGGCCGAGAGTTCAAGGACATCTTCCGGTCCGCCACCGCCCTGGACCGCGCCGGGACCATCCACAAGCTCGATACCGCCGCCATGGGCTTCCACTACCGCCATGTGGATGCGTCCGAGGACTTGATCTTCGTCGGCGCCGAGATCGCCGGCACGCCCGGCGACCGGGACGCCATCACCGCGCGCATGCGCGAGATCCGCAGCGAGCGTGAACTGAGCCAACCCACCCAGGCGCGCACCGGAGGATCGACTTTCGCCAATCCTCCCGGCCACAAGGCCTGGGAGCTGATCGACAAAGCCGGCTGCCGCGGCCTCGCGCGCGGCGCGGCGCAGGTCTCGCCCAAACACACCAATTTCCTGATCAACACCGGTGACGCCACCGCCGCCGACCTGGAAGGCCTGGGCGAAGACGTGCGCGCCCGGGTCAAGGCCATGTCCGGCGTCGAACTGCGCTGGGAAATCCGCCGCCTGGGCGTTCCCGCCGGCGCTGCAAACGCGGTGCGCAGGTCATGAAGCGCCCGGCCAACATCCGCCGCGTCGCCGTGCTCTACGGCGGCTTCTCCAAGGAACGCGAGGTATCGCTGGTGTCGGGCCGCGGCGCCGGAGACGCGCTCAAGAGCAAGGGCCTCGACGTCGCCATGATCGACCTGCGCCGGAACATGGGCGCCCTGGTGCGCGACATCGAAGCCGCAAAACCCGACGTGGTCTTCAACGCCCTGCACGGGCGCTTCGGCGAGGATGGCTGCATCCAGGGCCTGCTCGACATGATGGCCATCCCCTACACCAACTCCGGCCGCATGGCCTCCGCCGTCGCCATGGACAAGCCGGCGGCGAAAAAGATTTTCGCCTCCGCTGGAATCAAAGTGGCCGAGGAACGCGTTGTCACCCGCGCCGAAGCCGAACGCGGCGATCTCATGGAACGTCCCTATGTGATCAAGCCGGTCAACGAAGGCTCGAGCGTGGGGGTCAAGATCGTGATGAAGGGCAGCAATCATCCGCCTCTGGACGACCTCGGCCTCGACGACGACGACCTGGTGATGGCCGAGCGCTTCATCCCCGGGCGCGAGGTCACCGTGGCGATCATGGGCGAGAGGCCGCTGGCAGTGACCGAGATCACCACCGCGCGCGAATTCTATGACTACGAAGCCAAATACGCGACCGGCGGCTCGAAGCACGTCCTGCCGGCCGAATTGCCGCGCGGTCTTTACGACCGCGCCATGGACCTGTCGCTGGCCGCGCACAAGGCGCTCGGCTGCCGCGGCGTCAGCCGCGCCGACCTGCGCCTTGATGGCGAGGATTTCTACATGCTCGAGGTCAACACCCAGCCCGGCCTGACGCCGACCTCGCTGGTGCCCGAACAAGCCGCCCATGTCGGCATGAGCTACGCCGATCTGGTCCTCTGGATGGTGGAGCACGCCCAATGCGATGGTTGATCCCGCCCGTGCTCACCTCGCGCGCGGCGCTGCTGGGCAGCGCTGCCGTCGCCGTCGCCGGCGCGAGCCTGATTGCCGTGAAACTGGGCGGCCTGCCGCTCACCCTCGACACCGCGCGCCTGTCCGCCAATGCCGTGGAGGCCAGCGCCGGCCTCGGCCTGCGCCTGCAGAAACTGACCGTCGAAGGCCGCGGCATGACCAGCCGCGAGGACCTGCTGGCCGCGGTGGACGCCGAGCGCGGCACGCCGATCCTGGCCATCGACATGGCCAAGGCCCGCGCCCAGATCGAGGCCCTGCCGTGGGTGAAGACCGCCAAGCTCGAACGCCACCTGCCCGACTCCGTGCGCATCGAGATCGAGGAGCGCACGCCCTATGCGCTGTGGCAGCAGGACCGCCGCTACTTCCTGGTGGACCGCGACGGCAAGCCGATCGTCGAGGTGCCCGAGGTCGACGCCGGCGCCCGGTCCCTGCCGATGATCGTCGGCAACGACGCCCCGCGCCACGCCCCCGCCCTGTTCGCCGCCATCGAGACCAACCCCGACCTCGCCGCCCGGGTGCGCGCCGCCGTGAGAGTCGGGGAACGCCGCTGGAACCTCTATTTCGACAGCTTCGAGAGCGGCATCGCCGTGCGCCTGCCCGAGGACGGGCTCAAAGCCGCCTGGACGCGCCTCGGACTGCTCGAGAAGGATCACCAGATTCTGGAACGCGACCTTGAATTCATCGATTTGCGCCTCGAAGACCGCCTGATCGTCCGCGTCCACAAGGACCCGAACGCTCCGGCCAAACCGGGTGCCGCGAAGAAAGCCGTCATGCCCGCGAAGAAAGACGCATAGGGGAACATCAGTCATGTCCAAAACCCTGCCACGCAATCCATCCATCGCGGCCTTGGATATCGGCACCACCAAGGTCGCCTGTTTCATCGCCAGCCGCGACGAAGACGATGAATTGCATGTCATCGGCGTCGGCCACCATCGCGCCAAGGGCATGCGCGGCGGCCAGGTCATCAACCTGGACGAAGCCGAAGCCTCGGTCCGCGCGGCGGTGGATGCCGCCGAGCAGATGGCCGCGGCCCGGATCGACAAGGTGTTCGTCAACATGTCCTGCGGCACGCCGCAGTCGACGCGCGTGGACGTGGAACTGGCGGTCTCGGGGCACCAGATCCGCGACACCGACGTGCGCCGGGTGCTCGACCACGGCAGCGCGCAATTCGACGCCAACGACCGCGACCTGATCCATTGCATCCCGACCGGCTACTCCATCGACGGCGGCAACGGCATCATCGACCCGCGCGGCATGTACGGCGACCGGCTGGGCGTGAACATCCACCTGGTCACCGCCGCCGTCGGCCCGGCGCGCAATCTCGCCACGGTCATCGACCGCTGCCACCTCGACATCGAGGACCGCGTGGTCTCGCCTTACGCCGCGGGCCTGGCGTGCCTGGTGGAGGACGAGAAGGACCTGGGCGTCACCGTCATCGACATGGGCGGCGGCACCACCTCCATCGCCGTGTTCATGGAGAGCCAGGTGGTCTACGTGGAAAGCCTGCCGGTGGGCGGCCACCACGTCACCAACGACATCGCCAAAGGCCTTTCCACGCCGATCGTCAAGGCCGAGCGCCTGAAGACGGTCTACGGCAGCGTGACACCCCATCCCGGCGACGCGCGCGAACTGCTCAAGGTGCCGATGGTCGGCGAGGACGACGAGGCCGCCGCCACCGAAATCCCCAAATCCATGCTGGTGCAGATCATCCAGCCGCGCCTCGAAGAGACCTTCGAACTGGTGCGCAGCCACCTCGAGCATTCCGGCTTCTCCAAGGCCGCCGGCCGGCGCGTGGTGCTCACCGGCGGCGCCAGCCAGCTGGAAGGCGTGCGCGATCTCGCCGAACTCGTTCTCGACAAACAGGTGCGCCTCGGGCGCCCGAAAGCCATTCGCGGATTGCCGGATTCACTCTCCGGCCCCGCGTTTTCGACGGCTGCAGGCCTGCTTCGCTACGGCCTGCAGGAACACGTCGCGCGACCCGACTACGCGGCTATGGACTCCGCCAACAAGAAGCGGGGCCTCGGCAAGATCGGCCGATGGCTGCGGGAGAATTTCTGATGAGGAAAGGACCAACCACCACAAGAGTCGGCGATCACTCGACCGGCCCGCCCTAACAAGAGCCTGCCCACAAAAACCAAAAACAACGACCGGGCTGGGACACCACGCCCGTAAGCAAAAAAAACCAACGAACAAGATTTTTCGATCATCAGAACTCCGGAGGCTAACATGACAATCAACATCAGCGTTCCCAAGACCACCATCGAGGCGCAGCTGAAGCCGCGCATCACCGTGATCGGCGTCGGCGGCGCCGGCGGCAACGCCGTCAACAACATGATCCAGAGCGCCATGGAAGGCTGCGACTTCGTCGTCGCCAATACCGACGCCCAGGCCCTGACCATGTCGCGCACCGACCGCCGCATCCAGCTGGGCCGCGACACCACCCAGGGTCTCGGCGCCGGCGCCCAGCCGACCATCGGCCGTCACGCCGCGGAAGAAGCCATCGAGATCATCTCCCGCGAACTCGAAGGCGCGCACATGGCCTTCATCACCGCCGGCATGGGCGGCGGCACCGGCACGGGTGCTGCCCCCGTCATCGCCCGCATCGCCCGTGAGATGGGCGTGCTGACGGTGGGCGTGGTGACCAAGCCGTTCCACTTCGAAGGCATCCACCGCATGCGCCTGGCCGAAGCCGGCATTGAGGAACTGTCCTCGTTCGTCGACACCCTGATCGTGATCCCGAACCAGAACCTGTTCCGGGTCGCCAACGAGAAGACGACGTTCGCCGACGCCTTCAAGATGGCCGACGACGTGCTCCATGGCGGCGTGCGCAGCGTCACCGACCTGATGATGATGCCGGGCATGATCAACCTGGACTTCGCCGACGTCCGGACCGTGATGAAGGAAATGGGCCGCGCCATGATGGGCACGGGCGAAGCGGCCGGCGACCGCCGCGCGCTCGACGCCGCCGAAGCCGCCATCGCCAACCCGCTCCTGGAGGAAACCTCCATGAAGGGCGCCAAGGGCGTGCTGATCAACATCACCGGCGGCAGCGACATCACCCTGTTCGAGGTCGATGAAGCCGCCAACCGTATCCGCGATGAAGTGGAAAGCGACGCCCACATCATCTTCGGCTCGTGCTTCGACGAGACCATGGAGGGCAAGATCCGCGTCTCGGTGGTGGCCACCGGCATCGAATCCGAAGCCGGCGTTCAGCCGCGGCCCATGCCGGTGCGGGCTGAAACCCGCGCCGTCGGACGCGCCCGCGTGCCCGCCGACGTCCGCACCGCGCCCGCGCCCCGCGCGGCCATGGCGCAGGCTCCGGCCGCTCCCGCTCCGGCCCCGATGCAGGCTCCGGTGCAGCCGACCTTCACGCAGTTCGGTTTTGGTCCAACCCTCGCCCCGGCGACGGGCACCATGGACCTGCAGGCTGAAGAGAAGGCGCTCATGGAAATGACCGCCGCGGTGCGCAAGGAAGTGGAGGCCGAAGTGGAAGCCGAAATGCCGGTGGTGGCCTCGCAGGCCGCCGCCGTCGCTGAGGCTCTCGCCGCTGCTCCGGCCGCCGCCCCGCCGCGCACCATCGCGGCCATGGTGGCTCCGGCGGCGCCGTCGCCGATGCCCAACACCCTGGGATCGTCGGGCGGTGTCTTCGGCGGCGCGCCGCAGGCCCGTGAGGTGTTCGTGCCGCGCGCGCCGGTGGAATCCCGCGTGGAACCCCGCGTGGAACAACGTCAGCCGGAATTCCGCATGGAAGCTCCTCCGGCGCCGCGCCCGGCCCCGCGTATCGAAGCGACCATGGCGGAAGCGGTTGCCGCTCCTGCTCCGGCGGCTCCGGCCGCGGCGAAGGTGGAACCGGCCCGCGTCAGCCTGTTCGGCCGTTACCGCAGCCTGACCGCCCGCAAGCCGGAAGAAGCCGCCCCGGCGGCGCCGCAGCCGCAAGCCAAGGTCGAGAAGCCTTCGGCGCTGAACATCGCCGTCGGCCCGCAGGACCGCCCCTTGAGCTCGCACGATGAGGATGAGCTGGAAATCCCGGCGTTCCTGCGCCGGCAAGCGAACTGAATGAGCCCATGACTTAGGGCCCTCGCCCTAAGTCATCCTTGGGCGAATTCATCCCCGGGCTCTTGACCCGGGGATCCAGGGTCCCAAATACCGACCCTCGAAAATAAAACTCGGACAGTTGAGGGCCCGCGCCGCAAGGCGCGGGCCCTTTGCTTTTCGGGAAATTCCTCTAATGATGTCCGCCTTCATTTCGCGGAAAGGTGTTCCATGACCTATGAAAACATCATCGTCGAAACCCATGGCGCGGTCGGCCTGATCCGCCTCAACCGGCCCAAGGCGCTCAACGCGCTGTCCGGTCCATTGATGAAGGACCTCTCGGACGCCATCGAGTCCTTTGAATCCGACGCCGGCATCCGCGCCATCGTCATCACCGGCAGCGAGAAGGCCTTCGCCGCCGGTGCCGACATCAAGGAAATGGTCACCAAAGACCATGTCGACACCTATGTGCCGAACTACATCGTCGGCAGCTGGCAGCGCACCGCCAAAGCCCGCAAGCCGGTGATCGCCGCGGTGGCGGGCTATTGCCTGGGCGGCGGCTGCGAACTGGCCATGATGTGCGATTTCATCATCGCCGCCGACAACGCCAAATTCGGCCAGCCGGAGATCACCCTGGGCGTCATCCCCGGCTCCGGCGGCACCCAGCGCCTGACGCGTCTGATCGGCAAAGCCAAAGCCATGGATATGGTGCTCACCGGCCGCCAGATGGACGCCGTCGAGGCTGAGCGGTCAGGTCTGGTGAGCCGCGTGGTCCCCGCCGATAAATTGATGGAGGAAGTGCTGGCGGTGGCCACCAAGATCGCGTCCATGTCGCTGCCGGTGCTGATGATGGCGAAGGAATCCGTCAGCCGCGCCTATGAAAGCAGCCTGGCCGAAGGCCTGTTGTTCGAAGGCCGCACCTTCCAGTCGATCTTCAGCCTGGAAGACAAGAAAGAAGGCATGACGGCGTTCATCGAGAAGCGCGCGCCGGTGTTTAAGCACCGGTAGAGTCCGCTCGAGGCCTGCCCCACACTCCACTGTCATCCCCGGACTTGATCCGGGGATCCAGGGTTTCAGGAATGGCGGACTGAGGCACGCGCATCCGCCCGCTGCACGGCACGTGCATTCGGCGTATCAATGCGCTTGGTACAGCCCTCCATCTTTCCTACCCTGGATCCTCGGCACTCGCTTCGCTCGGCCAAGGATGACACCCGAGTGCGGGTTCAGGCCGGCGCTTTGCGCACCCTCGCAACAAGCCACAACAACCCATACGTCACCGCGGCGTTGATCAGCAGCATCTCCAGGCCGATGCGGTAGGCCGTGAAAATCCGCGCCTGCATCGCATCGAGGATCAGGCACAGCAGCGGCGCGCCGAGAGCAGCCATGGCGATCAGGGGCCCTTGCGCGGGACGCCGGGCGAACAGGCCGTAGGCCGAGAGGCCGAACAACGGACCATAGGTGTAGGCCGCGATCTTCAGGATCAACCCGATCATGCTCGGGTCATCGATCCAGCGGAACACCACCGTCAGCACGATAAACAGGGCGGCGAAGGCGAGGTGGACGCGGGTGCGCAGGCGCGTGCGCCGCGCCTCGCTCATGTCGCCGCGTTTCTCGAAGCGCAGCACGTCGTTGCAGAACGACGAGGTCAGCGCCGTCAGCGCCCCGTCGGCGCTGGGGAACAGCGCCGAGATCAGAGCGATGACGAACGCCAGCTGCAGGCCCGCCGGCAGGTAGCCCATCACCACCGCCGGAAACAGCCGGTCGCCGCGCGCCTCCAGCCCCACATGTTGGGCGAATATCGTCATCAACGCGCCCAAGGCCAGGAAGGCGGTCACCACCAGCAGCATGGCGACCCCGGTCACCATCATGTTGATCTGGGAGTCCGGCACGGTGCGGACCGAGATGTTCTTCTGCATCTGTTCCTGGTCCATGCCGGTCATGGCGATGCCGATGGCCATTCCCGCGAGCAATTGTTTCAGCCAGAAATCCCGCGCTTCGGGCGCCGTGCCCCACACCCGTGTCAGCCCCAGATCGCCTGCCCTGGCGAACACTTCGCCGGGCGTGAACGGCAAAGCCTGTAAGACAAACACAATGCAGGCTGCGAGGCCGAGCAACATACCGGCGGTCTGCAGCGTGTCGGTCCAGACGATGGTCTTCACGCCGCCGCGCCAAGTGTAGAGCATGATCATGGCGATGATCACACCGGTGCTGACCGCGAAGGGAATCCCGAGGCCGCCGAAACTGATGTCCTGGAGGATGCGGATCACCAGGTACAGCCGCGCGGTGGCGCCCAGGGTGCGCGAGACGATGAACAGCACCGCCGCCGTCTGCCAGCCCCAGTCGCCCAGACGTTGCGACAACCAGGCGTAGATCGAGACGTTGCCGAGGCGGTAGTAAAGCGGCAGCAGCACGAAGGCGACGACGACGTAGCCCAGGGTCTGGCCGAAGACCACCTGGAGATAGGTGAAGCCGTCGTTGCCCACCGATCCCGGCACGCTGATGAAAGTCACGCCCGAGAGCGCGGTGCCGATCATGCCGAAGGCCACCAGCGGCCAGGAACTGCTGCGGCTGCCGACGAAAAAGTCGGCGTTGCGCGCGCCCTGCGACGTGCGCCAGGCGACGGCATAAAGCAGCCCGAAATAGGCCAGCACGCTGATCAGCAGACTCTGCGGCGACACCCCGTTCCCCTTCGTGTAACCGCCCTCAGCCTACATTAAGCCGACGGCGAGGCTAGATAGTCCGGTAAGGCCTGTGCCACACTTTGGCCTGCGATCCGGGGGGATCGGAGCGTGTCCGGGAAAAGTGGTTGCCGGTTTTCCGTCCGGACACGCGACCAGGATTTAAGTCAGGGGGATAGCGCATGTTCCAGCAACTGCTGACGCCGGTGGCCGACAATCTGGCGCTCTCGTTCCTCTGCGCCACGCTGCCGATCGCCACCGTGTTCGTCATGCTGGGGCTGCTGCGCCGCCCCTCCTGGCAGTCATCCCTCGCCGGCCTTGCGGTGGCCTTCTTCATCGCCGTCACCCTCTGGCAGTTCCCGGTGGGCCTGGCGCTCGATGCCATCGCCGCCGGCGCCACCTTCGCGCTGTGGCCGGTGATGTGGATCGTGTTCACGGCGCTGCTGCTCTACAATATCGCCGTCCACAGCGGCAACTTCGACCAGTTCAAAGGCTGGATGGTCCGCAGCCTGCCCAACGACAGGCGCATTGTTTTGGTGGTGGTGGGCTTCTCCTTCAGCGCCCTCCTGGAAGGCGTCGCCGGCTTCGGCACGCCGGTGGCCATCACCAGTTCGATCCTGGTGGGCCTCGGGTTCAGCGCCATCGACGCGCTCACCTTCACCCTGATCTTCAACACCGCGCCGGTGGCCTTCGGCGCCATGGGCACGCCGATCACGGTGCTGGGCCAGGTCACCGGCATATCCGACACCGCGCTCGCGGCCATGGTCGGCCGCCAGCTGCCGTTCTTCGGATTCCTGCTGCCGTTCTACGTGGTGACGATGTATGCGGGCTGGCGCGGCACGATCAAGATCCTGCCGTTCCTGGCGGTCGCGGGCGGCAGCTTCGCCTTCACCCAGTTCTGGGTCACCAACTACAGCGATTACCACCTGACCGATGCGCTGGCGGCGCTGGTGTCCCTCGTCGTCTCCATCGGCTTCCTCCAGGCCTGGAAGCCGGCGGCGGACCCCGCCTATGCGCTGACGCCGATCGGACTGACGCCCGCCAGCGGCCATCCGCTGCGCGGCTGGATCCCCTGGGGGCTGATCTCCGGCATCGTCATCCTCTGGGCCACGTTCAAGATCCCGTCCATCGGCGCGCTCAACATTGCCTGGCCCGGCCTGCACAACCAGGTGTTCATCACGCTCTACGACAAGGCCTATGCCGCGATCTGGGCGTTCCAGCCGCTGGCGAGCGGCACGGCGATCCTGGTGTCGGCCGTCCTCACGGCGCTGATCCTGAAAGTGCCGTTCGGCGAGGTCATGGCCTGCGCCGCCACCACCTGGCGCCAGATCCGCATGGCGGTCGTCACCGTCGCGGCGATCATCGCGCTGGCCTACCTCATGAACTACGCCGGCCTGAACTATACCCTCGGCCTGGGCGTGGCCTCGGTCGGCGCGGTGTTCCCGCTGCTGTCGGCGTTCCTGGGCTGGGTGGCGGTGTTCCTGTCGGGCAGCGACACCTCGGGCAACGCGCTGTTCGGCAACCTCCAGGTCGTGGCCGCCCGCCAGCTGAACCTGTCGCCCATTCTCATGGCCGCGACCAATTCCTCGGGCGGCGTCATGGGCAAGATGATCTCGCCCCAGAACATCTCGACCGGCGTGGCGACGACCGGCCTTCAGGGCCAGGAGGGCGCGATTTTCGCCCGCACCTTCAAGCACAGCATCCTTCTGACCCTGGTGCTCAGCGCGATCGTCTACCTGCAGCAGTATGTCTTCCCCGGCATGATCCCCGCGCCATAAGGGACTCCCGTAGGCGGAATTCCTTGGCGAAACGTGAGAATTCTAACTTATTCTCCCATAACGGGTTTTTACCGCCCGGGTGCGGAGCGGGGAAAAGACCGGCAGGGACTCTCATCCGGAGGTTGAAAAACCTTGGAAGCCGGCCGGCGGAGCCGGTTTCGCGCCCGAGGGCACCCCACAAAATATTGTGGGAACTTAATTTTTGCCTTGTCAAAGCGGAGCATTTTGTAAAAATTACGATTGAATACGGGTATCGGGGGTTGCTACCGAACCATGGCTTCGCCAGGGCGGAGGGTACCGCTGTGGCGAGTCCAGCAGATAGATCGGTGACAAATGACTTTTGACGTTAGCAGCCCCGGCGCCTTCAGCGCGCCTAGCGGTAATGCGACTTCGGTAGACGACCGTAGACCCGTCCTGCAGAAGACCCTCAAGACCTCCATCAGCTGCACCGGCGTGGGCCTCCACACCGGCGTCCGCGTCGCGATGCGCCTGCATCCGGCCGGCCCCGACACCGGCATCGTGTTCAAGCGCGTCGATCTGATCGGCGGCGGCACCACGATCAAGGCCACCTGGGCCAATGTGGCGGACTCCCGCATGTGCACCGTTCTCGCAGATGCGAACGGGATCAGCGTGGCGACGGTCGAGCACCTGATGTCGGCGTTCTGCGGCCTCGAGATCGACAACGCCATCGTCGAACTCAACGGCCCTGAAGTACCGGCCATGGACGGCAGTGCCGCCCCCTTCGCTTTCCTGATCGAATGCGCGGGTGTGGCCGAACTGGACGCCCCGCGCCGCGCCATGCGCATCCTGAAGCAGCACAGCCATATCCAGGGCGGCAAGATGGTCGCCCTGGGCCCGTGGCCCGACGGCCTCAGGGTCGATTTCCACATCGACTTCCGCGCCCAGGCCATCGGCCGCCAGAGCTGCTCGTTCACGGTGTCGCGCGACACCTTCAAGAACGAGATCAGCCGCGCCCGCACCTTCGGCCTGCTGTCCGACGTCACCGCCCTGCGCGAAGCCGGCCTCGCCCGCGGCGGCAGCCTTTCCAACGCGATTGTCGTCGATGGCGACCGCATCCTGAACGAGGAAGGCCTGCGCCACGACAACGAATTCGTGCGCCACAAGGCCCTGGACGCGGTCGGCGACCTCTACCTCACCGGACATCCGATCATCGGCCACTTCATCGGCCGTTGCTCCAGCCACGCCGACACCGCGCGCCTGATGCGCCAGATCCAGGCCGACCGCTCCTGCTGGGAGATGGTGGACATGTGGCAGGAGTCCGCCGCCCACGCGTCGTGGTTGGATCAGGGCACACCGCTCGCGTTCGTGGACACCGTCCGGGCCAAGATCCGGCGCGCCGCCACTGTTCGGTAAGCGGGTCGGTAACGCGAATTTCTCAATTCTTTCAGAACCCGCCAGGGAAACCCTTGGCGGGTTTTGCTTTCCGGGGCCTCTGAGGTATATCTACCGCCCCGCGATTTGACCGGTTTTGGAGGCCATCAGGCCCGTGCGTAAGACCCTGCTTTCAGCTTTGCGCCTGACACTCGTGGCTGCGGCCGCGACGGCTCTGGTTGCCTGTTCCTCGGACAAGAAGGAACTCGAATACAAGGAACAGTCGGTCTACGAAATCTACAGCAAGGCGGTGTCCTACGTGGACAACGGCCGCTTCACCGACGCCGGCAAGCACTTCGACGAAGTCGAGCGCCAGCATCCCTATTCGGTGTGGTCGACCAAGGCCATGCTGATGTCGGCCTATGCCTATTACCGCGCCGACCAGTACGACGAAGCCATCACCCGCCTCGACCGCTTCATCCAGGTGCACCCCGGCAACCGCGACATCGCCTACGCCTATTACCTGAAGGCGCTGTGCGCCTATGAGCGCATCGCCGACATCCGCCGCGACCAGGACCAGACCACCAAGGCGCTCAACGCCCTCGAGGACGTGGTCTCGCGCTTCCCCGACAGCTCCTACGGCCGCGACGCGCGCCTCAAGGTGGACCTGGTGCGCGACCACCTGGCCGGCCGCGAGATGGCCATCGGCCGTTTCTATCTCGGCAACCGCCAGTTCCTGGCGGCCATCAACCGCTTCAAGGTGGTGGTCGATCAGTACGGCTCCACCAGCCACGTGGCCGAAGCGCTCTACCGCCTGACCGAAGCCTTCACGGCGCTCGGTCTCAACAGCGAAGCCCACAAGAGCGCGGCCGTGCTCGGGTTCAACTTCCCCTCCACCGACTGGTACCGGGACGCCTATGCCCTCGCCGGCGGCGCCAAGACGCCCGCGCTCGCCGACATCAAGACCGAAGGCAAGCCGCTGAACCCGCGCGATATGGTCGTCAAGCAGGAAGCCGCCCGGCCCTGAGCGAGCCTCACGGGGCAAGCTATGGCTTGCCCCGACTGATGGCCACGGGGGCAAGCCACGGCTTGCCCCGACGGATGGCCGCGGGGGCAAGCTATGGCTTGCCCCGACCGACCGTTTGTCGCATCGTTTTCCGAAAATCGGCGTCCACTTTTCGGACGATGCTCCTGAGGCCTTCCGCGACATGCTGACCGAATTGTCCATCCGCGACGTGGTGACCGTGGACCGGCTGGACATCGGCTTCGCGGCCGGCCTCACGGTGCTTACCGGCGAGACCGGTACTGGCAAGTCCATCGTCCTCGATGCCCTGGGCCTGGCGCTCGGCGGGCGCGCCGACGCCGGCCTGATCCGCAAGGGCGCCGACAAACTCTCCGTCAGCGCCGCCTTCGCGTTGCCGCGCAAACATCCCGTCCTGGGTCTGCTGGCGGAGCAGGATCTGGCGGCCGGCGACGATGTCATCGTCCTGCGCCGCACCCTGTCCGCCGACGGCCGCAGCAAGGCCTTCATCAACGACCAGCCGGTGACGGTCTCGCTCCTGCGCGGCCTGGGCGCCCTGCTGGTGGAAGTGCACGGCCAGTTCGAGACTCACGGCCTGCTGGACCCGGCCACTCATTTGGACGCGCTGGATGCGTTCCGGGCGGCCTCGGGAAAGGCAGGCCCGGCGCCCGATGCCGCCGTTCGCGACACCTGGAGCGCCTGGCGCGCCGCCGCAGCCGCTCTCAAATCCTCGCAAGAGCTGCTGGCCGCGGCCCTCGGCGAGGAAGAGACCCTGCGCCATCACGCCGCCGAACTGGACAAGCTCGCTCCCCTGCCGGGCGAGGAGCAGGAACTGGCGGCGGCGCGGTCGGTGATGCGTCACGGCGAGGCCATCACCAAGGCCCTGTCCGAGGCCCGCGCCGCGGCGGCGGGAGACGCCGACATTGAAAACGCGCTGCGCACCGCGCTGGTGCGTATCAACCGGGTCGCCGGGCAGGCCGGCGGCCGGCTCGACGCGCTGGTGCAGGCCTTCGAGCGGGCCGCCATCGAAGCCGGCGAGGCGCTGCGCGAACTGGACCGCGCCGAAGCCGACATGGACGCCGACCCGGCCGCGCTGGAGCGCGCCGAGGAACGGCTGTTCGCCCTCAAGGCCGCCGCCCGCAAGCACGGCTGCACGGTGGACGCCCTGCCCGCCCTGCGCGACAGCTTCAAGGCCAGGCTGGCGGCCCTCGATACCGGCGCCGGCGATATCAAGAAGCTCGCCGCCGCCGAGAAAGCCGCGCGCATGGCCTATGAGCAGGCGGCCGGCCTCTTGAGCAAGGCGCGCCTCGCCGCGGCCAAGGATTTCGACAAGCAGATGGCGCGCGAACTGGCGCCGCTCAAGCTCGATAAAGCTACGTTCCGCACCGTCATCGGTGCCAAGCCCGAAGCCGCCTGGAACGAACGCGGCCTGGACCGGGTCGCGTTCGAGGTCTCCACCAACCCCGGCACGCCGCCGGGACCTTTGGACAAGATCGCCTCGGGCGGCGAACTGGCGCGCTTCATGCTGGCACTCAAGGTCGTGCTGGCCGGCACACAGGACCGCGCCGCGCTGATCTTCGACGAGGTGGATGCCGGCGTGTCCGGCGCCACTGCCAATGCCGTGGGTGAGCGCCTCGCGCGCTTGGCCAAGGACGTGCAGGTGCTGGTGGTCACCCACGCGCCCCAGGTGGCGGCGCGGGGACACCATCACTGGCGGGTGAGCAAGGCCAGCCGCGCCGGCAGCACGACGACAAAAGTCGAGGAATTGGACGATGCCGCCCGCCGCGAGGAAATCGCGCGCATGCTGGCGGGCGAAAAGGTCACCGATGAAGCCAGGGCGGCGGCCACCAGACTGATGAGCGCCGCATCGTGACCCCAAAAAGCGTGAGCAAGAAGAACGACGATATCGACGACCTGACCGAGAAAGAGGCCGCGGCGGAACTCAAGCGCCTGGCGTCGCAGATCAGGCTCCACGACGCCGCCTACTATCTGTCGGATGCCCCCAGCATCACCGACGCGGCCTATGATGCGCTGCGCGCCCGCAACACCGCGCTGGAAGCCAAGTTCCCCAAACTGATCCGCGACGACAGCCCGAACAAACGCGTCGGCGCGGCGCCCACCACCGGCTTCAGCAAAGTCACCCATGCCGTGCCGATGCTGTCGCTTGGCAACGCCTTCAGCGACGAGGACGTTGCCGAGTTCATTGACCGCGTGCGCCGGTTCCTATCGTTGCCCGAGGACGCCGCGGTCGACGTCACCGCCGAGCCCAAGATCGACGGGCTCTCGTTCTCCGCGCGCTATGAGGACGGCCGCCTGGTGGTGGCCGCCACCCGCGGCGACGGCGCCGAGGGCGAGGATATCACCGCCAATATCAAGACCATCGGCGCCATGCCGCTGAAGCTCAAAGGCCCCAAGAGCAATGTGCCGGCGCTGATCGAGATTCGCGGCGAGGTCTATATGACCAAGAAGGATTTCGCCAAACTCAACGCCGCCCAGGCCGCCAAGAACGCCAAGCAATTCGCCAATCCGCGCAACGCCGCCGCCGGGTCGTTGCGTCAGCTCGATCCCAATATCACCGCCAGCCGCCCGTTGCGGCTCTACGCGTATACCTGGGGCGCGCTCGAAGGCATGAACTGGGACACCAAGATGGAGTTCCTGGAACAGCTGGAAGTCTGGGGCTTCCCGGTCAACGAACGCAGCAAGCTCTGCAGGTCCGTCCCGGAGATGATCGAGGCTTATACCAAGCTCGGTGAAGACCGGGCCGACCTGCCCTACGACATCGACGGCATCGTCTACGCCGTCAACAACCTCGCCTGGCAAAAGCGCCTGGGGTTTGTCAGCCGGTCACCGCGCTGGGCCATCGCCCACAAATTCTCCGCCGAACAGGCGCAGACCACGCTGGAACGCATCGAGATCCAGGTCGGCCGCACCGGCGCATTGACGCCGGTCGCCCACCTCACCCCGGTCAATGTCGGCGGCGTGATGGTGGCGCGCGCGACGCTCCATAACGAGGACGAGATCGCCCGCAAGGATATCCGCGAGGGCGACACCGTCATCATCCAGCGCGCCGGCGACGTGATCCCGCAGGTGGTCCAGGTGCTGGCCGACAAGCGCCCCAAAGGCAGCAAGGCCTTCGCCTTCCCGGACAAATGCCCGGTGTGCAGGAGTCTCGCGGTCCGCGAACAGGATGAAGCGGTGCGCCGCTGCACCGGCGGGCTGTCCTGCGCCGCCCAGGCGGTCGAGCGCATGCGCCATTTCGTCGGCCGCAGCGCCTTCGATATCGAAGGCCTGGGCGAGAAGAACATCGAGGCCTTCTTCGCCGACGGACTGGTGAAAAGCCCGGCCGACCTGTTCACCCTGGCCAAACGCGGCGGCCAGGCCAAACTCATGGACCGCGAAGGCTGGGGCGAGAAGTCCATCGTCAACCTGTTCCAGGCCATCGAGGCGCGGCGCACAATTCCACTCGAAAGATTCATCTACGCCCTGGGCATCCGCCAGGTGGGCGAGGCCACGGCGCGGCTGCTGGCGCACGCCTACGGAAGCTTCGAGGCCTGGCGCAAGGCCATGCTCGCCGCCCGGGACGAAGAGTCGGATGCCTATCGCGACCTGACCAATATCGAGCAGATCGGCCCATCGGTGGCGACCGACCTGGTGGCGTTTTTCGCCGAGAAGCATAACCGCGACGTCCTCGACGCCCTCGACAAGGAACTCACCATCGAAGCCTTCGCGGCGCCGGACGTCGGCGACTCGCCCGTCGCCGGCAAGACCATCGTGTTCACGGGAACCTTGGTGAGCCTCGGCCGCAGCGAAGCCAAGGCCCAGGCCCAGGCCCTGGGCGCCAAGGTGGCGGGGTCGGTCTCCAAGAAGACCGACCTGGTGGTGGCGGGTCCGGGCGCCGGCTCCAAGCTCAAGGAAGCCGAAGCCCTGGGGGTGAAGGTTGTCACCGAGGAAGAGTATCTCGCGCTGATCGCGGGATAGTCTTCACCTAACGTTCGTTGGCGGCGCTCCCGCGCAGGTCTAGGATAAGCCGTCAGCAAGGGAGCGCCTCATGGCCGCCAGAAAACGCCGCGCCGCGAAACCCGGAACCAAGGCAAAGGCCAAACCGAAAGCCCGCAAGCCCAAGGTGCCGCCGATCCCCAAGGGCGCGCATACCGTCACCGCCTATATCACGGTCGGCAACTGCGCGGACGCCCTGCTGTTCTACGTGAAGGCGTTTGGCGCCAGGGAATCCTTTCGCCTCACCGACCCTGCCGGGCGGATCGGCCATGCGCAGATCACGATCGGCGATTCTTCCATCATGATGTCCGACCCGTTCCCGGAATGGGGCACGGTGGCGCCCACGGGGCCGGAGCCCATGCGCCTGCATCTTGCCGTCAAGAACGCCGATGCCTTCGTGGCGAAAGCCGTGGCCGCGGGCGCCAAGGTGGTCCGGCCGGTGGAAGACCAGTTCTACGGTTTCCGCGCCGCCACGCTGATGGACCCGTTCGGTCACAGCTGGGGCGTCAGCCACCAGATCGAGAAGGTGTCGCCCAAGCAGATGCAGAAGCGCTGGAACGCCATGATGGCGGGGATGAAGAAAAACTAGAGGTAAGCCCGCGTCAGGTTTTCCGACACCGCCCACAGGCGGTCGGCGAGCGCGTCGTTCTCCGCGTTGGGATGGGGGATGCAGGGGTTACAGTCCTTGAAATAGACCCCGGCGACGCCATCGAGATCCGGCGCCGTCGCCACGTAGCAGGTGGTCGCGGCTCCCTGCCCCACCGTTTTCATGAACAACCGCCCGAGCGCCACGATTCCGCCGATCAGCGGCGGCAGCGTGCCGAAGATATTGGTGGCGATCACACCGGGGTGGAGCGCGTTGGCGGCGATGCCCTTGCGCGCCAGCGACCTGGCGAACAGCGCATTGGCCAGCTTGGACTGGCCGTAGCATTCCATCGCCCGGTAGCCCTTCTCGCCGGCGAGATTATCGAAGGCGATGCCTTCCTTGGGCGCGCGGTGGTGGGCGTCGGAACTCACCATCACCACACGCCCGCCCGGCTTCAGCGCCGGCCGCAGACGGTTGACCAGGATGAAGTGCGAGAGGTGATTGACCGCGAACGGCTTGGCGACGCCATGGACCAGCTCCACCTCCATCTGCCCCAGGATGCCGGCGTTGGCGATGATCGCGTCGAAGGGACCGAGCGCCGCGGCTTCTTGAGCGCAGGCGGCGACCGCGGCGAAGTCTTCCTGGTTACAACCGAGCGGCGTGATGCGCCCTGAAAAACCGGCGGCCGCATGGCGCACCTTGTCTTTGGAACGCCCGACCGCCACCACATGCGCGCCGCGCAAGGCCAGCACCCGCACTGTTTCCAGACCGATGCCGGAAGTGGCGCCGGTAACGAAGATGGTCTGGTCCGAGAGGTCGCGGCCGAAGGTCACATCCTCGGCGGTTGAGCGCGCGCCAAAAGGGCCTCGCGGTGCGGCGGCGGTCGGCATGATCGTCATTTTTCCCGGCTCAGACCGCCCGCGTCGCCTGCTCGAGCCAGGCCCGTGTGTCCGCGTCCACCTGCGGCGCGATGGCGGCGCGGACGTCGGCGTGGTAGCGGTTCAGCCAGCCCTTCTCCGGCGCGGTCAGCAGGCTTTCGTCCACCATGTCGAGGTCGATGGGCGCGAGAGTCAGCGTCTCGAATTCCAGCAACGGTTTTTCCGCCCCCGGCGGCGTCTCGGCCGCCTCGCGTACCGCCACCAGATTCTCGATGCGGATGCCGTATTCGCCGGTCTTGTAGTAGCCGGGCTCGTTGGAGATCACCATGCCGGGCTCCAGCGCCACGCCCGACCCGGCCTTGCCGATGCGCTGCGGGCCCTCGTGGACGCCGAGGTAGGTGCCGACCCCGTGGCCGGTGCCGTGGTCGTAGTCGAGGCCTTCCTGCCACAGCGCGAACCGGGCCAGCGCATCCAATTGACCGCCGGTGGTGCCTTTGACGAACTTCGCATTGGCCAGCGCGATATGTCCCTTGAGCACCAGGGTGAAGCGCCGCTTCTGCTCGGGGGTCGCCGTGCCGATGGCCACCGAACGGGTGACATCGGTGGTGCCGTCGAGATACTGCCCGCCGGAGTCCACCAGGAGCACCATGTCCGCCGCGATCCTGGCGGCGGTCTTCTCGGTGGCGCGATAGTGGACAATGGCGCCGTTGGCGCCGGCGCCGCAGATGGTGGCGAAGCTGGGCCCGCGGTAGGTATTGAGTTCGCCGCGGAATTTGGCGAGCCGGTCGGCGGCGGAGATTTCGGTGAGGGTGCCTTTGGGCCCCTCGCGGTCGATCCAGGCCAGGAACCTGGTGAGCGCCGCGCCGTCGCGGATATGGGCCTCGCGCACGCCCTGCAGTTCCACAGGATGCTTGCGCGCCTTGAGGGCGGTGGCGGGATCCACGCCGGGAACCGCCTTGCGGCCCGCGTCCGCCACGCGGTCGGTGACCCAGCGCGACGCGGTGTCGCGGTCGAGGCCGATGACGGCGACCTCCTGCGGCAGGGCTTTGAGCACCGCCGCGACCTCATCGTAGTCCTTCACGGTCACGTCACCGAGATGGGCCCCAACCTCCGGCGTGATCTTGGCCGGATCGACGAACAGGATGGCCTTGGCGTCCTTGGCGAATACCACGGCATAGGCGTAAAGCAGCGGCGAGAATTCGACATCGCCGCCGCGGAGATTGAACAGCCAGGCGATGGAATCCAGCGCGGTGAACAGAAACGCATCCTGGCCCTGGTCCCGCAGCACCTTGGCGACCAGTTCGCGTTTCTCGGCGCCGGAGCGGCCGGCGAATTTCTCGGGGTAGACGATGGCCGGTTCGCGCGGACGCGCCGGATGACCGGTCCAGATCTTGTCGATCAAATTGGTATCGAGCGCCACCAGGGCGGCGTTCTTCCTGGCGCAGGCTTCCTCAATGCGGGCGAGGCCGGCGGGCGTGTAGAGCTTGGGATCGAAGCCGAGCTTCATGCCGCCGGCAAGATGATCCGAAAGCCAGGCTGCGGCCGGCTCATCGATCAGATGACGGTACTCATAGAGCGTGCCGTCCACCTGATCGCGGACCTGGAGCGTATAACGGCCATCGATGAAGATCGCGGCGCGGTCCTTCAGCACCGCCGCGGCGCCCGCCGAACCGGTAAAATTCGTGAGCCACTTCAGGCGCTCGGCATAGGGCGCGACAAATTCGCCCTGGTGGTCATCGCCGTGGGGGATCAGGTATCCGTCAACGCCGGCCTCGGCCATGGCGGTGCGCAGCGCGGCAAGGCGTGCGGCACCCTCCGGGTTTAAGGCGGCAGGGTCGGTGCGGGCTTGAAGGGCTGTGTCCATGGACCAAATTTAAGGGCCGGGGTCGGCGCTTTCAATCGGTAGAGGTTTGGCAATCCGCTGAGATTTCGCGAAAACCAGGGTGCTCCAGTCTTTCAGGCGGATTCGGCCCAGAAGGCTGAGCCCCTGCGCGCGGTAGGCCGCCTGCACCATGGACTCGTGACGGGTGAGAAGGCCCGCCAGGATCAGCCGGCCGCCCGGCGCCACGCGGCGGGTGAGGTCCCGGGACATATGCACCAGCGGCCGGGCCAGGATATTGGCGGTGACGATGTCGTAGGTCCGCCGCGTCACCTCGCGCTGGCCGCAGCCTTCGCTCAACACGCCGCGCACCAGCCGTGCGGCGCCGTTGCGGCGCACGTTGCGGCGGGTGACGCGCACCGCCTCGGGGTCGATGTCCGCCGCCAGCACCGGCTTCATCCAGGCTTTGGCGATGGCCATGGCGAGGATGCCGGTGCCGCAGCCCATGTCGAGGGCGCGGGTGCAGCGCCGGGCGCGCTTTCTCAATCCATCGAGCGCCAGCAGGCAACCGCGGGTGCTGGAATGTTCGCCTGAGCCGAAGGCCGTGGCGGCGTTGACCTCCAGGCGGATCAGGCCCGGCGGAAACGGACCCTTGATGTGGTCGCCGTGGATGAAGAAGCGCCCGGCGGTGAGCGGCGGGAAGCTGGCGATATTGGCGGTGAGCCAGTCCTTGGCGGAAACCGCCGTCAAGGTCAGTTCGGGCTCGGCGATGCCGGCGGCGACGGCCGCCAGCGCCACCCGTTCGGCGATCTCGGCGCGCGGCGGCGCTTCGGCGAACTGGCCTTCCACCGCCCAGAGTTTGCCGTCGGGCGAGAACTCATACAGGCTGACCACGCCGGCGAGGCCGGCGAAGGCCTGTTCGAACGCCTCGGTGAGTTCGAACGGGACCACCACCCGCGCGCTCCAGCTACCGCCGATCTCTTCCGCCACGCCGCATCCTTTCGCAATTCCGGACGGCGCGGAGTGTAGCGCCGCCGATGCGGTTCTGAAGCCTATTTCTTGCGGCCGCGGACGCTCCCGGCGCCGCTGATGCTGGACACCACGCGCGGTTCGCCCTCGTAGCGGATTTCCCCCGCACCGGCGATGGTCGCGTTCAAGGTGTCGGTGGGATAGACCAGGGCCTTGCCGACGCCGGCGATGGAAACCACCGCGTCCTTCACTTGCAAATGATCCAGGTC
Organism: Rhodospirillaceae bacterium; assembly: GCA_041905795.1. Classification (GTDB taxonomy): domain Bacteria; phylum Pseudomonadota; class Alphaproteobacteria; order Rhodospirillales; family Rhodospirillaceae; genus SHVO01. The sequence goes on along the minus strand of JAYRKL010000009.1, from coordinate 37,795 downwards.
GGCGTCACCGGCGCCGCTGATGCTCACCGTAAGCCGATCCGCCTTGCCGTTGGCCCGGATCTTGGCCGCGCCGGACACCGAGAACTCGACCTGTTCGCCCTCGATATCGCGGGCGTTGACCTGGGCGGCGCCCGAGACGCCCACCTTGGTCACATGCGGCGCCGTGATCTTGATGGTGACGCGATCGCTGTCATGGTCGTCGGGCATGACGAACCGCCACAGCCAGCTGTGACGCTCGCGATTGCTGTCCCACCTGATCTTGAGCGTGCCGTCCTCGACCTCGGTGACGATCTGCTCCAGGGTCTTCTTGTTGGCGATGAGGGTGACGGACTGGTCCTTGCCGGCGGTCACATCCACCTGGCCGATGCCGCTGAACTCCACCGCCTTGAAGGCGGCGACGGTGCGGGTTTCTTCCGCGGCCCAGGTTGGGGCGGCGGCGAAGGCGGTCACAAGCAGGACCAGGGAGAATGGCGTTATGCGGCTCATGACTGCGGCTCCTCGGGCTGAACGGATGTCCCGGTAAAAGCACGTTCCGTGCCAGCGCCAACGCCGGACTAACTTGTTGATAATACTAAGATCTATAGCCGAGAGCCAGGACAGCACATGGCGGTTTCCGCAAACAGATACTAAAAGCCGCGAAGGTTTAAGGGCTCAAGGCTTTAAGGTTTGCGCGTCTCCGACGCGATCTGGACGAAGCTGTCGAGAACCTTCTTCCGGCCGGCTTTGTCGAAGGCGATCTCCAGCTTGGAGTCATCGATGGCTTCCACCCGGCCGTAGCCGAACTTGTCGTGGAACACCCGGTCGCCCACCTGGTAATCGCCCTTGCTCTTGCGGGGTTTCACGTCCCAGCTTTCGGCCTCGACCATCTTCAGGGGGCGGCGCACGCCCGCCCCGGCCCGCGAGGCGTCGCCGAAGCCCGGAAAATCATAAGACCCCGACCCGCCCCCGGATCCGGCAAGGGTGTTGCCGTAGAGGCCGGCGTCGGCCTCCTGCTCCACCGTGTCCTTGGGCAGTTCCTCGATGAAGCGCGACGGGATGCTGGACTGCCATTGGTTATAGACCCGCCGGTTGGCGGCGAAGGACACATACACCCGGGAGCGCGCGCGGGTGACGCCGACGTAAGCCAGCCGGCGTTCCTCCTCCAGCGCCTTTTGGCCGTTCTCGTCGAGGGAACGGCGGTTGGGGAAGATGTCCTCCTCCCAGCCCGGCAGGAACACGGTGTCGAATTCCAGCCCCTTGGCGCTGTGCAAGGTCATGATGGTGACGCTGTCCGCCGCCGTGGCGGCGTCGTTCTCCATCACCAGGCTGACGTGGTCCAGGAACCCCGGCAGCGAGTCCCATTCCTCGAGGCCGGAGACGAACTCGCGCAGGTTGTCGAGGCGGCCCGGCGCCTCGGCGGTCTTGTCCTTCTGCCACATGTCGATATAGCCGGACTCCTCCAGCACCATGGCGGCGAGGTCGGCAGGCGACGTGGTGGCCTTCAAGGACTGCCAGCGGGCGAGATCGGTGCAGAACGCCCGGAGCGCGCCGCGCGCCTGGGGCCGCAGTTCGTCGGTCTCGACCATGCGCAAGGAGGCTTCCACCAGGGAGACGCTCTGCGCGCGGCCCAGCTGGTGGATCTTCTGAAGCGAGGTGTCGCCGAGGCCGCGCTTCGGCGTGTTGACGATGCGTTCGAACGCAAGGCCGTCGTCGGATTGGTTGATGAGCCGGAGGTAGGCGATGGCGTCGCGGATCTCCATGCGCTCGTAGAACCGCGGGCCGCCGACAACGCGATAGGGAATCCCGGTGGTGATCAGGCGCTCTTCGAACTCCAGCATCTGGAAACCGGCGCGCACCAGCACGGCGATCTGGTTGAGGTCATGGCCCTTGCGCTGCAGAGCCTCGATCTCGTCCACCGCCCAGCGCGCCTCCTCCTGGCCGTCCCACACGCCGCGCACCTTGATCGGCGCGCCGGGTTCGGCGTTCTCATGGCCGGTGCGCAGGGTCTTGCCGAGCCGCGCCTCGTTGTGGGCGATGAGATGGGAGGCGGCGGCGAGGATGGTCGGCGTCGAGCGGTAGTTGCGTTCCAGGCGAATGATGGTGGCGTCGGGATAGTCCTTCTCGAAACGCAGGATGTTGCCCACCTCGGCGCCGCGCCAGGAATAGATCGACTGGTCGTCGTCGCCGACGCAGCAGAGATTGCGGCTGGTCTGGCTGAGCAGCCGCAGCCACAGGTACTGGGCGACGTTGCTGTCCTGGTATTCGTCCACCATGACGTAGCGGAACTGGCTCTGATATTCGCCGAGGATGTCGGGGCGGGTCTGGAACAGCACCAGGCACAGCATCAAGAGATCGCCGAAATCCACCGCGTTCAGGGTGCGCAGACGGTCCTGGTAGGCCTGGTACAGCGCCTGGGCGCGGCCGCCGGCATAATCGGTCCCGCTTTCACGGGAGACCTTCTCGGGCGTCAGGCCGCGGTCTTTCCAGCGCTGGATCACGCCCATCAGGCCCTGGGCCGGCCATTTCTTGGAGTCGATGTCGTCGGCTTCCATCACCTGCTTGAGCAGGCGCAGCTGGTCGTCGGAATCCAGGATGGTGAAATTGGACTTGAGGCCGATCACTTCCCCATGGCGGCGCAGGATGCGCACCGAGAGCGCATGGAAGGTCCCGAGCCAGACCGCTTCCGCGGCGGGCCCGACCAGCGCCTGGACGCGTTCGCGCATCTCGCGCGCCGCGCGGTTGGTGAACGTGACGGCGAGGATCTGCCAGGGCTTGGCCAGGCGGCGATGCAGGATGTAGCCGAGCCGCGTGGTGAGAACCCGCGTCTTGCCGGTGCCGGCGCCCGAGAGCACCAGCACCGGGCCCTCGGTGGCCTCGACCGCGGCGCGTTGTTCGGGATTGAGCCGGTCGAGCCACTGCGGCGCGGGGGGCGGCGCAGCCGGCACGAAGCCGGCCGCCGCGCGCGGCGCGTCCTCAGGCTCGTCGCTAAGCTCGAACGGGTCGGACATCACTTTGGTATTACGCTTTCGGCCGGAGGCCGAGGATATGGCAGATGGCGTAGGTCAGATCGGCGCGGTTCAGGGTGTAGAAATGGAAGTCGGTGACGCCGTCCCGCTGCAGATCCCGCACCTGGTCGGCGGTGACCGTGGCGGCGATCAGCTTGCGGGTCTCCGGATCCTCCTCCAGGCCGGCGAACAGGTCGTGCAGGTTCCTAGGCACCGAGGCGCCGCACCGGGCCGCGATCTTCACGGTCTGGGTGAAGTTGGACACCGGCAGCAGGCCCGGCACGATCGGCACCTTGATGCCGGCGGCGGTGGCGCGGTCGCGGAAGCGCTTGTAGACGTCGGCGCCGAAGAAGAACTGGGTGATGGCGCGCGTCGCACCGGCGTCGATCTTGCGCTTCAGGTTGTCGAGGTCGGCTTCCGGACTTCTGGCCTCGGGGTGCGTCTCGGGATAGGCCGCGACGCTGATCTCGAAGTCGTTCATCTTGCGCAACCCCGCCACCAGGTCGGTGGCGTAACCGTAGCCGCCGGGATGGGGAGTGTATTTGGCCTCGCCTTCCGGCGGATCGCCGCGCAGGGCGACGATATGCTTGATACCGCTCTGCCAGTACCGCCGCGCTACCTCGTCGACCTCGGCGCGGGTGGCGGCGACGCAGGTCAGGTGGGCGGCGGCCTGCACGCCCTTTTCGCGCTGGAGTCTGTCCACAACCTCATGGGTGCGCTCGCGGGTGGAGCCGCCGGCGCCATAGGTCACCGAGACGAATTTGGGCCGCAGCGGCGCCAGCCGCTCGATGGCCGCCCACAGCTGTTCGGCCATTTTGTCGGTCTTGGGCGGGAAAAACTCAAAAGAGACCTGGATCGGCGTCGGCACTGATCTTACTTCCTGGGCTATCCGGATAGGTGGGTCCCGCTGCGGGAGCCCGCAATTGAGTGCTTCTACCCCATACCCCTAGGGGGACGAGGCCTTTTTTTTCAAGGGACGGTATGTTACTCCGGTGGCGCTGCCGGGGGGCAATAAATCGCTAAAAAGATTAGACTTTCCCGCCGTCTCAGAGTGAACCCCACCCCGTGAACCACCCCTTCTTCTCCCGCGTCCTCGCCCGCCTCGCACTGGCCGTGCTGGTCATGGCCGGCCTGCCGGCCTGCGCCACGCGCCCCACCGATCCGGCCGCGCTGGCCGCCTTCGAGGAGAACAACGACCGCCTGGAACCCCTCAACCGCTCGATGATGAAGGTCGACGACGGACTCCAGACCGTGCTGGTGCGTCCGGTCCTCAAGACCTACCGCACGGTCGTGCCGGAGCCGGGCCGCAAGGGCATCCTCAACTTCATACACAACCTGCACTCGCCGGTGACCTTCGTGCACGACGTCCTGCAGGGCCAGGCCAAGCGCGCCGGCCAGACCGTGTCGCGGGTCGTGCTCAACACGACGATCGGGTTCTTCGGCTTCTTCGACGTCGCCGAAAAACTCGGCATTCCCTACCATTCCGAGGATTTCGGCCAGACTTTGGCCACCTGGGGCGTGGGCGAAGGGTCCTATGTCTACGTGCCGTTGTTCGGCCCCGGCACGATCCGCGACGGCCTCGGCCTCGCGGTCGACACATTCCTGGTGGACCCTCTGGCCTGGTACGACCGCGGCCGGCATAGCGAGGGTTGGGTCGCATGGACCGATCTCGGCGTGCTCTACCTCGCGACCATGGACGACAATATCGACGCCCTGACCGAGTTGAGAAAATCCTCCATCGACTACTACGCTGCGCTGCGGTCCGCTTACCGGCAGCAACGCGCCTCCGAAATCCGCAACGGTGCGCCAGCACCCCTCGAGGACTTTGATGCTCCCCCATAAAAATATCCGGCGCAGGCATCTGCTTCTGCTGCTCTCCACTGCAGCTCTGGCGCCGTCCCTGGCGTTGGCGCAGGAGTCCTCCGATCCGGCCAAGTTCGTCGAAACTTTCGCGCAAAAAGGCATCGTCGAGATCCTGACCGCGACCATCGCGCAAGCCGAGAAGCAGAAGCGCTTCCGCGAGATGTTCCTGCGCGACTTCGACATCCCGGCCATCGGCAAGTTCGTGCTGGGCCGCTTCAGCCGCGGCATTGCGCCGGCCGACCAGCAGTCGTTCGACACGCTGTTCGAGGACGTGATCGTCTTGACCTGGTCGCGGCGGTTCTCGGAGTACAACGGCCAGACGTTGAAAGTGACCGGCAGCGCCCCGGACGGCGCCGAAGGGTCGCTGGTGAAATCCACCGTGGTCGGCAAAGGCGGCGATTCCTTCGCCGTGGACTGGCGCCTGCGCAAGCGCGCCGACGGCCAGAAAGTCGTGGACGTGATCGTCGGCGGCGTCAGCATGGCGATCACCTACCGCAACGAATACGCCAATATCATCGCGCAGAACGGCGGCGTGCCGGGCCTGATCACCCAGCTCAAGCAGCAGGTCGACACGCTGAAGAGCCAGCAGCCGGCCTGATCTTTAGAGCCTGATCTTTAGAACCTGGCCTTTAGAGATAATCTTCCATATAGGCGCGGATGACGTCGTCCAGGGACTTGTCCTTGGGCAGGCCCATGGCTTCGGCGCGCGCGGCGTCGAGATGCGCGGGCCAGCCGGCGACGATCGACATCACGAACGCATCGGGCTGCACGTCGATCTTTCCCAACTTGCGGTCCCCGGCCACGCGCTTCAGCGCCGCGATCATGTCGGCGACGGTGATGCCGAGATTCGGCAGGTTCACGGCACGGTCGTCGCCGAGCTTCGCGCCGTCCGCTTCAAACAAAGCCTCCATGGCCGAAACGACCGTCCGGTAGCCGGCGACCGGCATATGCAGGTCCGTCGGCACCGGCAGGACGTAGTCGATGCCGCTCAAGGGTTCGCGGATCACGGCGCTGATGAAGCTGGAGGCGGCCTTGTTGGGCTTGCCCGGGCGCACGATCACGCCGGGCAGCTTGGCGGTGCGGCCGTCGATGAAGCCCTTGCGGGTGTAGTCGTTCACCAATAGCTCACCCACCGCCTTGGTCATGCCGTAGGTGGTCTGGGGCGTCTGCTTGGTCTGGTCGGTGACCTGGCTCGGCATGGCCTTGCCGCCATACGCGGCGATGGAGCTGGAGAACAGGTAACGCGGCCGGGAGCCGAGTTTGCGGATGGCTTCCAGGAGATGCAGGTGGCCGTAGAGATTGACCCGGAGCGCCAGGCCGAAGTCCTGTTCCGCGCCGCCGCTGACCACCGAGGCCAGGTGATAGACGCCGATGTCCTCGCGGTCGATCAGGGCCGCCACCGCCTTCTCGTCGGCGATCTCGCCGGCGACGATCTTGACCCGGCCGTCGAGGCCTTCCGGCCGCTTGTCCGGCACCACCACGTCGAACAGCACCATCTCGTCGACCGGTTCTTTCCTCCCCGACGGCGCGGTCGCCGAACCATGGGCCAGGATTTGGCGCGCGAGCCGTAAGCCCAGGAAACCCGTGCCGCCGGTGATGACGATCTTCATGGTGCGAACGCCTTACCGGCTGATGGGCTTGAAGCGAATGCGGTGCGGTTCCACCGCGTCGGCGCCGAGGCGGCGCTTCTTGTCTTCCTCGTAGTCCTGGAAGTTGCCTTCGAACCATTCGACATGGCTGTCGCCCTCGAAGGCGAGGATGTGGGTGGCGATGCGGTCCAGGAACCAGCGGTCGTGGGAGATGACCACGGCGCAGCCGGCGAACTCCAGCAGCGCCAGTTCGAGCGCGCGCAGGGTGTCCACGTCCAGATCGTTGGTCGGTTCGTCGAGCAGGATGACGTTGGCGCCGGTGCGCAGCATCTTGGCGAGGTGCACGCGGTTGCGCTCACCGCCCGAGAGCTGGCCGACCTTCTTCTGCTGGTCGGAGCCCTTGAAGTTGAACCGGCCGACATAGGCGCGGCCCGGCACCGTGAACTTGCCGAGCTTGATTTCGTCCTGGCCGTCGGCGATTTCCTGGAACACCGTGTTATTGGGGTTCAGGCTGTCACGCGACTGATCGACATAGCCGAGCTTCACCGTCTCGCCGACCGTGATGGTGCCTTTGTCCGGCTTGTCCTGGCCGGTGATCATGCGGAACAGCGTGGTCTTGCCGGCGCCGTTGGGGCCGATGACGCCGACGATGCCGCCCGGCGGCAGGTTGAAGTTGAGGTTGTCGATCAAGAGCTTGTCGCCGAAGGCCTTGCCCAACCCTTTTGCCTCGATGACGTTGTTGCCAAGGCGGATCTCGGTCGGGATAACGATCTGCATGGCCTCGGGCGTCTTTTCCTCGGCCTGGGCCACCAGCGCCTCGAACGCCGCCACGCGCGCCTTGCTCTTGGTCCGGCGCGCCTGCGGGGTCTGGCTGATCCACTCCATTTCGCGGTCGATGGTCCGGGCGCGCGAGGCTTCTTCGCGCTCTTCCTGCTCCAGGCGCTTCTTCTTCTGCCCCAGCCACGACGAGTAATTGCCCTCGTAGGGGATGCCTTGTCCGCGGTCGAGTTCCAGGATCCAGCCGGTGACGTTGTCGAGGAAGTAGCGGTCGTGGGTCACGGCCACCACGGTGCCGGGATAGGTCTCCAGGAAGCGTTCCAGCCAGGCCACGGATTCGGCGTCCAGGTGGTTGGTGGGTTCGTCGAGCAGCAGCATGTCGGGCCTGGACAGCAGCAGGCGGCACAGGGCCACCCGGCGGCGCTCGCCGCCCGAAAGCTTGGTGACGTCGGCGTCGCCCGGCGGGCAGCGCAGCGCGTCCATGGCGATCTCGCAAGTCCGCTGCAGGTCCCAGCCCTCGACCGCGTCGATCTTCTCCTGAAGCTCCGCCTGCTCGGCGATGGCGGCGTTCATGTCGTCCTCGGACAGCTCCTCGGCGAACTTGGCGCTCACCACCTCGAAGCGGTCCAGCAGGGCCTTGGTCTCGGCCACGCCGTCCATGACGTTGCCCAGGACGTCCTTGCCGGGGTCCAGGGTCGGTTCCTGGGCCAGGTAGCCCACCTTGGCGCCCTCGGCCGCCCAGGCCTCGCCGGTGAAGTCCTTATCGATCCCGGCCATGATCTTGAGCAGGGTCGATTTACCGGCGCCGTTGGCCCCCAGGACCCCGATCTTGGCCCCCGGCAAAAAGGATAGCCAGATATTCTTTAAGACCTCGCGACCCCCGGGATACACCCGGTTCATGCCCTTCATGACGTAGATATATTGATAGCTTGCCATTGTTTTGCGGACCGGTCTGGGGTAACGGGAAAGGGATCGCGGGCTTTTACCCGATGCGCCACATCAGGACAATGATCAGGCGCTCCGCGGCGCGCGGGCGGGTTATTTTGCCGCGCCGGCGCGGGCGGGATCTAGGGGCGCGCCGGCAGGGCACCCCGGCCGCAGGCGATTTTCCCCCTCGCGCGGCGGGACGGGAATCGGGCAAATTCTTCAGTAACCGTAAGAACCTACCGGATATAACCGCGGTCTAGGCGGCGGCATCTTGCGTGCAAGCTTGCCTTCAGACCGGCGCCATAGAAATGCCGGCGTCATAAAGGATTCTGGAGCGATGTTGCCTCGCGACCCGCGTACCCCGTCGCTGCTGTCGATCGTCATCCCCCTCTACAACGAGCAGGGGTCGATCGATGCGCTGATCCCGCGCGTCCGGCAGGTGCTGGAGGCCGAGGGCCTGAACGCCGAGATCATCCTGGTGAACGACGGCAGCACCGACCAGACCTGGGACAAGATGGTCGGCTGGCGCGGTGTCCATGAGACTCTCACCCTGGTCGACCTGTCGCGCAATTTCGGCAAGGAGATCGCCATCACCGCCGGCCTCGATGTGGCCGAAGGCGACGCGGTGATCATCATGGACGGCGACCTGCAGCATCCGCCGGAGACGATCCCGGTGTTCCTGCGCCGCTGGCGCGAGGGCTATGACATCGTTTACGGCGTGCGCCGCGACCGCAGCGACGACGGCGCCACCCGCCGCGCGGCGTCGCGCGCCTTCTACCGGGTGTTCAATTCGCTCTCCAGCACGCCGATCACGCCCGACGCCGGCGATTTCCGCCTGATGGACCGCAAGGTGGTGGAAGCTATCCGCCGCATGCGTGAACGCGCGCGGTTCATGAAGGGCATCTATTCCTGGGTCGGCTTCAAGTCGATCCCGGTGGAATTCGACGTGGTCAGCCGCGCCGCCGGCAAAAGCTCGTTCTCGCCGGCGCGGCTGTTCGCGCTGGCTTTCGACGGCCTGCTCTCGTTCTCCACCGCGCCCCTGAAAATGGCGGTGGTGGTGGGTGCGGCCTTCGCCGCGATCTCCATCTCTTCGGGCTTCTACTTCCTGGGCCGCACCCTCCTGCTCGGCGTCGATACCCCGGGCTTCGCCACCATCATCGTTTCCACGCTGGCGTTGTCCGGCCTGATCCTGCTGCAGCTCGGCCTCATGGGCCTCTACCTGGGCCGCATCTACGAGGAGGTCAAAGGCCGGCCGTTGTATCTGGTGCGCGACCTGGTCAGCCGCGCCGCCGCCGAGAACGCCGGCGCGCTCACGCGCGCCCGCGACCGTCATATCAAAGACCTGGTCTGACCCTGACGATGGTTGTGCCTGGCGCCTTCGTGCTGTGCGCCGATGACTATGGCCTGAGCGCGCCGGTCAGCCGCGCCATCCTCGACCTTGCAAAGAACGGCCGCATCTCGGCCTTGAGCTGCATGTGTGCATCAAAGCTGTGGCCCGAGCACGGCCGCCGGCTCAAGGAGGTCGAGGGCAAGGTCGATATCGGCCTGCACTTGACCCTGGTGGACGAAACTCCCCTCACCCCCATGCCGCGCATGGCGCCGGACGGGCGCCTGCCCTCCATCGGCCGCCTTATCGCCAAGAGCTACGCCGGCACCCTGGCGCTGGACGAGATCGCCGCGGAGTTGGATGCCCAGCTTGAGGCGTTCATCCGGGTCATGGGCCGGCCGCCGGACCACATCGACGGCCATCTGCATACCCACGTCCTGCCCGGGATCAGGAAAGTGGTGCTGGCCAAAGCCCGGACCTTGAGCCACCGGCCATGGCTGCGCAATGTGCACGACGGTTTCGGCGCCATTTCCCGGCGCGGGGTGTCGGTGGCCAAGGCCGGGTTCATCGCCGCCCTGGGCCGCGGCTTCGCGGCCGCCGCCGGCGACCTCACGGACCGGCTCAATAATGGTTTCAGCGGCGTCTACGGGTTTTCCCGCGACCCCGTGGACTATGGCGCCCTGTTCCCGCACTTCCTGGCCGCGCGCGGGGCCCGCCATGTGATCCTGTGCCACCCCGGCGAGGCCAACGATCCGCTCGCCGCCTGGGACAGGCAGCGCGCGGTGGAGTATGAATTCCTGGCAGGGCCGCGCTTAGGGGAAGTCCTTACGGCCCATAACTTGAAAATGACGCGTTTCGCGGAAGCTTGAGCACGCCAAAAGTAAGCTGGGGAGGGCTTCGCTTGGCTACCGACGTCGCCGACGCCTCCGTCCGGCAGGACGCCGCGCCCATGGACTGGGTCGCCGCGGCGGGCTGGTGCGTGCTCGGCCTGGTCACGCTGCTGGTGCTTTTCACCTTCCGCGACTACGGCATCTCCTGGGACGAGACGCTTCAGAACACCTACGGCGAAAAGCTGATCGCCATGTATGCGACCGGCTTTCAGGACCGGTCCGCCCTGTCCTACGTTAATCTTTACCTCTACGGCGGCCTGTTCGACATGCTGGCGGCCGTCGCCAACATGGTCTCGCCGTTCGGCGAATACGAGACCCGGCACCTGCTGGGGGGCCTGGTGTTCGTCGGCGGGCTCCTGGGCGGCTGGCGGCTGGCCGAGTTGCTGGCCGGCCGGCGCGCGGGCCTGGTCGCCCTGGTGTGCCTGGCCGCCACGCCGCTCCTGTACGGACATGGTTTCATCAACCCCAAGGACAGCCCGTTTGCCTGGCTGACCCTGTGGGCGCTCTATTACGCCTGCCGCATCCTCGCCAATCCCGACGCCCCCGAACGCAAGGCGCTGATCGGGTTCGCCGTCTTCCTGGGGCTGGCCTTGGGCACGCGGGTGATGGCCTTCGCGCTGATCGTGTATCTCGGCGCCATTTACCTGGCCCTGGCGTGGCTGCGCGCCCGCGCGCCGGCGCCGGCCTTGCGCGGCTTCTACAGGCTCTGCCTGCCGGTGGCGGTGGTGCTGCCGCTGAGCCTTGCGATCATGGCGTTCTTCTGGCCGTGGTCGGTGACGGCGCCCCTCAACATCATCGACGCGCTCGAGACCTTCTCGCATTTCACCTGGCAGCCCAAAGTGCTGTGGATGGGCGAACTGGTGCCTTCGACCGACCTGCCGCCGGTCTATCTTAACCGCCTCTTGTTCTTCCAGCTGCCGGAGCACGTCCTCGCCGGCCTTGCCGCCGCCCTTGTGTTCGCCGCGCTTCACGTCCGCCGCGCCGACCTCGATCCGCGCGACATGAAGGTGCGCCAGTACGCCATGGTGGTCCTGGCCGCCCTGGTGCCGCTGCTCGGTTTCGCGATCCTGCGCCCCGTGGTCTACAACGGCCTGCGCCACTTCCTGTTCGTGGTGCCGCCGTTGGTGATCCTCGGCGCCATCGGCCTGGAGCACCTGTTCACCGCGGCCTGGACGCGGCGCACGGCCGTCGCGGCCATGGTCGCCGCCGGCGTCACGGCGAGCCTGGCCTGGCAAGGGGCGGAAATGATCAAGCTTCACCCTTACGAATATATCTCCTTCAACCTGCTCGAAGGCGGGATCGAGGGCGCCGAGAAGAGTTTCGAACTCGATTACTGGGGAACCTCCCTGGGCGAGGTCACCAAGGGCCTTGCCGCCTATATCAAGCGGCAACCCGATGCGCCCGCCGTGCCCAAGGTATTTGTCTGCGGCGACCGCATGTCGGTGGCCTACTACCTGCCCAAGGGCATGGAGATCGCGGAGAAGCGCGCCGACGCCGACTATCTGGTGGGCACCAACGACCCGCCGTGCCGCGAGCACTTCGAGAATCCCAAGGACGCGGTGTCTTCGGTGCAGCGCAACGGCGTCGCCCTGGGCTACGCCGTCGACCTGAGGAAGAACCCGAAACCCTGATTTCAGGCCGTGCCGATTCGGGGCGGGCCGCCCTTCGCGACATTGCCGAAGGCCTTGTCGAGCACACGGCTTGAATCCTCGGCCAGGCTGATGGCGTCCGAGATCAGGTCGAGGATGCGCATGTTGTTCTTCATGACATGCGTCGCCTCGGGCCGGCGATCGTCGGCGATCTTCAAGGCGCGAGTCAGGATGTCCTTGCGGATCAGCATGAGGATGTCTTCCAGCCGATGGCCGGATGGATTCTCGTCGGTGACCAGGAAATGAGTCATTTTATCCCCTAAGCTTTATCTGAAGCGTTCTAGACTCTGTTTGGTCGCATCTGCCGCGCTCTAGACTCTGTTTCCTTTTCCTTGAATCGGAAACAGAGTCTAGGTCTTTGTTTGGTCGCATGTTAAGCGGCCGAACCGGTTTCCACTTCGGCCTAACATGCTCTAGGCCGCGCCCAACGCGGCGCCGAGAGCCTCGGCCAGGTCCTTGCGCGAATAGGGCTTGGCCAGGAACCGCACCCCATCGGGCAATGCGACTTTGCCCGAGAGACTGTTCTCCGTATAGCCCGAAGTGGCCAACACCTTGGTCGCGGGCCAGCGCTCAAGGATTTCGCGCGCCAGTTCGCCGCCGTTCATGCGTCCGGGCATGATCACATCCGTCATCACCAGATCGAACCGGTCCGCGCTCAGGGTCGCCAGCGCGTCCGCCGCCGCCGGGACCGCGGTCACGGCATATCCCAGGTGCGCCAGGCGCGCCGCCACGTCCTCGCGCACCAGCGTGTCGTCTTCGACCAGGAGCACGCGGCCTTTGCCGGTCGTGCCGGCGGAGGCGGCGATCGTCAGCGGCGCGGCCGGGGCGGTTTCGCGCGGTTCCAAGGTCGCGGTGACGCCGCGGGCGGCCGGCAGGAACAGCTTGAGGGTGGTGCCCCGTCCCGGCGCGCTGACGATCTGAACCTGTCCGCCGGATTGCATGACAAAGCCATAGACCATGGAGAGGCCCAGCCCCGTGCCCTTGCCGATCTCCTTGGTGGTGAAAAAAGGCTCGAAGGCGCGGGCGGCCACGTCCGTTTCCATGCCGACGCCGGTGTCGGTGACCGCCACCGTCACATAGCGCCCGGGGTTGATGTCCGAGCCGGGGATCTCGTCCCCGGTCAGGGTCTGGGCGCTGGTGGAGATGGTGATGGCACCGCCGCCGGGCATGGCGTCGCGGGCGTTGACGCACAGGTTGAGAAGCGCGTTCTCCAGGCTGCCCGGATCCACGAACACCGGCGGCAGCGCCTCGCCCGGCACCAGGCGCAATCCGATCTCCTCGGTCACCGCACGGCGCGCCAGCTTGAGGAAGGATGCCAACTGGGCGTTGAGGTCGACGGTCTCGGGCCTGAGTTCCTGCTTGCGCGCGAACGTCAGCAGCCGGCGCACCAGGTCGGCGCCGCGGTCGCTGGCCTCCTCGATCAGGCGCACCTGGTTGCGCAAGGCCGCGCCCTGCACCTGCTCGCTCAGGTGTTCGGCGTTGCCCTTGATGACCGTGAGCAGGTTATTGAAGTCATGAGCGATGCCGCCGGTCAACTGACCCACCGCTTCCATCTTGCGCGCCTGGGCGAGCATGTCCTCGCGGGCGCGGATTTCGCGCTCGGCTTTTTCCCGCCGCGCGATCTCGATCTGCAACTTGGCGGCATGATGCTGCAGGAGGTCGAACACGGCGGCATTGGCGTAGGACACCGCCAATTGACTGGCGACGGTGTCGATCAGGCGTTCGTCCTCGTCGGTGAATTCGCCGTCGGTCTTGTCGGCGAAATAGATCCATCCATGCACCCGATCGCCGGACGCGACCGCCGTCCCCAGGAACGAGCGGGGCGGCGGATGGGCGGCGGGGAAATCGCCCGGCGCCCAGGTGGTGCCGACCGCGCGCCGCGCGCCGCCCCGGGTCATCAATCCGCCGGGAATGCCGGCCGACGCAGCCGCGGCGTCGACGTAGACCTCGCGCGCGAATCCGCCGGTGACCAGGTGTTTCAGTTCGTTGGTGGTTTCGTCGAACACCGCCACCGCGCCGTAGCGCGCGCCGAAGACCTTGCGGCCGCAGGCGATGAAGGTCTCGAGCAGGTACAGCGGGCCCCGCTCGGGATTCACGTCCAGCATCACCTCGATCAGGGTGGTGAGTTTGGCCGAGAAACGGCGGATGGCGGAAAAGCTGTGCGAGAACCGCGCCGACAGACCGCGCATCTCATCGCGCGCCTTGGGCACATCCGTCATTTGGTCGAGCACATGGTGAAAGGTGGCTTCCGCCGCGCGCAGGTCCTCGGCGTAGCGTGAAAGCTGCTCGTCGATGCGCTGGACCGGCGCGGCCTCCGCCGCAGCGACCGGCACTCCGGACACCGCCCCCGACCGGCCGAGTTCGGCTTCGACCGCGGCCAGGATCACTTCGGGATCGCTGGGCTTGGGCAGGACGGTGCGCACGCCGCAGGCCGCGGCCAATTCGCGCGCCTCGGGCTCGCGGTAGGTGGCGGTGTAGAAAATGATCGCGGTGCCGGCGATGGCCGGTTCCGCCCGGACCTGCTGGGCGAACTGGAAGCCGTCCATGGTCGGCATCAGGATGTCCGAGATCACCACGTCGGGATGCTGGTCGCGCACGATCTCGAGCGCGGCGGCGCCGTCGGCGGCCTCCAGCAAAGTGTGGCCGGTATACCCGAGCAGCGTCAGCAGGAACTGGCGATTGAACGGCCGGTCATCGACGACGAGGATTTTAGCCATCGTGTGGAAAGTCTCTCCGCCCTGAACGGGCTAGGGCCGCGCACTCTCTTGCATGATTATTCTAGAGCATGATCGAGTCATATTGAATCGCGATCATGCTCTAATTTTTTTGGTTTGGTCGCATTTTCTGCGATGAACCGGCATCCACTTCATCGGAAAATGCTCCAGCTTAGCGCTCCAGCCACATCCACCGGGTGCGGTGAATCGCCTCGATATTGTCGGCGATGCCTTTGACGGCGGGCGAGACCAGTTCCTTGGCGGTCGTGAAGTCCAGCGGAACCACGGCGTCGTCATCGAGCAGCATCTGCTCGGCCTTCGCCAGGATCGCCGCCCGCGCCTCGAGGTCCTGAGTGACCTTGGCCTCATCCATCAGGCGATCGTAGGCCGGGTTCTTGTAACCGCTGTAATTGAACGCGCCGGAGCCGGATTCCATCAAATACAGGAAATTCTGCGGGTCGTTGTAGTCGCCCACCCAGCCGCCCCAACCGGCGGTGAAATCGTCATTCTGCAGGCGCGCATAGTGGATCTTCAGCTCATTGGCGATGGGCCGCATGATCACGCCGCATTCCTTGAGCAGCGCGGCCTCGGCCACCGTGGCGCGCCGCTGCTCGACGCTGACGTTATAAAGATACTCGAAGGTCAGCGGACGTTTCGGCCCATAGCCGGCCTCGGCCAGGAGACGCCTGGCCTCGTCGCGCCGGCGATCCATGGGCCAGGCGGCGAACACCTGTTTCGGCTGGTTGTGATAGTTGGCGATCCCCGGCGGGACGAAGGCATAGGCCGGTACGCGGTCATCCTTGACCACCTTCTCAGCGATGATCTCGCGGTCGATGCACAAGGACACCGCGCGGCGTGTACGGGGATCGTCGAACGGCGGCCGGCGCATGTTCAGCGCCATGTAGGAATTGGCCAGCATCGGCGGCAGGCGCGCCTGACCCGGCATGTTCTCCTTCAGCCACGGCAATTGCGCCATGGGAATGCCCCGTGTGGTGAGGTTGGCGTCGATATTGCCGGCGCGGAACATGGTCAGCGCCGTGGACTCGTTCTCGATCGGATAGAAATAGACCTCGTCTACGCGCACGTTTCCCGCATCGTAGAAGTACGGATTCTTGACCAGCTTCACATGATCGTGGGGCGCCCATTCGGTCAGCATGTAGGGGCCGTTGGACACCATGGCGCCGGGGCGCGCCCAGGCGGCGCCGTACTTCTTGTGGACGTGCTCGGGCATCGGGAAGGCGGTGTAGTGCTTCATGAGGCCTGGCAGGAACGGCGTCGGCCCCTCGAGCGTGATCTCGACGGTGCGGTCGTCGGGCGCGCGCACGCCAAGCTGGTCCGGCGGCAGCTTCCCGGTGTTCACGGCCTCGGCATTTTTGATGACGTATTCGATCGAGGCGTAGCGCGCCGCGGTCTTGGGATCGAGCAGGTGCCGGAAACCATAGACAAAATCCGACGCCTTCAGCGGCACGCCGTCAGACCACTTGAGATTCTCGCGCAAGCGGAAGGTCCACACCAGGCCGTCGGCGGAGGTGCTCCAGCCTTCCGCCATGCCCGGGATGACATGGGAGTTCACGTCCTCGGTGGTGAGGCCCATGAACATGTCGCCGACGATGTTGTTTTCCACCGTCGTGGTGGCCAGCAGCGGGTCGAGGGTCTCCGGTTCGGCCTCATTGCCGCGTTTGAGCACCATGGGCGCAGCCGCCTGGACAAGGCTCACAAGCCCCAGGGTTATCAGTCCTGCAATGACGCCCAAGGCTTTCGCCATGAGTCTCCTGTGTCGCGGTTCGGGATCAGCGTGGCCACCCCGGCAGGACCCGTCAAGCGGCCTTTCTTAAGCCGCCACAATGGGTAAGATGCGCTTATGAGCGTTACATTGGCCGATATCGCAGCCGCCGCGGGGCGCATCGAAGGACAGGTGGTGGCGACCCCCTGCGCGGCCTCGCGCACCCTGTCCGGGATCCTCGGCGCGGACATCCGCCTCAAGTTCGAGAACCTGCAATTCACCGCCTCGTTCAAGGAGCGCGGCGCCCTCAATAAGCTCTTGCAGCTCACGCCCGCCCAGGCCAGGGCCGGGGTTTCGGCCATGTCGGCGGGCAACCACGGCCAGGCCGTCGCCTATCATGCCAAGCGCCTGGGCATCCACGCGGTCGTGGTCATGCCCAAACACACGCCGTTCGTCAAAGTGGAGCACACCAAGGGCCATGGCGCCGAGGTGATCCTGCACGGCGACACCTTGAGCGAATCCCAGGCCTATGCCGCCGAGGTGACCGCGGCGCGCGGGCTGACATTCATTCACCCTTATGACGACCCGGCGGTGATCGCCGGCCAGGGCACCCTGGGCCTGGAGATACTCAAGGACACGCCGGACCTCGACATGTTGGTCGTGCCGGTGGGCGGCGGCGGGCTGATTTCCGGCGTCGCCACCGCCGTCAAAGCCAAAGCGCCGCATATCGACGTTATCGGCGTCCAGACCGACAGCTATCCGTCCATGATCGCCGCCCTCAAGGGCGAGACCGCCGAATGCAAAGGCGACACCATCGCCGAGGGGATCGCGGTCAAGGCGCCGGGGCGCATCACTCGCGAGATCATCGGCCGGCTGGTGAAGCGCCTGGTGGCCGTCGACGAGCGCCGCCTGGAGGAAAGCATCGCCCTCTTGCTCAATATCGAGAAAACCGTGGTCGAGGGCGCGGGCGCCGCGCCGCTGGCGGCGCTGCTCGCCGACCCGGACGCTTTCCGCGGCCGCAAGGTCGGGCTGGTGCTGTCGGGCGGCAACATCGACCCGCGCCTGGTGGCGTCGGTCCTGATGCGCGAACTGGTGCGCGAGCACCGCATCGTCAAACTGGAAATCCCCATCGGCGACCATCCCGGCATGCTGGCCAGGATCACCGCCATCGTCGGGCAGGAGGGCGGCAACATCATCGAGGTGTTCCACCGCCGCCTGTCCCTGAACCTGGCCGCCAAACAGACCCACCTCGACCTGGTGTTCGAGGCGCGCGACCAGAACCACGCCGATACCGTGGTGCGCGCGCTGGTGCAGGCCGGCTTCTCTCCCGCGGTATTACCTCCATGAGCTTCAAGATCGCTATTGTCGGCGCCGGATCCGTGGGCGGATACCTGGGCGGGAACCTGGCCCTGGCCGGCGAGGACGTCACCTTCATCGCCCGCGGCGAGAGCCTGAAAGCCCTGAAACAGGGGTTCACGATGATCGACCCCACCGGCGCGCGCCTGGCGCCCCCGGTGAAAGCCGCGGCCATCGACGACGCCGGGAAATTCGACCTGGTGTTCCTGGGGCTCAAGGCCCAGCAGATCGGCGCGGTCGCCCCGCATCTGCATCACCTTCTCAAACCGGACACAGCCATCGTCGCGGCCCAGAACGGCGTGCCCTGGTGGTACTTCCACAAGAGCGGCGGCGCCTTCGAAGGTCATCGCATCGAAGCCGTCGACCCGGGCGGACGCATCTTCGACGCCATCGACCCGGCGCGCGTCATCGGCGGCGTGATCTACGTGGCCGCGACGGTGCCCGCCCCCGGGGTGGTGCATGTGACGGAAACCAACCGCGTCATCCTGGGCGAGCCCGACGGCCGCGTCACGCCGCGCATCGAAGACGCCGCGGCGCGCCTCAACACCGCCGGCATCAAGGCGCTGGTGAGTACCGCCATCCGCACCGACATCTGGACCAAGCTATGGGGCAACCTGGCGCTGAACCCGCTCAGCGCGCTCACCCGCGGCGGGCTTTCCGACATCATCGACGACCCGCCGATGCGCAAACTGGTGGCGGCCATCATGGCGGAAGCCGAGCAGGTCGCGGCCCATCTGGGCGTGCGCATGTCCATGACCATCGATGAGCGTATCGCCGTCACCCGCAAGCTCGGCCGCCACAAGACCTCGACCTTGCAGGACATCGAGGCCGGGCGGCCGCCGGAGCTGGACGCCCTGGTGGCCGCGGTGGTGGAATTCGCGCGCATGGGGGGGATCGCCACGCCCTATCTCGACGCCATCCATGCCTGCAGCGGCCTTCTCGCCCGCATGGTCACCGGCCAGCCCGCGCCTAGAGCATTTTCCGATGAAGTGGATGCCGGTTCATCGCAGAAAATGCGACCAAACCAAAAATTAGAGCATGATCGCGATTCAATATGACTCGATCATGCTCTAGACAGGAACACTCCGCATGACCGCCTGGACCGCCATTGGCCGGCTCAAGATCGCCACGGAGCTGCATGATTTTGCGGTTCAGGAGGCCCTGCCCGGCACCGGAATCGAGGCCGCCAGGCTGTGGGCGGGCCTGGAAAAGCTCCTGACCACCCTCGCACCCCGCAATGCCGAACTCCTGGCCGTGCGCGACGAGATGCAGGCCAAGATCGATGCCTGGCACAAGGCGCACAAACCTCTCGATCCCGCGGCCTATACCGCCTTCCTCAAGGAGATCGGCTACCTGCTGCCGGAAGGCCCGGCGTTCAGCATCTCCACCGCCCATGTCGATCCGGAGATCGCGACCCTGGCGGGGCCGCAGCTGGTGGTGCCCGCCACCAACGCCCGCTACGCCCTCAATGCCGCCAACGCCCGCTGGGGCAGCCTTTATGACGCGCTCTACGGTACCGATGCGATCCCGCGCGAGGCCGCGCCGGCCAAAGGTTATGACCCGGCGCGCGGCGCGCAGGTCATCGCCTTCGCGCGCGGCGTGCTCGATCAGGCGGCGCCGCTTGCCGGCGGTTCGCACAAGGATGTCGCCGCTTATGCGATCAAGGACGGTGCTTTGACGCCGGCCCTCGGCAACCCGGCGCAGTTCAAGGGTTTCACGGGAGACATTTCGGCGCCGGCGTCCCTGCTCCTCGTCAATAACGGCCTGCACATCGAGATCGTGATCGACCGTACGCATCCCATCGGCAAAACCGACGTCGCGGGTGTGGCCGACGTGATCCTGGAATCGGCGCTCACCACCATCCAGGACCTGGAAGATTCCGTCGCCACCGTGGATGCCGCCGACAAGGTGCTGGCCTACCGCAACTGGCTGGGCCTTATGAAAGGCACGCTCTCGGCCACCTTCGCCAAGGGCGGGAAAGAGGTCGAGCGCCACCTCAACGGCGACCGCAGCTATACCACGCCGTCCGGCGGAACGCTCACGCTGCCCGGCAGGAGCCTGTTGTTGGTGCGCAACGTCGGCCACCTCATGACCATCGGCGCCGTGACGTATGACGGCAAACCTGCGCCGGAAGGCATTCTCGACGGCCTGTTCACCGTGCTGTGCGCGCTGCACGACCTGAAACGAAAGGCCAACAGCCGCACGGGCTCGGTCTATATCGTCAAGCCGAAGATGCACGGCCCCGCCGAAGTGGCCTTCGCCTGCGACATCTTCGCCGGCGTCGAAGACGTGCTCGGACTTCCGCGCAATACGTTGAAGATGGGCATCATGGACGAGGAACGGCGCACCACCGTCAACCTCAAGGAATGCATCCGCGCGGCGAAAGAGCGGGTGGTGTTCATCAACACCGGCTTCCTCGACCGCACCGGCGACGAGATGCACACCTCCATGGAAGCCGGGCCCATGATCCGCAAGGGAGAGATGAAAGCGAGCGCCTGGATCAAGGCTTATGAGCAGTGGAACGTGGACATCGGCCTGGCGTGCGGTCTCTCGGGCCATGCCCAGATCGGCAAGGGCATGTGGGCCATGCCCGATAAGATGTCGGACATGCTCAAGGCCAAGATCGACCACCCCAAGGCCGGCGCCAACACCGCCTGGGTGCCCTCGCCCACCGCCGCGACCTTGCACGCGCTGCATTATCACCAAGTGAACGTGTTTGCGGTACAGGACCAGCTGAAGACGCGTCCGCGCGCGTCGCTCGGCGACATCCTCGCCATTCCGGTCGCCGTCGGCCGCAACTGGCAGGCGGACGAAGTGCAGCAGGAACTGGACAACAACGCCCAGGGCATTCTGGGCTACGTCGTGCGCTGGATCGACCAGGGTGTCGGTTGCTCCAAGGTGCCGGACATCAATCAAATTGGTTTGATGGAGGACCGCGCCACCTTGCGCATCTCCAGCCAGCATATCGCCAACTGGCTGCACCACGGTGTCTGCACCGAGGCACAGGTGCTGTCGACCATGAAACGCATGGCGGCGCTGGTGGACAAGCAGAACGCCGGCGATCCGCTCTACAAGCCCATGGCGCCGGACTACGACCGCAGCATCGCCTTCCAGGCCGCCTGCGAGCTGGTGTTCCAGGGCCGCGCGCAGCCTAACGGCTATACCGAGCCCGTGCTGCACCGCCGCCGCATCGAAGCCAAACGGGCACTGTGATGCTGGCCGCGAACATCGCCGATTACAGGATCCTGGCGCAGCGGCGGCTGCCGCGATTCATGTTCGAGTACATCGACGGCGGCGCCTTCGCTGAATCGACCCTGCGGCACAATGTCTCGGACTTCGAGGACCTGCCCCTCAAGCAGAAGATCCTGGGCGGCGTGGGCGACACCCATATCGCGACCACGGTACTGGGGCAGAACCTGGCCATGCCGGTGATCCTGGCGCCGATTGGCCTGGCGGGCCTCAACGCCCGGCGCGGCGAGATTCAAGCGTGCCGCGCGGCGCAGGCCGCCGGCGTGCCGTTCATCCTGTCCACCATGTCCATCTGCACCCTGGAAGAGGTGCGGGCCAAGACGGACCCGTTCTGGTTCCAGCTCTATGTCATGCGCGACCGCGGCTTCATGAAAGCCATGATCGCCCGCGCCAAGGAAGCCGGCTGCAAGGCGCTGATCTTCACGGTCGACATGCCGGTGCCGGGAATCCGCTATCGCGATATGCGCTCCGGGCTTTCCGCCGGCGGCCCCATCGCACGGCGGCTGAAGCGTTTCGGCCAGGTGCTGGCGCGGCCTGGCTGGGCCTGGGACGTGGGCCTCATGGGCGGTCCCCATACCCTGGGGCACGTGGTCTCGGCGCTGGGCAGCAAGGCCGGAATTGAGGAGTTTTGGGCGTGGGCGGGCAAGAATTTCGATCCCACCGTCACCTGGAAGGATATCGCCGCCATCCGCGAACTTTGGGATGGGCCTTTGATCGTCAAAGGCATCCTCGATCCCGATGACGCTCGCGCCGCGGCGGATGTGGGCGTGGAGGGCATCATCGTCTCCAACCACGGCGGCCGCCAGCTGGACGGCGCGCTGTCGTCGATCCGCGCCCTACCCTCCATCGCAAAAGCCGTCGGCAACCGCACCACCGTGCTCATGGACGGCGGCATCCGCACCGGCGCCGACATCGTGCGCGCGCTGTGCATGGGCGCGCGCGGCGTGCTGATCGGCCGCGCCTGGGCCTGGGCGCTCGCCGCCCGCGGCCAGGCCGGCGTCGCCCACGTGCTGCAGATTCTGGAAAAGGAAATGCGCGTCGCCATGGCCTTGACCGGCGCGACGCGCATTTCGGATCTCAACCCCGACCGCCTCGACTTGCGCGGCCCTAAGGACTTGGGGTTTTAACCCCGGCCTACCAGCGGCATGGCGGTGGCCATGACCGTCATGTACTGGACGTTGGCCGAGAGCGGCAGGCCGGCCATGTAAACCACGGCTTCGGCGACATCGTCCACGTTCATGGTCGGCTCCACCATCACCTGGCCGTTGGCCTGCATGGCGCCCGAGGTCTGGATATTGGCCATCAACGGCGTCGCGGCGTTGCCGATATCGATCTGGCCGCAGGCGATGTTGTACTTGCGTCCGTCCAATGACAGGGATTTGGTGAGCCCGGTCATGGCATGCTTGGTGGCGGTGTAGGGCGCGGAATTGGGCCGCGGCGCCAGCGCCGAGATCGAGCCGTTGTTGATGATGCGCCCGCCTTGCGGATTCTGCGCCTTCATCACGCGGAACGCCTGCTGCGCCACGAAGAAGGCGCCGGTCAGGTTGATGCCCACGGTGGCGTTCCAGTCGGCTTCGGCGATGTCCTCGAACAGCGCCTTGGGCGGGAAAATACCGGCGTTGTTGAACACCACGTCCACCCGGCCGAAAGCCGCGACGGTGTCGGCGAAGACCTTCGCCACATCCGCCGACTTGGACACGTCGCCGGTCACCACCAGGGTCTTGGCGCCTTTTGCCGCCGCGACCACTTCCTTCAGCGGGTCGGCCCGGCGTCCGGTCAAGACCACGCGATACCCCTTCCTCGCCAGCGCCAGCGCCGACGCGCGCCCGATGCCGCTCCCCGCGCCCGTGACGATCGCGACCTTGCCGTCTTCAGCCATCTCTTCCCCCGCTCGGTTGGTTCAGTTGGTCACGGTCCGTTTGGCGTCGACGGCGAACACCGGCACCGACTCCAGGTAATATGCCGCCGAGATCGACGCGTTCTGCCCGGTCACGGGATCGGGGTCGGCGTCGGCATGTTTCTTCAGGAGATAGTAGAGGCCAGGGATATCGCCGGTGATGCAGACCTCCATGGTGGGTCCGCCGGCGGCGAAGCCGAAATAGAGATCGGCCCACGGCTGGTAGCCGCCGACGATGCCGGCGAGCGTGCCGTCGGCCTTGAGCGAAAGGCGCATCTTCACTTTCGACAGGCGGAATTCCGGGGCAACCAGCGGATTCTGGAGCAGATGGAGCGCGCCCGGCTGATCGAGCGTGATGACGCCGTTCTTGAGGCGCCCTTGCAGCACGTTGTGCGAACGCGGATCGGGATCGATGCGGTAGGAGGCGTCGGCCCGCGGGCTGCCGTCGATGTTCGAGCGCAAATGCTCGAGCGCCCGGTCGAGGGTGATGGTGACCGGGCCGTCCTTCGCGAAATCCTGCGCCGTCAGGGTGACCAGCCACGCCGGCTGGGAGTCCTTGAGCTGGCCCCAGGCCCAGGCCGCGTAGGTCGGCCGGCTGGCGAGCGAGCCCCGGAACGAGCGCATGCAGCCCAGGGCGCGGGCAAGCTCATTGTCGACCCCGGTTTCGTGGGTTTCGGGGTCCTCGAACGATTTGGGACCGGCGGCGCCGTCGAGATCGAAGCCGTAGGCGTAGCGTGCCGACAGGGCGTTGAGCTTGGGGTCCACCACCGCCGACGGGTAGCTGTAGGGATTGGCCGGTTTGCCGTCGATGCGCGCCCGGGTGTTCATGAGCGCGCGCAGCGACTCCGGCAGGCCTTTGCCCTTACCAAAGGCGGCGATCTGCTCCTTGGTGAAACCCATCAAGTGGGCGTTGCGGACATACTGGCGGCTGATGTCCGGGTTGACCCCGCCCGGGCAATCACCGTCCTGGGAATAGGTTGCCTGGGAAAACCAGCCGACGACAAAGGTGCGGGTTTCGGCCGCCGCCGGGGCGGAACCCAGCCCGGCGCAAACAAAGGCGCAGGCCAGTCCGAAACCGCGCGACAGATTGTTTCTCAAGGTCGGCATAAGGGCTGTTTTACCTGTGCGGGAATCGCCGCGCAATGGCGGCGACCCCCGCACGCGTAAAGCCCCTTAATTGGCGCCGTCGAAATACTCGACCACCAGGCGGGCCACCCGCCCCAGGTTGTCGTCGGCGTCGGCGGCCAAGCCTGTGTATCCAATGGTATAGAACGCCATCAGGATGGGGCCCGACTTGGCGTAGATCATGCCGACGTCGTTGGAGACGCCGCCCACCTCTCCGGTCTTATGGGCCACGGGCACGCTCAGCCAGTGGGGGATTTTGCGGGTGCCCGCCTGCTGGCGCAGCATGATGCGCTTCATCTCCTCGCAGGCCTCTTTCGAGGCGATGGTGTTCTTCTCGATCCCCTCCAGGAACCGGCCCATCTCCGCCGGGGACACCGCCGCCAGCCAGTACTGCTCCTGGCCGCGGCGCTTGAGCATCTCGTCGGCGACGCGCTTCTCCGAGACCTGGGCGGCGATGCGGGCGATCATGTCCTTGCGCGGATTGACGAACATCGGCACGTCGCTCATCAAGGCGAACAGCTCCTCTGTCGTCAACGCCTTGTTCTTGGGATCCGCCACCTCGTAGCGCTGGCGGAAGAACTCGAACACCGTGCTGTTGACATGGAAAGCGGTGTAGCCCTGGGCCTTCAGCCATTCGTTGATCTTGGCCACGCCGCCGACCTTGGCGATCATGAGGTCGGTGGCGACGTTGTCGCTGGTGATGACCATTTGCGTGATGATGTCGCGCCAGGTGGGGTTCATTCCCATGTCGTGGTAGCGGAAGATCCCGGAGCCGCCGCGCATGTCCGACGGCTTGATGACATAGCGGGAATTGAGATCCAGTTCCTTGCGGTCCTGCATCTGGTAGGCCATGACCATCATCGCCAGCTTGAAGGTGCTGGCGGTCTCGAAATGATCGTTGGCGTTGACCGCGGCTTCCTCGCCGGTGGTCATATGCTTGACGTAGATCCCGCCCTTGTAGGGGCCGCCGGGGCCGGCGAAACGGCCGAGTTCGGACTCCAGCAGCCGGGTGAGGCCCGACTTTTGCTGGGCCTGGACCGGCGCGCTGATCAGCAGGAACGCGGCAAGGGCAGCGACTATCCTCTTCATGGCGAATCCCCTTTTCCAGAAACAAACCGGGCCGGTGAGAGAACTCACCGGCCCGAAAATGCAGCGCGTTACATCAGGTGTCTCTTAGTACTTCCAGCGCACGCCGGCGCGGAACACGCGGCCTTGGCAATCGAAGTTGCCGCAGCTCGAGAGCAGCGCGTAGGCCGGCGTGCCCGAGGGGCCGGGGCCGCGCTGCGCGGGCGCCTTATTGGCGACGTTGCGCACGTTGAGGAAGGCGTCGGCGTTGCCGGCCTCCTGCAGGAACTTGTAGGAGAACGACACGTCGAAGTAGGTCGCGCCGTCGATCTTGTTGATGTTCTGGGTCGGGTTGTTGGCGGTCGCCACCGGGCAGCCGGACGTACATTCGATGACGTTGTTGCCGTAGTTGGTGGCGCTGCGGTGACGCAAAGTAAGACCAACAGCGATCGGGTCGAGCGAGTAGTTGGCCGAACCGACCCAGCGCCAGGCCGGGTTGTCGACCGTGCCAACCTGGACGTTGGGGATGCTGCCCGGGATGCCGCTCGCCGAGGTGTCCTTGATAAAGTGGGTGGCGAGGAAGCGCAGAGTCAGATTGCCGCCCCAGTTGGAGTTGATGGCGTCGAGCGGCGTGGTGTAGCTGGACTCGATGTCATAACCGCGCGCCGATTCCACCACGAAGTTCAATGGGTAGGTGGTGATGCGGATGATCTGGTTGGTGCCGTTGACCACACCGCGGGTGATGAGCGGGCAGAAGATCGAGTTGCCCTGGTAGCAGAGGTCCACGGTCTGCTGCGCGCTGACCGACGAGATCGCGCCCGAGATGTCGATGTTGTAGTAGTCGAACGACACGTTGAAGCCGGGGAAGAACTGCGGCGCCACGACGAAGCCGAGACCGGTGGTGTCGGCAACCTCGGGCTTCAGGACCGGGTTGCCGATCGAGTTGCCCTGGTAGGACGTGAGCAGGTTGTTGTTGAACGGGTCGGTGACGCTGTTGGTGTTCTGCAGGCCGGCGTTGAACAGGTCGGCCAGGGTCGGTTCGCGGATGTCGCGCGAACGGGTGGCGCGGAACCGGATATCGTCAATCGGCGTATAGGTGGCGCCGACTTTCCAAGTCGTGACGAAGCCCGAGGTCGAATAGCCGGTGAAGCGGGCGGCGGCGTTGAGGTCCAGCGCCTTGGCCCACACGGTGTCCTTGGCCAGCGGGAACACGGTTTCGACGAAGCCTTCGGTCACCGAGAAGCTGCCGAAGGTGGGCAGGTAGTTACCCACGAACCAGTCGTTGGCGCGGCTGCCGTCGTCGGAGTAACCGCGCACCTTTTCGCGGCGGGTTTCGATGCCGGTGGCGAGCGAGACCGGGCCGGCCCAGCTCTCGAACGGGTTGCCGCGCAAGGTGGCGGCGGCGACGTTCTGGATCATGTCCTGGTCGATGAACGGGCTGCCGCCCATGTAGGCGAGCGTGGCGGCGCCGTTCACGCCGATGCCCATGGCGTTGTAGGGCACGCAGCCGTTGGTCGGGTTGGTGAGGGTGGAACGGCAGACGATGGTGCCGTTGGCGCCGCGCACCGCGTCCAGGGCCAGCGCGAAGCGCGCCTTGCTGGTGGCGTAGGGGATGCGCGAGGACGAGAGGCTCATGCCGTTCTGGTAATAGGCGTCCCAGCTCCAGTCGGAGCCGAAGGCTTCCAGCTTGCCGTTGGCGCCGACCACGAAGCGCTGCACGCGGCGGCGGTTGTTGGTGGCGATCACGGGGATGTCGTTGTTCCAGGAGCCGATCGTCACCGCGGTCAGCTTATTGGCGGCGATCTGCGCGGCGACCGTCGTGGGAATGAAGGCGTTGTCGGCCTTGATCGAGATGTTGTTCTGGTTGAACTGCGGGCAGCAGTAGATGTAAGTGCGGGTGCCGTTCCAGGACGCCTGGGCGAACACTTCGATGTCGTCGGTGACCTGGTAGCTGGCGCGCGCGAACACGCTCTGGCGGGCTTCCTGGTCGTCGATCGAGTTGCCTTTGCTGTCGCGAACGACGGTGTAGGCCCAGTCGCCGCCCGACATGTCGACGGTGCCGGTGACCGAACCGTAGTTGAACTGGAACGGAACGCCGCCGGGGCCGAAGGCGATGCCCTTCAGCGGTCCCGAGGTGATGATGCCGCCCGGCGCCGCGTTGGCGACGCTGGAGTTGGTGAGCAAGAGGCGTTGGGGAACCGAGGTCGACTGCCCGGCGCCGGTGCCATAGGCCGGGTTCAGGATCACGGCGATGCCGGTCTTGTTCCAGGAGCGGCCGCCGGCGGTGAGGATGCCGTCCTTGTCGACGATTTCACCCGACAGCAACAGGTGGCCGCGGCCGCCCGCGAATTCGCTGCCCGACGACAGCGCGACTTTCCAGTTGCGGCCGTCTCCATACGTCGTGACGCCGCCCGAGACTTCGCCTTTGAAGCCGGTGAACTTCTTGTCGAGGATGAAGTTGACCACGCCCGAGAGCGCGTCGGAGCCGTAGGCGGCGCTGGCGCCGCCGGTGACCACGTCGACGCGGCTGATGAGCTGCTGCGGCAAGGCGTTTGAGTCCACCACGCCGGTGATGATCGAGCCGACCGAGCGCTGGCCGTCGAGCAGCACCAGGGTGCGCACGGTGCCGAGGTTGCGCAGGTTGAGCGCGGCGATGCCGGCCTGGCCGTTGGACACCGAGGCCTGGTTGGTGGCGGGCGAGAGCGAACCGGCGAAGCTCGGCAGGGTGTTGACGAACTCGCCGATGCCGGCGGTGGCCTGGTTGGAGATTTCCTCGGTGCCGACCACGGTCAGCGGCGTCGGGGCTTCGTAGCCGTTACGCAGGACGCGCGTGCCGGTGACGACGATTTCTTCCAGATCGCCGGCCTGGGCCGACTGCGGCGCGGCGGCGGGCGCCGCCTGTGCGAAAGCGGCGCCGGAACCGGCAAGGCTGGAGACGGCCAGAAGAGCGGCCGTACTCACGGTCGCAAGCGCAGCGCGACGGGTGGCCGTAAACAGGTCGCGGCGCGCGGCCGCAGTCATCACGACGGTCATGTATCCCCCTAATGCAACTATGACGCTAAAAGTATGGCGCGAGAATTTTGCTCAAAACTCAATGGCATTGCTTTGCAATACCCTTGCAATATTTAGCAAATTCCTCCGACCCGCGGAAAGCCAAAGGGGCGTTTGGGCCGGGTCCGGCGAAGGTGTTGCAATCCTGCACGGACCTCAGGAAAGCCCCGTTTTGAAAAAGTCAAAACACGGGCTTTCCCGGTCAGATTGTTACACCGCCATAGCCGGAGGGCATGGGCTCATCATCTCCGTGAATACTCACCCGTGCGGAGGTCGTCAGGGGATGGCGATGGCCCAGTACAGCGCCGGCGCGCCGTCCATGGGCGTGCCGAAATCCAGCCCGGTCCTGGCGCCGTCCTTCATATGCGGCAGGTCGCTGAAGGCGTACATGAAGGTGTCGTTGCCGTTGAGGTCGCCGGGCTTCTTGTCGCCGTCATAGGTCCAGAGCGCATAGCCCTGATAGACCCATTGCCGCGTGCCGTCGGCACGCGTGGCCACGTCCCAGAAACCCTGCGGCCGCGCGCCGGCCGGCGCCGCCAGGGGATGCCACTCGCGGGCGCACTGGTCGATGCACTTGGCGTCGGTGCCGATGTCGCGCCCGACCGCGGGCCGCGGCGGCTGGCCGCGGCGCAGACTGTGACCGCCGCCCGACTGGAAGATGTAGCCGTCGCGCCGGTAGAGCGTCATGCCCTGCGCCGTGGTCAAGACATAACCCTGGCTCAGAGACCGGCGCAGCTTGACTTCGGCCGGCAGGAACAACGGCGCCACCGCGGCCACCGCCAGCTTGGGATCGACGCCGGTTCCGTTGGCGTCGCCCGGCGCGAGATCGCCGGCGAAGGTGTAGAGCGCCCTGCCCTTGTAGGCCCACTGCTTGATGCCGTCGTCGCGGATGATGACGAAGAAGTCGCCCGCGGCCTCGGCCAATTGCGGCGCCGCGGCTGGCTGCCAGGCGCAGGGCGCGTGGCAGGCGAGCGCCGGCGCCGGAAGCGGTTCATCCAAGGCGTAGAGTGTGCGTCCACGCCAATCCACCAGGGCGAAGGCCGCCGCATCGGCGACTTCCTTCACCGAGAAACCGGCCGGCAGTTTGGTATCGGTGACGGGATAGGCCATCGCCACTTTCCAGTCGGCCGGCAACGCTGTCTCGGCGCTAGCGCCCTTGGCGCCGGAACCGCGGATGCCACCGCCGACATAGGCGCCGGCACCGTTCTTGCGCCGCGCCCCGAAGCGCGCGGGGCTGTTGCCGCCGACCGAACCGGGGTCCACATCCTTGGCGTAGGTATAGAGCGGCTTGTCCCTATAGGCCCACTGGCGCAGGCCGTCATGGCGCGCCACCACCGACCACAGGCCGGAGGCCTGGGCGTCTTCGGGCGCCACGGCCGGCAGCCAGGCCTTGGCGCAGGCGTCGGCGCACATCGGCTTGCCGGGCGTATCCTTGGCGTGGGTGTAGAGGGTCATGCCCCGGGCGTCGGCGAAAGCGATGCGGTCGCGCGGCAGCGCGGCAGCGCTCTGCTTGCCGAGGTCGTAGCCCTGCCCCTTGCCCAGCACCTGGAGGGTGATCCCCGGCGGCGTCAGCACAGTCTCCGCACGCGCGGAAGCCGCGGCGAGAATCAAAAAGGCCGCCCCAGTGAACTGGAGGAAGGTTCGCATCGTCGGCATCAGGAAAAGGTCCCCGGCATCGGCACACCGGCCGAAGCAACAGTATAGCGCATCTTTACTGCAAAGGGATGACCCGGATCAAACCCGGAGAATAGTGGATCCCGTCGTCGCCCGCGCTTCCATCGCCCGGTGGGCCTCGGCGGCGGCCTCGAGGGGAAATTCCGCGCCGATCTCTACTTTGACGATTCCTTCCGCCACCGCGGCGAACAGGGCGTCGGCCATCTCCTGCCGTGCGGATCGGTTCTCGATGTAATGAAACAGGATCGGCCGCCATACGGCATTGGATTTGGCCGCGAGGCGCGCGGGCGCGAACGGCGGGACCGGGCCGGAGGACTGGCCGAAATTGACCAGGATGCCTTGGGCGGCCAGCGCCGCCAGAGAACCCTCGAAGGTGTCGGCGCCCACGGAATCGAACACCATCTGCACGCCTTTACCGGCGGTGATCTCCGTCACGCGCGCGGCGAAATCCTCGCGCGAATAGACGATCACGTGGTCGCAGCCGTTGGCCTTCGCTTTCGATGCCTTGGCGTCGGTGCCGACCGTGCCGATGACGGTAGCACCGAGATGATGCGCCCATTGGGTGAGCATCTGTCCAACCCCGCCGGCGGCCGCGTGAACCAGGCAGGTTTCCCCCGCCGCCAGCGGCCGGAGCTTGGTCAGCAGCATCTGCACGGTGAGCCCCTTGACCATCATAGCCCCGGCGGTGCGGTCATCGATGGCGTCCGGCAGGCGGATGAGTTTATCGGCCGCGATCAGCCGATGGCTGGCGTAGGCGCCATAACCGGCGGTGACATAAGCGGCGCGGTCGCCGTCCTTGAACGCGGTGACCCCCTCGCCCGCCGCCTCGACCACGCCGGCGGCTTCGATACCGGGGATGCCCGGCAGGGCCAAAGTCTTGTAGAGGCCCGAGCGTACATAAGCGTCGTGGAAGTTGATGCCGATGACGGTCTGGCGCAAACGCACCTCGCCCGCGCCGGGTTTGCCGACCTTCACATCCTCGGCCTTGAGTTCCTCGGGACCGCCGTAGCTGCGCAGGACGATGGCTTTCATGTGTGCTCCCCAAAAGCAGCGAGGCCGGTGTCGCCACCGGCCTCGTGCATCTTCTTATATTCCGATGGCTACGGGATCGCGATCGCCCAGTAGAGCGCCGGCGCGCCGTCGGTCGGCGTGCCGAGGTCGATCAGCTTCTTCTGCGCGTCGTTGACCATGGCCGGGGTGTCGGCGAAGGCGTATTGGAACGAGTCATTGCCGGTGATGTCGCCCGGCTTCTTGTCGCCATCGTAGGTCCACAGCGCATAGCCCTGATAGGCCCACTGCTTGCCGCCGTCCGGACGCGCGAGCACGCTCCAAAAACCGCGCGGCTGGGCGTCGGCGGGCGCGAGGTACGGATGCCAGACCTTGGCGCAGTCGGCGTCGCACAGGGCATTGGTGCCGATGTCGCGGCCCACCGCCGGGCGCTGCGGCTGGCCGCGACGGAGCGAGTGGCCGCCGCCCGACTGGAGGATATAGCCGTCGCGCTTGTAGAGGGTCTTGCCGGCGGTGGTCGCCCACACCTTGCCCTGGCCCGGCGTGTTGTACAGCGTCACGCCGGCCGGCGCGTAGTAGTCGACCACGGCGGCGACCTTGAACTGCTTGTCGGCGCCGATGCCATAGGCGTCGTCGGCCGAGAAGTCGTTGGCGTAGGTGTAGAGACCCTTGCCCTTATAGGTCCACTGCTTGATGCCGTCGGTGCGCAGGATGAAGTTGAAATCACCCACGGCGTCGGCGAACTGCGGCGCCGCCGCCGGCGCCCACAGGCCGGCGGCCTTCTGGTCGCGGTTGGGGTCGCCGTCGAAGCTGTAGAGGGTCTGGTTCTTGTAGTTGACCAGCACGATGGCGTTGGCATCGGGCACCTCGCGGGCATTGATGCCGTCGGGGGTCTTGAGGTTCGACACCGGGAACGCGAACGCCACCGCCCAGCCTTCCGGCATCGGCGCGTCGACGACGCCCTTGCCGCCGCCGCCGCGCACGCCGCCGCCGACCGGGTTGCCGGCGCCGTCGATGCGCCTGGCGCCCGAACGCGCAGGGCTGTTGCCCGCGACCGAACCGGGATCGACATCCTTGACAAAGGTATAGAGCGGCTTGCCTTCGAGCGCCCACTGCTTGGCGCCATCGTCACGCGCGATCACCGACCAGATGCCCGCGGACTTGGCGTTGGCGGCGGCCAGGAGCGGCTTGAACTCCTTGGCGCAGTCGCCGGTGCAGGTGGACTTGCCGGGCGCGTCCTTGGCGTAGGTGTAGAGCGTCATGCCCTTGGCGTCGGCGTAAGCGACCTGTTCGCGGGCCAGGAACGCCGCGGTCTGCTTGCCGAGGTCGTAGCCCTGGGCCTTGCCCAGCGGCTGGAGGGTGATGCCGTCCGGCGTGACCGCCGCAGGCTGCTGGCGCGCCTCCGGCGCCTTGGCGGCAAAGGCCGCGCCCGCGGTCAAGGCGGCGATCGAGATCCCGGCTGCGAGAACGAGTCTGGTCTTGGTCATGGGTTTCTCCCCTCTATGCCAGGAGTTCGGTGACGGTCTTGGAGGTCTCGTTGGACAGGGCGCCCCAGGTCTTGAGCGGCACGCCCATGGCCTGCTGCAGGGTCAGACCCAGGCGGGTAGCCGGGTCGCCAGGCAGCGAGAGGTGCATGCCGGTCTTGAGGCGGCCGCCGGCGCGGCCCGCGGTCATGATCGGCAGCGCATCCATGGTGTGGGTACGGGCATAGGAATGATCGGTCTGCCACAGGATGGCGATGCGATCGAGCACGGTGCCCGGCCCTTCCTTCACGCTGTCCAGTTCCCTCAGGAACTCCACGAACCGGGTGTTGGCCCAGTTGATGAACCAGGTGACTTCCGGCTGGTAGCCGAGCTTGTCGTCGACCGGCTCTTCGTGGGTGAGGCTGTGCCAGGTCTGCTGGCTGCCGACGCTGTGCAGGCCGTTGGAGCCGAGCATCACGTTGACCACGCGGGTCTGGCCGCAGGCCAGGGCATGGGCCATCAGGCGGCCGAAGATCTTGGCGTTCTTTTCCGCGTCCGGCACGTCGGGGCCGTCCTTGGTGGCCTCGACGTTGCCCGGCACCGTGCACGCGGGCAACGGGTCGGGTTTGCGCATTTCCAGGGCCAGCTGATTCTCGAGCTGGCGGACGGAGGAGAAGTATTCCTCGAGACGGGCTTTGTCGGAGGCGCCCACCGCCTTCATCAGCTCTCGGCGTTCATCCTTCACCGCCGACAGCACGCTGTCGCGGGCCACGGTCATGGCGTCGGGCGTGAACGCCGCCGCGTTCGGGTCCTTGAACTCGGGTCCAAAGATACGGGTATAGAGCGACGCCGGCGACGGCTCGGACGGATTGGTCGCCGAGCCGGCGCGCTTGGAGAAGCTCTGGCGGCCGCCGCCGATGGAGACTTCGATCGAGCGGAAGCGCGTGCGCGTGCCGATCACGTCGGCGATCTGGCTGTCCAGCGACGGACCGGTGTTGACGGCGGTGGGGATCGCCCCCATCGAGGCGATCTGCCAGCCGGTGGTGTGGGTTTCCAGCGGGCGGCCGTCGAGGAAGTACTTGGTGCCGGAGATCACGTTCATCCTGTCGCGGAACGGATCGAATACCTTGAGTTCCGAGTTGTTGACGTAGCCTTTGCCCACGGTCGCGGGGATCCAGCGGCCGGGGTTGAAGCCAAGGCCCTGGTACCAGGTGCCGAAGCACACCGGCAGCGCGGCGCCGGTGGCGGCGAGCGCCGTGCCGCCGGCGTCGAGGAAGCAGTCCAGGAACGGCACGCCGACCGTGAAGGCGGCGCCGTAAGCGGTGCCGCGCAGGATGTTGCGGCGGCTGGCGAGTTTCTGAGCGACCAGGTTGTACATTACCGGGCCTCCTTTGCGGGTACGGCTGCGGCTTCAGCAGCCTTTGTTTCAACAGGCTTCACGGCAAAGAAATTGTCGCTGACCGCGATCTCGCGCATCAGGGACGGCAGTTGGTAGCCATGGGCGGCGAACCGTTGCTTGAGGTCGTCGGTCCAGGCGGTTTCCGTGACCGGGCGGCCGAGGGCGTAGGCCGACAGGCGGCTCACCAGGCACGAGGTCGTGTTGGGATTGTCGTGGATGGCCTTGCCGAGTTCGGCGGCGTTGGCGAAGCTGACCCCGTCGAGCGACCCCGAGGTGTCGATCTTCACGCCCTGCTCGGTGGTGCGGTAGGCGCCGGCGCCGTCGAAGTTCTCGAGCGCCAGGCCGATCGGGTCGATGATCTTGTGGCACCCGGCGCAGACCGGGTTGAGGGCATGCGCCTTGAGGCGGTCGCGCGCGGTCTTGTAGAGCGGGTTGTTGGTGTCCTGGACGATGTCGAACTTCACGTTCGCCGGCGGCGCCGGCACCTTCTGGCACAGCAGCACCTCGCGCAGCGCCTTGCCGCGCAGTGTCGGCGAACCGCGGCCCGGCGGCGAATGCAGGGCGGTGAACGCGACTTGCGTCAGGATGCCGCCGCGCGGATCGTCGGCGGCGAATTCATAGGACTGCCAGGTGTCGGGCGCGCCGTTGGGCAGCGTGTCCACCACCGGGATCTTGTAGATCGCCCCCAGTTCCTGGGTGATGAAGGTCTTCTTGGTGGTGAAGATATCGCGGTAGTCGCCCTTGTTCTTGAGCAGCAGGTCAACCACCGTGCGCAAAGTCTGCTCCTGGGCGTCGGCCGCAGCGGCGGCGCTGAATTTCGGGAACAGCGTGGTGTCCTTGGTCAGGGTCTCGAACTGGTCGAAGCCGAAATTGTCGACGAAGAAGGCGCGCACGCCTTCCTCCAGGCGCGGGCTGGCGATCATGCGTTCGACCTGTTCGGCGACGCCCTTCCTGGTGTTGAGCTTGCCGCTCTCGGCGGCGTCCAGCAGCAGCTGGTCGGGACCGGAATTCCACAGGAAGAAGCTGAGCTGCTGCGCCTTGGAATAGGCGTCGAGACGCCAGCCGCCGGCGTGGTCCGGGTCGGCCTCGGCGGTCTCGGTGCGGAACAGGAACTTGGGCGACGACAGCATCGCCCCCAGGCTGAGCGACAGCCCGGTGTAGAAATTATGGGTCTTGACCGCGCCGACATTGGCGGCGGTGACATAGGCCTGGAGTTCGGTCTGGCTGAGCGGACGGCGATAAAGGATGCGGCCCACCCGCGCCATGACCTGCCCGGCGCAGGCATCGTCGGCCGCGTCCACCTTGGCGGGCTTGCAGCGCAGCATCATGTCGCGGCGCTTTTCGTCCACCACCTGCGCCGCGATCCGGCGCGCCATGGAATCATACTGCTCGATGCCGGCGGCGGTGATGCTGACGTCGCCTGCGCCGACCGCCAGCAGGCCGCTCACGCGCAGATCGGGCTCGAAGCGGCCGCCCAGTTCGACGGTCGGGCCGAACACGTCGTGGATCACGTTCTGGTACTGCTCGGCCGACAGCCGGCGCATGGTGAGCTGGCGCGGCGCGTAGACCGCATCCTTGGCCACCGCGGCGGTCTTGACCGACGAAGCTGTGGCCGACGGCGCCGTGGCCGCCTGTTTCGAGGTGTCGGCGCTGCAGGCGAGCAAGCCGGCGGCGGCGGCGAAGACGATGGCGATGCCGGAGGTACGGGAGAGGAACGAATGCATTACAGATAGCCTCTAAACGACTTAATGACCGCCGCCGTCGCCGGCGACTTTCGGTGTGACGGGCTGCGCGGCGAAGACCGGCACCGCCTCGATGTAATAGGTCGCCGAGATCGCGGCGTTCTGGCCGGTCTTGGGATCCGGGTCGGCGTCGGCGTGCCTGCGCATCAGCCAGTAAAGGCCGGGGATGTCGCCGGTGACACACTGCTCGATACCGATGCCGCCTGAGCCGAAGCTGAAATAGAGATCGGCCCACGGCTGGTAGCCGCCGATGAAGGCGGTGAGCGAGCCGTCCGGTTTGAACTTCATGCGCAGGTGCGTCTTCGCCAGCCGGAACTCGGGCGCCACCAGCGGATTCTGCAGCATGCGGAAGTCGCCGTGCTCGGAAATGGCGATCACGCCGTTCTTGATCTCGCCCTTGTAGGAATTGTGCGAGCGCGGATCGCTGTCATAGCGGTAGGTGGCGTCGGCGCGCGGGCTACCGTCGACGTTGGACTTCAGATGCTCGAGCGCGCGGTCGAAGGTCACCGTCACCGGGCCGTCCTTGGTGAGGTCGGCGCCGTCGATGGTGATCAGCCACGCCGGCTGGGAGTCCTTCAATTGGCCCCAGGCCCAGGCCCAATAGGTCGGCCGGCCTTCGAGGGAGCCGCGCATGCTGATGTAGCAGCCGAGCGCGCGATACAGCTCGTTGTTGACGCCCTTCTCGCGGGTCTCGGGGTCCTCGAAGCCGTTCCTGGTGGCTTCGCCCTTGCCGTCGAGGTTGAAGCCATAGGCCTGCTTGCCGGTGATGGCTTTCCATTTCGGATCGATGGAGGTGGCGGGATAGATGTACGGGCTGACCGGCTTGCCGTCCATGCGGCCGCGGTTGCGCAGGATGTCGAACATCTCCCCGCCCTCGCCGCCTTGCGACTTCTTCACCAGTTCCTCGATCTGTTTCGGCGTATAGCCGAGGTCGGCGAGGTTCTTCTGGTACTGGATCTGGACGCCGGGGTTGGGGCCGCCGGGGCCGCAATCGGCTTCATTGGAGTTGGTGGCCAGGCCAAACCAGCCGACCACATAGCTCCTGGTCTCGGCCGCGGCCGGGCCGATGGAGGCCAAGGTCAGAGCGCAGGCGCCCATCGCAGCGGCTATATAAGTTCGTTGGCCCGTCATACCGAAGCTTCTCCATTCCTGCAAAATCGGTTTCCAGACTAGAAAGATTATACCTTTCTGCTTTGTGGGTGGAGTCTCAATAGGTTGTGACCCACCGCGCGTATCAGACGGTAACAGCACCGTTCCCGGGTCGGGAACGGTCCGGCATGCCGTCCGTAAGCCTTTCAGACTGCTGGGGAAAGCGCCGTCAGGCCGCGACCTGGTCCTTGGGCAGTTCGGCGTGCGGCTCCTTGCCCGAGAGCACCGCTTTGAGGCGGGCCCGGTCCAATTCCCCTTCCCAGCGCGCGACGACAATGGTGGCGACGCCGTTGCCGATGAAATTGGTCAGGGTGCGGATAATGGACATGAAGCGGTCGATGCCGAGCAAGAGGCCCAGGGATTCGATCGGGATCTGCGGGAACAGGGTCAGCGTCGCCGCCAGCACCACGAAGCCGGCGCCGGTCACGCCCGCCGCGCCCTTGGAGGTGAGCATGGTGACGACGATGATGGTCAGTTCCTGGCCGAAGGACAGGTCGGTGCCGGTGACCTGGGCCAGGAACAGGATCGACAGGGTCATATAGATATTGGTGCCGTCGAGATTGAAGCTGTAGCCGGTGGGCACCACCAGGCCGACGGTGGCCTCGGAAACGCCGGCGTGCTCGAGTTTGCGCATCAGGTTGGGCAGCACCGTTTCCGACGACGCCGTGGCGAAGGCGATCACCAGTTCTTCGCGCACATAGCGCAGATACTGCGGCAGGGAGAACCCGGCCAGATAAGCCAAGGTCGCCAGCACCACGAACACGAAGAACGACGCCGTCACGAAGAACACGCCGATCAGGTAGCCCAGGCTGACCAGGGAGGCGGTACCGAAGTTGCCGACGGTGAAGGCGATGGCGCCGAAGGCGCCGACCGGCGCCACATAGACGATGAACCCGACGATCTTGAAGAACACCTGGCCGACGTTGTCGATGCCCTTGGAGATCTTGTGGCCCAGATCGCCCATCTTGGCGAGCGCGGTGCCGGTCAGGATCGAGATCAGCAGCACCTGCAGGAGATCGCCGGTCGCGAAGGCGTCGAAGAAGCTGCTGGGGATAATCGCCATAAGGTGGCCGACGACGCCGGTGTCCTCGGCCGCGCGCTTGACGAAACCCTGCACCGCGTTGGCGTTGGCGGGCAGCGCGCTCGAGAAGCCGGCGCCGGGGTTGGTGAGGTG
>JAYRKL010000038.1:0-17797 GCA_041905795.1 Rhodospirillaceae bacterium | reverse complement strand
TACATCTTCGATTGGAGCTGGGCCCAGGCCTATGAGAAGGCGGGGGGCCGCTATTATCCGAAGCTGCAATGCGCCGTGCCGTTCACGCCGGCCACCGGCCCGCGGTTTCTGGCCGCGACGGCCGAACACAAGATCGCGTTGATGGCGGGGATGGAGGAACTGGCGCGGCGCATGAAGGTGTCGTCGCTGCATGTGACCTTCGCCACCGAGGCCGAACACGCTCTGATGCAGGAGGCCGGATTCCTTGGCCGCCTGAGCGAGCAGTATCACTGGAAGAACGAGGGCTATGGATCGTTCGGCGATTTTCTGAACGCGTTGTCCTCGCGCAAGCGCAAGGACATCCGCAAGGAGCGCGACAAAGCCAACAGCGCCGGCGTGAAAATCACGACGCTGACGGGGGACCAGGTCACCTCGCGCCATTGGGATGCGTTTTTCCGGTTCTATATGAACACCTCCGACCGCAAATGGGGACAGGCCTATCTGAACCGGGAGTTCTTCGGCTTGGTCGGCGAACGGATGAAGGAGTCCGTGGTGCTAGTCATGGGCGAGGAGGACGGGCGCCCGGTGTGCGGCGCGCTCAATTTCCGGGGCCGCGATACGCTGTTCGGCCGCAACTGGGGCACGGTGGTGCATCACCCCATGCTGCATTTCGAACTCTGTTATTACCGCGCCATCGATTTCGCCATTGACCATAAGCTGGCGTGGGTGGAGGCGGGGGCCCAGGGCGAGCACAAGGTAAGCCGCGGCTATCTGCCGCGGGCGACGTATTCCGGCCACTGGATCGCCGATCCGGGCTTCCGGCAGGCGGTGGGACGCTTTCTCGCCGCCGAAAGCGCCGCCATCGGCGCCGACATCGCCGCCAGGGCGGACCTCGGGCCATTCCGCCGAACCTTGCCCGATTAAATTGTACCTGGTACATTTAAATAAATGTACCAGGTACAATTTAATGCCGCGAATTCCACGGATATTCCTGCCCGGCCATCCGGTGCATGTGATCCAGCGGGGGCATAACCGCGGGCAGGTGTTTTTTGGCCAGGACGACGCCAAGGCCTATCTCGCCTGGCTGGCGGAAGGGGCGGCGCGGTACGGCGTGGCGGTCCATGCCTATGTGCTGATGACCAACCACGTGCATTTGCTGGTGAGCCCGGATACGGCCCAGTCGCTGCCCATGTGCATGCGGCATGTGAACTGGCGGTTCAGCGTCCGCTCCAACGACGTCCGGGAGCGCACCGGGGCGCTCTGGGAAGGGCGCTATAAGGCCTGTGTTATCGATGCCGACGACTATTTCCTGGCCTGCAGCCGCTATATCGAACTCAACCCGGTCCGGGCCGGCCTGGCCAAGGATCCGGCGGCTTACCGCTGGTCCAGCTATCGCGCCAACGCCGAGGGCAAGGCCGACCCGCTGCTGACGCCGCACCCGCTGTATCCGGGGGTAGAGACCTACCGGGCGCTGTTTGCCGAGGCCCTGGGCGCCGACACCCTCACATCCATTCGCGACAGCGTGAACGGCGGAGCCGCCTTAGGCAGCCCGGGTTTCGTCGCCCGTATGAGCCGCCACGCCGGCCGGCCCATGGCCGTCAGACGGCGCGGCCGCCCCAAAACCAAATAATTGTACCTGGTACATTTAATAAATGTACCAGGTACAATTAAATGTGCTTGTTGACGATCTCAACGGGGCGGGCGGCGGAATCAACGGCCACGTAGGTGAAGACGCCCTCGGTCACGAGCATCGGGGTGCCGTGGCGGGCGCGGCGGACCCAGGTTTCGATCTTGACGGCGATGGAGGTGCGGCCGACCCGCTGGATGGTGGTGTAGCAGGTCACTTCGTCGCCGACATGGACCGGCTTGTGGAACTTCATCGCGTCCACCGCCACGGTCACGGCCCGTGTCCCGGCGTGCGCGGCGGCGTGGATGCCGCCGGCCAGGTCCATCTGGCCCAGCACCCAGCCGCCGAAGATCGCGCCCAAGGCATTGGTGTCGGCAGGCATGGCCATGACGCGGATGGAGATTTCGCCCTGAGGCCCGGCGGATTCGCGTGTATCGGTGGTCAAGATCAATCCCCCGCAATCTATTGTATGCGCCTGCGACTGCTCCTACTTTATGCGCCGTTTCACGCCCGGTTCCAGAGTAATTCCCGTTATGGCTGACCTGTTCTCCAAATCCGGCTCCAAGCCGCCAAAATCTGCAAAGCTCGCCGCCAAGGCCGCGCCCGCCCGCGGCGAGTACACCGCCAAGGACATCGAGGTCCTGGAAGGGCTCGAGCCCGTCCGCCGCCGACCCGGCATGTATATCGGCGGCAGCGACGAAACCGCCATGCATCACCTGATCGCGGAAATTCTCGACAACGCCATGGACGAAGCGGTCGCGGGTCACGCCTCCACCATCGAAGTCGCGCTTGGGCCCGACAACAACGTGACGGTGCGCGACAACGGCCGCGGCATGCCGATCGACCCGCACCCCAAATTCCCGAAGAAATCCGCGCTGGAAGTGATCATGACCACCCTGCACGCGGGCGGAAAATTCTCCGACAAGGTCTACCAGACCTCCGGCGGCCTGCACGGCGTCGGCGCCAGCGTCGTCAACGCGCTGTCCGACACGCTGACGGTCGAGGTCGCGCGCGACAAAACGCTGTGGGTTCAGAAATTCAGCCGCGGCCTGCCCAAAGGCAAGCTGACCAAAGAGGGCCCCGTCAACCGCCGCGGCACCACCGTGCATTTTCACCCTGATGCGCAGATCTTCGGCGACAAGGCCCAGTTCCGCCCCGCCACCGTCTACCGCATGGTGCGCTCGAAAGCCTATCTGTTCGAGGGCGTGCGCGTGCGCTGGTCGTGCGACAAGAGCCTGCTTAAAGGCGACGACAAAACACCGGCCGAGGACGAACTGCACTTCGAGAACGGCCTCACCGATTACCTGGATTACGTGCTGCAAGGCCGCAAGCGGCTGATCCCTACGTTCTTCTCGGGCAAAGCCGAACTGCAAGACAAGGACTCATTGGAAAAAGGCGGGGGCGGGCGCGTCGAATGGGCGATCTGCTGGCCCGACGACGAGGACGGCTTCATCAATTCCTACTGCAACACCATCCCGACGCCCGAAGGCGGCACCCACGAACAGGGCTTGAAGACCGCCCTGCTCCGCGGCCTCAAGGGCTACGCCGAGATGACTAACGCCACCAAGGGCCTGTCCAACGTCACCGGAGACGACGTCTGGGGCGGCGCCTGCATGATGCTGTCGGTGTTCATCAAGGAACCGCAGTTCCAGGGCCAGACCAAGGACAAGCTGGTCTCGGTATCGGCGTCCAAGCTGGTGGAAACCGTGGTCAAGGATCACTTCGACCACTGGCTGTCGGGGGACGTGGCCACCGCCAATACCCTGCTGGAAACCGCGGTCGCGCGCGCCAACGACCGCATCCGCAAGAAGCAGGACCAGGACCTGTCGCGCAAATCCGCCACCAAGAAACTGCGTCTGCCCGGCAAGCTCACCGATTGCACCCGCGCCAACCCCATCGGCACCGAACTGTTCATCGTCGAAGGCGACAGCGCCGGCGGCTCGGCCAAACAGGCGCGCTCGCGCGAAACCCAGGCCGTGCTCCCGCTGCGCGGCAAGATCCTCAACGTGGCGTCGGCCAGCGACGACAAGCTGCGCGCCAACCAGGAACTCCAGGACCTGATCGAGGCCCTCGGCTGCGGCATCCGCGACAACTACAACGAAAGCAAGTTGCGTTACGAAAAGATCATCATCATGACGGACGCCGACGTCGACGGCGCCCATATCGCCAGCCTGCTCATGACCTTCTTCTACCGCGAGATGCTGCCGCTGATCTCCGAAGGGCATCTCTATCTCGCGCTGCCGCCGCTCTATCGCCTGACGCAGAAGAGCACCAGCGTTTACGCCATGACCGACGCGCATAAGGAAGAGCTGCTCAAGACCAAGTTCGACAGCCGCGGCAAAGTCGAGGTCAGCCGCTTCAAAGGCCTGGGCGAAATGCCGGCGGCGCAGCTCAAGGAAACCACCATGGACCCCAGCAAGCGCACCTTGCTCAAGGTCGTGCTGGCCAGTGACGAGGAAAAGAGCGCCCAGCGCGCCACGGCCAAGCTGGTGGAGCAGCTCATGGGCCGCAAGCCCGAGGAACGCTTCAAGTTCATCCAGGAACGCGCCAAATTCGCGGAGCTTGATGTTTAACGGCGTTTACCGCCGTTTTGATATTTAACCGGGTTTGTCGCCGGCATAAAATCGCCGCATCATGACGGCGTGGCGAAAACCCCTGGTAATAGCCCTGACGGTGCTGGTCTGCGGCGCCGCGGCCATGTCCGCGGACCGCGAGCCGGCGGGGATCATCGTGCAAAACCGGCGCGGCGAAGCGGTCACCATGAAATTCGCCTTCGCCCTCAAGAACTATCAGTGGGACTTGGCCAGCCACCCGGTGGCCGCCGGGCAGGAATTCACCTACCCCTTCCCGCCGACCCTGCCTGGCTGCGAAACCCTGCGCGACTGGCACGTCGCCGACGGCGTGGTGTCGATCTCCGACTCCCAGGGCCTGTTCTGCGAATTGCGCTTGAGCCTGTGCGACGCCGGCGACCGCGTCGCCGTACACGAGGATCGCTGCTACTGGGTCACGCCCAAGGCGCTAACCGAGTAGAGCCTGCGGCCGGTACTTGAAGTATTCCCGGTCCAGGTCGCTGGGCTCGCGGCGGATCACGAGTTTAAAGGCCTCCTCGACCCCCTCCTCGCCTTTCACCAGGTGCACCCACATGCGCCCCACGTCAGGGGTGAGATCCGGGATCGCCAAACCGTAGACCGAGGCGATCCACACCGCCACGCCTTGCGCCGTGGCGTAGCCCAGCGGGGTGCCGGAATCCTCGCATTGTTCGAGGAACGTCTCCAACGCCGCACCATAAGCCATCAGTTCGGTTCGCGCGGCGGCGTCCACCGGCGCCGTGCCGTCGAAATATTTGTCCGGGAACGGGATGTCGACCTGGCGCGTCGCGTCGAAAGTCTTCTTGGCGAGCAGCACGGTGGCGAAAATGCCGGCGAGTTCGGTCTTGTAGGCGTTGGCGATGCGGTTGCCGGCCGCGGCGACAAACTTGGCCGGCGTTTTCTTGTTGAGCGCTTTGGCGATGCGGCGCTGGATCTGGTCCATGAGCTTGGGAGCCTTGCGTTGCGGCCTGAGGCCGAACAGCTTGGGGACCGGTTTCTTGGGCTGTTTACGGAGCATGGGCCTACTTCAACGTCGGGATGAAAAAATCCGCGCCGCTGCGGATGCCGGTGGGCCAGCGCGCGGTGACGGTCTTGAGTTTGGTGAAGAAACGAACGCCCTCGGGACCATACTGATTCATGTCGCCGAAGGCCGAGGCTTTCCAGCCGCCGAAGCTGTGGAACGCCACCGGCACCGGGATCGGCACATTGACGCCGACCATGCCGACATCGACGCGGCGGGTGAAGTCGCGGGCGGTGTCGCCGTCACGGGTGAAGATCGCGACCCCGTTGCCGAAGGCGTGTTCGGACGGCAGCCTGAGGGCGCTTTCGAAGTCGTCGGCGCGCACCATGGAAAGCACGGGCCCGAAGATCTCCTCCTGGTAGATGCGCATCGCCGGCGTCACGCGATCGAACAGGCAGCCGCCCATGAAAAATCCGTTCTCGTAGCCCTGCATCTTGAGATCGCGGCCGTCGACCACCAGTTCGGCGCCTTCGGCGACGCCGATATCCACATAGCCCCGCACCTTGTCGAGGTGCTGGCGGGTCACCAGCGGACCGAAGTCGGCGTCGGTCGAGCTGGAGAGCCCAACCCGCAGCGCCTGGATGCGCGGCACCAGACGCGCGCGCAAGGCCTCCGCGGTCTTGGCGCCCACCGGCACCGCCACCGAGATCGCCATGCAGCGTTCACCCGCCGAGCCGAAACCGGCGCCGATCAACGCGTCCGCCGCCTGATCCAGGTCGGCGTCGGGCATCACGATCATGTGGTTCTTGGCCCCGCCCATGGCCTGCACCCGTTTGCCGTGGGCGGCGGCGGTGGAATAGACGTGGCGGGCGATGTCGGTGGAACCGACGAAGCTGACGGCGCGCACCAAGGGATGCGTGAGGATGGCGTCCACCGAGTCCTTGTCGCCGTTGACGACATTGAGCACGCCCGCCGGCGCCCCCGCCTCGACCATCATCTGCGCGAGCAGGATGGGAACGCTGGGGGCCTTTTCCGAAGGCTTCAGGACAAAGGTGTTGCCGCAGGCGATGGCCACCGGGAACATCCACATCGGCACCATGGCCGGGAAATTGAACGGCGTGATGCCGGCGACCACGCCCAAGGGCTGCCGCAGCGAAAACGCGTCCATGCCGCCGGCCACGTCCTCGGAGTACTCGCCTTTCAGC
Organism: Rhodospirillaceae bacterium; assembly: GCA_041905795.1. Lineage (GTDB taxonomy): Bacteria > Pseudomonadota > Alphaproteobacteria > Rhodospirillales > Rhodospirillaceae > SHVO01. The sequence goes on along the minus strand of JAYRKL010000038.1, from coordinate 11,437 downwards.
AGCTGCGGAATACCGCAGGCGAATTCCACCACTTCCAGCCCGCGCGTAAGCTCGCCCTTGGCGTCCAGGAACACCTTGCCATGCTCGGCCGCCAGCATCGCGGCCAACTCATCCATGTTCTTCTTCAACAGGTCGCGGAAGGCGAACATCACCTGGGCGCGGCGCGGCACCGGCGTATTGGACCAGGCCTGGAACGCGCGGTGGGCATCCGCGATGGCGGCGGCGACCTCGGCCTTGCCGGCCAGGTTCACGCGCGCGGCCACCTCGCCGGTGTTCGGATTGAACACGTCGGCGAATTTGGCCCCCGTGCCCTTGGCGCCGGCGCCGGCGACGAAATGATGAACTTCACGCATGAACGATCCTGATCTGAAGCGCCGGACTATACGTTAGTCACGGGCGTTAGCCCAATTGCCGATAATGCCTTGCAGGGCCTTCAATCCGTCGGTCAGCGCCGCCGGTCCGGGCTGGAGGATGATCGGCGACTTGATCTCATAAAGGTCCTGGTTACGCACGGCCGGCACCTGCGCGAACCCTGGCCGCGCCTTGACCGCCGCCGGCTGGAACTTCTTCCCGCACCAGGAGCCGATGATCAGGTCCGGCGCCCGGGCGATCACGTCCTCGGGAGCAACGATCCGCTCCTTGGCGGCTTTGCCGGACGCCTTTTCCGGGAAGATATCGGCGCCGCCGGCGATCTCCACCAGTTCCGACACCCATGAAATTCCCGAGATCAGCGGATCGTCCCATTCCTCGAAGAACACCTTGGGGCGCCGCGCCAGCCGCCTCCCCTCTTCCCGCGCCCGCGCCAGACCGCTTTCCAGTTCCGCCGCCAGGGCGTCCGCGCGCGCGCCGGCGCCCACCATGGCGCCCAGCATGCGGATCATGTCGAGGATCTCCGCGATCGTGCGATGGTTGAAGGCGTGCACGGTGACGCCGGCGCGGATCAGGTCGGCGACGATGCCGGCCTGAAGATCGGAGAACGTCAGCACCAGGTCGGGTTCGAGCGCGAGGATTTTGGGGATGTCAGCGGAGATGAAGGCGCTCACCCGCGGCTTCTCGCGCCGGGCCTGCGGCGGACGCACCACATAGCCCGACACGCCGACGATACGGTCCTGCTCGCCGAGCAGGTACAGCGTCTCGACGGTTTCTTCGGTCAGGCAGACGATGCGTCTCGGCGGAAACATGCCTTGTTCTGGGCGAGGCGGCTCAGGGAGTCAACGGCCGCAGGCGCTTGCGATAATGCGAGGGCGCCTCGCCGGTCCAACCGACAAAGGCGCGGAAGAAGGCCGAGGTCTCGGTGTATCCCAGGTCCGCCGCCACATCGGCGATGGGCCGGGCGGTGTGCTCTATGATCGCGAGCGCCCGGTTGCGCCGCAGCGCCGCTTTCACCGCCCTGAAACTCGACTCTTCCTGCCGCAGGCGCCGCTGCACCGTCCGCAACGAGAGGTTCAACCGGTCGGCGACAGCCTGGAGGCTCAAACTCTCGTCCAGGGACGTGGCGAGGACATCGCGAATCTGGCGCACGATTTCGTGGTCGCGCCGGTAGAGCATGGCGATCTTGCCGGGACCGCCTTCAAGGAACGCGGCAACCGACTCCTGGTCGCGGCGGATGGGAAGCGCGAGCAGGTTCTTGTGCAGCCGCGCGACCAGCTGCGCGCCGCCGAACCCGGGGTTCTCGGTATAGATCAAGGGATAGTCCGCGGCCTGGGGCGGCCTGGCGTAGGGGAACCGCACGGAGTCGAGCGCCAGGCTTTTCCCCACCAACCAGCAACTCAGGCCGTGCAGGAGGCGCAGGCACCACTCGAAGGCGAATACCCGCCGCGGATCGTTCACCGCCGGCCACGGCGTGCCCACCTCGGCGATCTCCAGGCGCGCAGATACATCGTCCTCGGCGATGGTCAACCTGAAGTCCGGCAGCACCAGCGCCAGGAAGCGCGCCGCCCGCGCCAGCGCCTCGCCCAGGTCGCGGCTGCCGATCAGGCCGCGGCATAGGAATTCCAGCATGCCGGTCTTGAGGGGCCCCGCGAACAGGCCGAAGCCCTCGTCGTCCAGTTCCCGCACCACGCCGTTGTAGAGCGCGGCGTAGCTGAGCAACGGCACGCGGGCTTTGAGGTCGCCGGCCGTATCCGGGGCAATCCCCGCCTCCGCCAGCAGCGGGCCGACGTCCACCCCGCGGGCTTTGAGGCCGGACAACATGCCGGTGACAAACCCAATCGCCACGGTGGCGCGGGGGTTGTCGCCGGGAGTGCTTAATATGCGGGGGGTGGGGGGCATAATGTCGCAATTTACACGATTTAAGGCGCGTGCAGCAATGGAACCCCCGGCGCCCCAGGCCTAAAATGCGCGGCAACGGGAGATGCGGGCGCGATGCGCCCGGGCGCGCCGCGCCATCACTGCATTATCACGTCATTCCAAAAGGTTATCGCCATGAACGAGATGCGCAAACCGGCTCAAACAACGGTTTACAAGCCCACCCACCGGGTGCGCTTCGTCACATCGACCGCGCTGTTCGACGGCCATGACGCCTCGATCAACATCATGCGTCGGATTTTGCAGTCCACCGGCGCCGAGGTGATTCACCTGGGCCATAACCGGTCGGTGGACGAAGTGGTGAACGCGGCGCTGTCCGAGGATGTGCAGGGCGTGGCCATCACCTCCTACCAGGGCGGCCATGTGGAGTTCTTCAAATACCTCTACGACCTCTTGAAGCAGCGCGGCCGCGGCGACATCAAGATCTTCGGCGGCGGCGGCGGCGTGATCGTGCCCGACGAGATCAAGGATCTGCACGCCTACGGCATCGCCCATATCTTCTCGCCCCAGGAGGGCGCCGCGCTCGGCCTCCAGGGCATGATCAACGAACTGGTGTCGCGTTGCGACGCCGATCTGCCGGCGCCGGCGGACGACGCGGCCGCGATCCTGGCCGGCCTGAAATCCGGCGACCGGCTCAAGCTCACCCGCGTCATCACCGCCCTGGACAACGGCGCGCTGTCCGACGCCGTCAAGCAGAAGCTGGTGGAAGGCGCCGCCGGCCTCAAAACCCCGGTGCTGGGCATCACCGGCACCGGCGGTTCGGGCAAGTCGTCGCTGGTGGACGAACTGGTGCGGCGCTTCCGCTTCGACCAGCAGGACAAGCTCAAAATCGCGATCATCTCCATCGACCCCTCACGCAAGCGCACCGGCGGCGCGCTGCTGGGCGACCGCATCCGCATGAACGCCATCGAGCACCCCAACATCTTCATGCGCTCGCTGGCGACCCGCGAAACCGGCGGGGAAATCTCGGCGGCGCTGCCGGAGATCATCGCCGCCTGCAAACACGGCGGGTTCGACCTGATCATCGTCGAGACGTCGGGGATCGGCCAGGGGTCCTCGGCCATCGTCGATCATGCCGACGCCTCGCTCTATGTCATGACCCCGGAGTTCGGCGCCTCCAGCCAGCTCGAGAAGATCGACATGCTGGACTTCGCCGACTTCGTCGCCATCAACAAGTTCGACCGCAAGGGCGCCGAGGACGCGCTGCGCGACGTCAGCAAGCAGGTCCAGCGCAACAAGGGCCTGTTCTCCACCGCGCCCGACGCCATGCCGGTGTTCGGCACCATTGCCTCGCGCTTCAACGACGACGGCACCACCGCGCTGTACCAAGCCGTCGCCGCGCATCTGAAGCAGCTGGGTCTCAAGCTCGGCGCCGGCCTGCTGCCCGCGCCCAAGACCCGCCACTCTACCGCCCAGTCGTTCATCGTGCCGCCGCAGAAGGTGCGCTACCTCGCCGATATCTCCGAAACCGTGCGCGGCTATCACGCCGAGATTCGCGAGCAGGTGAAAGCCGCCCGCGAGCGCCAGGCCTTGCGGATCTCCAAGGGCCTGTTCGAAGCCGGCCACAAACCGGCCGGCGACTTCGACGCCATGATCGAGGCCGCCGACCAGAAGCTGCTGGCGGAGCCGCGCCGGCTGCTCGACTCCTGGCCGGAGACGGTCGCCGCCTACAGCGGCCAGGAGCTGGTCGTGAAGGTCCGCGACAAGGAAAGCCGCACGGTGCTGCGCCGCGAGAGCCTGTCGGGCACCGCCATCCCCAAGGTGTCGCTGCCGCGCTTCGAGGACGACGGCGAGACCCTGCGCTTCCTGATGAAGGAGAACATCCCCGGCTACTACCCCTTCACCGGCGGCGTGTTCCCGTTCAAGCGCGAGGGCGAGGATCCGACCCGCATGTTCGCCGGCGAAGGCGACGCCTTCCGCACCAACGCGCGTTTCAAGAAGGTATCCGAGGGCATGCTGGCCGCGCGCCTGTCCACCGCCTTCGATTCCGTCACGCTCTACGGCTGCGACCCCGATTTACGCCCCGACATCTACGGCAAGGTCGGCAACTCCGGTGTCTCGATCGCGACCATCGAGGACATGAAGGTGCTGTACTCCGGCTTCGACCTGTGCGCGCCGAACACATCCGTCTCCATGACCATCAACGGCCCGGCGCCCACCATCCTGGCGATGTTCTTCAACGCCGCCATCGCCCAGCAGGTGGATAAATTCACCGCCGAACACGGCCGCGCGCCGACCCCGGCGGAGCACGGCCAGGTCAAGGCCAAGACCCTGGCCAGCGTGCGCGGCACGGTGCAGGCCGACATCCTGAAGGAAGACCAGGGCCAGAACACCTGCATCTTCTCGACCGAATTCGCCCTGAAGTGCATGGGCGACATCCAGGAATACTTCTTGAAACATGCGGTGCGGAATTTTTACTCGGTCTCGATCTCCGGCTATCACATCGCCGAAGCCGGAGCGAACCCGATCTCCCAGCTGGCCTTCACATTGTCGAACGGCTTCACCTACGTCGAGACCTACCTCGCCCGCGGCATGAAGATCGACGACTTCGCGCCCAACCTGTCGTTCTTCTTCTCGTTCGGCATGGACCCGGAATACTCCGTGATCGGCCGCGTCGCCCGGCGCATCTGGGCGGTGGCGATCAAGCGCAAATACGGCGGCTCGGAACGCTCGCAGAAGCTCAAGTTCCACTCGCAGACATCGGGGCGTTCGCTGCACGCCCAGGAGATGGCGTTCAACGATATCCGCACGACTTTGCAGGCCCTGATTTCGCTCTACGACAACACCAACTCGCTGCACACCAACGCCTATGACGAGGCCGTGACCACGCCGACGCAGGAGTCCCTGCGCCGCGCCATGGCCATCCAGCTGATCATCAACCGCGAATGGGGCCTGGCCAAGAACGAGAACCCCAACCAGGGGTCGTTCATCATCGACGAACTCACCGACCTGGTGGAAGAAGCGGTGCTCAAGGAATTCGACGCCATCTCCAGCCGCGGCGGCGTGCTCGGCGCCATGGAGACCGGCTTCCAGCGCGGCCGCATCCAGGAACAGTCGCTCTACTACGAAGCCAAGAAGCACGACGGTTCCTACCCCATCATCGGCGTCAACACCTTCCGCAACCTGGAAGCCGAAGCCGCGCCGGAGACCATCGAGCTGGCGCGCTCCACCGAAGACGAAAAGCAATCGCAGTTGAAGCGCCTCAAGGAGTTCCACGCCGCGCATGCCGCCGAAGCGCCCGCCATGCTCGAGCGCCTCAAGCAGACCGTGGTGCGGAACGGCAATGTGTTCGAAGTGCTGGTGGATGCGGTGACCTGCTGCTCGCTCGGGCAGATCTCCACCGCGCTTTATGAAGTCGGCGGCCAATACCGCCGCAACATGTAGGAGATCGGCATGACCGCCTCGTTGGTTCTGCGCAGCGATCAGGGCAAGATCGCGACGCTGACCCTGAACCGCCCGGAAGCGCGCAACGCGCTGTCGCGGGCCCTCATGCTGGCGCTCACGCGCGAGATCGAGGCGGTGGCCTCGACTCCGGCCATCAAGGCGATCGTGCTGGCGGCCAATGGCCCCGTGTTCAGCTCGGGCCATGACCTGAAGGAACTCAAGGCCGAAGCCAAGGCCACCAAGGAGATCTTCGAGATCTGCAGCGCCATGATGCTGGCCATGACCCGCGCCCCGCAGCCGATCATCGCGCGGGTGCACGCCATGGCGACCGCCGCCGGCTGCCAACTCGTCGCCACCGCCGATCTCGCGGTGGCCTCGGACAACGCCAGCTTCGCCACGCCGGGGGTCAATATCGGCCTGTTCTGCTCGACACCCATGGTGGCGCTGTCGCGCAACGTCGGGCGCAAGAAAGCCATGGAAATGCTGCTGACCGGTACGCCGGTGAGCGCGAAGGACGCCGCCGCCATGGGCCTGGTGAACATGGTGACCGCGCCCGACAAGCTCGATGAAACCGTGAACGGCCTCGCCGCCCTGATCGCCTCCAAGTCGGGCAAGGTGCTGGCGATCGGCAAACGCGCCTTCTACGAGCAGATCGAACTGGGCATGGCCGACGCCTACACCTATGCCAGCGCCGTCATGGCCAAAAACATGCTCGAACCTGACGCCTCCGAGGGGCTCGATGCGTTCCTCGGCAAGCGCAAACCGGCCTGGGCGGACGGCTGATCCTCCGCTATCGTGACGGCATGAACACCCTGATCGTTTTTCTGGGCGCCGGCCTCGGCGGTGCGGCGCGTCACGGCATCAATGTCCTGGTGCCGCGCCTTGTCCCCGGCTCGTTCCCTTGGCACACCCTGATCATCAACGTGCTGGGGTGTTTCATCATGGGCGTGGTGGCGGAATATTTCGCGCTCAAGGCCGAACTGCCGCAGGCGGGACGGTTGTTCCTGACCACCGGCGTGCTGGGCGGCTTCACCACCTTCTCGGCTTTCTCCCTGGACGCGGCGCTGCTGTATGAGCGCGGCGATGTCACCGGCGCGGCGCTTTACGTTGCCGGCTCGGTCGGGCTGTCGCTGGCGGGATTGTTTGCCGGCCTGGCCGTCATCCGCCACCTCGCAGGCTGATCTTTTTCGGTCTTGCCGATAGGACCGCCGTCGCGGCGGGAGCGGGGTTAAACTCGGCTTCCTTAGGGCGGAAGGCGCTTCGACGGTGGCAATTGCGCCCGGCGGCGGCTAAGTATCCAGGGATGAACCAGACGACGCCTCTGAAAATCCATCTGGGATGCGGCAAGCGCCATATCCCAGGCTTCATCCATGTCGATCTCGCGCCCGCGCCCCATGTCGACCATGTGGCGGATGTCCGCAACCTGGACTTCATCGCCACCGGATCCGCCGACCTGGTGTACGCCTGTCATGTGCTGGAGCATTTCGGCCGCCTGGAATTCAAGGACGTGCTCCGGGAATGGCATCGGCTGCTGAAGCCGGGCGGCGTGCTCAGGCTGTCGGTTCCGGATTTCGCCGCCTGCGCCAAGCTTTACTATGAGCAGGGCCTGCGCGACGGCCTCACCGGCCTGATCGGCCTGATCAGCGGCGGTCAGCGCGACGCGTACGACTATCACAGGGTCATCTTCGACCGCCCGTTCCTCACCGACGCGCTGCTTGATGTGGGCTTTGCCGAGGTCCGTCCTTGGGACTGGCGCGCCACGGAACACGCCCAGGTCGACGACTACTCGCAGGCCTACATCCCGCATCTCGACAAGGAGAACGGGCTGTTGATGAGTCTGAATATCGAAGGCGTGAAGGGGGGCTGAAGTGGTGGGCGATACAGGGATCGAACCTGTGACCTTCCCCATGTCAAGGGGACGCGCTACCGCTGCGCCAATCGCCCACTTCAGTCGACTTCTTCCGCACGCTTTTAGAACGTAACGCGCAGATAACGCGCAAATCCCGAAGGATTTGCAATGTCCCCAATACCGCACGACCTCAAGAAAGATCGTGTGCCCGGTAAGGGGGCTTTCGTTTATCGCCTTGGGCGCGGCTTTGCAAGGGCGCTAGCGGTCTGAAATGGCGCTTTTTCCGGCTATTGCCGGCGGCCGGGCGGCCTTTAAACTCCGGGGCATGCCCCCCGTTTCCCCGCCACCGGTCGAGGTCGTCGAACCGCGAGCCCCGCTCTCGCCCCTGGTGTTCGCCTCGCCCCACTCCGGCGCCCATTATCCCGCGGAATTCGTGGCGGCGGCGGCCCTCGACCTCGCCACCTTGCGCAAATCCGAGGATTGCTTCGTCGACGAGTTGTTCGGCGATGCCCCGGGATTGGGGGCCCCCCTGGTGCGGGCCCTGTTCCCGCGCGCCTACCTCGACGTCAACCGCGAGCCCTACGAACTCGACCCCGACATGTTCGATTCGCCCCTGCCGCCCCATGTCAACGCCGGCTCGGCGCGGGTCGCGGCGGGCCTCGGGACCATCGCCCGCATCGTCGCCAGCCGGCGCGAGATCTACCGCGGCAAACTGACCTTCACCGAAGCCGAACGCCGCATCGGCGCCGTCTACCGCCCCTATCATCAGGCCCTGCGCGCCTTGATCCAGCGCGCGCGCGACCGCTTCGGCTTCTGCGTCCTGATCGATTGCCACTCCATGCCGTCCACCGGCCTCCCGCTGTCCGTGGATTCCGACATGCGCTCCCTCGACATCGTGCTCGGCGACCGCGCCGGCCTGTCGTGCCACGGCGGCGTCATCGACGCCGCGGACGAGACCCTGGCGGCGCTGGGCTACCGGGTCGTGCGCAACAATCCGTATGCCGGCGGCTTCACCACCCAGCACTACGGGGACCCCGCAGGGGGAATCCATGTGCTGCAGATCGAAATCAACCGCGCGCTCTACATGGATGAAATCACCTTCACGCGCCGGCCGGCCTTCGGCCGCTTGAAGTCGGATCTGACGCATGTGATGCGCCGGCTGCAGGGCTTTGCCGCGGGCTTCGCGCAAGAACTCGCCTACCAGCGTCTTTCCGCGGAATAACCTGCCCGCCGGCAATCCCCGCACCGGTCGAAACGGGTTGTCCTTTCGGCTTCATAAAATATACTCCGGAACGGACGCTTTTCAGGACCGGCCATGCTCGAATTCGGCACCATCACCCTCTACCGCGAGAAGTCCGTGATCCACAAAATGGAGAGCGGCCTGGGTGACGACGGCAGCGATGTCGACCGTCAGGCGCCGGTGCTGTCGCTGCGCTCCAACCGCGTGACCATCCCGGTCAAGACCAAGCTGGCCACCATCCCAGTGGTGGTGCGCGGCCACAATATCCCCGGCACCATGCGCATGGCCGCGGTGGTGGTGGACGAAATCCGCCGCGACCCCAACGCCCTGCAGGATCCCCGCGACGTCGACTGGGAAACCTTCTGGCGGCGCAAGCTTTCCAAGTACGAGAACGATTATATGCGCGACGCCTGGGTGTCGGTGCATGTCGGCGGCGGGCTTGCCTTCGCCAGTATCGAGAACGACGTCACCAAGGCCCTGGCCGAGATTGAAGCCCTCGCCGCCGGCGCCGATGTCACCGACGCGCTGGTGCAGGAAGCGGCGGCCAACGTACTGGGGGCGCTCGAGGACCTGGCGGTGGAGCATGACAGCCAGACCGCGATCGTGTTCACCTCAACCCCGCAATATCTGCGCGCCGCCATCCTGGAACGCCGCGACCGCAAGACCGGCTCTTACGCCATCGCCGTGTACCATCCGTCGCCGCAACGGCCGGTGCGCCTCGCGGCGGTGATCGGCTTCGCCGCCGACCTGGCGGAAACCCTGACCCATAAGTCGTTCATCGACCGGGTCCAGGACATGATCGCCACCAATCAGATGCAGGACTCCCCGATCACGCCGGCGCAGATCCAGGCCACGCGCAACCGCCGCAAAGACCTGATCCAGCAGATCGAGGATTTCGAGCAGGCCAACAAGGCCGTTTACCGCCCGGAGCGGCCCAACCTGATTTAAGGCCTTACGGCTGCCCCTGCGTGCTTCTCAGCAGCAGGAGCCCCAGCAGAGTCAACAGAGCGAACGCCTGCGCCGCGATCCGGAGGCGCATCAGCTTGTTGCCGTATTTGCGGTTGAATTCACCGCCCATGATGAAGCCGGCCAAACCGGTGGCCAGCACGCCCAGCACCGACACCAGGGCTAGACCCAGAAGAATGTTGAGGGCGGTTTCCATCGCGATGGTCCTGTCGTTCGTGTAACAGAGTCTAGGCCGCCACGTCGGCGCTGTCACGGCGCAACGGCTTCATCTCGGACACGTATTTCGCATACTTTCGCTGTAACACGCAAAGCGAGTGATTCCAGCTTTGCGATACCGCAGGGACATTGCAGCCTTTTCAGACGCGCCCTATCCTATTGACGGGGACGTGGACAAGGCTCAGGGGGAAGCTCGTGCTGGGGTGCATTCTCGTTGTCGACGACAACATCATGGTGCGGGAGTCGTATACCGAACTCCTGCGTCATCGCGGTTACGACGTCCTGCAAGCGGGCGACGGCGAGCAGGCGCTGGATGCCGTGCGCGCCAACGCCATCGATCTCGCGATCATCGACGTGATGATGCCCACCATGGGCGGGCTGGAGTTCCGTCAGCGCCTGCAGGACGAAGCGCCGCGGGTGAAGACCATCCTGGTGACCGGTCAGCCGGACCGGGTCGAGGGCCTGGTCGAGGACGATCCCGATTTCCAGACCGGACGCGTCAGCATCCTCTATAAACCGGTGCACCCGGTGATGCTGCTGGCGGAGATCGACAAGCGCCTGTCCGCCGGACAACAGGCTTACGGGCTCAACTGACCGCGGACATCCCGGATTGCCGAGGACAGAGGATCCGGGACAAAGCCTCAGACCGAGAAGCTTTCGCCGCAGCCACAGCGTCCTTTTTCATTCGGGTTGTTGAACACGAACCCGCTCTCCATCTTGCTCTCGGCGTAGTCGAGTTCGGCGCCGAGAAGGTACATCACCGCCTTGGGGTCGATGAACACCACGGCGCCGTCTTTCTCGACCATGTCCTCGAACTTGCCGCGGCTTTCCGCGTATTCCACCACGTAGGAGTATCCGGAGCAGCCTTTGGCGGCGACGCTGATGCGCACACCGAGCACCGGCTTGGCCGCCTTGGCGACGATGCTCTTGATGCGCGCCACGGCCGCATCGGAAATGCGGATCACCGCCGGCGGCGGAGTCCGGGGCTTGGACGCGGGTGACTGGGCGGTGTCCATGGTCATGTTCCCGATATAGGGCTCAATCAAAACATGTCGAGGGCGACCTTGGCGACCTCGGACATATTGGCCTGGGTCCAGGGCGGATCCCAGGTGAGCGTCACCGCCACCTCGCCCACACCCTCCACCCGCGCCACCGCTTCGGCCACTTCCTTGGGCAGCGAGCCCGCCACCGGGCAAGCCGGCGCGGTCAGGGTCATGGTGATGTCGACATTGCCGTTGGTCCGGGTCTGCATGTCGTAGATCAGCCCCAGGTCGTAAATGTTCACCGGGATCTCCGGATCGTAGACCGAGCGCATGGCCTCGATCACCGATTCCTCGGTAGCGCTGGGGATGTTGGGGTCCTTGGGCGCGCCCGCGGTCACGGTGGTGCCCTCCTTGGGCGGCTCGCCGTCATCGGCGGGCATGTCGTACGGGGGCCTCATGGAACCGGTCTCCTCGCTTTTATCGTCGTGGATG
>JAYRKL010000037.1:0-18160 GCA_041905795.1 Rhodospirillaceae bacterium | reverse complement strand
GCGGCGGCGTGAACGGCACCGGACCGCCGGTGTGCTTCACCACCAGCACGTGGCGCACCGCGCTCGCCTTCTCCAAAGCCGCGTCGACATTGGCTTTCAGAGGCACGGTCTTGCCGCCGCGGCGGCCTTCGTCGGCGGTGATCACCACCTTGGCGCCGCAATCATTGATGCGATCCGCAACCGAGTGCGGCGCGAAGCCGCCAAACACCACCGAATGCACCGCGCCGATGCGCGCGCAGGCCAGCATGGCCACCGCCGCCTCGACGATCATCGGCATATAGATGCAGACCCGGTCGCCTTTGGTCACCCCCAGGTCCTTGAGGACATTGGCCATGCGGCAGGTGGCGTCGTAAAGCTCGTTATAGGTGACGTTCCTCGACTGCTGGGGGTCGTCGCCCTCCCAGACGATGGCGGTCTGGTTGCCCTTGGTCTTGAGGTGGCGGTCCAGGCAGTTGACGCTCGCGTTCAAGGTGCCGTCGGAGTACCAGCGGATATGCAGATCCTTCTCGTCGAAGGACACGTCGCGCACATGGGTATAAGGCGTGATCCAGTCGATGCGCTTGCCGTGCCTGCGCCAGAAGCCGAGCGGATCGCTCATCGACTCCTCATACATCTCCTTGCCTTTGCGCGCGTCGATCAGCGCCGACTTGGCGAAAGCGGCTGGCACATCGATGATGGTGGTGTCGGTCACGCGGAGTCTCCCTCGCGCATCGTGCCGAAAAGCGGAGCCGGTTTTCGGATCTCGCGACGCGCCAAAATTAAACCGGGACAATCATAGCCAACACGCGTCAGGGAATCAGGACTGATTCGGCGTCCGTCGTCACGGGAAACACCCGCAAGCGTTCGCCCTTGCACGGACCCCTGACACACACGCCCGTGACCGGATCGAAATGCGCGCCGTGGTTGACGCAGACCAGTACCGTGCGGCCCGTGTCGAAGAATTTGTCGGCCTCGGCGTTCAACGGCAGGCGCGCATGGGGGCAGGAATTCTCGAACGCCCTCACGCCGGCGCGATCCCGCACCACGACGATGGAATAGGGCGCGCCGTCTTTCAGCAGCCTGATTTCCTTGGCGCCCGTGCCTTCAAGATCGGCCAGCGCGCACAGGACCCGCGGCACGCTTACTTCGGGAAGACTTGCTTGGTGGGCTGGATCAGCACGCGCTCGAACAGCCCGCCTTTGGCATAGGGGTCGTTCTCGGAAAACGTCCTGGCGTCGGCGAGGCTGGCGAAGTCGCCGATGATGATGGAACCGTGGGGCGTGGCGCCGTCGTCGGCCAGCATCGGGCCGGCGAAGGCCATCTTCACGCCGGTCTTTTCGATCCATTCCAGGTGGGTCGGGCGCAGTTTCATGCGCAGGTCCACATGACCCGGCTTATCGAAGCACAGCAGCGATACGAGCATGGCGGTTCTCCCCTCTTTCCTGTCACTTCCGCCGCGGCTTGGTGGGCGGCTTCGGCTTGACGCCGGGTTTGCGTTTGGTGGCGATCTTGGTCGCGGGCCGCGCCACATGGCGGCGCACGCGGCGGCGCGCGGCGGCGGACGGATTTGCCTTGCGGCGCATCTTGCGGTGCGGCTTGGCCAGCGCCGGCTTGCCTTTGGCCTTGGCGGTCTTGGCCGGTTTCCGGTCCAGCGCCGGGCGCACGGAACGCTCGGCCTTGCCTTCGGTGCGGCCATAGTCGTCGGCCAAGCGCACGATATCGTCCTCGCCGACATATTCGCCCGACTGCACCTCGATCATGTGCAGTTCGACGTGGCCGGGATTGGTGAGCCGGTGCACGGTGCCGGCGGGAATGAAGGTGGATTCGTTTTCCCGCAAGGTCACTTCCTGGCCGTCGCGGTGGACCACCGCGCAGCCGGTGACGATCACCCAATGCTCGCTGCGGTGCCAGTGCTTTTGCAGCGACAGTTGCGCGCCCGGTTTCACGCAGATGCGCTTGACCTTGAAGCGCGGGCCCTCATCCATGTTCTGGAACCAGCCCCACGGGCGATAGGTGCGCGCGTGCGCCGTGGCCTCGGCGCGGCCGGCGGCTTTCAAGCGTTCCACCACCTGCTTGACTTTCTGGTCGTGGGCCTTGTCGGCCACCAGCACGGCGTCCGCGGTGACGATCACCACCGCGTCCTTGAGGCCGACCACGGCGGTGAGCTGCTTTTCGCTGCGCACGTAACTGCCGGCGGTGTCGATGGCAAGCACATCGCCCAGGAAGGTGTTTCCGGCGTCGTCGCTGGCGGACTCGTCGTGCAGCGCGCTCCACGATCCGACATCGGACCAGCCCATGTCCACCGGCACCACGGCGGCCTTGTCGGTGCGCTCCATAACGCCGTAGTCGATGGATTGGTTCGGCGCTTTCGCAAACGCCGCCGCGTCGAGACGGAAGAAGAACAGGTCGCTCTTGCCCGCGGCCATGGCGGCGCGGCAGGCCGGCGCGATCTCCGGCTCGCCCTTGGCCAGCTCCGCCAGATAGGTCTTCACCGAGGACAGGAAGATCCCGCCGTTCCAGGCGTAACCGCCTTCCTTCAGGAAGGTCGAGGCCTTGGCGGCGTCGGGCTTTTCGACAAAGCGCTCGACGGTGAAGGCGCCGTCTCCGATCGCCGATCCGCGCTTGATATAGCCGTAAGCGGTGGACGGCGACGACGGCTGGATGCCGAAGGTCACCAGCTTTCCCGCCGCGGCCAGGGCGGCGGCGCGGCCCACGGCGGCGCGAAACGCATCGGCATCGCGCACCGAATGATCCGAGGGCATGATCAGCATCAGCGCATCGGGCTCGGCTTCGAGCAGCAGCGCCGCGACGCAGGCGGCGGGCGCGGTGTTGCGGCCTTGCGGCTCGATCACCACCGCTTTGGGTTCAATGCCGGCGGCGCGCAGCTGTTCGGCGACAATGAAGCGATGGGCCTCGTTGCACACGACGATGGGCGGCGCCACGGTATAGGCGTCATCGCCGGCGCCGAGACGCAAAGCGGTTTCCTGCAGCAAGGTGCGCTCGCTGGTCAGCGCCTGGAGCTGCTTGGGGAATTCCTCGCGCGAGAGCGGCCACAGCCGCGAGCCGCTGCCGCCGGACAGGATCACCGGATAAAGTTTCGCGGGTCTTGCGGCTTTGGCTGACACACTCTGCTCCCTGGGAACTGCGGATGGTTTAGAGCATGATCGAGTCATATTGAATCGCGATCATGCTCTAATTTTTTGGTTTGGTCGCATTTTCTGCGATGAACCGGCATCCACTTCATCGGAAAATGCTCTAGCTACGCGGCGCCGGGGTGTCCACTTCCGCGCGCAGGGGCCGGTCCAACAGGCCTTTGAGCACCTGGTCGACTTGCGCGCCGCGGTTGAGCACCGCGTCGATGGCGGTGCAAATCGGCATCTCCACGCCGATCCTGGCCGCGAGCGCGGTCACGGCTTCGGCGGTCGCCACGCCTTCGGCCACCGACCGGCGTTCGCGCAGGATGTCGGCGAGGCTGCGGCCCTGGCCTAACGCCACCCCCAGCGAGTAGTTGCGCGACTGCATGGAGGTGGCGGTGAGCACCAGGTCGCCGAGGCCGGAAAGCCCCATCAGGGTTTCGGCGCGGCCGCCGCGGGCGACCGCCAGGCGCACGATCTCGGCCAGCCCGCGCGTCAGCAGCGCGGCGCGGGCGTTGGCGCCGAGTTTGCGGCCGTCGGCGATGCCGCAGCCGATGGCCAGCACGTTCTTCACGGCGCCGCCCACTTCCGCGCCGATCACGTCATTGGAAAGATAGGGCCGGAAGGCCGGCGAGCTGATGGCCGCCGCCACCCGGTGGCCGAGCGCCGCGTTGCCGGCGCCCAACGTGATGGCGGTGGGCAGGCCGGCCGCCACTTCCGCCGCAAAGGTCGGGCCGGACAAAACCATCATTTCGGCGTCGGGCAGCGTTTCCCGGACCACGTCGGTCATCAGGGCGCCGGTGCCTTTCTCGATGCCCTTGGCGCAGATCACCGCCGGCGTCTGCGGCTTGATCAGCTTTGCCAGGGTCTTGCAGACCGTTCGCAGGAACTGGGCCGGCACCACCAGGAAGATCAGGTCCGCGTTCGCGGCCTGGGCCAGATCGCCGGTGGCGGCGATGCGGGGGTCCAAAACCACGTCCGGCAGGAAAACCGGGTTGCGGTGCTGCCCGTTGATGACCGCCACCACCTCGGGCTCGAACGCCCACAGGGTGACATCGCGGCCGGCCTTGGCCGCCACCGCCGCGAGGGCGGTGCCCCAGGCACCGGCGCCGATAATCCCGAGCTTCTGCATGAGGGTTTTGTGGCATGGGGGGCCCTAAAACATCAAGGTGCGCGGAAGGCGCATAAACCTTGTAAAATCGCGGACCCCCTCGAGGGCGAACTTCGTTGCAAAGCCGCCGCCGATCGGCAATGACTTTTTCATGACCATCCTCGTCACCGGAACCGCCGGCTTCATCGGCTACCACCTGGCCATGCGCCTGTTGGACGAGGGCAAGTCCGTGGTCGGCCTGGACGCCTTCACGCCGTACTACGATGTGCGCCTGAAAGAGGCGCGCTGGGCGAACCTGGAGAAGCGGGACGGCTTCACCGGCCGGCGCATCAACCTGACCGACCGCGACGCGCTGTTCTCCCTGTGCGACGCGTTCGAGCCCACGCACATCGTGCACCTCGCCGCCCAGCCCGGCGTGCGCTACGGCCTGGAGAACCCGCAGTCCTATGTCGATTCAAACCTGACCGGTTTCGTCAACATGATGGAAGCCGCGCGCGCGCTGAAGCCGGAGCATTTCGTCTATGCCTCCACCAGTTCGGTCTACGGCGCCAACACCGTCATGCCGTTCGCGGAACACCACGGCGCGTCGCACCCCTTGAGCCTCTATGCCGCCACCAAGCGCAGCAACGAACTGCTGGCCCATTCCTACGCGCATCTGTTCAAGATCCCGGTGACGGGCCTCAGGTTCTTCACCGTCTACGGCCCGTGGGGGCGCCCCGACATGGCGCCGTTCAAGTTCTGCGCGCGGATTTTCGCGGGCGACCCCATCGATGTCTATAACAACGGCCGGATGAAGCGCGACTTCACCTTTGTCGCGGATATTGTGGAAGGCGTGCGCCGGGTCATCGATCATGTGCCGGTGGCGGACGAGAGCTGGAATTCCGACGCGCCGGCCGCCGACGGCTCGGGTGTGGCGCCCTACCGCATATTCAATATCGGCCGCGGCGCGCCGGTCGACCTGATGGACTTCATCGCCGCCCTCGAGAAGGTCACGGGCCGCAAGGCCAACCTCAACATGCAGCCCATGCAGCCGGGCGACGTGGAAGGCACCTGGTGCGACGTCAGCGCGCTGAAGCGCGCGGTGAGATATCAGCCGGCGACGTCCTTGGAAGAAGGCCTGAGCCAGACCGTCGCCTGGTTCCGCGACTACTACAAAGTATGATGTTCGGCCGCGGTTTCTTCGAAACCGCTTCTACGCCTTAACCCCCGCACCGCGCACCGGCGCGGCGGTGGGGTCCAGCGGCCAGCGCGGACGGGGCTTGAGATCCAGCCCGTCCACCCATCCCAGCTTCAGGCGTTCGACGCCGGCCCAGGCGATCATCACCGCGTTGTCGGTGCACAACGCCACCGGCGGGGCGACGAAGCTGAGCCCGTTCTTGCGGCTGACCTTGGTGAGCGCCTCCCGCAGCGCCGTATTGGCGGCGACGCCGCCGGAGGCCACCAGCGTATCGCCGTCCGGATAGTCGCGGCGGAACAGCGCGACGGCGCGCACCACCCGGTCGGCGGTCGAGTCCACCAGCGCCGCCTGGAATCCGGCGGCGAGGTCGGCGACATCCCTCTCGGTCATGGCGGGCAGGGCTTCCGCCGCCAGGCGCACGGCGGTCTTGAGGCCGGAGAACGAGAAGTCGCACCCCGGTTTGCCCTTGAGCGGACGGGGGAAGGCAAAACGCGCGGGATCGCCGTCCCGGGCCGCGCGCTCGATGGCCGGGCCGCCGGGATAGCCAAGACCGATGAGCTTGGCCACTTTGTCGAAGGCTTCCCCGGCGGCGTCGTCCATGGTGGCGCCGAGACGGCGGAACCGCCCCACGCCCTCCACCACCAGACTCTGGCAATGGCCGCCGGAGACCAGCAGCAACAGATAGGGAAACCTCACGCCGTCGGTGAAGCGCGCCGTGAGCGCATGGCCTTCCAAGTGGTTGACGGCGATGAACGGCAGATTGCGCGCCATGGCGATGGCTTTGGCGGTCATGACGCCCACGATCACGCCGCCGATGAGGCCGGGTCCGGCGGTGGCGGCCACGGCGCTGAGGTCGGCGAAGTCGACCTGCGCGTCGGCCATGGCCTTGGCGATCAGGCGGTCGAGATGCGACAGATGGGCGCGCGCCGCGATCTCCGGCACAATGCCGCCGTAAGGTTTGTGCTCGGCCACCTGGCTCAAGACCGCCTGGGCGCGGATGCGCCCGTCGCCGTCCACCACGGCGGCGGCGGTCTCGTCGCAACTGGTCTCTATTCCGAGAACTAACAACGTGTTTCCAGTGGGTTAGAGGGTGCAAAGCGTCTTTTCACGCCCTCCCGCAGCCTCTACAACACTCTTATAGATAAGCATAGTGCTGCTTCATGCGGGTTCTGATCACACAGCCGGCGCAAGACGCCGCCGCGACCGCCGCGGCGTTGCGGGCGCGCGGGCACGAGGTGGTCGCGGCACCCGTGCTGACCGCCGCGCGGCTGCCGGACCCCAAGATCAACCTCAGCGCCGCCCAGGGCTTCGTGGTCACCGGCGGCGAAGGCGCCCGCGCCCTGGCCGACACTGTCGGCGTGCGCACCTTTCCGGTGTTCACCGACAGCGACGCCACCGCGGCGCTGCTCACGGCCCTCGGTTTCAAGCAGGTGCTCACCGCCAGGGACGACACCGCGGATCTCGCGCGCCTGGTGGAGCGCAGCGTGAAGCCGTCCCACGGCGCCCTGGTCCACGCCTGCCACGACGGCCCGGCCACCAATCTCGGGGCGTTGCTCGGCAATATGGGCTACGCCCTGCGGCCCTTGCCGCTCTACAGCCTCAAGCGCGCGGGCGCGCTGCCGGACGAGGTGGCCGACGGCTTGCGCGCGAAGGCCTTTGACGCGGCCGTATTCCTGTCGCCCGAAGAAGCGCGCGCCTTCGTCGCCCTGGTGCAGCAAGCCAAACTCGACACGACCGTCGCCGATCTCGCGGCGGTGGCGGTTTCGCCGGTGGTGGCGGCGCCGTTGCGCGCTCTCAAGTTCAAGGGGGTCAGCGTTCCCGCCGGTGGAACCTTGGACGACGCCATCGCCCAACTGGCCGGCGGTCTGGTCGATAAGGTGGAACAGCAGCGTGCCGCGGTGGTCCGCCGCGCGCAGGAAGAAGCCGAACGCGAACGCGCCGCGGAGGCTGCCCGCGAAGCCGAAGCCAAGCGCATCGCGGAAGAACGCGCGCATCAAGAGCGCTTGGCCCAGGAAGCTGCGGAAGAGGCGACGCGCCAGCGCGAAGACGCCGCGCGGGCGGAGACCGAACGCAAACGCATCGCCCAAGAACAAGCCCGCGCCGAACGCGAAGCAAAACGCGAAGCCGATGAGACGGCACGCCTCGAACGCGAGGCCAGGCGCGAACAGCAACGCCGCGAGGACGAAGCCCGCGCCGCCGCCGAACGTGAAGCGGACGAGACGGCCCGCATCGCCCGCGAACAGGCGGCGGCGGAAGAGGCGATGCGCAAACGCGTCGCGGAAGAACAGGCGCGCGTCGAGCGCGAGGCCAAGCACGAACAGCAGCGCCGCGAGAACGAAGCCCGCGCCGCCGCCAAGCGTGCGGCGGACGAGACGGCCCGCATCGCCCGCGAACAGGCGGCTGCGCAAGAAGCGGTGCGCAAACGCGTCGCGGAAGAACAGGCGCGCGCCGAACGCGAGGCCCAGGCCGCGGCCAAGCGCGAACAGCAGCGCCTGGAAGATGAAGCCCGCACCGCCGCCAAGCGTGAGGCGGACGAGAAAGCCCGCATCGCTCGCGAGGCCGAGGCCGCCGCCAAACGCGCGGCGGACGAGAAAGCGCGCAGCGCACGCGAACAAGCCGCCAAGGAAGAAGCCGAGCGCAAGCGCATCGCCGAGGCACAGGCACAAGAGGAGCGTGAGCGCCAACGGCTGGAGGAAGACGCGCGCGCCAAGGCCCGGCGCGCGGCCGAGGAGCAGGAGCGCAAGGCGCGGGAGGAGCGTGAGCGCCTGGCCCGCGAACGCGCCGAACAGGAACGTCTTGAGCGCGAACGGCGCGCCGCCGAGGAAAAAGCCCGCCGCCTGGCCGAAGCCGCGCACGCGGCGGCGCAAGACGCGGCCCGGCGCGCCGCCGCCGATGAGACATTCGCGCGCGAACAGGCGGCCCGGGAGCGCCTGGCCCTGTCGGTGCAGGACCGCCGGCGCGCCCAGGCCGAATTTGCCGCCCAGGAACGCATCCTGAGCGAACGGATGGAAGCGGAAGAAGCCGCCCGCGCCGCGGCTGCCCGGGCTGACCGCGATGCCGAACGCGCCGCCGCCGAGCGGCAAAGGCAGGAACTGGCCGCCGCCGAACAGACGCGGCGCGCGGAAGAACAGCGCATCCTGGATCAGGAACGCACCCGGCTTCAGGCCGCGAAAGACGAGGAAGAGCGGCGTGCGCGGGAGGAACGGGCACGCGTCCACGCCGCGGAAGCAGACGCCATCAGGGCCGCGCGGCTGGCCGAAGCGGCCGCGGCGGCGGCGGCCTTGGCCGCCAGCGATCGGGCTTTGCGCGAAGCCCAAGCGGCGGCAGAGCACGCCCGCCAGGACGCCAAGCGCCAGGCCGCCGAGGAACAGGCCGCGCGCAAACGCGCCGCCGAAGAGCAGGCGCGCGCCGAGCGTGAGGCCCGGCGCGAACAGCAGCGCCTGGAAGACGAGGCCCGGACCGCCGCTAAGCGTGAAGCCGACGAAAAGGCCCGCATCGCCCGCGAACAGGCCGCCAAGGAAGAAGCCGAACGCAAGCGCATCGCGGAAGAGCAGGCGCGCGTTGAGCACGCGGCCCGGCGCGAGGCCGACGAGAAAGCCCGTGCTGCGCGCGAACAGGCAGCCGCGGAAGAGGCGATGCGCAAACGCGCCGCCGAAGAGCAGGCGCGCGCCGAACGTGAAGCCAGGCGCGAACAGCAGCGCCGCGAAGACGAAACCCGAACCGCCGCCGAACAGGCGCGGGTCGAGGCCGCCCGCGCAGAAGCCCCGCCGCAGAACGCTGCGGCGGTGAAAGGCGGCCTGCGCGAGCGGATGAAATCCTGGTTCACCGCACCGGCGGCCGAGGCGGCCCCGCAACCGCCGTCCTGGGCCATGACGCGGGAGACGGAGGATCGGGCCGCGCCGGAGCCGCGCGTCACGCCCAGTGTCGCGGGAGCCTCCGCTTCCGCTACAATGGTTGCCGGTCCACCCGATCCGGACGGCCCCGTTGCGACACCGCTTCCCGCGACCGAAACCTCACCGCGATCGGATAGAGAAGAGCCCATGAGCCCCGAACCCGCCAGCCCTGCCCCAGACGACACTCTTGAGACGCCGGAAGAAACCCCCGGCGCGGCGCCGATCCGTTCGGCGGAAAGCATCCGCGGCGGGCGCGCGGCGCGTCTGCTGGCGGAAGACGCGGCGGACGACAAGGCCCAGCGCTACCGCAATTACAGCTTCGGCGACGGCGGCGAGACCGCGGCGGACAGCGAGCCGCACGACATGCCTACACCGCCGCGCCGGCGCAGCCGCGCGCCGGTGCTGTTGCTGCTGCTGGTGCTGGCGGCCGCCGGCGCTTATGTCACGTCGCCCACCTGGTTGCCCAAGGTCACGCGGAGTCCGGAACCCGCGCCGGTCGCACAAACCGCGCCCGCCCAGACCGGCGAAGTCGCGGCGCTGACCGCGCGCCTGCATGCGCTGGAAGAAAAAGCCGCGGTTGTGCCGGCCACCGAGCCCCTGGCGCCCGCGGCGCCTTCGGCCGCTTCGGCGCGCGCGCCCGCGCCCGGAGACGATGCGCTCTCGAACCAGGGCCGGCAGGTGGCGGCCCTGACGGCGCGAGTCGCCACCCTGGAAGCGGCCATCGGCAACGCGGCGCGCCTGGATGAATTGAACAAGCGCCTGACGGCCCTGGAAGGCAAGAGCGCCGACGCCGCGAGTCTTCTGTCCTTGAGCGAACGGGTGGGCGTCCTGGAGAACGCCGGGCGTTCCGCCGCCGGCACGCAGGCGGTGGCGGTGGCGTATGTCATGGCGCTGGGCCAGTGGCAGAATGCCTTGGCGGTGGGACGGCCGTTCGCCCTGGAACTGGAAACCACCAAGGCCGTCGCGGCGCGGGCCGGCGCCACCATCGACGACAGCGCCTTTGCCGCCTACGCCGCGGCCGGACTGATGACCCTGCCCGACCTGCGCGACCGCTTTGACGCCGCTGCCGCGGCGGCGGTACGGGCGGCGGCCGTGCCCGACGACACCGCCGGCTGGCTGCGGCGGGTGCTGGACCGGATCATGTCGCTGATCACCATCCGGCGTATCGACGGCGCCGCCGAAGGCTCCGGCGCCTGGGCGATCGCGGCGCGGGCGGAAAGCCGCATGATGCAAAACGACCTGGCGGGGGCGGTCGCCGAGATGGATGGCCTGCGCGGCGCCGCCGCCGCCGCCGCCGCGCCCTGGACCGGCCCCGCCCAGGCGCGTCTCGCCGCCGAGCGCACCTTGGCCGAGACCATCACCAAAGCCGTCGCCGGCGTCGCCGCCGCCGGCGACAAGCCGGGGAGCTGACCGTGGGCCGGCTGATCCTCTATGTCCTGAGCGTCGCGGCGCTGGTGGCGGTCGCCGTCTGGCTGGCCAACGATCCCGGCGGCGTTCATCTCGCCTGGCATGGCTGGCGGGTCGACACGTCGGTGGGCGTGCTGGTGGCGGCGATCGTCGTGGTCGTGGCGTTGCTGCTGTTCGCCGTGAAACTCGCGGGCGCCCTGGCCGCAGCCATGCGCGCCATCGCGGCAAGGCGCCGCGAACAGCGGCTCAATCGCGGCATGATGTCCCTGGGCGACGGCTTCGCGGCCGTGGCGGCGGGTCAGCCCACGGCGGCACGCCGGTTCGCGCGTGAGGCCGCGACCCTGCTGAAGGACAACTCCGCCGTCCTGGTGCTGCGCAAGGAATCCGCGGCGCTGGACGGCAACGCCAAGGCCGTGGACGCGGCGGCACGCGAGATGCTGGAGCGCCCGGAGACCGAACTGGCCGGCTTGCGCACTTTGGCCGCGAGCGCGCTAGCCGCCGGCGACCTGGTTGGCGCCGCCGACTACGCCCGGCGCGCCTGGACCCGGCGCGATCCGCCCGCCTGGGCGCTCACCATGCTGCTGGACCTCGACATCGGCCGCGAACGCTGGGACGACGCGCTGGCGCTGATCGGCAGCCGCGCGGCGCGCCAGGCCTTCACGCCGGCGCAGCACGCCGCGCTCAAGTCCGGCATCTATGTGCGTGTCTCGGCGGCGGCGCTGACCCACAACAACACCGCCGAAGCGGCGGTGGCCGCGAAGCGCGCCATGGGCGCGGGCGGGCCGCAAAGCCGCGCCGCCGTGGTCGCCTTCGCCAACGCCATGGCGGCGCAAGGCAAAGGCGCCAAAGCGGCCGATGCGGTCGAGCGCGCCTGGGCGGAGCAACCGCACGGCGACCTGCTGGCGGCCTATCGCGGCCTCATCCCGGGTGAAAGCGCCATCGCCTGGGCGCAGCGGGTGGAGGGCCTGGCGCAAGCCGCGCCCGAGCACCCCGAAAGCCGGCTCGCGGCGGCGCAAGCGGCCTTGGGCGCGGAACTGTGGGGGCAGGCGCGCAACAAGCTCTCGGGCCTGACCGCCCAGAATATGCCCGCGGATGTGCGCGCGCGCGCCGCGCGCATGCTGGCGGAATTGGAATCGCGCCAGCGTGGCGACGGCGACGCCGCCGCCGATTGGCTCAAGATCGCGCTGGAATTCCAGGACGCCACGGCCAAGAAACCGCAGGCGCCGCGCACGACGGCGGAGCTGCTGGCGTCTTAAGCTGTCATCACCCGCCGCGGAAGGCGGCAAACCTAAAAGGCGATGATGGTGCCGCTCAAAGCGGCTTCATCATCGGCACAGGAGCTGCGCTGTCATCCAGCACCGGATAGCGCGCGCGCGCGTTGAACAGCTGATAGTGCCACCATTCGTGCCGGTAAAAATCCCAGCCGGCGGCGGTCATGATGCCGAGGAGGATGGCGCGGTTGCGCTGGGCCTCGGCGGAGATCGCCAGCGCGCCGTGGTGCGACAGCGGCGTGAAGGCGTCGAACGGCGTGCCCATGTCGAGTTCGTTTCCGGCCGCGTCGATCAGGGTCAGGTCCACCGCGGCGCCCATGGAGTGCGGCGAGCCGCGGCGCGGATCGGCCAGGAAATCCGGGTCGGGCGTATGGTTCCACAACACCCACTGCGCCTCGGACGGACGGAAAGCGTCGAACACCTTGAAGCGCAGGCCCATATGCGCCGCCAGGTCGATGGCGGTTTTCAGATGCGCCGCGGCGTCGGCATGCAGATAACAGCCGGCGCGCCGGTACACCGGCTTGCCGGTGAAGTTGTCGGCCGTGGCGTAGGCGATGAAGATTTCGACGTCGTAGTCGGGGCAGGCGATTTCAACGAGGGACATAGGCTTTAGAGATATGGGCTTTTATGTGCGAGTGGGTGACGCGCCGCATGACAGCGACTATTGTAGTTTTTTGTTGGTCGCGTGTCGCGCGTCGACGCGCGCTATAATATATTCCGGCCTTCCACTTCGGCCTAACACACTCCCCCATGCTGATCCTTGCTTTCGATTGCAGCGGCCCCGCCTGTTCCGTCGCCGTGTGGCGTGACGGGGCGGTGCTGGCCCGCGACCGGGAATTGATGGACCGCGGCCAGGCCGAAGCCCTGATGCCGATGATCGACCGCGTCATGAAAACCGCCGGCGCCGGTTACGACGACCTCGGCCGCATCGCCGTCACGGTCGGGCCCGGCTCCTTCACCGGCGTGCGCGCGGGCCTCGCCGCCGCGCGCGGTCTCGCGCTTGCCTCCAAGGCCCCCGCGGTCGGCATCCTGACCACAGCGGCTTTGGCGGCGGCGGTGCCCGAGGCCGAACGCCGCGACGCCGACGTGATCGCAGCCATCGACACCAAGCGTGGTGATTTTTATGTACAGCGGTTCGGCGCGGACGGCGCCGACCTTGGCCCGCCGGACGCCGTCACCGCCGCGGATTTGCCGGTGCGGTTTGAAGGAAAGGTCGTGATTGTGGGTGACGCGGCCGAGGCCGCCGCGGCGGCGTTTGGAAACCGCGCGACCGTGTCGTCTGCCGCGCGCCTGGTGGATGCCGGCGTGCTGGCCGCGCTCGCCGCCAGGACCGCGCCGCAGCCGGACGGACCGGCGCCGGTCTATGTGCATCCGCCCGCGGTCACCTTGCCCTCATGACCTTGCGCCGCGCCACCGCGTTGGACGCGCCCGTGCTCGCGGCCTTGCACGCCGCGAGCTTTCCAGATCCGTGGTCGGCGGACTCCTTCGCCGCGATGCTGTCGCAACCCGGTGTTGCCGGCTGGCTGGCGGGCGATCCGCCGCACGGCTTTTTGCTGGCCCGCGCCGCCGCCGACGAAGCCGAGATCCTGACCGTGGCGGTGATCCCCGAAGCCCGGCGCAAGGGCGCGGGCGCGGAGATGCTCGATGAAATGCTGCGGGTGCTCGGCGCCGGCGCCACGCGGCGGGTGTTCCTGGAAGTGGCGGCGGACAACGCCGCCGCGCGAGGTCTCTATGCACGCAAGGGATTTATCCCCTGCGGACGCCGCCCCGGCTATTACCCGGGCGGCGTCGACGCGGCCATTATGGAGCGCGCTCTTTAAACGTGTCTAAACCCGGCGGATGGTGAGGATATGGGGCAGGCGCGGATCGGCGTCGCCTTCCGGCGTCAGCGACACCACCTCATGCCCATGGGCTTTGACCGACCGCGGCACGTTGTCGAGAGGCTGCACGCCTTTCAGGCGCACGGTGGCGACGGCGCCGGGCGGCATCTTCTCGAGCAGCAGTTTGGTTTTGACGAAGGTCAACGGACAGACCTCGCCGGTGATGTCGATGAAATAAGGAGTGTCTGCCTGCCGCAAGACCGGAACTCCGCGAATGAACCCCCTACCTATACGCGCGCACCGGCCCCGGCAAGGCATCCACCTAAGATTCGTTCTCGATTGAATTTCCTTGGATTTTCAGTTCCAGGCGGTTTGGGGTATAGAGTGGCCATAGGGGCGTATCCGGGAAAAGCCGGTACCGTCGCCGGCGGAAGGCCCGCTAACATGGTGCGCATAAAAATCGCCGCGCCTTCGTCCGCGGGCCGTCCGGAGACGCGACCGATAAAACGACAGCTGCAGTCAAGGAGAGCGGTATGACCACCGTGCGCCGCCCGAACCGTGGAGAGGGAGACATATCCCAGATCGAGCGCGTCTGCACCGAGAAGGGCATGAAGATGACCGAGCAGCGCCGCATCATCGCGCGCGTGTTGTCCGACTCCCATGACCACCCGGACGTGGAAGAGGTCCACAGGCGCTCGGTCGCCGAAGATCCCGGGATCTCCATCGCCACGGTCTACCGGACCGTGCGGCTGTTCGAGGAAGCCGGCATCGTCGAGCGCCACGAGTTCGGCGACGGCCGCGCCCGCTATGAAGAGACCCCCGCCACGCACCACGATCACCTGATCGACATGCGTTCCGGAAAGGTTGTGGAATTCCATAGCGAGGAGATCGAGCGCCTGCAGCATGAGATCGCCCGCAGCCGCGGTTACAAACTGGTAGGCCACCGGCTGGAGCTGTTTGTGCTACCACTGGATGCGGAAAAAGACACGGAACGATAACACGACATCGCGTAACCCTCTGGATAGTGTCTTGCGAATAAGGGGGGTTGGAGCCTAGTCTCCGGCCCAGTCGCAAACACCAATAAGAAGAGACACTTAAAAGGGTCCTTTTGAGGTTTTCGCGGGCGCACAGAAACTCGGACCGGGTGACGAGCGCGCTTCATCCGCACTGCCGGAATGAACGCAATGCCGGAATGAATCTTTTTCAGACGACCCTGAAGTTCGTTGGACGCCGCAAATCGAGCGCACGTGTTAGGCACGGACGGAATCAAAATATGACAGTTTTATTGCCGGCGCTGCTTCCGGAGGCCGCGAAGAAAACACTGAGCACGACCGTGTCGCTCACGCGCAAGACCGGCAGCAAGCTCAAGGACACCCTCGCGCTGACCTTGCAGTTCCTGCGCCGGCGCAAGAACGAGCAGCGCGCCCGCCAGGGTTGGACACCGGTTTTCGCGCAGCCGAGCGCCGGCGTCGCCAGTCGCGTGCGCGGCTTCGAGCCGATCACCGCCGGCACGCAGATCATCCGCCTCGCCACCTCCGCCGCCGAACTCGACGCCGCGCAGGCGCTGCGCTACCGCGTGTTCTACGACGAGATGGGCGCGCATCCCTCGGC
The DNA here is from genome assembly GCA_041905795.1 of Rhodospirillaceae bacterium. Classification (GTDB taxonomy): domain Bacteria; phylum Pseudomonadota; class Alphaproteobacteria; order Rhodospirillales; family Rhodospirillaceae; genus SHVO01. Next base: position 2,757 of record JAYRKL010000037.1, on the reverse strand, counting down.
CGAGATGCTGGCGACGAAACGCGACTTCGACCGCTACGACGCGGTCTGCGACCACCTGATCGTGGTCGACCAGAGCCGCGAAAGCGGCAGCCAGGTGGTCGGCACCTACCGCGTCATGCGCCGCGAACACGTGCGCAGCGCCGGCGGCTTCTACTCCGCGTCCGAATACGACGTATCGCGCCTCGCCAACTTCCCGGGCACGGTGATGGAGCTGGGCCGCTCCTGCGTCGACGCGGGCTACCGCGACCGCGCCACCATGCAGCTGTTGTGGCGCGGCATCGCCGAGTACCTCAACAGCCACGGCGTCGATCTCATGTTCGGCTGCGCCAGCCTGCACGGCACCGACCCCGACAAGCTCGCAGTGCAGCTGTCCTATCTCTATCACTATCATCTCGCCCCCGAAGCGTTGCGCGCCAAGGCGCTGCCCGAGCGCTTCGTCAACATGAACCTGCTGCCCAAGGACTCCATCGATCCCAAGCGCGCGCTGGCCAGCCTGCCGCCGCTGCTGAAGGGATATCTGCGCGTCGGCGGCTTCATCGGCGACGGCGCGGTGGTGGATCACCAGTTCAACACCACCGACGTCTGCATCATCGTCAAGACCGACCTGATCGCCGACCGCTACACCCGCCATTACGACCTCGGCGAACGCAAGGCCGCGTCATTCAAGCAAGCGTCGTAAACCGCAAGGTCGTCGACAGCGTCACGCTGCCGACGACGACCCGCGGCGGTGTGCTGAGCATCGCGCGGCTCGGGATTTTTGTCGTCACGGCGGTGTTCTCCGCCGGTGTTACCCTCATCCATCACGCTCTTGGCTTCGATTCGGGGCGGATGCGGCGCGACTACTATCGTTTTCTCGTCCGCCTGCTGGGCCTGAAGGTGGTGGTGCGCGGCGCGCAGTCAACGGCACGGCCGCGCCTCGTCGTCAGCAATCACATCTCTTATTTCGACGTCATCGCCCTCGGTGCCACCATCAACGGCGAATTCGTCGCCAAGGCCGAGCTGGCGAACTGGCCGTTCTTCGGCACCCTGTCGAAGATCGCCCGCGTCGTGTTCATCGACCGCAAACGCCAGGCGACCAGGACCGCGCGCAACCGGCTTCAGGAGCGGCTCGACGCCGGCGCCACCCTGATCATGTTTCCGGAAGCCACCTCCGGCGACGGCAACCGCATGAAGCCGTTCAAGAGCGCGCTGTTCACGGTGGCGGAGCATCAGGCCGGGGCAATGCCTGTCACGATCCAGCCGGTCTCGATCGCCTATACCCGCCTCAACGGCATGCCCATGGGCGTGGGCTGGCGGCCCTATGTGGCCTGGTACGGCGACATGGACCTGATGCCGCACCTGAAGCGCCTGCTCGGCCTGGGGTGGATCACTTGCGAGATCACGTTCCACCCGCCGGTGTCGGCGGAGGACTTCCCGGACCGCAAGGCCATGGCCGCCCATTGCGAGCAAATCACCCGGGACGGATTCGCCCGCCTGCTGGCGGGGCGGGAAACCGCCTGAAACACCAATGACTTCGCAGCGGGTGCTTTGATTTCGCGGGCTATTCCCGCTAAACAGGCCTCATGACGTCCCCCACCAAGAAGGTCTTCATCCGCACTTACGGGTGCCAGATGAATGTCTATGACTCCAGCCGCATGGCCGACGCCCTGGCCCCGCTGGGCTACGCCGCCGCCGAAACGCCCGAGGACGCCGACATGGTGATCCTCAATACCTGCCACATCCGCGAGAAGGCCGCCGAGAAGGTGTTCTCGGACCTGGGCCGCCTGCGCCCGCTCAAGGACGGGAAGGACCTGATCATCGCCGTGGCCGGCTGCGTGGCCCAGGCGGAAGGCGCCGAGATCATGACGCGCGCGCCGTTCGTGGACATCGTCGTCGGGCCCCAGGCCTATCACCGCCTGCCGCAGATGATCGACGAAGTGAAAGCCAAGCGCCGGACCATCGGTGCGGAGCACCGCAAAGTTATCGACACCGAGTTCCCGGTTGAATCCAAGTTCGACCTGTTGCCGGCGCCGCGCCAGGAAGGGCCGGCGGCGTTTCTGTCGGTGCAGGAAGGCTGCGACAAGTTCTGCACCTTCTGCGTGGTGCCGTACACCCGCGGCGCCGAGTATTCGCGCCCGGTGGCGGCGATCCTGACCGAAGCCCGCGGCCTGGTGGCCGGCGGCGCCCGCGAGATCACCTTGCTCGGCCAGAACGTCAACGCCTATCACGGTGTCACCGCTGACGGCGTCATGAGCCTCGGTGCGTTGGTGCGTGAACTGGCGAAGATCGAGGGCCTGGCGCGCATCCGCTACACCACCTCGCATCCGCGCGACATGACGGCGGACCTGATGGAAGCCCACCGCGACGTGGCGCAGCTGATGCCGTTCCTGCATCTCCCCGTGCAGTCCGGGTCGGACCGCATCCTCAAAGCCATGAACCGCGGCCATTCCCGCGCCGACTACCTGCGCATCGTCGAGACCTTGCGCAAGCACCGCCCCGACATGGCGTTGTCGTCGGACTTCATCGTCGGCTTCCCCGGCGAAACCGACGCGGATTTCAAGGACACCCTCGCGCTGGTCGAACAGGTCACCTACGCCCAGTGCTTCACCTTCAAATACAGCGCCCGCCCCGGCACGCCCGCCAGCACCCTCGAGGACCAGGTGCCCGAGGACGTGAAGAGCGAGCGCCTGTTGATCCTGCAGGACCTGGTCGCGCGTCAGCAAACCGCTTTCAACGCCGCCAGCATCGGCTGCACCTTCGACATCCTGCTCACCGGAA
>JAYRKL010000008.1:0-164052 GCA_041905795.1 Rhodospirillaceae bacterium | reverse complement strand
CGCGGTTCTGGGGCGCCTCGGCCCAGGTGCTCGGCTTCGACCGCATGAACTTCGAGGCCCATATCGGCAACCAGGGCCTGTGGCGCGGCAGCGTGTTCTATGACTCCTTCACACGCTTCTACACCGCAGACGCCAAAACACCCTTCGACGGCGCAGGAACCAATCAACTGACACTGCCCGGTACATGGCAACGCGCCGCCTCTTCGCTCCAGTTCACGGCACTTCAAAGCAATCTCAAGCCGCTCGATCTGTCGGTGCACTGGCAGAAGGTGGGCAGCGATCTGGTGCTGAAGCCCTGGCGGGGATACGAGGCGCGCCTGCAGGTCACGGAAAGTCTGCGAAAAGGAACCAAAGACCAGTCCATTGCTTTTGGCGAGGACTCCAACTCGGCGGTGGCGGTGTTCATTCCTCAGCCGGTCGACTATGAAACCACGCGCCTGGTGGCGTCCTTCGGCTTCGCCAGCGCCAAACTCCAGTGGAAAGCCGAATATACTCTCGCCGTCTTCAGGGACAGCGACACGGCGCTTGTCGTTCCGACCCCTTTCTCGCGCGCCGTTGTCCAGCCGCCAACCGGCGGCGGCGGGCCAGGTGGCGGCATCCCCATTGGAGGAGGCCAGGGCGCGATCGGCGGTGGAACGGCGATAGATACCACCAACGCCTCGGTCATCGCTCAATACAGTTTGCCCCCCAGTTCTCTCCGGCACGCGTTCCAGCTTACGGGGGGTTACGCCGTCTCGCCCGCCACGCGCCTGACGGCACGGGCCTCTTACGCGATCGAAAGTCAGGACGAACCTTTCCTGCCATACACCGGCAACACCAGCCTGACTGTCGGCGCCGCTTTACCGCGCGCCTCTCTCCGCGGGCGGGTTGAAAAGACGCAGCTCGCCGTGACGCTGACCTCCCGGCCGACCTCCCGGACGGACATCAACGCCTCCTACAGCTTCGATGACCGGAACAACCGCACGCCGCGCGATCTATTCAATTTCGTCGAGAACGACAGCCAGAATCAGGCCAATCCGGCGGTGGCGGGGAACAACGTCCGCATCCGCTACAACCTGCCGCACAGTTTCACCTTCCACCATGCGCTCGCCGAAGCCGGCTATCGCCCCTGGGAGGGCATCCGCCTCAGCCTTACCTACACCGGCGACTTCCGGCGTTACGACTACCAGCAGGTCAGCCGGCTGGATGAACAGAGCGTCCGCGCCAAAGCCGCCGCGACGCTGGAGCAAGGGTCGATCTGGTCGGCCTACAGCTATTCCTGGCGAGACGGCTCGGTCTATGACGATACGCTGCCGTGGGACTCCGCCCATGTCGCGGCCTTCCTCGCCGGCGCGCAAAACCAGTCCATAGAGAATCCGCTGCTGCGTAAATACAACCTTGCCGACCGGCGGCGCCACGAAGCCAAAGGCGGCGCCACCTACACCGCATTCGAACGCCTGACGTTCAATGCCTCCGCCGGACTTTCCGCCGCGCAGTACCCCAAGTCCGCGCTCGGCCTCGGCAGCACGGAGTCCTTCCTCCTGGACGGCGATGTGTCCTTCGCCGAGGGATCTTTCTCCGCCAGCGTCTTTTACAGCCTTGAGCGGATGATCGCCGCCCAACGGGGGTATACGCGGTCCGGACGGACGCTCACCAACGCCGCGCTGTTCTGGGCCGCCAAAGACGACGAAACCGTGCATACCGCCGGTCTGAAGATGGACTGGGAGATCGTTGCCCGCAAACTGAAGGCCGGCGTTCAATATACTTTGTCGCACGGCACGACGGAGATCGGCGCATTGGCCAGTCCGCTGCCCGACACCCGCGCGCTCACGCATAATCTCAGCCTGAAGACCGAATATGCCGTGCGGGAGAACATGACGCTGCGCGGCGGCTATACCCTGGCACGGCAGGCCACCACGGATTGGGCGTATCTTGGCGGCTACACCCCGCTCGGCGCTCTTTTGGGCTCAGGAATGACTCAGCCTCGATTCACCAACCACATTTTCTCGCTGGCCGTGCGCTACAGCCTTTGATGCCACCGCAGGAGGACGCCTGCGTCCCCAGGACCAAATCAGAGGGCGATGAACCATCTTTGTCTTCCACTGGCAGGTGGGCCCTTCCGGCGATTGTGCTCCGCCGCTTTCGGTTCTTAAGAATTTGATTACGGCGGCAGGCGAGACTGCGCGACCTGTCAGCCTCGTCCCCGTGAGTTCATCGTGCTCGCCGATTTAAACTTTCTCATCGCAGACGACGACATCTCCGCCATCGACGGATTGTCGCTCATGCTGAGCAGGCTCGGCGCCACCAGGATTTCGGTCGCCCGCTCGGGGTATGAGGCTTTTGCGCTCCTGACCGGAAGCGACAAGCGCTTCGATTGTCTCATCACCGACATTTGCATGGCTGATGGGAACGGCCTCGAACTGCTCTATCAGATCCGCACCACGAGCGTGGCCCGCTCCTTTCGTCCCGATATGAGCATCGTCTTGATGTCCGGCATGGCCTCGGCGGACATTGCCGGTGTCGCAAGACGCCTGGACGCGAACGCCTTTCTCGTGAAGCCGTTCAGCGTTCATAAATTGCAGGCGGCCATCACCGCGGCGCGGCGGCGCGCCTTTCCGCTCAATCGCGACCGCTACTTCCAAATCGACCCCAAAGACTTGAAGGTCGCATGACACAAAGCCGGCTGCCGGAAGAGCGCCGGGCGCAACCGGACCGTTTCGACTGCGATTGATTGGGATCAATGTCTAGGGGCCGACTTCTCGGAAGGCTGCCGGTTCCGATCCGGGGACATCATGCCTTACACCGCTGAAGGTTACAGGAAGCGCGCGGAGGAATGCGTCAGCCTCGCGAACGCCACCACTGACCCGATGCTGCAGGCGGCCATCCTCCGGCTGCGACAAGATTACCTTCATACCTCCGCGCGCCTTGAGGAAATGGGCAAAGACCTGCCAGGCGAGCCATAATCGCAAGGCGCTTCGTTCTTGCGGCCGCCAACCGAAAGTCCGCACCAGCATATGTCAGCCGGCGCTTCCACCAGACTGGAGGACTTTACCGAGGCCTTGGGCGCGTTAATGGATGAAACCCCGCCGGCGGCCGTCCTCCTGCCGCGCGCCCGCGCGCTTCTGAAAGACCTTGTCGCGCACGACGACTGGCTGCCCGATGAATTCGCGCGGCCCGATCCGCGGCATTACCAGCAGTACTTGCTGTATCGCGATCCGGCCGCGCGGTTCACGGTCGTGGCCTTCGTTTGGGGGCCATCGCAAGCCACGCCGATTCACGACCACACCGTGTGGGGTCTGGTCGGCGTGCTGCGGGGCGCCGAACTGACCCAAAGGTATGCGCGGTCTGCGGACGGCCTCCTGGTCAGGGTTGGAGAGCGCTACCTCCTGAACCCCGGCGACGTCGATGTCCTCTCGGTCGAGGACGGCGACATCCATCAAGTTCTCAACGCCCATGACGACCGCGTTTCCATCAGCATCCACGTTTACGGCGGCGATATCGGCCGGATCGAGAGATCGATCTACGGCAAGGGCCGGCACGTGCGCCCGTTCATCTCGGGCTATTCCAATCCAACCGGTTGAACAAAACGATGCCCTCGCAAATCTCCCCCGACTCCGTGCGCGGCGCGCTGCTGTCCCGGCGCGAGATCGCCCTCCTGGACCTGCGGGAAGAGGATCCGCACGCACAGGATCATCCGCTGTTTGCCGCCAATCTGCCGCTCTCGCGCCTGGAGATGGACATCCACGCGTATTTGCCGCGCCGCGACGTGCTGATCGCGGTGATGGATAGTGGTGAAGGCCTTGCCGCGCGCGGCGCGGCGCGGCTGGAGGACCTCGGCTACTCAAACGTCGCGGTGCTCGCCGGCGGCCTCCAGGGCTGGAAGGACGCGGGCTACGAAACCTTCCGCGACGTCAACGTGCCGAGCAAGGCTTTCGGCGAACTTGTGGAAGCGAAGCGTCATACGCCGTCCCTTCCCGCGCCCAAGGTCAAGGAATTGCTCGACGGCGGCGCCGACATCATCGTGCTCGATTCACGGCCGTTCGGCGAATACACCACCATGAGCATCCCCACCGGCATCAATGTGCCGGGCGGCGAACTGGTGTATCGGGTCAACGACCTCGTCGCATCGCCGGACACCACCGTCATCGTCAACTGCGCCGGGCGAACCCGCAGCCTTATCGGCACGCAGTCGCTGGTCAATGCCGGCATCAGGAACCCGGTCTACGCGCTCAGAAACGGGACCATCGGCTGGACGCTCGCCGGCCTCAAGCTCGACACCGGCCGAACACGAACCTTCAGACCCAGCCGGCCGGGGAAGGCGGCCGAAGCCGCCGAAGCCGCCGCCGGCCTGGCCGCGCGCGCGGGCGTCAAGGCGATCGGCGATGCGCAGCTTGAGGCGCTGCGCGCGGATCGCGCCAGGACCACCTACTGCTTCGACGTGCGCACGGCGGAGGAATATCAATCGGGACATCTCGCCGGGTTCAAGTTCGCGCCGGGCGGCCAGTTGGTGCAGGAGACCGAGATGTTCGCCGCGGTGCGCGGCGCGCGCATCGTGCTGTCGGACGGCCCGGCCGGCGGCGCCAATCTGCGCGCCAACATGACGGCATCGTGGCTCGCCCAGATGAACTGGGAGGTTTACGTGCTGGCTTCCGGCCGGCCCGAAGCGTTTTCCGAGACCGGCGCGTGGCGGGCGCGGTCGCCGGCGCCGCCGGCGGTACGAGACATCGCGGTGGATGAGCTTCGCGCGCGGCGCGGCAGCCTGTGCGTGGTCGATATCGGCCCCAGCGCGGCCTATGCCAAAGGACATGTTCCGGGAGCGTGGTTCGCCATCAGGAGTCAGTTCACGGAAGCGGCGGCGAAGCTGCCCAAGGCCGAGGGCTATGTTCTCGCATCCCACAGCAGAGAGTTGTCCTGCTTCGCCGCCCCGGACCTCGCGCGAGCGACCGGCGCCGACATCGCCGTCCTCGCCGGCGGCACGGCGGCGTGGGCGGCGGCGGGTCATCCGCTTGAAACCGGCTTCGCGCATATGGCCTCCGCCCCGATAGACCGCTATCGCCGCCCTTACGAGGGCACCGACAATCCCGCCGGCGCCATGCAGGCCTATCTCGACTGGGAGTTCGGCCTCGTCGATCAGCTCGGCCGGGACGGGACACACGGCTTCTTTGTGGTGTAGCGGGCGCCGCCCGATCCGGGGGTCCGGCCGGTTGATCCCGATCAACGATCCAAATCCTATCCATGAAATGCTGTGGCGGCGGATGAGAATGAATCGCAGATCCGCGCGCGCGGCCCGCAGGCCGGGAACGGAGAATCGGCGTGAAAAAAATCCTGATGTTTTGTGCGGCCCTGACGGGGCTTACCGCGGCGCCTCTGGGCGCCGGCGCGAAGGAAATCCCGCTCGGCAAGCCGCAGCGCCAGGCCGGGATGGAGATCGCCGCGGTCTATCTCCAGCCGATCGAAATGGAACCCGCCGGCATGATGCGGGACGCCCGGGACTCCGACGTCCACCTCGAGGCCGACATCAAGGCCGCCAAGGACAACACCAACGGCTTCGCCGAGGGTGACTGGGTGCCTTATCTGGCCATCGCCTATGAGATCGGCCGCGACGGCGTGCCGCCGCAGAAAGGCACGTTCATGGCCATGGTCGCCAGCGACGGCCCGCACTACGGCGACAACGTCAAGCTCGCCGGCCCGGGCCGCTACAAACTCAAACTCACCGTGTCGCCGCCGGGTAGCGACCCGCACAGCCATTTTGGCCGCCATGTGGACAAGGAAACCGGCGTCGGCGCCTGGTTCGCGCCGTTCACCGTGGAATACGATTTCGTCTACGCCGGAACCGGCAAGAAAGGCGCCTACTAGGACGATGGCCATGACACGCAGCGCGCGAAGTCTGACCGGGCTGTTGATGGCCGCCGGCATCGCCGCCGCGCCCGGCGAAGTGCGGGCCGAGGATCCGACGTTCAGGATCGAATTCAACAACGGCAAGATCACGCCTGCCCGCATCGAAGTACCGGCAAGAACCCGTATCCGGCTGGAACTCGTGAACATCGGCGACACGCCGGCCGAATTCGAAAGCGTCGAGCTGCGCAAGGAGAAGGTGCTGGCCGGAAAATCCGACTCGGTGATGGTGATCCGCACCCTGGATCCGGGGGAATACAAGTTCTTCGACGACTTCCACCTCGACCAGCCGCCCGCCGTGATCGTCGCCAAATGACCCTGTCCGCGCAAAGCTTCAACATCGTCTTCGTCATCTGGCGCGAGTGTATTGAGGCGCTGCTGGTGATCGGCATCCTCAACGCCTGGATCGCCCGGCGCCCCGACATCGAGCGCAGGACCGGACGCGTCTGGCTGTGGTCGGGCGTCGGCGCCGGCGTCGCCGGCGCCGCCGGCCTGAGCGCGCTCTTGCTGTCGGTCGGCGACGCGCTCGACGACGAGGCCCAGGACTATTTCCAGACCGCGATCGTGTTCCTGGCGGCGGCACTGATCGTTCAGATGGTGTTCTGGATGCGCGCCAACGCCCGCGTCCTCAAGTCCGGCCTGCACGCGGCCCTGGATCGCGCCGCCAGTGGGGCCAACTGGCTCGGCGTCGCCGTGCTGGCCGCCCTCGCCGTCCTGCGCGAAGGCAGCGAAGCGGCGATATTTCTCTACGGCACCATGGCCGGCGCCGCGCTTGGCCCGGGCGCGGCGGCCGTCGCCGTCGGATTCGGCCTCCTGCTTGCCGGCGCCTCCTACTGGGCGCTGCAGGTCGGCGGCCGGGTGCTGCCGTGGCGGATCTTCTTCCGCATCACCGAAGCGATGCTGCTGCTCCTGGCCGCGGCGCTGATGATGGCCGGGATCGACCACCTGCTCTCGCTCGGTCTATTGCCGCCGCTCGCGGCGCGCATCTGGGACACCTCGGCCCTGCTCGACGACGCCGGCGTGTTCGGGCGCTTTGTCTCCGGCCTCACCGGCTATCGCGCGCGGCCGGACCTCGTCCAGGTGATCGCCTTCGCCGGCTTCTGGGCCTTCATCGGCTGGCGGACGCGCCCGGCCAATCCTCCATCATGACATCGCCCGCCGCCCCGGTCCTCGCCCGCGCCGGCCTGTGGCTGCGCGGGCACCAGCGCGCCATCCGCACGGTGCAGTGGCTGATGATCGGGCTTTACGCCGCGCTGCTGCTGGGGCCGGCGCTGGCGCCGCTGCCGTCGCGCTTCGACCACATCTGGACCAGCCTGGTGTTGTTCGCCCAGTTCCTGTTCTGGGGCATCTGGTGGCCGGGCGTGCTGATCAGCATGATACTGGTCGGGCGCTCGTGGTGCGGATTCCTCTGTCCCGAGGGCGCGCTTTCGGAAATCGCCAGCCGTCACAGCCGCGGCCTCGCCGTGCCGCGCTGGCTGACGTGGAAAGGCTGGCCGTTCGTGGCCTTCGCCGGCACCACCATCTACGGCCAGATGATCAGCGTATACCAGTATCCGAAGCCGGCGCTGATCGTCCTCGGCGGCTCGACCGTGGCGGCCGTCGCGGTCGGCCTTCTCTACGGCCGCGACAAGCGCGTGTGGTGCCGCTACCTCTGCCCGGTGAACGGCGTATTCCAGCTGTTGGCGAAGCTGGCCCCCGTGCACTACCGCGTCGACCGCGCGGCGTGGACGGCGCAACCGGCCGCGCGGTCACGCGGCGCCGGCGTCAACTGCGCGCCCCTGGTCCCACTGCGCACCATGCAAAGCGCGTCCGGCTGCCACATGTGCGGGCGCTGCGCCGGGTTCCGCGGCGCCATCGCCCTGGAAGGCCGCGCGCCATCGGATGAGATCGTCGCCGGCGCCGATCCGAAACCCTGGGAAACCGCGCTGATCGTCTACGGCATGATCGGCCTCGCGGCCGGCGCGTTCCTGTGGGGCACCAGCCCTTATTTCGTGACGCTGAAGCAGGCGGCGGCGGCATGGCTGCTGGACCACGGCCTCGGCACGCTGCTGGACCCGCTGCTGCCGTGGTGGATCCTCACCAATTACCCCGACCGCAACGACGTCATGACGCCCCTCGACGGCGGCGTCATGCTGGCCTACATCACCGCCACCGCCCTGGTGAACGGCACGCTCATCCTCGGCCTCCTCGCTGTCGGCGCGCGCGCGCTGGGCGCGTTCTCCATGACCCGGCTGCATCACCTGGCCCAGGCGCTGATCCCGATCGCCGGCTGCGGCGTCATCCTCGGGTTGTCGGCCACCACCGTCTCCCTGCTGAAGGCCGAAGGCTTGGGCGTGCGCTGGGTCGGTCCGGCGCGCGCGGCCCTGCTCGCCGCGGCGGCGGCGTGGTGTCTGTGGCTCGCATGGCGGATTTCCGCGCGGGCCGGCGTGTCCACCCCGCGCCGCATCGCCGCCGTCGCAGCCGTAGGCCTCGCGGTTGCCGTCGCGGCCGCGAATTGGGTGCTGATGTTCTGGATCTGGTGACGCCCGCTCCCTTTGCGTTATGTAGGAAGCGGTGGGGTCATGCGTGCGCCGCAGTCTCCGGGCGCCGATCAGGTAAGGCCGGCCGCGGCATGAAGTTTTTGATACAACGGCTCGCGCACGAACAACAGATCAAGCTGGAGGATCATTCCCGCCTGCATGGCGATCTCGGAGAGGTCCACGCACTTGAAACCCAGTTGCGTGAGAACGGAAACGACGTCGCCGAACAAGGGCGCGCCCTCGTTGTAGGCGAGCAGCGAGGCTTCGACGATGAGGGCTTCGCAGCTCGCCATCGCCGCGGCGGCGCCGGCGATGACCTCGAGTTCGGCACCTTGAACGTCGATCTTTATGAGCTGGGCCGGATTGAGTTTGTGCTCGGCGACGAGCGAGTCGAGGCGCCGTGTCACGACCTGGCGCAGGATCAGGTTCTCGCCGGCATAAAACGCCGTGTTCTCGCGGTAGAGGGAATTGCCCGTCGCAACGGCATTCTTGGCCGCAAAGAATATGCGTGTGTCGTTGTCCTCCGCGGCCAGAGCCGTCAGGAAATGGCGGAAACCGCGGTGCGCCAGGGCCGGTGCGTTCTCCGCATTCGCCTCGAATTGAATGATCTCGCTGTCGGGAAAAATGCGTCTGACTCGATCCGACCAGACGCCCTGGAATGCGCCGATATCGTAAATGGTCCGCGGCTCCCATCCCAAAGCGCGCAATTTCCCAAGGGAGTTCTCATGGGAAATGACCAGCGGCTGCGCCGCCTGGCCGGTTCCGGGAGTCTGATCGTTCATCTTTTTACCCTGCTTGTTGCGGCGGTTGCGGCTGCGCCGTCGCAATTCAATCTCATCAGTAACTTAACACCGGGTGCGGATTCTTTCTTCCCATAGCTTTGTCGGGTTTATTGGGGCCGCCTTCGCGTCACGGCTGTCTCTGCGGCGGCAAGCCACAGTCTCACGATGGCGCAGGATCCTCATCTCTAGGGCGGGACTTCCGCTCGCAATCTAAATCCAGGGTTTATCCTGGCGACGGACCGCGCCCGCCAGATTGACGCCTCTACAGGCGACGTCTATTCAGTGCGCCATCATGACCAAGTGGCAGGGCCTTCGGCTTCACGAATACAGGCCCGAACGCATCACACCCGACATCATCCTGGGCAGCCTGAGCGGCGTCGAAACGATGCTGTGGAGCTGCACGTTCGCGGCCATGATTTTCGCCGGCCACCTGTCTGTTTATCTGCCGGTCGCGATTGTCGTCATGCTGCTCAGCAGCGCCCTCATCACAGGCGTCGTGGGCGCGACGTCCTCCCACTCATTTCATATCGCCGTGATCGACGAGCAAACCGTCGCCATCATGGCTGCCGTCGGCGCCGCCGCCAATGCCCAGTGGGATAGCTTCGCGACACCTGGCGAAGCGGCGTCCACACTTTTCGCCATCATGGCCACGATCGCGATCCTGGCCGGCATAAGCCTGCGCACGGCCTCGCGCTTCGACGTCGGCCATCTCATCCAGCTTCTGCCCTTCCCGGTGGTATGCGGGTTTCTGGCAGGGTTGGGGTGGCTCCTGTTCGACGCCGCGATCGCGCTGCTGACCGACTTCTCCCTGACGCGGGAAACAATTCCCAAATTATTTGTCGACGGCATGGCACTGCGGTGGGCGCCAGCGGTCGCCGTGGGATTGACGCTCTTCGTGCTCGCGAGACTTTGGCACAACGTCCTGCTCTTGCCCGGGATATTGCTTCTTGCAACCGCCGGCTTCTATTTCGTCGCGACCGGCCACGGCATGACTCTCAGCGCCCTGCACGCCGAAGGGTGGGTCTTTTCTTTCGAGACCGGCCAGGCCGCACGCTTTTCCGATCTTTCCCTCGCCAGCGTCAATATGCCGTTTCTCACATCCGTGCTGCCGGAGATCGCCACCGCGGTCGTGCTGAATGTCATCGGCGTTTCGCTCAATCTTTCGGCGCTCGAGGTTGGCGCACGCAAGGTGCTTCCGCTCAAGCATGAACTGCGCAGCCTCGGCACCGCGAATATCGCTAGTGGCCTGGTCATGGGCGCCCCTGGGGTCACCGACATTGTCGGTTCGGTGATGTATCCGAAGATCGGTGCAAGCAGCCGTCTTTTCCCTCTGCTCGTGGCCGCGATTTGCGCGACCGCCGCGGCCACCGGGGGCAGCCTCCTTGAATACGTGCCCAAGGCGGCGGCAGCAGCCATGGTCATCTTCATGGCCTTCAACCTGTTCTTCGACTGGCTGATTGAAATTCGCTATCGCATGCCGCTGCCGGAGCGGGTCGTCGTCTGGTCGATTTTCGGCACCATCGTCGTCATTGGATTCATGCCCGGCGTCGTCCTCGGCATCCTGTTGACGTCGCTTCTGTTCGTCGTGCGCTACAGCAGAATTGATATCATCGAGGGAATGTTCTCCCTGAGCGAGCTGAGCAGCTCGGTCGAACGCTCCGCCGGCAAGGTGCGGTTCCTCAGGCAGCGCAGCGCCTCCGCCCGGATATTCAATCTGCGCGGTTTCCTGTTTTTCGGCTCGGCGAGCCGGCTCTACGAACGGATCAAGCGGGAAACCGAGGTCAACAAGGACCTCGCCCACGTTGTGCTCAACTTCCACCGCGTCACCGGCATGGACAGTACGGCCGCGCAGATTCTCACCAAGATCGTCACTCTGCTCGAGGGCGCGGGAATCGAAACCATCGTCTGCGGGCTGACCGCGCCGATCCGAACCGTCCTCGACCACGCCGAGGGTTTGGATGGGGAGTCTTTCCAGGTTGTCGCCAATCTCGATCTGAGCCTGAAGCGGATCGAGGATAAGGTGCTGATTTCGCAAGCGGAGCTATCGGATCACGAGAGCATCCAGGAAGTCTTGGCCGAGATTGTCGGCGACCCGATCAAGGGCGGCTGGCTTGCCGAAGTGATGGAACGTCTGGAAGTCGGCGAAGGCGAATATCTGTTCAGACAGGGCGATCAGGATACCTGCCTTTACGTCATCGAGCGCGGCGCCATCGAAGTCCAGCTGCAGACGCCCAAGGGCGTCAAACGGCTGCGCGAGTTCTCGCGCGGCACGGTGATTGGGGAAATGGCGGCATACAGCGGTGAAAAGACGCGCTCGGCTTCCGCGCAAGCCATGGTGCCCTCGATCGTATACCGCCTGCCGCCGGAAAAGCTTGCCACGCTGGGCGAGGACAGATTCCGCCTCATCGAGCCGGTCCTGCACGAATTTGTCGCGCGGCTGGTGATCTCCCGCCTGATCTTCATGAACCGCCGCATGCAGTTCGAAAATGCCTAGGAGCGGCTGAGGCGCTCCCAATGAAGTGGGCCTTCCCGTGGTGCGGGAGGATGGCCTCACGGCTCCGCGCACGGTCTCCGGAAGGCTGGCGCCCCCATCGCTGCCGCCTCCCTGCAGTCCGCAATCTGCTGACGTGCGGGCCTCGGCAATGGCCAATGGCCGGATCCTGCTACAATGACTTTGGCGGCTTGACCGATTTAAGGACAAGCTTCTCCCGTTTCAGGAACTTCCGCAGTTCGCCTAATTCCTTTAACGCTTGCTTGATCGATATGAAGCCTGTCTTGGCAGCTCGCCATGACCTGATGGCCGTTTGCTTCATCACAAAGTTCACCGCCATCGCATTGTCGCGGCTGCCGAGCGATACCAGAATGCCACGATGAAAGCGGTCGTGATGACCGGCACGCTTCAGGAGCATTAACTTGGTACACTTGTTTTCGATTTGTCCCACAAAGCTCAAATGTTCCTCGAATGGAATCACGAATCCGTTTGCACGCCCCTTTTCCGAGTCAGGGGATGCTTCGGGAACGTAGAGCCAATTTTCATATTCCGCGACCGGCCGCGCCTTTGTCGAAGGTAGAATTTCCAAGAAGGATTTGACGACACATCCAGCCTTTTCATCCACGCGGTAGACGATGTAGTGGGCCGCGTATTTCTGGTGATCTTGCTTGGTCGCCGGGCGCTCAAGCTGAATCTTGTTGATCTGCTCCGGAGTCCAGAAAGATTCGTTGACGTTGGCGAAACTCTCCGGGTCGATGCTCCAATACACCGCCAGCAGATTTGCAAGGACCTTGTTATCGTCCGGGGACGTGTAGTTGTCTGCGCCGCTCGCACCGGACTGTGAGAAATAGATCGACCGATCTATCGAAAGTTCAAGAAGTTGCTCAGCGTGTTTCCAGGCGGCCTGTACACGCTTCTTAAAGGTCTCGGACAGCTTCGCCGAACCGGCAGTGCGCGCATCACACATCACGTCCAGCGCGTCGAGATAATGCAGCCACCTCGCCCCGGTGTGGACGCTCCACGCGTTGGGATCGACGAGCACCAAGTTCTCATCCACCAATTTGGAGAGATTCCCCACGCGCTGCGAAGAAATGAAAACGCTTTCCTCGTAGCCCGTGACCACGGAGCACTCCCGCCGGAACGCCGTGTATCCATCCGATTTTTTGGTGACCTCCCGGACCCCGGTGAGAAGCAACTCGACGAAAGTCCCTCGCTTTGCCGGGTCGGCGAAATACATGGCCGCCAAAGTCGCATTGATCGCGGGCGGCAGACGCTTCGCTGATGGCTGCATGCGCGGCATGTGATGGAGGCCCTCCCCGGCGAAAGAGTAAGGCCAGGGGTTTGGGATAGCCAACAGTTTCAGAAAACTTTGGCAATAGATTGTGCGGTTGTGAAAATTTTGCCCTCAGGGTTGCGGCCCTTTTCTCCTGCTCCTTCCTCCCTGTGGCAGACTCTCTGCGTTATCGGCCGAATACGTCGGGAGGCTGATTCGATGGAAACAATTACGCATCTCGTCTGCCAAATTCTGCTCAACTTGGGACTGAACGAGGCCTGCCACCCGAACGGAGGCGACCTCGTGAACGTGGCGGTGGACGTCACGATCCTGGTCGCCCTCCTCAAGCCCACCCTGCGGCAGGCTTGGTTCGTCGCGGTAAAAATCGCGACCGCGATCTTGCGCACAACGGCGCCATTCTTGCGCGCGGCTCCGGGCCGGGTCGTTCTGGTGGCAATGCTGAGCTTGGGCTTCGTGTCGGACGTCTGTCGGCGCCTTGGCCGTGCCTATCGCGCATTCCGCGCGCCGCCGTCAGACCGGGACCAAGGCAAAGCGAAAGTGTAGGTAAAGCTTTACCTGCACCCGAGGCGAGCCGATGCCCGACAATCGTGCGCGAACTGCCCTTGCGAACGCGGGTGCACTTGGAGGTGGCCTCACGGGCTGTGCGCGTGGCGCTTTCTTGGGTGGTTTGACCGGCCCGGTGTGACAAATTCTTTTCCGTACTTTACCGGGATTTCCCGCAAGTTTGTCGCACTCATTTCACGCTATCCTCGCGATACCTGTTCTGAGCGGCTCAATCCCCGAACTCAAACACGTATGTTCTTAAGTGTTTCAACACCGAGAGCACATCCAATCATGAGCGACATGTGCGGCAAGCCCGCCGGAAAAGGACACGACGTCTCCAACGAACCGCGTATTCCTGCAGGCCATGGACGAGAAAGCGGTGAGTGGACGGACGAAAAAGGATTGTCGCGAGGCGCGAAGGCAATCCTCCGGCAGAATTGCCCAAAAAGCTACACGGTCGTTTCGATGAACGTTACGGCCTATACCAGCGGCCCGGAGAGCACCGGAAAAAGGCCGGGAGCCCCTGGATACGGCATCACCAAGAATGGAACGAAAGCTGGCCCCGGAACGATTGCGGCACCGCAGGCATATGCTTTTGGTACAAAAATGTATGTGCCGGGGTATGGTTGGGGCACGGTGCAAGACATCGGCGGAGCGATACAAGGTAATCACCTGGATGTCTGGTTCGAGACCGTGAAGGAAGCAAAGCAATGGGGTCGTCAGAACCTGGATGTCGTCGTCTGCAACGGATAGGTGAAGGGCCGTGGCTTAAGCATGCTGGTTTCGTCGCCCTCGCATTCCTGCTGTTTATCGGAAACGCCCGGGCCCAGATTCTTCCGCTTCACGGAACGCTGGAATATTCCGCAGCATCCGGCCAATGGCCTGGCTTGACGGTCAAAGCCGCCAACGGCAGTCCGTCTTATGTGCTGACGCTGCAGCCGCAAAACGACATCAAGGGAAATCTGGTTCACATCGATCTTGTATTGCACCGCGCCGGAGCAAAGCCGGACGCGAACAACCTTCTTGAGCCTCCCGGACGATGGCACGGGCTTCAGGCCTATGATTTCAACGCTTCTGATTTCAAGAATGGCCCTGAGCAGTCGATAGGCGGCAAAACGAGAACGATCAGCATCAAGAGCCGCAAGCTCAGGGTCACATTCTCAATCTCCAGCGCAGAGATCGTTCCCGTTGCTGGCAGTCCAATAGAGGGTGGTGAGTATGCGTTCAAGGCATTCACCGTCGATGCGGATATCGAAAATATGAAGTAGCCGACCCTGTTCGGCTTGTTGCACCGGAATACCACTCTCGTGGCAGATCAATTGCTTATGGGGAAGTGGTGCCCGGGGCCGGAATTGAACCAGCGACACACGGATTTTCAATCCGTTGCTCTACCAACTGAGCTACCCGGGCATCTGGCGGTCAGCCGCCTATGGAAGGCCGCGCTTTATAAAAGAGAACGCGGGCACTGTCCAGACGCCCTGATCGAGGGGCAACCCCTTGGGGCATTTCGGCTTTTTGGGCCCGCGCCGGGGCGGTTTCAGGGCGTTTCGCCGCCGCCGCCGTCCTCGGGCGGGGCCTGGCCGCCGGGGACCCGGTAGCGTTCCGTCAGCCAGCCGCCGAGGTCGATGTCGGCGCAGCGCTGGCTGCAGAACGGACGCGTTCGGGGCGTCACCGGTGCGGCGCAGCGGACGCATTTGGCTGCGGTGATGCGCACGGCGTCGGGCTGTTTGGGGGTGTCGTCGCTCATAAGGGCATATCCGCCAAACGCCCTTTCCCCGTCAAGCGGACTTAAGCTCGACCCTGGTTCGGGCGAAGCCGGCGCGCGGGACGATGCGGATCTCGCCCTTGATCCTGTCGCCGGCTTCGGCCACCGCGCCGGCAAGGCCCGCCAAGGCCTCGGCCACTTCGGGCGCCACGTCGAGCGTCACATGCGCCGCCTTGGCCGTGAAAGCGAAGCGCACGGCGTCGCGCAAGGCGCCCAGCGCCACGGTCTCGGCGGTCAGGTGCCCGGCGGCGTCGCACAAGGTTTCCGCGAGCGAGAGGCCCACCCGGCGGCGCGTCAGTTCCAGCATGCCCAGCGGCGTAAGGCCGGCGACGCGCACATCCATGGGGTCGCCGGCCACCAGGCTGCCCAGCAGCCGCGGCAACGCCGCCTTGCGGCGCGTGGGGATCATGTCCACCAGGATATGGCCGGCCAGGTTGCGCCGGCGCAGCGCGCGCGCCGCGGCCCGGAGCGCTTCACCATTGGCGACATCGGGGTCGGCGGGGCCGGCGTTGACGTCGATCACCACCGCCGCGGCGGTGGTTTCGATCACCAGCGAACCGCCGCCGGGGAGCGGCACCACCGGCTCCAGGGCCGCGGCGATCGCTTCGTCCACCCCCGCGAACAGGTCGTCGGCCGTGCCGTGCGCCGCGACCGGCGCCGCCGGGCCCAACACCTCCTTGAGGCGCGCGGCCGCGGCATGGCCGGCGCAGACGATCTGCTTCACCGTGGCCGCATGACGCTGCCACCATACCGCCACCGGATCGGGTGCGGCGCGCAGGCTCAGGCCCGGCTTGCCGTCGGCGGGCACGGCGACATCGGGCGCCAGCGCCAGTTCGGCGCTCTTGCCGGCGCGCGGCGGCACCACAAGCACCGCCGCGACCCCGGCGCCCTCGGCCGGGAACGGCGGTTTCAGCTTGAGCAGGCCGGTGACGCCGCCGAGCCCGGCGAACACGCCCGGCATGTTAGGCGCCGGCGCGCCGATGCGCGCGAAGTACACAGTACCCGACAAGAGCGCGCCGTCGCGCAAGTGCGCCACCTCGACCAGGGTTTCGCCGGCCATGAGGGCGCAGCGGGTCTCGCCCGGGCCGCGGGTTGTCAGGATCCGATCGGGCGGCGGCAGCGCGGCCATCGCTGCCCCCTCAGCCGGCCGGGCGCAAGGCATCCGGGATCGTCCGGTGCCAGGCCCAGGCATGGGCGATCATGTCGGCGATATCCGGGTAGCGCGGCGTCCACGGCAAGCAGCGGGCGGCGAGGCCGGCGTCGGCCATGAGGCTGGCCGGGTCGCCGGGCCGGCGCGGCGCGGTCTCGACCCTGATGTGCCGCCCCGTGACCGCCTCGGCGGCCTTGATCAGGACGCGGATGGAATGCCCCTGCCCGTTGCCGAGGTTGAAGGCCCGGCTTTGCCCACGCTCGAGGTAGCTCAGCGCGTTCAGGTGGGCCGCGGCGATGTCGCTGACATGGGTGTAGTCGCGCACGCAGGTGCCGTCCGGCGTGGGATAGTCGTCGCCCATGATCTGGAACACCGGCCGGCGGCCCAGCGCGGTGTCGAACAGGTTGGGGATCACGCGCACGCCGGCGTTGGTGATTTCGCCGGTTTCGCCGTCCGGGTCGGCGCCGGCGGCGTTGAAGTAGCGCAAGGCCACCCATGTCAATCCGGCCTCGCCCGCCAGCGCCTGCTCCATGGCCACCTTCGAGGCGGCATAGGGCGATGCCGGCGCCAGGGCCGCGTTTTCGTTCAGCGGCGTCGGCGCCGAGGCATAGACCGAGCAGCTGGAGGACGCGACGATACGGGTCACGCCGGCGCCGCGCATGGCCGCCAGCAGGCTCTGCGTGCCTTCGATGTTGTTGACGCGATACAGCCCGGGGTTGGCCACCGATTCATTGACGAAGGCGAACCCGGCGAGGTGGATCACCGCCGCCGACGAGTATTGCCTGAGCACGTCCCCGAGCCGCGCCCGGTCGTTGATGTCGCCGCGTTCCAGGGGGCCCCAGCGCACCAGCATCTCGTACCCGCGCGAGAGATTGTCGTAGGCCACCGGAACGTGGCCGGCCGCCGCCAGCGCCTTGCAGACATGGGAGCCGATATAGCCGGCGCCGCCCGTGACCAGGATGTTCGCCATGCGATGTCAGTCCTGGGCCAGGGCGACGTAACGGCCCGCGGCGTGGTCGTAGAGGATGGTCTTCAAGGCCGGGCCCATTTTCCGGTCGACGAGATGACCGAAGCCGATGGCCTTCAGGTGCTTGGCGATCACCCGGTCGTTGAGGCGCTTGAGGTCCTCGGGGATCACCGGGGTATAGCGCTTCAGCACCTTCACGCATTCGTCGCGGTAGGCGTCGCGCTGGGCAATGGCCTTGTTGTTGCCGTGCACGCGGTAAATCCCGAACGGCACCGGCACCACATAAAGGTCGGTCTTCTGGATGAAGCGCGCCCACAGCTCGAAGTCGGCGGCGATCTTGAGGCTGTGGTCGAAGCACCCGCCCGCTTCCTCCCACAGGTCGCGCCGCCAGAAGGTGCAGTCCTGCACGATCCAGCCCGAGCACGGCAGGCCCAGGGACCTGACATGCTCGCCGTTGAAGAAACCCCAGTTGTCCACGCCCGGCACGAAGTCGGCCTTGATCACCGTGCCGTCTTTCCGCGCCTGCATCGGAAAGCGCGAGGTGATCCAGCGCACCTCGGGCAACTGGTCGAAGATGTCGAGCACGGTCTGGATCGCCCAGGGCGCCAGCTGGTCGTCGGAATTGAGCCAGCCCATGTAGGGCGCGTCGGACTTGGCGAAGCCCGCCTCGATGGCGTGATACATGCCGGCGTCCTGGCCGGAGAACGTGTATTTCAGGTGCGGCGCGTAGCGCGCGATGATCTCCTGAGAATTGTCGGTGGAGCCGCCGTCCATCATCACGTAGTCGACCCGGTCGAAGCCGCGCGACGTGACGATCGAGCGCATGCAGTCGTCGAGATATTCGCCGTAGTTGAAATTGGTGGTCACCATGCAGAGGCGCGTTGCGCTCATGGGCGGGCCCCAAAGATCGGATCGAGGCGCAGGTACTTGAGGCGCAGGGTCAGCTCCAGGGCATGGGGGAACGCCGGCGGGTCGCCGAGGGTCAGGATGACCTCCGCCGATTGACCGGTGGGCGGGCCGGCGATCTGCCGGGCGCCGGGCGCGATCTCGGCCGCGCCGCTCCAGTCCTGTGACATGACTTCCACGCGCACGTTCTCCCGTTCGCCCCGGGCGATTATACGCACCTGGTCGAGGCCCGCGACCGCCGCCGCCGCCGGCCACACCAGTTTGATACGCCTGTAGGCGTCGGCGCCGAAGCTTTTGACGGGCACGGTGATCTCCGCGCGGCCAAAGGCGTTGGTGGCCAGGGCGACGCCGCCCGCGCGGCGGGCGTCGAACCCGGCGCCAAGATCCGGAACCAGCGTCAGCCCGCCCAGCACCGGCCCGGCCGTGAGCTGCGCCGGGCCATAAGCGCCGGTAGCACCCGCCGAATAAGCTTCCGCCAGGAACGGATTGACCCGCGCCAGGGCCGCCGCCGGCCAATAGGCCTGATGCCGGCCGATATCCTGCAAGGCCGCGAGGCCGCGGTACTCGAGCTGGGCTGGATCGAAGGCGAGATCGGTGAGGCGGCGCCGGTCCGAAAGGTCGAAGTTGGCCTCGTGCAGCCAGCCGCCGATGGTGGCGGCTTCCTCCGCGGTCGGGTGCAGGATCATGGAGTCCACCATGCGCGCCGCCTGGGCCTTGAGTCCGCGCGCGTCATGGGGTGTGCGGCCAAGATCGCCCAACAGCGCGTTCACCGCCGCCACGCCCGCCCTGATGCCGTCCTGCAGGTGTTCCATCTGAACCAGTTGCGCTTCGTCGCGGAGGTTGGGCAGCAGGACGGGCGCACCCGCATCGTCGTAGCCGGCGAGGCTGCCGTCGCGGCACATGCAGGCATGTTCCAGAACATCCGGCGTGCGCGACAGCAGGCGGGCGGCGTTCAAACCTTCTTCCCCCAGGAACGCGTCTACCGCCAGCCCGCCGCTGCGCCGGGCGAAGCCGGTGTCGTTGAGGGCGAAGTAGAGGCCGCGCAGGGTCACGGGCGAACCCTCCCGCGCCAGGATGCGCGCCAGCACCGCCTGGATGGTGGCGGCATAGCCCAGGTCCATGACGGTGATCACCTGGGCCTTGGCGAGATCGATCTGTCTGCCAAGGCCGGCCAGGAGATTGCGCCGCTGCCGGGCGGACACCGCCAGCACTTTCTCGCGCAAGGCCGGACGGCCGGCGATGGCCTGCACCAGGGCCTGCAGCGCGCCGTCGCGGCCGAAATCCACGCCCGGAACGTCCGCCGCGGTGAGCCCGATCTGCGCCAGCACCTCGGCGGGGCCGGCGCCCGGCGCCAGCATGATGAAGTCGCCCAGCAGGCTGAGATCGTCGGGATACAGCGCGGCGCCGATCACGGCGCGGCGCGACAGCCACAGGTCTTCGGTCTTCAACGTGACACCCAGCGCGGCGGCCGTGGCCGTGACGATATCGCCCAGGAACCGGCCCTCGCGCATCAGGCCGAAGACGCGCCCGGTTTTCGCTTCGCCCGCCACCCAGCGGGCAAAAGCCGCGAGCGGCGGCGCCAGCGCCGAGGCACCGATCTGCCAGTACGGCCGGAATGCCGGCGCGATCCCGGCCGGCGCCCGGTGCCTGAGGCGCGACCGCAGGCCGGTGAGGCCGAAATCGCCGGCCCCGGCCAGCACGCCGTCGCGGGCCGGGAGATCGGCCGGGAACTCCTTGGCCTGGACCCGGGGCGCGAAATGCCATTTGTCGTAATGCACGTGGCCGATCCGCCGCGCGGCGCAGGGCGCGACATCGGCCTCATAGCTGTCGCCGATATGCAGCATCTCGCCGGGCGCGGCATCCATGTCTTTGATCACGACATCGAACAGGTCGCGGTACTTGGGCTTGCCGGCCTCGCAGGAGACATACAGCCGGTCGAACGGCGCGCTCATCCCCGCCGCCGCCAGCAGCGTGCGGATTTCGGCGGACGTGAAATAGGTGTCCGAGACCAGGATGACTTTGGCGCCGGCGGTACGGGCCACATCCATCAGCGCCGCCAGCGCGTGATCGTGGGTCAGCAGGCGCCGCTCGCAGGCCAGCTCGGCGGCGGCGCGCGCCGCCGCATCGACCCCGGCGGCGAACATCTGGTCCGGCATGGCGGCGTGGATGTCGCGGAGCTTGACCTCGCGGTAGCCGGTGACCGCCTGCGCTTTCTCCCGCGCGGTGCGTTCCCCCGTCCGCCGCGCCTCGGCAAAGGCGACCGCGCTGATCCCCGGCGCGAGCTTGCCCGCGGCCTTGAGGTCGCCGCCCAGCATGAGAAAGACGTCGGCCGGCTCCGGCACCCGGCGCCACAGCAAGGTGTCGAAAATGTCGAGCGACAGGACTTTCAAGGCCCCTGTGTGAAGGGAGTCCGCTGCCGCGCGCAGGCGCGCGTCTGTCACGGTCGGTTCAGGCATATCGGAAAAACGGGCCCCTCGCGCGAAACTGCGCGAAGTGTAGCCGCTACTTGTAGAATTGTCGCGTGTCCGGCCGGAAACCGGCACCCACTTTTCCTGGACACGCTTAGGGCAAAAGTCCCGCGATGCGGCCGCGCAGGCGCGTGAGGCCGAGGAAAGCGCGGGTGAAGGGCACGGGCACACCCGCATGATCCGCGATCTCGACCGCGGCCTCCACCACGCTCGCCAGCTCCAGCGGCCGGCCGGCTTCCAGGTCCTGCAGCAGCGACACCCGCACCGGCGCATTCTGCCATTTGTCCACGGACAGCGGCCCCGGATCGATCCCCAGCGCCTGGCCGACGGCGCGCATCTCGGCCAGCACCGTGTTCATGGTTTCGCGCAATAGGGGTTCGTGCCACATCTGGGTGATGGTGGCCAAGGTCAGCGCGCCCGGCGGATTGACCGCCACGTTGACCGCCAGCTTGGTCCAGATCTCTTGGCGGATATTGCCGGTGATCTTGGCGTCGAAGCCGGCGCGGCTGAACACATCGGCGATGACATCCAACCCAACGGTGTCGTCATTGGGCCTGCCGAAGGTCAGCCCGTTGGCGTTGTTGTGCAGGATGGTGCCGTCGGGATTGCCGGTGGCGCTGAAATAGACCACGCCCCAGACCACGCGGTTCAGGGGAATGGCGCTCGCGAGCGTCCCGTCCGGGTCCAGGCTTTGCAGGCGAGTCCCCTGGAGGGGTCCGCCGAAATTGTCGAAAAACCACCACGGCGCGCCGTTCATGGCGAAGATCACCGGCGTCTCCGGCCCGCACAACGGCGGCAGCTGCTTGGCGATGTCGGCGAGCTGGCTGTTCTTGGTGGCGACGATCACCAGGTCCTGGGGACCGAGGGCAGCCGGGTCGCTGGCCGCACGGATGGGAACGTTGATCTGGCGGCCGAGAGAGTTGAGCCGGAGGCCGTTTTTATTGAGAACCTCGGCCTTGGCCGGGCGGGCCAGGGCCGAAACCTCGATGCCGGTTTCAACCAAGCTTGTTTCGGCTAAGCGGGCGGCGATGGTGCCGCCGATGCCGCCGGGTCCGACGATGCAGATCTTGTGCAGAGCCATCGGACCCGGAGCTTCGACTATTAGTCTTTGAACAGCTTGGCGTAGCGGCGGGCCTTGCGCTTCTTCCAGAAGCCGCGGTGATAGGCGTCCGAGGCGATCAGCGGCATGACGCTGGAGGCTTCGGCGAACACCATCTGTTCGCAGGCCGAGTCCACCTTGCCCCAGGAATTGGCTTCCTTGAGGGTCGAGGACGAACAGGCGCCGTCACGCGTATCCGCCACCGTGATCTGCACCGCGTACTTGTGCATTTCCGCTTCGATGCCCAGCACCTCGGCGCAGACCACCGTGTCCTGCACGAAGTTCTTGGGCACGCCGCCGCCGATCATCATCAGGCCGGTGGTGCCGCCCTTGATCTTGATATCGGTGAGCTCGCGGAAGTCCGCAATCGAATCAATGGTGATATGGCTCTTGGGGTTGCGCACCTGGTGCAGCACCAGGCCGAAACCGGCCGAGGAGTCGGTGAACGCCGGACAGAAGATCGGCACGTCGTTGTCATAAGCGACCTCGACCAGGCTGTCCTTCTTGCGGTTCTTCTTGCCCTTCAGCCAGGCGCCCATCTGCTTGATGAAGGCGCGGCTGGAGTACGGGCCGGCTTTCATGCTGTCGGCGATCTCGCCGATGGTCTTGTCGCAGTGCTGGAGTTCCTCTTCATCGATATAGGTGTCGTAGATGCGGTCGATGTAGAGGTCGCGCAGCTGGGTGTCGTCGATGAACTGCGAACCCTGGTAGTGTTTGAAGCCCAGCGCCTCGAAGAAATCCATGTCGACGATGGAGGCGCCGGTGGAGACCACCGCGTCGACCATGCCGTATTTGATCATGTCGCGGTAGACGTGCATGCACCCACCGGCAGACGTCGAGCCCGCGAGCGTCAGCACGATCGAGCACTTGGGGTCGGCCAGCATCATGTTGAAGATCTCGGCCGCGCGGGCGGTGTCGCGCGAGGTGAACGACATCTTGCCATAGGCGTCGATGATGTGACGGGCATCGAACTTGGTGATGTCGATGTGCTCGACCGGGGTCGACAGCAGCATGGCCTTGCGGTTGGAACCCTTGGCCTTGGGTCCAAATTTAGGGGCCTTCTTCGCGGATTTTTTCTTGGGCGCAGCCATGGTCAAAGCGTCCGTCTGTTGGAGGTGAAAATACGTTGGAATTTAAAGCATGGGCAAACGGCCCCAGGAGAGCCCGAGGCCGGGTTATGGCAAATTCCGGCCCGCGCGTCGCCCTTTTAGTCGGGCGCGCCGGAACCGGGCTTATTTTAGGCTAAGGCTTTCGCCCGCAACGTGACCGTCCGCTGACAAAGTGTCGGCGGCGGCTTCGGCCTGCGGCGACTCGATGGCGGCCGGCGTGGAGGACACCACGCGCAGGTTGCCGCGGCGCCGCGGGGTGCGCGGCTCGGCGGCCAGCGGGGTCGCTTCCGGCCACACCGTGGCGATCTGCGACGAGTGGAAGCCGTTGAACCGGGTCTGCATGGTCGAGCCGTAGGAGCCGAGCATGCCGATCTCGATCCAGTCGCCTTCCTGGGTGTCCTCGGGCAGGAGGAACGGGCCCTTCATCTTGTCCAGGCTGTCGCAGGTGGGGCCGTAGAAGCTGAACGGCACCAGTTTCTCGGACGGCGTACGGGTGTTGGGCGCGGTCGAGTTCTTGCCGGCGCGGCTGAGCGGACGCACCAGGCGGACCGGGAACCGCCAGCCCAAGGCACCCGCGTCGAACAGGCTGCCGTAGGTGCCGTCGTTGATGTAGAGGCGCCGGCCCTTGCGCAGCGACACGCGCGCGAGCATGGCGCCGCCGGCCGCGACCATGGCGCGGCCCGGCTCGCACCACAGCTCGGCCCCGGACGCCACACCGATGTCGGCGATGAGCGGCTGGGCGGCTTCGGTGATCGCCTGCATGTAGTTTTCCAGCGGCGGCGGGGTCATGCCGGGGTAGACGGCCGGGAAGCCGCCGCCGACATCGATGATGTCGACGCGCACCTTGGCCTTGCTGATGACGTCGGCGGCGCGGCCGATCGCTGCTTTGTAAGCAGACGGCTCCATGCACTGGGAGCCGACGTGGAAGCAGACGCCGATCTTGTGGGCGACCTTGCGGGCATGGCGCAGCAATTCGGCGGCCGTGGCGGGGGCCGCGCCGAACTTGCCGGACAGGTCGTAAGCCGCCGTGTTGCCGGAGACCGCCAGGCGGACCATCAGCGTCAGGTCCTTCGCCGCCTTGGTCTCTTCCAGGATCTTCATCAGCTCGCCGGCGGAATCGAGCGCGAAGGTCCGCACACCCAGCTTATAGGCCTGGCGGATGGCTTCGCGGGTCTTCACCGGATGCATGAAATGCAGTTCGGCGCTCTTGGGGAACAGGCCCTTGACCAGGCGCACTTCCTCCATCGACGCCACGTCGTACTGACGGATGCCGGCGGCGTGCATGTGGCGCAGGAACTCCTCGCCGGGATTGCACTTCACGGCATAGAGCACCCGGCCCGGGAACTGGGCGAGGAATTTGCCGGCCTGGGAGCGGATCGCTTCCGGGAAAATGCACTGGACCGGGGCCTCGGGCTTGAGGCGCTTGGCGACGTCGTCCACCGAGCGGAACACCGCCTCGGGGCTTTCGGTCGGGACAGGCTTTGTGAAGGTCCGGTTCTTGGTTTGGTACATTTCTCTCTTAATCCAGCGCAGGGGCCGCTTTCGGCGGCGTCATGTCACCTTGCCCAGCCGGGATCCCCGGCCGGACGCCACGTCAACGATGGAGGGGATTTTCAATCCCGGATGACATCGAACCGGGAGATCACGACGAGGTCGTGACCATCCCAGGCGATATGCCGGCAATGGACGAGAGCAGCCGGAACGCGGGCTGCGCGGAGAAAATTGGTCTTGCGCTTCGGAAGGGGCACTGCACGGCCTCCTTTATCAATCAGACGAACAACCAGTCCAACCAAGTAAAGGACGCTTACGTCGTTGCTTAACGGCTCTCGCTTTAGGCACGTGCGCGTACGTCTGAATTCGCATTTACTCCTATTGGGCGGTAAATCAAGTAAAAATCCTCTTTATGTTCAATTATTTTCCGGCGCGGTGCCGCGACAACGCAGGGTGCTCGGAGTCATTGTCTCGCGGACGCGCCGCCGCCGGGGCGGCGCCAAGGGGGAACAAGAGCATGCCGATCCAATTTCCATGGACCACGCTGGTCGCCGTCGCGGCGCTCGTCGTCTACGTCTGGCTTTCGATGTGGGTGGGGAAAGTACGCGGAAAATATGGCGTCGCCGCGCCCGCCGAGGACGGCCCCCCTGAGTTCCGGCGCATCTTCCGCGCCCACATGAACACGCTGGAGCAGATCGTCCTGTTCCTGCCGGCGCTCGCCCTGTTCGCCATCGCCTGGGGCGACCAGCTCGCCGCCATCATCGGCGCGTTCTGGCCGCTGGGCCGGATCGCATACGCCCTCGGCTACGCCAAGGCGCCGGAAAAACGCGGCCCCGGCTTCGGCCTGTCGTTCCTCTCGGCCTCGATTCTCCTGCTGGGAGCCTTGGCTGGAGCCGTCATGACACTCGCCGAGAAGGCGCCGTCCTGACCGTCAGCGGGCCTCCAGCCCCTCACCCAGATATATCCCCAGGCGCCGCGCCGTCCTGACGATCTGGCTGTCGGGCGAGACGAACATGGGGCCGGTGACGGCATCGGCGGCGGGGATGTCGGTCACCCGCCCGCCGCGCCAGGCCACCATGCGCCGGGTGCCGCCGCCGGCCAGCACGCTGACGGCCCGGGCGCCGAAAGCCGAGCCCAGGATGCGGTCGAACGCCACCGGCGAGCCGCCGCGCTGGACATGGCCCAGGACGGTGCAGCGGGTGTCGATTCCGGTGCGGGTTTCCAGGCCGCGGGCGACACCGAGGCCGACATGGGCCTTCTTGCGGCGCTCCTCGGCCGGCGGCGTCGCGCCCTCGGCCACCACCACCAGCACCGGCGACGGCCGGTCGTGGGTGATCCGGCGCACATGTTCGGCCAAGCGGTCGAGGTCATAGGGCACCTCGGGCATCAAAATGACATCGGCGCCGCCGGCGATGCCGCCGTAGAGGGCCAGGAAGCCGGAATCCCGGCCCATGACCTCCAGCACCATGATCCGCCGGTGACTGGCGGCGGTGGTGGCGAGCCGGTCCAGCGCCCCGCCCACCACGTCCACGGCGCTGAAGAAGCCGACCGCGAATTCGGTGCCGGGCACGTCGTTGTCGATGGTCTTGGGAACCCCTACCCAGGGAATCTTGGCCGGCGCCAGCAGCCGGTCGAACAGGCGCATCGAGCCGTCGCCGCCGATCACCACCAGGGCTTCGATCCCCAGGGCCTGGATAGCCGCCAGCACGTCCCTGGACCGGTCGGTCACCCCGCCGCGGCCGTCCGGATAGGCGAAGGGGTCGCTGGTGGTGGTGGTGCCGAGGACGGTCCCGCCGGCCCGCAGCAGGTCGCCGCGCACGTCGTCGCCCCTGACGCTCTCGGCCGTGAGCGGCATGACCTCGGGCGGGGTTTCCAGGAGCCCCAGGTGCCCCTTGCGCAACCCAAGCACCTCCCAACCGCGTCCACAGGCCGCCGCGGTCACTGCCCGGATCACCGCGTTGAGGCCGGGGCAGTCGCCGCCGCTGGTGAGCACGCCGATCTTCTTGAAACTGGTCTCGGTCATGGAGTTTCCCTTCCCGGCCAGTCTGGTCCCGCCAGGGCCGCCAAGGCAACTGCCGCTGGATTACTGTTGCGGATTGGGGCCGCCTTTTGATTTCCATCAACGCGCAACACCCCCGCGCCATGGGACGATAGCGCCATGCCGGACCGCCTCGAAATCCTCAACCGCCTCCTCCAGGACCATGTCAGCGCCCGGCGCGTCATGACCGCCCTGGAGGCCGAGGTCGAGCGGGTCGCGCAGTTCCACCCGCCGCAAATGGCCGCCGTCGAGCAGGCGGTGTCGTTCCTCACCGGTTACATGGCGGCGATGCACTATCCCATCGAGGACATGATCTTCACGGCCCTGTCCCGCGAGGCGCCGGTCAAGGCCGCCGAACTTAAGGAGGTCGCCGAGGAGCACGACGAGGCCGGGGCGCTGGTGTCGCGGCTGGCGGAGGCGTCCGCCGGGCTGGCCGCCGACGCCGACCGCAGCCGCGGCGCCTTCTGCCGGGCCGCCCGCGACCTGATCGCCTTCAAGCGCCACCACCTGCGCCGCGAGGAAGGCAGGTTCTTCATCTATGCCGGCGAACACCTGACCCCCACGGCGTGGCGCACCATCAATGGCACCGCGCGCGCCCTGCAAGAGACGCTCGGGGAAAAGACCGCGGGCTAACGCCGGCTATTTTTCCTGTGAGGTGCGCCTTTGTGGATCCTGGGCCAGTTGCGCTGCTCTTCGCGCGTATAGGCCGTGATCAGGTGACGGTAGGTATATTCGAGGCAGTCGGGACTGACGCCCAGCGCCTTGGCCGCTTGGCGCACCCGGACCACGATCTGCTCGACCCGGTCCTTCTTCACCACACCGGTCACCGACGGCTTGAAGCGCGCCGCCGACATCACCAGCTTCAGGCGCTGGGCCAGCAGCGGCAGAAGAATATCGTCATAGGCATCAATGGCGAGGCGCACGTCCGTCAGGCTCTTGCAGGCCTCGGGACGCTTGACGCCTTTCGCCCACGGCGCGCGCGGCGACGTGCGTGCGGCGCCCACCGAGAGGGGCTTGGTTTTGAGGCCAAGCTTTTCGGGAGCGGGCTTTTTGCCTTTGGTTTTCGCGGCCACGGGTAAGTCCTCAGAGCGTGAAGGCGCCGTAAGCGGGTTTCACGTCGCCCTTCCAGGCGCCGCGGTACAGCGCCAGCAGGCGGTCGGCTTGCGTCTGACCCGAAGCAGCCGTTTCGTCCAGCACATCGAGATAGCGGGTCTCATCGGCGCCGCCGTCGATGCGGGCGCGCGCCTTGAGCCCGGCGCGCGCCAGGGCCAGCACATCCTTGGCGAGATCCTGGGCGCTGCGGCCCGCGGCCTTGGCCCGAAGGCCCAGACGCGGCGCATCCCGGTGAAACGCGGCGCGGGCAGATTCGTCCCAGCCTTTGACCAGGTCCCAGGCCGCGTCCAGGGTCTGCCGGTCGTAGAGCAGGCCCACCCAGAACGCCGGCAGGGCGACCAGGTGCCGCGCGCTGCCGCAATCGGCGCCGCGCATCTCCAGGTAATTCTTCACCCGCACTTCGGGGAAGGCGGTGGACATATGATCGATCCAGTCGGCCACCGTCGGGACCTCGCCCGGCAGCGCCGCCAGGCGGCCGTTCATGAAATCGCGGAACGACTGGCCGGCGACGTCGATGAAGCCGTCGCGGTAGACGAAGTACATCGGCACATCGAGCAGGTAGTCGACGTAGCGCTCGAAGCCCATGCCCGGTTCGAAGGCGAACGGCAAAAGACCCGTTCGCGCCGGATCGGTGTGGCGCCAGATATTGGCCCGCCATGACAGGTAGCCGTTATCTTTGCCTTCGGTGAACGGCGAATTGGCGAACAGGGCCGTTGCTAATGGCTGCAGCGCCAGCGACACCCGCAGCTTCTTCACCATGTCGGCTTCGGAGGCGTAGTCGAGGTTGACCTGCACCGTGCAGGTGCGGGTCATCATGTCGATGCCCATGGTGCCCACGGTCGGCATGTAGCGGCGCATGATTACGTAGCGGCCCTTGGGCATCCACTCGATGTCTTCGCGCGTCCAGTCGGGCGTCATGCCCAGGCCCAGCATGCCCACGTTCAGGTCGCCGCAGACGGCGTGGACCTGGTCGAGATGCTCGGCGAGTTCGGCGCTGGTCTGGTGGAGCGTCTCGACCGTGGCGCCGGACAGTTCCAGCTGGCCGCCGGGTTCGAGCGAGATGGTGCCTTTGTCCTTCTGCGCCAGGGAAATGACGTTGGCGCCTTCGTTGACCGGGCTCCAGCCAAAGCGGGTGAGGCCGTTCAGGATCGCGCGAATACCGTTGGCCGCGCCGTAGGGCAGCGGCCGCAGGGTCTTCTTGTCGAACGGGAACTTCTCGTGCTCGGTGCCGATGCGCCAGGCGCTGGCGGGCTTGGACCCGTCGGCCAGCGTCGCGATCAGCTGCGCCTTGGATGTGATCGGGTCGGCCTTGTCGGAGCGGAACGAGGTCATGAAGGACAAGGCCCAATAGGAGTAGAAAGAGTTGGGAGTGGAAAGGTTTGGGGCCACCTACTTAGGGTGGACCTACGCGAAGCGCCAGACCCAAATCTCCCGGTTCAGGTCCAGTCGCCGCAGAAAGCTTGCCAGCAGGCCAGCGCCGCCAGCGCCGCCGTCTCGGCCCGCAGGATGCGGGGCCCGAGGCCGACCGGCACAGCAAACGGCAGCCCGCGCAAAGCGTCAAGCTCCGATTGGTCAAAGCCGCCTTCCGGCCCGGTGAGGAACGCCAAGGGCTTTTTCACTTTTTCGTCAGAGGGCCGGTCATTGCGTGCACGCATGAGAACGTCGGCGATCGGCGCTCCACCTCCGGTCTCGTCCAGGAAATAGAGCGTGCGCTCTTGCGGCCACGCCCCCAGGACATCGAAGAACGGCGCCGCTTCGGCAATCGCCGGCACCGAGAGCCGGTCGCTCTGTTCCGCGGCTTCGGTCGCGTTGGCGATCAGGCGCGCGCGGTTGACGCGACCGATGGTGGTGCGGCGCGTGAACACCGGCTGCAGGGCGCGCGCGCCCAGCTCGGTCGCCTTCTCCACCAGGAATTCGATGCGCTTCACCGGTGCGAACACCAGCGCCACATCGGGTTCGGCGTATTGCTCCCGTAGGCGGTCTCCGACGTCGAGATGGACTTTGCGCTTGGACGGGAACGCCACCGCGGCGCTCCATTCGCCGTCGCGGCCGTTGAACAGCGCCACCGGCTCGCCCGCCTTGGCGCGCATCACATGCATGAGGTAGTGGGCCTGGCCTTCGGCGGCCTCGACCACGGCGCCGGCGGCCAGCGGCGCTTCGACAAACAGACGGGTGCGGGGCGTGTAGGTCATGGGGTAGAAATGTAGAGAAGCACATGACCGACGGCCAAGACCCTTTCACCGATATCCGCGCCAGCTGGTTCGACCGGCTGATTCCGCGCCGCTGGCATCCCTATGCCCGCCTCGCCCGCCTGGACCGGCCCATCGGCACCTGGCTTTTGCTGCTGCCGGGATGGTGGGCCATCACCCTGGCGGGATTCGGGGTGCCGAATCTCACGCTGGTGGGGTTGTTCCTGGTCGGCGCCCTGGTCATGCGCGGCGCCGGCTGCACCTTCAACGACATCGTCGATCGCGATATCGACGCCAAGGTGGCCCGCACCCGCACCCGCCCTTTGCCCGCGGGCGAGGTCACGCTGCGCGAGGCCTGGGTGTTCCTGGCACTCCAACTGCTCGTGGCGCTGGCGATCCTGCTCTACCTCCGCCGGTCGGCACAGATCGTGGCGGCGGCGGCGCTGGCGCTGATCTTCACCTACCCCTTCATGAAGCGGATCACCTACTGGCCCCAGGCGTGGCTCGGCCTCACCTTCAACTGGGCGGCGCTGGTGGGCTGGGCGGCCATGCGCGGACGCGTCGACCGGCCGGCGCTGTTCCTCTATGTCGCAGGCTTCTTCTGGACCCTGGGCTACGACACCATCTACGCCCACCAGGACAAGGAGGACGACGCGCTCGCCGGCGTGAAGTCGTCGGCCTTGGCGTTGGGCGACAAAACCAAAGCCTTCGTCGGCGCCTGCTATCTCGCGACCATGATCTTCGTGCTGCTGGCGATCAAGCCGCTGCCCTTCGGCTGGCCGCCGCGGCTGTTCTTCACCGCGAGCGCCCTGCAATTGGCCTGGCAGGTGCTGACCTTACGTATCCATGAGCCCGCCAATTGCCTGATCCGGTTCAAATCGAACCGCGACTTCGGCCTCTTGATCCTGGCGGGACTGCTGCTGTTGCGGTTTTAGGCCACCCTTTCTTGTCATCCTTGCGGCGAAGCCGCGAGGATCCAGGGGTATCTGTTTTCTGGTTTTAAAACAGAAAACAAATACCCCTGGATCCTCGGGCCTACGGCCCAAGGATGACAAAAATCAGAAAAAGAAGTGAGGGCTACTCGGCCGCCTGCTTCGGCGCCGGTGGGGTCAGGTACTGGTTGATATCCACCTTGTCGAGCTGTTCGGGGCGCAGGAACTGTTCGGCGTATTCCAGGTAAGCGCCCGAGCGCAGGAACAGGTCGAACAGGTCGGGGTCGACGTGCTTGTCCTTCTTCATGAAGGACAGGATCTTCAGGCTCTCCGACAGGGTCTTGGCCTTCTTGTACGGGCGGTCGGCGGCGGTGAGCGCCTCGAAGATGTCGGCGATGGCCATCATCTTCGCCGGCCAGGACATCTGGTCGCCCTTGAGCTTGTTGGGATAGCCGGTGCCGTCCAGCTTCTCGTGATGCCCGCCGGCATATTCCGGCACCTTCTTCAGGTGCTTGGGGAAGGGCATCTCGTTGAGCATCTCGATGGTGAGCACGATGTGGTCGTTGATCTTGCGGCGCTCGTCGTCGTTCAAGGTGCCGCGCTGGATGCACATATTGCGGACCTCGCCGAGGTCGTATTCGGCTTCGGCATGTTCCGGCAGGTCGGCCAGCAGGCTCTCGACGCCCTCGGCCGGCGGCGGCGCTTTCTCCAGCAATTTCGCCTCCACCCACGGCAGGCCGAGCTTGCGGTCGAAATGGCGGTACCACTTCTGCTTGGCGATCTCCTTGACCTTGTCCTGCTTCTCCTGGGACATGAACTCGCCGCCGATATTGCTTTCGGCGATGAACTCCCACTGCTTGGTGAGTTCGGCGCAGCGGTCCTTGAATTTCTTGCGTTCGACGCGGGCGCTCTTTCCCTTGGCGATCGCCTTGAGCATCTTGATCTCGGCGTCGCGGCGCAGGACCTCGAAGCGCATGCGGACTTCGTGGATGCGGTCGTAGATGGTCTGCAGCTTGGTGGCCTTGTCGACCACGAACTCCGGCGTCGTGACTTTGCCGATATCGTGCAACCACGCCGCCACATGCAGCTCGTACCACTGCTGTTCGTCGAGCTGGAAATCCTTGAATACGCCTTCGGTGGCGGCGCACGCCTTGGTGGCCAGCATCTTGGTGAGTTCCGGCACGCGCTGGCAGTGGCCGCCGGTATAGGGCGATTTGGCGTCGATGGCGTGCGCCATGATCTTGATCATGCTGTCCATCAGCGCTTTTTGCGCGTCGATCAGCTGCTGGTTGTCGATGGCCACCGCGGCCTGTGAGGCCAGCGCTTCCACCAGGCGCTGGGCGTCTTTCGAGAACGCCACCACATTGCCGTTGTCGTCCTGGGCGTTGATCAGCTGCAGCACCCCGGTGACCTCTTCCGAATAGTTCTTGAGCGGAATGCACAGGAACGACTTGGAGCGGTAACCGGTGCCCTGGTCGAACTTCTTGGTGCCGGAGAAATCGAAGCCTTCGGCGGTGTAGGCGTCCTCGATGGTGATGGTCTTCTTGGTGAGCGCGGCGGCGGCCGAGACGTTGTTCATGTTGGGGGCGCCGGTCTCGGCGTTGTACATGCGCACGGCCGGGAACGGGATCGGCACGCCCGTGGTGCCGCCCATGGCGATCTTCAACGAGCCGGTGCGCACGATCACGAACTTGAGGGTGTTTTCCTCGGTCCGAAGATAGAGCGTGCCGCCGTCGGCCTTGGTGATCTGGATAGCTTCCAGGAGGATGCGTTCGGTCAGGCGGTCGTGGTTGCGTTCCGCCGACAGCGCCAAGCCGATCTCGATCAGGCGTTCCAGGCCGCTTCCGCCGCCCGGTCCAGCCGCGCCGCCCACATCCATACCGCCGTCCATAATTCCTCCGTGCCCAGGCCCCAAAAGAGCCCTGACATATGTATCTGTGGGTGTATCTGTAGTCCCCGTGCCCCGGCACGTCCGGTGACATTTTCTGAGGGCGTTTGTTGCGCTTCGTCAGCGGGTTATGTGAAATTCCCCAACACCCCGTTAAGAGCCGGCATTCTAGGGCTACAGCTTTCATGCGACAAGCGCGGGAAGCTTTTTCCCCCCGCGGTTGATTTAAGGGGGATCATGATCGCTTGCTTGACGCTGGCTCCCGCCGGCGCTTAAGGGAGTGGTTAAGTCCCTGGGGGAGCGGGTGAATCATCGCCCCTGCCGCCGGGCGGGAACGGGACAATGCCCTACCGGTCGCTGCGGGAATTCATCAGCCGCCTGGAAGCCGAGGGCCGCTTGGTCCGGGTTACGGCCCCGGTCTCCCCCCATTTGGAGATGACCGAAATCCAGACTCGGGTCCTCAAGGACGGCGGACCCGCCATCCTGTTCGAGAATGTGGTCGGCCCCCATGGCCGCTATCCCATGCCGGTCCTGGTGAACCTGTTCGGCACCACCGAACGGGTGGCCTGGGGCATGGACCGGGAGCCCAAGGACCTGCGCCAGGTCGGGGAGACATTGGCCTTTCTCAAGCAGCCGGAGCCGCCGGGCGGTTGGCGCGAGGCGCTGGAGATGTTTCCGCTCCTGCGCACCGTCATGGCCATGAAGCCGAAGACGGTGCCGTCGGCGCCCTGCCAGGAGGTGGTGCTGACCGGCGCGGACATCGACCTTGCCAAACTGCCGATCCAGACCTGCTGGCCGGGCGATGCCGGGCCGCTGATCACTTGGCCCCTGGTCGTCACCAAAGGGCCCGACTTTGAAACCAAAGGCGGGGATAAACGCGACGGCTTCAACCTCGGCATCTATCGCATGCAGGTGACGGGGCGCGACACCACCCTCATGCGCTGGCTCAAGCACCGCGGCGGCGCCGCCCATTACGACCGGTGGAAAAACAAGAAGCGCGAACCTCTGCCCGCCGCCGTCGTCATCGGCGCCGATCCCGGCGTGATCCTGGCGGCGGTGACGCCGGTGCCCGATACCCTGTCCGAATACCAGTTCGCGGGC
Organism: Rhodospirillaceae bacterium; assembly: GCA_041905795.1. Lineage (GTDB taxonomy): Bacteria > Pseudomonadota > Alphaproteobacteria > Rhodospirillales > Rhodospirillaceae > SHVO01. Next base: position 130,333 of record JAYRKL010000008.1, on the reverse strand, counting down.
CTGTTGCGCGGCCGCAAGGTCGAGCTGGCGGACTGCAAGACCGTGCCCCTGCAGGTGCCGGCGGAAGCCGAGATCGTGCTCGAGGGCCACGTCATGCTCGACGAATACGCCGACGAAGGCCCGTTCGGCGATCACACCGGCTACTACAACTCGGTGGAAAAATTCCCGGTGTTCCGCATTTCCGCGATCACCATGCGGAAAGATCCGATCTACCTCTCCACCTACACCGGCCGTCCGCCCGATGAGCCCTCGGTGCTGGGCGAAGCCCTCAACGAGGTCTTCATCCCGCTGCTGATCCAGCAGTTCCCGGAGATCGTGGATTTCTGGCTGCCGCCGGAAGGCTGCAGCTACCGCATCGCCGTGGTCAGCATGAAGAAGGCCTACGCCGGCCACGCCAAGCGCGTGATGATGGGCGTGTGGAGCTTCCTGCGCCAGTTCGTCTACACCAAGTTCGTGATCGTGGTCGACGACGACATCAACGCCCGCGATTGGAAAGACGTGATGTGGGCGATCTCGACCCGCATGGACCCGGTGCGCGACATCACCACGGTCGAGAACACGCCCATCGACTACCTCGACTTCGCTTCGCCGGAGCCGGGCCTGGGCGGCAAGATCGGCCTCGACGCCACCAACAAGCTCCCGCCCGAGACCAAGCGCGAGTGGGGCGAAAAGATCGCCATGAGCGACGACATCGTCAGGCTCGTCACGGAAAAATGGCCGCGCTACGGCCTTTAGGAATTAAATGTACCAGGTACAATTTCCAGGCACGGCGAGTCGCGTCGGCATATTAAATTGTACCTGGTACATTTAATTCAGAGCACTCCGCATCTTGGCAACACCCGGCACCTCCATCGCCCTTCACATGGGCGCGCGCGCCTGGGCCTGGCTGGTTCTTCTGTCCGTCATCTGGGGCGCGTCGTTCTTCTTTTACCGGGTGATGGTGGCGGAACTGCCGCCCATGACCATCGTCTTCGGGCGCCTGGCGATCGCCGCCGCGGCGCTGCACCTGTTCCTGCGCGCCGGCGGCGATGCCTTGCGCGTGCCGCTCCGCACATGGGCGCGCTTCACGGCGCTTGGAACCGTCAATAACGTCCTGCCTTTCACGCTGATCGCCTACAGCGAGATGCGCATCTCGGCCGGGGTCGCCGCCCTGATCATCGGCTGCGTACCGGTGTTCAGCGCGCTCGCCGCCCATCTGCTGACCCGCGACGAGAAAATGACCGCCAACCGTATCGCCGGCGTGATCTTCGGCCTTGCCGGAGTCGTCATTCTCATCGGCAAGGACGCCCTGCAAGGCCTTGCCAGCGCCGATTTCGCCGGTGAACTGATCTGCCTCGCCGCCGCCGTGATCTACGCTCTGGCCGGCATCTACAGCCGCACATTCTCGCACCTGCCGCCGCTGAAGGTGGCAACGGGACAAGTGACCATGGGCGCCGTGGTGATCCTGCCGTTCATGCTGGTGTTCGACCGGCCGTGGAACTTGCCCTTGCCGTCGGCGCCGGTGTGGGGTTCGCTGCTGGCGATCGCCCTCATGGGTACCGCTTTCGCCTACATCCTGTTCTTCCGCTTGATCGGGCGCATCGGCGCCATGAACATCTCGCTGGTCACCTTGCTGCAACCCGCAAGCGCGGCCTTTTTGGGCTGGATGTTGCTGCAGGAAGGCCTCGGCGCCAAGGACTTCGCCGGGATGGTTGTGATCGGTCTCGGATTGCTGATGATCGACGGGCGGATACTGAAACGCGTTGGAAGCCGAATAAGCTCTTGAGGGCGGGCCGGTAAATCGTGTTAGGTCAGGAGCATACCCCCTCTGCCTGGCCCCGGAACACATATGCCCGAAACCTTGACGCTCGCCGACACCCTTGCCGAGCTGATCACAGCGGCCAAAGCCGCCGGCGCCGATGCCGCCGACGCCATTGTCGTGGACGGCGCCTCGGTCTCCATCACCTATCGCCTCGGCAAACTGGAACAGCTGGAGCGCTCGGAGGGCGGCGACATCGGCTTGCGGGTCCTCATCGGCAAGCGCCAGGCGATCGTGTCCTCGGCTGACCGCTCGCGCGAGGCGCTCAAGGAACTGGTGGACCGGGCCGTGGCCATGGCGAAGACCGTGCCGGAGGACCCCTTTTGCGGCCTCGCCGGCGCCGACCAGATCGCCAGGACCCTGCCCACCCTCGACATCTGCGATCCCGCGGAAATCTCCGCCGAGACCCTGATCGCCAAAGCCAAGGCCTGCGAGGAAACCGCGCTGGGCGTCGCCGGTGTCACCAACTCCGACGGCGCATCGGCGAGCTGGGGGCGCTCCCAGGTCGCCATCGCCGCTTCCAATGGATTCCTGCGCAGCTATGAAAGCTCCGGCTCATCCTTGAGCGTCTCGGTCCTGGCCGGTGACGCCGCCCAGGGCATGGAGACCGACTACGATTACACCTCGGCGGTCTACTTCGCCGACCTCAAGAATCCCGAGGAGATCGGCCGCAACGCCGGCATGCGCGCGGTGCGCAAGCTGGGCGCGCGCAAGATGCCGAGCGCCAAGGTGCCGATCATCTTCGACCCGCGGGTGGCGCGCGGACTGGTGAGCCATTTCCTCGGCGCCATCAACGGCGCTTCGGTGGCGCGCGGCACCACCTTCCTCAAGGACGCCATGAACACCGACGTCTTCGCGCCCGGTGTGAATATCATCGAGGACCCGCATCGCCAGCGCGGCCTGCGCTCCAAGCCCTGCGATGCCGAAGGCCTGCCCAATCAAAAGCGTGCCTTGATCGACCAGGGACGGCTCACGACCTGGATCTTGGACCTGCGCTCGGCGCGTCAGTTGAAGCTGGCGCCCACGGGCCATGCCGCCCGCTCCACCGGCAGCCCGCCCAGCCCCTCGGCCACCAACGTTTATCTCGCCGCCGGCGGCGAGACGCCCGCCGCGCTGATGGCGGACATCAAAGAGGGGTTCTACGTGACTGATCTGGTCGGCCAGGGCATCAACATGGTCACCGGAGACTACAGCCGCGGCGCCGTCGGCTTCTGGATCGAGAACGGGAAGACCAGCTTCGCGGTCAGCGAGGTCACTGTCGCCGGCAACCTGACGCAGATGTTCAAGGCCATCCGCCCGGCCAACGACCTGGAGCTTCTGTACGGCATCGACGCACCGACGGTGAGAATCGACGGCATGACCGTCGCCGGAACCTGAGGGCCGCGTCAGCTTGACCGCATATAGTGGCAGCCCGCTTCCTGGGCGCGCGCGACGGCGAAAATCCCAGACGGCATGAGAACGACGCCGGGAACCAGCGACGCCACTATTTTCGCGCGCGCGTCCTCTTGAGAAATCTTCTCGCTCGCCGACAGCTTCATCACGTAGTTGCCGAGCGCCATATTGCAGCCAAGCACGATGACGCCGCGCTTGATCGCGGCGTCGATGGCAAAGATATCCTCCGGCTTCTTGTTGATAAATGGATTGACCAATAAGTCGGCGCCGCTGGCGCGGTCCTTCATCTTGGTCTCCATGCCGAGCTGCAGCCGCGACCAGATCTCGTCGCCCAGGATGATCGGCATGGCGGAATGCCGGATCACCATCACCGCCGCCATGTCGGCCTCCGCCTTATAGACGTCCTTGTAGTCGCGCAGCCACGTCAAGGTATTGAAGAGGACCGTGCCGGAATCGACCTCGCCGGCGTCGAACACCATGCGGTGTTTCGCGGCGGCGACGCGGTCGACCCAGGACAAATCCCACTTCGACGTTTCGGGAGAGGGCGCCACCTGGAGAGTCTTGGCGGCGGCCTTGGCGTCGGCGCCAAGCCCCGCGGCGAGCGTTCCCGAGGCGGCGGCCATCACGCCAAGGAAGCCGCGACGATTGCTGGTTTGAGTGGAGGACGACATGGTGAGACTCCCCTGCGTGTCCGCTTGCACGGCGAACAGGATACCGGCCCGGGTCAGAAATTGACAGCCGCGGGCGGAATTGCGGGGGGCCTGAAAGCTTAGCCGGGGAACACCATCATCAACGCCGCGGGATCGACCTCGATCCTGACCGGCAGCGCGGTGACGATGTCGCCATCGGCCTGCACCGGCTGGCCCGCCACACCTTCGATCACCACCTCGCGGCCGGTGACGATCTCGACGTCCCACCACTTGCCGACCAAGCCGAACATCAGCCCGAGCCCGTAGCGGAAGAAGCTGAACGGACTGCGACCCTTCATCAGCACCACCTGGAAACTGTTGTCGGCGAGCGAGGCGTGGGGTGCGGCCACGAACGGCCCGCCGTAGCGCCGCCCGTTGCAGGCCACCGCCGAGGCGCTCTTGTAGGCCACGCCGTCGATGGTGACGCTGCTGATGGGAAGCTTGCGGGTGAAGCCGACCACCGCCGCTGCCCAGACATAAGCCAGGGGCCCCAGCTTCTTCTTGAGCGGCAGGGACACCGCCGCCACCACGTTGGCGTCGAAGCCGGCGCCCGCCATCTGCACGAAGCGCCGGCCGTTGGCGAGCCCCAGGCGGATCGGCCGGAGCGGACCGGTCGCCAGCGCGCGGGCAATGGCGGCGTCGGCGCGCGCCAAACCGATCTCGTCAGCCAGCACATTGGCGGTGCCGAGCGGAATCACCGCCAACGCCAGACTCTTACCGGTGAGGCCGTTGATCACTTCGTTGACGGTGCCGTCGCCGCCGGCAGCGGCGACGACGTCGAAATCGCCGGCCCGCGCTTCGCGCGCCAGCGTGGCGCCGTGGCCGGGTGCCTGGGTTTCCACGACGGCGATCGCAGCACCCGCAGCGCAGGCCGCAGCCACGATCGCGTCGAGCCGGGCACGGCGCGCGCGGCCGGCGGCCGGGTTGAAAATCACGAGGATACGGCGGGGGCCGGTCCGGTCAGGCGTCGTCGTGGTCATCAAAAAAGCAGGCCCCGCGGTTGTGCTTCTCTATCTTAGTAGCGAATCCGGTTGGAAATGAAAGTTATGTTTCACGCCGGTGAAGAGTTGGCGAAACCAGGGCCTGGGACTCTAGGCAACGCACCGCCCGTCACGTACATCCCGACCCGCGTGCTCATGTCAGTCTCGCGGTGAACCGGTTGCGCGCCCTCGGAAGCCAGCTCTCGTTCAAGACCATTTTCGTTTCCGACATCCATCTCGGCACCCGCGGCTGTAAAGCCGCGTTTTTCCTCGATTTCCTCAAGCACACCGAGTCCGAACAACTCTACCTGGTGGGCGACATCATCGACGGGTGGCGCCTGAAGAAGAATTGGTTCTGGACCCAGGCCCACAACGACGTGGTGCAGAAGGTCCTGCGCAAAGCCCGCAAGGGCACCGACGTGATCTATGTGCCGGGCAACCACGACGCCTTCGCCCGCGATTTCCTCGGTCACGCCTTCGGCGAGATCAAGGTGCGCCGCGACGCGGTGCACATGGGCGTCGACGGCCGCCGCTATCTGGTGGTGCACGGCGACGAGTTCGACGGCGTCATGATGCACGCCCGCTGGCTCGCGGTGCTGGGCGACGCCGCCTACACCACTGCGCTTGCGCTCAACACCTGGTTCAACCTGGCGCGGCGCTGGGCCGGGCTGCCCTACTGGTCGCTGTCCAAATACCTGAAGCACAAGGTCAAGAACGCGGTCGCGTTCATCGCCGACTACGAACACATCATGGCGCGCATGGCCAAGGAGCGCGGCGCCGACGGCGTCATCTGCGGTCACATCCACCACGCCGAGATCCGCGAAATCGAGGGCGTGAACTACCTCAACGACGGCGACTGGGTGGAAAGCTGCACCGCCCTGGTCGAACACTTCGACGGACGCTGGGAGATCCTGGCCTGGGCCGACCTGCGCGGCTTCGCACCCGACGAGCGCCTGGCGCCCGAGCCCGCCGACACCGTGGACGTGGCCGTCCCTGCAAAAATCTTCGCCAGAATTCCTTTTGAAGCCAGCAACAGGGCCAAAGAATGCGAATACTCCTCGTCACCGATGCCTGGCACCCGCAAGTCAACGGCGTCGTCCGAACTCTCACAACCCTGAAGAACCACCTGGCGGCGGCCGGCCACGAACCGATCACGGTCACGCCCGACCAGTTCCGCAGTTTTCCCTGTCCGACCTACCCGGAGATCCGCTTGGCGGTGCTGCCGGGCGGGCGCATGGCCAGGATGATCGAGAGCTTCCGTCCCTGCGTGGTGCATATCGCCACCGAAGGTCCCCTGGGCTACGCGGCGCGCCGCTACTGCCTTGCCCGCGGCATCCCCTTCACCACCGCTTTCCATACCAAGTTCGCCGAGTATGTGAACGCCCGCAGCGGCATCCCGGTCGGCTGGACCTACGGCATGCTGCGCCGGTTCCACAAACCGTCGCGCGCCGTCATGGTCGCCACCAATACCGTCGAAAGCGAATTGCGCAGCCGCGGCTTCGACAACATCAAGCGCTGGACCCGGGGCGTGGACACCGCCCTGTTCAAGCCGCGCGACAAGAAGTTCCTGATGTTGCCGCGCCCGATCCAGCTCTATGTCGGGCGGGTGGCGGTGGAGAAGAACGTCGAGGCGTTCCTCGCGCTCAAGAACCCCGGCAGCAAGGTCATTGTCGGCGACGGCCCGCAACTGGGCAGTCTCAGCCGCAAGTACCCGGACGCGCATTTCGTCGGCGTGAAGCAGGGCGAGGAACTGGCGAAATACTTTGCCGCCGCCGATGTGTTCGTGTTCCCGAGCCTGACCGACACCTTCGGCCTGGTGCTGCTGGAAGCCCTGGCCTGCGGGGTTCCGGTAGCGGCCTATCCGGTGGCCGGACCGCTCGACGTCATCGGCGATGCGCCGGTGGGCTGCCTGCACGCCGATCTGGGCGAGGCCGTGACCCGCGCACTGCGAACATCGCCGGACGCCTGCCGCGCCCATGCCGAGCGCTATTCGTGGGACGCCAGCGTGCAGCAGTTCCTGGCCAACATCTGGCCGTTTCCCAACGACCGGTTCTTCCCCGACGCGGCCTCGGAAGGAAAACCGGTCAAGGCGCCGGCGCTCGCCGCCGAATAAGTCAGGGCGTTTTGCCGGCAGCCTTGGCCGCGTCCTCAGCGTCTTTCTGGATCCCGGCCTTATCGATCATGCCCATGTCCGGGGGCGGCGCCGGCATGGCGCGGATCTCCTCGGCCTGATCGCGCTTGATCTTCTCTTCCGCGTCCACGGCCTCGCGCGCCAAGGCGTCGCCCGGGGTCAACTCCCCGGACGGAACGGCATCCGGCATGGGCGCCGGCGTCAGGACCTGCGCCCGGGGAACAGCCGCGGGAACGGCGGCCTGCTGCGGTTCATCTCCGGCCGCCAGGAAATAGAGGCCCCCGCCGATCGCAGCGGCAATCGCCGTCCATATGAGGACGCGTCCAAGTGACATGGTGGCCCCAGGTAAACTAAAGTCCGGCCATGAGTGTCGCGTCACGCCCTTCCGCCGGTCAACACCCTCGCCATTACATCCTGGGCAGGTTGCAACCGTCCCGTGGGTAAACTCACCAAGACCATCGGCCGCACGCGCCTAGTGCAGGGTCTGGTCGCCGGACTGGCGGCCGGGTTGATCGCACTGGTGAAGGTCACCACCCGCTGGCACCGCGTGAACACCGCCGTGGCGGAAAGCGCCTGGGCCGGCGAACGCCCTGTCATCGTCGCGTTCTGGCACAACCGGCTGGCGATGATGCCCTATTGCTGGCCGTCGCGGCGGCCGTTCCACATGCTGATCTCCAGCCATCCCGATGGCCGCCTCATCGCCAAGACGGTCGCGCACTTCGGCATCGGCGCGGTGGCCGGGTCGTCGCGGCGCGGCGGGGCCGAAGCGGTACGCGCGCTGCTGCGCCTGGCCCGCGAAGGCCACAGCATCGGCATCACCCCCGACGGTCCGCGCGGACCGCGCATGCGGATCAGGGACGGCGCGCTGGCGCTGGCAAGGCTGTCCGGCGCCCCGATCGTCCCGGCCGCGGTTTCGGTGCGCCGGCGGATCGTGCTCAAGACCTGGGACCGGCTGATCATCGCGCTGCCCTTCGGCCGCGGCGCCATGGTATGGGGCAACCCCATCCATGTGCCGCGCGACGCCGACGAGATCGCAACCGCGCGGCTTCAAGAGGAGCTGGAACGCGAACTCAACCGCGTGACCGCGGAGGCCGACGCGCTGGCCGGCCACGCCCCGATCGAACCCGCGCTCCCGGAAGCCATGAATGCGCGCGCCTGACTTCTGGCAAACCGACAACGGCCTGGCGCGGCTGCTGACGCCGTTCGGCCTGATGTACGGCGCGGCCACCGCCAGGCGTATCGCGCGGACGCAGCCGGTGCGCGTTGGCATGCCGGTGGTCTGTGTCGGCAATTTGACGGCGGGCGGCGCCGGCAAGACCCCGGTGGCCCAGTCCATCGCCCAGCGCCTCGCGGCCAAAGGCCGCAAGCCCGCGGTATTGCTGCGAGGCTACGGCGGGCGCAAGCACACGGTGCCGCTGCGCGTCGACCGTTTCGCCCATACCGTTGCCGATGTCGGCGACGAGGCCCTGCTGCACGCCGGCAGTTTTCCCACATTCGTGTCGCCGGAACGCGACAAGGCGGCGCTGATGGCCATCGCCGAGGGCGCAACGGCGCTGGTGATGGACGACGGCCACCAGAACCCCGGCCTCGCCAAGGACCTTTCCCTGGTGGTGGTGGACGGCATCCAGGGCTTCGGCAACGGCCGCATCATGCCGGCGGGCCCGTTGCGCGAGGACATCACCGCCGGCTTGCAGCGCGCCGACGCCGTCGTGCTGATGGGCGACGATCCGCGCGGCCTTGCCGCAAACTTGAGCGAACGCCTGCCGGTGCTGCGGGCGCGCCTGGCGCCGGGTCCGGAACACCGGCACCTGGCGCGCCAGCGCGTGGTGGCTTTCGCCGGCATCGGCGATCCGGGGAAATTCTTTCGTTCCTTGAGCGCGGCCGGCGCCCAGGTGGTGGCCAAGCGCGTATTCGATGACCACCATGAATTCGACGCCGCCGATATCCAGCCGATCCTGGACGAAGCCTACGACCTGGGTGCGATCCCGGTCACCACCGCCAAGGACGCGGTGCGCCTGTCGCCCGACCAGCGCCAACAGGTCAACGTCCTTACGGTGACGGTCGAATGGGAAGATATCTCCGCCCTCGACCGGCTGCTGGAGCAGGGCCTCAAGCGTTAGAGCATCGTGCGGAAAAGTGGGTACCGGTTTTCCGCAGAAACGATGCGACCAAACAATACGTTAGAGTCTCGTGCGTGATTCTTAAATCACGCACGAGACTCTAACGCGCCGGCAATGCCGCCAGGAGGGTTTCGGGGTCGAGCCTGGCATTGAACCAGGACGCGGCGAAATGCAGGTGCGGACCGGTGGCCCGCCCGGTCATGCCGACCTCGCCGATGACGTCGCCCTGTTTCACCGGCTGGCCATCCGCCACAAAGATCCTGCTCATGTGGATATACATGGTCTGCAGGCCGAAGCCGTGGTTGATCATCACGGTGTCGCCGGTCATTACCAGCATTTCCTTGGCCAGCGACACCACGCCGTCGGCGCTGGCGTGCACTTTTGTCCCGATGGGCGCGGCGATATCCCAGCCGGCGTGGGGCGCGCGCGGCGTGCCGTTGAGCACCCGCTGGCTGCCGAACGACCCGGACTTGCGCCCCTCCACCGGCTTGATGAACCCGCTTTCGAACAGCGCCCGCGGCTCGACCTTCGCCCGGGCGGCGTTGAGCAGCTTCTGTTCGGTGGCGATCCGCGCTTCCAATTCAGGATCCGGGGTCACCAGCTGCTGCGGCACGCCGTTGACGCGCTCAATTTCCCAGGCGCGTTTTACAATGGTCAATGTCCGCACATCGGGCGCTGCGCCGGCGACAGTGATGGTCAGGGTAGCCTTGGCCGGCGCATCGCGATCGAAGCCGGCGATAAAACGCCCGTCGGCGCCGACCTTGATCTTCCGGTCACCCAGCATGACCTGAGCGCCGATCGGGGCCGTGCCCACCAGCAGGCCGCCCTGCTCGATCTTGCCGCCGATGTCGGCTTCCGCGGCCTGCGCCGGCAGCGCGGCGAGAAGCATCAGCCCGGCCAGGCGCGCCTTCACAGCAGACTCCCCTGACCGTCATTTTTGCGGGGCCGGGCGGCGCGGGCGGGTTTGGGGCCCGGCGGCAGGCCGCCGGTCACATGAGCGCCGATCTTGCCGTCGGCGAATTCGATGGTGAGCGCGGTACCGGCCGGGGCCAAGGACGCCGAGGTCAGCGGCGCGCCGGCCGCGTCCGAAATGATCGCATAGCCGCGCTCCAGCACCTTCCGCGGCGAGACCGACTGCAGCCGCGCCCACAGCGCCTCCAGCCGCGCGTCGGCGTCGGTTACGGCGCGGCGCACGGCGCCCGCAAGACGCGTGGCGCAGACACCGACGTCACGGCCGTGACGATCGATGTCGCGGGTGAAGCGGTCGAGGTTGAGGCGCGCGACCAGGGAGGCGGTGTCCTGGGTGCGGATGAGCAGAAGCTTCAAGGGCCCGCGCGCCAGGCGTTCGGAAAGAGCGTCCAGGTCCTGGGTCTTCTGGGCGACGATCATGTCCAGGCGCGGGATGCCGCGCACCAGGCCCCGGAGGTGGATGCGCCCTTCCTCCAGCAGGCGGGTCACGGCCTGGAACAAGCGGCCGTGAGCCGCCTGCAGGTTGGCGATCAGGTCGAGCCGCACCGGCACGGCGATCTCGGCGGCGGCGGTGGGCGTGGGCGCGCGCCGGTCGCTGGCGTGGTCGATCAGGGTCCAGTCGGTTTCGTGACCGACGGCGGAGATCAGGGGGATCTTTGAGGCCGCGGCGGCGCGCACCACGATCTCCTCGTTGAAGGCCCACAAGTCCTCCAGCGAGCCGCCGCCGCGGGCGACGATGATCACGTCGGGGCGCGGCACGGTGACGCCGTCCACGTTATTGAAGCCGGCGATGGCGGCGGCGACCTCCTGCGCCGCGCCTTCGCCCTGCACCCGCACCGGCCAGATAATCACCCGGCAATGGCAGCGGTCGGTGATGCGGTGAAGGATGTCGCGGATGACCGCCCCGGTGGGCGATGTCACCACGCCGATCACCTGGGGCAGGAACGGCAGCGGCTTCTTGCGGTCCTCGTCGAACAGGCCTTCGGCCGCGAGCTTGCGCCGGCGGTCCTCCAGAAGCTTCAGCAGCGCGCCTTCGCCCGCCAGTTCCATGGTGTCGATGACGATCTGGTAGCTGGAGCGGCCGGGATAGGTGGTGAGCTTTCCGGTCACCACCACGTCCATGCCTTCCTCCGGCCGCAGGCCCACTTTGGCCAGCGTGCCGCGCCACAGGATGCCGTCGATGACGGCGTTCTCGTCCTTGAGCCGCAGGTAGCAGTGACCCGACGCGGCCACCTTGGGCTGGGAGATCTCGCCCCGCACCCGCACATAGCCGTAAGCGTCCTCGACCGTGCGCTTCAGGGCCGCGGACAGCTCGGAAACCGTGATGGCCGGGGCATTGTGGGTCGGGGATGGCGTGTCGCTCATGGCTCTGTTATGCCACGCTGCGGCGCGCGCGGTAAACGCGCGCCGGACAAAAAAGGCCATGGAGAACGCGATGCGGGTACTGGTGGTGGGCGGCGGCGGACGCGAACACGCGCTGTGCTGGAAGATCGCTGATTCACCCTTGTGCGACGCCCTGTTCTGCGCCCCCGGCAACCCCGGCATCGCCGCGGTGGCGACCTGCGTTGCGGTCGGCGCCGAGGACATCGACGGCATTGTCTCCCTGGTGGCGCGGGAACGCATCGATTTCGTGATGGTCGGCCCCGAGGCGCCGCTGGTGCTCGGGCTGGTCGACAGGCTGCGCGCCAAAGGCGTGAAGGTTTTCGGCCCCACCGCCGCCGCCGCCCGCCTGGAAGGTTCCAAGGCCTTCATGAAGGACCTGTTCGCCAAGTACGGCGTTCCCACCGCCTGGTACGGCCGCTTCACCGACGCCGCCAAGGCCAAGGCCTTCATTTCGGAAAAGGGCGCCCCCATCGTCGTCAAGGCCGATGGCCTCGCCGCCGGCAAAGGCGTGGTGGTGGCGCGCACCGTCGCCGAAGCCCACCAGGCCGTCGACAGCATGATGACCGAGCGCGTGTTCGGCGACGCCGGCCGCGAACTGGTGATCGAGGAATATCTAGAGGGTGAGGAGGCGAGCTTCTTCGCCCTGGTGGACGGCACGTCGGCGCTGCCCCTGATCGCCGCGCAGGACCACAAGACCGTCGGCGACGGCGACACCGGCCCCAACACCGGCGGCATGGGCGCCTATTCGCCCGTCGCCCCCGTCGACGAAGCCCTGCAGGCGCGCATCATGCGCGAGATCATCGAGCCCACCGTGCGCGGCCTGGCGGCGGAAGGCGCGCCGTTCACCGGCGTATTGTTCGCCGGCCTGATGCTGACCAAGGACGGGCCGAAGACTCTCGAGTTCAACGTCCGCTTCGGCGATCCCGAATGCCAGGTGCTGATGATGCGGCTGAAGTCCGACCTCCTGCCGGCGCTGCTGGCCGCCGCCGACGGCCAGCTCGCGCATTTCGACCTGCGCTGGCATGAGGATGCGGGCCTGGTGGTGGTGATGGCGGCCAACGGCTATCCGGGCACGCCGGAGAAAGGCACGGTCATCGGCGGCCTCGACGACGCCGGCTTGGTCGAGGGTGTGATGGTGTTCCACGCCGGCACCAAGGCCGACATTCGCGACGGCCGGGACGTGATTGTCGCCAGCGGCGGGCGCGTGCTGGGCATCGCCGCGCGGGGGCCGACGGTCGCGGCGGCGCAGAAGCGCGCCTATGAGGCCGTGGATCGGATCAAGTGGCCGGGCGGCTTTTCACGCCGCGATATCGGCTGGCGCGCCGTGAAGCGCGAACAGGGTTAACTAGAGCATTTTCCGATGAAGTGGATGCCGGTTCATCGCAGAAAATGCGACCAAACCAAAAATTAGAGCATGATCGCGATTCAATATGACTCGATCATGCTCTAGTCACTTGCACTGCGACGTCAGCGTCAGGGACTTCTGCGCCAGCGGCGGCGAGGTCTCCTCCACCAGTATGACGGCCGAATAGTAGCCCTTGTCGGTGGCCTTGATGGCGACGTCGAGCAGCGCCTTGGCCAGCAATTCGCGCTTCTGTCCCACGAAGTCTTCGTCCGACAGATTGGCGTCGTGCAGGTACATGAGCATTTTCTCGTGCACGATCGGCGTCATCCAACAGGCCGGCCGTTCGGTTTCGCCGGGCCCCAGTTGCAGGCGCAAGGTCAGGACTTCGTAATTCATGCCGTTGCGGGTCTTGATCGGCACCATCATGCCGTTGAGCTGGATCTCGGAATCGCTGTAGCCGATCTTGCCCTCACCGGCTTCGGCGGCAGGCGGCGGCGCTTTTTTCTCGGCTTTGGGCGGCGCTTTCTTCTCGCCCTTGTCGGCGGCCTTTTTGGGCGCGCCGTGCTCGGCCGCGGTACCCATCCGCGTGAACACCATTCCCGTGAACACAAGGCAGCCGGCGAGCGCGAGGATTGCGGGAAGTCTGGTCATGATCCCTTTTACCTCCGCACGCTCAGCGCCGCACGGCAAAAAAGCCCTTGAGCAGGGCTTCGGCGCGGGACGCGTCGACCCCGCCCACCACCTCGGGTCGGTGGTGGCAGGTGGCATGCGAGAACACCCGCGGCCCATGTTCGACGCCGCCGCCTTTGGGGTCATAGGCCGCGAAGACGATCCGGCGCAGGCGGGCAAAAGACGCCGCCGTCGCGCACATCGGGCACGGCTCCAGGGTGACGTAAAGATCGCACCCGGCCAGGCGCGGGGTCCCGGCCTCGGCGCCGGCGGCGCGCAACGCCAGCAGTTCGGCGTGGGCGGTGGGGTCGTTGTCGGCCTCGACCCGGTTGCCGGCGGCCGCCAGCACCCCTCGCGCCGGATCCACCAGGACCGCGCCGATGGGCACCTCGCCCCGGGCCCCGGCCGCTTCCGCCGCGGCAAAGGCCAAGTTCATGAAATCACGCTCTAAATCCATAGCCGGAGAGTGCGCGAGCGCCCCCGCCCGGTCAATCGCCGGTAAGGATTCGCTAACCGCCCCGGCCTACCCTGGCGGGAAGCACCAACCCGTCCGCGACAGCGGGGAAACCAAAATGGTGCATGAAAACAAAGCCGAGGCCATGGTTTATCCTCTCAGCGACCGCATCACGGTGGCCGGTCAGGCCATCGACCGCAGCACCCTGAATGGGCTGAAGACCGCTTCGGCGAAAAGCGGCGTGAGCTTTCAGTACCTGCTGGCCAAGGCCGCCCAGGAAAGCAGCCTCAAGACCGACGCCAGCGCCGAGACGTCCTCGGCCGCGGGGTTGTTCCAGTTCACCAAGGGCACCTGGCTCGAGATGATGAAGCGCTACGGCGCGCAGTATGGCTACGGCGAGCTGGTGAAGAAGATCCTCACCGGTTCCGGCGGCAAGGCTCAGGTGGCCGACGCCGCCGCCGAGGACAAGATCCTGTCCTTGCGCGAAGACCCCGAGGCCTCCGCGCTCATGGCCGCGCAATATGCCCGCGACAATGCCGCCGCGCTGCACGAAAGCCTGGGCCGAGGCGTCGATGCGCCGGATCTTTACCTGGCCCATTTCCTGGGCGCCACCGGCGCCGGGCTCCTGCTCGCCGCCGACAAGGACGATCCGGACAAGGCCGCCGCCAGCCTGATGCCGGCCGCCGCCAAGGCCAACCGCAGCGTGTTCTATACCGCCGATGGCAAGGCCCGCACCGCCGGCGAAGTGGTGCAGCTGGTGCGGGAACGCTTCGGCGCCCAGATGCAGCGCTACGCCGGCGCCGCCAAACAGGTCGGCGTGCCGGACTCCCCGCAGCAGGTCGCGAGCGCCGCGCCGGTGACGCCGCCGCCCGCCGCCGCGTTGCGCCAGGACTCCAAGTCCCTGATCAATCCGATGGATCTCAAGGTCGGGCTCGCCTCGGGCGAACCCGACAAGATGATGCAGTCGTGGTTCGTCATGGAACAGCTCGCCCAGCTCATCGCCCAGAAACCCATGGCCATGAGCGACGCCGCCGACCCGTTCCTGGACAACACCGTGTCGGCGAACGGCTTCCAGGGCAAGGACTGGGCCGCGGCCATGAGCAGCGCCTTTTCCCGCGACCTGCCGGCGAACACCGCCGCGCCCGTAAAACCGCTGAATCACGCCGCGCGCGCTTACGACGCGGTTAAATCGCAAGTCGCCGCCCTGCTCGGCGCTCCCCGCAAGCAAGACACCTGACCTACGCCATTTACTTAAGCGGACAGGCGGGATACTCCGGGCTGATAAACCTGACCCGGACCCGTCATGAAACAGCCCCTCATCGGCATCACCGCCGACAGTGAACAGCCCGGCGGCTATTCCAAGTTCCCCTGGTACGCGCTGCGCCAGAACTATTGCTCGGCGGTACGCGCCGCCGGCGGCGTGCCGATCGTGCTGCCCCACGAACCGAGCCTGGCGGACCACTACCTGGGCCTCATCGACGGCCTGGTGGTGTCCGGCGGCGCCTTCGACGTGGACCCGTCCCTGTTCGGCGCCACCACCCGGCACACCACGGTCTCCCTCAAGGAAGGCCGCACCGATTTCGAACTGCGCATGACCCAGGGCGTGCTCGCCGCCGACAAGCCGATCCTCGGTATCTGCGGGGGACAACAATTGCTGGCCGTGGCCTTGGGCGGCACCCTGATCCAGCACATCCCGGACGAGGTCGAAAATCCCCTCGCCCATGAGCAGCCCAATCCGCGCGACCAGGCCGGCCACGACGTGGCCATCACCGAAGGTTCGCTGCTGCATAAAATTACCGGGACCACCCGCGCGCCGGTCAACAGCTCGCACCATCAGGCGGTGAAGACCGTGCCCGCCAGTGTCGTGGTGGACGCGGTCGCGCCCGACGGCGTGATCGAAGGCATCGAGGACCCGTCCCGCAAGTTCTGCATCGGCGTGCAATGGCACCCGGAATTCCACATCTCGCAGGCCGACCAGCGCCTGTTCACCGCCTTCATCGACGCCTGCCGCAAGTGACCAAAAAACCAACCAAAGCGCCTGAAAAGGGCGGTGAACGCATCGCCAAGATCATGGCCCGCGCGGGATTGTGTTCGCGGCGCGACGCTGAGAAATGGATCGCCGCGGGGCGTGTGCAGGTGAACGGCGAGAAGCTCACCACACCCGCCGTCGTCATCGGGCCTGATGACCAGGTGCTGGTCGACGGCCAGCCCCTGCCCCAGGCCGACCGTGCCCGCGTCTGGCGCTTCCACAAACCCAAAGGCCTCGTCACCACCCACAAGGACGAGAAAGGCCGCACCACGGTGTTCGAGGTGCTGCCGCCGAAATTGCCGCGCGTGGTCAGTGTCGGGCGCCTGGACATCACCTCCGAGGGCCTCTTGCTGCTCACCAACGACGGCGAGATCGCCCGCACCCTCGAGCATCCGTCGCGCGGCTGGGTGCGCCGCTACCGCGCCCGCGTCTACGGCCGCCCCGATCCCAAGGTGCTGGCCAAGCTCCAGGACGGCATCACCGTCGACGGCGTGCGTTACGGCCCCATCACCGCCGCCGTCGATGCCACCGAGGGTGGCGCCAAGAGCAATGTCTGGATCACGGTCTCCTTGAGCGAAGGCAAGAACCGCGAAGTGCGCAAAGTTCTGGCGCATATCGGCCTGACGGTGACGCGCCTGATCCGCGTCTCCTACGGGCCGTTTCAGCTCGGCAAGCTCGAGCCCGGCATGCTGGAGGAAATCCCCGCCCAGGTGGTGCGCCAGCAGCTGGGCGCCGAAGCGCCGGCCGGTCTCGCCAAGAAACGCCAGCGGTGAAACCCGCGCCCGTCAAACACGCGGGCAAGCTCCGCATCGTCGGCGGCGCCTGGCGCGGCCGGTCCATCGCCGTGCCGGCCGAAGGCGTGCGGCCGACGTCGGACCGCGCGCGCGAAGCGGTGTTCAATCGGCTGATCCATGGCTTCTCGGAACATGGCTTCCGCCTTTCCGGCGCCGCGGCGGTCGATGTTTTCGCCGGCTCCGGCGCCATGGGCCTGGAAGCGCTCTCGCGCGGCGCGGCTTTCGCGACCTTCATCGAGCGCGACGCCGGCGTGGCGGCGCTCATCAAACGCAATATCGAAACCCTGGGCGCCGAGGACCGCGCCGCCGTCATCGGCGCCGACGCGACCGCACTGCCGCGCGCCCACAAACCTTGCGACCTCGCCCTGCTCGATCCGCCCTACGGCGAAAACCTCGCCGCCGCCGCGCTCGCCGGCCTCGCGCGCCAGGGCTGGCTCAGGCCCGGCGCCCTGGTGGCGGCGGAAACCGGCGACGGCGCGCCGCCGCCGGAAGCTCCCGGATTCCTCGTGATCGACCGCCGCGGCTATGGCCGCGCCGTCATGACGTTTTTGCTTTTTCAGCCAGGGACTGGGTCGCACTGACGTCCGCCAGCGGGTCGCCCTTCTCGGCCGCGAGGTCGGCCTCCAGCTCCGGCGGCAGCGGCTCCGCCGCCTCGCCGGGTTTGCTGTCCTCGGCCCCGCGCCTGTAGATCCGCCCGACCACGGTGTGCACATAGTCGTGACTGGGGTGTTCCTCGGGATGCGGCGCGATGAACCACTCCCACTCTTCGTTGTGGCCCATCATGTGGCTGGGCGGCAGCCGCAGTGCCTTGAGCAGGTCGGTGCGCGACACCACCTTGTCGCCCTGCATGGCGAAGCGTTCATGGTCGGTGATCAGCACCGTGACGCCGACGGCCTCGTTCGCCAGGGCCTTGGCGTGATTCTCCATGACGTGATAGGCGACCTTGTCGGAATCGAGATCCGAAAACCCGCGCGTCTGCTCGAAATAATCGGTGAACGGCCCGGCCAGCTGGGTCAAGCAATTGCAGGACACAATCAGGTCCGCGTCCTTGAGGTTGGGAATACGCGCCGGCGGCGCCGGGATATTGGGGCCCGGCGGACGGTGCTCCTTCATGGCGGCGAACACGCCGGTGACGTCCCCGCTCAGAAGCTTGACGTTGAAATGCCGCCGCACCTCGCGGCGCACCTGGGGCATATGGAACATGTCCACCAGGATCACGCGGTCGAAGCGTTCGGACAGCGCGCTCAGCGGCACCTCCAGCAGTAGGCCGGAGCCGATCACGACGCACAGATCCTGTTTGGCGGTCAGTTCGGCGGCCTTGACGATGAAACTCTTGCAGCGGCGCTGATGGGCCGACCAGGCCTCGGCGCAGCGCTTGGCGCGGAATTCCAGCGAGATCAGCCGCTTGAGATAGCCGAACTTGCGCACCCGTTCGGGCGCGTAGGTGGTGAGATAGCGGATAAACTCCCCGATCATCGCTTTTACCTGCGGGCGCGCGGGAAACGCGCGCCAAAAACCGGCCGCCCCTATCGGCGGCCGAACAGCCGCTCGATGTCCTTGAGCTTCAGCTCCACATAGGTGGGCCGGCCATGATTGCACTGTCCGGCGTGGGGCGTCACCTCCATCTGGCGCAGGAGCGCGTTCATCTCCGCGCCGTTGAGCCTGCGCCCGGCGCGCACCGCGCCGTGGCAGGCGATGGTGCCGCAGACGTCGCCGAGTTTGTCCTTGAGGCTCAAGGCTTCGTCCATGGCCTGCAGCTCATCGGCCAGGTTCTTGACCAGGCCCTTGACGTCGGTATCGCCGAGCATCGCCGGCACTTCGCGCACCACCACCGCGCCGGCGCCGAACGGCTCCAGCACCAGGCCGAGGTCGGCGAGTTCCGCCGCGCGGGCGCCGAGGCGGTTGGCGCCCTCTTCGTCCAGGTCCACCACTTCCGGGATCAGCAGCAACTGGCGCGCCACGTTGCCCTCGGCCAGGGAGGCTTTCATGCGTTCATAGACCAGCCGCTCGTGGGCGGCGTGCTGGTCGACGATGACGATGCCGTCGCTGGTCTGGGCGACGATATAGGTTTCATGCAGCTGTGCCCGCGCCACGCCCAGGGGGTGCGCCTTATATTCGGCCTCGGCCGGATCGGCCTGCGACACCTCCGGCGCCGACGGCGGCAGGGCGAACAGCGACGGCGTTTCGGCCATTTCGAAGCCGTCCTGCACGGCGTTCTCGCCGAACGGCTGCTGCATGTCGTAAGCCGCTTCGTATTCGGCCGGACTCGCGGCGCCGGGCGCGGCCACGGCCCGCAGGACACCGAGGGCGGCCGTGGCGACCGTGGTGGAGGCGCGGTGGCCTGCGTCCGCCAAAGCATGTTTGAGCGCGCCGACAATGAGGCCGCGCACGGCGCCGGCGTCGCGAAAGCGCACCTCGGCCTTGGCGGGATGGACATTCACGTCCACCTCCCGCTGCGGCAGTTCCAGGAACAGCACCACATAGGGGTGGCGGCTGGGGGCCAGGAAATCCTGATAGGCCGCGCGCACCGCCCCCGTGAGCAGGCGGTCGCGCACCGGCCGGCCGTTGACGAACAGGTATTGCGCCAGCGCGTTGCCGCGATTGAAGGTCGGCACGCCGATATGGCCGTAAAGCTTGAGTTCGCCCCGCTCCGCCGCCACCGGCACGGCGTTGGCGCCGAACTCCTTGCCCAGGATGGCGGCGAGGCGCGCCAGCTGCACGTCGAACAGGTCGCCCTGGGTATCGGCCGCCGGCAGGTTGAGGCGCGGCCTGCCGTCGGCCGTGAGAGTGAAGGCGATGTCGGGCCGCGCCATGGCCAGGCGCTCGACCGCGTCCACCGCATAGGAAAGCTCGGTCTGGGCGGCCTTGAGGAACTTGAGCCGGGCCGGGGTGGCGAAGAAGATGTCGCGCACCTCGACGCGCGTGCCGGGCGGATGCGGCGCCGGTACCGGGCCGTCCTTGCGCCCGCCCGCCACCACCACGTACCAGCCGGACTCCGAGCCCTGGGTACGGCTGGTGACCGTAAGGCGCGCGACCGAGCCGATGGCCGGCAAAGCCTCGCCGCGGAAGCCGAGGAAATTGATGTCCAGGAGATCGTCGGCCGGCAGCTTGGAGGTGGCGTGGCGGTCCACCGCCACGATCAATTCTTGCGGCGTCATGCCGCAACCGTTGTCGGTGACGACGATCATGGAGCGGCCGCCGTCGTTGAGCGCGATGTCGATGCGCGTGGCGCCGGCGTCGACCGCGTTCTCCACCAGTTCCTTGAGCGCCGACGCCGGGCGCTCCACCACTTCGCCCGCGGCGATCTGGTTGACCAGGTTGGGCGGGAGCAGGCGGATGGTCATGGCGACCCTTTCGCCTTGAGATAGGCGGCGACCAGGCCCGCGGTCGAACTGTCGCGCTGATCCAGGGCCTTGTCCGCCAGCGGCCCGCCGCGCACGGCCGGCTCCAGGGATTTCGCCAGTTCCTTGCCCAGCTCCACGCCCCACTGGTCGAAGGAATTGACGCCCCAGATCACGCCCTGGACGAAGACCTTATGCTCATAGAGCGCGATCAGCATGCCGGCGGTGTAGGCGCTGACTTCATCGAGCAGCAAGGTCGTGGTCGGGCGATTGCCGGTGAAGAGCTTATGGGGAACGAGGTCGGGCGCCACACCCGGCAGTTCGGCGGCGGTGCGGCCCTTCATCAGGGCCTCGGTCTGGGCCAGCACATTGGCCACCAGGAGGTCGCGGCTTGTGTCAGCCTTTTCGGCGCCTTTGGCGGCCCCTCTTGCGGCAATGATGAAATCGCACGGCACGATACGCGGGCCCTGGTGCAGCAGCTGGAAGAACGAATGCTGGCTGTCGGAGCCGCCGCCGCCGAACACGATCGGCCCGGTATCGGCGGCGACTGCGGCGCCGTCCATGCACACGCCCTTGCCGTTGCTTTCCATGTCCACTTGCTGGACGTGGGCCGGGAACAGGCGCAGGCGATGGTCGTAGGGCAGGATGGCGGTAGCGGCCATGCCGAGATGATCCACGTTCCAGACACCGATTAAGGCCAGGATCACCGGCAGGTTCTGTTCCAAGGGCGCGGTCTCGAAGTGACGGTCCATGGCTTCGGCGCCGGCCAGAAACTGGTCGAACACCTCAAAGCCGCAGCCGATGATCAGCGGCAGCCCGATCGCCGACCACACCGAGTAGCGCCCGCCGACCCAGTCCCACATCGGGAACACGGCATCGGGTGACATTCCAAATTCAACCGCGGCCTCGATATTGGTGGAGATGGCGGCGAAATGTTTGGTCACCGCGCCGGCACCGAGCTGCGCGACCACCCAGTCTTTGGCCAGATGAGCGTTGGCCATGGTCTCGACGGTGGTGAAGGTCTTGGAGGCGACGATGAACAGGGTCGCCGCCGCATCGAGGCCCTTCAACACGTCGTCGATCTGGGCGCGGTCGGGATTGGAGACGAAGTCGAGCGAGATGTCGGCGCGCCGGGACTCCTCCAGCGCCGCGGCCACGGCCATCGGGCCCAGGTGCGAGCCGCCGATGCCGATGTTGACCACATGGCGAATGGTCTTCCCGGTCGCGCCGGTCCAGGCGCCGGAGCGCACCTTCTCGGAGAACGCCCTAAGGCGCGCGCGCACCGCACGCACCTCGGGCATGACGTCGGCGCCATCCACCGGCACGACGCTGGCGGGATCGCGATTGCGCAGCGCGGTGTGCAGCACGGCACGGTTCTCGGTGCAATTGATGCGCTCGCCCGCGAACATGGCGGCGCGCGCCGACTCGACATTGCGGGCGTGGGCAAGCTCGGTGAGCAGGCCCAGGGTCTCGGCGGTGACGCGGTTCTTCGAATAGTCCGCCAGCAGCGGGCCGAAGGCGAACGACAGCCGCGCGAAGCGGTCGGGATCTTCCGCGAACAAGGTGCGCAAGTGCACCTCGCGCAGCGTCGCTGCGTGAGCCTTCAGGGCATCCCATGCGGGCAGGGCGGCGAGGTCATTCGTCATGCGCCGCGCACCATATCAACCTGTGATGGACAAGCCAAACGCCAAGAATACGATTGGCTTGAAAATCAAGGCCTTAGCCCGAAATGAAAGGCCTATTTCGCGGCCTTGGGCGCGGGTCCGACCATCACCACGGTCAGGCCTTCCGGATCATAGAGCCGCTTGGCCAGGCGTTTGGCGTCGTCCAGGGTCACCGCCTCGATCAGGCTGTTGCGCTTGTCGAGGTAGTCGATGCCGAGCTTGTCCTTCTGCACCGCCAGCAGCATCTCGGCGATGCTCTGGGTCGAGGTGAACCGCAGAGGCCAGGCGCCGGTGAGATAGAGCTTGGCGGTCTTGAGTTCCTCCTCGGTGGGGCCGGCGTCGTGCATCTTCTTCCATTCGTCGCGGATGATCTTGAGGCTGTTGTCGGCCTGGTCGGAACGCGTGCCGACCTGGGCCAGCACCATCGCGCCCATATCGAACGGCACCAGCGCGGTGGAGACGCCGTAGGCGAGGCCGCGCTTCTCGCGCACCTCGTCCATGAGCCGCGACTGGAAGCCGCCGCCGCCGAGGATGTAGTCGACCACAGTGGCGATGTACCAGTCGGGGTCGCTGCGCAAGAGGCCCTTCTGCCCGATGTAGACCACGGTCTGCGGCAGGTTTTTGGTGACGCGCACCACTTGGCCTTTGAGACTCACGGGCGCCTGAGCAACCGTCGCGTTGAGGCCGGTGGTGGCCGGCAGCTCCCCGAACACCTGGTCCATCGCCTTGGCGAGATCGGCGGCGGTGATGTCGCCGGACACCGCGATCAGCACCCGGTCGCGGGCGAAGCGATTTTTCGCCCAAGCGCGCAGGTCGGCGACCGTGATCGCCTTCATGGTCTTCTCGGTGCCCTCTTCGTTGCGGGCGTAGGGGTGATCGCCGAACATGGCGCCGAACAGTTTTTCCTGGGCGACACTCGAGGGGTCCTCGTCCCGCGACAGGATGCTCACCAGCAGTTCGCGGCGGATACGCTCCACCGGCTCGGCATCGAAGCGCGGCTGGGTCAGCGCCAGGCGCAACAATTCGAACGCCCGCGCGGCGTTGGGCGTGGTCGAGACCAGGCGGCCGCGGATATCGTCGGCGCCGGCGTCGAAGCGCAAAGTGATGGCCTTGTCCTGCAGCTCGCTCTGGAAGGCGAAAGAGTCGAGGGGCCCGGCGCCTTCATCGATGGTCGAGGTGGCGAGGGACGAGAGCCCGGTCTTGTCGACGGGGTCCAGGGCCGACCCGCCGTGGAACAAGAAGCTGACCGCGACGATCGGGACGGTGTGATCCTCGGACAGATAGGCGGTCAGCCCGCCGGGGCTTTTGACCTCTTTGACCGTGACGGCGCCGGCAGTCGTGCTGAACAGCAACGCGGCGGCGAAGACAACCCGAGCGAACATCATTGCTTTTCTCCCGCGGGGAGCAAGATCCCGGTCGCCGAGGATGCGGTGGTGAACAGCCGCCGCGCGGCGCCGCGCACCTGCTCGGTGGTGACCTTGTTCATGGCGTCGGGCCAGGTCTCGATATCATTGAGCGAGACGCCGGCGGCCAGCGACGTACCGACGGCGCGCGCGGCGCTCATGGGCGAGTCCTTGGCGAAGGCGAGGCGCGCGGCCATGCGGTTCTTGGCGCGGGTGACGTCGGCGTCGGTGATGCCGTCCTTGAGCAGCGCCGCGAGCGCGGCGTCGAGTGCGGCTTCGGCTTTCTCGATAGCCACGCCGGGGCTCGGCGTCAGGGACAGGTAGAACACGCCGTAGGACACGGCTTCGGCGTCATAGCTGGCGGACACGCCCGCCGCCACTTTCTGGTCCACGACGAGAGTACGATACAGCTTGGCGGTGGAGCCGCCGCCGATCAGGTCGGCGAACACTTCCAGCGCGTGGACGTCGGTGCGGTCGCCGACGCTGTAGCTGGGCGCGATGAACTGCTTGATCCACTGCGGCTGGTTGACCCGTTCGTCATGCATGACGATGCGATTGTCCGACGGCGGATAGAGATAGGCGTCGCGGGTGCGCGTGGTCGGTTTGGGCGCCTGCCCTTTCGGCAATGGGATCGCGCCGTAGGTTTTCTCCGCCAGCGGCTTCAACGCCGCCATGGTGATGTCGCCCGCCACCACCAGGATGGCGTTATTGGGCGTGTAATGGGCGTCGTAATAGGCCTTGGCGTCGGTCTCGTCGAGCTGGTGCATCTCCGGCTCCCAGCCGATGATCGGGATGGCGTAGTGATTGTTCATCCATAGGCCGGCGTCGAGGCGCTCCTGCAGGATCGAGGCCGGCACGTTGTCCACCCGCATGCGCCGTTCCTCGATGATCACCTCGCGTTCGGTGTCGATGATGCTCTTGTTGATGATCAGGTTGCGCATGCGGTCCGCTTCCATGTCCATCATCAGGGGCAGGCGGTCGGCGGCGATGTTCTGGAAGTAACCGGTGTAGTCGCGGGTGGTGAAGGCGTTCTGGTTGCCGCCGTTGCGCGCCACCACGTCCATGACCGCGCCCGCTGGATACTTCGGCGTGCCCTTGAACAGCAGGTGCTCGAGGAAATGCGCGATGCCCGATTTGCCGGGCAGATCCTCGGCGGCGCCGGCGCGATAGAACACCATATGGCTGACCACCGGCGCCCGATGATTGGGGATGACCACTACCTGCATGCCGTTGGCGAGCGTGAAAGTCTCCGCGCCGTACACGGCCGCCTGGGCGGGTTGAGCGGCAAAACCAAGAACCGCCGCGAGGGCTGGAAGCAGGAGGCGTAAGCGCATGGAGATATCCGTTGCCGGGGAACAAGACGCCGACTCTGGGCGTCCCCTTCCTCGAGGTCAATGGCCCCGCATTGCGCGAGACGATCACGGGCCGGCATCGTAAGCTCGGCGTTACGGCAGGTTGTGGAGACTTCGATGACCTTCAGCGTCCCGTCCATGGTGGATGAGATCGTGGTCTATTGTGTCCGGGAGTGGCGCATGCTCGTCCGGCACGGGGCCATCCCGTTCGCCGTCATCGCCCTCGCCACCCTGCTCCTGCCCCGCTATTTCAGCCAGGAGTCGACGACGACCGACAAAGCCATCGGCGCCGCGCTGGTGGCGGCGCAGTTGCTGGTGTGCCTGCCGATGGTCGTCACCTGGTACCGCATGATCGTCCTGGGCAAGGACGAAGCCGCGCGTCAGCCGGTGTTCGTTTTCGGCGCCCGCGAGTGGCGGCTTTTGGGATGGCAGATGGTGGTGATGCTGGTGGGCATGGCCATCTTTGTCGTGGCGGCCATTGCGTTGGCCGGCGTGTATTACGCTGCGGGCCAGGGTGTGCTGGCGACCGTACTGTGTATCGTGCTTGGCCTCGCCGGCATTCTGTTCGCGCTCGCGGTCATCAACCGGATCAGCTTCGTGTTCGCGCTGGCCGCCACGGATCAGCCGGTCAGCCTGCGGGCGTCGTGGGACATGACGCGCGGCCTGACATGGCCGCTGCTGTGGACCTTGTCGATCATCGGCCTGGGCGAAACCATCGTGGTGTTCGTCGGCGATCTGATCGGTGGAATCGCCGCGGCCGCGATCCATGGCGCCGCGACGGTATTCACCTTTGCAGCGATGGCGACGATGTTCGGTTTTGTCTTTGTGCGGATCCGGGACGCGCAGCCGCTGACGGCAGCACCGCCAGCCTAGAACACCTTCAGGAAGCCCGAACCGCCCTTGGTGATGACGGGGATCGCGCCCTCGCCCGGCTTCTTGCCGCTGGCGGCGTTCTGGCTCAGGCGGCGCATCTCGGCCGCCGGATCGATGGCGGTGCCGGCGGCGTCTTCCGCCTTCCAGAACAACAGGCGGTCGGTGAAGTCCTGCTTCTCGCCGGCGAACACCGAAACTTCCTTGTCCAGGGTGTTGCGGATGTTGGGCGCGATGTCGTCGGCGCCGGCATGGGCCAGGAACTGGGCTTCGCCGCGGCTCATGCCGCGGGTCTGGTAGGCCTGCAGGCGGGCGCGGCCGATGAGGGCGGCGCGGGCCTGTTCGACCGGGGTCAGCTGCTGCGGGCGCTCTTCACCCGGCGCCGGCGGACGCAGGTTGTAATCGGGCGGCACCGACAAGGGCGCGGGCGCGGCCACGGCGAATTCGTCGGGCACCGTGCGCTGCAGGCCGAGGTTGCGCTTCATGCTCTGGCAGCCGGACAGCGTCACCACGGCGGCGAGCGCGACAACGCCGGTGACGGTAGTGCGAGACAGCTTTGTGTCAGTAACGAATTTCATAACCGTTATTCCTTGGTTGCGGCCGCATCGTGATGGGGCGAGATGACCGCGTCAAGCAGCCACATACCCGCGCCGATGGTGATGAAGGTATCGGCGAGGTTAAATGTCGGAAATTGCCACTCCCGCCAATGAAACAGCAGGAAATCGGCCACCGCCCCGAAGGTGACCTGGTCGACGATATTGCCGAGCGCGCCGCCGATGATCAGGCCGCAGGATACCTGCAACCAGGGCCTGTCCAGGCGCCAGAGCCACCACAATAACAAGAGCGTGATCAGCACCCGCACCGCCAGCAGCACCGCCACCATGGTGTCGGTTCCGGAATTGAACAGCGAGAAACTCATCCCGGCGTTCCAGGACAGGTGCAGGTCGAACACCGGCAGCACTTCGATGACCCGCGGCGAATAGAACGGCGTCTCGGTCACGCCCTCCGGGCGCATCACCTTCTCGATGATGACGTACTTGGACGCCTGGTCCGCGAGCAAACCGCCCACGGCGGCCGCGAGGCCGCCATGGGGGACTTTGCGGGAAGCCGGGATCTCCATGGCTCAGGCGGCGGAACTGATCTGGCCGACCGCCGCGTCGCAGCGCTCGCACACCGCAACATGACGGTGGCGGCCCACGTCGGGCAGCACCTTCCAGCAGCGCTGGCACTTGGCGCCCTCGGCCAGCTCGACCACGGCACCAGCGCCCGGCACATCGGCAATCACATAGGCGCCGTCCGGCGGTGGCGCGGCGACCAGAGCGATGTTGGAGACGATGCAGACTTCTTCCATGGGCACGCCGGCGATCTTGGCCAGCGTTTCCTGGCCGGCGTAGAGCTTGGGATGGGCCTGGAGCGAAGCACCGATGCGCTTGGCGGCACGGTCCAGTTCCAGCGCGCCGGTGACGACGCGACGCAGCGCGAACACCGTCGCCCACTTCTCGGCGAGCGCATCGTCGCGCCAGCTGTCGGGGAGGTCCGGGAAGGTCTCCAGGTGCACCGATTTGGCGTCGGGATGGCGCGCGAGCCAAGCCTCCTCCGCCGTGAAGCAGATGAATGGCGCCAGCCACTTCACCAGGCAGTCATAGGTGATCGCCAGCACCGTGCGGCAGGCGCGGCGCTTGAGCGAGGACGGCGCGTCGCAATACAGCGCGTCCTTGCGGATATCGAAATACAGCGCCGACAGGTCCACGGCGCAGAAGTTATGCAGTTCGTTGAACACGCCGTGGAAGTCGTAGGCGGTGCAGCCCTCGCGGATGGTCTTGTCCATCTGCTTCAGGCGGTGCAGCACCCAGCGCTCCAATTCCGGCATGTCGTGCGCGTCCAGGCGCTCGGCTTCGTCGAAGCCGGCGAGGTTGCCGAGCAGGTAGCGCAAAGTATTGCGCAGGCGGCGGTAAAGGTCGCTCATCTGCTTGATGATGTTGGGGCCGACCGACAGGTCCGCGGCGTAGTTGGAGCCCACCACCCACAGGCGCAGGATATCCGCGCCCGACTGGTTGGCCACGTCCTGGGGCGCGACGACATTGCCCAACGACTTGGACATCTTGCGGCCCTTCTCGTCCAGCACGAAGCCATGGGTGAGCACGGCGTCGAACGGCGCACGTCCACGCGTGCCGCAGGATTCCAGCAGCGAGGTGTGGAACCAGCCGCGATGCTGGTCGGAGCCTTCGAGGTACAGATCCGCGGGCCATTTCAGATCCGGGCGCTGCTCGAGTACGAAGGCGTGGGTGGAGCCGGAGTCGAACCACACCTCGATGATGTCGGTGACCTGATTCCAGTCCTCGGCCTTGTAAGTGTTGCCGAGGAACCGCTCCGGCGGCGAGGACAGCCAGGCGTCGGCGCCTTCCTTGGTCACCGCCTCGGCGATACGGTCGATCACCGCCTGATCGCGCAGCAACTCGCCGGTGACCTTGTGGGTGAACACCGCGAGAGGCACGCCCCACTGTCTTTGTCTGGAGATGCACCAGTCCGGGCGGCTCTCGATCATGGCCTGGATGCGGTTGCGGCCCAAGGGCGGCACCCACTGCGTCGCGGCGATGGCGGCCAGGGCCTTTTCGCGCAGGCCGGTCTTCTCCATGGAGATGAACCACTGCGGCGTATTGCGGAAGATGAGCGGCGCCTTGGAGCGCCAGGAATGCGGATAGCTGTGGGTGAGTTTGCCGTGCGCCAACAGCGCGTTCGCACCCGTCAGCGCCGCGATCATGTCGGCGTCGATCTTGAACACATGCTTGCCGGCGAACAGCGGCACATGGGCCATGTATTTGCCTTCGCCGTCCACGGTGTCGGGCACCGGGACGTTGTGCTTCATGCCGAGGATCCAGTCGTCCTCGCCATGGCCGGGCGCGCCGTGCACGAAGCCGGTGCCGGCCTCGGTGGTGACGAAATCGCCGGCGTACATGGGTACCGGGAAATCATAGCCCTGCCCCGCGAACGGATGGCGGCAGACGGTGCCCGTGAACGCCTCGCCCTTCATGCTGTCGACCACCGCGTGTTCCGTGATCTTGGCGGCCTTGAGGGTGGCTTCCAGGAGTTCGCGCGCGACCACGATCTTCTCGCCCACTTTCGGGAGCGCACCCTCGGCCACGGCTTTCACCTGCACCACGTCGTAGGTGATGGCGTCGCCGAAGGCGATCAGGCGGTTGCCGGGCATGGTCCAGGGCGTCGTGGTCCAGATGACGATGGACGCGTCCTTGGCGGCGGCGGCCTTGGTCTCCACCACCGGGAACTTCACCCACACGGTGGTCGAGGTGTGGTCCTCGTATTCCACTTCGGCGTCGGCGAGCGCGGTGCGCTCCACCACCGACCACAACACCGGCTTGGCGCCGCGATAGAGCGCGCCGTTCATGACGAACTTGCCGAGTTCGCGCACGATGGCGCCCTCGGCCGGGAACGCCATGGTCATATAGGGGTTCTTCCAGTCGCCGATGACACCGAGGCGCTTGAATTCCTCGCGCTGCACCGCAATCCACTTCTCGGCGAACTCGCGGCACTGGCGGCGGAACTCCACCACCGGCACGTCGTCCTTGTTCTTGCCCTTGGCGCGGTATTCTTCCTCGATCTTCCATTCGATCGGCAGACCGTGGCAGTCCCAGCCCGGCACATAGTTGGAATCGTAACCCATCATCTGGCGGGCGCGGACGATCACGTCCTTGAGGATCTTGTTGAGCGCATGACCGATGTGCAGGTGGCCGTTGGCGTACGGCGGCCCGTCATGCAGCACGAACTTTTCGCGGCCCTTGGCGGTCTCGCGCAGCAGCTTATAGAGGTCCATCTCCTCCCAGCGGGCCAGGAGCTTGGCTTCCAGTTGCGGCAAGCCGGCCTTCATCGGGAAGTCGGTGGCGGGCAGGAAGACGGTGGTGCGGTAATCCGGTGTCGCGGGGGCGGGCTGGTCGGCCATGGCGCGGAAATCCAATTACAGGGAAGACCCAATTAGGGGGAAGACAATGGGCGAAGGAGAACGGTCCCCATTCCAGCCCTTAAAGCGCCGGGCGGGAGATGGGGCGGCTAATTCGCCCTATCCTGCGGATTCCAAAGGTCCTGATCATCGCGGCCCGTGTCTATCAGGCGTACGGGGCCGCGACAACAGCGCCTATAATATATTGATTTGTATATATTTTCTCAAAGCGCCGGGATGTAAGGCGCGGTCACCGGGGCCGCCGCAAGCCGGCTGAGGCTGGCGCGCGCCTGCACGGCGTCCTTGGCGATCTGCGCGGTCAGCGCGGTCAGTCCGTCGAACTTCCGCACCGGGCGCAGGTAGTCGGCCAGCGCCACCCGCAAATGCCGTCCGTAGAGGTCGCCGGTGAACCCGAGCAGGTGCGCTTCCAGCAGCACGTCGGTCTTGTCGAAGGTCGGCCGGCTGCCGAAATTGGCGACGCCGTCGAACCACACGGTCGCGGCGCCCTGGTCGATGCCGGCGCGCACCGCGTACACACCCTGGCGCGGGTGCAGGTAGTCCTTATAGGGCAGGTTCGCGGTCGGAAACCCCAACAGGCGTCCACGCTGGTCGCCCTGCTCCACCCGCCCTTCGATCTCCCAGTAACGGCCGAGCAGGCGCGCGGCCTCGGCGGGCCTGCCGTCCTTGAGGAGATTGCGGATATTGGTGGAGGAATAGCGCAGGCCGTCGGCGGCCGCGGTTTCGCCCACCGCGGTGACGCCGAAGCCGTAACGTCCCGCCAGTTCCTGAAGCAGCGCGACGTTGCCTTTGCGCTGGTGCCCGAACACGTAGTCGAAGCCGACCACGATATGCGACACGCCGAGCCCTCCCGCCAGCACTTCGGACACGAAGTTCTCCGCCGAGCGCCGGGAGAACTCCGCGTCGAAGGCCTGCACATAGAGGTAGTCGGCGCCCAGCGCTTCGATCAGCCGCGCCTTCAGCCGGAAAGGGCTGAGCAGGAACGGCTCCTGCTCGGGGTGGAAGAATTGGCGGGGATGAGGCGCGAAGGTCATCACCGCAGCGGCGGCACCTTTGCTCCGCGCGATCCGCACCATCTCGCCGATGACGGCCTGGTGGCCCTTGTGCAGGCCGTCGAAGTTGCCGAGCGCGATCACCCCGCCTTTCAGCGGCACCGGCACTTCGCTCCAGGTGCGGAAGATATGCATCCGGCGAGACTACGCTCCGGCTTTCGACGCCACCAGCAAGGTCGCCTCGCCCTCCACCACGACCTTGTCGCCGACGCGGCATTCGGTCTTGAACACCACCAGGTTCTTGCCCGGGATCTTGGACAGCACCTCGCACCGGGCAACCAAAGTATCGCCGATCCTCACCGGCGCCTTGAACTTGAGGCTCTGCGCCACATAGATCGCACCCGGCCCCGGCAGATCCTCGCCGAACAGCCCGGACATGATGCCGGCCGAGAGCATGCCGTGCGCCACGCGTTCCTTGAAAATGGTGGTGGCGGCGTAGGCGGCGTCCATGTGGACCGGGTTGTGGTCGTGGCAAACGTCCGCGAACGCCGCGATGTCGGCGGCGGTAATGACGCGTTCGCGGGACGCGCTCTGCCCCACCGCAAGTTCCTCGAAGGCGTAAGTCTTGATGTTGGGGGTCATGTGCGCGCTGGATTGAGACTGGCCGGCCATGCGATCATGCCGGGCGGCTTTCGAGATGGAGGTATCCCGTGGCGAAACAAACAGGTCTCTCGCACCCGGTCAAGACCGTGCTGGGCCTGACGTTGATCTCCATGGGGACCTCCATGGGCATCGCCCTGGCGTTGTCGAGCTGCAGCACCGATCACTGGCGCCGCGCCGACAAGACCCCGCAGGAGACCGCCGCCGACTTCAAGGCCTGCAACGACCGGGTGGAGGAAGCGACGCTCGCCCGCGCCGGCCAGCAGCGCGCGAGCTATACGGCGAGCACCGCGGCGCGCCCGCCCAACGGGCTGCCCACCGGCACCGGCGCCAACCTCGGCGAAACTCCCATGCAGATGCACGACCGGGTCACCACCGAAAACACCTTCGACGCTCAGGTACGCGCCTGCATGACCGACAAGGGCTACACGCTGACTCCCTAAAGATTTTGGCCCTGAAGGGTCCGTCCCATGGCGATCCGCCGCCTCGACTCCCTCGGCTACCAGATCGGCCTGCTGTCGCGGTTGTTCGACCGGCGGCTCCAGGAAGTGCTCAAGGAACAGGGCGTGGCGCCGGGACAATTCGCGCCGCTGGTGATGCTGTTCGAGCAGGATGGCTTGACCCAGGCCGAGCTGTGCCGGCGCATCAATGTCGAACAGCCGACCATGGCCAACACCCTCGAGCGCATGGAGCGCGACGGCCTGATCAAGCGCAAAGCCGATACCGTCGACAAGCGCCGCGCCCTGGTGCACCTGACGGCGCGCGCCCGCGAGATGCGCGACGCCGTGATGGAGAATGCCCGCGCCGTGGCCGGCCGCGCGGTGCAGCGGCTCTCACCCGCCGATCAGGACGACATGTTCCGGTTGTTGGCGCGCATGGTCGAGAACCTGCGCGATTAAGATCTAAAGGCCGTAGGCGCGTTCGACCTTGCAGACCCGCAAGGCGAAGCCCGAATACCATTCCTCTCGTCCGCGCCGCTGCGCCACCAGGTGCTCGGCGTTGCGCTTCCAGGCGGCGATGGCCTCCAGGCTTTCCCAATAGGAGACGGTGATGCCGAGGCCCTCGCGCGCGCTTTCGATCCCGAGGAAGCCCGGTTGCCGCGCCGCCAGTTCCACCATCCGCGCCGCGGTCTCGCCGTAGCCGTTGTCGCCGGCGGTGCGCAGGCTGGTGAAAATCACGGCGTAGTACGGCGGCGCCGGGGTGGCGGCGATGGCGGTCATGGTGGTTCCCCCAAGCTCTGGTCACAGACCCGGCGCTCGCGCCTAACCGTTTGATAAATTTCGTTTTTATTGCGCAAGCCGGCGAGGTTCGGGTTGCGGCTCGCCCGCCGGGCATGGAATAGTACACCATCGTCCGCCGGCCCTAGGGGAATATAGAGCCGGGCGCGATCTCGGAGGGATACCAGCCTTGATATCGTCACTCACAGCGCGCGCGGGGCGCCCGGATGTCTGATCCCGCGGCTTTGTTCGCAGCGGTGCTGGACGCCACCAGCGACGCCGTGCTGCTGACCGACCGCGCCGGCAACATCCGCGACGTCAACCCGGCGTTCAACAAGCTCACCGGCTTCGCGCCCGGCGCCCTGATCGGCAAGGACGCCCGCGAGCTGTTCCGCGACCTCAATGACGCCGGTTTCTGCGACGAACTGTGGTCCGACGCCCCGGCGCCGCGGCACTACGCCTCGGTGCGCTCCAAACACGCCGACGGCCGCGCCCAGGTGCACGGCCTGTCCATGACGCCGATCCGCGACGACGCCGGCGCACCCACGGATTTCCTGGCGGTGATCCTGTCGGAGTCCTTCCAGACCGATGCCGCCAGCGGCGAAACCAGGCGCGTGGGGTACGATTCCCTGACCGGCCTTCCCGACCGCGCGCTGCTCGCCGACCGCGTCGGTCAAACCATCCTCAACGCCAAACGCGCCAACAAGTCGATCGCCCTCCTGGTGATGGGTCTCGACCGCTTCGCCGTGATCAATGACGCGCTGGGTTATGCCGCCGGCGACCAGCTCCTGAAGGAAGTCGCCGACCGCCTGTCGAAAGTGATCCGTTCCTCGGACACAGCGGCGCGCCTCGACGGCGACAAATTCGCGGTCATGACGCCCATCAGCGCCATCGACGACAGCGTGATCGTCGCCGAAAAGGTGCTCACGGCGGTCAAGAAGCCGTTCCACATCAAGAACGAGGAAGTATTCGTCACCTTCTCCATCGGCATCGCGATCTATCCCACCGACGGCGAGGACTTCCACGACCTGCTCAAAGATGGCTTGAGCGCGATGCAGTACGCCAAGGCCGGCGGCGGCGCCGAATACCGGTTCTTCGCCTCCGACATGAACACCAAGGCGCGCAACCGCCTCGACCTGGAAAAGCGCATGCGCGCGGCGCTCCAGAACGAGGAATTCGTGCTGTTCTACCAGCCGAAAATGGATGTGCTGACCAACCGGGTGAAGGGCGCCGAAGCCTTGATCCGCTGGCGCGATCCCAAGCACGGCATGATCGGCCCAGGCGAGTTCATCCCCGTGGCCGAGGAATGCGGCCTGATCGTCGACATCGGCACCTGGTGCCTGCGCGAAGCCTGCCGCCAGACCAAGGCCTGGCAGGACGCGGGCTATGCGCCGATCCGCATGTCGGTGAATGTCTCGGCCCACCAGTTCAAGGCCAAGGACCTGCTCGAGAAGGTGCAGAAGGCCCTGGCCGATTCAGGCCTCGAGTCCAAGTGGCTGGAACTGGAGATCACCGAGAGCATGCTGATGAACGACGTGGAGTCCGCCATCGCGCGCATGCAGTCGGTGCGCGACTTAGGGTGTGGATTGTCGATCGACGATTTCGGCACCGGCTACTCGAGCCTGTCCTATCTCTCGCGCTTCCCGATCACCACGCTCAAGATCGACCGCGCTTTCGTGAAGGACGTGCAGGAGAACGACAACACCAAGGAAATCGCCCGCGCAATCATCGGGCTCTCGCGCGGACTCAATCTGGAAGTGGTGGCTGAGGGGGCCGAGGTCATGGAACACGTCCAGTTCCTCAAGGACAACGGCTGCGACATCATCCAGGGCTTCTTCTTCTCCAAGCCCCTGGAAGCCAAGGACTTCGAGGCCAAGCTCTACCGCCCGGCGTAGAGGCTGCCTGGATTGCAGTGCGTCCCCGGGAAACTAGGCCGGCTGCAGCGCGTCGCCCCCTTTGGGCCGCTGGGCGGTTCTCCACCCGCCGGAAAGCTGAAACTCGATCACTTCCGCGATATTGGTGGCGTGATCGCCGACGCGTTCCAGGTTCTTGGTGATGAAGAGGAGATGGGTCGAGCATTCGATCTCCTCGGGCTCGCGGCGCTTGGCGATCATGTCCTGGGACATGCCGGAGATCACCGCACGCATGACGCGCGCCACCAGGTCGTCGATCTCATGGTCGTGCTGCCATACCATCTCGGCCTTCCAGGCGTCGCGGGTGGTGAAACTGTCCATGACGTCGCGGATCGAGCGCAGGGCCGAAACCCCGAGCGCGCTCATTTCGGCGGGGATGGCGATCCCGGGATGGCGGCTCAGCACCAGGGTACGCTTGGCGATGTTCTTGGCGTAATCGCCGACGCGTTCCAGCGAGCCCGCGATCTTCACGTTGCCGAACACATAGCGCAGGTCGTTGGCCAAGGGCTGGCGCCGGGCGATGATCGATAGCGCGCCGGCTTCGATCTCGCGTTCGCAGGCGTCCAGTTCCGGGTCGCGGGCAATGACGCGTTCGGCCGCTTCGGCGTCGCGTTTCATTAGCGCTTCCATGGCGGCCTTGAGCTGGGCTTCCACCAGGCCGCCCATCTCCAGCACCCGGCGCTCAAGCTGCGCCAGTTCATTGTCGAAGGCCGTGACGGTATGGGCTTGGTGACCCGGGGTCATCGTTTGATCCATGGTTAAAAGAGCGCTCCTCGCCAACCTATCACAGCCGAAATTCAGGGGAATAAGCCACGGCCGCGGCGGTCCGGCGATGAATTATTTATGACTTTGGGAGTCCGAAGGCGTCCCCGGTCCATCAACAACCCATTAACAGTAAAAGGTTTTTTGCCTCGCCTGGATTTTTGGCAAGGGGGCGCGTATGTGAGGCCCGGCGCACCACGCCGACAGCCGCCCGAGACCTTATGACCTACGCCGTCAAAGAGATTTTCTACACCCTGCAGGGGGAAGGCGCGAACACCGGCACACCCGCCGTGTTCTGCCGCTTCGCCGGCTGCAATCTATGGAGCGGACGCGAGCAGGACCGCGCCGCGGCGCAGTGCAAATTCTGCGACACCGATTTTGTCGGCACCGATGGCGTGAACGGCGGCAAATTCGCCGACGCCGGCGCCTTGGCCGCGGCGGTGGCGTCGGCCTGGGAGGGCGAGCCGCGGGAACGCCTTGTGGTCTGCACCGGCGGCGAGCCGCTCCTGCAGCTGGACGCCCGGTTGATCGACGCCCTGCACGCCCGCGGATTCAGGATCGCCGTCGAGACCAACGGCACCGTAGCCGCACCGGCGGGCCTCGACTGGATCTGCGTCAGTCCCAAGGCCGATGCCGGCCTCGTCCAGACCGCCGGCGATGAACTGAAGCTGGTTTACCCCCAGGACGGCGCCGATCCGGCGGCCTTCCTGGATTTGGCCTTCACCCACCGGTTCCTGCAACCGATGGACGGCCCGGATGCGGAGGCCAACACCCGGGCGGCGATTGCCTATTGCCTTGCCCACCCCAAATGGCGTCTTTCCCTGCAAACCCATAAGTATTTGAATATCCCCTGATGGATCATCCCTGATGTCTGGCCGCTTTCACATCGTCAAAGAATTCGGCTTCGAGGCCGCCCATTCCTTCTGCCACAAGCCGGCCGGCCACGAGAACACGCGCCTGCACGGCCATTCCTTCCGCGTCGAAGTGGCGCTGACCGGCG
Organism: Rhodospirillaceae bacterium; assembly: GCA_041905795.1. Lineage (GTDB taxonomy): Bacteria > Pseudomonadota > Alphaproteobacteria > Rhodospirillales > Rhodospirillaceae > SHVO01. Next base: position 94,436 of record JAYRKL010000008.1, on the reverse strand, counting down.
AACCGGACGCCGCCACGGGCTGCGTGGTGGACTTCGAGATCCTGACCGCAGCGCTGAACAAGGTGCGCGACCAGCTCGATCATCGCTTCCTCAACGACCTGCCCGGCCTCGGCATCCCCTCGCTGGAGAATCTCGCCAAGTGGATCGCGGCCCAGCTGGCGCCCGGGTTCCCGGCGCTGCAAAGCGTGACCGTGCGCCGCCCGTCCCTGGGCGAGTCCTGCCGCTACGACCTCGGTCACTACGAACTTGGATAAGCAGGCAGGGATGAGCAAGCGGGCATGAAATGCGTGGTCCTGCACTCCGGCGGGCTTGATTCCACCGTCTGCCTGCTGCTGGCGAAATCAAAAGGCCGCACGCCCGTGAGCCTGGGCATCGCCTACGGCCAGCGCCATGACGTCGAACTCTCCTACGCCAATGCCCAGTGTGCGCGCTTCGGCATCGAGCGGCGCATGATCGACGTGGGCTGGACCCGCCCCGACATCGTCATCCCCAAGGACCGCAGCGTGGCGGAAATGAAAGCCGGCATCGCGCCGACCTTTGTCCCGGGCCGCAACGCGGTGTTCCTGGCCCTGGCCTGTGCCGAAGCCGCCGGCGTCGGCGCCGAAGAAGTATGGCTGGGGGTCAACGCCGTCGACTATTCCGGCTATCCCGATTGCCGCGAATCCTTCCTGCAATCGTTTCGCGCCATGTGGGCAGAGGCCGTACCCAACCCGCCGCGGATCGTGGCGCCGCTGGTGACCCTCACCAAGCCCGAGATCGCGGCACTCGCCCGCGGCCTGGGCCTCGCACCCGGCGAGACCTGGAGCTGCTACGCACCCGACATGAGCGGGCCCAAACCCGCGCCTTGCGGACATTGCGACGCCTGCCTGCTGCACAACCATGCTTGGGATGCAGCCGGCTCTGTGGGCGAAGTAAAACCGGCGCTTTAAAAATCTGTCGCGTGTCCGGACAGAAAACCGGTGCCCACTCTTCCTGGACACGCTTTAATATTTCGCGCTGAGCGTCAGCCCGAAGGTGCGCGGCGGTCCGGGGATCACTTCCAGGAATCCGAGGCCGCTGTTGGCGAGGCCGGTGCCGTAATAACCGACATCGCCGATGTTCTTGATCCAGGCGGCGAGGCTGTAGCGCCCGTCCTTGCGGCCCCCATCCTTGCGGCCAAGGGTGAGGCTTGCGTCCACCAGCCAGACACCGCGCTGATACAGCGCCGGGTTATTGTCGACTGAGAAGAACCTGCCGCCTTTGTAGGTGGCGTCCACCTGCGTCCAGACCGCGAACCCTTCGGTCACGTTGGCGGTGTAGCGCGCGCCGCCGGCGAAGCTGAAGGTGGGAGAGAACGCCGGCCGGTTGCCGGCGAGATTGGTGGTGGGGTCGCCGGCATCGCGCTGGAAGCGCACGAACCGCGCGTCGGTGAAGGCGCCCTTGGCTTCGATCCGCAAAGCCTCCACCGGACGCAGCGTGATGTCCGCCTCGAGGCCTTTGACGCCGGTCTTCCCGGCATTGGCCAGCTGCTGCAAGGTGGCGTGGGAGCCGGGCACCAGGATCGACACCTGCTGGTCGCTGAAATCGTAATAGAAAGCACTGGCGTCGAAAGCGATGCGGCGATCCGGCGTCGCGCCCTTCACGCCGGCTTCGAAGCTGGTGACGTATTCAGGGCCGGTGATATTGGCCTCGGTCGGCGCGAACAGCGCACCGCCGTTGAAGTCGCCGCCCTTGAAGCCGCGCGCCACGCCGGCATAGATCAGCACCTGCGGCTGCACTTCATAGGACACCACGCCGCGGCCGCTCCAGCGCGACCAGCCGCGCTCGGTCAGCATGGCCGGGATGGTGGGCACAAGGAGCCGGGCGGACGCAAGGGTGCGATCGACAAAAGCGGCCGCGAGATTGGCGGTGTTGAACAGGAAGGCGTTGATGTCGGCGCTGCGCTTGTCGTGGGTCCAGCGTGCGCCGGCCGTGACGGTCAAACCGGGTACCAGTGCATAACCCGCCTCGCCGAACGCTGCGGTGCTCTCGGTGCGCTGATGCAGCATCTGCGCGGCGCCTTCGGGGACCGTGAAGAATTGCGATAGCGATCCGGGCCCCAGGGCGGTGAGATTGAACGCCGTGAACGCCACCAGGTCGTCGCTGTAGTAATTGGCGCCGGCGATCCAGGTCAGCGGCCCGCCGGCTGCGGACAGGGCGTGCACTTCCTGGCTGAATTGACGGTAACGGGTGACCGCGTTGGTCGTCGCCTCGGTATAGGGGCCGCTGTCGGAGTCGTTGGCGAGCCTTCTGTGATTGGCGTCGAACGCGGTCTGGGAGGTGACGGTGACGCCGTCGCCGACCCAGCTGAGCGTGCCGTCGGCGCCCCAGGAATCGACCCGGTCCACCGCGCGGATATTGGTGGAATTGGACCGCAGGTCCGTGGACTCGCGGAATCCCAGGAAGTCGGTGCAGGCGCCGAGCACCGGGACACGCACGGCGGCCGGGCAGACCACGCCGAGTTGCTTGCCCGGCGTGACGTCGCTGCGGTTTTGTGCGCCGTGGAGGCCAAGCAGCACGTCCACTGCGCCCGCCTGCGCGCGGAACTGCCCGCGCGCCGACCACAGGTCGATCTTGCCTTCGCGTCCGATGCCGCTCGCGGGGTTCTTATTGGTGACATAGCCGTCGCGGCCCAGGCTCTGCGCCGCGACCCGCACCGCGGCGCTGTCACCGACCGGGGCGCCGAACGCGCCTTCGAAATCCATCGCGTTGAAGCGGCCATAGGTGGCGCTGCCCTGCGCGTTGACGCCATCGGCCGCATCCGGCTTGCGTGTGACGAAATTGATCACCCCGCCGGTGGTGTTGCGCCCGAACAGCGTACCCTGCGGTCCCTTCGCCACTTCGACGCGCTCGAGGTCATAGAGCCCGAAGCCGTAGGTGACGCTCGACCCCTGATAGATGCCGTCGCGGTGGATGCCCACCGGCCCGGCCTGGTTGGCGTTGAAGGTGGCGTTGCCGATGCCGCGCAGAAAGATGTTGGGGGTGGCGTAGCCCAGGATCGATTCCCACATCAGGCCGGGCACCTGGGCCGCGATCCCGGGGCTGGTTTTGATCTGCAGCGAGTCCAGATCATCGGCGGTCAGCACCGTCACCGCCGCCGGCACCGCGGCGAGGCTTTCGCTGCGTTTACGCGCCGTGACAACGATCTCGTCGACTCCGCCGGTGACGTCAGCGCCCGCGGCCCGTGCCGGCCCAAAACCGCAGGTTGACCCCAGCGCGATGGCCAGCAGAATCGCTGCCGGCGTGGAAAACCCTTTATCCCCCATACACTTATCCCCTCATCTGGCCGATTCTCGGCGCGGGCGCCAGCTCCCAACCGGCGCGGGCGGCACCTTATCAGGCCTCTGAAAATTCTGAAAATATCAATTATCAGAATGACATCCGGCTATGCCGGTTCAGGTATCTTGCACCAACTCCTGGTGCCCCTGCATTGAGGAGTGTCAATTATCAGTTGTGGAAAATTATCTCATAAGTTGTAGATGGTGGGGGGAAGATCGAGCGTTGATTCCCGAACTTCATCTCCCGTATTGTCGTTCGTAGCCAAAACAAATGGCGGCACCTCTGAGTCAAAAGCGGTGCGGGGGCGCGTCCACCTGGTCTGAAATGCTCACGGGACGCGGACAGGAAACCGAATGCGGGCCGATCTCGCCACGATCTTGTCGGATCTGGAGACGCTGACCACCGAACAGGCGCTCAAGCGCAAGTTCGACCAGACCTTCTCCAATCTCGGCTTCAACGCCTTCACGTACCTCGGCTTCAAGACGGAGCCGGCGGACGTGAAGCGCGCGCCTTCGGACATCATCTTCCTGTCCAATGTGCGCCCGGCCTGGGTTGACCACTACATCGAAGAGGATCTCGGCGAGGAAGACCTGCTCATCAAGGACTGCCTCTCAAGCCGCCTTCCCATCCGCTGGGACGAGCATTACCGCGCCAACAGCCGCAGCCCGCGCGAGGCCCGCATCTTCACCGAGGCGCTGGACTTCGACATCCGCCACGGCGTCACCGTGCCGGTGCATGGCCCGAGCGGCGAGATGGGCATCATGTCGCTCTACTCGGACCAGACCGTCAGGAGCTTCCAGAGCACGGTCGATGAATTCCAGTACGACGTGCACATGCTGTCGTTCTACTTCCACGACGCCGTGCAGCGCGCGCGCACCCGCGTCGAGCACATCCCCAAACCGATCCCGCTCACCGAGCGCGAGCTGGAGATTCTGCAGTGGACCGCCATCGGCAAGACGGCGTGGGAGATCGGCTCGATCCTCAACATCTCCGAGCGCACGGTGAACTTCCACCTGCAGAACGCCATGGGCAAGTTCGGCGTTCACAACAAGACCCACGCCGCCGCCAAGGCCATGAGCGCCGGGCTGATCCACTCAGCGCGCTGATCTCTCCCGCCAGAGTCTGCGGTCCCCGCTAGTGCCTGCGGCGTGGCGCGATCTTCGCCATGATGTCGTACTTCGGCCTGAGGGTGATCAGGTTCGACATCTCGGGATCGAGCGCCGACGTGATCTGCACGTCGAAGCGCCGCAGCATCATCGCCAGCAGGAACTGCATCTCCATGGTCGCGAAGGCCGAGGCGACGCACACCCGCGGTCCCGCGCCGAACGGCAGGTAGGCGAACTTGGAGCGGTTGACGACGCGTTCGGCCTCGAAGCGGTCGGGATCGAAGCGTTCGGGATCCTCCCAGACGCTGGGGTTGCGGTGGACCAGGAACTGCGAGATCAGCACCGTAGTGCCGGCCTTGATGTTCTCGCCGCAGATGGTGTCGTCGCCGATGGCGGTGCGCGCCACCCACCAGATCGGCGGCTTGAGCCGCGCCACTTCCTGCACCACGCGCTTGGTGTACTCGAGGTTGCGGATGTCTTCGCCCACCGGATCGCGTCCGGCCAGCGCCAGGTCGGCCTCGTCGCGCATGCGCTCCAGGATCGCCGGCTGCTGGCTCAGCATCAGGAACGCCCAGCCCAGCATCACCGCCGTGGTTTCATGACCCGACAACAGCAGCGTCAGCACTTCGTCGCGCAGCTGTTTGTCGCTCATGCCTTCGTCGGTATCGGCGTCGCGGGCGTCGATCAGTACGCCCAGCAGATCGTCCTGGGATTTACCGGCCTTACGCCGATCCTTGATGATGCGGTTGACGATGCTGTCGAGCGTGCCGGCGGCTTCCCTGTAGGCGCGGTTCTCACGGGTCGGAAGATACTCGCTGATGCGGGTCATTTCCCAAATGCGCTTGGCGGTGATTTCGTTGGCCACATGCAAGGCCCCGGAGATGGCGTTGGCTTCCTCGCGCGGCAGGCTGTTGCCGAACATGGTGCGCAACGCCACTTCCAGCGCGATGTAGGACATGTCCAGGGACAGGTTGAACTCCTCGCCGCTGGCGGCGAAACGGTCCCAGGTGGCGACATGGGTCTTGAGGACGTCGATCATGGTGCCGGCCATCGCCGCGATGCGCTGGCGATGGAACGACGGCTGCACCAGTTTCCTCTGACGCGTCCACAGCTCGTCCTCGCTGATGAACAGGCCCTCGCCCAGGATGGGCTTGAACTTGTCCATCATCTTGGTCTTGCGGTAGTTGCGGTAATTGGTCTGAAGCACATGTTCTATGTGCTTCGGATGATTGAGGAGATAGGCGGTACTCATGAACACCTTCAGTGGAACAAAATCGCCGTAGGTTTTCGCGACATGGCTGAGGAACCCCAGGGTGTCGGCGCGCAACTCCGGAATCACGCCCAGGATCGGGTGCCCCTTCGGCCCCCGCAACGGAGTCTTCTCCGGCGCCGCCGCTGGCCGGGTCTCCGCCGCATCACTGCTCATCGACATTCGAAACCGCTCCCTCACACCGATATCGTCATGGGGCATCTTCCCCACGGGGATATCTCCCGGGTGAGTCAACCTCAAGCCGCCGCACCCCGCGTCTATGCCGCGGCGGGCAAATCCACAAGCTGTTGCCCCGCAAGCTGCAAGGCCTTCGCGCGGCCGGCGAGCTGCATGCGGCGGATATTCAGATCCGATACGTCGGCATAGCCGGAGATGGCGCGGGTCACGCCGATCTGCAGGGGCGGGCCGAACCGCTGCGTCAACAGGCCGGCGCGCCCCAGGATGCGTTCGAACCGCACGTCGGCGACGGCGACGATGCGCGAGATGTCGCGGCGGGCGGCGAAGGCGAACAGCTGTTCCAGCAGAAGATTGGTGACGGTCTTGATGGTGCCCAGCGATTCGTTGCCGACCACGCGCTTCGAGACCGCGAAGCGGCTGATCTCCCAGACGTCGGGCGCTTCCGGCGCCGGCTGGCCGTAGAGCAGCTCGGGGAACACGTTGCGGAGCATGTACGGCCCGGTGGTCGGCAGGAGCCGCCACGACCCCAGCACATCGCCTTCGTGTTCGCAGACGATGTAGACCGGATCGAGGTCGTCGAACATGTCGCGCTCTTTGCCGCTCGCCGACCCGACCTCCCACTCCAGACGTTCCTTGAACACCTCGTGGCGCAGCTTGAACATGCCTTCCAGCATGTGGTCCGCGCCGGCATCCGGCATCTCGATGATTGAAGCGTGCATGTGGCCCCCTTGCGATCAAAAGAGCTCCCCCTGACGGGGGATGGTTTCGGGTAAAGATCACCACGAAGCGGGCCAGCCCATGACCTGTCAGAACTGACAGGTCATGGGCCTTCTATAGAAGTGCACCCTTCCCCGCGTCAGAGCTGTCGCGGGGGCCCATAGGCACCCAATAATTTGAGCAATGGCAATGACTTAGTCTGGGCTTGCAGGCCTGGACAAAGGCTTAACGTCAGCGCCGGCCATCGAATCAAAGACCCGGAATCGGGCGAGGCAGGCGCCAGGACCAAAGGACGGTGGGGCAAAGGCTGGAGACGGCCGAACGCCCTGACCTGAGCCCGCAAAGGGCCTGTCCACCAGGGATTGGAACTTGGAGAGACATATGACACAGCATCTAGGCGCACCGCCCCGGCCATGGGCGGGCCTTGCAAGCCATCGTCACGCCGCCCCGATCCCGCCGGCACCGCCCCAGGCGACTCCGGCGCGGTCTCAGCTCACCGCCATCGCCCTCGTCCTCGGCTACCTGGCCCGCAAGCGCCTGCGGCTGGCCGCGGGCTGACGCGATGACGTTGCCGCCATCGGTGACGCGCGGACGCGTGGCGCCGCGCGCGCATACCGCAACCTTCCGTTTTGGCGCGGCATGGGGCCAGCGGATTCGCCAGCGGATTCACATGATCCGCGATTCGAACGGCGCCTTTGCCGCCGCCGACACGATCGGCAAGCGCGCCGCCAACTCCGACATCGCGACACGCCCGCGGATCGGAAACATCCGCGCCGGGCTGAATATGCCGGCGCGGCGGACGGCCGAGAAACGGCCGCCGGCTCAAGGGGAAATGGAGCACGTACATGACATATACGGCGGGCTTTTCGCCGACGGGACTCATCCGGGGAGCGCTTAGCAAGAAATCCGACCGCGCCCTCTCGGCTCTCGAAACCCGGACCGGCCACTCCTGGAAGCTGGCTTTGGACCGGGCGCAAGTCCTGCCCGAACCCGCGGAGTTGCCCGCGGCGCTCAACCTGTTCATCCGCGCCGCCGCGGGCGCGCGCGTGACGGACCTGGACGGCAACGCCTTCATCGATCTCTCGATGGGTTATGGCGCGCAGATCCTGGGCCACAACCATCCGGTGGCCCGCGACGCCGTGCTGGCGCAGGCCGAACGCGGCTGGGATTTCGGACTGCCGGCCGCCGACCAGGTGCAGCTGGCGCGGCTCATCCAGGCGGCGAGTCCGGCCAACGAGCGGGTGATGCTGGTGAATTCCGGCGCCGACGCACTGGCCGCGGGCGTCGCCTGCGCCCAGACCTTCACCGGCCGCGAAGCCCTTGCGGTGTTTTCCGCACTGCCGGGCGATGAATGGGTTTACGGCGATCCCGAAGCCATCGCGCGGGTGCGCCGCCATCCCCCGGCCGCGGTCGTGGTCGAGCCGGTGCAAGCCGCGGCGCCGACTCTCGATCACGCGACCTGGCTCGCGGACCTGGTCGCGGCCGCGCGAACGGCCGGCGCGCTGGTGATCTTCGATGAAACCTACACCGGCTTTCGCCTCGCCTTCGGCGGCGCGCAGGAACTGCTCGGCATCACGCCGGACCTGACCGTTTATGGGCGTGCGGTGGGCGGCGGATTGCCGCTCAGCGCGCTCGCCGGACGCGCGGACGTCATGCAGGGACGCACGCCGCAAACCGGGTTCCTCGGCAACCCCATCAGCATCGCCGCGGGCGTGGCGACGCTGCGCGAACTCCTTGCGCAGCGCGCCACGGTCTACCCCAAACTCAACGACGCGGGCCGCAAACTGGCGGAGGATTTCAATGCCATGTGCGCGGCCGAGCGCATGCCGGCGGCGATGCGCGGGGTGGGCTCGATGTTCCGGATCGTGTTCGACGCCGCCCCCGCCGCCGAGACCGCCTTCTACCTGTTCGCGCTCAGCCGCAGCATCTTCGTCAATGCCTCGAAGACCGGCTTCCTGTCGGCCGCCCACCGCGCGGCGGAGTTGGACTACACCGCGAGCGCCTTCGCGGAATCCTTACGCGACGTCCGCGACGACGGCTTTTTCACGGTCGACCACACCCATGGGAAGACCGCGCGCCTGGTGCGGGAGCAGCCCTTGCGCCGCGGCGACATCCGCCGCGGCGAATTGTCCTGAGCCAGGCCGGCGGCTCCTTGGACAGCGGCTCCTTGGACAGCGGCTACTTGGACGCCGGTTCCTTCGGCGCGGCGAGGGCGGACCCCAGGGCCTTCATCATATCCGAACAGCCCTTGGCGATCGCCTTGCCGTCCACCTGATGGTCGGTGGCGGCCTGTTTGCGCCGCTGCTCGCTCATACAGGCGCTCTCGAAGGTCGAACGCACGCCGTCGATCAGCTTGGGCGGACACGCCGCTTCGGCGCCGGGGCGGATGGAGGAGGCCCCCGGCACCGACGCCTCGTAGACCGGCCGGTCGCCCACCATCATGCCGATGATCGGCGCGGGTGTGGGCAGCAGGGCGTTCTTGGCGTCGTAGAACTGCATCACATTGCAGCGCGGTTCGGCGGCAAGCGCCGGAGCCGCCCCGGCCAGGAGCGAGAGGATCGCAAGGCTCTTGAGCATCTTCATCGAGACTTCCCGGAAGGCGTGGGCAGGGTTAGAGGGCGAGCTTAAGTCCCCATTTCCGCAGCAACGACAGATTTTGAATATACTTTTGAATATACTGGGGGATGTTGGTGCGAGTGGAGGGAATCGAACCCACACACCGTTGCCGGTACAAGATTTTGAGTCTAGCGCGTCTACCAGTTCCGCCACACTCGCAAGCACAACCCGCACGTTTTGTCACAAGTTCCGTCACAGGTCTATAGAGCATGATCGAGTCATATTGAATCGCGATCATGCTCTAATCTCTTTTGGTTGGTCGCATTTTCTGCGATGAACCGGCATCCACTTCATCGGAAAATGCTCTGGTCGCGGCGGACATCGATCCACCTGCATTCTCCGGCGAAATACGGGGAAATTATGGCCGGTTCCGAAAACCGCCGCGCGTGCATTTTGCGGTGTTTTAGGGCTATGGTGCTTAAGGCCATGGTGCGGCCGGAACGGGAATAAAAGGACGCCATGGGCATGACGCAAGATCGCGGCTGGCAGGCAAGCGCCGCGGTGACGTTCGGCGCCGTCGCCGCGCTGGCCGCCGCCTTCACCGCCGAATATGGTTTTGGACTGCTGCCCTGCACGGTGTGCTTCTGGCAGCGGGTGCCCTATGCCATGACCGGGCTGCTCGGCGCGCTGTCGCTGATGCCGGCGGTGCCGTCGCGTGAACGGCGCGTCGTGTTGTCCCACCTCGCCGGGCTGCTGGCGATCGATGCCGGCCTCGCCTTCTATCACGTCGGCGTCGAACTCCGCTGGTGGCCGGGCCCGACCTACTGTTCGGGCGGCGGCCGCGCCGGTGTGTCCCTGGGCGATCTCGCCGCCGCGCTGGGGAAGTCGGGCAGCCCGAGCTGCGACCAGCCGACCTACCTGTTCGGGGGCCCGATCTCCATGGCCGGCTACAACCTGATTCTGGCCAGCCTGCTCACGGCGTTTGCGCTGATCGCCGCGTTCAAGAAGGACTGGTGGCGCCGTGACTGAGCATGTGATTGATCATGCGACCGATCCTGTGACCAAGCGGGCCCGGGTCACGGCCGCCGACCGCCTGCCCGGCGATCCCGATCGGGAAACGCTGCTGGCCGAGATCATGCGCGTCAACCAGGCCGGTGAATACGGCGCCAAGCGCATCTACCAAGGCCAGCTCGCGGTGCTGGGCAGGACCGACGCCGCGCCGGCCCTCAAGGCCATGCTGGCGCAGGAAGAAGAACACCTTGCGGTCTTCAGCCGTCTGATCGCCGATCGCGCGGTGCGCCCCACGGCGCTGGAGCCGGTCTGGCATATCGCGGGTTTCGCGCTCGGCGCCGCCACCGCGCTGCTCGGCAAGGACGCGGCCATGGCCTGCACGGTGGCGGTGGAGAACGTGATCGCCGACCACTACGCCGAACAGGCGGCGCAGCTCGGCGACGACGAGCAGGACCTGCGCGACACCATCACGCGTTTCCGCGATGACGAGGTGCATCATCGCGACGTCGGCCTGGAACACGGGGCGGAAAACGCGCCGGCCTATGCGGCGCTGACCGCGGCCATCTCCGCGGGCACCCGCCTTGCCATCTGGCTTTCGAAGAAAATCTGACCTCGGCCCCGCCGGCGGCGCGGCCCTTAAACCGGATCCAGCTCGGTATCCCAGTAGAGATAGTCGCGCCAGCTTTCGTGCAGGTAGTTGGGCGGGAAACCGCGCCCGATCTCCTGCAGCTGGAACGAACTCGGCCGGTACGGTTTGTACGACGGATACATGCCGACCTCATGGGGCAGATGCGATCCCTTCATCAGGTTGCAGGCCGAACAGGCGGTGACCACGTTCTGCCAGGTGGTGCGGCCGCCGCGCGAACGCGGGATCACGTGATCGAAGGTCAGGTCATTGGTCGGGTGCGGCGTGGCACAATACTGGCAGCAGAAATGATCGCGCAGGAACACGTTGAACCGGGTGAAGGCCGGCGAGCGCTCCATCGGGGCATATTTCTTGAGGCAGATGACGCTCGGCAGGCGCATCTCCCAACGTGGGCTACGGACGATGCGGTCGTATTCCTGCACCACCTGCACCCTGCCTAGGAAAACCGCCTTGATGGTTTCCTGCCACGGCCACACCGACAGCGGAAAATAGGACAGCGGACGGAAGTCCGCGTTCAAGACCAGGGCCGGGCAAGCTTCGGGCGACATGTCCCTACTTACGCTGGCATTCCGGGCGGGGAAGAACGGCCGCCAGAAACGCGGGTGATCCCTTACATCCGCCGGCACTCTAGCAAGTCCCGGAGGAAATACAAAATGTGGTATTGATGATACCTCCTCGCCACCAGATTGATCCCCGAGATGCCCCCGCACGCCGGCAGCGTCACCCGGTTCGCCCCCAGCCCGACCGGTCTTCTGCACATCGGTCACGCCTATGCGGCCTTGTTCGCGGCGCAGAGCGGGGCGCGATTCCTGCTGCGGATCGAGGATATCGACGCCGCCCGCTGCCGGCCGGAATTCGAAACCGCCATCTTCGAGGACCTGAAGTGGCTGGACCTATCCTGGCCAACCCCGGTGCGCCGCCAGTCCGAGCACTTCGCCGAGTACCGCGCGGCCCTGGACCGCCTCCACGGCCAGGGCCTGCTTTACCCGTGTTTTTGCACCCGCGCCGACATCCAGCGCGAAGTGGCCGCCGCCGCTGCCGCGCCCCACCTGCAGGCCATGGGACCGGACGGTCCACTCTATCCCGGCACATGCCGCAAGCTCTCCCCTGACGACCGCGCCGCCCGCATCGCCGCCGGCGCCCCCTATGCCCTCAGGCTGGCCATGGACCTGGCCTGCACTGCCGCCGGACCACTCGCCTGGCATGACGCGGGCCGAGGTAACCAGACCGCCACGCCCGCCCAGTTCGGCGACCTGGTGCTGGCGCGCAAAGATACGCCGGCCAGCTATCACCTCGCCTGCACCCTCGACGACGCGGTTCAAGGCGTCACCCTCGTCACCCGCGGCGAGGATCTGTTCGCGGCCACCCACGTGCACCGGCTGCTGCAGGCGCTGCTCGGCCTGCCGACCCCAGGCTATCACCACCACACGCTGCTGGTGGACGCCGACGGCCGGAAATTCTCGAAACGCGACCGGGCGCCGACCCTCAGGGCCTTGCGCGAGAGCGGCAAGACCGCCGCCGAGGTTCGCGCTCAGATCGGTCTTTAGAGTTTCACCTTCGCCAGCGGATGATTATCGGCCACCAGGCGTTTCATGCGCTCGTCCAGCACGTGGGTATAGATCTGCGTGGTCGAGATGTCGGCGTGGCCGAGCATTTCCTGGAGGCTGCGCAGATCGGCGCCGTTGGCAAGGAGATGGGTGGCGAAGGAATGGCGCAGCACGTGCGGCGATACCCGTTTCAGCGGCAGTCCGGCGCGCGCCGCCACCTCTTTCAGCAGGGCGCCGAACCCGGCGCGGCTGAGATGGCCGGCGCGGCCCGAAGATGGGAACAACCAGGGCGAGGACGTGAGCTTCGCGGGGATGAACTGCGCGCGGAACGGAAGATAGGCTTCCACCGCCGCGCGCGCGGCTTCGCCCACCGGCACCATACGCTCCTTGTCGCCCTTGCCGCGCACGATGATCACGCCCCTGACGTTCATATGGGGGCCGCGTACCGCCGCCAGCGGCAGCGCCACCAGCTCCGACACCCGGAGGCCGGTGGCGTAGAGCACCTCCACCAGCGCGGCGGTGCGCGCACCCTCGGCGCCGTCGCGGCCGTGGGCGGCCGCCAGCAGCCTTTGGGTTTCCTCTTCGCTCAGGAACTTGGGGAGCGGCCGTCCCAATCGCGGGCTTTCCAGGGTGGCGGTGGGGTCATCGCCGCGCACCCCCTCGGCATACAGGAACTTGTAGAACTGCCGCAGGCAGGAGAGCCGGCGGGCCGCGGTGCGCGGCGCCATGTCGGCGGTGTGCAGGTGCTCGAGATAACGCCGCAGACCGTCGCGCGAAACCGTGTCGATGGACGCGCCGCCGAGGAAGCCCGCCAGGTCGCCGAGGTCGCGGGCATAGGCCTCGCGCGTGCGCTTCGCGGCGCCGCGTTCGGCCGCCATCATTTCAAGAAATGTCTCGACGTGCTTGCTCAAAGCCCGTGGATCAGCGCTGATTCCACCGCCAGCGCCCGCGCATCGGCGTCGCGGCCAACCGCCATCAGGCTCTCGATCACCTTCTGCAAGGTGGCCGGCGCAGCCTTGGCGGGGCCGTCGCCGCCCAGCGCGATCAGCGACAAGGCGGCGGTCTCGCCGACGCGCTTCGCGCGCGCCGCCGCGGTCAATCCGTTCCACACCGCCGGACGCACATTGGAGGATTCGGTTTCCGCGCCGTCGGTCAGGCCTTGCGCGAAAGCGCCCGGATTGACGGATTCACCCACGGCCACGAACAGCGTGTAAAGCGTCTGGCGCTGGGCGTCGCGCACCACTTCCGGCACCGACGCCGCCCAAGTCCGGATGGCGCCCGCCGGCATGTCGCCCTCGGACGGCGACAGCAGGCGTTCCAGCGGCCAGAGGTTGTCGGCGATCACACCGGCTTCCAGGCTGCTGCGCGACATGCTGTGCACCAGGTCGAGCCACGCCTTGGCTTTCGCGGTATCGCCGGCCGCCAGCAGCGCGCGCGCCGCCGTGCCCGCGAACCACACCATCTCGCCGGACACGTCCATCTCGTTCAGCATCCCGGCGTAGGCGCGGCCCACCACTGAAAGATCGGGTCCCTTTTCCCCGCCGTCGAGGCGCGCGAGTTCCACGGCGCGGGTGATCACCTCGGCGCGCGCCGTGGGCACGGTCTGGAGCAGCGCCGACTGGAACAAGAGCGCGCGGCCGCGGATATCCTCCGGCGTCACCTTGGTCAGCAACGGCAGGTCGGTGTCCTGCTTCAGGTCGATGCCTTTGTAGAGGTCGCGCAGGACCTCGGGATCGAGGCTGCCCGCCGCCACCGCCTGCTCGGCCAACACGATACGGGCCTCGACCGCCTTGCGCTGACGCTCGCGGCGGGCGGGGTCGGTGACGGGTTTGTCGCCCGGCAGGCCTTCGTCGGCGGTGGGAATACGCGCCACCATCGACATGACGGCCGGAGACATCGCCGCCGCAGCGGGGCCGCCTTCGGCGATTTTCGCTAGCGCCGGCGGCAGCGTGACGCCGGCTTTCTTGATCATGGCGTAGAGCAGCGGCGTCAGAGCGGTCACCGCCGCCGGCGCCGGCTTGCGGCCGCCCTGCAAGAGGTCGATGGCCCAGAAAAAGCCGGGATCGTCGGCTTTCTGTTCGCGCAACACATCGAGCCCCAGCGCCGCCGCGGCGCCCTGCTCGGTCGCCATCTGGCAGAACACCTGGAGTTCCTGCCAATAGACGTCGGGCGATGCCTGCAAGGCGATCTGGCCCTTGGCGCAGGCGGCGTTGAGATGATCGCTCGCCAGCTCCGCGTCGACATGAACCCGCCGCAGCGCGGCGGTCATCTGATCCGCCGGCACCAGCTCGAGCAGGGCGACGGTGTCGGCCCAATCGCCCATGGCGACCAGGTTCTGTACGCGCGCCTGCAGCAGGGCCGCCGCATCGATGGTTTCCCCGGAGGGCGGAGCGGCCGGCGGGACCGTGGACTCCGGGGAGTCGGCGGCATTGTCGGCGGGCGCCGGAACCGGCGGCGCGCCCGGCGACAGCAGGAGGTTCTGCGCCAGGCGGCGTTCGGCGGGCGAATTCACCCGGGCGGGAAACGAAACCAGGATCTGTTTCAGGAAGCCGGGATCGGTCCCGGTCCACAGGTCCGGCGCGAAACCGCCCTTGCCGGTGCTGACGAGACCGAGGCGGTCGATGCCGGGCGCGGCCAGTTCGGCCCTGGCGATGGAGGTGTCCGGCGCCGCATCGCGCGGCGCATTGGCGTCGGGCTCCGGCAGGATCGAAACGGGTGTATTGCCGGCCTGCGCCGGCTTCACGCTATCGCCGGCCGGCGGAGGCGCTTCCGCGTTCTGGGCCCGCGGGCCGGTGGACAGGCCCATGGACAGGGTGGTCAGCGATGCCGCGACCGCCAGCCCGAGCCTCCAGCGCGGGCGGCGGGCCGCCCTATTTGAAGCGGTCATTGGGAATGACTTTCTCGACCGTGGCCGTCGGCGGCGGCATGTCCCAGGTGGCCAGGAACACCGCGCCGCCCACCAGAACCGCCAGCACGAGAACAATCACGATTTTCAGCATCTTCGCCCAACTCTCAAAAACACCCCGGCGGGCGCATTTTACCCGTTTGAGGGCTGGTGCGCGCGTGTCGCGACACTACGCGAGCCGAGGCGGGATTGTCCATTGCATCAAGGGTTTGCATGGGATTTCCGGGTCGGCGCACGCAGGCATTTGTAATCCGGGCGTTTTCATTGGCGGGCTTTGCATACCAAGCATTATTCAGCGAAGTGGGCACCGGTTCGCTGCAAATAATGCGACCAAATCAAGAACCTAGAGCATGATCGCAATTCAAACTCACGCGATCATGCTCTAGAAACGGGCCATGACTGCCGCCGAACCGCAGCCCCACGCCCACTCCGCCCCGCCCCTTGATCGCGCGCCCGACCGCACCGTTGTCTTGGTCGGCCTCATGGGCGCCGGCAAGAGCTGTATCGGCCGGAGACTGGCCGCCCGCACCGGCCTCGCCTTCATCGACGCCGACACCGAAATCGAAAAGGCCGCCGGCTGCACGGTGTCCGAGATCTTTGCCCGGTACGGGGAAGCCGCCTTCCGCGACGGCGAACGCCGGGTCATGGCGCGCCTTTTGGCCGATAAGCCTGCCATCCTCGCCACCGGCGGCGGCGCCTTCATGGACGAAGGCACGCGCGCGCTGATCTTGCGTGACGCCATCTCCATCTGGCTGCGCGCCGACCTGGACACCCTGATCGCCCGCACCAAGGGCCGCACTCACCGCCCCTTGCTCAATAGTGGCGACGCCCGCGCGACGCTGACGCGGCTCATGGATCTGCGCTACCCGGTCTATGCCCAAGCCAACATCACCATCGACACTGGCCTCGACAATCCCAACCTGACCTGCACTCGCGTGCTGGCCGCCATCGACGAATTTCGCGGCGCCCAGGCATGACCGCGTCCACCTCTTCCACTCTCTCTTCTTCTGTCGCCGTAGCGCTCGGCAACCGCAGCTACAGCATCGAAGTGGGGCGCGGCCTCCTGGCGCGCGCGGCTGAGCTGTTCACGCCGGTGCTCGCGCAGAAGCGTGTCTTCATCGTCACCGACAGCAATGTGGCGCCGCTTTACCTGACGCCGCTCACCGAACGCTTGAAGGCCGCCGGCATCCGCAGCGATCATGTCGTTGTTCCGGCTGGCGAGGCCTCCAAGGACTTCCCCCACCTGGCGCAGGTGTTGGACGCCATGCTCGCCGCGAAGTGCGAGCGCTCCACCATGATCGTCGCCCTGGGCGGCGGCGTCATCGGGGATCTCGCGGGGTTCGCGGCGTCCGTCCTCTTGCGCGGCGTCGACTTCATCCAGGTTCCGACCACGCTGCTGGCCCAGGTCGATAGCGCGGTCGGCGGCAAGACCGGAATCAACACCACGGCCGGGAAGAATCTCGTCGGCGCCTTCCACCAGCCGCGCCTGGTCCTGGCCGACACCGACACGCTCTCCACCTTGCCGCGCCGCCAATTGCTGGCGGGCTACGCCGAAGTGGTGAAATACGGCCTGCTCGGCGACGCCGCGTTCTGGTCCTGGCTTGAAGCCAACGGCGCCACGGCGCTGAACGGCGGACCGGACAGCCATGACGCCCTGAAGCACTGCATCGTCACCGCCTGCCAGGCCAAGGCGCGGATCGTCGCCGCCGACGAACGCGAGCAGGGTGAACGCATGCTGCTCAACCTGGGCCACACCTTCGGTCACGCGCTGGAAGCGGAGTTCGGGTATTCCGGCGCCCTTTTGCACGGCGAAGCCGTCGCCATCGGCATGGTGCAGGCTTTCGATCTTTCCGTGCGCCTGGGGCTCGCGCCGGCGGCCGATCTCGCCCGGGTGCGCGCGCATTTCGCGGCGACGGGATTACCTACGGCGCCGCCCCGAGGTTCCGTCCTGACACCGGCCAAACTGATCGCGCATATGGGCCAGGACAAGAAGGTCAAGGACGGCGCCGTCACCTTCATCCTGGCGCGCGGCATCGGCCGGGCCTTCGTCAGCCGCGACGTCCCCGCGGCGGCGCTGGAAGAAACCCTGCGTGCGAGCCTGGCCGCATGATCGTGACCGCCGTCGTCATCGTCGTGCTGATCGCCGTGACCGCGTTTTTCGCCGCGGCCGAAACCGCACTCACGGCCACGTCCAAGTCGCTGATGTATCAGCTGGAGCAGGAAGGCGATAAACGCGCCGCCACCGTGAACCGCCTGCTGGCGCGGCGCGAGCGGCTGATCTCGACCGTGCTGCTCGGCAACACCCTCATCAACATCCTGGCCTCCGCGCTGGCCACCAGCGTCATGATCGAGGAGTTCGGCGAACGCGGCATCGCCTACGCCACCGGCATCATGACGGTGCTGGTGCTGATCTACGGCGAGATCCTGCCCAAGACCTTCGCGCTGCTCCATACCACCACCACCGCGCTCAAGGTCGCCGGCGTCATGTCGGCCCTGGTGGCGCTGGTGCGCCCCGTGAACGTGGTGCTGCACGCGGTGGTCCACGGCACCTTGCGCATGTTCAGGATCTCCACCGAAATCGTGCGCACCGCCGAGCAGACCCTGGCCGAACTGCGCGGCACCATCGAGATGCAGATGTCCGACAAGGAGATCATCCAGGAGGTCAAGCACGAACGCGCCATGTTGCGCAGCGTGCTCGACCTCGCCGGCGTGACGGTGGGCGAGGTCATGGTGCACCGTAAGAAGCTGCTCACCATCGACGCCGACCTGCCGATCGCCGAGATCATCGAGGAGGTCGCCGGCGCGGCCTATTCGCGCATCCCGCTGTGGCGCGAACAGCCCGACAACATCGTCGGCGTGATCCACGCCAAGGCGCTGCTGCGCGCGCTGGAATCCGCCCGCGCCGAGAAGGTGGACGTGGTGGCGCTGGCCACCAAGCCCTGGTTCGTGCCCGACGCCACCACCCTGCTTGACCAGCTCAACGCTTTCCGTGCGAAGCGGGAGCACTTCGCCCTGGTGGTCGACGAATACGGTGCCCTGCTCGGCGCCGTGACCCTCGAAGACATCCTGGAAGAAATCGTCGGCGACATCCGCGACGAACACGATGTGCCGGTGGCGGGCGTGCGCCCGCAGACCGATGGCTCCTATCTCATCGACGGTTCGGTGACCCTCAGGGACCTCAACCGCGAATTCGACTGGGGACTGCCCGACGACCAGGCCACAACCCTGGCGGGGCTGATCCTGTATGAAGCGCGGACGATTCCCGAGGCCGGCCAACGGTTTCTGTTCCACGGCTTCCGCTTCGAGGTGGCGCGGCGCACCCGCAACCAGCTGACCCTGATCCGGGTGAAACCCGCGCCCAAGGCCGGAGAAGCCGCCGCCGCGCCGCCCGCGGCGGCTTGACCGCCCAATCCTTCCGGCAGACACTTTGGTCCGTGGAGGGGTCGAGAGACCCCGCTCGAGGCCGGGCGAACTTTTTGTTTGGTCGCGTTTTCTACGCCGAACCGGTTTCCATTTCGGCGGAAAACGCTCCGGTTTGCCCGCCCTTCCGTCGGGGACGACCCGAATTCGCCGCTGGCGACGTGCCATCGGCTCAGGAAGGGAGTGCGCCATGATCAGGAAGATTGTTCCCGACGTCATCAGCGGTCAGACCCTTTGCACCATACGGCCCGAAGAGACGGTGCGCACCGCTGCGCGCCTGATGCGCGAACGCAAGGTCGCCGCGGTGCTGGTGATGGACTTTGACCGCCTTGCCGGCATCATCACCGAGCGCGACATGACGGCGAGAGTCATCGCCGCCGGACTCAACCCGGACATCTCCACCGCCCGCGACATCATGACGGCGAATCCGGACACCCTCGCCCCGGACGACACCGCCGCCGACGCCATCCGCATGATGAAGCTGCACAACTACCGCCACTTGCCGGTGGTTGACGGTAAAAGAGTGGTGGGCATGGTGTCGGTGCGCGACCTCTATGCGGTCTACAACACCGAGTTGGAGCAGGATCTGGCCCACCGCAACGCCTTCATCTACGGCGAGAGCTACGGCGCTTCGGCCTAAGCCCCTTGCAATAATGTGCGGTATCATCCTCTCCCGCCGGTGATTAAATCGGCGGGAGAGGGTTTTTATGCCGCTGCCCGAGCCCACGTCCGACAGAACCTTACTGCACACTCGCACGATCGTCTGCGAGGGGTATGAGCGCGACGACGGGCTCGTGGATATCGACGGCTGGCTGACCGACATCAAAACCTACGATGTCCCCAACCGGGACCGGAACGGCATTCCGGCCGGCGTGCCGGTGCACGGCATGGGCCTGCGCATGACCATCGACCGCGGCCTGGTCATCCAGGACATCGTGGCCGTCCAGGACTACACGCCCTTCGCTCTGTGCCCGGCCATCACGCCCGCCTTCAAGCAGTTGGTCGGCGTGAGCTTGGGCAAAGGCTTCAACCGCGCGGTCCGCGAGAAGATGGGCGGCATCAAGGGCTGTGTGCATCTGGTCGATTTGCTTGGACCGATGGCGACGGTCGCCTATCAGACCCTCGACGAACCGCTGTACCGCGGCGCTCAAGCCGCGAAGATGCAGCCGCATTTCATCAACGCCTGTCATGCCTGGCGCGAGGACGGCGTGCTGGCGATGACCGAGTTTCCTAAAGCGGAGGGCGTGTAATGCCGCTGCCCGCGCCGCCCGCGCGCAAATTTCTTCACCGGCGCACCATCGTCTGCCGCGGCTACGAACGCGCCGATGGCGCCTTCGACGTCGACAGCTCGGTCGAGGACATGAAGCCTCTGGGCACGCCGTTGTCGGCCATTCCTGTGGGGCCCGGCGACATCGTTCACGGCATGTCGATTCGGATCACGGTCGACGCGGGGCTTACGCTCACGGATGTCGTCGCGGTCACCGATCACGCTCCATTCAAGGTCTGCGGCACGATCACGCCTAACTTCCGCAAGCTGATTGGCTTACGGCTGATCAAAGGTTTCACCAAATCCGTGCGGGAGCTGGTGGGCGGCATCCAAGGCTGCGTGCATATCGTCGACCTCATCGGTCACGCCGCCACCGTCACTTACCAGACCCTGGGCCGCAAACGCCGCCAGGAAGCGCTGGAAACCAAGGGCGTCACGGTGAAGCCGGCGCTGCTCAACACCTGCCACGCCTGGGCGACCGACAGCCCGGTGGTCAAACGCGAGTTCCCGAAGTTCTATACCGGAGCCGAGTAGTCTCTTTTGCTTTTGTCATTCTTGGCCCGAAGGGCCGAGAATCCAGGGGTTTTCGGTTTTTGTTTTAAACTTGAAAACAAACACCTCTGGATCCTCGCCCCTTCGGGGCAAGGATGACCGCGGCTTTTTGTTTTAGGCTTCGCCGGGCGCGGTCAGCTTCAACGACAGCGCGTGCACACGCTCGCGCAATTCGTCGGCCAGCAAGCCATGCACCAGGCGCTGGCGCTCCACCCGCGACTTGCCGGCGAAGGCCGCGGACTCGACCGCGACGTTGAAATGGGTTTCGCCCATGCCGTCCGGCGCGGCGCCGGCGTGGCCGTGATGGCGCCCCGAATCATCGGCGATCTCAAGGCGCAAAGGAGCAAGCCCCGCCGTCAACTTCGATCTGATGCGCTCGGTGTAAATTCCCATCGCCTTAAGTTCCCGAAATACATATCCGGCGCCAAGATACAAGATTGCCGCGCGGGACCAACCTCCCCATATTTAGGCGTCATGCCCTTCAAAGCCGAGTCTTTCGCGTCGGAAAAAAGCCCCCGGGAGAAATCCTGGAAGGCCGCGCCCTGCGCCTGCGCCTGGGAAGGCTGCGACGCCGCCGGCGAATACCGCGCGCCCAAGGACCGGGATTTGCGCTCCTATGTCGCGCTGTGCCTGGAGCATGTGCGCGCCTACAACGCGTCCTGGGACTATCATAAGGGCGCGACCCCGGCCGATCTCGAAACCGAGATCCGCAGCGCCGCCACCTGGGAGCGTCCAACCTGGAAGATGGGCTCCCTCGGCGGCGGACGGCGGCGCTACAAGGTGCATGACCCGTTCGGATTTGCCGCCGGCACCGCCTTCGATCCCGACGGCGAAGCCGCTTCCGCCAAGGAGGGGAAACAGGGCGAGGCCTCGCAGGTCCACGCCGCCCGGCAGAGCGCTCTCAAGGTCTTGAGCCTCACCATGCCGGTGACGCTGGAGGGCCTGAAGCAACGCTATAAGGAACTGGTGAAAAAGTATCACCCCGACGCCAACGGCGGCTCGGCTGAGGCCGAAACCCGCATGAAGGTCATCAACCAGGCCTATCAGCTGCTGCGCACCGAACTGCGGCCGGCACCCCAGGCCTGAAAGCCCCTTGGGGCTGCCTGAAACATCTTGAAATCGCTGATTTTAAGCCTAATTGCGGGCCAAGGCTCCGGCGTGTCATAAACCCGCTTCCGAATGGCTTCCTTCAAGGTACGCACCGACATGAGCAAGCGGACGGAAACACCCGCTCACCCTTCCATCCCCGACAAGCAAATATCGGTGCGCGAGACCTTCGGTCTCGACAGCGACATGACCGTGGCGGCGTTCTCCGAACGCGGCGAGCACGTGCCGGACCTCGACCCGGCCTACCGCTTCGACCACGACACCACCCTCGCGATCCTGGCCGGCTTCTCCCATAACCGCCGCGTCATGGTGCAGGGCTATCACGGCACCGGCAAATCGACCCATATCGAGCAGGTGGCGGCGCGCCTCAACTGGCCGTGCCTGCGCATCAACCTCGACAGCCACATCAGCCGCATCGACCTGATCGGCAAGGATGCGATCGTACTGCGCGACGGCCAGCAGGTGACCGAGTTCCGCGAAGGCCTGCTGCCGTGGGCGCTGCAGCATCCTGTCGCATTGGTGTTCGACGAATACGACGCCGGCCGCCCCGACGTGATGTTCGTGATCCAGCGCGTGCTGGAAGTGGACGGCAAGCTCACCCTGCTCGACCAGAACAAGATCATCCGGCCGCACCCGGCGTTCCGCCTGTTCGCGACCACCAACACGATCGGACTGGGCGACACCACCGGCCTCTATCACGGCACCCAGCAGATCAACCAGGGCCAGATGGACCGCTGGAACATCGTCGCCACCCTGAACTACCTGAAGCACGACGCCGAGACCAACATCGTGCTGGCCAAGGTCAAGGGCTACAACACGCCCGAGGGCAAGAAGATCATCTCCAGCATGGTCGACGTCGCCGACCTGACGCGCGCCGGCTTCATCGCCGGCGACATCTCCACCGTCATGTCGCCGCGCACGGTGATCAGCTGGGCCGATAACAACCTGATCTTCAAGGATCTGGGCTATTCGTTCCGCGTCACCTTCCTCAACAAGTGCGACGAGACCGAGCGCCCGATCATCGCCGAGTATTATCAGCGCTGCTTCGGCGAGGACATCGCCGGCTCGGCCGTGGAAGCCGTGGCGTAGGCAAACGCCGCGCCATGGCCGCCAAACCGCCCTCTCCCGGCCCCGCCGAACGCGGTCTTTCCAAGGCCGAACAGTTCAAGGCCGCCACCACGGCGGCGGTGAAGGCCATTTCCGGCCGGCGCGAGCTGGCGGTGGTCTACACGCCGCTGGCCGCCAACCAGAAGCCGGCGCCCGGCGGCCAGAACGACATGCGCCTGCCGATGCCGCCGCATAAACTGACGCCGGAGAACGTCACCCGGCTGCGCGGCGCCGCCGATGCGTTGGCCCTGCGGCTGGCGCACCACAGCGACGCGGTCCATGCCAGGCGCATGCCGGTGAACAAGGACGCGGTCGCGGCCTATAACGCCATGGAACAGGCGCGGGTCGAGGTGCTGGGCGCCCGCCAATATCGGGGCGTCAACCACAACCTCGGCCAGGCCCTGGAGCAGCGCCTGACCCTGGAAGGCTACCAGGCGGCGCGCTCGTTCTCCCAGGTGGACATGAGCGACGCCCTGCGCGTGCTGGTGCATGACCGCTGCGGTACGCTTTCCCTGGGTGCGTCCGGCGGCCATATCCGCGAGCTGCTCAAGGAACATTTCGGCGCCAGGCTCGACCGCGATCTCGCCGACCTCTCCGCCAATATCCACGACCAGCGCAAGAGCGCCGACATCCTGCGCCGCCTGATCGACACCCTGGAGCTGGAAAAAGACAACGCCCAGGACATGGAGCAGGACGAGGAGGAAGAAGGCGACGACCCCGCCGGCGGCGACGCCGATCCCGACCAGGACAAGGACGACAGCTCCGACAGCGACGAAGGCGACCAGAGCCAGGGCGAAGGCGAGCAGCCGTCCCAGTCCCGCGAGGCCGAGGCCGAAGCGGCGGAGGAAGGCGACGTCCAGGGCCAACCGGTCATGGGCGCCGACGCCGAGGATGACGCCGACGGCAAGCAGTCGGCGCCGCGCATGGGCCATAACAAGGGCCGCGAGCAGGAACGCTACAAGGTCTTCACCACCCGCTACGACCAGGAGGAGGATGCCGCCGACCTGTGCGACGCCGAGGAACTGGCCCGCCTGCGGCTGCAGCTCGACCGGCAGCTCGCGCATCTGCAAGGCGTTGTCTCCCGCCTCGCCAACCGCCTGCAGCGCCGCCTCATGGCGCAGCAGATGCGCAGCTGGGAATTCGACCTGGAGGAAGGCCTGCTGGACGCGAGCCGCCTCGCCCGCATCGTCGCCAATCCCACCCACTCGCTGTCGTTCAAGCGCGAGAAGGAAACCAAGTTCCGCGACACTGTCGTCACCTTGCTGATCGACAACTCCGGCTCCATGCGCGGCCGGCCCATCACCATCGCCGCCATGACCGCGGATTTGCTGGCGCGCACCTTGGAGCGCTGCGGCGTGAAGGTGGAGATCCTGGGCTTCACCACCAGCCAGTGGAAGGGCGGCCAGTCGCGCCGCCTGTGGACGGAGAGCGGCAAGCCCGCCAACCCCGGCCGCCTCAACGACCTGCGCCACATCGTCTACAAGGCCGCCGACACCCCGTGGCGCCGGGCGCGCCGCAACCTCGGCCTGATGCTGCGCGAGGGCATCCTCAAGGAGAACATCGACGGCGAAGCGCTGGCCTGGGCGCACAATCGGTTGGCTGCCCGCGGCGAACAGCGGCGCATCCTGATGGTGATCTCCGACGGCGCGCCGGTGGACGATTCGACGCTCTCGGTGAATCCCGGCAATTACCTCGAACAGCACCTGCGCGAAGTCATCCGCTACATCGAGGACAAGTCCGACGTGCAGCTGCTCGCCATCGGCATCGGCCATGACGTGACGCGCTATTATCGCCGCGCGGTGACGCTCATGGACGCCGACGAGTTGGGCGGCGCGGTCATGGCGCAGCTCACCGACCTGTTCGAGGAAGATGACGACTGGAGCGGCGGCGGCGCGGCGCCGATCGTTATGTGACCTGTGCCAAATAAACTTGCGCCAAATAAAAAAGCCCGCCATCACGGCGGGCTTTTTCAAAAGACGTGTCGCTCGACTTAAGCGGCGTTGGCCTGGGCCTTTTTCACGCGGCGCTTCAGCTTCAGCGTTTCCGGCTCGAGCTTGGCGTCCGGCGTGGACAGCAGGAAGGCGTCGATGCCGCCGCGCTTTTCCACGGTGCGCAGGCCGCTGGTGGACAGACGCAGGCGCACGCGGCTCTTGAGCAGGTCCGACACCAACGTCACCTGATGCAGGTTCGGCAGGAACCGGCGGCGGGTCTTGTTGTTGGCGTGGCTGACGTTATTGCCGGACTGAACGCCGCGGCCGGTGGCTGCACAACGGCGGGCCATGGCAAAATTCCTTGTACAAAGCGGGGCGGGAATCAGCCCCGCCTCTCCGAAGGCGGCGGTTTTACAAGGTCAAACCCGGACGGTCAAGGCCAAAACCCCGCGCGCAACCTCCGGAATATATAACGATTTCAGGGATTTGTTCGGGGTTTCCGGGCCGGCTTGGCGGCCTTCGGATCACCCAACAGCTCGCGCATGCCCGAAAGCACCAGGAATCGCTCATGGTCGCTGGCCATCATCCTGCGCATGCCCACGTGGGCCTTGTGCAGGGTGAGCAGCCGGGCGAGCGCCTCCGGGTCGTGGAGCAGCTTGGGCGCTTCCTGGCGCATGTCGGCCAGGGCCTTGTCGAGGCCGTCCTGCATCCGGCCTTTCTCACGGCGGTAGACCGCCATGGCTTCCGCCATCACCTCGGCCCGGTTGGTCTTGCCGACCACATAGGTTTTCGCGGCGGGTTTCGCCTTTTTGGGCGCGGGCTTGGCGCCGAACAGCCCTTTGAGGCGCTCCGTGAGCGACGCCATCAGGCGACAGGTTCGGCTTCGCGGGCGGGAGACATGCGCGCCAGCGCGGCGTCATCGGCGGCCCGGAACAGGCGGAAGGCGCGGCCCAAGGCGCTTTCCTCGATGATCTCCAGGGTCATCTTGTCCTCGAGCGTATCGGTCAGGCGCTGGTAACGCCGCACGAAGCCGGCCAGCGCCGCGCGCGCCACCGCGTCGCGGTTGACCGCGTCGGCCATGCGCTCCGCCATGTCGGGGTGGGAGACGGCGAACGTCAGGAAGGACTGCACGAATACGGTCACGTCGCCGGCGCCGAACCGGGCCCAGGCGGCGGGTGAGTTCTCGCGGTTGATCACGCCCAGGCGCTCCGCCAGCACGGCGGCGTTGGCCGCCAGGTCGCGCAACGCCAGATCGCGCGATTCCGCGCTGCGCGCCCGGGTCATCTCGCCCTGCAAGGTGAGCAGCGCCCGCGCCTGGGTTTCCGACTGCTGCAAAGCCTGGCGATTCTGGACGAGGAGCTGCGTCACCGCCCGGCGTTGTTCCATGACCGCGACGAACAGCCACAACGCCGCCGGCGGCCCGCCGGCTGCGGCCAGCAGCACAGCCAATTCCGCCGGCGCCAAGCCGGAAAGGACCGATGCCCCGGCGCCACGCAGATACAGCGCCATCACCGCCACCCACAGCATGGTCAGTGCCACGGCGATCACGAATGGAATGCGGCTCAGGCTGTCGCGGTTCAAGAAGCCCCCGGGAATGCGCTGCCGCAAGTCTAAAGCATTTCGCGCGCTGCTGATACACTCACGGCTGCCCAACCGGAGCCGTCATGAGCCTTCTCGATAAAGTCCGCCGCTGCAATCGCCGCGATCTGGCACGCTACATCCCGTTCGCCGTCGACGGCCGCCAGGTAGGCTGGGTCACGCCCGCCCGCGCCGAAGTCCTGCTCGGCTTCTCCACGGTGTTCGCGCCGCTCGCCCGCCGGCCTCTGTCCCACCAGAAGGGCGTCACCTTCATCCCCGGCCTGGACACGCCCGCGGCCCGCAGCGCCGCGGTGGCGGCCCTGATTCCCCGCCTGCCGCGAGACCTGTTCGCCGCGCCCCGCGACGAGATCTACGGCGTCAAGGACCGCTGGTCCGCGCCGGCGGACTTCACCATCGACCGCGCCTTGGTGCCGGCCATCGGCGCGCGCGCTTACGGGGTGCATCTCAACGGCTATGTCCGGCGTGGCGATGAGGTCTTCCTCTGGATCGGGACCCGGGCCATGGACCTGCGCGTGGAGCCCGGCAAGCGCGACAACATGGTGGCGGGCGGCCAACCCGCGGGCCTTTCGCTGATGGACAACCTGGTGAAGGAATGCGGCGAGGAAGCCAACATGCCCGAAGCCCTGGCGCGGCGCGCCGCCGCCGCCGGCGCGCTCTCTTACGCCTTCGACGCGCCCGAGGGTCTGAGAATGGACACCCTGTTCTGCTACGACCTGGAGGTGCCCACGGATTTCATTCCCCAGCCCTCGGAAGAAATCACGCGCTTCGACCTGCTGCCGGTACGCCAAGCCCTGGCGTGGGTCCGGGAGACCGACAGTTTCAAGTTCAATGTCGGGCTGGTGATCATGGACTTCGCCATGCGCTATGGCCTGATCACGCCGGAGGATGAGCCGGATTTCGAGGTCATCGCCGCCGGCCTGCATGAGCGCCCACAACCCGTGGTATAGCGACCGCTATCCTTTCGCTGGATGTTGTGTACGGATTGCGCCCGGTGGTTGACTTTTTAACCGGCGGTCTGCATTGATGCCGCCCTTTCGCGGACGGTGATAAAATAAACCTGTCATGCACTTTCTGGACTTCGAGAAGCCGATCGCCGAGCTGGAAGGAAAGATTGCCGAACTGCGGCATCTGTCCGACAGCGACGGCATCAATATCGCCGAGGAAGTGAGCCGCCTGCAGGCGCGGGTCGACAAGGACCTGCGCTCGGCTTACGCCAAGCTCAGCCCGTGGCAGAAAACCCAGGTGGCGCGCCACCCGGACCGTCCGCACGCCCTCGACTACATCCGCGCCCTGATCGAGGACTTCATGCCGCTCGCCGGCGACCGCGCCTTCGGCGAGGACTCGGCGGTGATCGGCGGCTTGGGGCGTTTCCAGGGCCGTTCGGTCATGGTGATCGGCCTGGAGAAAGGCCGCGATACCGAAACCCGTCTCAAGCACAATTTTGGCATGGCCCGCCCCGAAGGCTATCGCAAGGCCCGCCGATTGATGGAGCTTGCCGACAAGTTCGGCATCCCGGTCATCACCCTGGTGGACACCGCCGGCGCGTATCCCGGCCTGGATGCGGAAGAACGCGGACAGGCGGAAGCCATCGCCCGCAGTATCGACTGCTGCCTGGCGCTGCGCGTGCCTCTGATTTCGGTGATCATCGGTGAAGGCGGCTCCGGCGGCGCGATCGCGCTGGCCACCGGCAATGTCGTGCTCATGCTTGAGCACTCGATCTATTCGGTGATCTCGCCGGAAGGCTGCGCCTCGATCCTGTGGCGCGACGGCGAGCAGTCCAAGACCGCCGCCGAGGCCCTCAAGATCACGGCACAGGATCTGGAACGCCTCGGCGTCATCGACGGCATCATCCCGGAACCCCTGGGCGGCGCCCACCGCGCCCCGGAAGCGGCCTTCGCCGCCGTGCGCGACACCTTGGAAATGCACATGAACCAGCTGGTGCGCATCGATCCTGGCCAGCTCCGCGCGCGGCGGCGCGACAAGTTCCTGCAGATGGGCCGCGGGTTGGAATAACCGGCCCCCTTTACAACACGCCCCAGCCGGACGTATTTTCCCGCCCGCAATGATGCACCTGACCAAAAAAACCACGACCAATACCAAAACGACCACTACCACCGGTGGGCGTTCGAGGTCGTGCGCGTAAGTCAGACGCAGTCAGCAGACAAACCCTCGAAAGGCCCCTCGGATCGGATGGGGCCTTTGTCATTTCAGGCGCCATCTCTCCTTAAACCCAGGAGTTAAGCGCTATGAACCACCAGCCCCGCACTCTCGCTATCGTTGGCGCCACCGGCGCCGTCGGCGTGGAATTCCTCCACTGCCTCGCTCAACGCAATTTCCCGGTCGGCAAGCTCAAGCTGCTCGCGTCCTACCGCTCGGCCGGCAAGACCCTGCCGTTCCGGGGTGAATCCCTCACCGTCGAAGCCCTGACCGAGGACAGCTTTGAAGGCGTCGACATCGCCCTGTTCTCGGCGGGCGGCGAGACCTCGAAGACGTACGCGCCCATCGCCGTGAAGGCCGGCGCCGTGGTGGTGGACAACTCCTCCGCCTTCCGCATGAACGCGGATGTGCCGCTGGTGGTGCCGGAAGTGAACGCGCGTGAAATCGGTGCCCATAAAGGCATCATCGCCAACCCCAATTGCGCGGCGATCATCGCCATGACGCCGCTGTGGCCGATCCACCAGCAGAACCGCATCACCCGCGTGCAGCTTGCCACCTACCAGGCGGCGTCCGGCGCCGGCGCGGCGGCCATGGAAGAGTTGGCCGAATCAACGCGGGCGCATCTGGCCGGCCAACCCTATGAGCCCAAGGTGCTGCCGCATCCCTACGCCTTCAACCTGTTCAGTCATAACACCGCGGTCGACCCCGTCACCGGCTATAACGACGAGGAAACCAAGGTGATGCGCGAGGCGCGCAAGATCTTCGGCGATCCGGACCTGCGCATTTCCGCCACCTGCATCCGCGTGCCGGTGTTGCGCGCCCATGCGGTGGCGATCTCGTTCGAATGCGAGCGCCCCATCACCGAACACGAAGTGCGCGCGCTCATCGCCAAGGCGCCCGGCGTGAAACTGGTGGACGACCGCGCCAACAACGTATTCCCCATGCCCAAGGATGCCTCGGGCAAGGACGAAATCCTGGTGGGCCGCATCCGCCAGGATGTGTCGGACCCGTCGGGCCGCACCGTCGCGCTGTTCGCCGCCGGCGATCAATTGCTCAAGGGCGCCGCCCTCAACGCCGTGCAGATCGCGGAGCATCTTGTGAAGGCCTCATGACCTTCGCAACCGATTTGGGCCAGGGCGCGGTGTTGGGCTTCTCCATCGCCGCGCCCGTGGGGCCCATCGGCCTTCTGTGCATCCGCCGCACGCTGGAGCATGGCCCAGTGGCCGGCATCGCCGGCGGCCTGGGCACTGCGGCGGCGGATGCAAGCTATGCCGCGGTAGCCGCGTTTGGCCTGACGGCCATATCCGCCGCCGTTGCCGCCGCGGCGTTGCCGTTGCAGATCGTCGGTATTGCCGCATTGGTGTGGCTGGGCGTGCGGACCATGATGCAGCCGCCGGCAACAGCGGCCGCAACGCCGCGCGGCGCGCACGCCGGGCTGTTCGCGCAGACGTTCTTTTTGACTCTCACCAACCCCGCCACCATCGTTTCGTTCGCCGCGATCTTCGCAGGCTTGGGCCTTGCGACCGGCGGCGACACGACGCGGGCGGGCGCGCTGGTGGCCGGCACCTTCACCGGCTCGCTGGGGTGGTGGATCGTCCTCAGCGGCGCCATCGGCGCGGCGCGGACAAAAATAACCCCGGTGATCCTCATATGGATCAACCGGGGTGCGGGTCTTGTGCTGCTGGCGTTCGCCGCAGTGCTGGCGATCGGCCTAGTTTAACCCAGCGCCTTCACGCCCGGCAGTTCCTTGCCTTCCATCCATTCGAGGAAGGCGCCGCCGGCGGTGGAGACATAGGTGAGCTGTTGCGCGACACCGGCGGCATTGAGCGCCGCCACCGTGTCGCCGCCACCCGCCACCGCAATGAGTTTGCCGGCCTTGGTCAGTTCCGCCGCCTTGTGGGCGATGGCCATGGTGGCTTTGTCGAACGGCTGGATCTCGAAGGCGCCGAGCGGGCCGTTCCACAACAACGTTTTGCACGTGGCGAGCTTGGCTTCCAGCGCCTTGACGCTGGCGGGGCCGATGTCGAGGATCATGCGGTCGGCCGGCACCGCCTTGATGTCGCACACGGCAGACTCGGCGCCGGCCTTGAAGGCGTCCGCCACCACCGCGTCGGTGGGCAGCAGGATTTCGCAGCCCTTGGCCTTGGCGTTCTTGAGGATCTCCCGCGCGGTCTCGGCGAGGTCGCGCTCACACAGCGATTTGCCGACATCGATGCCTTGGGCGTTCAGGAAGGTGTTGGCCATGCCACCGCCGATCACCAGCATGTCGACCTTGCCGGTGAGATGGTTGAGCACGTCGAGCTTGGTGGAGATCTTGGCGCCGCCGACGATGGCCATGACCGGCTTCTTGGGCTGTTCCAGCGCCGCGGTCAGGGCTTCCAACTCGGCCTGCATCTGCAACCCGGCGTAAGCCGGCAGCACATGGGCGAGGCCTTCGGTGGAAGCGTGGGCGCGGTGCGCCGCCGAGAACGCGTCGTTGACGTAAGCATCGCCCAGCGCCGCCAGGTCCTTGATGAACGCCGGATCGTTGGCTTCCTCGCCGGCGTGATAGCGCAAATTTTCCAAGAGGGCCACTTGGCCGGGCTTCAGGGCATCGACCACCTTCTTCGCGGCATCACCAATGCAGTCATCGGCGAAGGCCACGTCCTGGCCGAGCAGCTTGCCCAACACCGGAGCTAACGGAGCAAGCGACATGGACGGCACGCGCTTGCCCTTGGGACGGTCGAAGTGCGACAGCACCACCACTTTCGCATTCTTGGCGGTGAGCGCCTTGATCGAGGGGATCAGGCGTTCGATGCGGGTGGCGTCGGTGACCTGCCCGTCCTTCATGGGCACGTTGAGGTCGGCGCGTAGGAGAACGCGTTTTCCGGCGACGTCGGCCTGGGCGAGGCTCTTGAAGGCGGGCATGCGGCTCAGATGACCTTGGCCATATAGGCCATGGTGTCGAGCATGCGGTTCGAGAAACCCCACTCGTTGTCATACCAGGCGAGCACGCGCACGAAGTTGCCGGGCATCACCTTGGTCTGGGTGGAGTCAAAGGTGCTGGACGCCGGGTTGTGGTTGAAGTCGATGGAGACCAGCGGCAGCGTGTTGTAGCCGAGCACGTTCTTGAGCGAGCCGTTGAACGACTTGCCTTCCGACGCATCCTGCATGGCCTTGTTGATGTCGGCCTCGGTCACCGCCTTGCCCAGCACGCACTTCAGGTCGACCACCGACACGTTGGGGGTCGGCACGCGGATCGAGGTGCCGTCCAGCTTGCCCTTCAATTCCGGCAGCACTTCACCGACCGCCTTGGCGGCGCCGGTGGAGGTCGGGATCATGGACAGCGCGGCGGCGCGGGCGCGGCGCAGGTCCTTGTGCAGGGTGTCCACGGTCGGCTGGTCGCCGGTGTAGGCGTGGATCGTGGTCATGTAGCCCTGCTGGATGCCGAATAACGTATGGAGCACATAGGCCACCGGCGCGAGGCAGTTGGTGGTGCAGGAAGCGTTGCTGACGACCAGGTGGTCCTTGGTCAGCTTGTCGTGGTTGACGCCGTAGACCACGGTCAGGTCGGCGCCGGCGGACGGGGCCGAGACCAGCACGCGCTTGGCGCCGGCGGCGAGGTGGACCTGCGCCTTGTCCTTGTCGGTGAAGATGCCGGTGCACTCGGCGACGATATCGACGCCCAGGTCCTTCCACGGCAGCTTGGACGGGTCCTTTTCCTTCAGCACCTTCACCTTGCGGCCGTCGACCGACATTTCGTCGCCGGAGACCTTGATGTCGGCGTTGAGGCGGCCATGGACCGAATCAAACTGCAGGAGGTGCGCGTTGGACTTGGCCGGGCCGAGGTCGTTGATCGCCACGAACTCCACGTCGGCGCGTTTCGCTTCCATGGCGGCGCGGAACACATTGCGGCCGATGCGGCCGAAACCATTGAGGGCAACGCGGATGGCCATGTGCACCTTCTCTTTCCTGCTGGCGTCCGGACATGCTGGTCAGGCCGGGCGGCGGCCCCGGGGACGGAGCGCGCGGGGGTGAAAATACGGGGCCGGAAATACAATAAAGCGCCCGGGATTCCAAGCGCGTGCAGGGCGAAACCGCTATGCTGGGGCCGCATACAGACCGCTGCTCTTTGGTTTTGGGCATATCCCGTGAAAAACCACCACATGTTCAAGGCCGCCGAGATCGGCGCGGCGATGTCCGACGACCGGTTCCGCGCGCTCAAGGACCGACTCCGCCTCGACCTGATCGCGGCCCAGCAGCAGGCGCGCGCCCTGGCCAAATTCCCGGTGGTGATCGTGCTGGCGGGGGTGCGCGGCGCCGGCGTGATCGACACCCTGAACCTGCTCAACACCTGGATGGACCCGCGCTGGATCGAAAGCCACGCCTACGACGGCCCCCTGCCGGAGGAACGCGGCCATCCCCCCTTGTGGCGTTACTGGAAGGCCTTGCCCGCCAACGGCACCATCGGCCTGTTCCTCGGCGCCTGGCACGGCGCGGCGATCGCGGCCGGCGCCCGGCCCAAAGGCGCCGGGGCCTTCGCTGCCGAGATCGCCCGCATCAAAAGCTTCGAGCGCACGCTCACCGACAGTGGCGCCCTGCTGCTGAAATTCTGGCTGCATGTGGATGAGAAGACCCACGCCGCGGCCACCGGCGCCCATAAGGTCGACCGCCTGTTCGGCTTCCGCACCAGCGACGCCGCCCTGCCGCCGCAACCGCCGTACAAGGCCTATATCAAGGCCGCCGCGACCGCGCTTGAAGCCACGCACACGGACGCGGCGCCCTGGCACGTCATCGAAGGCGCCGACGACAATTTCCGACGCGCCAGCGTGCTCAATCTCCTGAAAGATGCGCTGGAGACGCATGTGGCGGCGTGGAAGGCCCATGGGAAGAAGGATGGCGGGAAGAAGGGCGATATCCCCGGCGCCGTGCCGCCCGAACTGCCGCGTCAGAAACCCCAGCGCACGCTCGCCGGGCTCCGCATGCCGCGCCTCTCCGACACCGCCTATTGCCGCGCCTTTCCGCGCCTGCAGCATCGGGTCTACATGGCCCAGAAGGCCGCCCACGCCGCCGGGATTCCCTGCGTCGCCGCCTTCGAGGGCTGGGACGCCGCCGGCAAGGGCGGCGCCATCCGCCGCCTGACCTATAGCCTCAACGCCTTCAACTTCCACGTGGTGCCCATCGCCGCCCCGACCGAGGAGGAAGCCGCGCATCACTACCTGTGGCGCTTCTGGCGCCATCTGCCCGGCGCCGGCCGGGTGACGATCTTCGACCGCACCTGGTATGGCCGCGTGCTGGTGGAGCGGGTGGACAAGTTCGCGCGCAAACCGGAGTGGAAGCGGGCTTACGGCGAGATCAACGCCTTCGAACGGGAACTGGCGGACTCAGGCGTGGTGCTGCTGAAGTTCTGGATGCACGTCACCAGGAAGGAACAGGAGCGCAGGCTCGAGGAACGCGAGCACACGTCCTATAAGCGCTGGAAGCTGTCCGGGAACGACTGGCATGCCCACAAACAGTACGGCGACTACCTGAAGGCCGCCGACGAGATGATCGCCCGCTGCTCAGCCGTGCCGTGGCATGTGATTCCCGGCGACGACAAGCATCATGCCCGCATCCAGGTGCTGGAAACCGTGGCGACGGCGTTGGAGACCGCGTTGAAGGCCAAGAAACAGCTTTAGGCGGCGGCCGTGCGCGTATCCCGGGTGTTCCACCAATAGCCGGCCAGCGCGAGCGCGATCGCCGCAGCTTGCGCCGCGAGCGTCAGAGACGAAGGGTAAATCCCCAGAACCTCGAGCCGCGGGCCGTCGATGGCCATGGCCGGCAGCACGCCGGCTTCCTGCAGCGCCGCGACACCCTTGCCCGCCAGCACCACCGCCAGCACGGCGATCAGCAGCGAACTCCAGGCGAAGAACTGGCCGATGGGCAAGCGCCGGCTGGTGCGCATCAGCACGAAGGCGATGACCGCGAGCACCACGATCCCGGCCGCGAGCCCGCCGACGATGGCGCCGCCGTCGCCGCGGGTCCACAGGGCGATGTAGAACAGGATGGTTTCGAACACTTCGCGGTAGACCGTGATGAAGGCCAGCGCGAACAGGAACCACGCCGAGCCCCGGTTCAGCGCGGTCGCGAGCTTTTCCTTGATATAGGCCTGCCAGCGCCCGGCCACGCTCTTGCCGTGCATCCACACGCCCACCGCCAGCAGCACCACGGCGGCAAAAGCCGAGGAAATGCCCTCGGTCAGTTCGCGCTGGGATCCCTTGATGTCGATGGCGTAGGCCGCCACCGCCCAGGTGGCGGCGCCGGCGACCAGCGCCAGGACCCAGCCGGCGTGCACATAGGGCAGCACATCGCGGCGTTCGACCTTGGTGAGGAAACTGAGCATCGCCACCACCACCAGCAGGGCCTCGACCCCTTCGCGCAAGAGGATGGTGAAGGCGCCGAGGAAAGTGGCGGTGCCGTCGTCGGCCCCGGGCGCCAGCGCCGCGTCGACCTTGTCGAGCAGTCCGCGGAGCACATCGACCTGCGCCGCCACCTGGGCCGCGTCGGCGCGCGCCGAAATGCGCGTGCGCAACTCGGCCATGGCGGTTTCCATCTGCGCGAGCAGCGCGGAGTCGCGCGACCGCAGCACCGCCTCGACCGGCTCGAAGCCGTCGAGATAGGCCGACAGCGCCAGCGACCCGGCGCGCGCGGAATCGCCCGCCTGATAGGCCTTCAGGCTCTCCGCCAATTGGCTGCGCGTCAGCGACAGGCCGCCGCCGGTGCTGGCGGTCATGACGTCGGGATGAGCGCGAAGATACGCGAGCACCGCCGCCGCCTTGTCGGCGCCGATCTCAGCCGCCAGCGCCGCTTCGGTGGCGCGGGTCAGGGCTTCGAGATTGGGGATGCGCGCATGCAGCGAGGCGTCATCCTTCCACAGCGTCTCGCCCGCGGCCCTCTGGGCATCGGTATAGGCATAGCCGCCGGCGTGGAACGCCACCGCCCAGCGGTCTTCTTCGGAGAGGATATCCTGGAAGCTGACCATGGGCGTGTCGGTGACACCCTGGCTCACCACTTCATAGAGCGAGTGCACGCTGCGCTCGGCGGCGCGCGCGTGGTCGGTGAAGGCGATCGGCGGCGGATCCAGGTCCTTGCCGGCCGAACCGTCACCCATGCCGGTGACGCCGTGGCAGGACGCGCAATTCTCGGCATAGACCGCGGCACCCCGCGCCACATCGGGCGCCGACGCAGGCGCCATGGGCACCGGATAGGTCGCCAGCAGTCCGTCGGCGAGGGCGTGGGCGATGCGGGCCACATCGGCGATGGGCTGGTGCGCGGCGATGGCGACTTTGAGGTCCCCGGCCAGCTTCACCAGCCCCGCCTGTTCCGGCTTCGCCGGCAGTCCGGTGACACTGACGCGCGCGGTCTCCGCGAACTCGTTCATCTCGGCGAATTCGCCTTCATCGACCACCTGGCCGTTGGCGACGGCGCCGCCGTAATCCACTGCGAGATAATCGAGCAGCTTCCAGGTCTGCCGCACGGTTTGCACGGTCGCAGGCTGGGCGGCGGGGTCGTCGGCCGCCTGCGCCGGCGGCGTGAGGAGACACAGCGCCGCGAGGGCCGCGGCAAACAGCACGGGGTGCGCCGTCAGGCGAAAAGACGTGATCATCATCCCGCACAAGTACTGCTATTGCGAATAGTTCGCAATAGCTACCTTGGGGCGATGACGTTACAAGGGGTTATAACTTGCCCCGCCCTTGCCGCTTTAGCCGGGAAAGCCTCATGGCCGGATATTCAGCCAAGCCCCTCGCCCAGAAACTCTCGCTCAAGGACGGTCAGCGGGTGTGGTGGCAGGCCATGCCCAAGGATGTGCGGGCCACCATCGAAAGCGGCGGCCTGGCGCTGAAGATCCTGAAGACGCCGGCGGCGCCGCTGGACGCGGCCCATGTCTTCGTCCGCACCGTCGCCGAACTGGAAGCCGCTATCCGCACTGTTCGCGGCGTGCTGGCGCCCGATGGTTTTGTCTGGGTGTCCTGGCCGAAGAAAAGTTCGGGCGTCGCGACCAGCGTGACCGAGGACACGATCCGCAAGGTGGCGCTGCCCACCGGCCTGGTCGACATCAAAGTCTGCGCCGTGGATGACGTCTGGTCGGGCCTGAAGCTGGTGATCCGCAAGGAGCTGCGGGAGAAACCGCTTAAAGACACCAAGACGCGCCGCGGCCAGCCGCGCGTCTAGCGGAAGAAATCGCGTCATTTTCCTGTCAAAACCGCGTCGCCGCGGCGCGCCGGTTGCGGCGCGAGGATCGGGGACTCCCTTATTGGTGCCGGCGGAAGGCCGTGTAACAGACTCTCGGGCGAAATCGTGTCGAACACCGCCCCAACACCGCCATAAGCCCCGCGCAGAGTGTCATCAGCGCCGTCGATAACGCCGCGCCTCGCTCTCGCAATCGCCGCCGGACGCCCCTATGATCCGGCGCCGTTTTCAGGGAGCGGAGGACCGAAAGCGGCAGGTAGTGTGTGTCCAGAACCGTCAGAGGAAATGTTCATGTTGTTTCAGAGAACGCTCCGCTCCGCCCTGATCCTCGCCGCGCTGATGCCGGCCGTCGCTCCGTCCGGGGCTTTCGCCGACGCCTTCGTTGACGGCGCCAAGGCTTTCGCGAAGAACGATTTCAAGACCGCCGAGAAGATGTGGCGCCCGCTGGCCGAACAGGGCAACGCCAAGGCGCAGTTCAACCTCGGCTATCTCTATGCGTCGGGCTCCGGCCTCAAGCAGGACATGCAGGAAGCCGTGACCTGGTGGAAAAAATCCGCCGACCAGAATTTCGCGGAAGCGCAGCTGAACCTCGGCAACGTCTACGCCGCCGGCCAGGGCGGCATCGACAAGGACCCGAAGGAAGCCTCCAAGTGGTACCTGAAAGCCGCCCAGAACGGCGAAGCCGAGGCCCAAACCAACATCGCCGACTTCTACGCCACCGGCACCGGCGTCGCCCGCAATCCGCAGGAAGCCGCCAAGTGGTACAAACAGGCGATGGCCAAGGGCTATTCACAGGCTTTCGTCGGCTACGGCGGCATGTACGAGCGCGGCGACGGCGTGCCCAAGGACGTCATCAAGGCGCATATGCTGTTCAACGTCGCCGCCTCCACCTCGTCGGGCAAGGTCGCCGACGCGGCCACCGCCGAGCGTGACCGCCTGACCAAGGCCATGCAGCCCGACCAGATCACCAAGGCGCGCGCCCTGGCCCGCACCTGCATGTCGTCCAACTACAAGACCTGCGATTAGAGCATGATCGAGTCATATTGAATCGCGATCATGCTCTAATTCTTTGGTTTGGTCGCATTTTCTGCGATGAACCGGCATCCACTTCATCGGAAAATGCTCTAAGCCGCCGTGCGGTGACGGCCCAAAGCCCGGCGCGGCGACGCGCCGGGCTTTTTCATTGCGCCGGCGGACCGGACGCACCGCGCCGCAGGAGGCCGGCGTAATAGGCGAGGTAGTAGCCCGCCGCCACGAAGAACACGCCCGTGGTGACGGGATTGCCGACCATGCCGGCGAACGGCGAAGCGCCGCGCGGGCCGGCCGCCTGCAAAGCCGGCGACAGGCTCATGAGCACGAAGCGGTAGATCAGGCGGCCCACGAACAGGAGCGCGATGCCGAGGCCGATATAGGGATGGCCGGTATAGAAGGTCCCGGATTCGCTGAACTCGAACTGGGTATGCCTGAGGGCATAGACCGCCAGCGCCACGCCGGCGGCCGCGCCGGCGGCGCCGCCCAGGAGCACCAGCGCGTCGCCGCGCGGCACCACCACGAAAGCGATACCGACCAGCGCCAGGATCGCCATGCGGATTTTCATGCGCCTGGGCTGGAACGGCTGGCGGCCGATGGCGCGGCGGATGCGCCGGTAGGCGGCGAACAGCATCAGTGCCACCACCGCGGCGGTGGCGCCCAGCGCATGGGTGTTCGGGTTCATGGCGGCTCGCGGTTTTCTGTTATGGTTGCCAAGCGATAGCATCAACGCGCCGCCAAGAGAACTCATGCCCTGGCAATTCTGGATCGACCGCGGCGGCACCTTCACCGACATCGTCGCACGTTCGCCCAAAGGCAGCATCGTCACCCGCAAGCTCCTGTCGGAAAGCCGCGCCTACCCGGACGCGGCGCTGGCCGGCATCCGCGACGTCCTGGCCGAGCACGAAGGCCTCGCGCAAGACGCGCCCTTGCCGGCCGACAGGATCGCGGTGGTGAAGATCGGCACCACCATCGCCACCAACACCCTCCTGACCCGCAGCGGCGCGCCGACGGTGCTGGCGATCACCGAAGGCTTCGCGGACGCCTTGCGGATCGGCACCCAGCACCGCCCGCGCCTGTTCGATCTCGCCATCCGGCTGCCCGACATGCTCACCGGCGCGGTGATCGAGGTGAAGGAGCGCGTGGCCGCCGACGGAACCGTGGAACGGTCCCTCGACGAGGATCATGTGCGCGCGGCGCTCACCGCCAGGCTGGCCGAAGGCTTCACCGCGGTCGGCGTCGTCTTGATGCATGGATACCGCTACGGCGCGCATGAAGCACGGGTGGCCGCCATCGCCCGCGAGGTCGGCTTCGCGCAGGTGTCCGTGTCCCATACCGTCAGCCCGCTGATAAAACTGGTGGCGCGCGGCGACACCACGGTGGCCGACGCCTATCTCTCGCCGGCGCTGGGGGCCTATACCGCGCGGCTGGCGCAGGCGTGTCCCGCACGGCTTCTGTTCATGCAGTCCAACGGCGGTCTTGCCACCGCCCAGGCGTTCAGCGGCAAGGATGCGGTCCTGTCGGGCCCCGCCGGCGGCGTGGTGGGCGCGGCCGAAACCGCCGCCGCCGCCGGCTTCGACCGCGTCATCGGCTTCGACATGGGCGGCACCTCCACCGATGTCTGCCTGGTGGCGGACCGTAATTACGAGCGGTCCTTCGAGACCACGGTCGCGGGCGTGCGCCTGCGCACACCGATGATGCGCGTTCACACCGTCGCGGCCGGCGGCGGGTCGATCCTCGCCTTCGACGGCCTCCGCTTCCGCGCCGGCCCCGCCTCGGCCGGCGCCATGCCCGGCCCGGCCTGCTACGGCAAGGGCGGACCGCTCACCATCACCGACGCCAACCTGCTCCTGGGCCGCATCCAGCCGGCGTTCTTCCCCAAGGTTTTCGGCGACGGCACACAAGCCCTGGATGCCGAAACCGTCCGCGCGCGGTTCTCGGCCCTCGCCGCCGAAGTCACGGCGGCGCAAGGACGCCCCTCCACGCTCGAGGACCTGGCGCTGGGCTTCACCGCGCTGGCGGTCGATAACATGGCGCGCGCGATCCGGAAGATTTCCATCGAACGCGGCCACGATGTCGCAGGCTACACCCTCGCCTGTTTCGGCGGCGCCGGCGGCCAGCATGCCTGCGCAGTGGCCGACGCCCTGGGCATGGACCGCATCTACATCCACCCCCTCGCTGGGGTGCTCTCGGCCTACGGCATCGGTCTCGCGCGCATCCGCGCCGTCAGGACCCGCACCGTCGAGCGCCCAGTGGGCGATAGCGCAGTGGGTGAGGTTTTCGCCGCGTTGGAGCGCGAGGCGCGCGCCGCCGTGGAATCCCAAGGCGTGCCCGCCGACAGCGTGATCCGGCGCGTGCATCTCAAATACGCCGGCACCGACGCCACGCTCATGGTGCGGTTCGGACCCGGCATGGTCGACGACTTCGTCGCCGCCCACCGGGCGCAGTTCGGCTTTGCGATGGACCGCGGCCTGGTGTGCGACATGGCCGAAGTGGAGGCTGTTGGGCCAAGCGAAGCCGCAGCGGTCCCGCAATCGTCCGCCTCCACCACGCCCGCGGCGCCCGCGGCGCCCGCGGCGATCATCACCCTCACCGCCGCCGCCGGCCCAGCGCAAGCGCCCTTGTTCATCCGCGACGATCTGGCGCCGGGACAGGACATCGCCGGACCGGCGGTGATTGCCGAACGCCTGGCCACCACCGTGGTCGACGCCGGCTGGACCGCGCATGTGGATACGGAAGACGGATTGGTCCTGACACGGACGGGCAAACGCGCCATGGCACAAGCCGCTGAAACCGGCGCCGATCCCATGCGCATCGAGCTATTCAACAACCTGTTCATGTCCATCGCCGAACAGATGGGCGCCGCGCTGCAGAACACCGCCCAGTCGGTGAACATCAAGGAACGGCTCGATTTCTCCTGCGCCCTGTTCGACGCCGAGGGGCAACTGCTCGCCAACGCGCCGCATATGCCGGTGCACCTCGGGTCCATGGGCGAGAGCGTCCGGGTGGTGATCGAGCGCCACCGCGCCACCTGGCGGCCGGGCGACAGCTTCGTGCTCAACAATCCCTACGCCGGCGGCACCCACCTGCCCGATATCACGATCGTGACGCCGGTATTCCTCGAGCACGATACGCCGCGCTTCTTCGTGGCCTCGCGCGGTCATCACGCCGACATCGGCGGCGCCACGCCCGGCTCCATGCCGCCCGCCAGCCGCACCTTGGCCGAGGAAGGTATCCTGCTCGACACCCTCGTCCTGGTGCGCGGCGGCGTGTTCCAGGACGAGGCGATCCGGGCGGTCCTGACCGCCGGCCCCATGCCCGCCCGTGCGCCCGACACCAATCTCGCCGACTTGCGCGCACAGGTCGCCGCCAACGCCAAAGGCGCCGCGGAACTGGCGCGCGCGGCGGCGGAGCACGGGCCGGCGCTGGAGGCTTATGCGGCCCACGTCATGGATCACGCCGAGGAAGCCGTGCGCCGCCTGATCGGCGGCCTGGCGGACGGCGCCTTCACCGCGCCCATGGATGACGGCGGGCATATCACCGTGAAGATCACCATCGACCGCGCAACACGATCCGCCGTGGTGGATTTCGCCGGCACATCGGCCCAGCGGCCCACCAATTTCAACGCCCCGGCCGCGGTCTGCCGCGCCGCGGTGCTCTATGTGTTCCGCACCTTGATCGCCGACGAGATCCCCATGAATGAAGGGGTCTTGCGCCCGATCACGCTCAAAATTCCCGCGGGCTCCATGTTGCGGCCCCAGGCGCCGGCAGCCGTCGTCGCCGGCAACGTCGAGACCTCGCAGATCATCTGCGACGCGCTGTATGGTGCGCTGGGCGTGCTGGCGGCGAGTCAGGGCACCATGAACAACTTCACCTTCGGCGATAACTCCCACCAGTACTACGAGACCATCGCCGGCGGCGCGGGTGCGGGTGACGGTTTCGACGGCGCCAGCGCGGTGCAGACCCATATGACCAATTCGCGCCTCACCGATCCTGAGGTTCTCGAGAACCGTTTCCCGGTGACCGTGGAGCGTTTTGCCGTGCGGACCGGCTCCGGCGGCCAGGGCCGGCATCGCGGCGGCGACGGCGCCGAACGCCGCATCCGGTTCAATGCGCCGATGACCGCCGCGATCCTGTCGGGGCGCCGCCTGAGCAAACCCTTCGGGCTCAAGGGCGGCGGCGACGCCGCGCCCGGCGAAACCCGCGTCCAGCGCCGGAACGGACGCACCGAGATCCTGGGACCGACCGACGAAGTCCGGCTCGCCGCCGGCGATGTGGTGACGATCCTCACGCCCGGCGGTGGCGGTTATGGCACGCCGGAATCATAAATCGTATCCTTGCATATGAATTCCAAACCGGGCATCAGCGCGCCGCATCAGGACGGCTTCTATCTTCCCGCCGACACCGCGCGCCTGAGCCGGCTCTGGTTGTCCTGGCCGCGCGATCCGGCCGCGCGCGCGGCTTTCGTGCCGGTGGCGCGCGTCCTCGCCGACGCGGCGCCGGTTTCGGTGATCGCCGCGCCCGGCCAGGAACACGACGCGCGCGCCGCGCTCGGCGACGTGGCCGCGGTCGAGATCCTCGATCACACGTCCGTCCGCCTGCGCGACATCGGCCCGACCTTCCTGGTGGACGGCAAGGGCGGTGCCGCGGCGGTGGACTGGCGGTTCAACGGCTGGGGCGGACGCCGCGGCACGGTTCCGGCCGATGAAGGCTTCGCCCATGCGCTTCTTGGCTTCACCGAAGTGCG
The DNA here is from genome assembly GCA_041905795.1 of Rhodospirillaceae bacterium. GTDB lineage: Bacteria > Pseudomonadota > Alphaproteobacteria > Rhodospirillales > Rhodospirillaceae > SHVO01. Next base: position 52,080 of record JAYRKL010000008.1, on the reverse strand, counting down.
CCGCTTCCGCGCGCCGCTCACCCTGGAAGGCAGCGCCTTTATCGGCGACGGCCTCGATACCCTGCTCGCGCTGGCGCCCGCGGTGTTCGATCCGGCGCGCAATCCCGGCCTGCCGCGCCTGGAAGCCTTCGCCATTCTGCAACAATGGTTGGGCGTTTCGCGCGTGATCTGGCTGGAACACTGCCATCCGCGCGACAGCCTGGCGACCGACGCCCGCGCGCTGGCCGCTTTTGCCGCGCCCGGCGCGGTGCTGGTGAGCGAAGCGCCGGAAGACCATCCTTACGCGCCGGTACTGGCGGCCGTCGCGCAAGACCTGAGGCGTGCGCGCGACGCCCAGGGCAAGCAGCTCAAGATCGTCACCCTGCCGGCGCCCGCGGCCGAGACCGCCGCCCCCGCCTCCTACACCGGATTTCTTGCGATCAACGGCGCCGTGCTGGCGCCGGCTTATGGCGAGGCCGGCGACGAACGCGCCCGCGCCATCCTCGCCGAACTGTTCCCTTCGCACGACGTACGCCTGGTGCCGGCGCTCGACCTGGCCAGGGCGGGGATCACGCTCACCAGCCTCGCCTTGCCGCACACGGCGCGGCTGCTGGAACGGGACCGCGCGTCGATCCTGCCGCGCTCGGCCTGGTCGCAGCCGCCGCCCGATGTGGACGCCCTTCTCCAGAAATATATCGATCTCGCCGACGCCGACCGTTAGGGCGTGCCGCCCCGCCGGCGGAAGGCCGGCATTCTTGAATCAAGCCTGCGACGCTATGGCGTCGCAGGCGCCGGAGCTGGCGGCGTACTGATCAGCTGCCAGAACTGCTTGCGCAGCGCCGCGGTCGCGGCGGTGGGTTCCATCTCCGGCGTGAACGCGGCGAAGGCCGCCGGCGGCGGCATCAGCATCGCGTCGTCCTTGAGGTCGGCCTTCACGGCGCTGGTCGACGACGGTATGGCATTGGCGAGGCCTTGCGCGTTGGAGAGGCGCGCCGCCACATCCGGACGCAACAGGTAGTCGGCGAACTTCGCGGCGCCCGCGGTATTGGCGGAGGCCTTCGGCACGGCCACCAGGGCGTACCAGACGATGGTGCCTTCCTTCGGCACAACATAGCGGATATCGGGGCGGATGTCGGGACCGGCGCCGGCGGCCCGCACCTTGCGGCGCGCCTGATAGGCGTCACCGGACGCCGCCAGCGCGAAACACACCTTGCCCTCGGCCAGCGCGTCGACGATGCCCGCCGTGGCGAATTTCCCGATCGACCCGCGCACCGCTTCCCAGGCGCGCGAGGCGGCTTCGGTGTCCTCGGCACTGGCGGACTCCGCCGGCCGGCCAAGATGCGTGAGCGCCACCGGGAACGCGGCGGCGGGTGAGTCGACCACCTGCACGCCGCAGGACGCGAGCTTGGCCATGGCGTCGGGATCGAACAGCGTGCGCCAACTGTCGATGTCCGCGGCGCCCAGCGCCTCGCCGGCTTTGACGGCGTCGAACGCGAGCCCCATGGTTCCCCACTGCACCACCGCCGCGTGGCCGTTGCCGGGATCGTAGACGCCGGTCCGGGCGATGATCGCGGGATCGAGCGCAGGCGCCGCCGCCAGCGGCGGCAAAGGCGCCAGCAGGTCCGCCGCCAGCAGACGTTTCACGCCCGCGCCCGACAGCACCATCACGTCCGACGCCAGGGCATTGCCGTCCGCCATCGCCCCCACTTGGTCGATGGTGTCGATGGGAGTGACGGCGACCTTGAGGCCGCTCTCGGCCTCGAAGCCGGCGATGATCTCGGCGGGGACAACGTTGCGCCACACCAGGAGGCGCAGATCGTGGCCTGGCGCCGCCGCCTGGGTTTCCGGCGCGGGCGGCACGGCTGCTTCCGGCGCAGGCGGCAGGCTATCCGGCGTCATGCTTTCCGGAGCAGGCGCGAATTGCAGGAAAATCGCCCAGGCGGCCAGCACGATCAGGCTGAGGATCCCGCCCAACGCCCAGGACGGCAGGCGTCCCCGCCTTGCGAAGCCGCCCCTTGAAAACAGGGACGGTTCCGGAGGCCGGGGCGGCGCGGGACGGCGCGAAGAATCGTTATCCATGGTCCTCGGGTTATTCCCGCTTTTGCCGACCCACGGCAAGCGTCAATGGCCCGCGGTATCGAGATTCCCGCGAGGTCTTGTGTGTCCCGGCACCCGGCGTTACCTAGGCGTAGTCACACGCCCCGCTTTCACGCCCCTTTTTTCACGCGAGCCCCATGACATCCCGCCCCGCCACCGATGTCACCCATAAGACCGCCCTCATCACCGGCGCGGCGCGGCGCATCGGGCGCGCGCTGGCCGAAGGACTCGCCGCCGACGGCTGGAAGGTCGCCATCCACTATTCCGGGTCCGACACGGAGGCCGACCAATTGGTGGCACAAGTGGGACCGGACCGCGCCGTCGCCATCCCGGCCGACTTCGCCGACCCTGCTGCGCCCGCCGCGGTCATGGCCAAGGCGGCCGCGGCGTTGGGCCCGGTTGGCTGCCTGATCAACAACGCCTCGGTGTTCGAGCGCGACGACCTCGCCACCGCCACCGTGGAAAGCTGGGATCGTCACATGGCGATCAACCTGCGCGCGCCGTTTTTCCTGTCCCAGGCGTTCGCGGCGCAAGTGGCCGCGCCCGCGCGCGGCGCCATCATCAACATCCTGGACGAGCGGGTGTGGCACCTCACGCCCCACTTCGCCAGCTATACCCTCAGCAAGGCCGGTCTCTGGACCTTCACCCAGACCGCGGCCCTGGCGCTGGCCCCGCGCATCCGGGTCAACGGCATCGGTCCGGGGCCGACCCTGCCCAGTCCGCGCCAGACCCAGGCCCAATTCGACGCGGTGGCGCGCACGCTGCCCCTGGAGCGGCCGACGACTCCTTCGGAAATCGCCGCGGCGGTGCGTTTCATCCTTGCGGCCCCGGCCATGACGGGCCAAATGATCGCCCTGGACGGCGGCCAGCACCTGGGGTGGGGTCAGGTGCCCGGCAACGCCGATCCTTGCGACTAGCAGGATGTAGGACGGAGCGCCCTCATGAGCAAACCTGTCATTGAACCGCTGAAGATCGCCGACGCCGCCGCCGGCCTGCGCCATGTGTTCGTGCGCGACCTTGTCCTGTCCTGCAACATTGGCGTGCATCAGCATGAGAAGGGCCGGGAACAGCGGGTGCGCATCAACCTGGACCTGGGCGTCACCGAAGACGCCAACCACAACGACCGGCTCGAGAACGTGGTCTGTTACGAGGACATCGTCACCAAGATCCGCGCCATCACCGCCGACGGGCACGTCAATCTCGCCGAGACCCTGGCCGAGCGCATCGCCGCCGTCTGCCTGCAGGACCCTTCATGCCGCTCCGCCCGCGTACGGGTGGAGAAGCTGGACGTGTTCACCGACGCCAGCAGTGTGGGAGTCGAGATCGAGCGCTTCTCCCGGATTGCGCCCCGTCCCAAAGGTTAACGGCAGCCCGCGGCGCGCGGCCCGGCACGGGACTCCCAGGGATTCCGCCATCGACTCGCGGCGTAGGGAGAGCCGGCCCCCCCTGTCAAGCAAAGTTGTTCACACCGAATCTCATGCCCCGCGGCGATGGCTTTCGGGTGAGCACGGTCACGCAAGAGTCGCGGAGCTGTAAAGCCGGCTGTATAAAAATATAATTATATCAATTAGTTATATTTTCTGTCCGTTTTTTAGGCAGAGGGAGCAAAAGCCCGGACCACGGCCATAGGTGGCCGCCTTACCGGGTCTTTTCAACAGACTTATCCACAGGTTTGGTGGATATCCTGCCTGCCCCCTTCCCGCACCGCCGGACCTGGGCCGGCTTTTCACTCTCCGGCCAATCGATTGACCCTCGCGGCTGAACCCCTCACATAAGAGCCATGCCGCCGATCGCCGCGCTTGAACAAGGCCACCCCCCCGAGGATGGCCCCTCCGGGGGCGACTGCGAGGCCGCGCCGGCGCCGCCCGAGGCCAGGCGCAACGGTATTCATGTCCTGAGCGAATTCATCAAGACCCTGCCCGGCCGGCCCGGCGTCTATCGCATGACCGATGCCAAAGGCGACGTGCTCTATGTCGGCAAAGCCAAGAACCTGAAGAAGCGGGTCACCTCCTATACCAGGGTCGACCGCCTGCCGATCCGGCTGCAGCGCATGGTCTTCAATACCGCGGCCTGCGAGGTGGTGATCACCCACACCGAGGCCGAGGCGCTGCTGCTGGAAAGCAACCTGATCAAGCAGCTCAAGCCCCGCTACAACATCCTCTTCCGCGACGACAAATCGTTCCCCTACATCATGATCGTCGGCGGTCATGACTACCCCAGGATCGTCAAGCACCGCGGCGCGCGCGCCAAGGGCAACGAGTATTTCGGGCCGTTCGCCTCGGCGATGGCGGTCAACGCCACCCTCACCACCTTGCAGAAAGTCTTTCTGTTGCGCAGCTGCACCGACGCGGTGTTCTCGGCGCGGACCCGCCCTTGTCTGCTCCATCAGATCAAGCGCTGCTGCGCGCCCTGCGTCGGCAGAGTCGGCGCGGATGAATACGCCGAACTGGTGCGCGAGGCCCGCGAGTTCCTGACCGGCGACAGCCGCGCGGTGCAGGACGAACTCGCCCGGCGCATGGACGCGGCCAGCGGCGCGCTTCAATACGAAGCCGCCGCTTCGTTCCGCGACCGCATCCGGGCCATGACGGCGGTGCAAGCCCACCAGGACATCAACGTCCAGGGCATCGGCGAGGCCGACGTGGTGGCGCTGCACCAGGCCGGCGGCCAGACCTGCGTGCAGGTGTTCTTCTTTCGCGGCGGCCAGAACTTCGGCAACCGCGCCTATTTCCCGACCCACGCCGCCGACGAAACCGAGGACGCGGTGCTGGAGGCCTTCCTCGCCCAGTTCTACGAGAGCTTCCCGGCGCCGAAGGAGATTCTGCTCAACGCCGCGCCCGCCAACCAGGGCCTGCTGGTCGAAGCCCTGTCTTTACGCGCGGGGCGCGGCGTCACCATCGCCGTGCCGCAGCGGGGCAACCGCCGCAACCTGGTGGACCACGCCGCCGTCAACGCGCGCGAAGCGCTTCTGCGCCGCATGGCGGAGAACACCGCCCAGCGCCAGCTCCTGGAAGGTACTGCGGAGGTGTTCGGGCTCGCGGCCGCACCGCAGCGGATCGAGGTCTACGACAACTCGCATATCTCCGGCACCAACATGGTCGGCGCCATGGTGGTGGCCGGCCCCACCGGCCTCATGAAGAACGCCTACCGCAAATTCAACATCAAGTCCGAGGACATCGCGCCCGGCGACGACTACGGCGCCATGCGCGAGGTGCTGACGCGGCGTTTCGCGCGCGCGCAAAAGGAAGACCCCGCGCGCAGCCAAGGCCAATGGCCCGACCTGGTGCTGCTGGACGGCGGCCAGGGTCAGCTCAGCGCCGGCCTCAAAGTGCTCGCCGATCTCGGCATCTCGGATCTGTGCGTCGCGGGCATCGCCAAGGGCCCCGACCGCAACGCCGGCCGCGAGCAATTCTTCATGCCCGGGCGCGAACCGTTCATGCTGCCGCTCAATCATCCGGTGCTCTACTTCCTCCAGCGCCTGCGCGACGAAGCGCATCGTTTCGCGATCTCGGCCCACCGCGCCAAGCGCTCGAAGGCCCTGGGACAATCGGCGCTCGACGAGGTCACCGGCATCGGTGCCGCGCGCAAAAAGGCGCTTTTGCGACACTTCGGCTCGGCCAAAGCCGTGGCGGCGGCGGGACTCGCCGATCTGCAGAGCGTGGAAGGCGTGAGCGCCGCCACCGCGAAGAAAATCTATGACCATTTCCACCCCGAGGGTTAAACTCGGGAAATCGCGATCCGCATAGCCGTGTAGCTGACTCAGTGCTCAATCTGCCGAACATCCTGACGTTGTCGCGAATCATGATCATCCCGCTGATGGTGGTCACGTTCTTCGTCGACTCCAACACCATGCGCTGGGTGGCCTTGGGCTTCTATACCGTCGCCTGCATCACCGACTTCTTCGACGGCTACCTCGCACGGCGCACCAAACAAATCTCGCGCTTCGGCCGCTTCCTTGACCCGATCGCCGACAAGCTGCTGGTGGCGGCGGTGCTGCTGCTGCTGGTGGGTTTCGGCCGACTGACGCTGTGGGCCTATCTGCCGGCGCTGATCATCCTCCTGCGCGAGATCATGGTCTCGGGCTTGCGCGAATATCTGGCCGAGATCCGCGTCGGCCTGCCGGTGACAAAACTCGCCAAATTCAAGACCACCGCGCAGATGATTTCGCTCGGCTTCCTGATCGTCGGGTCGGCGGCGCCATGGTGGCTCCCGGCGCGCATCATCGGTGAAGCGGCCTTATGGATCGCAGCCGTGCTGACGCTGATCACGGGGTATGACTACCTGCGCGCGGGCCTGCGCTACATGGACGACGCCGTACCGTTGCCTTCGCAGGACGCGCGGGATTCCCAGCCGTCGCAGGGGTGAGGCCGTACGTGTCGCTGACCGTGCTCTATTTCGCCTGGGTGAAGGACAAGGTGGGATGCGGCGCGGAAACGCTGACCCCGCCCGGTGACGTGGCGACGGTTTCCCAATTGATGGATTGGCTCGCGACCCACAGCCCCGGCCACGCGGCTGCCTTCGCCGACCGGCGCCTGATCAAGGCCGCGGTGGACCAACAGCATGTCGATCACGGCGCGGCGCTGGGCCCCGCACGGGAAGTGGCGTTCTTTCCGCCGGTCACGGGGGGCTGATGATCCGGGTTCAGGAAGCCCCGTTCGATCCCGGCGCCGAGATCAACGGCTTTCTCGCCACCGTGCCGAAATCCGGCGGCGTCGCGACCTTCGTCGGCCAGGTGCGCGACTTCAAAGGAGACGAAACCGTCAGCGCCATGACCCTGGAGCACTATCCGGGCATGGCGCAACGCGAGTTCGAAAATCTGGCCAGGGAGGCGCGCGCGCGCTGGACCCTCGACGGCCTGCTCATCATTCACCGCTACGGCACCCTGCGCCCGCCGGAGCCCATCGTGCTGGTGGCCACGGCCTCGGCGCACCGCGCCGATGCCTTCGCCGCCTGCGAGTTCCTGATGGATTGGCTCAAGACAAAGGCCCCCTTCTGGAAGAAGGAGGCCCTTGATTCAGGCGAAACCTGGGTCGCCGCCGGCGCCGACGATACCGCCCGCGCCGACCGCTGGAAGTGACAAGCTGGAGGCCGTCGGAATTAATTGTACCGTCGACATATATGTCGACCAATTAATTCCTGCGCCGCCGACGCAACCAGCCTTTTAAGCGGCAGACGAGGCTACTGACGGCGCCTTGCCGACCATCACGTCGAAATCCGCCATCAGGTTGCGGCAGACCTCGCCCGGCGTGAACTTGTAGTCGCCGATCTCGCGCACCGGCGTGACTTCGGCGGCGGTGCCGGTGAGGAAGCATTCCTGCGCCTTGGCCATCTCCTCGGGGAAGATCGCGCGTTCGACCACCTTGTAGCCGCGCTTGCGGGCCAACTCCATGACGGCGCGGCGGGTGATGCCGTCGAGGAAGGCGTCGGCGGTCGGCGTATGGATCTCGCCGTTCATGACGAAGAAGATATTGGCGCCGGTGGCTTCGGCGATCTGGCCGCGCCAGTCGAGCAGCAGCGCGTCGTCATAACCGGCGCGTTCGGCGTTATGCTTGGAGAGCGTGCAGATCATGTAAAGACCGGACGCTTTCGCCTTCACCGGCGCCATATTCGGGCCCGGGCGCTGCCACTCGGACATGCACAGGCGGATGCCTTTCAGGCGCGCTTCGATGCTGAAGTAGGACGGCCACACCCAGCAGGTGATGGCGCAATGGATCTTGGCATTCTGGGCGGTGACCCCCATCTGCTCGCTGCCGCGCCACACGATTGGCCGGATATAGCCGTCCGTGATGTTGTTGGCACGCAGGGTCTCGTAGGTGGCGTCGTTGATCTGCTGCGGGGTGAACGGCACCTTCATGTCGAGCTGGCGCGCGGAATCGATCAGGCGGTCGGTATGTTCCTCGAGGCGGAACACCTTGCCGGCGTAGCTGCGCTCGCCTTCGAAGACGCTCGAGGCATAATGCAGAGCATGGGTGAGGACGTGGACTTTCGCGGAGCGCCAGGGAACCAGGCTGCCGTTCATCCAGATGTAGCCGTCGCGATCGTCAAATCCTGCAGTGCTCATGGTATACCTCTGCCCGTCCAGGGCCTTGTGTGTTTGAAATAAAATTACTTACGAAGAGTTGTTGTCGTAACATCGTTATCTGCTTATGTCAAAGCAGCACCGCATACGGGCCGCGCATAGCAGCATTGAGTGATGAGGATATCGTTTACCATGGTTGAGGCAAAAACCATCGTCAATCCGCTGTTCCTGCGCGAAGAGGACCTGCGCCAGGGCATGGAATTGCTGTTCTTCGCGGCCCGCGATTTCACCGCCCGCCCCGACGAGATTCTCGGCGCCTACCGCTTCGGCCGGCCGCATCACCGCATCGTTTACTTCGTCGGACGCTATCCGGGCTTGAGCGTCAGCGAACTGCTGGACATCCTGCATGTCACCAAACAAAGCCTGTCGCGGGTGTTGAGCCAGCTGATCCGCCAGGGCTTCATCGTCCAGAAGCAGGGCACGGCCGACCGCCGCCAGCGCCTCCTGCACCTGACCGAGAAGGGGCGCGCCTTGGAGACCGAACTCACCACCAGCCAGCGCGCGCGCCTGACCGCCGCCTATAAAGAGGCCGGCGCGGTGGCCGTGGAGGGCTTCCGCAAGGTGCTGCTCGGCCTGATGGAACCGGGCGCCCGGCGCCGCTTCATCGCCATCGACAAGTAACCGGCCATGAATTCCGCCGCGCCGTCGGCTAGTCTAGCGATCATGGAACCGTCCTATCCACCACATGTGCTGGTCGTCGACGACGACAACCGCCTCCGCAACCTGCTGCGCAAGTTCCTCGCCGAGAGCGGCTATATGGTCACCGCCGCCGCCGACGCGGCGGAGGCGCGGCGCCACCTGGCGGCGCTGCAGTTCGATCTGCTGGTGATCGACGTGATGATGCCGGGCGAGGACGGCCTTGCCCTCACCGCCTCCATCCGCAGCCGCAGCAAGGTGCCGATCCTGATGCTCACCGCCATGGGCGAGGCCCCGGACCGCATCCGCGGCCTCGAGTCCGGCGTCGACGACTATATGGCCAAGCCGTTCGAGCCCAAGGAACTGGTGTTGCGCATCGGCTCGATCCTGCGGCGCGCGCCGCCGGCGGAGGTCTCGGCCAACCTCGAACTCCGCTTCGGCGACTGCCGTTATGATCTCGCGCGCCAGCGCCTGACGCGCGAGGGCGCGCCGGTGCGCCTGACCTCGTCGGAATCCGAACTGCTCAAGATCCTCACCCAGAACCTGGGCCAGCCGGTGGACCGCGCGGCCCTCGGCCTGGTCGGCGAGGACGGCGCCAATCCACGCACCGTCGACGTGCAGATCACGCGCCTCCGGCGCAAGCTCGAGCCCGACCCGCGCCAGCCGCGCTATCTCCAGACCGTGCGCGGTACCGGCTACCTGCTGCGTCCCGATCCTTAAACGCCCGTCTTGAACCGAGCCCATGGACCACGCCGAAAAAACCCACGGTCCGCCGCCGCGTGAAACCGGGCCGCAAGTCCCGGCAGGCCGCGACGACTGGATCGCGGAAGCGATCGTGAAGGCCTGGCAGAAGCTGTTTCCGCCGCAGCCGCTGGAACGCGTGATGCCCGCCACCTTGATGGCGCGCGCCAGCCTCGCCATCCTGATCCCGCTCATCCTGGTGCAAGTGATCTCGACCTATGTGTTCTTCGACAACCACCTGAGCGCGGTGAACGAACGCATCGAGGACGATCTCGCCGGCGATCTTGCCGGCGTGTCGATGGCGTTCGCCGACCTGCGGGATCCGGCGGACCGCGAACGCGTGATCGGCAACGCCCGCAAGGCCATGGGGTTCGACGTCTCTTTCCTGCCCGGCGCCGCACTCAAGGACGAGCGGGCCGTGCACGGCGACAAGGGAGCCGATACCTCGCTCAAGCGCGCGGTCTGGCAAGTGGTGGGGCGCAGCTTTGTCATCGACACCTTGAAATTCCGTCTCGACCGGCTGGTGCTGGTGCAGATCCAGCAGGACGACGGCCTGCTCAACATCATGGTGCCGCGCAGCCGCATCCAGGCCGGCGGCAACAGCACTTTAGTCTTCGTCATGTGGCTCACCGGCTCGTCGGTATTGCTGTTCGGCGTCGCCACGGTCTATCTGCGCAGCCAGGTGGCCTCCGTGCGCCGCCTGGCGCGCGCCGCAGAGGCGTTCGGCAAGGGCCGCGAAGTCCAGAATTTCCCGGCGGAAGGCGCGCTCGAGGTGCGCCAGGCGGCGCGGGCCTTCACCATCATGCGCGAGCGCATCCAAAGGCAGATCGCGCAGCGCACCGAGATGCTGGCGGGTGTGTCCCATGATCTGCGAACTCCGCTCACCCGCATGAAACTGCAGCTCGCCATGATGACCGGCGCGAGCCCGGAGGACGTCACCGCCATGCGCGACGACGTCACCGAGATGGAGCGGATGCTGGAATCCTATCTGGCCTTTGCGCGCGGTGACGGCGCCGAGACCGCGGTGCCGTCCAATCCGGCGGAATTGCTGGCCGACGTGACCGGGCGGTTCCGCCGCGAAGGCGCCGACATCGCGCTCGAACTCGGCGCCCTGCCCACGCGCCTGCCGTTGAAACCCGTCGCCTTCGGACGATGCCTGGGGAATCTCGTGGCCAACGCGGTGCGCTACGGGCGCAAGGTCCGCGTCAGCGCCATCCAGGCCGCCGGCTTCCTGCATATCGATGTCGATGACGACGGGCCGGGCATCCCGCCCGACAAACGCGAGGAAGCCTTCCGCGCCTTCCACCGGCTGGAACCGTCGCGCAACCCGCGCACCGGCGGGATCGGCCTGGGTCTCACCATCGCCCGCGACCTGGTGCACGGCATGGGCGGCGACATCACCCTCGCCTCCAGCCCCATGGGCGGGCTCCGCGCGACGTTGCGGATTCCGCTTTAATACAAATGCTGTTCCCCGGTTCCCGCTTCGCGGGCCCGGGGCCGAGCTTTCGTAAGCTAAGGCTAGTGCAGCAGCGCGGTGTCGATGGCGCGGACCAGGTCGTCGTCCGCGACCGGCTTGTCCAGGAGCGCGACCGCGCCGGCGCGGAGTGCCCGGTCCCTGAAGGCCGCGTCACCGCGGGCGGTGACCATGATCACCGGTAAGGTCCTGCGGTTGAGCTTCAGCATCTCGAGCATTTCCAGGCCGGTCATCTCCGGCATGTGCTGATCGAGCAGCAGGCAGCCCTTGGCGTCATCGTCCACCGCCGAGAGGAAGGCCTGGGCCGAGCCGAAGGTGCGGACATTCATGCCGTAAGACTCGAGCACCACGCGCGTGGAATCCCGCACCGCCTCATCGTCATCCACCACATAAACGCAGGTCACTTTGGCCTCGTCCGGCATCGTCCTGTCCATTGCACGTCCCGGCGGCGCGTCTCGCGTGCGGGGCGCGTCAGGACCATAGGCAGGCCGGCGCGCGGGCGAAATACGTATTAGTGCGTACCGCGGTTTTCTTCAAAGATCACAGCGGCTTGGCGCCCGATCTGGACTCCGCCTTCGCGGCGCCGATTCCAGCCGCCAGCGCCATGCGCACGAGGTCGGAAAGATTCCTGGCTTGCATCTTATCCATCAGGCGCCCGCGGTGGACTTCGACCGTCCGCGGCGAAATGTCGAGTTGGTGACCGACGACCTTGTTGGGATGCCCTGCGATCAGGAGTTCCAGCACGTCGCGTTCGCGGGGCGTCAGCGAGGCGATGCGCGCGCTGATGACATGGCTGGCTTCGGCAGAATCCTTGTCCGCCGCGGCCTTGGAAAGGCCGCGCTGGATGCTCTCCAGCAGGCGATCGTCGTCGAAGGGCTTTTCGATGAAGTCCATGGCGCCGGCCTTCATGGCGCGCACCGCCAGGGGGACATCGCCGTGGCCGGTGACGATGATCACCGGCAACCCGGCCTTGCGGTTGGCGAGTTCGCTCTGGAGCGCGATTCCGTCCATGTCCGGCATGCGGATATCGGCCACCAGGCAGCCGCTGTCGCCCGCTTTGTATTGGGCCAGGAAGGCGGTGGCCGATTCAAACACCTTCGGCGAAAGCCCGGCGGACATGAGCAGCGCCGCCAGGGAATCGCGCACGTCGGGATCGTCGTCGACAACAAAAACCGTGTTTTCCGCCATGGGCTCTCATGTCCTCGGCCTATACGTAAAACTACCTACGGTGATCCCCCAATTCAATCGGCCGGGCCGCCGGGCCTATTCCTTGCTCACGGGAACGAGAAGACGAGGATACCGCCATGATCGCCTTGCAGAACCAGACCGGCCGCATCCGGACGCCGCGCGCGGTTGCGCAGGCTGCGCGGGACCCGCTGGCCGCCCTCGACCCGCTGGCCTCGGCCGGCGCCAGCATCGCGATCAAGCGCGGTGACGAGATCGTCACCGAAGGCGATGCCGCCGAATACTGCTACAAGGTGGTCAGCGGCAACGTCCGCCTGGTGAAACTGGTGGCCGATGGCCGCCGCCAGGTCTGCGAATTCCTGGTGCCGGGCGATTTCATCGGCCTGACCGCCGAAGCCGACCACTATTTCACCGCGGAAGCGACCGCCGATTCCGTGCTGATGCGCTATCCCCGCCGCCAGGTCGAGAGCCTGATCGCCGCCACCCCGTCCCTGGCCCAGCACATCCACAAACTGACCGCCACCGGCCTGCAGCGCGCCTACGAGCGCATGGTCCTGATCTGCCACACCTCGGCGCAGGAGCGCATCGCCTGGTTCCTGCTGGAAATGAGCAAGCGCTCCGGCGGCGCGGACAGTTTCATGCTGCCCATGACCCGCGCCGATATCGCCGACTATCTGGGCCTGGCGATAGAGACCGTCAGCCGCGTCCTGACCCAGTTCAAGGTCGCGGGCACGATCTCCGTCCACGTCATCAATCGCATCACCCTGGCGGACCGGGAAGCGCTGGAAGCGGCGGCCGGCGAAGCTTAAGGCCTTCCGGCGACGATCGAGACAATCCGCACGGCGCCTGACTCGAGATTGGCGCGGTGGTTGGCGGCCATGACATCGCGCGGCGTTGCGGCGCGCAGCGTTTCGGTGCGTGTGGGCCGCGCCCGCGCGATCCCGGCGAACCAGGCGATGCCCTGGTCCGTGACGTCCTCCACGCTCATGTTCCGGAATCCGGCCGCGCGCATCAGCGCCGTGAGTTCCTGTTCCCCGACGAGATAGCTGCTGGCGGCGGAAGCCGCCCAGGGGAGAGGGAACACCACCTCCCCCTGCCCCGACACCGGGTCATCGACGGCGATCCGCGCGCCCGGCTTGAGCACGCGGAAGCACTCCGCATACATGGCGGCCTTGTCGCGGACGTTCATGGCGACGTGAATGTGCCAGGCGGCGTCGAAACTGTTATCGGGGAACGGCAGCGCCGTGACCGAGGCTTCGCGGAAAGCCACGCGGTCGGTCTGGCCGGTGCAGCCGGTCAGGAACGCGGCATCGCCGACAAAGCGCGGCGTGATGTCGATGCCGGTGACGCGGCAGCCGGTTGCCGCCAGTTGCCGGGCGGGACCGCCCAGGCCGCTGCCGAGATCGAGCACATGGTCCGTGGGCTTTGCCCCCAGGCGCGCGATCAGCGCCCGGGTGGCGTCGGCGCCGCCGGTGTGCAGTTGATCAAACGGTGCAAGCTGGTCCGGTGTGAGGTGCGAGGTATCCACGCCGCGCCGCGTGAGAGCGGCCAGGATGTTCTCGCGCGCCGGGAATGCCTGGTAATGGGCGGCCGGATCGGACGCCGGTTTCAAGCGGGGGCATCGGCGGGCCTGCGCCAGCCGCGGAACGAGGCCACGCGTTCGGCGCGGGCCAGCGCCTTATCCAGCGCCGCCATGGTCTTGGCCATATCGGCGCTGTCGTCGGTCATCCACGCCTTGAGGGCGCAGGCCATGACCGCCTTGAAGCCTTGCACGCGCGCGAAGCCGATCAGGCCCTCGGCGGAGACGCCGGCCGCGCCCAGCAACGCCGCGGCCGACCGGCCCACGCGGCAGGCCAGCATGGCGGCCGACGGCGGATCGCGGGTCACGCCCGTCACCACCGCACGGACCGCATCGCGCTTCCGGTTGAGGAGATCGAAACGGCGCATCGCCACATCGAACAGGCGATCGCGCGCGCTGCCGCCGTCGGATGGCGCGAGGCCGGCGAGCGTGGCGGCGTCGAGCCGGTCCAGGAATTTGACCAGAAGATGGGCACGGGTGGGCGCGAACAGCAGGACATCGCCCAGGGCGACGCCGGCGTTTTCGGCCACCGCCGCCATGTTGACCGCCAGCCAGCCGCTGTCAGCGGCAATCGTCAGCGCGGCCTCGATGATGGTATCGGCGGGGTCAGCGGCCTTGCCGCGGGATTTGGCGGCTTTCTTCGTCGCGGCTTTTTTGCGCGCCATGGATTACCCCGCCAGTTCCTTGGACCGCTTGGCGGCGGCGGCCACCGCGCGGACCATGAGTTCCGTGAGTCCGTTCTCGCCCATCAGCACCGACAGCGCCGCGGCGGTGGTGCCGCCTGGGCTGGTGACGTTCCGGCGCAGCACATCGGGCGCCGTGGCCGCATCCCGGTCCAGCAGGGCGCCGGAGCCGACGACGGTGGAGCGGGCCAGGTGCGCCGCCACATCCGGCGGCAGACCTGCGGCGATCCCGGCGTCCCGCAGGGCTTCGACCATCAGGAAGACGTAGGCCGGGCCGCTGCCCGACACCGCGGTGACGGCGTCCATGAGGGTTTCGTCGGCCAGCCACGCCACTTCACCCACCGCCTGGAGCAGCACTTCGCACACCCGCCGCTGCACGACGCTGGCCGCGGGCGCGGCATACATGGCGGTGACCGCCTTGCCGACCGCGGCCGGCGTATTGGGCATGCAGCGCACGATCGCGGCGGCGTCACCCAGGTGTTTCTGGAAATAACCCGTGGTCTTGCCGGCGATCACCGACAGGAACACCGGCGCCTTGTCGACGAAGCGGCGGTAATCGCCGACCACGCCGTCGGCCACTTGGGGCTTCACGGCGAACAGCACCACGTCGGGCACGAAATCCCGCGGCACTTCGGTGACGGTGGCGAGGCAGGTCAGCGCGCGGTGTTTGGAACAGGGCGCAACGGTGTCGCGCCCGGCGGGCTCGACGATGATGACGTCGACCGGATTGAGGCCCTGCTTGAACCAGCCCTCAAGCAGCGCGCCGCCCATGCGGCCGCAACCCACCAGAAGAATGGTGCCTTCGATCATGCCTGGCACGATAGAGCATTTTCCGGTGAAGTGGAAACCGGTTCACCGCTTTGAAAATGCGACCAAACAAACGGCAAAAGTGTGATCACTTCTCACACTTTTGCACTGCGGGCAGGCTAGGAAAGTGAGAAGTTTTAGGCTTCGCCGACGGTGTCCAGGAGCGAGCTTTGGATCGCGTCCTCGGCGGTGCGACCGCCCCAGATCACAAACTGGAAGGCGGGGTAGTAGCGCTCGCACTCGTTCATGGCGAGTTCCATGAGTTCGCTGACCTGGTCCATGTCGACCCGGTCCGGCAGGCGCACGGTATGGCGGAACATGGGAATGCCTTCTTCCACCCAGATGGCGAAGTGACCCATCCACAGCCGCTCGTTCAGCTTGGCGATCAGTTCGTAGATCTGGCCCATGAGGCGGGGCTGCACCCGCATGTCCAGGGCGCAGGAGAAGTGCAGCGCGGCGAGGTCCTCGGACCACGCGAAGAACATGCCGTAGTCACACCAGCTGCCGGGCGCTTCCACCGCAAGCTCGGTGTCGCAGCGCCGGTCGTAGACCCACTCCTTGCCGGCGATGATTTCTTCAATGAGATCGATGGGGTTGCTGGCGGTGGTCGACGCCTGACGAAGCGCGTGTGACGACTGCATCTAAAGACCCCCCACACCCCGGAACTCGGGTCTAAATCCGGGCTGCTGAACGCTAAACCCTGATTCAAGATATAGTAGGGTCTGAATCACGGCAATACAAAATAGTGAGTAAATCCACGGAGTCGCATGCCGAATCTATCCACAGGCATTTTAGGCCCGTGGTGATTCGGTTTCTTGAGTTTCAGGTGTTCTTTTTGAGCGCCGCTTCCAGCTCCGCGACCCGCGCGGCGAGGCGCTCTTGCTCGGCGCGGGCCTCGGCGGCCATGGCGCGCACCACATCGAACTCCTCGCGCCGGACAAAGGCGCCATCGGCCATGAACCGCTCCATGCGGTCGCGGACCATGGCCTCGATCTCGTCCTTGAGGCTCGAGAGCGCGCCGAGGGCGCCACCGGCCACCCGGGCGATGTCGTCGAAGATGCGGTTCTGGCTTTGCATGGGCGTCATCCTACGGCGTGGTCCGGAAAAGTGGGTACCGGTTTTCCGATCAGACCACGCCCGAACATAAAGCCATGAGAGATGATGACAAGCCGTGTAGAGTGCGCGGCGATACGAATTCTGTGGAAAACTCCTGAAGATGTACGTCGTCACCGGCGGCGCCGGGTTCATCGGGTCGAATCTTCTGGCGATGATCGAGGCGCGCGGCCTGGGGCCGCTGGCGCTGGTGGACCGCTGCGACAGCCCGCACAAGCAGCGCAATATCGCCAAGCGCAGCATCGCCGCGACCGTCGCACCCGAGCAGTGCCTCGCCTTCCTCGATGAGAACGCGGGCAAGATCGCGGGGCTTTTCCACCTGGGCGCCATCACCTCCACCACCGAGCGCGATCTCGAACTGCTGGAAGAGGTGAACGTGCGCCTCAGCCGCGCCCTGTGGACCTGGTGCACGCGCCGCGGCATACCCTTCGTCTACGCATCATCGGCCGCGACCTACGGCGGCGGCGAGGAAGGCTTCGATGACGACAACAGCCTCGCGGCGCTGTCGCGCCTCAAACCCCTCAATCCTTACGGCGCCAGCAAGCACGCCTTCGATCTGTGGGTGGCGCAGCAGGCGCCGGGCGCGGCCCCCCCGCACTGGGCGGGGCTGAAGTTCTTCAATGTTTATGGGCCCAACGAATTCCACAAAGGCAGCCAGGCCAGCCTGGTGCCGCAGATCTATCCGGCGGCCGCCCGCGGCGAGGCCTATACCCTGTTCCGCTCCCACAACCCGCTCTATGCCGACGGCGCACAGAAGCGCGACTTCATTTTCGTCGACGATTGCTGCGATGCGATGCTGTGGCTGATGACCGAGGCGCGCACCTCCCGGATATTCAATCTCGGCACCGGCCGCGCGCGCACCTTCCTCGACCTCGCCGGCGCGGTCTACCGCACGGCGGGACGGCCGCTGAACATAACCTTTCGCGACACGCCCCAAGACATCCGCGGCCAGTACCAGTACTTTACCGAAGCCGGCATGGAGCGCTTGCGCGCCGCCGGCTATACCAAGCCCTTCACCGCGCTCGAAGACGGCGTCGCCGTCACGGTCGAGCGCTTCCTGTCGCAGCCAGACCCCTACCGCTGATGCTCCCCTCATGACGCCGGCCCTGCTTTTTCCCCAGATCGACCCCGTCATCTTCGCCATCGGCCCGTTTGCGGTCAGGTGGTACGCGCTCGCGTATATCGCCGGGCTGTTCGGCGGCCTCTGGTATATGCGCCAACTGGTCAAGCGGCCGCCGGCGCTGATGACGCCGGAGCAGATCGACGACTTCATGCTGTGGGCCCTGGGCGGCGTGGTGCTCGGCGGGCGCCTGGGATACGTGCTGTTCTACAAGGCCGGCTATTATGCCGCGCACCCGCTGGAGATCTTCAAGACCTGGGAAGGCGGCATGTCCTTCCACGGCGGCCTCCTCGGTGTCACCGCCGCGATCCTGCTCTATGCGCGCCGGGCCAAGATCGACAAGTGGTACCTGGCCGACTGCATCGGCTGCGCGGCGCCGCTCGGCCTGGGCCTCGGACGCCTGGCCAATTTCATTAACGGCGAGCTGTGGGGCCGGGTTGCACCGGACCTGCCCTGGGCCATGGTTTTCCCGGGCGCCGGCGAGCTTCCGCGCCATCCCAGCCAGCTCTACCAGGCCGGCCTCGAGGGGCTGGCGCTGTTCGTGATCATGTTCGCCTGCTGGCGCGTCGAGGGCCTGCGGCGCCGGCCCGGCACCCTCACCGGCATCTTCTGGATCGGTTACGGCGTGTTCCGCTCTTTCGGCGAGTTCTTCCGCGAGCCCGACGCCTTCCTGGGCTTCCTGGTGGGCGGCGCCACCATGGGCCAGCTCCTGTCCCTGCCCATGATCGCCTTCGGCGTGTTCTGCCTGTGGCGGGCGCGCCGGGCGCCGGCGGTGTAATGCCCCCGTCCGTCGAAGCCGCACTGCGGGCGCGCATCGACGCCGAAGGCCCCATCGGTCTCGACGTTTTCATGGCGGCGGCCAACGACGCCTATTACGCCACCGGCGACGTCATCGGCGCGGCCGGCGACTTCATCACCGCCCCGGAGATCTCCCAGTGTTTCGGGGAACTCATCGGCTTGTGGGCGGCGGTCACCTGGCAAAGCCTGGGAGCGCCCGCGCCGTTCAACCTGGTCGAACTGGGCCCCGGGCGCGGAACCTTGCTGGCCGACGCCTTGCGCGCCGCGGTGCTGATGCCGGGCTTCGCCGCCGCGGCGCAGCTGCATCTGGTCGAACGCTCTCCCAGCCTGCGGCACCGGCAGCGGCGCACCCTCACCGGGCGCGACATCCGCTGGCACGACAGCCTGGCGAGCCTGCCCCCCGGGCCGACGATTGTCATCGCCAACGAATTCCTGGACGCCCTGCCGATCCGCCAGTGGGAGTTCACGGGCCGCTGGCACGAACGGCGTGTCGCCGGCGACGGCGCAAGCTTTCGCTTCGCCCTGGCGCCGACGGACCGCGACATCCCCGCGCCCGCCGTCCCCGGAAGCATTTATGAGGAGTCCCCGGCCGTGGAGGCCGTGACCGGCGAGATCGCCCGGCGCCTGGTGCAGGACGGCGGCGCCGCGCTCCTGATCGACTATGGATACGCGCAAGGCCACGGCGATACCTTGCAGGCGGTACGCCGGCATGCGCCGGCGGATCCGCTGACCGCGCCCGGCAGCCGCGATCTCACCGCCCATGTGAATTTCGCCGCCGTGGCCGCCGGGGCGCGGCGCCGGGGCGCCGGGGTGTTCGGCCCGCTGGCGCAAGGCGCCTGGCTGCGCCGGCTGGGCATCGAGATCCGGGCGGAGAAACTGGCCCGCGGCAAGACCCCGGAAGACCGCGAGGCCATCCTCGGCGGCGTGCGGCGATTGACCGACGCCCGCGCCATGGGCAGTTTGTTCAAAGTCATGGCCCTGGCGCAACCGTCGCTGTCCGCGCTCGAGGGATTTGATCAAAAGGATCCTGCTTGAACCTCACCGATACGCTTCCGGCGGCTCTCGAGATCCCGGCGCTCGGCCGGCCAGGCATCCGGCACGGGTTTTTTGGCCGCGCCGGCGGGCGGTCCCACGGCATCTACACCAGCAACAATTGCGGCTTCGGGTCCGGCGACGATCGCGAGACCGTGGCCGCCAACCGCGCCGCCTGCGCCGCGCGCCTGGGCCTGCCCGGCTTCGTCACCGTTCACCAGCGCCATACGCCCAAGGTCGAACGGGTGACCGCGCCCTGGAGCGCCGACGCCGCCCCGGTGGCCGACGCCATGGTGACGAATGTGCAAGGCATCGGGCTCGGCATCCTCACCGCCGATTGCGCGCCGGTGCTGTTCGCCGACACCAAAGCCGGTGTCATCGGCGCGGCGCATGCCGGCTGGCGCGGCGCCTTCGACGGCGTGATCGAGGCCACGGTCGCGGCCATGACCGCCCTGGGCGCCAGGCGCGGCGACATCGCCGCCGCGGTCGGCCCGTGTATCGGCCGGACGTCTTACGAGGTGGGACCCGAATTTGTCGCCCGGTTCGTGGAGCGCGATCCCGCCGACACGCGCTATTTCACCAATCCGAAACCCAGCGGCCATTGCAACTTCGATCTCGCCGCCTTCGTCGGCGACGCCCTGCGCGCCGCACAGGTGGGCACGGTCATCCTCTCCGGACGCGACACCTGCGCCGAGGAAGACACCTATTTCAGTTACCGCCGCACCACATTGCGCAAGGAGCCCGACTACGGCCGCCAGATTTCGGTGATCGGGCTTGTTTAAGTCCCTCGCCGCCCTGGCCTTGGCGCTGGTGCTGAGCGCCTGCGGATCGGTGCCGCAGCCGTTCCGCGATGCGCCGCGCGCCACCACCGACAACCCCCTCCTCGACGTACCGAGCGCGGTCGGGATCGCCGTGCTGCCGGTGGCCGGCGCCCCCGCGCCCCTCAACCGGGAAATCTCGAAGGCCCTGGCGACCCGGCTGCAGGCCCTGGACATTCCGGCCGAAGCTGTCGACAGCAACGCCGGCCTGGGTTTCACCCTGACGGGCGACGCGCAGGATCTGGTCGCCGCGCCGTCGGGCGTTACCGCCACCATCGTCTGGAGCTTGCGCTCCCGCCGCGGGGTCGCCGGCGAGTACCGGCAGGCGATCGCGGTCCCAGCGAGCGCCTGGCGCGATGACGCATCCGGCGTCGAGGCCGTCGCAACACAGCTGGCGGGCGCCGCGGGCCTGCCCATCGTCGCCCTGGTGGGCGGGGAATCGCCGGTCGCGGTCGCGGCCCCGCGGACACGGTTGCCGCGAATCTCCATTGCGCCGGTGGAAGGGGCCCCCGGTGACGGCCGCGAGTCGCTGCGCCTCGCGCTCATCCAGGTGATGTTCGAGCGCGGCGTGGCCCGGGACGACTCCAACCCCGAAGTCACCCTGCGCGCCGCCATGACCAGCGAGTCGGTCCCCGGCGATCAGCAGAAGGTCGCAATCGTCTGGCGCGCCATCGGCAAGGACGGCAAGGACCTCGGCACCGTCAGGCTCGACAACACCATCCCCAACGGCGCGCTGGACGGCCCGTGGGGGCCGACCGCCTTCGCCATCGCCACCGCCGCCGCGCCGGACCTGATGGCTTTATTGGGAACCGCGGCGGTGACGCCCTGACTCAAGCCGCAAATTTGGGCAACGCCTGCTGTTTACAGTAGGGAGCCGGGTTGATACTTTCCGCGCGCTTGAGTGAAGGGTGCGCTCAGGCAGCCTTGCCGCTTTCATCGGCGGCGCGGTGCGGGGGCACTCACTGCAAACAATTCCGGTGCCATGAAAATCCTGGCGGGTAACAGCAATAAACCGGTGGCCGAAGCCATCGGCGCTTGCCTCCATCTCCCGCTCACGAACGCCAGCATCAAGCGCTTCTCCGACATGGAGATCTTCGTGGAGATCCACGAGAACGTGCGCGGCGAAGACGTCTTCGTGATCCAGTCGACCTCCTATCCCGCCAACGACAACCTGATGGAACTGCTGATCACCCTGGACGCCTTGCGCCGGGCCTCGGCGCGGCGCGTCACGGCGGTGATCCCCTACTACGGTTATGCCCGCCAGGACCGCAAGACCGGCGGCCGCACGCCCATCACCGCCAAGCTGGTGGCCAACCTGATGACCAATGCCGGCGCCGGCCGCGTGCTCTCGCTCGACCTGCATTCGGGCCAGATCCAGGGCTTCTTCGATATCCCGCTCGACAACCTTTACTCCGCCCCGGTGTTCACCCAGGACATCATGACCAAGTTCAAGGGCGAGGAACTGGTGATCGTGTCGCCCGACGTCGGCGGTGTCGTGCGCGCCCGCGCGGTCGCCAAGCGCATCCACGCCGACCTCGCCATCATCGACAAGCGCCGCGAAAAGGCGGGCGTGTCGGAAGTCATGAACATCATCGGCGAGGTCGACGGCCGCACCTGCATCCTGGTGGACGATATCGTCGATTCGGCCGGCACCCTGTGTAACGCCGCCCGCGCCCTGGTCGACGCCGGCGCCAAGTCGGTTTCGGCCTACGTCACCCACGGCGTGCTCTCGGGCGGGGCGGTGGGCCGGGTCAGCTCCTCGCCGCTCAAGGAACTGGTGATCACCGACAGCATCCAGGCCACCGAAGCGGTCCGCCTGGCCGATAACATCCGCCAGTTGTCGATCGCCCCCCTGATGGCCGAGGCCATCAAGCGCATCAGCCTGGAAGCGTCTGTTTCCAGCCTGTTCGAGGCTTAAGGATTTACCGCGAATAATTATCGACCGCGCCGCGGTTTTGCGGTTTGATTCCCCCGTTCAGGTAACGGCGGAGACCTCGATGGCGCGCGCGGTTCTGGCGGCTTTGCTTGTGGTGATGATGGCCTGCGGCGTACACGCCGCCGAGCCCGAGATCACCCGGCCGTTCTCGCCCAAGGAAAACCAGGCCGACATGAGCCGGCTCAGGGATTTCGTCTACCCGCCCGGCTATCCCGACGATTTCATCGTCGCGCTTGAGAACGGCAAGGTGCCGGCGGAGATGACGGTGGCGGAATTCTCGCGGCTGCATTGCGGCGAAACCGCGCGCATCGTGCTCAATCCCTGCATGGTGCGCTATGCCACCCCCATGGGCCCGGCCTATTACGTGGTCACCACCGGCGAACGCCAGGCGTTCACGGACGCCGGCGCCGCCGCCAGATACTTCAACGACCGCATGGGCGCCGCCTTCATGGAACTGGACGTCGAAGTCGACGCCCTCAACCGCTTCATCGAGGACTTCTGCATCGACATCGAGAAGGGCCTGTCGGCGCGCGAAGCCCTGAGCACCCGCGGCGACCGGCCGCGGCTCAACCACGCCATCGCCGCCGTGAACCCGGAGTCCAAATACCCGTTCTCCAACCTGTTCCAGTGGGAGAAGTGCGGCGATTGCGTGGGCATCGTCGCGGTGCGCCAGGAAACGCCGGTGCAGGAGCCGCGCTGCGGCAACGTGCGCAAACAGAACGTGCCGCGGGTGGCGTATTTCGTGGTCGACCGCACGACCTCCCGCGGCTACGGCACCCTCGACGAGGGCCTCAGGACCTTCGGCGACAAGGTCGGGCTCAAATAGCGGCCGGGCGCCGCCAAAAACCCTGTTTCGGGCGTCATTTGAGGGCCTTAGCGGCCCTCGGGGCGCGCCTTGAACATCTCAGGTGAACCGTGTACATGACCGCCTTCCCGTAGGGCACCGCCCGCGGGATTTTTGGCGGGACCGCACCCCTGGAGGCGGCGAACGCCCCATAGGCCAGTTTTTGACCTATGGTATTGATCTTAAAGGAGAAAACCGATGCCTAAGACCAGCAGCTTGCAGGTACAGGGGCGCGATCGGGCAGGTAAGGGGGCAGCTCGAGCCACACGTCGCGGGGGACTCGTCCCGGCCGTGATCTATGGCGGCAACCAAGATGCCACGCTGATCGCCCTCGAGCCGAAAGTCCTCGTCAGCCTGATGCACGACCCGGCGTTCAAGACCAACATCTTCGAAGTCGAAATCGGCGGCAAGAAGCAGCGCACCATGGCCATGGATGTGCAGCTCGACCCGGTCAGCGACCGGCCGATCCACGCCGACTTCCGCCGCATCGAGAAGGACACCCTGGTTCGCGTGCCGATTCCGGTGCGCTTCCACAATGAAGGCGCCTCGCCCGGCATCAAGGTGGGCGGCGTGCTCAACATCGTGCGCCACGACGTCGAAGTGCGCGGCCTCGCCGACGACCTGCCCGACCACATCGACGTGGACCTGACGGGCCTGGAAATCGGTGACTCGGTGCACATCAACGCCATCACCCTGCCCAAGGGGATCAAGCCGACCATCGCCCGCAACTTCACCATCTGCACGATCGCGCCGCCGACGGTGATGACCGCGGAAGAAGAAGCGCCGGCTGCCGCCGCCGCTGCTGCCGCTCCGGCCGAAGGCGAAGCGGCTGCCGCCGCTCCCGCCGCCGGTGGCGCGGCTCCGGCCGCGGATGCCAAAGGCGGGGCCAAGCCCGCCGCGGCTGCCGCCCCGGCCAAGAAGAAGTAAGCAGACCCTCCGCCGCGTGGACCATCCACGCGGCGGACGTTTTTCGGGCTTCTCCTCATGCGGCTCCTCGTCGGTCTCGGAAATCCCGGCAAGGATTACCGCCTCAACCGTCACAACATCGGTTTCATGGCGCTCGACATCATTGCCGGGCGCTACAAGCTTTCCCCTTGGAAATCGCGCTTCCAGGCGGACATCTGCGAAGGCGAGGTGGGCGAGCGCGTCATCGCCCTCAAGCCCGCCACCTATATGAACCGCTCCGGCCAGGCCGTGGGCGAGGCCGCGCGCTTCTACAAGATCCCGCCGGAGAACGTCATCGTCATCTATGACGAGATCGAATTGGCCCCCGGCAAGGTCAAGGTGAAGCTGGGCGGCGGCAGCGCCGGCCACAACGGCATCAAGAGCCTGGACGAGCATATCGGCAACAATTACTGGCGCGTGCGCCTGGGCGTGGGCCGGCCCGACACCAAGGACCAGGTCTCCAACCACGTGCTCGAGAACTTCGCCAAGGGCGACACGGCCTGGCTCGGCCCCCTGCTCGACGCCGTCGCCGACGCGGCCCCACTGCTGGTGGCGGGCGACGAGAACAAGTTCATGACCAGGATCGCCCTGATGACCAAGCCGCCCCTTGAAAAGAAAACCGCCGAGAAAAAAGACAAGAAAGCGGCGCCAACGGAGTCTGAATAGCCATGGGTTTCAATTGCGGAATCGTCGGCCTGCCCAACGTCGGCAAGTCCACCCTGTTCAACGCGCTCACCGCCACCGCGGCGGCCCAGGCGGCCAATTTCCCGTTCTGCACCATCGAACCCAACGTCGGCCGCGTGGCCGTGCCCGACGAGCGGATGGACGTGATCTCGGCCATCTCCAAGTCGGCCAAGGTGATCCCGACGCAGCTGGAGTTCGTCGACATCGCCGGCCTGGTCCGCGGCGCCTCCAAGGGCGAAGGCCTGGGCAACAAGTTTCTTGCCAACATCCGCGAAGTCGACGCCATCGTCCATGTGCTGCGCTGTTTCGAGGATGGCAACGTCACGCACGTCGAGAACTCCATCGATCCGCTGCGCGACGCCGAGACGGTCGACACCGAGCTGATGATTTCGGACCTCGAGAGCCTGGAACGCCGCGCCGATCAGGCTGCCAAAAAGGCGAAGGGCGGCGACAAGGAGTCCAAGGAACTGCTGGCGGTGGTCGATCCGGTTCTGGCCGCCCTCAAGACCGGCAAGCCGGCGCGCAGCGCCCGCCCGAGCGATCCGGCGGCCCGCAAGATCTTCGCCGGGCTGCAGCTCCTGACCGGCACGCCGGTGCTTTACGTCTGCAATGTCGAGGAAGGTTCCGCCGCCACCGGCAACGCCATGTCGGCGAAAGTCGCCGCGCGTGCGAAATCGGAAGGTGCCGGATTTGTCGTCATTTCGGCCGCCATCGAAGCCGAGGTTTCGCAGCTCAGCGACCCCGCCGAACAGAAGGAATTCTTGGAAACCCTCGGCCTCAAGGAAACCGGCCTCACCCAGGTGATCCGCGCCGGCTACAGCCTGCTCGACCTGATCACCTATTTCACCGCCGGCCCCAAGGAAACCCGCGCCTGGACCATCAAGCGCAACACCAAGGCGCCCCAGGCCGCCGCCGCCATCCATACCGATTTCGAGAAGGGCTTCATCCGCGCCGAGACCATTGCCTATGCCGACTTTGTCGCCCTCAAGGGCGAACAGGGCGCCAAGGACGCCGGCAAGATGCGCTCGGAAGGCAAAGACTATGTCGTCCAGGACGGCGACATCATGCACTTCCTGTTCAACGTCTGAGGAATACCGGTCTGTGGCAGACAGGCGCGTCTCTGCGACGAAGCCGGACCAAACCCCGCGCACAAAAAAAGCCGCCGGTTCCGTCTGGAACCGGCGGCTTTGTTTTGAGCCGTTCGCGCTTAGAGCATGTTAGGCCGAAGTGGAGGCCGGTTCGGCCGCTCAACATGCGACCAAACAGAGTCTAGTGCTCGATGCGCGACCAGATCTGGCGCTTGGCGATATAGGCCAGGATCGTGAACAGCAGCGTATAGAGCATCACGCGCACGCCGGTGTCGTGGCGGGCTTCCAGCTTGGGTTCGGCGACCCAGTGCAGGAACGCGGTCACGTCCTTGGCGATATGGGCGGCGTCGTTGGGCGCGCCGTCGGCATAGGTCAGGAGGCCGTCCTGGATCTGCTTGGCCATGCCGATCTGATGGCCCGGGAAGAACTTGTTGTAGTTCATGCCCGGCATCATCTTGACGTCGGCCGGCGGCTCTTCGTAGCCCAGCAGCAGGTTGTAGACGTAGTCCGGGCCGCCTTCGCGCGCCTTGGTCATCAGCGACAGGTCGGGCGGCAGGGCGCCGCCATTGGAGGCGCGCGCCGCGTTGTCGTTGGCGAACGGCTTCGGGAAATAGTCCGAACCCTTGGCCTTGCGCTTGAACATGTCGCCGGCGTCGTCGGGACCGTCCTGCACTTCGTAGGTGGCGGCCAGGGTCTTCACCTGGGCTTCGCTGTAGCCCAGGTCCTGGAGGTTGCGGAACGCCAGGTACTGGACCGAGTGACAGGCCGCACAGACTTCCTTGTAGACCTGGAAGCCGCGCTGGACCTGCTCCTTGTCGAATTTACCGAGCATGCCGTTGAAGCTCCACTCCTGCTTGGGCAGGTGGATTTCGGCTTCCGCTCCCATGGCGACAGGAGCAAAGGCGAAGGCGAGAGCGGCGGCGGCGCCGAACAGAACTTTACGCATGGCGCTTACTCCGCGGGCTGTGCAGCCATGACCGGCTGACTGATGGAGGCCGGCAACGGCTTCGGGGTTTCGATCCAGCCAACCACCGGCAGCAGGATCAGCATGTGGAAAAAGTACCAGAACGTGCCGATGCGGCTGAGGACCAGCGGCAGGCCTTCCGGATGCTGCGCGCCGCACCAGCCGAGGACGGCCATGTTCACCACCAGCACCCAGAACAGGATCTTGTAGATCGGCCGGAAGGTGGCCGAACGGATGCGCGAGGTGTCGAGCCACGGCAGCGCGAACAGCAGCAGCAGCGAGCCGAACATCGCGATGACGCCGACCAGCTTGTCCGGGATCGAGCGCAGGATCGCGTAGAACGGCAGCAGGTACCATTCGGGCACGATCGAGGCCGGCGTCACCAGCGGATTGGCCTTCACGTAGTTGACGGGGTCGCCCAGCGCATTGGGGAACCAGAACACCATGGTGAAGTACGCCAGCAGGAACACGCCGAGACCGAAGGCGTCTTTCGCGGTGTAGTACGGATGGAACGGAATCTTGTCGCCGGGCGCCGCTTCGATGCCGAGCGGGTTGTTGGACCCCGGGATATGCAGCGCCCAGATGTGCAGGACCACCACGCCCAGGATCACGAACGGCAGCAGGAAGTGCAGGGCGAAGAAGCGGTTGAGGGTCGGGTTCTCGACCGAGAAGCCGCCCCACAGGAGGGTGGTGATCGCCTTGCCGACCACGGGGATCGCCGTGAACAGGTTGGTGATCACGGTGGCGCCCCAGAAGCTCATCTGGCCCCACGGCAGCACGTAGCCCATGAAGGCGGTGGCCATCATCAGGATCAGGATGATCACGCCGATCCACCACAGCACTTCGCGCGGGCTCTTGTAGGAACCGTAGTACAGGCCGCGGAAGATATGGATGTAGACCACGATGAAGAAGAAGCTGGCGCCGTTGGAGTGCATGTAGCGGATCAGCCAGCCGAAGTTCACGTCACGCATGATGCGTTCGACGCTGTCGAACGCCATGTGAATGTTGGCGGTGTAGTTCATCGCCAGGAACAGGCCGGTCATGATCATGGTGAACAGCATGAACCCGGCGAGGAACCCGAAGTTCCAGAAGTAGTTCAGGTTCTTCGGCGCCGGATACTTGGTGCCGACGGCATGGTCGATGAAACCGATGAGGGGCAGGCGCGCTTCATGCCACTCGAACACGCGCTGCAGTCTGGTCTTTTCCGTGCTCATGGATACTGCTCCCCTTAACCGATCAGCACGGTGGTGTCGTTGGTGAACTTATAGGGCGGCACCTCGAGGTTCTTGGGCGCCGGGCCCAGGCGGATGCGGCCGGAAGTGTCGTACTGCGATCCGTGGCAGGGGCAGAACCAGCCGCCGAACTCGCCCTTGTCGTCGGTGGGCTTGCTGCCGAGCGGCACGCAGCCGAGGTGGGTGCAGACGCCGCTGACGATCAGGAATTCGGGCTTCTGAACGCGGGCTTCGTCCTTTTGCTGATCGCGCAGCTCCGAGACGTTGACCTTGCGCGCCGCTTCGATCTCGGCGGCGGTGCGGTGGGCGATGAACACCGGAGTGCCGCGCCACATGACGATCACGCGGCTGCCTTCAGCCACACCCGCAACGCTTACTTCGGTGGTCGACAGCGACAGGGTGTCGGCGGCCGGGTTCATGCTGTGGATCAGCGGCCACACCATCATGGCGGTGCCGACGGCGCCGACCCCGACGGTGGTATAAAGCAGGAAATCGCGGCGGGTTTCGCCCACCGGCTCGGCAGCATGGACATGTGCCGTATTGGCCATCGTGTATGATCCTTCTCAGTCAACTAACCGCGCGAAGCGCAACCTTGGGCTTCAGCCCGGCCATAATGCATGGCTCCGGCTGACAGGTTGGCGGCGGATGAACCCTTTCCGTAACCCCTAGGACCCCGTTTCCCCGGCCCGCCCGGCTGCCCCGATCCCCTGTTAAACACAAGGGTTTCAGAGCACCGAATCGACCCCGGGAGCCGGCCCCAACCGGCGGAAGCATAAGGGTTTTCAGCGCGGCGGGTATAGAATAAAACGCCCGCCTTGAAAAGGCCAAAGGGCGTGTCCCGCACGCGGTTTTCGGCAACCGCGCCTTGCCGAAAACGCGTGCGGCCCAAGGTTACATGTCAGGATCGAACCGCCGTCCATGCGCCTCGCGCTCTACCAACCCGACATCCCCCAGAACACCGGCGCCGTCTTGCGCCTGGGCGCCTGTTTCAAGGTGCCGGTGGACGTCATCGAACCCTGCGGGTTTCCCTTTGATGACAAGCGTTTACGGAGATCCGCCATGGATTACGGCGGGGTCTGCGAGCTGTTCCGGCACAGCTCCTGGCAGGCCTATCTGGACGCCCGGCCGGCAGGGCGGCTGGTGCTGTTATCCACAACCGGCGCCGTTCCCTATACCGACTTTACCTATGACCCCACGGATGTGCTGCTGCTGGGCCGTGAAAGCCGGGGCGTGCCCGAAGAGGTCCACGCCCGGGCCGACGCCCGGGTCCGCATCCCCATGGCGGCGGGCCTTCGCTCGCTCAATGTCGCCATGGCGGCGAGCATCGTTTTGGCCGAGGCCTTGCGTCAGATCGGATTTCTTCAAGAAAAAACAGATCTTTAGGGGATTGGCGGGCGGCGATTGGCTGACAGCAAATTCATGCTCTGACCATGCTGCTGTAATGGTGCCGGGGGTAGAGTAGGCACATCGGTTGTCGAGAGCATGATCCCCCCAAGTGCTGACAGCCGTTTTCAGAAGCCCTGCCCCCCTCAGGGCTAAAGACGGAAGGCCCTGTTTCCCCCGACAGGGCCTTCGCTTTTTTCAGATCCCCCCAAGATTTACCGGACAAGCGCCGCGGCGCTCCCAGCATCACCTGCCGGCACATTCTTTGAGATAGGCCAGCAGGGCATCGCGGTCGGCGGAGAAGCCGCCGACGATCCACCACTCCTCAACCGCCCGCAGAAGTTCGCCGACTTTCGGACCGCGCGGGAAACCCAGCGCGAGAACATCGGCGCCGCCGATGGGAAACGGCTTGTCGGTCCAGGCGTTGGCGCGCGCCAGCTGGACCTTCCACGCCGGATCATCGCCATCCTTGGCCCAGGCGATCAGGAGACGATCGATCACCGCCGCCTGTCCGAGACGATAAAGCGCCCGGGCAAGGTCGAGGTGCGGCGTTCCCGCGTTGAGCACGGGCTCATGCGCCCCCAGCAGCGCAAGGCGCGCGCCGTCGGCGTGCGAAAGCCTCAGCCGCGCCGCCGCCGCGCCGGTGTCTTCGGGCAGCAGCACCGCCAGGCGCCGCAGCCAATCCGCGGGCATGGGGGTTTCGTGCTCGCGCGCCATCAGCCGCGCCAGCGCCGGTCCGGTGCGCGCTTCGGGCAGGATTTCCGCCAGCACGCCAGTGGTGGTCATCACCCCCACGACCGGCGCCGGGTTCCTGGCCGCCAGCAGCTTCTCGAGTTCCCGCGCGATCCGTTCCGCCGACAGCAGTGCAAGGCCCTTGGCATGGGCGCGCACCGCTTCGAGGGTGGCGTTGTCGATGTCGCTGCGCCCATAGCGCGCCTGGAACCGGAACAGCCGCAGGATCCGCAGATAGTCCTCCTGGATGCGGTCGGCGGGGTCGCCCACGAACCGCACCTTGCCGGCCTGGGCGTCCATGAGCCCGCCGTGGTAATCGAACAGCGTGCCGTCGGGCGCCAGCGACATGGCGTTGATGGTGAAGTCGCGCCGGCGCGCGTCCTCGGCCCAGTCGTCGGTGAATTCCACCGCCGCATGACGGCCGTCGCAGGCGGTGTCACGGCGAAGCGTGGTGATCTCATAGGTGAGGCCGCCGTCGACCGCGGTCACGGTGCCGTGGGCGATGCCGGTGGGAATCGCCTTGAAGCCGGCGTCCTTGAGCCGCCCCATCACCACATCAGGGGTATCCGGGGTACCGATATCGACATCGCCGAGCGGTTCGCCCAGGAGGCGATTGCGCACGATGCCGCCGACAAAACGCACGTCGCGGTGCGGCGCGCCCAGGGCCTGGAACAGGCGCGCGTGAGCCGCCATCCAGGGCTCGGCCTGACCTGACAGGGGCTGCGTCACTGTTTGGGCGTCTTCGGTTCCATATGGCCGGGCACCACTTCCCCGTCGACCACATGCGGCGGCACATAGCGCTGGTCGGCCGGTCCGCCGCGCATGACCGCGGTCACACCCAGCACCGCGAAGGCCGAGACCGCGCCCAGGAACACCAGGAGCGGCCAGGGCCCGCGTTCGAGCTGCGGCGCTTCGCCGCCATGGGTCGCGGCATACCGCGCGCGATACCAGCTCCAGGCGGCATAGACCGCCATCGGCATCAGGAACGGCACGACATATGTGAGCAGGATTCTGGCCACCCGCGGCATCCCCCATGGGCGCTTGGGCGGACGTTCACGCCGCCGTCAGCACTTCATATAGGTTCACAAGCATACCCGCTGTCGCCCCCCAGATATAGCGATCCTGGTATGGCATGGCGTAGTAGGCCCTCACCGCGCCGGTGGGCGAGGTCCGGCTATGGCGCTGGTGATTGGCCGGATCCAGCAGGAACGCCAGCGGCACCTCGAAGATGTCCGCGACCTCCACCGGATCGGGCTTGAGCGCGAGCGGCGGCGCCAGGGCGCCCACCACCGGGGTCACGTCGAAGCCGGTGACGGTCTTGTAGGGATCGAGGCGCCCCAGGATTTCCACAGATTTTGGGTCGAGGCCGATTTCCTCCCAGGCCTCCCGCAGCGCCGCGGATTCCGCGTCGGCGTCGTCCTTCTCCATGCGCCCGCCCGGAAAGGAGATCTGCCCGGCGTGGGCTTTCAGGGCGGCGGTGCGCTGGGTGAGGATCAGGCTGAAACCGTCCGCGTGTTCGACCAGGGGCACCAGCACCGCCGCGGCCTGGCGCGGCGTTTCCGGCGGCAGCGGCGCAGCGAAGGCCATGGCGCCGCGCCCCTCATAGGGTTTCAGGTCGGCGGCGGTGAGCAATTGCGCCGCCGTCTGCTGGTCGCTGCGCGCGCGCAAGGGATCGCGCGGCGCCGCCAGGCGCGCGCGGATCTGGACGCGGGTCAAGGGCGGCGGGCCGGCGGACTTGAGTTGCGCCGCCGTCATGCCAGCGGTCCCAAGGCAAAAAACCGGCCAGCGCTCCAGACCCCGAACCGGCCCGGGGCTTGCGGATCCGGTTCGCCGCGTTCGATCAGGTGATAGAACGCCGCCCGCACGATACGGGCCTCGAGGCCCTTGCGGACGTGAATATAAGGCCGGGGCTCCCCGTCCTCGGATTCCGCGATACGCAAGGCGTGGTCGCCGTCCAGGGTCACCATATCGTCGACATTGGTGCGGAAGCGGATGACCTGGTCGCGCCCCGTCCCTTCGGCGGCCATCTCGACGGCGACGAACGCCGCATCCTCCACGTCGATCCGGCCGTTCTCCACCGGCGTGGTCAGCCAATGGGCGCCGTCCGCGTCCTTGCGCAGCACGCTCGAGAACAGCTTCACCAGGGCGGCACGCCCTATGGGCGAGCCGCGGTAGAACCAGGTACCGTTGCGGTCGATGCGCATCTGGAAGTCGCCGCACAGGTCGGGCAGCCGGACCGGCCCTTCCGGGCGTCCTGGCGCTCTTCCACCCTCGTCCGCGGGCCGTTCCATCATTCTCCTGCCTGGCTGGCTTGCGTTTGGCCTATTGAACCCTAAACCCTCGGAGCCGGAAACGAACATCCGCCGCCGGCCGCTTAAAAAAAAGATATGCGATTTTAGGGCGCAAAAATGCGACAAATCTTACAGAACCGGGGTTAGGTTAAACCTTGGCGTGTGGTTCATAGGCTAACGGAGCGGATTTCGTGAGTGCAGCGATGACACAGGCGACTCCTGCGGATGCGGTCGCCGCCATGGAGCGTGTTGGCGATCTGGTCCATAAGGCCAAGGACGCGGTCGAACAGGTGATCTACGGCCAGGGCGCCGTGGTGGAAGAGACCCTCATCACTCTGCTGGCCGGCGGCCACGCTTTGCTGATCGGCGTCCCCGGCCTCGCCAAGACCAAGCTCGCCCACGCGCTCGGCATCGTGCTCGGTCTCGACGACAAACGCGTCCAGTTCACGCCCGACCTGATGCCCGCGGACATCCTGGGCTCGGAAGTGCTGGAGGAAAACGCCGACGGCCGGCGCGCGTTCCGCTTCATCAAGGGCCCGGTGTTCTGCCAGCTCCTGATGGCCGACGAAATCAACCGCGCCAGCCCGCGCACGCAATCGGCGCTGCTGCAGGCGATGCAGGAAAACCGCGTCTCCATCGCCGGCCAGTATCACGTCCTGCCGCAGCCGTTCCATGTGCTCGCCACCCAGAATCCGA
This sequence comes from Rhodospirillaceae bacterium, assembly GCA_041905795.1. Classification (GTDB taxonomy): domain Bacteria; phylum Pseudomonadota; class Alphaproteobacteria; order Rhodospirillales; family Rhodospirillaceae; genus SHVO01. The sequence continues at coordinate 19,147 of JAYRKL010000008.1, read as the reverse complement.
TCGAACAGGAAGGCACCTATCCCCTGCCCGAAGCGCAGCTCGATCGCTTCCTGATGCAGGTGGACATCGGCTACCCCGACCTGGAAGCCGAGCGCCAGATCATGCTGCGCACCACCGGCAACGACGCGCCGGAACCTCAACGCGTGTTGTCGGCCGACGACCTCGCGGCCGCGCAGAAACTGGTGCGCCAGGTGCCGGTGGGGGAAAGCGTCACCAGCGCCATCCTCAGGCTGGTGCGCTCCGGCCGGCCCGAGACCACCGACATTGAGGACGTGAAAGACCAAGTGGCCTGGGGCCCAGGCCCGCGCGCGAGCCAGGCCTTGATGCAGGCGGTGCGCGCCCGCGCCCTCTTGCAGGGGCGTCTCGCGCCGTCGGTCGACGACGTCATCGCGCTGGCGCGTCCGGTGCTGCAGCACCGCATGGCCCTGAGCTTCGGCGCCCGCGCCGACGGCCACACCCTGCCGGCGCTGATCGAGACTCTCTGCCGCCGCCTCGACACCTGAGAGGCGTTTTGTGGCCCTGAACGCCGGAACCCGCCGGGAAGAAAGCCACCGCTTGCGCGCGCAGGCGGATGTCATCGCCGCCGCGCTGCCGCCGCTGGCGGTGCCGACCCGCCGTCCTGCCACCGCCAACGTACTCGGTAGTCACGGCCGGCGCCGCGCCGGCGTGGGCGATTCCTTCTGGCAGTTCCGCCCTTATTCCACCGACGACACGCCGCAGTCGATCGATTGGCGCCAGTCGGGCAAGGTCGACCAGATTTACGTGCGCGAGCGCGAATGGGTGACCAGCCAGACGGCGGTGCTGTGGTGCGACACCTCACCCTCCATGCGCTACAGGTCCGACCCGAAATTCCCCACCAAGGCCGAGCGCGCGGCGGTGATGACGCTGGCGATCGCGCAATTACTGATCGACGGCGGCGAACGCATCGTCCGCGTCACCGGCGACGGGCGTCTGCAGCGCGGCGCCAGCGCCGGCCGCCTGGCGGTGGGCCAGATGGCCGATGCGATCAGCGTCGAGTTGCTCGAGGAAAAGCCGGCCAGGGTGCCGGAAGTGCCGCGCTTCGAGAGCCTGCCGCGCAACGCCGCCATGGTCATGTTCAGCGACTTCCTGGGCCCGCTGCAGGAGATCGGCGGCATGGTGCGCGCGGTGGCGCACCGGGGCGTCGTCGGCCACATGATGCAGATTCTCGACCCGGCCGAAGAATCCCTGCCGTTCGAGGGCCGGGTGCGGTTTGTCGGCCTGGAACACGAGGGCGCCACGGTCATCGACCGCACCGAGGACGCCCGCGCGCAATATATGCAGCGCCTGGCCGCGCACCGGGCCGGCCTCAAGTCCCTCGCCGCCGCGGTCGGATGGACCTTCGCCGTGCATCACACCGGCCACTCGCCGCAGCTGGCCGTGGCCGCGCTGCATAACGCCATCACCGGCCACCGGCGGTAGACCGCATGTTGAGCCTGGGTTTCCTCTCGTTCGCCTCGCCGTGGATCCTCGCGGGCGCGCTGGCCTTGCCGCTGGTGTGGCTGCTGTTGCGCCTGACGCCGCCGGCGGTGAAGCAGGTCAACTTCCCGGCCATCCGCCTGCTGTTCGACCTCGACCCCACCCAGCGCACCACCGCGCATACGCCGCCGTGGCTGATCATTCTGCGGCTCGCGATCCTGATCCTGGCGCTCCTCGGCCTCGCCGATCCGATCCTGAACTTCGCCCGTCCCGGCGAGCGTTCGGGCCCGGTGATCGTCGCGTTCGACGACGGCTGGGCCGCGGCCACCCATTGGGAAAACCGCGTCAAGGCGTTGCGCGACATCCTCGAGACCGCCGACCGGCGCGGCCAGCCCGTGGCCGTGGTGGCGACCGCACCGACGGCGCAAGGACAGCCGCTGAAATTGCAGACCGGCCGCGAAGCCTTGGAGACATCGGTGCGCCTGGCGCCCTCGCCCTGGCCCACGGACCGCGCCAAGGCCGCCGAACGCGTGAAAGCCCTGGCCAAGGCCGGCATTCCGTCGGGCGCGTCCACGGTCTGGATCGCCGACGGCGTGGATGACACCGGCGCCGGCGAACTCGCCAACGCCCTCCAAGCCGTCGGGCCGTTGACGGTGATCGACGCCAAGGGCCTCACGCAACCGGTCGTGCAGTATCCGCCGAACCGCGCCTTCACCGCCAAGACCGAAGCCTCGGGCAACGACATCGAAGTGAAACTGGCGCGCATCGGCGCCGGGCAACCTCAAACCAGCGAAACCGTGCGCGCCCTCGACGGCGACAACCAGGTGATCGCCCAGACCGTGGTCAATTTCGCTGCGGGTGCCTCCCTCGCCACCGCGCGCCTGGCCATGCCCACCGAACTCGCCAACCGCATCGCCCGCTTCGACGTCGAGAACGTGGCCTCGGCCGCCGCGACCGTGCTGTCGGACGACCACTGGCAGCGCCGCCCGGTCGGTCTCGCGAGCGCCACCGTCAGCGGCGTGCGCGCGCCGCTCCTGGAGAACTCCTATTACATCCGCGAGGCGCTCGGCCCTTACGCCGATGTCCGCGCCGGCGACCTCGACACCCTGATGGAACGCCCGCTGGCGGTGCTGATCATGGCCGACGGCGGCAAGATCCTGGACTCCGAGCAGGACCGCATCGGCGCCTGGGTGGACTCAGGTGGTCTCTTGGTGCGCTTCGCCGGCCCCAACCTCACCGGCAATGTCGACCCGCTGCTGCCGGTGAAGCTGCGCGAAGGCGGACGCACCCTGGGCGGCGCCATGTCGTGGAGCACGCCGGCGTCGGTGGCGTCGTTCCCGCCGACCTCGCCGTTCAAGGATTTGCTGGTTCCCGACGATGTCAGCGTCACGTCGCAGGTGCTGGCGGAACCGGCTGCCGATCTCGCCGGCAAGACCTGGGCGCGGCTCCAGGACGGCACGCCGCTGGTGACCGCCATGCGCAAGGGCCAGGGCTGGATCGTGCTGATCCACGTCACCGCCACGCCCGAGTGGTCCAAGCTGCCCTTGTCCGGTCTGTTCGTGGACATGCTGCGCCGTCTGGTGGACATCAGCCGCGGCATCCAGGGCGAGGCCGAAGACGCGGCCGGTCAGCTTCCGCCGCGCAACCTGATCGACGGCTTCGGCCGCCTGACCCCGCCCGGCCCATCCACCGGCGCCATCGCCGCCCAGGATATCGCCAAGACCGCCGCCAGCCCTTCGACGCCGCCCGGCCTCTATGGCCCGCCCGGCGCCACCCGTGCCCTCAACCTCTCGGCCAACCTGCCCGAACTCAAGGCCCTGGCCGAACCGCCGCTCGGCGCCACCCGCATGGGGTTTGAGTCTGTAACCCGCGAACGTGTGCTGAAACCCTGGCTGCTGACCGCGGCCCTGATCCTGCTGCTGGCGGACCTAGTGATCAGCTTCGGCCTGCGCCGCCTGCTGCCGGAACGCGTCGGCGCCATCGACGTCCCCGGCGCCGCGGTCCTCCTGCTGGTGCTGTGCCTGGCCGCGCCTCAGGCGCGGGCCGCCGAGGCCCGCCGGGAGCTCGACGTCGACCCGGCCATCCGCAACGCCATCATCGACACCCGCCTGGCCTACGCCGCCACCGGCAACGCCGACGCCGACCGCATCGCTGCCGCCGGCCTCACGGTGCTCACCCAGCTCATGGCCGCGCGCACCGCCGCGGAGCTGTCCGACCCGGCGCGCGTCGACCTCAACGCCAACAACATCACCGTCGACGGCCTGCTGGCCTATCCCTTGATCTACTGGCGCATCACCCCCGGCTATCGCCTGCCGCCGCCCAAAGCCCTGGCGGCCCTCAACGCCTACCTGCACCGCGGCGGCATGGTGGTGTTCGACGCCCCCGACCAGCCCGGCGCGGTCGCCGCCGACGGCAAGAACCATGGGCGCATGGAAGAGATCGTGCGCAACCTCGACATCCCGCCGCTGTCCAAGGTCGCCAACGACCACGTGCTGACCCGCACCTTCTACCTGATGAAGGGCCTGCCCGGCCGCTATACCGACGGCGAGATCCTGATCGAGACCGGCTCCAGCGCCACCGATGGAACGTCGTCGGTGATCATCGGCGCCAACGACTGGGCGTCGGCATGGGCGAAAGACGCCAACGGAATCGCGCTCTATGCCGCCATCCCCGGCGGCGAGACCCAGCGCGAACTGGCCTACCGCGCCGGCATCAACATGGTGATGTACGCGCTCACCGGCAATTATAAGGCCGACCTCGTGCACCTGCCGGCCATCATGCAGCGCCTGACCAACTGACGCATGCTCAACATCGCCTTCACCCCACAGGTCCCGTCGTTCGTCATCGCCCTGCTGGCGATCCTGAGCCTTGGCCTGATCGGCTACGGCCTGTTCCGGCGCGCCCGCGGCGCGTTGTTGCGCGCGCTGCCCGTGGCCGCCTTGCTGATCGCCGTGGCCGACCCGCAGTTCGTGCGCGAGACCCGCAATCCTCTGAAAGATATCGCGGTGGTGGTGGTCGACGAGAGCGACAGCCAGAAACTCGGCGAGCGCACGGCGCGCACCGAAAAAGCGGTCGCCGCCCTGACTCAAAGCCTTACCGAGCACGCCGATGTGGAGGTCCGCACCATCCGCGCCGGCAAGACCGAAACCGGGTCCACCGCCACCCAGGACGGCACGCGCCTGTTCGGCGCCCTGACCTCGGCGCTGTCGGACATCCCCGCCAGCCGCTATGCCGGCGCCGTCATGATCACCGACGGCGAGGTGCATGACGCGCTGCCCCCCGACAAGGCCCGCGCCGTGCACGCGCCTTACATGGGCGCCCCTCTGCACGTGATGATCACCGGCGACCGCAACGAGTACGACCGGCGTATAAAAGTCGAGAGCGCGCCGGATTTCGGACTGGTCGGCAACCGCGTCACCGTCAAGCTGCGGGTCGACGACACCGGCAAGGCCGCGGCGGCGCGCGTGCCGGTCACCATCAAGCGCAACGGCGGCGCCGGCAACCAGATCTTCCTGACCGCTGGCGTCACCACCGACGTACCGCTGGCGATCGAGAACGCCGGCCCCAATGTGTTCGAGATCGAAGCGGCCTCCGGCGGCAACGAACTCTCGGCCACCAACAACCGCACCATGGTGTCCATCAGCGGCGTGCGCGATCGTTTGAAAGTGCTGCTGGTCTCGGGCGAGCCCCATGTCGGCGAACGGGCCTGGCGCAACCTGCTCAAGTCCGATCCCAACGTCGACCTGGTGCATTTCACCATCTTGCGGCCGCTCAACAAGGACGACGGCACGCCGCTCAACGAGCTTTCGCTGATCGCTTTCCCGATCCGCGAGCTGTTCGAGGACCAGCTCAACGAGTTCAACCTGATCATCTTCGACCGCTACAGCCAGCGCGGCCTGGTGCCGGCGCAGTACATGGCCAATGTCGCCAACTTCGTGAACCAGGGCGGCGCGGTGATGCTGGCGGTCGGGCCGGAATACGCCGACAGCTATTCGCTGTTCGGCGGCCCGTTGCAGGCGGTGCTGCCCGCCGAGCCCACCGGGCGCATCTACACCGGCGCCTTCCGTCCCAAACTGAGCGAATCAGGTTTGCGCCACCCGGTGACCGAGGACCTGGAAGGGGCGCTGGCCAAGAATGCGGCTCTGCCGGGCGCCGCGCAGAATCCGCTGTGGGGCCGCTGGCTGCGCCAGGTGGAAGTGGCCAAGCCCAAGGGCGCGAAGGTGATGGAGGGCCTCGAGAAGGAACCGCTCCTGATCCTGGACCGCATCGGCAAGGGCCGCGTGGCGCTGCTGCTGAGCGACACCATCTGGCTGTGGGGCAAGGGCTTCGAAGGCGGCGGCCCGGAAACCGAACTGCTGCGCCGCACCGCCCATTGGCTGATGCGCGAGCCGGAACTCGAGGAAGAGTCCCTGTCCGCCACCGCCCAGGGCGGCGCGCTGACCATCAACCGCCACAGCCTCACCGCCGCCGAGGTTCCGGTGACGGTCACGCTGCCGTCGGGCGCCGAGAAGTCGGTGCTGCCCAAAGCCACCACCGGCGGGAAATTCCAGGCCAGCATGCCCATCGATGAGTCGGGGCTGTACCACCTGTCCGACGGCAAGACCACGGCGCTGGCGGCCATCGGTACGCCCAACCCGCTGGAGAGCTATGACGTCGCCGCCACCGCCGACAAACTGGCGCCGCTGGCGGAGACCACCGGCGGCGGGGTGTATTGGCTGCAGGACGGGTCCCTGCCTGCCGTCCGGCGGGTGGAACCGAACCGCGCCTCCCATGGTTCCACCTGGCTGGGCCTCAAGGCCAACAATCAGTATGTGGTGACGGGGCTGTCCCAGACCCCCTTGGCGCCGGTGGCCTTGATCCTGCTGCTGGTCATGGCCGGCGCCATGCTGGCCTGGTGGCGCGAGGGCCGCTGATTTCGAGTCTCGCGGCGACTAGACTCTGTTTCCGCTTCGTTGAATCGGAAACAGAGTCTAGGTCCTTGTTTGGTCGCATGTTAAGCGGCCGAACCGGTTTCCACTTCGGCCTAACATGCTCTAGAGTCTCGTGCGTGATTTAAGAATCACGCACGAGACTCTAACGTATTGTTTGGTCGCATCGTTTCTGCGGAAAACCGGTACCCACTTTTCCGCACGATGCTCTAGGCATGTCAGGCCGAAGAAGCGCTATTCAATCGTCAGGTTGACGATCCACGAGCACTTGGAGGCGTCGTCGAGGACGCCGCCGCTGATCACCTTGACCATGCCGAGCGGTTCGGCGCGGCCCTCGAAGGTCACGACCGAGTCCGCGATGCGTACATGGCCGGAGATGAACCCGGCGTCGGTGACGACGCCGTCGAACACCGGCTTCAAGGACGCGGCGGCGCTGTCCGGCACGATGACGCCGCCGTTGATCACGAAATTCTCGACCTGCAGATCGCGGCAATTGGGGCCGCTCAGCGCCGGCGTCACCTTCATCACCCCGGAATAGCGCCCGTCATACTCGTAGGTGCGCGGGACCGTTTTAGGTTTGATCTTGGATTTGGCGAGTTGGGATTTGGCGGGCTGGGCGGCCATGGCCGCCGCCGTCATCAGCAGCGCCGCGCAGATCACAAGGCCCGCGCGCGCCGGCATCATTGGGGCCGCGGCTTGGCGATGAGGCCGAAACCGGTGGCGTCATGAGACGGCGGCTCCACCGGCTCGAAATACGCGCCGACCTTTTCCAGCCACCACTCCGCCGGCTGAACGGTCAAGTGGGCGTTGCGGCCGTCGGCCAGGGTCTGGGTGGATTCCGTGGTGGCGAAGGTCGCCATCAGGATCCGGCCGGTGACCGAACGCAGGTGGGACAGCACCGCTTCTACATACTCCGGCTCGACATGCTCCATGACATCGCAGCACACCACCAGGTCCGCGCGCTCGGGCTGCCTGGTCTTGCCGGGGACGGAGGGGTCGTATTCGCGCATGTCGAGATCGGGCGACAGCTGCCGCAAGGCCGCGCCAAGCCGGCCCTTACCGCAGCCGTAGTCCAGGATGCTCTTGGCGCCGATGTTGCGCGCGACATTGAGCACGGCGGCGGCGTTCTTATCGCCATGGCCGCCGTAGTCGGCACTCTCTTTATGAAGCTCGTAGTTCAGCTTTTGATAGCGGTCGCTGATGGTGCGCAAGGGACCCGGCCGGAAAATGTTTCGCGGCCGGAATCCTAGAGTATTTTCCGGCGAAGTGGAAACCGGTTCGCCTCAGAAAATGCGACAAACAAAGAGCTAGATGCCAATTCTAAATCGGCATCTAGAGCATTTTCCGTCAGTTCGCGAGTTCGGCGCGCACTTTCTGGCGCAGCACGTCGATGGCCACCAGGCTCTCGCCCATTTTCACATGCCAGAAGGTCCAGCCGTTACAGGCCGGCGCACCTTGCACGGCGGCGCCGACCTGGTGGATCGAACCCCTATGGGCTGCCGAGATCAGCGTGCCGTCGGCGCGCACGCGGGCGGTGAACCGGCCCGAGGGATCCGACAAGGTGGTGCCGGGGGTGAGCAGGCCGCGCTCCACCACCGCGCCGAACGGGATGCGGGGTTCAGCGCGCTTGCTGGGCGTGATCAGGTCCATGGGATTGGCGACTTCCTTCACTTGAGAAATACGTTCGCGGGCGCCCGCGATATAATTCGGGTCGCGGTCGATGCCGATGTACTTGCGGCCCAGCATCTTGGCGACGGCGCCGGTGGTGCCGGTGCCGAAGAACGGATCGAGCACCACGTCGCCGGGTTTGGTGGCCGACATGATGACGCGGAACAGCAGGGATTCCGGCTTTTGCGTGGGATGCAGCTTGTTGCCGTCGCCGCCTTTGAGCCGCTCGCCGCCGGTGCACAGCGGCAAAGTCCAGTCGCTGCGCATCTGGATGCCGTCGTTCAGGGCCTTCATGGCGTCGTAGTTGAAGGTGTAGCGCGCATCCTTGGACTTGGCGCACCAAATGAGCGTCTCATGCGCGTTGGTGAAGCGGGTGCCGCGGAAATTGGGCATCGGGTTGGTCTTGCGCCAGACGATGTCATTGAGCACCCAGAACCCCAGGTCCTGCAGAATGGCGCCGACGCGGAAAATGTTGTGGTAGGAACCGATCACCCACAGCGATCCGGTATCTTTCAGCGCGCGGTGCGCGGCCTTGAGCCAGGCGCGGGTGAATGTGTCATAGGCGGCGAGATCGTCGAAGCGGTCCCAGGCGTCGTTTACGCCGTCGACGCGGGAATTGTCCGGGCGGTGCAGTTCGCCGCCGAGCTGCAAGTTATAGGGTGGATCGGCGAACACCATGTCGATGCTGCCTTCGGGCAGGCTTTCCATATGCGCGATGCAGTCGCCGCGATGGATCACGTTGGTTTTCAGCGCGAGTGTCTTCGGCGCGAGCGTCTTGGTTTCACTGTCGGGCAGCGTTTTGGCCGGCATGGCGAAATTCCCCTTGAGTCGGGAAACCTCGGATCAGGAATTGTGCGTCCCTGAAACCGAGGCTTCTTTCCCTCCCCACCCTTACAACCCGGTTGAACCCGTGCTGGGGCAGGATTTTCTAAAGCAGCCTGCGCTTTTCTAATGCGCCATCACTCAGGACAGCGGCGGGCTCGCTTGGGAAGAATCATAAGAATCAAAGCTTTACAGAATAATAAAGAGATTCTGGTTGAGGCCCCAAATATAGAGTCCCGGCGAATCGCGAGACTCAACAGCTAGTGGCTGCGAAAATTTTCTTAGGAGCGCGTCAGGAAAAGTGGTTTCGGCCGCCGGCCGGAGGCCGGCCTTAAATGAATGGCGCGCTTTGCGCGCGGGCCGCCTGGACGCGCGACCAACCCTTAAAGAGCAAGGTCGATTTGGACGGCGTCGGGGCCGGCCAAACGTTCGCGCACCAGGCCGAATGAGCGGCGGTGGTGGGGGGTAATCCCCAGCGTGATGAGCGCGTCGCGGTGGACCTTGGTGGGGTAACCCACGTTGGTCTCCCAACCATAACCAGGATGCTGGAGCGCCAGTTCCTTCATGTAGCGGTCGCGCGTGACCTTAGCGATCACCGAGGCGGCGGCGATGGACAGCGACTTGCCGTCGCCCTTCACGATGGTTTGCACCGCGCAGGGAAAATCTTTCGGCGTCTTGTTGCCGTCGATCAGCGCCATGGTGGGAACCGTCCCCAACGAGTCCAGCGCCCGCCGCCAGGCGAGATGCGACGCGTAATAGATGTTGAGGCTGTCGATCTCATGCACTTCGGCGCGGCCCACGCCGCAGACCGCGGCGCCGCAGGACAGAAGCAGGGCGTAGTATTCCTCGCGGCGCGCGAGCGAGAGCTTTTTGGAATCGTCCAGGCCCTGACGGAGCACCTTGGGCAGCTTCTTCTGGTCGAGGATCACGGCGGCGGCGACCACGGGGCCGGCCAGGGGCGCGCAGCCCACTTCATCGATCCCGGCGATGACCGCGTCGGGATGGTCTTTCAGGACAGCACGTTCGTATTTGAAGGTCGGCATTTATTTTTTAGGCAGATGTTCCATCAGCCTTGGCATCAGTTCGACGAAATTGCACGGGGTATGGCGGACATCGAGCTGGAACTTGAGGATCTCGTCCCAGCCGTCCTTCACCGCGCCGCGCGAGCCCGGCAGGGCGAACAGGTAGGTGCCGTGAGCCACGCCGGCGCAGGCACGCGACTGGATGGTGGAGGTGCCGATGGATTTCAGGCTGATCCAGCGGAACAGTTCGCCGAAACCGGGAATGTCTTTCTCCACGACTTGGGCGAAGGCTTCCGGCGTCACGTCGCGGCCGGTGACGCCGGTGCCGCCCGTGGTGATGACACAATCGATATTCCTGTCGGCGATCCAGGCTTTCAACTGAGCAACGATGGACGGCACATCGTCGCGCAGGATCGTGCGCGCGGCGAGCTTGTGGCCGGCGCCGGTGATGCGTTCGGCGAGGATATCGCCCGAGGTGTCATCGGCGGCGGTGCGTGTGTCCGACACCGTCATGACGGCGATATTGACCGGCACGAAGGCCTTGGTTTCGTCGATGGACATAAGGTTCCTAGAGCATTTTCCAATGAAGTGGATGCCGGTTCATCGCAGAAAATGCGACCAAACCAAAAATTAGAGCATGATCGCGATTCAATATGATTCGATCATGCTCTTAAACCGGAGAAATGGAAGCCAGCTTCTGCTTGATGGCGATCAGGTCGCGCCAGGCGAAGCGTTTCTGGTCGGGCGACCGCAGCAGGTAGGCGGGATGGAACAGCGCCGTCGCCGGCACCGGACGCGACAGGCCCGGGGTCTCATACTCGAACCATTGGCCGCGCAGACGCGTGATGCCGGTGGGCTTGCCGAGCAGGGTCTTGGCCGACATGCCGCCGACCAGCACCAGCACCTGCGGGTCCACCAGTTCGATGTGCCGGCGCACAAACGGCAGGCAGCAGGCGATCTCTTCATCGGTCGGCGCGCGGTTGCCGGGCGGGCGCCAGAACACGATGTTGGTGATATAGGCGTTGGTCTCGCGCGCGAGGCCGATGGAGGCCAGCATGCGGTCCAGAAGTTTGCCGGACACGCCCACGAACGGCAGGCCCTGGCGGTCTTCGTCCGCACCTGGGGCCTCGCCCACGAACATCACCGGCGCTTGGGGATTGCCGTCCGCGAACACCGGGCGGCTGGCGAATTTCTTGAGGCCGCAGCCGTCATAGCTTTCCACCGCCGCCCGCAATTCGGCCACCGTGGTCGCGGCCTGGGCCGCCTGCACGGCGCTGGTGATGGCGTCGGTATCCGTGGGCAAGGCCGGCGGCGGCGCAGCCGAACGCAGTACGATCGGCGCGGGTGCCGGCGCGGACGGCGCAGATGTCGCCGTAGGTGGTTGCGCCGCAGCGGGCGCGGCCGGCGCGCGCTTGGTGAGCCGGTCCACCGGCGCGTCGCCGATGCACTCGTCGACGCCGGCGTCGAGGTACCAGCGGAGCAGCGCGGCGGGGGCGTCGGTAAGAGTATCCGTCATCACCGGACTCTGCGGCGGCAAGCGCCAAAAATCTAGTGGCCGTCTGCGCCGGTCTTGCCGCGGAAACCGGAATACGTCCTACGACCGTTCGTGCGAGGTCAGGATGCGCTCGGCGTTGAGCGCCTTCTTGTAGAACCAGAAACTGAACCAGACCACGACCGGCAAGGCGGCCACGCCGGAGATCCCCATGAGGGTGCCGACATTGTTCTCACCCCACCGCAGCGGCAGGATGCCGAGGGCCTCCACCATCTCCTCGACGATCCGGATCACGCCGAAGCCGGTGACGGCGATCAGCACGCCCAGAGTGCCGGCGAAGAGCACGGTGGTAATGACGGCATTGGCTTGGGGATTGGTACGCACGGCGGCATCCTTAGAGGCTCTGGCCCACTTTAAAGACCGAGGTAGGGCGGGGTTAACCCCGGTTCAAGCCGGGAGCCGCCCTCAGACCGGGGCGTTTCTGCCCCAAACCGGCCTGCCAAGGCAAGGACCCTTGGATCAAATCCTTGGATCAAATGCCGGGGCAAGGTATACCTAAGTCCTTGCAAAGGCGCTCAATTGGCCGCTGAAAAGCGCCGGCCTTGCAGCAGGGGGAGGGCCGCCTTCGCCGGGGACGACACCCTATATGATATGCGCGGCCTTATAGTGTGGTGAGTGATGACCGAACGCGAAGCCATGGAATTCGACGTGGTGGTGGTGGGCGCCGGGCCCGCCGGCCTTGCCGCCGCCATCCGCCTCAAGCAGCTCGCCGCCCAGAACGAGCATGAGGTTTCGGTCTGCGTCATCGAGAAGGGGTCCGAGGTCGGCGCCCATATCCTGTCGGGCGCGGTGATCGATCCCGTCGCCCTCAACGAGCTGATCCCCGACTGGAAAGAGCAAGGCGCGCCGCTCAACACCGCGGTCACCGATGACCGCTTCCTTTATCTGAGCGAGACCGGCTCCACCCGCCTGCCCAATTTCATGATGCCGCCGCTGATGAGCAATCACGGCAACTACATCGTCAGCCTCGGCAACCTGTGCCGCTGGCTCGCCACCCAGGCCGAGGCGCTGGGGGTCGAGATCTATCCCGGCTTCGCCGCCGCCGAAGTGCTGTACGACGACAAGGGCGCGGTGCGCGGCGTCGCCACTGGCGCCATGGGCATCGGCCGCGACGGCGAGAAGACCGCCAACTATGAACCCGGCATCGAGCTGCACGCCAAATACACCTTCATCGCCGAAGGCGCGCGCGGCTCGCTGGCCAAGCAGATCATCGCCAAATACGACCTGGCCAAGGACGCGGGCCCGCCCAAGTTCGGCATCGGCCTGAAAGAACTGTGGGAAGTAGCACCCGACAAGCACAAAGCCGGCCAGGTAACCCACACCATGGGCTGGCCCCTGGATTCCGAAACCGGCGGCGGCTCGTTCATGTACCACCTGGAGAACATGCAGGTGGCCATCGGCTTCGTCGTTCACCTCAACTACAAGAACCCCTACCTCTCGCCGTTCGACGAGTTCCAGCGGTTCAAGCACCACCCGGCCATCAAGGCGACGCTGGAGGGCGGCCGACGCATTTCCTACGGCGCGCGCGCCATCACCGAGGGTGGGCTGCAGTCGGTGCCCAAGCTCACCTTCCCCGGCGGCGCGCTGATCGGCTGCTCCGCCGGCTTCGTCAACCTGCCGCGCATCAAAGGCAGCCACAACGCCATGAAAACCGGCATGCTGGCCGCGGACTCGGTGTTCGGCGCGCTCAAGGCCGGCCGCGCCGGCGATGAACTGACGGACTATCCCGAGGCTTACCGCAAGAGCTGGGTCTACACCGACCTCAAGCGGGTGCGGAACGTGAAGCCGTTGTGGAGCAAGCTCGGCCTTTACGGCGGACTGATCCTGGGCGGCATCGACATGTGGATGAACCAGCTGGGCATCGGCCTACCCATCACGCTCAAGCACGGGAAAGCCGACGACGCCACCCTGATCCCGGCCGCCAAGGCCAAGCCCATCAGCTATCCCAAGCCGGACGGCAAGCTGTCCTTCGACAAACTCTCCTCGGTGTTCATCTCCAACACCAACCATGAGGAGAACCAGCCGGTCCACCTGAAGCTGACCGATCCGAATATCCCCATCGGCGTGAATCTTCCGTTATGGGCCGAACCGGCGCAGCGCTATTGCCCGGCGGGCGTATATGAGGTGGTGAACACCGACGGCGTGAACCTGTTCCAGATCAACGCCCAGAACTGCGTCCACTGCAAGACCTGCGACATCAAGGATCCGAGCCGGAACATCACCTGGACAGTTCCCCAGGGTGGCGGCGGGCCGAATTATCCGAATATGTGAGAAACTCGGGTCGATGCCTGCCCGCCTCTCATTGTTGGGCGCGCGTTTCCCGCGCGCCGGGGCCCAACTATCCGAACATGTAACCGGATTCTCGATATTAAAATCCCGTGAGGCCGGGTGTTGTTCGCCCGAGATTCAAGTGCCCAAAGGCCCCTCCCGGGCTATCATCCGCCTCTCCGCTCACGTTTCAGGGCCTGATTGAATGACCGCATCCACCGGCCGGAATATCGTCCTCGCGGCCGCCGTCGTGGTGCTGGCCGGTGCCGCCGCCTATGTGCTGACCAGTCCGCCCATGGTGATCGAGCGGGTCAATGCCGCCGGGTCCGCCGCACCGTCGGCGCCCCAGAAGCCCGCGGGCCTCGCCGCCGCCTTCCTGGCCGGCCGCCACGCCCAGGCCACCTCCGACAGCTCGGCCGCCGTGACGTTCTACGACCAGGCCTTGGCCTTCGACCCGCAGAACTTATCTATCCTGACCAACGGTTATTTCGTCGCCGTGCAGGTGGGCGATTTCAACACCGCGCTCGCCATGGCCAAAAAGGCCTATGAGCTGGACAACCGCGCCGGCCTGGCGCCGGTGCTGCTGGCGGTGCAGGATTTCAAGGGCAAGGACTATGACAAGGCCTGGGGGTACCTCGCCAAGATCCCGCAGCAGAGCATGAACGGTTTCGCCATGCCGCTGCTCAAGGCCTGGGCCGCCGCGCCCAGCCAGCCCCAGGACAAGGCCGAAGCCGAACTGGCCGCGCTCAAGACCTTCCAGGACATGAGCGAGATGGTCGAAGTGACCCAGGCGCTGCTGGCGGAATTCTACGGCAACACCGAAGCCGCGCTCGGCCATTACGACAACCTCGCCAAGCGCATCGAGGAGCAGCGCACCTCGATCATCCGCGTGGTGTCCGACGGCTACCGCCGCCTGGGCAAGGGCGACAAGGCCAAAGAGGCGCTCGAGCGCTATCTGAAAGCGCGCGGCCGCTCGCCCAGCGTCGAGGCCTATCTCGAGGGTTCGACCGCGCCCAAGAAGATCACGCCGCAGCTCGGCATGTCGGAAGCGCTGTATTCCGCCGCCGAGATGCTGCTGCTCAACGACGCCAACGACTTCCGCGCCCAGGTCGCCACGGCCTACGCCCAGATGGCGCTGTACCTGGAGCCCGATTTCTCCATGGCGCAGCGGTTCGTCGGCACGGCGCTGGCGGCCCGCAACCACATGGAGGAATCCAACGCGGTTCTCGGCTCCATCAAGAAGTCAGCGCCCGACTGGCTGGAAAGCCAGGTGCTGATCGCCGAGAACTACGCCCGCCAGAAACGCACCGACGAGGCGGTCTCGATCCTGCGCAACGTCGCCAAGGACGGCGGCTCCAAGGACAAGGCGGGGGACAAGACCGGCTGGCCTGACGTCTACATCGCCATCGGCGACCTGCTGCGCGGCGAGAAGAAATACGCCGAGGCGGTCGGCGCCTATGACGCGGCCATCAAAGCGACGCCCGAGACCAAGGCCAACGCCTGGGCGCTCTATTACAGCCGCGGCATTTCCTACGAACGCGACAAGAAATGGGACCTGGCGGAAAAGGATTTCCGCAAGGCGCTGGAACTGAAGCCGGACGAACCCAATGTGCTCAACTACCTCGGCTATTCCTATCTCGACCGCGGCGAAAAACTCCCCGAGGCGCGCAAGCTGATCGAGGCCGCCTACGCCAAGCGCCCCGACGCCGCCGAGATCATGGATAGCCTGGGCTGGGTGCTCTACAGCATCGGCGAATACGATAAGGCGGTGCAGCAGCTGGAGAAAGCGGTCGAAGGCGCGCCCGGCGACGGTACCATCAACGAGCACCTCGGCGACGCCTATTGGCGCGTGGGCCGCAAGTCCGAGGCGCGCTTCCAATGGCAGCGCGCGCTGTCGCTGGACATCGAGGACGCCCAGCGCACCGTCCTCCAGGGCAAGCTCACGCGCGGCCTCGCCCAGAAATAACCGCCCATCCGCACATGATAACCGTCGCAGCGCCGGCCAAGATCAACTTGGCGCTCCACGTTTGCGGCCGCCGCGGCGACGGCTACCACCTGCTCGACTCCCTGGTGGTCTTCGCCGATGTCGGCGACCGCATCGCCGTCGCCCCTGCCAGCACCGTCAGCCTCACGATCACCGGCCCGTTCGCGCAAGGCCTGGCGGCGGACGCGGACAATCTCGTCCTGCGCGCCGCGCGTCTTCTAGAGCATGTTAGGCCGAAGTGGAAACCGGTTCGGCCGCTTAACATGCGACCAAACAAAGACCTAGACTCTGTTTCCGATTCAAAGAAGCGGAAACAGAGTCTAGCGGCGGGCACGCAGCAGGGCGCCGCCATCACCCTTGAGAAGAACCTGCCGGTGGCCTCGGGCATCGGCGGCGGGTCCTCCGACGCCGCCGCCACCTTGATCGCCTGCGCGAAACTCTGGGGCATGGAGCTGAGCGATGCGCTCTCGCCCGTGGAGTTGACGAAGCTCGGCGCCGACGTCCCGGTGTGCCTCGCGCGGCGCCCGGCGCTGATGCGCGGCATCGGCGAGGACGTGACCGATCTCGAGAACTTGCCGCCGCTGTGGATGGTGCTGGCCAATCCCGGACAGCCCCTGGCGACCAAAGCGGTGTTCGGCGCCTTGCGCGGACGGTTCGGGCGGCCGATGGAGCCGCTGCCGCCCAAGCCCGATGCCGACGCCCTGCTCACCTATCTCGCCGGCCAGCGCAACGACCTGACCGCCCCGGCCCTGGAATTGATGCCCGGGATCGGCGTGATCCTGGACGCCCTGGCCGCCACCGCGGGCTGCCGCCTCGCCCGGCTGTCAGGCAGCGGCGCCACCTGTTTCGGCCTCTATACCGGGGACTCCGCGGCCCGCGCCGCCGCCGCCGCCTTGAAAGCCGCCCATTCCGGGTGGTGGGTGGCCGCCGCCCCCATGCTGACGGGCCCGCTGTAACACACTATAAATAGGGTGTGGTCCCCCGGGGTCGCAGACATATGAATTGCGCCCTTGCCGCGTCCGCTTAAGGTCACGCCCATGTTGAAGCCGTTTCACGCCCTCGCCGCACTTCCCCTGACTCTGGCCCTGGTCCTGGCCACGCCCGCTTTGGCGCAGACCACCGCCCAGACCGAGGAAGTGAAAGCGGAACTGCTGGCCGACCGCGCGGCCGTGGCGCCGGGCGGCACGGTGCTGCTCGGGCTAGACCTCACGATCAAACAGGGCTGGCACACCTACTGGCGCACGCCCGGCGATTCCGGCCAGCCCACCTCGATCCGCTGGACCCTGCCCGAGGGCGTGACCGCCGGCGAGATCCAATGGCCGCTGCCCGACCGGGTCGAGGTCTTGGGCATCATGAACTTCGGCTACCACGACCACACCACGCTGCTGACCGAACTGAAGATCGACCCCGCCGCCGCGCCGGCCGCCGCCGAGATCAAGGCCGACGTCACCTGGCTGGTCTGCGCCGACGTCTGCATCCCCCAGGACGCTTCGTTCAGCATGCCCCTGAAGATCGATCCCGCCGCCGCCGGCACCACGCCGGCGGCGAGTACCCTGGAGGTGGTGCGCAACAGCCTGCCGCAGGCGGCGCCGTTCCCGGTGAAGGCGTCGCGCAACGGCGACCAGATCACCTTCTCCGCCGGCCCCGGCGTCGAAGGCACGGTGAAGAATGTCACGTACTTCCCGACCCAGGACGGGCTGATCGTCAACGCGGCGCCCCAGACCGCCAAGGTGAAGGACGGCTCCTTCACCTTGGCGGTGGTGGCCGAGAAGAAGTCCGAGACCATCGCCGACGCCAAGGGCCTGCTGGTGGTGGAGCGCGCCGCGCCCGGCGGCGATATCGGCAAGGTCGGCTACTATTTCGATTCCCCCATCGCCTGGACCGGTCCCGGCGCCGGCGGCGCGGCGGCGGACATGTCCTTGGCGCTGGCCCTGGCGTTCGCCTTCCTGGGCGGCATCATCCTCAACGTCATGCCCTGCGTGCTGCCGGTGCTGGTGATGAAGGCCATGTCCTTCATCAAGAAAAGCGGTGTTTCCGCCGCCGAACGCCGGAAGGACGCGCTGTTCTACACCGCGGGCGTGCTGGCGGCGTTCACCGCGCTGGTGGGCGGGCTCCTGGCCTTGCGCGCCGGCGGCGCCGCCATCGGCTGGGGATTCCAATTGCAGTCGCCGGTGTTCGTGGCCGCCGTCGCCTATGTGATGCTGCTGCTCGGCCTCAACCTGTCGGGCGTGTTCGTGATGACCGGCGATTTCGGCGTGGGCCAGTCGCTGACCTCCAAGTCGGGCCCCGCCGGCTCGTTCTTCACCGGCCTCCTGGCCGTGGTGGTGGCCGCCCCCTGCACCGGCCCCTTCATGGGCGCGGCGGTGGGCTATGCCCTCACCCAGCCGCCGGTCATGAGCCTCGCGATCTTCGAGGCGCTCGCTCTTGGCCTGGCCTTCCCCTACCTGCTGCTGGCGTTCGTGCCGGCGGCGGGCAGGCTGTTGCCCCGTCCCGGCGTGTGGATGGACCGGGTGAAACAGGTGCTGGCGTTCCCGCTCTACGGCGCGGCCGCCTGGCTGATCTGGGTGCTGGCGCAACAGCTCGACCCGATCGGCCTGGGCTTTGCCTTCGCCGGCGTGGTGGCCGTGGGCTTCGCCGGCTGGCTGATCGGCATCTCGCAACAGTCCGGCAGCTGCGGCCGCCAGGTAAGCCTCGGCTTTGCCGGCCTCGCGGTGCTCGGCGTCATCGCCGTGATCCTCAGCCTGAACGACCGCGCCGCCGCCGCGCCCACCGCGAACACCGGCGCCGTGGCCGAGGGCGCGCCGAGCGAGCCGTTCACCGCCGCCCGCCTCAAGGAGCTTCAGGCCGCCGGCAGGCCGGTGCTGGTGAACTTCACCGCCGCCTGGTGCCTGACCTGCATCGTCAACGAGCGTGTCGCGCTGTCGCATCAGGAGGTGGCGGACGCCCTCAAAGGCCGCAACGCCGCCTATCTGAAGGCCGACTGGACCAACCAGAACCCCGAGATCACCGCTGCCCTCCATAGCCTGGGCCGCGACGGCGTGCCGCTCTATGTGCTGTACGACGGCAAGGGCGGCGCGCCCAAGATCCTGCCCCAGCTGCTGACCCCGGCCATCGTCGCGGACGCCATTAAGGCGCTTTAGCAAGGTTGCCCGGCGGGCCTTAAAGCTCTAAGTTCCCGCCGCCGAAGCGCAATATCGCGCTTCAGGTTCCTATCCGGTCGCATTTCGGGCACCTGAACCGGGTACCCACGTCAGCCTGAAGTGCCCTTGCTGGGGCGTCGCCAAGCGGTAAGGCAGCGGTTTTTGGTACCGCCATTCCCAGGTTCGAATCCTGGCGCCCCAGCCAACCAGTCCGAGCATTCCAAGCCGCTTCTCCGTAGGGAACGAAAGTCGGGGTTATTTCACGGCCCTAAAGGACACTCGCCAACTTCAGCGAGCCGGATTCCTGAATCTTCCCGCACCGATGC
>JAYRKL010000036.1:0-19148 GCA_041905795.1 Rhodospirillaceae bacterium | reverse complement strand
CACGTCCATGACGATGAACGGCGGCACCACGCCGCGGTTCGCGATCTTCAAGGCCATCACGGTTCTCCAACTTGCCCGGTCAGGGCGTAGCCCCCAGGCGCCAGGGCTTTGGCTTCGCATTCGGGCGTGCCCTTGTCCAGGAAGCAATCGAGGCGGTTGGCGTATCCGCCCGGGCCGCCGTTCGCCTCGATCATCACCACGCGGCCCTTGGTGTCGACGACGGCCCGCGCGGCGACGGGTGTAGCGCCCGCCGCGGGCTGGAGCGCGCCGTCCCGCATCGCGCCCGCGCCGAACGCCGCCCCCAGCGCGAAGGTACAAGTGACCGCATTGCCGTGTGCGTCCGCCACCACAAGGCTGGAGGCGCCCTTCGGACTGGAGGTCGCCTTCCCCACCAGATAGGCATGGTTGTCGCCGGATGGATCGGCCGCGGCGGGTGCCCACGGCAACGAATCGGCGCCATTGCGCGGAGCCGTGCGTAAACGGTCCAGCGTGTCGGCCAGCGCCGGCTGACGCAGCAGTTCTCCCGGCGCCAACAACTGGCGGCGCGGCGACATGAAGACGGACAAGGCCTGGGCGTCGCCCAGGAGAACATCGGCATGCGCCAACTGCTCGGCCAGCGCCGGCGACACCGCGACGCCGAAGCGCGCCAGTACAGCGGCAGGCGCGGCCGCGCGCGGCCACGGCAACGCGCCGAGCACGCCGTGGATCGTCCGCGCCGCGTGCGCCGTCGCGAGCGGCCCGGTGAACTCCAGCCGGTGCATGGATTTGGCGCCGGCGTCATAGATCAGGCAAACGCCGCCGGCGTGCAGACTGGCCGATGACGGCAAGGCCACCGTGAGCGCGAGGGCCGCCGCTGCCGCCGCGTCGCCCGCCGTGCCCCCGGCCCGCAACGCCGCCGCGCCGGCGGTTGTCGCCGCGGCGGCGTCGGTGGCGATCACAAATGGGCGAAGACTGTCGGCGGCGGTGGTATCGCCCTCGCCCAGCTTGACCACGACCTTGGGGACTCCGGCCGCGCACCCCGCCAGCGCCATGCAAGCCAAGGCCATGGAAATACGGGATTTTCCGGGCCTTCGCAGGTCAACATGACAGGTTTTACGGATGCCGTGCGTCATAGGGGTGGGTTACGGTCGCATCCGTGGCTCATGCGTATCTTGGGGGACCGCCCCTCTTATATACTGAGTTCATTCGCCCCGGAGTGTTTTTGCCCGTGCAACATCCCCTGTTCTCCCGGCTTGGTTTCCGGCGCTTCGCCCATGCGCTGACCGGCCTTGCCGCGATCTCGGTCATCGCCGCCGTCCCCGCCGCGGCGCAGGAGTTTCCCGAAGGCACGATGCTCTCCGACACCGAAATCGGCATGACCTTGGCGGCATTCGGCCGGCCGATCTTCACCGCCGGCGGCCTCGACCCCAACACCATCCAGCTCCACATGGTGGTGGACGACAGCATCAATGCCTTCGCCACCCAGGGGAACAACATGTTCCTCCACACCGGCCTGTTGCTCAAGTCGCGCAACTCCAGCGAAGTCATCGGCGTGATGGCGCACGAAGCCGGCCACATCGCCGGCGGCCACACCATCGTCACCGCCCAGGACGTGATGGGGCCGAACACGATCTCGATCCTGTCGACGCTGCTCGGCATCGCCGCCGGCGTGGCGACGGGCAAGCCCGACCTGGGCATGGCGATCATGATGGGCGGCCAGCGCGCCGCCATCGGCCAATACCTGACCTTCTCGCGCGGCGTCGAGGCGCAGGCTGACCAGTTCGCGCTGAAGGCGCTCCAGGGCAGCCATCAGTCGGCCAAGGGCCTCTATGACTTTTTCGACCGCCTGCGCGGCGAGGAAGCGCTCTATGTCGCGCACCAGGACCCGTATGTCAGCAATCACCCGGTCACCGGCGACCGCATGAACGCGGTGATGACCTCGATGGAGGCCTCGCCCTACACCAACCAGCCGCCCGACCCGGAGCTGGAGCGCCAGTACCGGCGCATGGTCGCGAAGCTCTACGCGTTCCTGAAGCCGCAGGTGGCGACCTTGCAGAAATACCCCGAGAAGGACACCAGCGTCGAAGCACGCTACGCGCGGGTGATCGCCTATTACCGCCGCAGCCAGTTCGACAAGGCCATGCCGCTGGTCGACGGCCTGCTGACCGACATGCCCAAGGACCCGTTCTTCTGGCAGATCAAGGGCGACATGCTGCTGTCGCGCAGCAAGACCGAACCCGCCATCGAGGCCTACCGCGAGGCACTGAAGGTGCTGCCGAACGCCACCGAAATCATCGTCGCCATGGCCCATGCCATGATCGAAAGCCGCGAGGACCACGCCGCCGACGCGCAAGCGGCGCTGAAACACGCCCTCGCGCTCGACGCCGAGAATCCCGAAGCCTGGGACCTGCTGGCGACCGCCTACAACCGCGACAACAATGCCGGCATGTCGGCCTACGCGGCCGCGGAACGGGCGATCCTGACCCGGGAATTCGGGGACGTGGCGCGCTATTCCAACCAGGCCGAGAAATTGCTCGAAAAAGATACGCCGACTTGGTACCGGTTACAGGATATCAAGGTGGTGGCGCAGAATGCCCTGCGCGACATGAAAGACCGCCGGCGTTGACGCCGCGGAAGGGACCTCATGAACATGCTCAAACTCGCCAGCTTCGCAGCCGCGCTCGGCCTTCTGGCCGCGCCCCAGACGGGGTTCGCCGCCGACGCCTTTTCCGGCGCCCAGAAAGATGAGGTGAAGAAGCTGGTGCGCGAATACCTCATGGAGCACCCCGAGGTCATCGCCGACGCCATCAACGCGCTCCAGGCCAAGGAAGAGAAGGCCAAGGCCGACAAAGTCACCGCCACGCTGAAAGAGAAGAAGAAGGACCTGTTCGAACAGACCGACGGCACGGTACTGGGCAACCCCAAGGGCAACGTCACCCTGGTCGAGTTCTTCGACTACAACTGCGGCTACTGCAAAGCCATGTTCCCGGCGCTGATGGAAACCGTGAAGGCTGACGGCAACATCAAGCTGGTGGTGAAGGAGTTCCCGATCCTGGGCGCGCCTTCGGTGACCGCCAGCAAGGCCGCGCTCGCGGCGCGCAAGCAGAACAAGTACACTGAACTGCACCTCGCGCTCATGAGCCACAAAGGTTCGCTCACCGACGACGCGGTGCTCCAGGTCGCCAAGGACGCCGGGCTCGATGTGACCAAGCTGAAGGCCGACATGGCGGATCCCGCCATCGCCGCGATCTTGACCAAGAACCATGCGCTCGCCCAGGACCTGGAGATTCAGGGTACTCCGGCGCTGATCGTGGGCGACACGCTGGTCCCGGGTGCGGTCGACAAGAAGCGCATCCAGGAACTGGTCAAGGACGCGCGCAGCTGACGTCCTGACCTCCGGCTGCCATGAGCGTCACGGATTTCTCGGTCAAGGAGCGTTTGCGATTCCGCAAGCTGCTCGAGGTCGCCTACTCCACCACCTTCCAGGGTGAACGCGACGCGGCGCTTGCCGCCGCCGGCAAGCTCGCCGAAGCCCACGGCATGACCCTGCACGAAGCGGCGGGCATGAAGGAGCCGGCGCAGGAGCCCAAACCTCAGCCGCGCCCGCGCGGGCATGCCGGTTTCGCCGCGGATTTCGGCGCCGCCGGCGCCGATCACATGGGCCGCTGGTGGGCCCGCCAGACGGCGCGCGGACGCGCAGCCAATGGACAAGCGGCGCGTGCGCGGGCCGCCGATCATGCCGCTGCGACGACGGACGCTCGCGAAGCGGCCGAGAAGCAACGCCGTGACGAGGCCCTGGCGGACGCATTCCGCCGCGGCCTCGACGCCGAGGAGATCAAGGCCAGGGCGAAAGCCGAAGCGCGCGCCGCGCGGCCCCTGCGCCGGCCCAATAATCGCGGCCCCTGGCGCTCGCGCCCGGAATTCGTCCGCGTGCTGCTGGCCGAGACGCGCATGAGCGCCAAGGAGATCGCCGCCGTGGCCGGCGTGACGATCTACGACGTCTTCCGTGAGAAGCTGTTGATGCGCCGGAGCGCCGCTTAGGCGCGACCAGACTAAAAAGGCAGCGCCGCCTAGGCGCGACCGGACAAAACCTGCGCGGCTGAGTAATTAAAAAGCAGGCAGTGGCACTGCCTTGCGTTTAGCGCTTCAGGTCGCGACAAGCCTGAACCATCTCATCGGCCGTCTGCACGATCTTGGCGGCGCTGGAATAGGCGCGCTGGGTCACGATCATTTTGGAGAACTGGTCGGCGAGGTCGACGTTGGAGGTTTCCAGCGCACCGGTCACGAACTCGGTCGAGCCCTGGGGATCGCCAACGGCGTTCAGCCTGAGCGTGCCGGCCTCGTATGACTGGGTGAAGACGTTGCCAGGCAAGGCGTTCAGATTGTCGTTGGCGTTGAAATTGGCGACCGGCAGGCGGGCGATGTTCTTCACCTGGCCGTTGGTGTAGCTGCCGATCAGGGTGCCGAACTTGTCGAAGTAGGTGGTCTTGAGGCGGCCCTCGATATAGCCATCGCCGTCGATGTTCTGGACGCTGATGGTGGAGTCGCCGCCGTACTGTGTAATCTTGCTGAGGTCGAGCGTGACGGTCTGGGGACCGCCGGCGTCCTCGATCTGCGCGGTGATCTTGCCGTTGGTCGGCGATATCAGTTTGCCCTGGGTGTCGAACGCGACGTTGGGCGGATTGAAGGTGACGCTGACGTCTTTGTTGTCCGTGCCGACGCTGGACATATCGAGAGTCCAGTTGGAGGCATCGGCCGGGTCGGAATTGAAGCCGAGGTCGAGGGTGCGCGTATTGCCGCCCGCATCCACGAACGGCAGGCCCACGTGCTGGCGGCCGTTCACGCCGGCGGCGACATTGGCCTGCACCTTGATCGAGGTCGTGGCCTTGGCGTCGAACACCGAATTGTTGCTGTAGAGCAGCGGCTTCAACTTTGTCAGGTCGTTGGTTTCGGTGATGTTGCCGTTGGCGTCCGCGGGCCAGCCCATGACATAGCTGCCGTCGGCGGTGGTGAGCAGGGTGCCCTGGTCGGGCACGCCGTTGGTGCTGGTGGGAAGCGTCACGGCCTTGCCGAAGAACGAACCGTCGCGGGTGTACTGCCAGATCCCGGTGCCGTCCTGGCTGGTGTTGGTGACGATGAAACCGCGGCCGTTGATGGCGACGTCATAGGTGCGGTTGGTGGTGGAGATGGTCCCCATCTTGTCGACATTGCGGTAGTCGATGGTCTTGACCGCGAAGAACTTCTGATCGCGCGGCGACAGCTCGTTGAGGATGGTCTCGAAATGGGTGCCCTGTTCCTTGTAGGAGGTGGTGTTGACGTTGGCGATGTTGGTCGAAATGTTCGACAGGTCGTGCGACTGCGCCAGCATCGCCTGCACGCCGGTGTTGAAGGTGCCCTGAATCGTCGACATCGCGCTCTCCGTCATCTAGCCAACCGGGCAGGCTGTGGCCTACGCGCACGTCTGGCTTCGCGAGAAGAAGAAGCAAGGCCTATGCCATCGGCGGCATAAGCTTTTAGCCTTATAAATCAGGGGCTTTTGCGATGTGCCGGCCAACGGCTCCCGGCAGAATCCCCCCGTTCCGGCAATTCTTGCCTAGATGAGGCCGCCGAGCGGGCTGGACGGATCGGCGTAGAGTTTGCGCGCCATGCGGCCGGCCTGATAGGCGAGCCGTCCCGCCTCGACCGCCAATTTCATCGCCTCCGCCATCTTGATGGGGTCCTTGGCGGCGGCGATGGCGGTGTTCATGAGCACGCCGTCGCAGCCCAGTTCCATGGCGATGGCGGCGTCGGACGCCGTGCCGACGCCGGCATCCACCAGCACCGGCACTTTGGATTGCTCGATGATGATGCGGATATTGACCGGGTTCTGGATGCCGAGGCCGGACCCGATCGGCGCCGCCAGCGGCATGATCGCGCAGCAGCCCGCGTCCTCGAGCTTCTTGGCGATGATCGGATCGTCGCTGGTGTAGACCATGACGTCGAAGCCGTCCTTGATCAGGGAGTCCGCCGCGCGGATGGTCTCGACGACGTTGGGGTAGAGCGTCTTCTGGTCGCCCAGGACCTCCAGCTTCACCAGGTTCCAGCCGCCGGCTTCGCGGGCCAGCCGCAGCGTGCGCACCGCGTCCTCGGCGGTGTAGCAGCCGGCGGTGTTGGGCAGATAGGTGTATTTGCGCGGATCCACGTAATCCATCAGCATCGGCTGCGACGGATCGGACAGGTTCACGCGCCGCACCGCGACGGTGACGATCTCGGCGCCCGACGCTTCAATGGCGCGGGCGGTCTCGTCGAAGTCCTTGTACTTGCCGGTGCCCACCAGCAGGCGCGAGGTGAAGCGCCGGCCGGCCACTTCGAAGGCGTCGCCGACCGTCGTGGAGGGGGCGGTGGATGCGTTGGTGTCCATTGCTATTCTCTCTCAGCCGCCGCCGATGAAATGCACGATCTCCAGCCGGTCGCCGTCTTGCACCTGGACCGTGGCGAAGGCCGACTTGGGCACGATTTCCAGGTTCCGCTCGACCGCCACCTTGCGCGTATCGATGCCGAGGTGGGCCAGGAGGGCCGCGACCGTCAGGCCGGGCTCAAGGTCGCGGGTTTCGCCGTTAATCGTGAGACGCATCATAAACTCAAGGAGGGCGGCGGCAACAACGGGGGTGATAATCCAGCCATGCAACAAGTCGTGGTTTTATAAAGATTTTCCGCCCCAAAAGCCAACACGCGAAGGTTGCCCCGGGGGCCCCGCTGGTATATCCCTGTCGGGTCAAGAATCGCCCCCTAAACCGGGCGGAAGCAGGGGGTTTAGGCCCAGCGTGAGCGCCATTCTCGTCATCAATGGCCCGAACCTCAATCTTCTGGGGACCCGGGAGCCGGAGATTTACGGCACGGCCACTCTGGATGACATCCGGGCGGCCACCGTGGCGCAGGCCAAGCGCCATGGCCTGACCGCCGACTTCCGCCAGAGCAACGACGAGGGTGAACTGGTGGATTGGATCCAGGATGCGCGCACCGGCGCCGCCGGGATCATCATCAACGCCGCCGCCTATACCCATACCTCGGTGGCGATCCTCGACGCCCTTCAAGCCTGCGGCAAGCCCGTGATCGAAGTGCATCTCTCGAACATCTTCAAACGCGAAAGCTTCCGCCACCATTCCTATGTCAGCCCCGCCGCCACCGGCGTGATCTGCGGCCTCGGCGCCCAGGGTTACGTGCTCGCGGTGGACGCCATGGCTGACCTTCTGACCAAGGTGAAGACGTGACAAAAAAGACTCCCAAGACTGCTCCAAAAGCCGCGGCAAAAGCCGTGGCGAAGCCTGACACCAAGGCGCCGGTGAAGGCCCCTACCAAGATCGCCCCCTCCAAGATCGGCGGCATCGAGAGCGACCTCGTGCGCCACCTCGCCACGGTGTTGGATGAAACCAACCTCACGGAAATCGAATATGAGTCCGGCGGCCTGCGTATTCGCGTCGCCCGCGGCGGCCGCGACATCGCCGTCGGCGCTTATGCGCCGGCGCCGGCCGCGGCGCCCGCCGCCGTCGCCGCAGTGGCGGCCGCCGCCGAACCGGCCGCCGCCGATCCTGCCCACCATCCCGGTGCGGTGAAGTCGCCGATGGTCGGCGTCGCCTACCTGCTGCCCGAGCCGGGCGCCGCGCCGTTCATCAAGGTCGGCGACCAGGTCACCGAGGGTCAGACCCTGCTGCTGGTCGAAGCCATGAAGACCTTCAACCCGGTCAAGGCGCCGCGCGCCGGCAAGATCGCGCAGATCCTGGTCGAAACCGGCTCGCCCGTGGAATACGGCGAACCGCTCGTGATCATCGCCTGATGTTCGAGAAAGTCCTCATCGCCAATCGCGGCGAGATCGCGCTCCGTGTCCAGCGCGCCTGCCGCGAGATGGGCATCAAGAGCGTGGCGGTGCATTCCACCGCCGACGCCGAAGCCATGCACGTACGCCTGGCCGACGAGTCCGTCTGCATCGGGCCGCCGCCGGCGCGCGAGAGCTACCTCAACAAGGCGGCGATCATCTCCGCCGCCACCATCACCAACGCCGACGCCATCCACCCCGGCTACGGGTTCCTGTCGGAGAACGCCGAGTTCGCCGAGATGGTGGCCGACCACGACATCACCTTCATCGGCCCGGATCCGAAACACATCCGCACCATGGGCGACAAGGTCGTCGCCAAGAAGACCGCCATCGAGATCGGCATCCCGGTGGTGCCGGGCTCCGACGGCGCGGTGCCCAACGAGGCGGCGGCGGTGGAGATCGCCGATTCCATTGGATATCCGGTGCTGATCAAGGCCAGCGCCGGCGGCGGCGGCCGCGGCATGAAAGTGGCCGCCAACCGCGACCAGGTGAAGGAAGCCTTCCAGGTCGCCACCGCCGAAGCCAAAGCCGCGTTCGGCAACGGCGAAGTCTACATGGAGAAGTACCTCGGCAAGCCGCGCCATATCGAGATCCAGGTGCTGGGCGACAAGCACGGCAACGTGGTGCACCTGGGCGAGCGCGACTGCTCCCTCCAGCGCAAGCATCAGAAGATCTTCGAAGAGACCCCGTCTCCGGCGCTCAACGCCGGCGTGCGCGACGAGATCGGCGCCGTCGTCACCGCGGCCATGCGCAAGCTCGGCTACGACAACGCCGGCACCGTCGAATTCCTTTACGAAGACGGAAAATTCTATTTCATCGAGATGAACACCCGCCTCCAGGTGGAACACCCGGTGACCGAGATGATCACCGGCATCGACCTGGTGCGCGAGCAGATCCGCGTCGCCGCCGGCCTGGAATTGGGCTTTTCCCAGAAGGACATCACCTTCGAGGGCTGCTCCATGGAATGCCGCATCAACGCCGAAAACCCCCGCACTTTCGCGCCGTCGCCGGGCCGTATCACCGGCTACCACGCGCCGGGGGGCCGCCGCGTGCGCGTCGACTCCGGCCTGTACGCGGGCTTCCGTATTCCGCCCCATTACGATAGCCTGATCGCCAAGCTGATCGTGCAAGGGAGTACACGCGAGGAATGCGTGATGCGTATGCGCCGGGCGCTGCACGAATACGTCATCGACGGGATCGAAACGACGATCCCCCTGCACTTCGCCGTGCTCAACGAGCCGGACATCATCAACGGCAACTACGATATCCGCTGGCTCGAGAACTTCGTCGCCAAGCTCGGCGGGAAATGACCCCTGGAGCGTGTCCGGAAAAAGCGGACACCGGTTTTTCGTCCGGACACGCGAGCAAACAAAATCTTCGGGCGGTGATGCGGCCATGACCGACATCACCGCCGAACTCGTCCTCAAAGCCTATACCTACGGCGTGTTCCCCATGGCCAAGTCCAAGGGGGACACCGACGTGTTCTGGGTGCAGCCCAAGCTGCGCGGCGTGATCCCGCTCGACCAGTTCCACGTCTCGCGGTCCTTGCGCAAGACCCTGCGGCGGGGCGAGTTCCAGGTGACCGTCAACCAGGACTTCGCCGGGGTGATGGCGGGCTGCGCCGAGTCCACCGCGCACCGCGCCGATACCTGGATCAACAACCGCATCATCGACCTGTTCACCGAGCTGCACGACGCCGGCCTCGCGCACAGCGTGGAAACCTGGCGCGGAGGCGCACTGGTCGGCGGCCTCTACGGCCTCGCCATGGGCGCCGCGTTCTTCGGCGAAAGCATGTTCAGCCGCGCCACCGACGCCTCCAAGGTGGCGCTGGTCCACCTCGCCGCGATCCTCAAGGCCGGACAGTTCACTTTGCTGGATACGCAGTTCATCACCGACCATCTCAAGCAATTCGGCGCCGTCGAGATCAGCCAGAAGGACTATCTCAGCCAATTGTCGGCGGCGCTGGCGCGGCAGGGAAGCTTCGGCGGGCCGCTCTCCCTCGACAAACTCGACGCCGTCCTTTTCGCCGAACCCTGACATGACATCGTCTTCCCGTGACCGGGCCCTCGACCGGCCGGTGTGGTCGGCCTTGACCACGCGCCAGGGCGAATTTGCCGTCGGCGGCGACCGCGCGCTGCGCTTCGCCGCCGACGTCAGCCCGTTGTGCGCGGTCCGGGACGAGAGCCCGGAGAGCCTCGCCGCCCTGGCCGCCCTGATCCCGCAAGGGCGCGCCGTGATGCTGTTCGTGGACGGCGCTTTCGCGCCGCCGCCCGGCGTTGTGGTCGAGAAAGAACTTCCGATTGTGCGCATGGCGGCCCGGACCTTGACCGCCGCCGCCGACAGCGATGGCTTGCAGCAACTGGCCGACGCCGACGCACCCGACATGCTGGCGCTGGCGGCCCTGACCGAGCCCGGCCCGTTCCTCTCCCGCACCCACAGGCTCGGGGCTTTCTGGGGGATCAAGGAGAACGGCCGGTTGCTGGCGATGGCCGGCGAACGCCTGCGGCCGGAAGGCTTCACCGAGGTCAGCGGCGTCTGCACGCACCCGGACGCGCGCGGGCGGGGACTCGCCCGCAAGCTCTCCGCCTGGGTCGCCCGGCGCATAGCAGCCCGCGGTGAAACGCCCTTCCTTCACTCCCTGGCGACGAATACAAACGCCGTCCGATTGTATCAATCCCTGGGCTTCACGCCGTGGCGCGAGGTCACCGCCGTCGTGCTCAGAGCTTCATAAACCTCCATGTCCATTCGCCAAGAGATCGGTTTCAAGGAATTCGTGTCGATGATCGCCCTGGTGATGGCGGTCAACGCGCTGGCCATCGACACCATGCTGCCGGCCCTGCCCGAGATCGGCGACGCCATCGGCATCCCCACCGAAAGCGGCCGCCAGTGGATCGTGACCTCCTACCTGCTCGGCTTCGGCGGCGCGCAGCTGATCTTCGGCACCATCTCCGACCGTTTCGGGCGCAAGCCGGTGCTGCTGTTCGGCCTCGCCGGCTATTTCGTGTTCAGCGTCATGTCGGCGCTGGCGGGCTCGTTCGAAGCCATGATGGTGGCGCGGGTGATCCAGGGCATCTGCGCGGCGGCCACCCGCGTGCTGGCCATCTCCATCGTCCGCGACCGCTTCGCCGGCCGGCAGATGGCGCGCGTCATGTCGCTGGTGTTCATCGTCTTCCTGGCGGTGCCGATCATCGCCCCCTCCCTCGGCCAGTTGATCATGGTGTTCCTGCCCTGGCGCTGGATTTTCGGCATGCTCGCGGTCTACAGCGCCGCGGTGTTCGTGTGGGTGATGGCGCGCCTGCCCGAAACCATTCACGCCGAGGACCGCAGGCCGATCTCGCCCGAGACCATTGGCTTTGCGGTGCGCCTCACCCTGACCAATCGCTTTGCCGTGGGCTATATGGCCGCGGTCACGTTCATGTTCGGGGGCATGTTCGGATACCTGAACTCCGCCCAGCAGATCTTCGCGGACATCTTCGCGATCCCCAAGCTGTTCCCGTCGATCTTCGCCCTGATCGCCGCGGCATTGGGCGTGGCGTCCCTGGTCAATTCGCGCATCGTCGAGAGGCTCGGCATGCGCGTGGTGTCGCACAGCGCGCTGGTCGCTTATCTTGGCGTGGCGACGCTGCATCTCACGATCGCCCTGCTCGGGTACGAGAACATCTGGACTTTCGTCATCCTGCAGGCGGCGATGATGTTCTGTTTCGGCCTCATGGGCGCCAATTTCAACGCGCTGGCGATGGAGCCCCTGGGCCATGTCGCCGGCACCGCGTCCTCGATCCAGGGCTTCACCACCACCACCGGCGGCGCGGTGCTGGGGTTCCTGGTGGGGCAGCAGTTCAACGGTTCGACCGTGCCGTTGACCGCAGGCTTCCTGGTGCTCGGCCTGATCTCGCTGCTGGCGGTGATTATCACGGAAAAGGGCAAGCTGTTCCGCCCCAGCCCGGCCAACGCGGCCATGGCCGCCGAGCATTAGTTATCGGGCTTTGGCGCTGCTTTCACAGCGCAACACCCACACGTCGTAGACCGGGTGGTCGAGCGCCGACAGCGCGGGGCTGGAGGCGAACATCCAACCCGAGAACACCTTGACGCGCTGCTTGCCCTGGGGCGTGTCGAAGATCTCGACAAAGGCGGCGCTTTCCGGCTGTTCTTCCGGCGGACGCGTGACGCAGGTGCGTGCGATCACTTCCAGGGTGCCGAGGCGCGCGGTCTCGCCGACGCGATCCTTGAAGGTGCTGACCCGGGCCGCGACCTTGTCGAGCCCGCCCAGCACCACCGTGTCCATGGTGATGTCGGTGGCTGCGGCCGGCACTGCGATCAGCGCCGCCGCAAAGGTCCATGCCAACCGCTTCATTTGGGAGCGTCGCTTTGCTTCTGGTCGCCGTTGCTGGTGGCCAGGAAGATGATCTGGCCCACCAGGTCTTCCAGCGACTGGTAGTCCCGGGTGCGCGCCAACACGCCGCCGGCCTTGACCTTCTCGGCCGCCTGGCCCGGCACCAGGTTCACGTATTTGCCGCCCAGCAACCCGTCGCCGACGATGGCGGCTTCGGTATCGGCCGGCAGCGCGACATTGGAATCGATCGAGAACGTGACCTTGGCCTGGAAGGTCTTGGGATCCAGCTCCTGCGAGGTCACCGTACCCACGGAGATGCCGGAGATGCGCACGTCGCTGCCGCGCTCGAGCCCGCCGACCTTGGTGAAGGTGGCGCTGACCGCGTAGCCGCTGGTGGATTTCACGGTCGCCACCTGGGCGGCGAACAGCAGGAAGATCGCCGCGGCGACCAGCACCACGGCGCCCAGCACCGCCTCGATCATGTTGCGTTTCATGGCGTGGCGCTTCCATTTTGAGCCGGGGCTTTCTCGGCGCGGGTCGCCTTGGCCTCGGACACGATATGCGCGATCAGGTCCTCGATGATCACCGAGTCCTGGGTATAGGCCATGCGCGCGCCCGGCTTCAGCGTCTCTTCGGCGCCGCCCGGTTGCAATTCGATGTGCTTGGATCCGAATACGCCGTCGGTCTCGACGATCGCGGCGGTGTCCTCCGGCAGAAGCAGCATCTGGGTCAGGCGCAAGGTGAGCGTGGCGCGATGGCCGTCGTTGAGTTCGGCCTTGATCACCGATCCCACCGGAACCCCGGCCAGGCGCACGGGCGTGCCGACATAGATGCCGTCGGCGCGCGAGAATTCGGCGGTGAGGGTCATGGCGCCTTTGGCTTCATCCAGCGCGCGGCGATTGGCGAGAGCGGTCAGCACCAGGATCGTCCCCAGGACCAAGGCCGCCAGCACACCAACCAGATATTCGCGGCGCTCGGTGCGCGACATTGAGGGACCTAAATGCGGCGTTACGGCGACGCCCTATTCCGGCTTCCAGGCGGTGTAGCCGGTGCCCATCTTGGGCGCTTCGCCGCCGCGGCGGTCGTTGCCGGGCGGCAGGTAAGCCTGGTCGGTGCCGGTCAGGTTGGGCTGGTGCGGCTTCTGCCAGGGGCGGGTGGGCGCGTCGATCGGCGTGTCGGTGGTGTGATGCAGCCAGGCGTGCCACTCCGGCGGCACCTTCGAGGCTTCGGCTTCGCCGTGGTAGACCACCCAGCGCTCCTCGCGGCCGGCGAAGCGCAGGCGCTTGGACTTGTAGTAGACGTTGCCGGTGGAATCCTCACCGACCTTGATGCCGTGCAGCTTGGTGTGCAGCCAGGTGCCGATACTCATACCTATCTTCTCCAGAATCCGGTGCGCACTATGGCGGCTTTCGCTGTCGCGGTAAACGGCCCGTTTCTAGGGTTAAGCCGTTGATTTTGCAAGGCTGCGCTACTTCAAATTGCCCGGGTAGACGATGAAGAAGTTGCCCTTGTTGGGCATCCTCACCTTGGGCAGGGTCCTGGCGTTCATGACCTCGCCCGGCTTGATGATGCCGTTGGCCGCCAGGATATAAGCCGAGACGGCGTAGATTTCGTCGCTGGTGAGGGACTGGGGCTGGTTCAACGGCATCGCGCGGCGCACGAAATCGAACAGGGTGGTAGCGTAGGGCCAGTAACTGCCCACGGTTTTGACCGGCGCGTCGGAGACCAGCGTCCCCTGCCCCCCCACCAGACGGTCGGCGGGCGTGCCCTGGCCTTCCGCGCCATGGCAGTAGGAACATTTGTCGGCGAACACCTGTTTGCCCTCTTTGGCCGAACCTTTGCCCGGCGGCAGGCCGGCGCCGTCCGGACCGATCGACAGGTCCCACGGCGCGAGATCGGCCGGCGACACCGGCTTGCCCAGCATCGGCGTCTCGACGGCGGCGGCATAAGCCGCGCCTGAGACAAACACCAAAGCGGCGGCGAGCTTAAGCGTAGACATGTTTCACCTCGCCGCCGGCCGCGATGCTCCAGCTGGTAATGGCGTTGTTGTGGTAGGCGGCGCGGTTGCCGCGTGCGGCGATCAGCACGTCGCGTGCGGGCTGGGTGTAGCCGGTGTCGTCGGTGCAGCGGGCTTGCAGCACCGCCGCCTGCCCGGTCCAATGCCAGGGGATGCGAAAGCGCGTCAGCGCCTTGGACAGCACCGGCTCCGACAGCGCCGCCAGGGCCCAGGTCTTGCCGCCGTCGGCGGAGACCTCGACCTTCGCCACCTTGCCGTTGCCCGACCAGGCGAGGCCCGAGATCTCGTAAAAACCCTGCTGTTTGAGCTGGAAACCGGGTGACGGCTTGGTGATCACCGCCTTCGCATCCAGCTGGAACTTGAAT
Organism: Rhodospirillaceae bacterium; assembly: GCA_041905795.1. GTDB lineage: Bacteria > Pseudomonadota > Alphaproteobacteria > Rhodospirillales > Rhodospirillaceae > SHVO01. Next base: position 4,605 of record JAYRKL010000036.1, on the reverse strand, counting down.
TGCGCCACTTTGCCGCCGTTGAGCAGGAGCGAATACTTGGAGGTCTCGTCCTTGGTCATGGTCGGCGCGGCCGTCAGCTTGATGCGGTGCAGCCATTTGACGTTCATGTTGCCCTGGAAACCGGGCACCAGCAGGCGCAAGGGATAGCCGTTCGACGGCCGGATGCGCTCGCCGTTCTGGTAGAGGCAGACCAGCACGTCATCCATGCATTTGGCCAAAGGCACGCTGCGGCTCATGCTGGCGGGATCGGCGCCTTCCGCCAGGATCCATTGCGCCGCCGGATCGACGCCGGCTTCGTCCAGCAAGAGCGCCAGCGGCACGCCGGTCCATTCCGCGCAGGAGAGCAGGCCGTGCAAGGTCTGCGCCGTGCCCGCCGCTGCGTCCTTGGCGTACAGGGCGCCGCTGTTGCCGGCGCATTCCACGAAGGCGATGCGCGACGTCATCGGGTAGCGCGCGAGGTCTTCCATCGTGAAAACCAGGGGTCTTTTCACCAGGCCGTGGATGAGCAGGCGGTGCCGCTCCGGGTCGATGTCCGGGATGCCGTTGTGGCTGCGCTCGAAGTGCAGGCCGTTGGGCGTGATCATGCCTTCCAGGAACTGCAGCGGCGTGCGGATCGAACCGGGGCCGCTTTCATAAAGCGCGTTGTGCTCGGCGATCGGGCCGCGGCCGACCTTGGCTTCATACTTGGAGGGCTGGCCATAGGCGGTGAACCAGGCGCCCGGGGTCTTGGTCCACTCGGGGATCGCCAGGGGCTCGGCCTTGGCGCCGCCGCCAAGTGTTGCCAGGCCAACACCGACGCCGCCTGCCAGGAACAGGCGCCGCTGGAGAAGACCGTTCCCAGCCGCCGGCTCCATCGGACTTCCCGACCTTTTCATGCGTCGTCCCCCGCGTCTGTGAAGAAAAAGCATAATCCCAGGCGGTCCCGGCTGTCAGTAAAAGCTGTGGAAAAACCGCCCAAAGGCGTTGAACCGGCGGTCCCCAAACCTTAATCTGGTGGTTCGTTGGTGCGATGCCCCCAATATCTAGGGGTCCAACCGGCGAGCGGGGTGGGCGCCGCGGGGGAAAAGCCTGGGATATCAAGCTTTTGACGTGACCCTGGCTGGTTTCACCGGCCGCGGTGCGGCGTGGCGCGAGGTCCGGCCCAAATTCTTGCCCGACTTTATTTTGAGTGCCTTTTAGCGGAGTGCCGGCATGCGGATTACCAGACGGTTCACCAGGCCTGGCAGGTCGCCTTACGACGGCATCAGCTTCCGGGCGGTCACCAGCGAGATTCGCAACCCCGACGGCTCCGTGGTCTTCCGCCAGGAGGGGGTCATGGTCCCCGCCGGCTGGTCCCAGGTGGCCTCCGACATCATCGCGCAGAAGTACTTCCGCCGCGCCGGCATCCCGGCCGCGCTGGTGCCGGTCGCCGAAAACGACGTGCCGGACTTCCTGTGGCGCAAGGCAGCCGCGACCGCCGAACTCAAGGAACTGCCCGAAGCCGAACGCACCCGCGGCGAGTCGGATGCGCGCGACGTGTTCGACCGCCTGGCCGGCTGCTGGACCTACTGGGGCTGGAAGGCCGGCTTCTTCGACAGCGACGCCGACGCCCACGCCTATTTCGACGAGCTGCGCTTCATGCTGGCGACGCAGATGGGCGCGCCCAATTCGCCGCAGTGGTTCAACACCGGCCTGCATTGGGCCTACGGCATCGACGGCCCGGCGCAAGGGCACCACTTCGTCGATTACCGCACCGGGCAGCTGGTGGCCTCGCGCAGCGCCTATGAGCGTCCGCAGCCGCACGCCTGCTTCATCCAGGCCATCAATGACGACCTGGTCGGCGACGGCGGGATCATGGATCTGTGGGTGCGCGAGGCCCGCCTGTTCAAGTATGGCTCCGGCACCGGCACCAACTTCTCCACCCTGCGCGGCGCCGGCGAGAAGCTCGCGGGCGGCGGCACGTCCTCCGGCCTGATGAGCTGGCTCAAGATCGGCGACCGCGCCGCCGGCGCCATCAAGTCCGGCGGCACCACGCGGCGCGCCGCCAAGATGGTGATCGTCAACGCCGACCATCCCGATATCGAGGAGTTCATCGACTGGAAAGTGCGCGAGGACCAGAAGGTGGCCGCCCTGGTGGCCGGCTCGCGCGCCACCGCCAAGCACCTCAACAAAATCCTCAAGGCCTGCAAGGAATGGGACGGCGGCACGGAGGCGCGCCTCGATCCCGCCGCCAATGCGCAGCTGCGCAAGGAGGTCCGCGCCGCGCGCGCCGCCATGATCCCCGACGCCATGATCCAGCGGACTCTCCAGTTCGCCGCCCAGGGCTACACCGAAATGGAATTCCCCGAGTTCGACACCGACTGGGATTCCGAAGCCTACGCCACGGTGGCGGGCCAGAACTCCAACAACAGCGTGCGGGTCACCGACGACTTCCTCAAGGCGGTGGAGGCCGATGACGACTGGTCGCTGGTCAACCGCACCAACGGCAAGGTCGCCAAGACCGTGAAGGCCAAGGACCTGTGGGACCGCATCGGCGAAGCCGCCTGGGCCTGCGCCGACCCCGGCCTGCAGTTCGACACCACCGTCAACGACTGGCACACCTGCCCGCAGTCGGGCCGCATCAATGCTTCGAACCCCTGTTCGGAGTACATGTTCCTGGACAACACCGCCTGCAATCTCGCGTCCCTGAACCTGCTCACCTTCCGCAAGGACGACGGCGCGTTCGACGTGCAGGCGTTCGAGCATGCCGTGCGCCTGTGGACCATCGCGCTCGAGATTTCCGTGATCATGGCGCAGTTCCCGTCCAAGGAGATCGCCGAACGCTCGCACGCCTTCCGCACCCTGGGCCTGGGTTACGCCAACCTCGGCGGCCTGTTGATGGCCAACGGCCTGGGGTACGACAGCGACGAAGCCCGGGCGCTGGCCGGCGCCATCACCGCGCTCATGACCGGCGTGGCTTACGCCGCCTCGGCCGAGATGGCCGAGGAACACGGCGCCTTCCCCGGCTACGGCGCCAACCGCAACGACATGCTGAAAGTGGTGCGCAACCACCGCCGCGCCGCCTACGGCCATCGCGACGGCTACGAGGGCCTGCATGTCAATCCGGTGGCCTTGGACGCCGCCTCGTGCCCGGACTCGGCGCTGGTGGCGGCGGCAAAGCTGGCCTGGGACCGGGCGCTGGAACGCGGCAGCGCCCACGGCTTCCGCAACGCCCAGGTGTCGGTGATCGCCCCCACCGGCACCATCGGCCTGCTGATGGACTGCGACACCACCGGCATCGAGCCCGACTTCGCGCTGGTGAAGTTCAAGAAGCTCGCCGGCGGCGGCTATTTCAAGATCATCAACCGCATCGTGCCGCTGGCGCTGCACGGCCTGGGCTATACGCCGGCGCAGATCGACGCCATCGCCAAATACGCGGTCGGCTACGGCACGCTGAAAGACGCCCCCGCCATCAACGCCACCTCGCTCGCCGACCGCGGCTTCACCGGCAAGGCGCTCACCGCCATCGAGGAAGCGCTGTGCGACGCCTTCGACGTCAAATTCGTGTTCAACAAATACACCCTGGGCGAAGAGTTCTGCATCAAGACCCTGGGCTTCGATGAAGCGCAGCTGTCCGACGTGGGATTCAACATGCTCGAAGCCCTGGGCTTCACCAAGGCCGACATCGACGCCGCCAACATCCATGTCTGCGGCGCCATGACCCTGGAGGGTGCGCCGCACCTGAAGCCGGAGCATTTACCCATCTTCGACTGCGCCAGTCCGTGCGGCCGCACCGGCACCCGCGCGCTGTCCGCCGACGCCCATATCCTGATGATGGCCGCGGCGCAGCCGTTCGTTTCGGGCGCCATCTCCAAGACCATCAACATGCGTTCGACCGCGACCATTGCCGAGGTCAGCGCCGCCTATATGAAGTCCTGGAAGCTCGGCCTGAAGGCCAACGCGCTCTACCGCGATGGCTCGAAACTCTCCCAGCCGTTGGCGGCGATCTTTGCCGACGACGGCATGGACGACGAGGAAGCGCTCGAGACCGCCGCCGCCGTGATCCAGGCGCCGCCGCCGGCCCGGGCCGAGATCGTGGCCGAGCGCATCATCGAGCGCGTGATCGAACGCGAGCGCCAGCGCCTCCCCGACCGGCGCAAAGGCTACACGCAGAAAGCCATCGTCGGCGGACACAAGGTGTATTTGCGCACCGGGGAATACGAGGACGGCAAGCTGGGCGAAATCTTCATCGACATGCATAAAGAAGGCGCCGCCTTCCGCAGCCTGATGAACAACTTCGCCATCGCCATCTCCATCGGCCTGCAATACGGCGTGCCGCTGGAGGAGTATGTCGACGCCTTCACCTTCACCCGCTTCGATCCCGCCGGCCCGGTGGAAGGCAACGCGTCCATCAAGATGGCGACGTCGCTGCTGGATTACGTGTTCCGTGAACTGGCGGTGAGCTACCTCGACCGCCACGACCTCGCCCACGCCGAAGCGCACGACGTTTTGCCCGACGCCATGGGTGACGGCGAAGCGGCGGACAAGATGCTGCAACTCGCGGGCAAGACCGTGTCCAAGGGCTTCGTGCGGTCGTCGAACCTGTATTTCATCAAGCCGGGCGGACGCAAAGGCGCCCCCGGTGAA
>JAYRKL010000048.1:0-3241 GCA_041905795.1 Rhodospirillaceae bacterium | reverse complement strand
TGTTCTATTAATAGAACGATGCAGGACCTTAACGACCTCGCTTATTTCGTGGAAGTCGTGAACCACCACGGCTTCGCCCCCGCGGCCCGCGCGCTGGGGATGCAGAAGTCCAAGCTCAGCCGCCGGATTGCGCAGCTTGAGGACCGCCTTGGCGTGCGGCTGATCCAACGGTCAACCCGTAGGTTCTCGGTCACCGACATCGGCCAATCCTACTACCAGCATTGCCTGGCCATGCTGGTCGAAGCCGAGGCGGCGCAGGAAGCGATCGATACGATTCGCGCCGAACCTGCCGGACTGATCCGTATGTCATGCCCGCCGGGACTGATCTCCTACCGCATCGGCGCGGCGGTTGCCGCGTTTCTGGCGGCGAACCCAAAAGTTCGGGTTCAGCTCAAGGCCCACAATCGGCCGGTCGATGTCATCCGCGAAGGCTTCGATGTCGTGATCCAAACCGGCAAGCCGGAACTCGATGCCGCGAGCCTGGTGATGCGCAAGCTCGGCGAAGTCAGCCAATGCCTCGTCGCCGCGCCCGCGCTTCTCGAGAAGCGGCCGCGTCCGTCCACGCCGTCGGACCTCGCCGGCATGCCGGCAATTGGACTGGGCAATATGCTGACCAATAGCGGCTCCGAGCGCATCGAATGGTCCCTGGCGCATGAGGACGGATCGACCGCAGTGATACCGGCGGAGCCGCGGCTGCTGACCGACGACCTGGCCGCGCTGCGTGCTGCCGCGCTTGCCGCGATCGGCGTCGTTCAGATGCCCAACTTGATGACCGAGGACGACCTTGCCGGCGGACGGCTGGTTACACTGTTGCCGCAGTGGACGTCGCCCAATCTCCATATTTATGCGGTATTTCCGTCGCGCCGGGGACTGTTGCCGTCGATACGGGCCTTGATCGATCATCTTGCCAACGATTGTCAGCCGTACCGGCACGGGACCTTGGGCCAGGAAGATGCCGACACTTAGGCGGGCGGCGACGGGCCGGGCCAGGGCGCGGACTCCCTCTTGAGTTAATATGGTAAATATACCATATTATGAAATGCGAATTTTACGATGGCTCGGCAGCAGCTTGGATGACCTGTCAGCCTTCCCGCCGGAGGTTAAGCGTGTCTTCGGGCACGGGTTGCGGGAAGTGCAGAAGGGTGAAACGCCGTTGGGCGCGGTCCTCCTGACGCAATTTGGTGCCGGTGTTTACGAACTGAAGGAAAGCCATGACGGCGATGCCTATCGCAGCGTCTACATCGTGAAGCTCAAGAGTGCGGTCTTCGTGCTCCATGCTTTCAAGAAGAAGTCGAAGTCCGGGAAGGCGATGCCGCGGGAAGATATTGCGCTCATCGAACAACGATTGAAGCGCGCCCGCGAATTGGATGCAGAGGAGACGAAGAAATGAGCCGTAAAATTTCTGTCCGTACCGGCAGCGATAACGTCTTTCGCGATCTGGGTCTCGGCGAAGCCGATGCGCAGGAAGCTCTGGCGAAGTCCGAGCTTATCCACGCCATCGCAAAAACGATCAGCAAGCAAAAGCTCACCCAAGCCGCAGCCGCCAAACGTTGCCACACCGATCAGCCGACGCTCTCCAAGGTGCTGCGAGGCCGGATGGAGAGCGTGACGATCGATAAGTTAACCTTTTGGCTGATGGCGCTGGGCCGCAATGTGGAAATTCGCGTGAGTGCGGCGGATCGTAAGACGCATGGCCGCCTGGTGGTTCGCGCGGCTTGAGAAAGGGCACCTGCGCTGACCGGCACACATTTGCGCTATTTAGCGCAAATGTGTGCCGCCAAGGATAGGCCCGTAATCCACCCCAGCTTTGATCCAGGTCAAGGTGCCGAGATTTAAGCAGGCGCAGCCTCAACGGCTTAAGTCTGTGAAGGAAAATAGGTTTGCATGACCACGACCAGGAAGGTTTCTAAGGTTTCCAAAGCCACGTCCTCAAGGGGCCGTCCCATGGCCGCATCGCTGGTGAAGGCGGGCGATACGGCCCCGGCCCTGACCGCCGCGGGCGTTGAGCGCTTCACGGTAAGCGAAGCGATCAGCGCCGCCCAGGAGGCGGAACGCGCGGCGGTGGAGTCCATCGGCGGCGCGGCTGGCGACGGACTGACGGCCATCCTCGATGGTGATGCGCCCGATGACGCCGCCCGCCTGCGCGAGGCGCTGACAGTGCCGGCCAAGGACGAGGTCTCGCGCCGCACGCGCGACGATCTGGCCGGAGATTGGCGGAGCGGCGGCTATCCCTATAAATACAAGATGCTGCGCCGCGACTACGAGACGCAGAAATTCGTCCTCCAGACCGAGCTGCTCAAGCTGCAAGCGTGGGTGAAGGAGGCTCGCCAGCGCGTGGTGATCCTGTTCGAGGGGCGCGACGCCGCCGGAAAGGGGGGCGCCATCAAACGCTTCATGGAGCACCTCAATCCGCGCGGTGCGCGCGTGATCGCGCTCGAAAAACCGAGCGAGGTGGAGCGCGGCCAGTGGTACTTCCAACGCTACGTTCAACACCTGCCGACGGCCGGCGAGATCGTCCTTTGCGACCGCAGCTGGTACAACCGTTCCGGCGTGGAGCGGGTCATGGGTTTTTGTACGCCGGCGGAATATGACGAGTTCCTGCGCCAGGTACCCGAGTTCGAGCGCAACCTCGTGCGCAGCGGAATACACCTGATCAAGTTCTGGTTCTCGGTGAGCCGTGACGAGCAGCGGCGGCGCTTCAAGGAACGCCAGGTTCATCCGCTGAAACAATGGAAGCTCTCGCCCATCGACATAGCCTCGCTCGACAAGTGGGACGACTACACGCGCGCCAAAGAGTCGATGTTCTTCCACACCGACACGGCCGACTCTCCCTGGACGGTGGTGAAGTCGGACGACAAGAAGCGCGCGCGGCTGAACGCCATGCGCTATGTCCTGCACTCGATGCCTTACGCCGGCAAGAACGTCGACCGCATCGGCTCCGTGGACGGCCTGCTGGTGGGCCGCGCCAACATCATCCACGAACGCGGAGAGCACGATCTCTCCACGGGGCGCTACGCCTGATCCTGTTTCGTCGCGCCATGCCGGGCGCTTGGATGATTGCTGAAAAGGCTTCGATTCCGGAGGAACGAGGACGATGAATTGCGGGGGCCGTCCATGAGGTGCCCCCTTTGAAGTGGTCCATCCTGAGGTATGTTTTTTTGAAGGAGGATCACCATGGGAAAGAGGCATACGGCTGAAGAGATTGTAGCGAAGCTGCGGCAGGTTGATGTTTTGACCTCAC
>JAYRKL010000035.1:0-20870 GCA_041905795.1 Rhodospirillaceae bacterium | reverse complement strand
CCCTGAAGAAGGGCCCGGTGGTGGTGTACTTCTATCCCGCCGCCTACACCAAGGGCTGCAACCTCGAAGCCCACACCTTCGCCGAAAACAAGGAAAAGTTCGACGCCGTCGGCGCCACCATCATCGGGGTGTCGCAGGACAGCATCAAGCGCCTGAACGACTTCTCGGCCGACCCGGAATACTGCGCCGGCAAGTTCCCGGTGGCGTCGGACGCCGACGGCAAGATCACCAAGTCCTATAACCTGACGGTGCGTGAACTGACCGCCGGCGCCAAGGACACGCGCGGCGTGGAACTCGACCACCACTTCACCGAGCGCACCACCTTCGTGATCACGCCCGACAACAAGATCGTCGCCACCCTGTCGTCCGCTGACGACAAGATCAGCCCGGCCGATCATGTCGACAAGTCGCTGGCGATCTTGCAGGGCCTGAAGAAGTAAGCCTGCTTTTCCGAAAAAGCTTGACCCGAGAAAGCCTGGGTGGATCCTTCCACCCGGGCTTTTTTATGTCAGGGCGCGGCAAACCAGGTGCGCAGCGTCTCGATGATCTTATCCTTGGTCGCCTGGTCCCAAATCTCGATATGGCCGCAGCCTTGCAGCACGATCATGGTTTTGGGATCGCGCGCGCGCGCGAACAGCGCGGCGCCCTCGGCGAACGGCACCGTGCGGTCGGTGTCGCAATGGATCAGCAGCAGCGGTGACTCCGCGGCGGCGATGCGCGCTGCGGACTCCCAGGTATCGCGCATCAACATCGAGGCCGGCAGCCACGGATAGCGCTGTTCGGCCACATGCAGCGCCGATGAAAAGGGGGAATCGAGGATCAGGCCCTTTTCCCGGGTTTGCGCCGCCAGCGCCACCGCCACACCGGTGCCGAGACTGGTGCCGAACAGCGCGATCGGCGCTTCCGGCGCCGAGAGCCTGATGAAGTCATAGGCCGCGCGCGCGTCGGTGATCAGCCCAGCCTCGCTCGGCTGGCCGGTGGAACCGCCGTAACCGCGGTAGTCGATGACGAGAACACCGAAGCCGGCGGCGGCCAGGTCGCGCGCGCGGGTGGCGATGTAGTCCTCGCTCCCGAGACTGCCGAGTTGCCCATGCAGATACAGCACGACACCGGCGCCGGGCGGCGGCGGCGCCCACCAGGCCGCCAGGGTTTCGCCGTCGGGAGTCTTGATCCTGGCATCCGAGAACGCCGTGAGTCCCTTGGCCGACGGAGGCGTGTCGTCGCGCCTGGCGGGATAAAGCAGGGCGCCTTGATGCAGGTAGAACCAGATGAGGACGCCGGCATAGGCGAGCAGGACGAGCGCGAGCAGACTCGCGAGAACGATCGCCGCCGTCCGTTTCAATCTGGATGCCATGAAGTCACCGCCGGTTTGCACCCGTGCGGCATATCACGGCGTGGACGGCGCGCGGGAGACCCGTTTAGGCGAAACCCGCGTCTTCGATCGCATCGAGCCAGGCTTCGAGCTGATCGCGGCCGCTCTGGGACGCCACGATCGGCGTGGATTGACGGGCCAGGGCATTCAGCCAGGCCTCGATGTCCGCCTGCGCGGCGTGACCCGAGCGGCGGCCGAGATCGCCCATGATGAAGGTGAGCGAACAATCCGGCGCCGCGGTGATGCTGTCGAACTGGACGCCCATGACATGGTCCCGGGTTGCGCCGCCCCGCATGCCGGGCCGGCAGATGTGGACTATCGGGCGAGAGGGGTTAACAAATCTTAAACCCCTGGAAAGCGAACGGGCCCGTGCCATCGGCACGGGCCCGTTGAACAGCGATGGAGGCGCCGTATCAGCCCTTGGGCGCCCAGGAGTCGCAGTGCCCCTTGGCGTTGGCGGGCCCGGTGAAGATCATGCACTGGCCGCAACCGACATTGGCGGCGTCGGGGGTGAAGAACCCGCATTTGCCGCAGGCCTGGTTCTGGTCGGCATGCACTTCCTCATAGTTTAGCGACATGCGGATGCTCTTCTGGCCGCCGTCCATGGCCTTCGGATCGGCGCAGACCTTTTCCGCGGCGGCCATGGCGGTGCCGGTGGCGGCCACGATTGCGCCACCCACCGAAACCTGGACGCCGCGTTCCAGCAGCTTACGGCGCGAAATCGTCGTCATAGATCCCTCCTTCACTGACGGCCGCGATGACCGCGGCCTCGGATAAATTCTTGGGGTTCAATTGTGATCCAAATATGGATCATCGCCTCTCGCAGACCGCCCCTGCCCCCTTGCCGTCGCGGTCTAATTTCGCCGTGATGGTAACGAGTTAGCTATGGGCCAACAAGTTTTGAAGTTGCGAACAATTCGCAAATCACGCGGTCTTGCGCATCTCTGGAACGGCCCGTCTAGAACGGTTTGGCTTCGCCGAGATAGGCGATGGCGGCCAGCAGCACGAACAGCAGCGCCATGGCTTTCAGCGTGTTGCCGAGCGCGCGCGCCACGGCTTCTTCACGCTCGAACGTCGAGCCTTCGTCACCGATTTCGGCGAAGGGCAGGACGAAGGGATGGAAGCTAAGCTCGGCGGCGATCGCCACCCAGAACACCGCGCCGACCAGGAACAGCTTGGCGGCGAACCAGGGGTCGTCGATCGGCGAGCCGGTGGCCAGCGAATTCAAGCCGTAGGCGACGAAGCCCATGCCGGCAAGCACCTCAAACGTGATCTCGGCGTAGCTCAAGCCCTTGGCCAGCGGCGTGCCGCGATTGCGCGCGCCGATCACGATCAGGATCACCCAGATGACGCCCGCGATCCAGAACGCCGCGCGGAACATCGGATTCACCGGATAGACGTTCAGGGCCTGGGTCAATTCGATGCCCGCCGGCAGCATCGCCGCGAACGCGAGGCGCGGGATGACATGCAGCTGCTGCGCCAGGTTTACGCAAGCCTGGCGCACGGCGAAGGGCCGCTCCGGCTGCTTCACCACCATCAGCGCGAAGAACACGCCGAGGTCCGGGCCGAGCCACAGCGCGAACAGCAAGATGTGCAGATATCCCCAGATCGCCGCGCTTTCCATCATCGCCCCCGGCCTTCACCTTAGCACGGTCATGGTGAAGACGCGCGCGTCCTGCGGCGCCGCAGTGCGAGGACGCCGGCGATTCCGATAAAGATCAGCGTAAGGGCGTCCCTGACATGGAGCAGCGCCGTTTTGACATTGTGGATCGCCACCACCTGCCCGACCGCATCGGCATAGCCGTCGCGGCCGCGCTGCTGCAGCAGGCTGAACACGGCGCGATGCTCCACCATCTCGAACGCCGCCACCGCCACCGGCAACAACATGATGCCGCCCGCCGTCAGGAAATTGCAGAGCGGATTGGGCGCCCGGAGGTGCAGCCAGCGCCAGAACGCCACGGTCACAAAGGCGACCACCAGCGACACCGGCAGGTCCGCCGTGACGAAGGCGCCGTAAAGGGCGCCCAGGGGATGGCCGCGCGCCGCGCCCACCTGGATGACCAGCATCCCTTGATTCAAACGGTCCTGCAGGTCGAAGGGAACGAAGCCCAGTTCGCGCGAAAACATGACCGCGGCGATCTGCCAGCGCACCAAGAGGGCGGCGCCGGCGGCGGCGAACAGGACCATCATGCTGCGCGGCGAGGGTCCAAGCGCCCACCACGCGTTGATGCGGCTCATCATGGTTCAAGCCGGCCCCAGAACCGGAAAACTCGCGCGCAATCCCTCGACGATATTGTTCACCGCCAGCGCCGCCAGCACGATGCCCAGCACGCGGGTCAGCACGTTGATGCCGGTCACGCCGAGGACGGACATGATCGGCCCCGCCACCAGGAATCCGATCCCGGTGATCGCCAGCACGCCCACCATCACCGCGGCGGTCACGCCCTGGGCGAGCAGGTCGCCGTTGTGCTGGGTTTGCAGCAGGATGGTCGAGGCTATGGCGCCGGGCCCGGCGATCAGCGGAATGGCCAGCGGAAACACCGCCACGTCCGGCCGGCGGTGCGCGGCCTCTTCTTCCTCCTTGGCGGTCGTGGCGCGGATGCCGCTTTCCTTGACCACCACCATGTCGATCGCCAACAGGAACAGCAGCACGCCGCTGGCGATGCGGAAGGCGCCCAAGGTGACGCCGAGATAGTGCAACAGCGGCTGGCCCAGGACCGTGAACGCCAGCAGGATGACGGCCGCGATACTCACGCTCTTGAGCGCGGTGCGGCGCCGGCTGTCGTCATCGAAGTCGGCGGTGAGGCTGAGGAAGAACGGCACGACCCCGATGGGGTCGATCACCACGAAAAAATTGGCAAAGGCGGTCAGGGCGGTTTCGAGCATAACCCACTGTAATGGATCGCGATGCCGCTGTGCACCGCATGATGCAGGCGCGGTGGGGTTTCGCCGCCACGGTGTTGCCCCGGGGCCGCCCCATCCTTGCCCCAAGCAGCCGCCATGTTGAAGGCATGGCACAGGTTTTGGCGCCCAAGGGATTGGCCCGCAAACCGCTTCCCCGGTCCACGCCGGGGCGCGTCGTCGCATTCTTCTGCGTGATGGCGGCGTCGCTGGTGTTCACCTTGGTGGGCTGGACCCTGTTCCTCGGCCAGGTCGCCTCCGAACAGGATACCGGGAACCTGTTCGTCACGGTGGTCCTGCAGTCAGGCCTGGTGGTCTTGGGCCCCTTGGTGCTGTGGGCCTATCTTGCCCTTATGCCTAGGGGTTTGCCGGCGGCGATCCTGAGGCGCCTGCGCCGCCCTTTTGATTTTTAGGGGCGCGCCCGGCGGGCTCTCGCCTTGCAGACACTCCGCGGGCTCGGGCAATATCCGGTCAACCGCCGATTGAGGATTGTCGATGAAGGGCTCCTGGCTCACCGGATTTCGCGCCCTGGCGTTCGGCGTGGGTGTGTTCGTGCTTTTGCTGATTTCAGGCAGGGTCGAGATCAAGTCCTCGCGCGACGTGACCCTGTTCATCCTGGGATTGACGGCCTTCTGGGTGGTGATCGAGAAGGTCTTCCTGAACCTGCGCAAGAAGCCGGCTAAGCCTCCGCATCCTTGAGGCGCGCGAGTTCCAGCAGCCGGCGCATGTGGCCGTCGCCGATGCCCAATTCATCGAGGTGCGCCACCAGGCTGGCGAGATAATCCAGGCTGCGTCCCTGGGATCCGCGTCCGGCGGCGATCGCCGCCGCCTTTTGCGTATCGCTCCACCCGCCGACGAACTGCGCGTGCGAGGGATCGGCGACATAGGCGCGCGCGGACACGCTCCGGCCGTCCTCCAGAACCGCCGTCAGCGTGCGGGGATGATAGATGTCGGTGATGAGTTCCCGCTCATCGAGGTAGGCGATCGCCGCGGCGGCGTCATCGGCGGCGACGCGAAACGCGCGGCCCCGGCAGGTTGCGTTTTTGTCGTCCATCAGGCCGCAGACGATGCCGGGGACATCCGCCGTGCCGCGGTAGTGGATCGACAGGAAGCACATGTCGCGCACGAACCCTGCGACGCGCGCCGCCTGCATTTCCACGAATGAGAATCCCGGCCGCCACATCAGCGAGCCATAGCCGAAGACCCAGAGGCCGCCGGGATCATCCGGAATCGGGACATTGTCGATCATCCGGCCGTTGTACCGGCGCGGCGCGCAACGTCAACACATCAGGGGGCGGGTTGCCATGCGCGTCCGCCGCGGCGTAGAAACAGCCATGGCTGGGGGACGAATGGCAGAACAAAAATCTCCGCGCGCGCTCCTGTCCGGCGTTGTCATGGGCTTGGCAATCGCCGGCGTGCTTTATGGCGGCGCCTGGTATGTCAGCGCCCGCCTGCTGCGCGCCGAAGTGGAGCATTGGCTCGCGGGGCGCCGCGCGGCCGGCTATGAGATCCGCACGGCCGCCGTTTCCATCGCCGGTTTCCCCTCGCATATCGCCGTGCGGCTGACGGACGTGGACGTGACCGCCCCCAAGGCCCACGGTCGCTGGACCTGGCGGACGCCGCGGGTCGAGGTCACGGCGTCGCCATTTCATCTCGGGCATATCGTCGTTGACCTGTCCGGCACGCATCAGTTGGCCGGTGCATGGTTTGAGAGTGCGCCGCTGCAGGTCTCCGCCGGCAAGGCGTCGCTGAGTCTCGATCTCGCGGATGGCGATCTCGACGAAGCCCAACTGACGGTGAACGACGGGGAAAGCACCTGGAACGGCGCGGCGTCGCGCCTGCACGTCGGAAAAGCCGGCGTGCGCGTGTCCCTGCATCCCGACGCTCCGCCGGCGCCGGCGTCCGGCACGACGGACGCGCACCTGCCCGCGGTCTCCGCGCGCCTGGCGGTCAAAGTCGAAGACGTGACCGTACCCGGTCAATTGCCGGCACCCTTGAGCAACACCCTGCATGAGATCGCCTTCAACGCCGCGGTGGTGGGCGCGCTCAGCGACGGCGCCTTGCCCCAGCTGCTGGCCGCGTGGAGCGACCAAGGCGGCGTCCTCGACCTCAAGGATGTAACCCTGGACTGGCCGCCGGTGACGGTCTCCGGCGAAGGATCGTTGGCGCTGGATCAGAACCTGCAGCCGATGGGAGCTTTCACCGCGCGGATCGCGGGTTTCACCGACGGCCTGGACATCATGGTGCGCGAACAGCGCATGACCCGGGACGAGGCGGCGGTGGCCAAGGCGATGCTGGGCCTGATGGCCAAGCCCGGTCCCGGCGGCCGCGCCGAGATCAGCGTGCCACTGACCGTGCAGGACCGCATGTTGTCAACCGGGTCCCTGAAACTGTTCGAACTGCCGCGCGTCGACTGGCCCCGCAGCCCGCAACCCTAAATTCAATTCCTAAAGTTCGTACTTCTCGATCACCCAGGATTCCGCGGCGGCGTCCGCGTACCACTGCGCGACCGCCGGGTGCGCCAGGATCGCGTCCGCATACGCCTGGGACACCGCGTCGAGTTTGACGCCGTAGGTCTTGAAGCGCGTCACCACCGGCGCATACATGGCGTCGGCGTTGGAAAATGCGCCGAACAAGAACGGACCGCCCTGGCCGAAGCTGGTGCGCGCCGCCCCCCAAATTGCCTGAATGCGCGCGATGTCCTTGTCCACCTCCGGCGTGCGCGCGCGGCCCAGGATGCTGCGGCGCACGTTCATGGGCATGGCCGAGCGGACGCTGGTGAATCCGGCATGCATCTCGGCGGAGATCGACCGCGCCATGGCGCGGGCGGCGTGATCCTTGGGCCACCAGGCGTGGGACGGCAGGGTGTCGGCGAGATAGTCGAGGATGGCGAGGGATTCCCACACCGTCACATCGCCGTGCTTGAGCACCGGAACCTTGCCGGCGGCGCTGTACCTGGCGATCTGTTCGGCGGTATCTGGCTGCTGCAGGCAGATCACGGTTTCCGCGAACGCGACGCCTTGCGCTTTCATCGCCACCCACGGACGCATAGACCACGAGGAATAGGCCTTGTTGGCGATGACGAGGTGAAGGTCGGCCATCGAAAAACTCCTTTATTTTTGGTCGCACTTTGGTCGGCCGAACCGGCTTCCACTTCGGCCTAAAGTGCTCCTTTATTTTTGGTCGCACTTTGGTCGGCCGAACCGGCTTCCACTTCGGCCTAAAGTGCTCCTTAGGCTTGTCGCGCGTCGATGATGCTGCGCCGGACTGCGCGGGTGCGGGTGAACAGGTCTTCAAGGGTTTTGCCGTCGCCCTTGCGGATGGCTTTCTGAAGCGCGGTCAAATCCTCGGTGAAGCGCTGCAGAATCTCGAGGACCGCCGGCGCGTTGGTCAGGAAGATGTCGCGCCACATCACCGGATCCGAGGCGGCGATGCGAGTGAAGTCGCGGAAGCCCGAGGCCGAATACTTGATCACCTCGCGCTTGAGGTCGCCTTCGAGATCGGTGGCAGTGCCGACGATGGTATAGGCGATCAGGTGCGGCAGGTGAGAGGTGATGGCCAACACCATGTCGTGGTGGGCGGGCTCCATGATGTCGACCTTGGCGCCGATCCGGCGCCACAGTTCGGCGACCTTCGCGACGGCTTTCGGCGATGTCTTGGGCATCGGCGTCAGGATGCTCCAGCGGTTCTGGAACAGCTCGGCGAAGCCCGCTTCAGGTCCGGAATGCTCGGTGCCGGCGATGGGGTGCCCGGGCACGAAATGCACGGTCTTCGGCACATGAGGCTTGACCGCGGCGATGACGTCCTTTTTCACCGAACCGGTGTCGGTGAGGATGGCGCCGGGCTTGAGATGCGGCGCGATGGCGGCGGCGATGGCGCTGTAGCTGCGCACCGGCGTGGCGATCACCACCAGGTCGGCGTCGGCGACGGCCTTGCCGCAGTCCTTGAAGGCCTGGTTGACGATGCCGAGGTCGAGCGCGGTTTTGCGCGCCTTCGGATTGCTGTCGCAACAGACGATGACCTTGGCCGCGCCGGCCCGGCGCATCGCCAGCGCCATCGACGCGCCGATCAGGCCGATGCCGATGAAGGCGGCGCGCTCGAACAGGGCCTTGGGGGTCTTAGGCACGGCGCTTGCCCATGAATTCGGCCAGGGCGTCGAGGGTGATCTGCATTTCCTCCTCGGTGCCCAAGGTGATGCGGAGGTAATTCGGCAAGCCATAACCGTCGACGCGCCGGGCGAGGATGCCCCTGGACTGGAGGAACGCGTCCGCTTCCGGCACCGCGCCCGCCGGGAACTCCGGCAGCACGAAATTGCCGTGGCTGTCCTGGACGTTGAGCCCGATGCCGCGCAGGCGTTGCAGCACCACCTTCATCATCTTGGTGTTATGCGCGCGGCCCCGCGCCACATGCGCCTGATCGCCGAGCGCCGCGATACCCGCCGCCTGGGCCGGACGCGAGACGTTGAACGGCGAACGGATGCGCTGCAGGGCGCCGATGATCGCCGCCGGACCGAAAGCCCAACCGAGGCGCACCGCCGCCAGGCCATAGATCTTGGAGAAGGTGCGCAAGGTGATGGTGTTCCCGGTGGTGGACGCGAGCCTGGTGCCGGTCTCGTAGTCGGGGGCCTCGACGTATTCCGCATAAGCGTCGTCCAGCGCCAGCAGGATGTCCTCGCGCAGATTGGCGCGCAGGCGGTTCACTTCCGCCGCCGGGAGATAGGTGCCGGTGGGATTGTTGGGATTGGCCAGGAAGACGATGCGGGTCTTGTCGGTCACGGCCGCCAGCAGCGCGTCGACATCCGCCGTCAGGTCGCGCACCGGCGCGGCCACCGGCACGGCGCCCACGCTTTTGGTGGAGATGTCGTACATGAGAAAGCCGTAGCGCGGATAGACCACCTCCTCTCCCGGGCCGGCGAAGGCGCGGCAGGTGAGCAGGATCAGTTCATCGGAGCCGGCGCCGCAGATGATGCGTTCGGGGTCCAGGCCGTTGGCCTTGCCGATGGCGTCGCGGAGATCGGCGGCGTCGCCTTCGGGGTATCTCTCGAGGCTGCGGGCGATCTCGTCATAGGCCGCCACCGCCTTTGGGCTTGGCCCCAGGGCGGCCTCGTTGGACGACAGCTTGATGATCCGGCTGGCGCCCTGCACCACCGACTTGCCCGGCACATAGATGGGCAGGCTCATCACTTGCGGCTTGGGCTGTGGCAGCGGCATTGGGTGTCCAGTCCTGTCAAACGAGGCCCGAGTCATAGTGGGGCACCCCCCCAAAATCAAAGAAAACGTTGACAGAGGCATGGCTGGCGGGTGTCTTGACCCTTATATCTCCGAGACCCTTTTTTGGGCCTGTCCCAGGCCCTTAGCCGAGACCTTTCCATGCCGCCCGACAGCCCCGCACCGCGTGATAGTCAAGGCGTCGTCCATAACGGATTGACCCTGGCGGAGCCGCTCGTCCTGCAGTCGGGCGTGACCCTGCCCGGCGTGACCGTGGCCTATCAGACCTGGGGCGCGCTCAACGCCGACAAGTCCAACGCCGTCCTGGTCTGCCACGCGCTGACCGGTGACCAGTATGTGATCGGCGCCCATCCGGTCACCGGCAAACCCGGCTGGTGGAACGATCTGGTCGGGCCCGGCAAGATCGTCGATACGGATAGATTCTTCGTGGTCTGCGCCAATGTGCTCGGCGGCTGCATGGGCTCGACCGGCCCCAAGGACATCGATCCGGCCACCGGCAAGGCCTGGGGCCTGTCGTTCCCGGTCATCACCATCCCCGACATGGTGCAGGCCCAGGCCAAGCTGCTGGATCACCTCGGCGTGCGCCGGCTGTTCTGCGTCATCGGCGGATCCATGGGCGCCATGCAGGTGCTGGAGTGGGCGCACCGCTACCCCGAACGCGTCTTCGCCGCGGTGCCGATCGCCGGCTCCTACCGTCACTCCGCCCAGAACATCGCCTTCCACGAGGTCGGCCGCCAGGCGATCATGGCCGACCCCGACTGGTGCCAGGGCAACTACGCCGCCGAAGGCAAGACGCCGAAGCGCGGCCTCGCGGTGGCGCGCATGGCGGCGCATATCACCTATCTTTCGGAGACGGCGCTGCACCGCAAGTTCGGCCGCCGCCTGCAGGACCGCAACGCGCTGACTTACGGCTTCGACGCCGACTTCCAGGTGGAGAGCTACCTGCGGCATCAAGGCTACACGTTTGTCGACCGCTTCGATGCCAACTCCTATCTCTACATCACGCGCGCCATGGACTATTTCGACCTGGCGGCGGAGAACAACGGCGTGCTGGCGGAAGCCTTCACCGGCACCAAGGTGCGGTTCTGCCTGATCTCGTTCTCTTCCGACTGGCTGTTCCCGACCCCGGAAAGCCGCGCCATCGTGCGCGCCCTCAACGCCGTGGCGGCGAACGTGAGTTTCGTCGAAGTGGTGTCGGACAAGGGCCACGACGCCTTCCTGCTGGACGAACCCGAGTTTCACCAGACCCTGCAAGGCTTCATCGACGGGTCGGCCGAGGCGCATGGCCTGGCGCGGAGCAAGCCATGAGCAGCCGGAACATGAGCGGCCAGAAGGCGGCCGCGCCGCGCATTCGCGTCGACCTGCAGCAGGTGGCCGATCTGGTGCCGCCGGGCGCGCGTGTGCTCGACGTCGGCTGCGGCGACGGCACCCTGCTCGCCTATCTCACCGCCACGAAAAAGGTCGACGGCCGCGGCATGGAACTCTCGATGGCGCGCGTGCGCGCGGCCGTGAGCCAGGGCCTGCCGGTGGTCCAGGGCAATCTCGAAAACGACCTCAAGGACTATCCCGCCGGCGCGTTCGACTACGCCATCCTGAGCCAGACCCTGCAGGCGACCCACAATCCGGCCGCGGTGGTCGAGGATCTCCTGCGCATCGCGCGGCGCGCCATCGTGTCGTTCCCCAACTTCGGCCACTGGCGCGTGCGCCTGTCGGTGATGTTCGGCGGACGCATGCCGGTGACGCCGACCCTGGCGGACTCCTGGTTCGACACGCCCAACATCCACCTGTGCACCATCCTCGACTTCGTCGATCTGTGCCGCGCCATGAATGTGCGGATCGAGGAGGGCTTCGCGCTCGACGGCGCCGGGCGTAAGCGGGACTTCGCCGCCACCGCCGCCATCGCCAACCTGCTCAGCGAGCAGGCGCTATTCGTCCTCGCGCGCGACTGAGGTAGCCCCGGCGGACGGAATGTTGCGCACGCCGTTGCCGGCGGGTCGCACCAGCACCTTGGCGCGCGCCACGGCCGGCGTCCCGGCGAACGGCGCGGCGTAGATCTGCTTCTCAGCCTCGACCACCACGACGCCGGCGAAGGTCGGGAACCAGCGGGCGCCCAGGTTTTCGATCCCGGCCGCCCAGGTGGCGAACAGGCGCCACCACACCGGCGGCACGAACAGGGCGGTGGCGGTCTGCAAGGGCACGAACAGATTGTCGCGCAAGAGCCGGGTGATCTGGCCCATGGAATAGGGCTGGCCGTGGGCGAACGGCGCGTTCTCGGCCCGGGCCCACAGGCCGCGGCGGTTGGCGGCCACCACCAGGAGCCGCCCGCCGTCCGCCAGCACCCGCCAGCATTCACGCAGGAACGGGCGCAATTGGTCGCTGCCCTCCAGGCAGTGCACCAGCACAAGCCGGTCCATGGAGCGGTCGGGAAACGGCAACGCATCCTCGGCCGAGAGCGCGACCAGGCTGGCGCCACCCTCGGGCCAGTGCATGACTCCCTGGCCGGCCGGCATGACCGCCACCACGCGCTCGGCCTCATCCTGGAACAGGCCCAGGAACGGCACGGCGAAGCCCACCCCCAGCACCCGGCGCCCGGCCACGCTGGGCCATAAGGCCCGCAACCGGCGCGCAATCAGGTGCCGGACCAGGCGGCCCATGGGACTGCCGTAGAAGTCCCTGAGATCGACGATATCGGCCCACATCGGACCGGTCTTAGCACAGCCGCCGGAGCGGACAATGACCGGACCGCGGCGCGACCCGCAAACTCATCGTAACTCATTGAAAAAGCGATATTTGTATTGAAGTGCCGGGGTGGTTGGCGTGATACTGCCGGACGGGCCCGGACCGGCGTTACCGCGTGCGCGGGGACGGGGGATCGAGTAGGGTCTTTTCGCGACGGTTCGGCGCCTGGAAGGGGCGGCTGGACCCGGTGCGGGGACGCGCAATGGTAGAGCGCAGTGAGAGAGCGGCCGGGGCTTTGGGGCGACTTCCTGACATGGGTTTGAGGGCTAAGCTGGCGCGGGGCTTCACCCTGATCGAAATGGCCATCGTCATGGTGGTCATCGGCCTGCTGTTGTCCGGCGGCCTGGTCGCCGTGGCGCCGGTTCTTCAGAACAGCAAGGTGGCGGAGACCAACCAGCGCCTGGACCGCATCGAGCAGGCCCTGATCCTGCATGTCATCCGTAACGGCTGCTTGCCCTGCCCGGCCGATCCGGCCCTGGCCAGCACCAGCAGCAACGCCGGGCGGGCGAACGATAACGGGACATATTATCCGCCTGTGTCCGGCACCAGCACCGGCTGCGCTGCTACGTCGTGCCAGAATAGCGTCGGTGTCGTGCCCTGGATCAATTTGGGAATTTCCGAAGCCGATGCCACCGATGGATTTGGCGCACGCATCAGCTATAGCGTGGCTGTAGGACCGGAACTCAGCAACGGGATGGTGCGCACACCACCTTCGACCTACCCGGCCCCGACCACGGGCGTCCAGATCAATAATTACGGCGGCGTGGAGCAGACCGGCGGCACCGAGGCCACCAGGGCCGCTTACGCGCTCATCAGTCACGGCCCGGACCGCTATGAGGCGTATCTCGCCGGGACCGGCACGCATATCACCACCGGAGCCAATAGCGGCTCTACCACGCAGCAGCAAAACGACGGCAGCAACCGGATTTTCATCCAGGACGACCTTCATGCCCAAAGCGGCACTTCCTACTTCGACGACATCGTGCGCTGGCGTACGGCGCCGATGATCGTCCAGATGTGCGGCACCAACGCCTGCGGCAACCCGGCGTAGCAAATCTCATCCCGTAAGGACGGCCATGCTCCCCACGCCCCGCCTCATCACCTTCGCCGGACTGGCCCTGTTAGCAACGGCCGTGTGCGCCGCACCGGTCCGCGCCCAGGACCCCGAGGTCAGCGTCGAGATGCAGTGCCTGCGCTACCTGCAAAGCTACGAGCGCGGCTACAACATCCCGACCGGCCTGCTCACCGCCATCTCGCTGGCCGAGGCCGGCCGCCGCCTGGGTGAGGGCCAGCCGCTGGTGGCCTGGCCATGGACCATCAATGTCGCCGGCCAGGGCCGCTTCTTCGAAACCAAAGAGCAGGCCGTCACCGAAACGCGCAAGCTGCTGGACGCCGGCCAGAAGTCCATCGACATCGGCTGCATGCAGATCAACCTGCGCTACCATCCCAACGCCTTCCGCAACATGGATGACGCCTTCGACCCGGCGCTCAATGTCGCCTATGGCGCCCAGTTCCTGAACTCGCTGCACCAGGTACAGGGATCCTGGTCCAAGGCGGTCGAGCGCTATCACAGCTCCGAGGACGGCCGGCGCGATGAATACCGCGACCGGGTATTGGCGCTGTGGAACAGCGACGTGCGCAACATCGTCATGAACGCCGTGCTCGCGGAAAACACCGACACCCCCTATCACCATGCCCTGAACGCCTTCGCCGCCGGCCACTACGAGGACGCGCTGGAAAAATACACCGATCTGGTGAAAGCGAACCCGAAGGACCGCCTGGGACTGCTCGGTCTGGCCATGAGCTACGATAAGCTCGACAAACCGGCGGAAGCCGACGCGGCCTATGCCAGATATATCGTCGCCGATCCTGACAACGAACAAGTCATGAGCCGCATGATCGCGGCGGCCAAAGCGCTGCCGCCGGCCGCGGGCCGCGCCAAACTCGAAGCCCTCGCCAAGGGCGGTGTTGACCGCCCCGAACTGCTGGCCGCCCTGGCCGAGATCACCGCCGCCGCGGGCGACGTCGACGCCGCGTTCGGTTACGCCAAAAGCGCCGTCGAGAAGTCGCCGGGCGTGCTGATGTACAATCTCAACGCCGCGATCCTGGCGGACCGGTCCAAGCGCACGGCGGTAGCCGTGCGCTACTATGACGATTTCCTTGAGATGTTCGACCGCAAGCCGGTCATCATGGAAACGTCGGTCGACGGGATCCGCAACCGGGTGCGCTACCTGCGGGCGCGGGGCTGAAATCTTTCGGGAAGAGCGGCCGTCCGCCGCACGACGCCGGATAAGGCGCGACGGCGGGCGGTCTTAACAAGAGGCGGGGGAACCATGGAAATCACCGAACTTCTGGCGTTTGCGCAGAAAAACAAGGCATCCGACCTGCACCTGGTGGCCGCCAAGGAGCCCATGGTGCGCATCGACGGCGGCCTCAAGCCGATCAAGACCGGCGACCTGTCGGCCGACACCGTCAAGAACATGCTGTACTCGGTCATGACGGAGGAGCAGCGCTCGGAATACGAGTCGGAGAAGGAACTCGATTTCGCGATCGCGTTCGGGGCCGAATCCCGCTTCCGCGTCAATGCCTACACCACCACCACCGGCATGGCGGCGGCGTTCCGCGAAATTCCCACCAAGATCCCGTCGCTGGAACAGCTCAATGCACCGTCGATCTTCAAGGACTTCGCCCAGATCGAACGCGGCATGGTGCTGGTGACCGGCCCCACCGGCTCTGGCAAGTCGACCACGCTCTCGGCCATGATCAACTGGATGAACGAGAACACCGACAACCACATCCTCACCGTCGAGGACCCGGTGGAGTTCGTGCACGGCAAGAAGCGCGCGCTGATCAACCACCGCGAGGTCGGCAAGCACACCAAGTCCTTCGCCCGCGCGCTCAAGAGCGCCCTGCGCGAAGACCCCGACGTGATCCTGGTGGGGGAAATGCGCGACCACGAGACCATTTCGCTGGCGCTCACCGCCGCCGAAACCGGCCACCTGGTGATGGGCACCCTGCACACCAGCTCGGCGGCCAAGACCGTGGACCGCATCATCGACGTGTTCCCGTCGGGCGATAAGGAAATGGTGCGCGCCATGGTGGCGGGCTCGCTGCAGGCGGTCATCAGCCAGGTGCTGCTGAAACGCAAGGGCGGGGGCCGCGCCGCGGCCCATGAAATCCTGGTCGGCACCTCGGCGGTGCGCAACCTGATCCGCGAGAACAAGATCCCGCAAATCTATTCCATGATCCAGGTGGGCCAGCGCTACGGCATGCAGACCATGGACGATTCGATCCGGCGCCTGGTGGAACAGGGCATCGTCGACCCCGAGGAAGCCTCGGCCATGAACGCCAAGCTCAACGACAGCGGCCCGGCCACCACCGGCGGCGGCGGTGAAGCCAGCGCGCCGCGTCCGGCGGCGCCGCAGCCCGCGCCGGCGGCTCCGGCCGCGCCCGCCGCGAAATCGCGGTCGATTTTCTAACAACGCTGAAACCGGCCTGGCGGCGCATAAGCCGCGGCATGGGTGTGAGATGTGGGGGACTTGCGATGATCGATGCTGAATTCCAGGGCTGGCTGCGCGAGCTGGCCGGGCCGGGCGGTTCCGACCTTTATGTCACCGTCAACGCCGCGCCGGCGTGGCGCGGCGACAAGGGCTTCCGCCCCTTGCGCGACACGCCGCTGACCACGGAAGAACTCACCCGCATCATCAATTCCTTCCTGAACGAAAAGCAGCGCAAGGAATTCGAGACCACCGGCGAATTCAACATGGCGCTGATGATGGAGGGCGTCGGGCGGTTCCGCCTCAACCTCTTCAAACAGCGCCAGATGCCGGGCATCGTCGCGCGCATCATCCGCGCCGAGATCCCGACCCTCGCCCAGTTGAAGCTCCCTGCCCTGTTCGGCGACCTGGTGATGGAGAAGCGCGGCCTGATCTTCGTGGTCGGTGGCACCGGATCGGGCAAATCCACCACCCTGGCGGCCATGATCGGCCACCGCAACGAGACCGCCGCGGGCCATATCATCACCATCGAGGACCCGGTCGAATACGTTCACGACCACAAGAAATGCATCGTCACCCAACGCGAGGTCGGGGTCGATACCGACTCGTTCGACATCGCGCTCAAGAACACGCTGCGCCAGCACCCGGACCTGATCCTGATCGGCGAAATCCGCGACATGAAGACGATGGAGCACGCCATCAATATCGCCGAGACCGGCCACCTCGCCATGGCGACCTTGCACGCCAACAACGCCAACCAGGCGATCGAGCGCGTGACCAATTTCTTCCCGCAGGAAATGCACCACCAGATCCTGCTGAACCTGTCGCTCAATCTCCGCGGGATCATTTCGCAGCGCCTGGTGGCGAAGAAGGAAGGCGGGCGCGCCGCCGCCCTCGAGATCATGCTCAACCAGGGCTACATCAAGGAGCTGATCGGCAAGGGCGAGATCAAGGAACTCAAGAAGGTGATCGAGGACAACGCCCACAACGGCATGCAGACCTTCGACCAGGCGCTGCTGAAGCTGTACCAGGCCGGCACCATCAGCGAGGAAACCGCCCTGGGCGAGGCCGACAACGTCGGCGACCTCAAGCTCAAACTCAAGCAGGCCAATATCGCCGCGGGCACCGGCGGCGGCGGCCTTAAGGACATCGACACGTCCAAGCTCTCGCTGGGATGATACCGGAGCCGGACTACGACGCCTGGTCGAGGGACGCCAGGAAGGCGCGTTCGAGCGACAATCCACCGTAGCGGGCGGTGAAATCGGCCGGGGTTCCCAGGAAGATCATCCGGCCGCCGTGGATCACGCCGATCCGGCCGCACATCTCCTCGATGTCGGAGAGGATGTGAGAGCTGAAGAATACCGAGCGGCCCGCGCCGCGTTCCTCCATCAGCCGGTCCTTCAGCATCACGCGCGCGCGCGGATCGAGGCCGCTCATGGGTTCATCCAGGATCATCAGCGGCGCCGACACCAGGAAGCTGCCGACCAGGCCGAGTTTCTGGCCCATGCCCTTGGAATAGGTCTTCACCTTGCGCGCGAGCGCCGTGGGATCGAGATCGAGCCCGGCGGCGATGGCGCAGGCGCGATCGCGGTCGAGCGCCTGGTTGAAGTACTCCAGCAGGATCGACAGATACTCGAACCCCTTCAGCTGGGGCGACGGCTGGAACTTCTCCGGCAGATAGATCAGGTGACGCCGCGATTTGGCGTCGGTGTTGGGTTCGCCGAAAATGCTGACGGCCGCGTCAACCGCATGAAGCCCCAGGATGGCGCGGATCAGCGTGGTCTTGCCCGCGCCGTTGAGGCCGACGAGGCCGAACACCTCGCCCGGCTCGACCGTGAAGCTCACGTCGGTGAGGACGCGGTGCTTGCCGTAGGCGGCTGAGAGTCCGGCGACGTCCAGCGGTACGGCGGCCGCGCTTAACGCCATGGCCCTTCAACGACGGCGCCGGTCTTGACGACGAATGTCTGGTTGGGCGACAGCCGGACCGGGCGCATCCCCATGGCGCTCAGGGGAACCATCAATTCGACGTAGCGCGGACTGATCTGCCCGATCTGGAAGGATTGGAAATCCTGCCCGGGGCTGATGGGCACGCCGTTAACCCAGATGGTCCAATCGCCCGGACCGTAATACATGATGGTGGAAAGATAGAGCGTGGCGCTCTCGATGCCGCCGCCGGGCACGGCGCCCTGGTCGCCGCTGTCGCCGACACTTACGCGGCTGCGGATTTCCGTCAACTCGTCGACGGAGAACATGATGGTCTCCGGCGCCGACACCGGGGCCTGGGCCGGCGCCGGCGCGGCCTTGCCCGGAGGTGCCGCGGGCACGGCCTGCGCATGAACCAGCGACGGCGCGGCGGCGAGGATCGCCGCGATAAGATGGTCCCGGACCCTCATTTTTTTGCCTCTTCCTTCTTCTCCTGCGCCTCGGCGGTCCGCCATATCACCGCGATCTCGCCCGAGACGATGCCCGGACTTCCGCTCTGACCGAGACTCCCCAGCATCGCCGACGTGATTTCCGGCGGCCTGGCCAGGCGCACCGTCTGCGTGACGGCGGAGCCGGGGAAGGAATCCGAGAGATCCTCGAGGAAACGATAGACCGCCCCGTCGGTGGCGGCGCCGACCTTGAGCGATATCTGCTCGACCGAGACGCGATACGCGCCGGTGGCGGGTTGGCTCTGCGCCGCCGCCGCGGACGTGGCGGGAGCGGCCTGGAATGTATAGTCGAGAGTCACTCCGTTCCTGGTGGCGATCTTCTGCAGCTCGGCGACCGCTGCGCGGCGGGTGTGCGGCACCAACCGGTCGCTTTTCATCAGGTCTTCGAATTCCTGCAGGTGGCCCTCGACATATTTCTGATCGTCCAAGGCCTGGGTGATCTGCCGGCGCGTGGTGTCGATTTCACCCTTGAGCCGGACCCCCATGGTATCCGCGTCTTCGCTGGCGCTTCCCAGCAGCGGGAATGCGCCGGCGAGTGCCGCGAGGCTGAGCACCAGCACGGCGAGGGAGATCAGCACCTTCCGCGGCAGATTGCGCAGGGCGTTCATTTTGTCACCTTCTCGACCCGGTAGCTGGCATAGAAGACTTCCGCCGCGGCGCTGGCGGCGCCCAGTTCGCTGCCGCGCCCGATCCCGCCGCTCAATTCCTGGGCTGCCTGGGCGCCGACCGGTTCCTTGGTCATGGTCACTTTATAGTCCGGCCCGAAGGAAGCGGTGAGCCGCTGATTCAGGCGCCGCGCGGTCTGCACCGCTTCCTCGGCGTTGGCGATCGTCTTGGCCAGACGCATGGAGACTTCCAGCGATTGGGGCGTCGCCGCGCCCTTTCCGGTAGGAGATGGGCTGGAGGCCTTGAAGCTGAAATCCAGCACGATCGCGTCGCTGTCGAGGGCGGCGGCGACATTCGCCATCAACGGCGACATATTGACCTTGCCCACGTCCAAGGTGCCGGCGACGTCGATGACGTTCTTCACCTGCCCCGCCTGATAGGGCAGCCCGGCCAAGACATCTTTCTGCTTCTGGAGCGCGGCTTTGACTTGGTCGAGCTGCGCGATCAGACCGGCGTTCTGCGCCTTGGCCTCGCCGTAATTGTAATAAGTCCAGCCGCTCCACCCGAGGGTTCCGGCCAGGGCAATCCCCGCCGCGTAGGGCGCGAGCGCGAACCCCAGGTCACGCAGGTCATCCTTGGTGTCGCCGAGCGCCGCGGCGCGCGTCAGCGGCAGCAGCGACTTGCGCTTGGAGGCGAACCAGGCGGCGTGCAGGACATCGGCGAACGCCTGGTCCTCGCGCCCGAGGGACCCCAGCCCCAGCATGGCACCGGCTTCATAGGGCGTGTAGACGGACACCGAGCGCGCGCCGTCCCAGTCGCGCTCCTGGAGCAGCGCTTTGTTCTCCGCAGTGGTCAGCACCACCAGGTCCAGCGGCTCGCCGACCTGGTATCCCAGGCGGCGGATATAGGTGATGGTCGCCTTGAAGTCGGCGATGATCATGCTGCTGAACTCGTCGGGCGGCGTCTCCGGCGGCGGCGCCTGGGTCAGGCGGGTCAGACTGAGGCGACCGTTCTTGGCGATGATCTGGCGCAACCCGCCGGTGACGTTGACGCCGATGAGGTGGCGCCAATGGTTGCGCCCTTCCTCGACCGGCAGATCCTTGGGCAGCAACGCATCGAGGATATCGACGTTCTCGGTGGCGATGGCATGGATGCCCGCCAGGGGGTTGGGCAGGCTATCGACGAAATCGAGCCATCCGGGGATATGCCCGTCCAGCGGCACCGAGGCGAATTCATAGACCAGGGTCTTCTTCGACGTCTCGTTGACCAGGCGCGCGCCGCGGATATTGGCCCCGGGGAATGCCATGTTGATATGGCGCGCCAGCACCTTGCGGCGGTCCAGGATGCCGACGCGCGGGATTTCCTCTTCCTTGAAGGACTGGTCGAGGGTGTCGAACAGGACGGAGATGCGCGCCTTCTTGTCCTCGGCCAGGGCCTCGCCCAGTTCCTCGGTGGCCATGGCCGGATCGGGCGACCCCAGCCAGGCGTTGGCGACCTTGCCGCCGGTGAACTTGGTGAGGACGACATTGTCGTCGCCGACGTTGAGAACGAATTCGGTTTTTGCCATCTGCGGCTCGCTAGATCATCTTCGAGAGGCTGCTGTAGATCGGCCCCATGACCCCGGCCACGATCCAGCCCATGATCGCCCCCGAGATCACGGTCATGGCCGGTTCGATCATGCCGATCATGGAGTCGATGGCCTCATCGACGTCCTTGTCATAGAACCCGGTGACATTGTCCATGACGCCGCCGAGATTGCCGCTGTCCTCGCCGATCTTGACCATGCGGCAGACCAGGCTCGGGAACTGGCCCGAGTTGCGCATGGCCAGTGACAGCGGTTCGCCGTTCTGGACCTGCTGGCGCACCGTCTTCAGAGATTCCTCGAGGCAGCGGTTGGAGACCACGCGCTGCGCGGTTTCCAGGCATTGCAGGATCGGCACGCCGCTCTGAAACATGATGGCGAAGAAATGCGCGAAACGCGAAATCGCCAGCTTGGTGATCAGGGAGCCGAAAACCGGGACGCGCAGCGCCAGGCAGGACATCATGTAGCGCATCGCCTCCGACGACTTGTTGAGCGCGAAAATCGCCGCGCCGA
>JAYRKL010000034.1:0-23000 GCA_041905795.1 Rhodospirillaceae bacterium | reverse complement strand
GTTCGCAATGACGAGGTCAGCGGTTCGATCCCGCTCGGCTCCACCACTAGCTTCTCGGTAAGAACTCCCCTCTTAGTTACGAACTCCGCCGCTTAGCGGGATCGATTCTTTATTTTGCGCCCTTCGGGCGCGGGCCCGCTCGGCTTGCGCCTGCGGGCCCTATCGCCGCTGTGCCCGGAACCATCCGAGTTTCGCTGCCACGTAAATTCCGGGGTGGACGGCTCGGCTTGAGTTTCAATTGCCGGCGGGTGCGATATATTTGTTCAAGTACATCGCGGAGAATTTTATGCGCCTCGCCATCCTTGCACTGCTGACGTTTCTTGCCGCGACGGGCGTTGCGGCAGCGGCCGATTCCTTCACCGTCGATGGGCAGGTGAAACAAACCCTGACGCTGACGGCGGCGGAGTTGCGGAAGATGCCGGGCGTCACCGTCGATATTTCCTACGAGGCCCAGGGCAAGATCCAGAAAGCCCAGTTCACCGGCGTGCTGCTGCTCGATGTCCTGAACAAGGCCGGCATTGTCGACGGCGAAGGCAAGGGCGCGCGGTTCCGGCGGGTGGTCGAGGTGACGGGCTCCGACGATTATGTGATCGCGGTGGCCTTGGGCGAGATGGAGCCCAACCTGGAAGGCAAACAGGTGCTGGTGGCCTATGCGCGCGACGGCAAGCCCGTGGACCCCGCGGGCAGCGTGCGGGTGGTGGTGCCCGGCGACAAACACGGCGCCCGCGGCGTGCGCGACGTGGTGCGCATCACGGTGAAATAGCCGCGCCGCTTACGACAGCGACCGCCAGGCGATATAGATGGCGGTGAGAAAGATGAAGACCGCGAACACCCGGGTCAGCAGCGCCTTGCGGCCCGCCAGCGTCACGCACAGGCGCGAGCCGATCACCCCGCCGACGAAACCGCCGGCGATGAACTTCAGGGCCACGTCCCACAGCACCAGTCCGGACCCCGCATAGCTGGCGGCGGTGGCGGCGCCGAAGGCGGTGATCGCCACGAGGCTGGAGCCGACCGCGTGCAGGATCACCATGTTCGTGGCGCCGATCAGGCCCGGCACCACCAGAAAACCGCCGCCGATCCCGAAAAATCCCGATGCGATGCCGGTGACGAATCCGATCGGCACCAGCCGCGCGACAAGGCGGGGCGAGATATGGACGTTGCTGTCGCCGGCGTCGGGCTTGCGCAGCAGCATCGATATGCCGACCCCGACCATGGCGGCCGCGAAGGCGAGAAGAAGGCGTCTGCCGTCCACCGCCTTGCCCAAGGCCGCGCCGACCGCGGCGCCGACGCTGCCGCTGGCCGCGTAGGTGATGGCGCAGGGCCATCTGATGTTGCCGTCGCGCGCATGCAGAACAAGATTGATGGCGGCGCTGGCCGCCACCGCCACGGCGCTGGTGCCGATGGCCAGATGCGCGTCATTCACCCCGACCACATACAGCAGCAGCGGCACCGCCAGGATGGATCCGCCGCCGCCGAGCAGGCCGAGGACAAAACCTACCGCCACGCCCGACGCAACAGTCAGAACGGCGGTGAGCATGTGGTTTCCTTCCGGCTCTACAGGGCGTTGAGAGGCAACTTCAGATACGACACGCCGTTATCTTCCGGCGGCGGCAGCGCGCCGGCCCGGATATTCACCTGGATCGACGGCAAGATCAGGTGCGGCATCCCGAGCGTGCGGTCGCGCGCCGCGCGCATGGCGACAAAGGCGTCCTCATCGATGCCGTCGCGAACGTGGATATTGGACCGCCGCTGGTCGGCCACGGTGGATTCCCAGGCAAAGTCCTGCCGGGCGGGCGTGCCGTAATCGTGGCAAGTGAGAATCCGGGTGCTGTCCGGCAACTCGAGCAGCCGGCGCATGGAGCGGTAAAGGGTGCGGGAATCGCCGCCCGGAAAATCGGCCCGGGCGCTTCCGTAGTCCGGCATGAAGAGGGTGTCACCGACGAAGGCGGCGCCGCCGATGACATAGGTGACACAGGCCGGCGTATGCCCCGGCGTATGCAGGATGCGGCCGATCAGCGATCCGACCACGAAACTGTCGCCGTCCGCGAACAGCACGTCGAACTGCCGCCCATCCGGAATGAACTCGCCGCGAAGATTGAAGATTCGCGCGAAGATCTTCTGCACCTCGACGATATGCTGGCCGATGCCGGTGCGGCCGCCCAAAACCCTTTTGATATAGGCGGCGGCCGAGAGGTGGTCGGCGTGCGCATGAGTCTCGAGGATCCAGGCGAGCGCGAGCCCCGCCTTCTGGATATGGGCGATCACGGCGTCGGCCGACACATGGCTTACGCGTCCGGAGGCGGCATCGAAATCGAGCACCGGATCGATGACCGCGCAGGCCCCGGTGTCCTGGTCGGCGATCACATAAGTCACAGTGAAGGTCGCCTTATCGAAGAAGGGTTGGATTTGCAGCCGGTTCACCGGTTTGCTCCTGAACGGCGGGCGAGCCGCGGCCCGAGCGAGCGCGCCGCGATCATTCCGGCCGCCATGGCCAGCACGAAGATCCCTGTCGGCACCTGGCCAAAGCCGAGCGCCGCGAGCGCCGGTCCGGGACAATACCCCGCCAGGCCCCAACCGATCCCGAACAGTGCCGCGCCGGCCAGCAACGCAACGTCGATGTCGCGCCGCGTGGGCAATGAAAACGCCCCGTCGAACACCGGACGCGGACGGCGCAGCACCAGGCGGTAGCCGGCGGCCGTGACCGCCAAGCCGCCCAGCATCACAAAAGCAAGACTCGCATCCCACCGGCCGGCGACGTCGAGGAAGGCGATGACCTTGGCCGGATTGATCATGCCGGACAGCGACAGCCCCGCACCGAACAGCAGCCCCGCCGCCGCCGCGGCCAGCACCCGGTTCATGGCGCGCCCCCCAGGACATGCCGGACCACGAAGACCGTGGCGATCCCGGCAATCATGAAGACAGCCGTCGCCGCGAGGGACCGCGGCGAGAGGCGTGAGAGTCCGCAAACGCCATGGCCGCTGGTGCAGCCGCCGCCAAGAACTGTGCCGAAGCCCACCAGGAAACCCGCGAGCGCCATGACCGGCAGCGTTCCTGCGATCGTCATCGCCGGGGGCCCTTCGAAGAAGGCAAGGCAAAGCGGCGCGGCGACCAAGCCGCCGACGAAAGCCAGGCGCCAGCCGCGGTCGGGCGTCTCACCCGGCGGGGACAAAAGACCCGCGGTAATGCCGCTGATGCCGGCGATGCGCCCGTTGAGAAGCATCAGGAGCACCGCGGCGAGGCCGATCAGGGCGCCGCCGGCCAGGGACGCGATGGGGGTGAATTCAGTCACGCCGCCCCCTCACACCATTGGCGCAATAGGTTTCATAGAGGAAGCCGATGAGCGCTTTGATGTCCGGGCGCGCCAGGCTGTAGAACACGGTGCGGCCGTCGCGGCGGGTGCGCACCAGGCGGTCTTTGCGCAGCAGGGTCAGCTGTTGCGATACCGCGGCCTCGCGCGCCCCCAACAAGGCGGCGAGATCGCCCACGGCGCGTTCCCGCTCCACCAGCTGGCACAGGATCAGCAGCCGCCTGGGATGCGAAAGCACCTTCAGGAGCGCGGCCACGTCCGCGGCTTTCTTGCGCATGGCATTGGCATTCATATATTCGAATATATGAATATATTTCCGGATCGTCAAGCCGGCCGATAGCGCGCGTGCCTTGGCGCCGGCGTCACGCCGCCAGGCACTGGATAAGGTCGATGAGGCCGATGTCCTCATGGCATCCCAGCATGAGCAGTCCTTTCCAGCATGGCGTCATCAGGCGGTGCTGCCAAAGCGAAAGGAAGTCGGCCTTGATCCTCGGCACCGCCGTCCGGCTGCCGAACTTGACGGCCACAGCCTGCACCAGCTCGCTCCAGGCGATGGGGCGCCCTGCGAGTTGATCCAGGGCCGCCGCCGTGGCGGGATTCGACACCTCCGCGCCCAGACCGCTCTCGGGGTCGCGGAAAACCGGTTGTCCGGAAGCAGAGTCGCCGGCCCGCACCAGGCGGGTTTGCCATTGGACATCCGCCCAGGTTGCCGTCCCGATCTCGGGGTCCGCCTGTTTCGCAAAGACCGCCAGGTGGTAGCCGCTGACCTGGTCGGCGACCTCGGCCCGTTCCTGCGCCCGCGCGAGGCCGCCGAAAGGTCCAGGCGTCAGCCAGTTCAGGAAATGAACACCGCGCCCGCCGAGACCTGCCTGAAGGTCGCGGGTCGCCACCGGCGTCAGCGCCGGTCCCAGGATTTCGTGGAAGAACGTGGCGTCGTCGCAGGACATCACATGGTTGATGACCACGCCGAGCGCGGCGTTTGCGTGATCGTGAGTCGATGCGATGTCGCCGGCGATTTTCCGGGCCGCGCGGATTTGAGCGTCAACCGGACCGGACAGATCCACCGCCGCCCGCACCTTGGCGCGCAGGTCGGCGATTTCCCGCCCGACCAGCCCGGAGTAATAGCTGATGACGGCCACGCCCCCAGGCTTGAGGTGAGCGGCGGTGATTTCCAGCAGGCGCTTCTGCACCAACGGCGGCACCACGAACAGCACGCCGACGACATAGATCAGGTCGAATTCACCGAGCGCTGCGGTATCCATATCCAGGAGATCGGCGCAGAGGATGCTGCAGCGCCCTCCCAACGCCCGGCACTTGGCCGCCGCTTCGGCGCAGGAAACCTGGGAAACATCGATACCGACCAAGCGCCCCTGGGTTTGAGCCCCGACGCGCGCCAGCTGCCCGCCCGACCCGCATCCCAGGTCGAGCACATCCAAGGTGCCGCGCGCCGGGACGTCGCCGTAGAGCGCCGCCAGCCCGAGGACGAGGCTGGGGTCCAGCGCCGGACTGCCTACGCTCTTTGGATTGTACGGAATACGGTCGTAGCTGTCGGCGATTCGCGCGGTCACCGCCCGCGCCTCGGCGCTCTCGCTCTCGATCATCGGCGTATCAGCTCCCACGCCGCGCGCGGCAAGACATCTGTGGTTGGCGTTTTGCATTTGGGATCGGCCGCTCGGGACCTGCTCGATACAGCTCAAGCCGCCGCTTCAACCGGGGGCATCCTCGGTTCCCTGATCGGAATGTTGAGCAGCGCCGCGGCCCCCGCGAGCGCGATGTCGACATACCACATCCAGGTGTAGCTGCCGGTGGCGGTGAAGACGATGCCGCCCATCCAGGCGCCGAAGAAGGCGCCGATCTGGTGCGAGAGCAAGGTCAGGCCCACCAGGGTCGAGAGATAGCGCGTGCCGAACAGCTTGTTCACCATCATGGCCGTGGGCGGCACGGTCGCGAGCCAGGTCAGGCCCAGGCCGGCGGCGAAGATGTAAAAGGTCGCGTCGGTCTTGGGTGACGCGAGATAGACCAGGATCAGGAGCGAACGCGAGGCGTACATCGCGAACAGCACATGCTTGCTGAGATAGCGCCCGATGCACCAGCCGGACAAGAGGCTCCCCACCACGTTCGAGAGTCCGATGATGGCGAGCGACCAGCTCGCCACCGACGGCGGCAAACCGCACAGGCCGATCTCGCCGGGCAGGTGCGTCACCAGGAAGGCGATATGGAAGCCGCAGGTGAAGAACGACGCGTGCAGCAGGAGATAGCTGCGGTCGCCCATGGCCGACGTCGTCGCCTTGCCCATATTGGCCAGGAATTGCGGCAAAGGCAGTCCGGGAGTGCTCGCCGGCGGCGCGCGCAGCACAAAAGCCAGCGGCAGGGCGCAGGCGACGAGAACGGCGCAGGCCCACATGGCCGCATGCCAGCCCCAGCCGGTGATGATCGCGCCCATGAGCGGCGCGAAGATGAACTGGCCGAGCGAACCGCCGGCGCCGACGATGCCCGACGCCGGTCCGCGTTTCTCCGGCGCCAGACGCCGGCCCACCGCCCCCATGAGCACCGAATAGCTGGCGCACCCGGCGCCGCCCGCGGCCAGCACGCCGATGGTGAAGGAAAGCCCCGGCAGGCTGTCCATGAACGGCGTCAGGACGTTGCCGATCACCAGCATGACCAGGCCGATGCCGATCATGCGCCCGGGGCCGTATCTGTCGGCCACCGCGCCGGCGATGGGCTGCGCGAAACCCCACATGAACTGGCCGATGGCCAGCGCCAGGCTGATCTTGGCGATGCCCAGCCCGGTGGCGAGATCGAGCGGCGCGACAAACAAACCGACGGACTGGCGCGCGCCCATAGTGATGAGCATGCTGCCGGCCGCCGCCAGCACGATCCATTCCCAGTGAGTCCCGCTTTTGCCCATGCCGCTCCCCCGAAGCCTGAAGAGTGTGCCGGGTTTCCGCGGCGAACGGAATCCCACTCTTTTCGTCATTCTTGCGGGGCGAAGCCCCCGCGAGAATGACAAAAAAGGAGGTACAGCCGAGTCTACGACTTCAGCTTGTAGCCGGTCTTGAAGATCCAGGTGATGAAGCCCAGGCAGCCGGCGATGAAGAGCAGGGTCATCGTCAGGCTGACGCCGACGCTGACGTCCGCGGCGCCGAAGAAGCTCCAGCGGAACAGGCTGATGATATAGACCACGGGATTGAACAGCGTGACCGTGTGCCAGAACGGCGGCAGCATATCGATGGAATAGAACGAACCGCCGAGGAACGTCAGCGGCGTGATGATCAGCACCGGCACGAACGACAGCTTTTCGAAGCCGTCGGCCCAGACGCCGAGGATGAACCCGAACAGGCTGAAGGCCACGCTCATCATGATCATGACCACCACCATGAAGAACGGGTGCACGATCGGCAGCGGCACGAACAAGGCCGCGGTGGCCAGGATGATGGTGCCGATCATGACTGATTTTGTGGCGGCGGCGCCGACGAAACCCATGACGATCTCCACCGCCGAGATTGGCGCCGAAAGGATTTCGTAAATCGTGCCGGTGAATTTCGGAAAATAGATCCCGAGCGAGCTGTTGGAGATGCTCTCGGTCAGGATCGACAGCATGATCAGGCCGGGGACGATGAAGGCGCCGTAAGGCACGCCGTGCACCTCGGTCATGCGCGAACCGATGGCCGAACCGAACACCACGAAATAGAGCGAGGTGGTCAGCACCGGCGAGACGATGCTCTGCACGATGGTGCGGAAGGTGCGCGCCATCTCGAAAGCGTAGATGGCGGCGATGGCGGGCCCGTTCATGGCGCGGCCCCCTTACGGTCGCTGACGAGATTCACGAAAATGTCCTCCAGCGAACTCTGGCTGGTATGCAGGTCCTTGAAGACGATGCCGGCCTCGGCCACCGCCTTGAGCAGTTCCGGGATGCGGGCTTCTTCCTGGCTTTCGTAGGTATAGGTGAGTTCCAGGCCCGAGGCCGCCAGTTCCAGCTTGAACGGCGCCAGCGCCGCCGGCGCGGCGCTCAGCCTGTCGTGGAGATGGAGGGAGAGCTGCTTGCGCCCGAGCTTGCGCATCAGGCTGGTCTTGTCGTCCACCAGCATGATCCGGCCCTTGTTGATGACGCCGATGCGGTCGGCCATCTCCTCGGCCTCGTCGATATAGTGGGTGGTGAGGATGATGGTCACGCCGCTGGCCCGCAGCTGGCGCACCAGGTTCCACATGTCGCGGCGCAATTCCACGTCGACGCCGGCGGTGGGCTCGTCCAGGAACAGCACCGTCGGCTCATGGGCCAGGGCCTTGGCGATCAGGACGCGGCGCTTCATGCCGCCCGACAGCGTCCGGATCTTGGCGTTGCGTTTGTCCCACAAGGACAGGTCCTTCAGCACCTTCTCGATCACCGCCGGATTGGCGGGCTTGCCGAACAAACCGCGGCTGAAGCTCACCGTCGCCCACACCGTCTCGAAGGCGCTGGTGGTCAGCTCTTGCGGCACCAGGCCGATGGCGGCGCGGGCCTTGCGGTAGTCGGCGATGATGTCGTGGCCATCCACGGTCACCTTGCCGTCCGACGGCGTGACGATGCCGCAGATGATGCTGATGAGGGTGGTCTTGCCGGCGCCGTTGGGACCGAGCAGCGCGAAGATCTCGCCGCGTTCGATCTCGAGGTTGATGCCGGAGAGGGCTTCGAGGCCGGACTTGTATTTTTTGGAAAGGCCGGAAACGCTGATGATCGAGGGCATGAGGCCACTTGAGAAAATAAGCGCGCGAAAAGCGTGTGACGGACGGGGGTTGTATCACGAGGGGAGCAAACGCGACAGCCTATCCCCTTGGTGCAAAGCGAAATTCAGCTTTGTCAGGGCCCCCGGGCCGCCGTACAACAGAGGCTCATAGGAAGAGGTCCCCTCTTGAGCAACCACGGTTTGGGCAACCGCGATCTGGTTTCGGTCATCATCCCGATCTACGACGAGGTCGACAATATCGACCCGTTGATGGCGGCGCTGTTGCCGGCCATGGAAGGCCTCGCCCGTCCCTACGAGGTCATCGTCATCGACGACGGCTCCACCGACGGGACGGGTGAAAAACTGGCGCGCACGGCCCGCGCCCATCCCCAGGTCAAGGTGATCTCCTTCAAGCGCAACGTCGGCCAGACCGCCGCCATGATGGCCGGCATCGACCACGCCCAGGGCGCGGTGATCGTGCCCATGGACGGCGACCTGCAGAACGACCCCGCCGACATCGGCCGCCTGCTGACGAAACTGGACGAGGGCTATGACGTGGTGTCGGGCTGGCGCAAGGACCGCAAGGACGCCCTCATCACCCGCACCCTGCCCAGCAAGCTCGCCAACGGGCTCATCAGCTGGGTCTCGGGCGTGCATCTCAACGACTACGGCTGCACCCTGAAAGCCTACCGTCATGAGGTTCTTGAAGGCTTCCGCCTCTACGGCGAGATGCACCGCTTTGTGCCGATCTACGCCAAATGGCAGGGCGCGCGCATCGCCGAGCTGCCGGTGACGCATCACGCCCGCAAGGCCGGCAAATCCAAATACGGCCTGTCGCGCATCTTCAAGGTGCTGCTCGATCTCCTGGTGGTGAAGTTCCTCACCCAGTACGAGACCAAGCCGATCTATATCTTCGGCTTCGTCGGCCTGTTTTTCTTCGGCGTGTCGTTCCTGGCCGGCATCGGCGCGCTTTACCTGAAGTTCTTCGACGGCACGTCGTTCATCCAGACGCCGCTGCCGCTGTTGTTCACCCTGGGCTTCATCACCGGCACCATGTGCGTGCTCATGGGCCTGCTGGCAGAAGTGCTGGTGCGCATCTATTACGAAGCCCAGAACAAGACGCCCTACACCGTCAAAGAGCGCATCAATATCGCGCCGGCCGACGAGCAGCATAGCGGCGACGTCCGCCGCATCTCCTAGCTATGTGTGGAATTGCAGGCTTTGTAGGCCCCGGATCCGCGGCCGACCTGCGCGCCATGTGCGACGCCATCATTCATCGCGGCCCGGACGGCGACGGCTATTTCGCCGACCAGCATCTGCCGGTGTTCCTGGGCAGCCGGCGTCTCGCGGTCGTCGACATCAAGGGCGGCGCCATGCCGATGTGGGACGAGCGCGGCGACATCTGCGTCATCCAGAACGGCGAGATCTATAACCACCGCGACCTGCGGCGCGCCTTGGAGTCCGAAGGCCACCGCTTCCAGAGCGATCATTCCGACACCGAGGTCCTGGTGCAGGGATACAAGGCCTGGGGCGAAGACCT
Source organism: Rhodospirillaceae bacterium (assembly GCA_041905795.1). Lineage (GTDB taxonomy): Bacteria > Pseudomonadota > Alphaproteobacteria > Rhodospirillales > Rhodospirillaceae > SHVO01. Next base: position 13,450 of record JAYRKL010000034.1, on the reverse strand, counting down.
GTTCCTCAAGCTCAACGGCATGTTCGCGGTGGCGATCTACGACCGGCACCGCAAGAAGCTGCTTCTGGCACGGGACCGCTTCGGCGAGAAGCCGCTGTTCTATGGCGAGGCCAACGGCTGTTTCGCCTTCGGCTCGGAGCTGCGCGCGCTGCTGGCGCATCCGGCGTTCAAGGCGGCGTCGCCGTCCAAGACCGGCCTGATGAAGTTCTTCGCCCACGGCTATTTCCCCGGCAGCCATTCGCCGTATGAGCGGATCGCCAAGCTGTCGGCCGGCCATTTCATGCGCATCGACGCCGCCACCGGCGCGCGCGACATCCACGCCTATTGGAAATTCGAGATCGCCGCCGACGATCCGCCGCCGGGGCGGCCGCAGGACTGGGCGGAGGAACTGGACTCGCTCCTGGCCGGCGCCGTCGCCCTGCGGCTGGAAGCGGATGTGCCGGTGGGCATTTTCCTCTCGGGCGGCGTGGATTCCAGCGCGGTGCTCGGCTACGCCGCGCAGAAGCGCGCGCCGGCGGAATTGAACACCTTCGCCATCGGATTCCGCGAACAGAGCTTCGATGAATCGCTTTACGCCGAACGGGCCGCGCAATACATCGGTTCGCATCACCGCTTTGAGATCTGCCAGCTGGAATCGGCGCGGGACCAGGTGCCGGCGCTGCTGGACGCCATCGGCGAACCTTTGGGCGACAGCTCCCTCCTGCCCACGGCGCTGCTCGCGGCCTTTGCGCGCAACCATGTGACCGTGGCGCTTTCCGGCGACGGCGGTGACGAGCTGTTCGCGGGCTATGACCCCTTCAAGGTCCTCGGCCGCGCCGCCTTCTATGACGCGGTGGTGCCGCGCCCGGTGCACGCGGCGGTGAAGGCGCTGGCGGCGATGCTGCCGGTGTCGGACCAGAACATGAGCTTCGACTTCGTGCTCAACCGCGGCCTCCTCGGGCTGAAGCATCCCGACAAGCTGTGGAATCCCTTGTGGCTCGCGCCGCTCCAGCCCGGCGAGGTGGCGGAGCTGTTCGAGACGCCGGTCAGCGCCGAAGAGATTTACAGCGAGGCCATCGCCGCCTGGGACGCCTGCCCAAGCCGCAATCGCATCGACCGCGTGCTGGACTTCTACACCCGCTTCTATCTGACCGACGGCATCCTCACCAAGTCCGACCGCGCCAGCATGGCGGTGTCGCTGGAAGTGCGGGCGCCGTTCCTGGACCACAACGTGGTGGACTTCGTGCGCCGCCTGCCCGCGCATTTCAAGCTCCGGGACGGCGAGACCAAGTGGATCCTCAAGCAGGCGGTGAAGAAGCATGTGCCGGCGGAGATCCTGTCGCGGCCCAAGAAAGGCTTCGGCATTCCGCTGGCGCGCTGGCTCAGGAGCTGGGAGCCGCCGGCGCAGCCCGTTCCTTACGCCGACGCCGCCTTCCTGCGCCGGCGCTGGGACCTCCACCGCGCCCGGAAATCCGACGAACGCCTGGCGCTGTGGTGCTGGATGGCGCTGAGCCATTCGGTGCGGGGCGCGGCATGAACGCGCTTTCGACGCCGTTCTGCACCGTCACCGACGAGGCATGGCGGCGCCTGCGCGACAGCCAGGGCGTGCGCTTCACCCGTCAGATGGGCATCGATCCCGGCAAATACGCCGACGACACTTTGGACCCGCGCAAGGCCGAGGACATGGCGCTCGTGCTCGGCGCCTATACGCCGCTCGACGGCCGCAAGGTGCTGGAGATCGGCACCGGCTGCGGGGTCAATCACATCGTCTGGCGCAGGAAATACGGTGTCGACGGCTGGGGCGTGGAGCCGGAAGGCGAAGGCTTCGAGAGTTCCGCCGCCATCGCGCGCAGCCTGATCCAGGCCAATGGCCTGGACACCTCGCGCATCAAGGACGCGCCGGGCGAGAAGCTGCCGTTTCCGGATGGGTATTTCGACATCGTCTATTCGTCCAACGTGCTGGAGCACACCGGCGACCCGGCCCAGGTGCTGCGCGAAGCGGCGCGGGTGCTGAAGCCGGGCGGCGTGATGCAAATCGTTTGCCCGAACTACTTCTCCTATTTCGACGGCCATTACGCCGCCATCCATCCGCCGATCCTGTCGAACGCATTCTTCCGGTGGTGGATGAAGTGGGTCTACCGCAAGGACCCGTGGTTCGCCGCCACCATCCGCACCGAGATCAATCCGTTCTGGGCGCGCCGCCAGGTCAAAGCCATCGGCGGGTTGGAGGTGCTGACCCTCGGCGAGGACAAATTCCGCGAACGCATGTGCGCGGCCGATGTCGGCCGGTGGATGGCGCTCGGCACCGTCGGCAAGATCGTCCGTCTGGGATACAAGCTCGGCGTCAACCGCCTGGCCGCGGCGGCGATCATCGCCGCGCAAGGCTGGACGCCGCTGATCATCACCCTCCGTAAATCAGGCTGACGTAAATCAGGCTGAAGGCGCCTTGTCGCGGCCGGCGAGGTCGACCACCAGGCCGACGCCGGCGCCCAGGAGGTTGACCGCCAGCAGCGCGAAGGACAGCGCCAGCGCCGGGCCCTTGCCTTCGCCCAGCATGGCCATGACCGCCACCAGCGATCCTTCGCGCAGGCCCAGGCCGGCGACCGTCACCGGCAGCATCAGGATCACCGAGGTCAACCCCACCACCACGGCCCAGGCGGTGAACGGCAGGACGATCCCGAGCGCGCCGCCGAGGATGTGGACGCTGGCGATGGACACCAGCTGGAACGCGACGCCGAGGACCAGCGCCCGCAGCAGCGCGTCGCGGGTCAGCGCCACCGTGCGCCAGGCCGCGAACTCCTGGCCCCATTTACCGAGCCAGGCCGGAAGCGGCGCCGTCAGGATGATCACCAGGGCCACCGGGATCAGGATGGTCACCGCGGCGGCGGCGATCATCACCGGTTCGCCGAAAATGCCGGTGTTGAGCGCGAGGCCCGCGGCCGTGATCAGCAGCAACGCGAACATGCCGATGATCTTGTCGATCGCCACCGCCGCCACCGCCGCGGTCACTTCGCCGGCGTCGGGCGCGGCGCGGGCGAGACGCAGCGCCTTGACCGCATCGCCGGCCAATTGCCCGGGCAACGCCAGGCCGAACAGCACCCCGATCATGGTGAAACGCCAGGACTGCCAGAGCGAAAGCCCCGGCAACAACACGCGGAGCTTGGCGGCGTTGATCACATGGGCCGCGAAGTAGCCGAGGATCGACAGGGCGACGGCCACCGGCGCCATGCCCGCCGCCGCCACGGCGGCCTCGCGCAGCGGCACCCGTGACAAAACCAGGGCAAGCAATGCCGCGCTGATGCCGGTTTTCAGGCCAAGGATCGCCGCGGTCTTCAGGAAATTCTTTGGTCGCATGACGCCCAGGTGTTAAGGCAGGGTCGTGTAAAGCTTTGGCGCATAAATCTTTGCCTGCAGTATCCCTATCGGACGTCTCTTGTCGCGTATTCTTCTCATTAATTACGAATATCCCCCCATCGGCGGCGGCGGCGGCAACGCCACCCAGCAGACCGCCCGCGCCTTCGCGCGCATGGGGCACCAGGTCTATGTGCTCACCGCCGCCTGGGACGGCCTGCCGGCGGAGGAGACCGACGCCGGCGTGACCATCAAGCGCATCCCCGCGCTTCGCCAGCGCGCCGACCGCTGCGGGGTGCTGGAGATGATCGCTTTCATCGTCGCCGGCCTGCTGGCGGCGCCGGCCCTGGCGCGGGTGTGGAAAATCGAAGTGGCGCTGGCGTTCTTCACCCTGCCGTCGGCCCCCATCGCCTGGTACCTGAAGCGCGCCTGCCACATCCCCTACGCCATCTCGCTGCAAGGCGGCGACGTGCCGGGGTTCGATCCGGGCCGCATGCGCTTTTATCACGCGCTCACCGGCGGCGCGATCAGCGCCCTGTGGCGCGATGCCACCGCGGTGGTGGCCAATTCGCAAGGGCTGGCCGCGCTGGCGCAGGCGCATGATCCGGATGCGGCCATCGGCATGATTCCCGCCGGCGCCGATCTCACCGGCATCGCGCCTAAAACCGACTATACCCGGAGCGGCCCCATCAACCTGCTGTTCGTCGGCCGGTTGGTGAAACAGAAGGGCCTGGATGTGTTGATCGCGGCGCTGGCCAAGCTGGATCTGGCCCTCAAGTGGCGGCTGATCCTGGTGGGCGACGGGCCCGAGTGGCCGGCCATCGCCGGCGAGGCCGCGCGCCTCGGCCTCGCCGACCGGCTGGAATTGCGCGGCTGGGTCGCCAAGGACGCGCTGCCCGCCATGTACCGCGAAGGCGATATCTTCGTGCTGCCGTCCCGCGACGAGGGCATGGCCAACGCGCTGCTGGAAGCCATGGCGGCGGGACTGCCGGTTGTCGGAACGCAGATCGCCGGCACCAGCGAAGTGGTGATCCCGGGCGAGACCGGTTTACTGGTGGCACCCGAGGACGAAAACGCCTTGGGTGCGGCGCTGGCAGCGCTGATGAAAGACGAACCGCGCCGTGCGGCGTTCGGGCGCGCCGGGCGCCAACGGGTCGAGACCACCTTCGGCTGGGATATCGTCGCCTCCGCCTGGATGGGAGTCATGGATCAGGTGCGCGCCAAAGGCGCAGACGCATGAGTGACTCGTCTTTCACCGGGCCCACCTACGACCAGATCTGGTCCGGCGGCTGGGACGATATGCGCCGCTATGGCCCCATGGCGCGCCATACCCGGCGTTTGATGCGCGTCATGACCGCGGGCCTCACGCCGAAATCCATCCTGGATGTGGGCTGCGGCGAGGGATCGCTGCTGGTGGCCCTGGCGCAAGCCCATCCCGGCGCCGCGCTGGCGGGCGTGGAGATCTCCGAGAACGCCGTCGCCCTGGCGAAACGCGGATTGCCGGGCGTCGACATCTCACAGCTCGATGTGGCGCGCGCGCGGCTGCCCGGCACCTTCGATTTGGTGGTCTCGGCCGACGTGGTCGAGCATATCGCCGACGATCAGACAGCCCTCCAGAACATGACTGCCATGTGCGCCCCCGGCGGCGCGGTGGTGATCGCCACCTTGCAGGGCCGCATGCGGCGCTTCGAGGCCGGCATCGGCCATATGCGCAATTACGCCCAGGGCGAACTCGCCGCCAAGATGGCCGCGGCCGGGCTCGTCATCGACAAAAAGATCGAATGGGGTTTCCCGTTCTATTCGCCGCTGTACCGCGATCTGCTGGAGGCCATCGGCAACCAGGGCACCATGGGCGCCTTTGGACCCGGCAAGAAACTGCTGTCGCACCTGATCTACACGGTGTTCCTGCTGAACAGCGCCGGCACGGGCGACTACATCTTCCTGCGCGGCCGCAAAACCTAAATCGTTCTCTGCAACAGCACGCCGTAGAAACCGTCGAGGCCGCCCAGCTCGCCCCACTGGCTGGGCAGGGTGCGCAGTTCGCCGTCGCGGGTCAGGAACTGATTCTCGCCGGCGATGGCCGCCGCCGGGATCTTGAGGCGGGCGAGATGGGCTTCGGCGCTGACGGCGTCGATCACCGCCTTGCGTTCCTCGGGCTGCAGCGAACAGACGCTGTAAACGATCGGCGCGCCCGGCTTGACCATGGCCACCGCCGCCTTGAGCAGGGCGGTCTGGGTGGCGACAAAGCCGGCGAGGTCGGTGGGGCGCTTGAGGAACGGCAGGTCCGGGTGGCGCCGGATGGTGCCGGTGGCCGAACAGGGCGCGTCCAGCAGCAGGCCGTCGAACAAGGTCTCCGGCCGCCAGGCCAGCGCGTCGGCGGCAATGCTGCGCCCTTCGAGGTGCAGCCGTTTGAGGTTTTCCTCAAGCAGGCCAAGGCGTTGGGCTGAAATATCGACCGCCGTCACCTGGTGGCCGGCGGCCGCCAGCTGGGCGCTTTTGCCGCCCGGGGCGGCGCAGATATCGCCGATTTGCTGCGGTCCATGTTGCGCGAACGCGTGCAGCAAAATCTTGGCCGGCAGCGCCGCGGCCGCGTCCTGCACCCACCAGGCGCCTTCGGCGAATCCCGTCAGGTCCTGCACTTTGCCGCCTTTGGGCAGGCGCACGGTGCCGGTGGGCAGCACGACGCCGCCGAGTTTTTGCGCCCAGTCCGCAGCCGAGGCCGGGTCCTTTACGCTCAGGTCCAGGGGCGCTTCGTGCAGGTGGGCTTCGGCGGTGGCGCGGGCGGCGGGATCGCCATAGGCCGCCACCCAGGAGTCCCACAGCCAGCCGGGGGTGTTGAGTTTCGCCGCATCCTGGGCGGCAACCAGGCCGGCGCCCTGATCGGCCACCCGGCGCATGACCGCATTGGCGAGGCCCGACAACCGGCCGTATTTGGGCTTCACCAGGTCGACGGTGGTGGCGACCGCGGCGTGGGGGGCGGTGCCCAGGAATAATAATTGTGCCGCGCCCAGGCGCAGCAAATCGCGCACGTCCGGGGGCGGTTCCTTGGCGACAAAGCCCATCAATACATCGTCGATCTGGCCGAGCCGGCGCAGGGTGGTGGCCGCCAGCAGGCGCACGAACGCCCGGTCGCGGGGCTCCAGGCCGCGGGCGGCGGCGTCGAAGGCGTCATCTATGCTGCGGTGTTTTTGCAGCACGGCCTGCAGCAAATTCAGCGCCGCCGTACGGGACGCCAGCTCGGGGCTTTGCTGCGGTTTTTTGGAGATATGCTGCGCCATCAAGCCCCGATAATCCCGGCATAAACCGGCCGGTCCACATTGCCGCCGGTGAGCACGACCCCGACCTTCTTGCCGGCCATGCTGCGGCCTTCCTGCAGCAAAGCCGCCAGCGCCGCGGCGCCGGCGCCTTCGGCCAAGTTATGGGTGTCGGTGTAGTAATGGGTCATGGCGGCGCGGATTTCCGGGTCGCCGACCACCACGATCCGCTCGGCGCCCTTGCACACGATCTCCACCGCCCGGGGGTGGGGGGTGCGCACTGCCAGCCCGTCGGCCACCGTGACCGCCTGGTTGGTGGGCACCGGCCAGCCGGCTTTAAAGGACAGGGCGTAAGCCTGGGCGCCTTCGGCGACGACGCCGACAACCCTGGTTTTGAGGCCGAGGGCGTCGCGCACCGCGATCACGCTGCAGATGCCCGAGCCCAGGCCGATGGGGACATAGACCGTGTCTAGGTCGGCCACGCCGCGCAGCAATTCCAGGGCATAGGTCGCGACCCCGCGCACCAGGCCGATGGCGAAGGACGGCACGGCGTGCAGCTTGCGCTCCGCGCCCAGGGCCATGGCGTGTTCCAGCGCCTCCTGGAAATCGGCGCCGTGTTCCACCAGCTCGGCGCCATAAGCGGCCATGGCGGCGTTCTTTTCGCGGGAATTGCCGCGCGGAACGACGATGGTGGCGGTCATGCCGAAGCGTTTGGCGGCATGGGCGATGCTCTGGCCGTGGTTGCCGCGGGTGGCGGCGATCACGCCCCTGGTGTCGGGGGCCTTGGCTTTGAGTTCGGCCATATAGGTAAGCCCGCCGCGCACTTTGAAAGCGCCGGTGGGATTGTGGTTCTCGTGCTTCACCCAGACTTCCGCACCGGCCCGCGCCGACAGCAGCGGCCAGCAGATCTGGGGCGTAGGCGTGAGCACGGGGCGGATCAGGTCCGCCGCCGCTTCCACATCCTTGAGTGTCGGAAGGTCTTCATTCATGGCGCCTTCCTTAAACGAGGATGGAGCCTGGAAACAGCCCTAACCCCAGGGCCCTTTGGCACGGGGTTTAGGCGCGGCATCGTCCCACGGACCCGGTGACGGCGACGGCGCAGACCCCATGGTCCGGGCGATCTCCTGCAATTTGGCGATGCGGTTGCCGGCAGCGGGGTGGGTGGAAAACAGGTTGTCGGCGCCGTGGCCGCTCAGGGGGTTGACGATGAACAGATGGGCCGTGGCCGGGTTGGCTTCGGCCTGGGGGTTGGGCACCTGATGGGCCATCTGCTCCAATTTGGAAAGCGCCGAGGCCAGCGCCAGGGGATCGCCGCTGATCTCGGCGCCGCCGTGGTCCGCGCCGTATTCGCGGGTGCGCGAAATGGCGAACTGCACCAGGGCCGCGGCGATCGGCGCCAGGATCATCATGGCGATGGAGAGGATGGCGTTGCCGCCACCGCGTTCGTCACGCCGCCCGCCCAACAGGAAGGCGAAGTTGGCCAGCATGCCGATCGCTCCCGCAAGCGTGGCGGTGATGGTCATGACCAGGGTGTCGCGGTTGCGCACATGGGCAAGTTCATGGCCCATGACGCCGGCGATCTCGCGTTCGTCGAGCATGCGCAGGAGGCCGGTGGTGGCCGCCACCGCCGCGTGTTCCGGATCGCGGCCGGTGGCGAAGGCGTTGGGCTGGTCGCTGTCGATGATATAGACCTTGGGCATCGGCAGGTTCGCCCGCGCGGCCAGGCGCGCGATCAGGTCATGGAACTCCGGCGCGGACTCGCGCGACACCTCCCGCGCGCCATACATGGACAGCACCATTTTGTCGGAGTTCCAGTAAGCGAAGGCATTGGTGCCGACCGCGAACAGGAAGGCGATCAGCATCCCTCCGCTGCCGCCGATGGCATAGCCGACCGCGAGGAAGATGCCGGTGAGCGCCGCCAGCAAAAGACCCGCGCGCATGGTATTCATGGACTTGAGAACTCCTCGGTTGACGTCCCGCATCAGAGACATACATCACTGATCTATGTGATAAATTCACGATCTCAAGACCGCCTTATCCGCCTGCCTCATCCCTATGACGACACCCAAGTCCCTGCCCCTCAGCCCGCAAGCCGCCGCCTTGAAGCCCGCCGCGCCGGCGGCGCCGCGCCCCGCCGGCAAGACCGAGCCTGTTACGGAATTAGGCGGCCCCAAGGGGCCCGAACCCACCCGCTTCGGCGATTGGGAGCGCAAAGGCCGCTGTTCCGACTTTTGAGAGGCTTTTCGACCGGCGGTTTGGGCGAGTCTCAATGGATTTTTAAACGCGACCCCCTAATCCATTGATTCGGGCTGTCCTTCCTTTGGCCCGTTAAGATTGTCGGCGTGTGTTGGGAGCAGGCAGAATGCCGCTGGGGTCCAAGGTTGGCGCGTTCATCGACTTGCTGCTGCGGGGGCCGGGCCCTGCGGAGCCGGCCTTCACGCCGCTGGGCGCCGATGAACCCGAAGACGCACTTTACGGCGTCGAACCGCTTCGTATCCTGATCAGCCCCCTGGCCGGCGACACCACCGGCCTCGCGGCGCGGCATATCCAAGATCGTTTATCGGGACGCATGGGCGTCTCCATCGCCATCGCCGACCGGCCGCTGACGGTGCCCGGCGCCGATTACGGCCAGGCGCTGTTCGTGTCCATGGCGGTGGATCTCGGCCGCCGCTGGCTGAAGCGCGAAGGCGCCGATCTCCTGATCTGGGGCGAAAGCCTCGCCGTACCCGGCCGCCGCGCTTCGTCATCCCATGCCTCCTGGCGCCTGCGCTTCCTGGCGCGCGCCACACCCTTGCATCCGCAAGGCGCGTCGTTCTCGGCCCTCGAGCGCCTGGAAGTGCCGGCGCTGTTCGATGACGCCAGCGGCGACCTGGTGTTCGGCGCGGCGCTGGCCGCCACCAATGTCGAAACCGGCGACGGCATCCGCGCGCGTGCCACCTTGTTCCGTCCCGTGCTCAAGGCCGCCAGCCATTTCGCCGAAGGCGACTTCGACGGCACCGTGGCCGAATGCGCCACCGCCCAGGCCTGCTACGCCGCCATGCTGCTGCTGGACGGCGCGCGCACCGGCGACGTCAAGACCTTGCAGCGCGCGGTCACCATCTACCAGGGCGCGTTGATCCTCGGCAACGACGCCTTCCCCGAACATGAGCGCGCCATGATCGGCACCCATATCGCCGACGCCCTGTCGCTCATTAGCGAGATCACCGACCGCGCCAACCTCGGCGACAAGACCGTGGAATATTACCGCACCGCGCTCGGCATGGTGCGCAAGGAAGTGTTCGCCGACGACTACGCCGCGCTGAAAGTGCGCCTGGGCCTGGCCCTGCATAACCTCGCGCAGCAGACCGGCGAAACCATCCACCTCAAGGACGCCGCCGACGCGTTCTCGGCCGCCACCGCCATCTGGACCATCACCGAAGCACCGGAGCGCTGGGCCGACGTGCAGAACTCGCTGGGCGGTCTCTTGATCACTATGGGCCGCCTGACGCGCCAGGACAGCTTGTTCGACAAGGCGGTGAGCATCTTCCTGAAGATCGCGGACTCCCGCAGCCGCACCAAGGCGCCCCTGGTGTGGGCCACCGCGCTGGCCAATATCGGCGCGGCGCTGAAGGAAAAAGGCGTGGCCGCCCGCGATGCCGATTGCCTGCGGGAAGCGGCGCACGCCTTTGAACAAGCCGCCCAGGTCTTCGCCGAACTCAATCTCGAGAGCAACGCGAAGGTGGTCGAGACGCAGCGATCACATGTGCTGCAGATGCTCTCGGCTTACGGAACGGCTTAAGCCGCCAACCGCACCGGCGCCAGCGCCGCCACCGCGCTCTTGGCCGCCGCCAGGCCTTTCGCCGCGACATCGGGGCCGATGGCCTGGCCTTCCACCCGCACGAAACTCACGTCGGTGATGCCGACAAAGCCGAAGAAGGCGCGCAGGTACGGTTCCTGGAAGTCCATGCCCTTGGCCGGAGCATCGCCGGCATAGAAGCCGCCGCGGCTTTCCACCACGATCACGCGCTTGTTCTTGAGCTGACCTTCCGGGCCGTTGGCGGTGTACTTGAAGGTGCGCCCGGCGCGCGCCACATGGTCGAGCCAAGCCTTCAGGGTCGACGGCACCGAGAAGTTATACATCGGCACGGCGAGGACGATGGTGTCCGCCGCTTCCACTTCCTCGACGATGGCATCGGCCAGCTGCACCGCGGCGGCTTGCGCCGGCGTGCGCGCTTCGGGCGCGGCGCCGAATCCGGCCAGGGCGTCCATGCCGAGATGCGGGCTGTTGTCGGGAGTCAGGTGGCGTTCCACCACGATAAGACCCGGCGTGGCGGCGCGGGCGGCGGCGATGTAGTCGGCGGCCAGTTGCCGGGAGCGGGATTGTTCCCCCATCAGGGAAGAGGTGACGAAAAGAAGGTTGCCCATGACGAACTCCTGTTGTGGGTGGGTCGTGTGTGGGCAGGACTCTGGACCGCGCCGTCCATCTAGAAAATCGGCCAAATTATGGTTATATCCATCATATTAACAGATGGATTAGTCCGGCCGGAGGCCGGTCCCCTGAAGAGTCTTAAGTGCTTGATCGCCTTACCTTAGATCAGCTCCGCACGCTCATCGCCGTGGCCGAGTCCGGTAGCTTTTCCGCCGCCGGGCGCAGGCTGCGGCGCGTGCAATCGGCGGTGAGCCAGACCATGCAGGCGCTCGAATCGACCCTGGGCGTGGCGTTGTTCGACCGCTCCGGAAAGGTGCCGGCGCTCACCGACGCCGGGCGGGCCATCCTGGAAGAAGCGCGCAAGCTGGTGCGCGGCGCCGAGACCCTGCGCGCCAAGGCCGAGAGCATGGCGGCGGATGTGGAGCCGGAGCTGGGCCTCGCCGTCGACGCCATGTTCCCCAATCTCCTGCTGATGGAAAGCCTCAGGGTCCTTGCGGGCGCGTTCCCCGCTCTGCCGGTGAGCGTCTTTACGGAAGCCTTGGGCGGCGCCGAGCAGCGCATCCGCGACCGCAGCGCGCGGCTTGGACTCTATTCCTGGCGTCCGGCGCAGGACGATCTCGCCAGCGAGTTCCTCGCCGCCATCGCCATGGCACCGGTGGTCAGCGGCGCCCATCCGCTCGCCGCGCTCAAAGGCCCGATCGCCCGCGCGCAGCTTGAGGACCAGGTGCAGCTGGTGCTCACCGACCGCACCCAGGTCACGGCGCGTTTTTCCGGCGGCGTCATCAGTCACCGCGTCTGGCGCTTCGCCGACCTCGGCACACGCCTTGACTATCTGCTGGCGGGGTTCGGCTGGTGCAACATGCCGCTGCACCTGGTGCAGCCGCATCTCGATGCCGGACGGCTGGTACGCCTGGAGCTGGCGGAGAATTCCGGCTGGGAACTGCCCATCCACGTGGTGCACGACCGCGCCCGGCCGCCGCAAAAGGCCGGCCGCATGCTGATCGAGGACCTGCGCCGGCGGCTCACCGCCTGCCCCAAACACGCAGCGGTGAAAGCGAGATAGCGCTCTCTCGCCGGTCTATTTCGGGTGGGCGCGGTTTTTCACCAGGTCGTCGACCACCGATGGATCGGTGAGCGTCGAGATGTCGCCCAAATTGCCGATCTCGTTCTCGGCGATCTTGCGCAAAATGCGGCGCATGATCTTGCCGGAACGGGTCTTGGGCAAACCCGGCGCCCATTGCAGCACATCGGGCTTGGCGATGGGGCTGATGTCCTTGGCCACCCACTCCAGCAGTTCCTTGCGCAGCGCATCGGTGGCTTCGACGCCCGCTTTCAGCGTCACGTAGGCGTAAATGCCCTGGCCCTTGATGTCGTGGGGGAAACCCACCACCGCGGCTTCGGCCACGGTGCGATGGCCGACCAGGGAGCTTTCGACTTCGGCGGTGCCGAGACGATGGCCGGAGACATTGATGACGTCGTCGACGCGCCCCGTGATCCAGTAATAACCGTCCTCGTCGCGGCGGCAGCCGTCGCCGGTGAAATACTTGCCGGGATAGGTCTTGAAGTAGGTGTCGATGAACCGTTGGTGGTCGCCGTAAACCGTGCGCATCTGGCCGGGCCACGATCCCTTGAGGCAGAGGTTGCCGGTGCAGGCGCCCTCCAGTTCCTTGCCTTCGGCGTCGACGATGCAGGGTTCGATGCCGAAGAACGGCAAAGTCGCCGAACCCGGCTTGAGCTTGGTCGCGCCGGGCAGCGGTGAAATCAGGATGCCGCCGGTCTCGGTCTGCCACCAGGTGTCGACGATCGGGCAGCGGCCGTCGCCGACCACCCGGTGATACCATAGCCAGGCTTCGGGATTGATGGGTTCGCCCACCGACCCCAGCAACCGCAGAGTGGCGCGCGACGTGCGCTTCACCGGCGCGTCGCCGTCGCGCATGAGGGCGCGGATCGCCGTGGGCGCGGTGTAGAAGATATTGACGCTGTGCTTGTCGATCACCTGCCAGAAGCGCGACGTGTCGGGGTAGTTGGGCACGCCCTCGAACATCAAGGTGATGGCGCCGTTGGCCAGCGGGCCGTAGACGATATAGGTATGGCCGGTGACCCAGCCGACATCGGCGGTGCACCAGTAGACATCGCCGTTCTTGTAGTCGAACACATACTGGTGGGTCATGGAGGCAAAGACCATGTACCCGCCGGTGGTATGCAGCACGCCCTTGGGTTTGCCCGTCGAACCCGAGGTGTAGAGGATGAACAGCGGGTCTTCGGCGTTCATCTCCACCGGGTCGCAGTGACCGGACACTTTCGCGGCCGCCGCATGCAGCCAGATGTCGCGCGGCGGCGTGAACGGCACCGGACCGCCGGTGTGCTTCACCACCAGCACGTGGCGCACCGCGCTCGCCTTCTCCAAAGCCGCGTCGACATTGGCTTTCAGAGGCACGGTCTTGCCGCCGCGGCGGCC
>JAYRKL010000047.1:0-3600 GCA_041905795.1 Rhodospirillaceae bacterium | reverse complement strand
CATGGGTGACGGCGAAGCGGCGGACAAGATGCTGCAACTCGCGGGCAAGACCGTGTCCAAGGGCTTCGTGCGGTCGTCGAACCTGTATTTCATCAAGCCGGGCGGACGCAAAGGCGCCCCCGGTGAAGCAGGCGGCGCCAACACCAACGCCACCTCGTCCGCCGCCGTCACCGGCGGCCCGGGCGCGGGCGCCACCATGTCCGCGGGCGCGCTCGCCATGGCCGAGGAGGTCGTGACCCAGACCCAGGTCACCAAGATCACCGAATCCCGCCGCAGCGCCGTGCATGTGGCGCGCATGAAAGGCTATGAAGGGGACGCCTGCTCCGACTGCGGCAACTTCACCCTGGTGCGCAACGGCACCTGCATGAAGTGCGAGACCTGCGGGACCACGTCCGGCTGTTCGTAAAAATTAAATTGTACCTGGTACAATTAATCCGATGCTCCCCGCTCCGGCCCTCGCCAAGCTTCCTGCCGCCGATCCGGTCAAGATTTCCGGCTTTCCCCGGCCTGAGACCGAACTCACCATCGGTGCGTGTTTCGGGGCGTTCCTGCGCCGCGTCGTGCCGAGCCACACGGCTTACGGCGTGGCGCGCGGCGTGTGCGACGACGTCATCGCGGTGCTGCGCGAGGTCATGCCGCATCCCGAAGGCTCGACCGATCATGTGATCGCCGGCGCGGTCGGCAAGCGCACCGCGCTCGCCCCGATCCGCATGGCCGACCTGCTCTACATTCTGCCGCCCAGGTTCATCGCCGCCGGCAATGGCCGCGCCGGCGACGCTCTCAAGACCGTGGCCAACCTGCTCGCGCCGAGATTCGCCGGGGTCACCGTGCACGGCGCCGGCGTGATCGTGCCGCGCGGGTCGCTGTGGGTGAAAGTCCTGCCGAGTGCGCCGCATCGCGGCGCTTTTCTCATCCCGGGCGCCGCCACGCTGACGCGGGCCTCCGGCTGGAGCATCAGCAATCCCGTCGCCGAAGCCGCCACGTTACGGCTCTCCGACAGCCTCTATGGCGGCCGCCCTCGCCTCCTGCTCACGGCCCTCAAAGCCTGGCGCGAGGCCTCCAAGGTGCCCATCAGCTCGTTCGTTCTGGAACTGCTGGTGCAGGACTATTACGCCAGCGGCCCGCGGGCGTTCGCGCTGGATACGGCGCTGACGGAGTTCTGGGTGTGGTCGCGGTTGCGCACACCTTGCAAACTGACCCCGCCGGGCGCCCAGACCGCGGTGGAGGTCGACACCGCCTGGCACGGCAAGGCCAAGGCCGCCTACTGGCGCGTGACCTTGGCCGAGCATCACCTGAAAACCGGTAAATTCATCGACGCCATGGTCGAGTGGCGCCAGCTGCTGGGTCCCGCCTTCCCGGTGCCCGGCGAAACCCCCTTGAAGAAACTCCCGCTCTTCAAGAAGTAGCCGCGTTTCTTACAGCAGGAACCGGGTGCGCACGGTGCCGGGGATCTCCGCCAATTCCTTGCGGATGTCCGCGCCCATCTCGACTTTTCCGCTAACGTCGGTGACGACGTAACCGATCTCGCCGTCGGTGCGCAGGTATTGGCCGGCGATGTTCATGTTCCGGCGCGAGAACACCTGCAGGATATTGGCCATCACCCCCGGCTCGTCGCGGTGGATATGCATGAAGCGGGTGACGCCGGCCTGGGTCGGCAACGCCGCCTCGACAAAGTTCACCGCACCCAGGGTAGAGCCGTTGTCCGAGTACTTGACCAGCTTCTCGGCGACTTCGCCGCCGATATTGACCTGCGCCTCTTCGGTCGAGCCGCCGATATGCGGCGTCAGGATCACGTTGCGCAGGCCCTGCAGCGGGCTCTTGAACTTCTCCTCGGGGCCGGACGGCTCCTTGGGGAACACGTCGAGCGCGGCGCCGGCGATATGGCCGCTCTTGAGCAGCTCGGCCAGCGCCGGGATCTCCACCACCGTGCCGCGGGCGGCGTTGATGAGATAAGCGCCCTTCTTCATCTTCTTGAGGCGCGCGGCGTTCATCATGTTCTTGGTTTCGGGCGTCTCGGGCACGTGCATGGTGACCACGTCGGCGATCGACAGAAGTTCGTCCAGCGACCGGCACGACTGGGCGTTGCCGATGGCGAGCTTCTCGATGATGTCGTAGAAGCGCACCTGCATGCCCATGGCTTCGGCGATCACCGACAACTGGGTGCCGATATGGCCGTAACCGACGATGCCGATGACCTTGCCGCGGATCTCGCGCGCGCCCTTCACCGACTTGTCCCACTCGCCTTCGTGAGCGCCCCAGGAGCGCTGCGGGATGCCGCGGAACAGCATGATGATCTCGGCGATCACCAGTTCCGCCACCGAGCGGGTGTTGGAATAGGGCGCGTTGAACACCGGAATGCCCATGCGCTTGGCGGTGGCGAGGTCGACCTGGTTGGTGCCGATGCAGAAGCAGCCCACGGTCATGAGTTTCTCGGCCGCCTGCAGCACCTCTTTCGTCAGTTTGGTGCGCGAGCGGATGCCGAGGATGTGGACATTCTTGATTTTTTTCTTCAGGGCCTCGGCGTCCAGGGCCTCGTGCACCAGTTCCACCGCGCCGTAGCCGTTGCGCTTGAACAGCTCGACCGCGTTCTTGTGGATGTTCTCCAGCAGGAGAACCTTGATCTTGTTTTTGGGGAGGGAGAGCTTTTCCGCCACGGTGAAATCCTTGGACCTGGGCCTTGGGGTCTGGAACCCCGCCGGAAGATGCTTAATATGCGGGGGACCTAGCACATCCTGCCCCTGATAAGGAACCCCGCCGATGGCCGGAAAAGTCGAAGCCCGCTTGAAAGAGATAGGTATTTCCCTGCCGCAGGCGCCGACGCCGGCGGCCAACTACGTACCCTATGTCCGGACGGGAAATCTGGTGTTTATCGCAGGGCAGATTCCCATTTCTGACGGGGTGGTGAAATACGCCGGCCTCGCCGGCCAGGACGTGTCGGTGGACGACGCCTATCAGGCCGCCCGGCTGTGCGGAATCAACATCATCTCCCAGGCCAAGGCGGCCTGCGGCGGAGACCTGGACAAGGTGACGCGGGTGGTGAATCTGACGGGCTTTGTCGCGTCGCCCGCGACCTTCACCGACCACGCCAAGGCGCTAAACGGGGTTTCCGACCTGATGGTCGAGGTGTTCGGCGAGGCCGGGAAACACTCCCGCGCCGCCATGGGCTCGCCGTCGCTGCCGCGCAATGTCACGGTGGAAGTGGCCGCGGTGATCGAGATCGCCTGACGACATTGGCCGACGACGCCTTTACGCTGAAAGTCATCGACAGCATCCACCGGGTGCCGGCCGGCGCCTGGGATGCCTGCGCCGGCGGCGACAATCCGTTTGTCAGCCACGCGTTCCTGAGTTCCCTGGAGGACGCCGGCTGTGTCGGCGAGGACGCGGGCTGGGCCGTGCGGCACCTGGTGCTGGAGGAAGCGGGCGCGGTGGCGGGCTGCGCGCCGCTCTATCTCAAGAACCACTCCTACGGTGAATACATCTTCGATTGGAGCTGGGCCCAGGCCTATGAGAAGGCGGGGGGCCGCTATTATCCGAAGCTGCAATGCGCCGTGCCGTTCACGCCGGCCACCGGCCCGCGGTTTCTGGCCGCGACGGCCGAAC
>JAYRKL010000007.1:0-188149 GCA_041905795.1 Rhodospirillaceae bacterium | reverse complement strand
GAGGACCAGGTGCCCGAGGACGTGAAGAGCGAGCGCCTGTTGATCCTGCAGGACCTGGTCGCGCGTCAGCAAACCGCTTTCAACGCCGCCAGCATCGGCTGCACCTTCGACATCCTGCTCACCGGAACAGGCCGCAACGCCGGCCAGCTGGTGGGGAAGAGCCCTTATCTCCAGGCGGTGCATGTGACCGCCGACCCGGTGCTGACCGGGCAGATCGTGCCGGTGCAGATCACGACCCTGGAACGCAACAGCCTCGGCGGAGTTATGGTGGGATCACAACAACACGCCGCACGCCGGTGACCGACATTATCCTGACCCGCGAATTCTCCGACAACGCGCTCCTGCAACAGCTGGTGGGCCCGCATAACGCCAATCTCGCGCGCCTGGAACAGCGTCTCGATGTGGAGCTTCACTCTCATGGCAATACCGTGACCATCGAAGGCACCAAGCCACAGGTCGACAAGGCCGCCACCGCCCTCGATCGCCTCTATGGCCGGCTGGTGAGCGGCGCCGGCATCGACAGCGGCGACGTCGACAGCGCCGCGCGCTTTGCCCTGGAAGGCAGCGACGGCGACCAGGACCTCACCATCCGCACCCGCAAGCGCCACATCTCGCCGCGCTCGCCGATGCAGGCGTCCTACCTGCGGGCGCTCAACGATTTCGAGCTGGTGTTCGCCCTCGGGCCCGCCGGCACCGGCAAGACCTATATCGCCGTCGCGAAAGCCGTCGCCATGAAACTGGCCGGCGTCGTCGATAGAATCGTATTGTCGCGGCCCGCGGTCGAAGCGGGCGAGCGCCTGGGGTTCCTGCCCGGCGACATGCGCGAGAAGGTCGACCCCTATCTTCGGCCGCTCTACGACGCGCTGCATGAGATGTTGCCCGGCGACCAGGTTACCAAGCTCATGATCTCCGGCGAGATCGAGGTGGCGCCGCTGGCGTTCATGCGCGGCCGCACGCTGTCCAACGCCTTCATCATCCTGGACGAAGCGCAGAACACCACCACCATGCAGATGAAGATGGCGCTGACGCGCATGGGCGAGAACGCGCGCATGGTGGTGACCGGCGACCTCTCCCAGGTCGATTTGCCGCGCGGCACCGTGTCGGGCCTGCAGGACGCCCTTGACACCCTGGACGGCGTCGAAGGCGTCGGCCGCATCGCCTTCAGCGCCCGCGATGTGGTGCGCCACGACCTGGTGACCCGCATCGTCGAGGCCTACGACCGCCGTGACGCGGCGCGAAAACGCGAAGAGAACCGGTAGGAAGCCCATGGCCAAAGACACGCGCGCCCAGCACCTGGTCATCGATGTCGCGGTGTCGGCGGAATGGAAGCGGGCCTTGCGCACCTCGGCCGCCGTCTGCAAGCGCGCGGCGGTGGCTGCCTTCGCGGCTGTCGCCGCCCGGCGCAAACCGAAATCGCCTGTTGTCGAACTGGCGATCGTGCTGACCTCCGACGCCGCGGTCAAAAAACTCAACGCCGCCTACTGCGGCAAGAACAAGCCGACCGACGTCCTGTCCTTTCCGGCGTGGCCGCCCTTCGGCCCTCGGGCCGGCGCGCCCGCCCATATCGGCGCCGACGATGCCCGCGAAGCCATCCTCGGCGACGTGGTGATCGCCAGGGGCGTCACCGCCCGCGACGCCAGAGCGGAAAACAAGACCCTGGAAGAGCATCTCACCCACCTTGTGGCGCATGGCGTTCTGCATCTCCTGGGTTATGATCACGAGCAGGATCGCGACGCACGCGCCATGGAACGCCTGGAGATCTCCATCCTGAAGGACCTCGACATCGCCAACCCGTATCTCGTCCGGCAGAAAGCGGGGACCCGGCGGCGATGAGCGAACCCGGTTCACGGCCCTCAGCCGAGAAACCCCGCCTCATGCGCGCCCTGAAGCGCTGGCTCGGCCCCAAGACCGAGGACGCCGAGGCGGTGCGCGACGTCATCGAGGAACTGATCGAGGAGCGCATCGAGGAAAGCCCCGAGGGCGACGCTGCCATCGATCCCAACGAGCGCCTGCTGCTCTCGAACGTGCTGGCCCTGCGCGACGTGACCGCCCGCGACATCATGGTGCCGCGCGCCGATATCGTCGCCATCGAGGCGTCGACGCCGCTCAACGAGGCGTTCGAGCTGCTGACCAGGGGCGGGCATTCCCGGCTTCCGGTCTATCGCGAGACCCTCGACGAGATCCTCGGCCTTATCCACATCAAGGACCTGGCGATCTACGCTATCGAACGCAGCCTGCAAACCGATGTGGCGCAGGCACCCGTGCAGAAGCGCACCTTGCTCGACCTGGTGCGCGCCATCCTGTTCGTCTCGCCGGCGGTGCGGGTGCTCGACCTCCTGCTCGAGATGCGGCTGAAGCGCACCCACATGGCGCTGGTGGTGGATGAGTACGGCGGCGTCGACGGCATCCTCACCATCGAGGACGTGGTCGAACAGATCGTCGGCGAGATCGAGGACGAACACGATATCGAGGAAGCGCCGCGGTTGCGCGACGGCCCCGACGGCACCCTGCTGGCCGACGCCCGCCTGACGCTGACCGATTTCGAGGCCCGCGTCGGCCAGGTGTTCAACGACGAGGAACGGGAACAGGCCGATACCTTGGGCGGACTGGTGATCAGCATCGCCGGCCGCGTGCCCGGGCGCGGCGCCCTGGTCAAACACGAATCCGGCATCGAGTTCGAGGTGATCGAGAGCGACCCGCGCCGTGTGCGGCAATTACGCGTCCGCAATATTCCCGCCGCGTCATCCTCAAAATGATCGCCCGAAAATGATGAGTGCTCTCGCGGGGCGGCTTTCGTCCCTCGCCCTCTGGCCGCGGCTGTTCCTGGCTTTCGCCATCGGCGCCCTGACGGTTGTCGCCTATCCGCCGGTGTCGGCGTTCCCGCTGTTGTGGATCGCCTTCCCATTGCTGCTGTGGCTGCTGGACGGTTGCGCCACGCGGGCCGCCGCCGCCGCGACCGGCTGGGCTTTCGGCTTCGGCTATTTCCTGGTGAGCTTCCACTGGATCGTCAACGCCTTCTATGTCGACGCCGACACCTTCGGCGCGTTCGCCTGGCCGGCGGTGGCCGCCTTGAGCGCGGGCTTCGGGCTCTACACCGCCATCGTCTGCGGCCTGACCCACCTGTTCCCGCCGCCCGGCAGGGATGACCTGCCCTATGAACGCTTCGCGGTCTATGTGCCGCGCGTGCTGTTCTTCGCCAGCGCCTGGACGGTGGTGGAGTGGGTGCGGGGCTGGCTGTTCACCGGCTTCGCCTGGAACCCGATCGCCACGGTGTGGTCGGAGGACATGACGCCGGTGGGTCTGCCGATGATCCAGGTGACGGCATTGATCGGCACTTACGGCCTGACGCTGTTCACGGTCCTGGCGGCGGCGGCGCCGGCGATCCTGGGGACGCCGTTCCGCGAGCGCCGCACCTGGCTGGTGGCGCTGGCGCCGAGCGCGGTGCTTGTCCTGTTCGCGGCCGGCGGCGCCGTGCGGCTGGCGAGCGCGGGCGAGGCGACGGTGGAAGGGATCCAACTCCGCCTGGTGCAGGGCAATATCTCCCAGGCCGATCGCGCCCGCCCCGACTTATGGCCCGACCAGATCCGCGACTATCTGCGGCTGTCGCAGGACAACCTGCCGGCGGCATCCAGCGCCGTGATCTGGGGCGAAGCGGCGGTACCGCCCCTGTTCTCGCTCAACGCCTCGGAACAGGGCCGCCGCCTGCTGGCGCCGGCCGCGCCGGAAAACGGCCTTCTCATCACCGGCGCCGACCGCGGCATCCGCGATGCCGCCGGCGACGTGCAAATCTACAACGCCCTGTTCGCCCTCACCGGCGAAGGCGAGATCAAAGCCACCTACGACAAGACTCACCTGGTGCCGTTCGGCGAATACATGCCGCTGCGCTGGTTGATCCCCTTCAAGAAGCTCACCGAGGGCGTGGGCGATTTCAGCAAGGGTGCCGGCGTCGTCACCCTGGCCGTGCCCGGCCTGCCGCCGTTCGCGCCGCTGATCTGCTACGAAGCGATCTTCTCGGGCGCCGTCACCCCCTGGACCGGGCCCCAACCCCGCTGGCTGCTCAACATCACCAATGACGCCTGGTTCGGCATGAGCTGGGGGCCATACCAGCACTATGCCGCCGCGCGCCTGCGGGCGGTCGAGGAAGGGCTGCCTCTGGTGCGGGTGGCCAACACCGGGATCTCGGCGGTGATCGACGGTTACGGGCGGACCCGGGAATCCCTGGGACTCGGCGTGAGGGGGGTTCTGGACGTGGGTTTGCCCCAGCCGGCGGCCGCGTTCACGGTCTTTGGCACCTTCCGCAACATCCTGCCCCTCCTGGCCGCAACTTTTGGAGCCGTGGCGGCCTTGATGTACCGGCGGCGCCAGGGGCGATAATGGACGATGTAATTCTATCCAGAGTTTAGATGACGCCGCTTCTTTGGAGCGAGACAAAAAAGGTCACGGGACCGTCCGGCGATAGTGCCGGTCTTTGATTTCAGCATCTTAGATATAGTTAAAGTGGTGATATCCCTGCCGGCACTCAACGTTCGGTAGACTCGCGAACCGGACTGACGTAGCGTTGCGAAACTTCACCAAGCGAACAGGTAGATCATGGGTTTGGCGCAAAAAGACCAAAAGGACGACGTCGAAGACCAGGGGCACGTCCGGTCGACCCGCGGCCGCATGCCGTCCGGCAAGCCCAACCCGGTGGACGTGCATGTCGGCAGCCGCGTGCGCCTGCGCCGCACCCTGCTCGGCATGAGCCAGGAAAAGCTGGGCGAAGCCATCGGCCTGACCTTCCAGCAGGTCCAGAAATACGAGCGCGGCGCGAACCGCATCGGCGCTTCGCGCCTGTGGGACCTGTCCCGTGTCCTGGACTGCCCGATGTCGTTCTTCTTCGAGGATATGGATGAAGCCACCGCTTCGGCCAGCCCGCGCAACCTGTCCGGCGAAAGCCGCGACGTGACCCCGCGTGAGAATGACCCCATGACCAAGCGCGAAACCCTCGAACTGGTGCGCGCCTACTACCGGATCACCGACTACCACGTGCGCCGGCGCATTTATGAGCTGGCCAAGTCCCTGGCCTCGACCGAGGAGACCGCTTCGGAAGAAGCCTGATCTTCCGAGGCCGACCCCGGCCGCTTGATGAAAACGCCGTCACGGTCCCGTGGCGGCGTTTCTCTTTTATGCCGGTCGCTTGAAAAATCGGCCTTATTCCTTTACAGCCCCCCTTACTCTTTTGTGACCAGCACTCTTTGTGGCAAGCCGGGGGAATCATCCTTTGTCCAAGACCGACTATCTCTTCACCAGCGAGTCCGTCTCCGAGGGACATCCCGACAAGGTCTCCGACCGCATCTCCGACGCCATCGTCGACCTGTTCCTGGCGGAAAACCCCCAGGCGCGCGTGGCGCTCGAAACGCTCTGCACCACCAACCGCATCGTCCTGGCCGGTGAAGTGCGCGGCAACGTCAGCCACGACGCCATGGTCGCCGCCGCCCGCGACGCGGTGAAGGACATCGGCTACGAGCAGGACGGCTTCCACTGGAAGACCGCGACGGTCGATTGCTACGTCCACTCCCAGTCCGCCGACATCGCCGTGGGCGTCGATTCCGCCGGCAACAAGGACGAAGGCGCCGGCGACCAGGGCATCATGTTCGGCTACGCGGTCAACGAGACCCCGAACCTCATGCCGGCGCCGATCTACTACGCGCATAACATCCTCAAGACCCTGGCCGACGCCCGTCACTCCAAGGACGTGGATTTCCTCGGCCCCGACGCCAAGAGCCAGGTGACGCTGCAATATGTGAACGGCAAGCCGGTGCGGGCTACTTCAGTTGTCGTCTCCACCCAGCACGGCGCCCACGCCGAGCAGGAGCAGATTCGCGAATACGTGCGCAAGCACGTCCTCGACGCGCTGCCCAAGGGCTGGATGTGCCCCGAGAACGAATTCTATGTGAACCCCACCGGCCGCTTCGTCATCGGCGGACCGGACGGCGACACCGGCCTCACCGGCCGCAAGATCATCGTCGACACTTATGGTGGCGCGGCCCCCCACGGCGGCGGCGCGTTCTCGGGCAAGGACCCGACCAAGGTCGACCGTTCGGCCGCTTACGCCGCGCGCTATCTCGCCAAGAACGTGGTGGCGGCGGGTCTTGCCGACAAGTGCACCATCCAGCTCGCCTATGCCATCGGCGTCTCCAAGCCGCTGTCGGTCTATGTCAACACCGACGGCACCGCCAAGGTGTCGGAAGACAAACTGTCGAAGGTGCTGCAGGAACTCATGAACCTGTCGCCGCGCGGCATCCGCGAGCATCTGAAGCTCAACCGTCCGATCTACGCCCGCACCGCCGCTTACGGCCACTTCGGCCGCGATCCCGACGCCGGCGGC
Organism: Rhodospirillaceae bacterium; assembly: GCA_041905795.1. Lineage (GTDB taxonomy): Bacteria > Pseudomonadota > Alphaproteobacteria > Rhodospirillales > Rhodospirillaceae > SHVO01. Next base: position 181,782 of record JAYRKL010000007.1, on the reverse strand, counting down.
GGTTTCACCTGGGAACGCCTGGACCTGGTCGAGCAGCTCGAATCCGCCTTTGGCGTCTGACCAAGCATTTCCGTAGGAAATGCGACCAGACCAAGAACCGACCGATCACCGCTTCTACGGCCGGCGTAAGGGCAAACCGCTCAAAGCCGGCCGTGAGCGCCTTCTCGATACGCTCCTGCCCAAACTCAGGATCCCTCCGCCGGAGGGACCGCCCGCTTCTGCGCAAATCGACCCTGCGTCGCTGTTTTCCGGGCAGAAGGACGTCTGGCTGGAGATCGGCTTCGGCAGCGGCGAGCACCTTGCCGGACAGGCTGAAGCGCACCCGGCCGTGGGTATTATCGGCGCCGAGGTGTTCCTGAACGGGGTCGCCTCCCTGCTGCGCCATGTGGACGAGCGCAAACTGGCCAATGTCCGGGTCTACGACAATGACGTCCGGGTCCTGCTGCCGGCCTTTCCCGCGTCAAGTTTAAAACGAATTTCTCTATTGTTTCCAGATCCTTGGCCGAAAAATCGGCACGCCAAGCGGCGGTTTGTCGGCCCCTCCAATCTGGACGAGATCGCGCGTCTTCTGGCCGACGGGGGCGAGTTCCGGGTCTACACCGACCACCCGGTCTATGCCCGCTGGACCCTGCAGCATGTGCCGCAGCATCCCGACTTCGAATGGCGGGTGCAGGGGCCGGACGACTGGCGGGTTCGCCCCGCCGACTCGACCCCCTCGCGCTACGAGCAAAAGGCCGTCGCCGCCGGCCGGACGCCGATGTTTTTGCGCTTTTTCCGCAAAGCCCGCAGGCTCTGAAACTTGTATTTCGGCTAAAAGCCCTTTATATCAGCGCCATCTTCATCAATGTCCGATCGACTTGGGGAGTGGGCCGATTGCCCACTTTTTTTGTTTCTGCGCCCCCAGGTCGGTGGGCGGAGCACGTATGGAACGTTTGCATCGTCTTGAGGAACGGGTTGAACCCACGCTCGAAGCCATGGGCTTCGCGGTGGTGCGCATCGCCCTGACCGGCAGCGTCGGCCGCAAGACGTTGCAGGTGATGGCCGAGCGCAAGGACGGCAGCACCATCAATGTCGACGACTGCGAGCAGATCAGCCGTACCCTGTCGGCGATCTTCGATGTCGAAGACCCGGTGCCGGGGCGTTACGACCTGGAGGTCAGCTCGACCGGCATCGACCGGCCGCTGACCCGCCTCAAGGATTTCACGACTTACGCCGGCTTCGAGGCCAAGGTCGACGCCAAGATGCCGGTGGCCGGCCGCAAGCGCTTCCGTGGACGCCTCAAGGGCCTGACCGGCGAAGACATCACCATCGCCACCGAAGACGGCGACGCCGTGATCGCCTTCGACAACGTGAATGCCGCAAAACTGATTCTGACCGACGAACTGATCGCTGCCACGACAAACGCCCCTGGGCAGCAAACCGAAAACACATTGGAGAACTGAGATGGCACAGAGCATTGGCATGGCGCGCCCCGAACTGGTGCAGGTCGCCGACACCGTCGCCCGCGACAAGGGCATCGACCGCGAGGAAGTGTTCCAGGCCATGGAACAGGCCATCCAGAAGGCCGGCCGCTCGAAATACGGCCATGAGAACGACATCCGCGCCGCCATCGACCGCAAGAACGGCGAGATCCGCCTGGCGCGCTATCTCACCGTGGTCGAAACCGTCGAAGACGAGAACACCCAGCTCACCCTCGCCAAGGCCAAGCGCAAGGACCCCAACATCGAAATCGGCGGCGTGCTCGTCGATCCGCTGCCGCCGATCGATTTCGGCCGCATCGCCGCCCAGACCGCCAAGCAGGTGATCGTGCAGAAGGTGCGCGACGCCGAGCGCCAGCGCCAGTTCGCGGAATACAAGGACCGCATCAGCGAAATCGTCAACGGCCTGGTCAAGCGCGTGGAATTCGGCAACGTCATCGTCGACCTGGGCCGCGCCGAAGGCCTGCTCCGCCGCGACGAATTGATCCCGCGCGAGCACTTCAAGAACGGCGACCGCGTGCGCGCCTTCATCATGGATGTGCGCGAAGAACCGCGCGGTCCCCAGATCTTCCTGTCGCGCACTGCGCCTGACTTCATGGCCGCCCTGTTCAGCCAGGAAGTGCCGGAAATCTACGACGGCATCATCGAGATCAAGGCCGTGGCCCGCGACCCCGGCAGCCGCGCCAAGATCGCGGTCATCTCCAACGACTCCTCGATCGATCCTGTGGGCGCCTGCGTCGGTATGCGCGGCAGCCGCGTGCAGGCGGTGGTGGCCGAATTGCAGGGCGAGAAGATCGACATCATCCAGTGGAACCAGGACCCGGCCACCTTCGTGGTCAATGCGCTGGCGCCCGCCGAAGTCACCAAGGTGGTGCTCGACGAAGATTCCGGCCGTATCGAAGTGGTGGTGCCGGACGACCAGCTGTCGCTCGCCATCGGCCGCCGCGGCCAGAACGTGCGCCTGGCCTCGCAGCTCACCGGCTGGACCATCGACATCCTGACCGAAGGCGAAGAGTCCGAGCGCCGCCAGGAAGAGTTCCGTTCGCGCTCCAAGATGTTCATCGACGCCCTTGATGTGGACGACGTGCTCGCCCATCTGTTGGTGACCGAGGGCTTCACGTCGGTCGAGGAAGTGGCCTTTGTTCCTATTGAAGAACTGACCGACATCGAAGGCTTCGACGAGGACATCGCCAACGAGCTGAAGGAACGCGCCACCACCTATATCGAGGAAGAGAACAAGAAGATCATGGCGAAGATGGAGGAACTGGGCGTGGCCCAGGACCTGGCCGAAGCCGAGATCGAAGGCCTGGATGCGCGCAAGATCATCGCGCTGGCGGAAAAAGGCGTGAAAACCCTGGACGACCTCGCCGACCTCGCCGGCGACGAACTGGTCGAACTGCTGGGCGAAAGCCTGAACGAGACCCAGGCCAACGCCATCATCATGGCCGCCCGCGCCCATTGGTTCCCCGAAGGCGAGGGAGTCCAAGATAAAGCCGGGGCCCCCGCCTCCGGCGAGCAGGCGTAAGCACCAGCCCCACCGGCCGTCCTGACCATGAGTTTTTTAATGCAGGACCAAATCGAGGGGGATGCCGCGGAAAGCTCCGACGAGACGGGGCCCAACCGGCGCTGTATTGTTTCAGGCGAGTCGCTGCCGCTGGCCCGCCTGATCCGGTTCGTGGCTGGGCCGGATGGGGTGGTTGTGCCCGATATCGAGCGCCGCCTGCCGGGCCGGGGTTTGTGGTTAACCGCCAGCCGCGATATGATAGAGCTGGCGGCGTCGAAACGGGCTTTTGCCAAGGCTGCCCGGGACAATGTCACGGTTCCCCCGGGCCTGGCTGATACCGTTGCCGATCTTTTGCGGCGCCGCTGCCTCAATTTCCTCGGTCTCGCGCGACGTGCCGGACTGGTTGCCGCCGGAGCCGAGAAAGTCCGTGCCCAGATCGCGACCGGACAGACCGCGGCGCTGGTGGAAGCGGCGGATGGATCGCCGGCCGAGCGCCGCAAGTTTACGGCCCTTGTTCCCCATGTACCCGTGGTGGCTGTGTTCACCGGGGCGGAGATGGGAGCGGCTTTGGGACGCGACGCCGCGGTGCATGTCGCTTTGCGGGCCGGCGGGTTGACCACGGCCCTGATCGAAGACGCCGCACGCTATGACGGTGTGCGCGCGAAAAACACGAATGGAGAGCGCGTCCAGTGATCGCCTGAACACCGACCGCGAACCGCACTTGAGCTTTCACGCCGCGCACAGGGTGCGCGCATCAGTCAAGGTTAGTTGAGCAGCATGCCGAGCGACACCACCAAACCCAAGACCCCGTTGACGCTGAGCAAGGGGAAGCTGGAGCTGAAGAAGACGGTGGAATCCGGTCAGGTCCGCCAGAGCTTCTCGCACGGCCGCTCGAAGGTCGTTCAGGTCGAACGCAAGAAGAAGCGCCAGTTCGAGATGGGCGCCGACGGCAAGGTGCAGGAAGTCAAAGCCGCGCCGATGACCATGAAGGCCAAGGCCGAAGAGGTGCTGGCGAAAGCCCAGGCCGCCCTTCAGCACGGCAATCTCACCGATGACGAGAAGGCGCACCGCCTGAAGGCCCTCCAGGACGCCATGAAGGCGGACGAGGAACACCGCAAGCAGGCCGAGGAAGACGCCAAGCGCGAAGCCGCGGAAGCCGCTGTCCGCGCCGCCGAGGAAGCCAAGCGCGCCGCCGAAGCACCGCCGGCTGCCGCGCCCACCAATAACGTGGGAGCGCGCGCCGCCGAACCGGCCGCCGCTCCGGCCGAAGCCCGTACCGATGCCCGCACGCCTGCCGCGACCACGACCGCCGACCCGGCCGCGCCGGCGGTGCGCCGTCCGGTTGCCGACGAAGAGGAAGAAGACGACGGCAAGCCGCGCAAGCCCAAGACCGGCCACAAGCCGCCCGCCGTCAACAAGCGCACCGAACCGCGCCGCCGCGAAGGCAAATTGTCGATCACCGCCGCTCTGGAAGGTGACGATAAGGTCGAACGTTCGCGTTCCATCGCCTCCATGCGCCGCGCGGTGGAGAAGGAGCGCCGCAAGGCCCAGCTCAAACAACCCATGAACACCGACAAGGTGGTACGCGAAGTGATTTTGCCGGAAACCATCACCGTCCAGGAACTCGCCAACCGCATGGCCGAGCGCTCGGTCAATGTGATCAAGTCGCTGATGAAGCTCGGCATCATGGCCACGGTCAACGAAGTGATCGACGCCGATACCGCCGAACTGGTGGCCCAGGAATACGGCCACAAGGTCAAGCGCATCACCGAAGGCGCGGTGGAAGAAGGCCTCAAGGCCGCGCCCGATGAAGACACCGCCATGAAGAACCGCCCGCCGGTGGTGACCATCATGGGCCACGTCGACCACGGCAAGACCTCGCTGCTCGACGCCATCCGCTCGACCAACGTCGTCTCCGGCGAAGCCGGCGGCATCACCCAGCATATCGGCGCCTATCAGGTCCGCACCAAGACCGGTCAGAAGATCACTTTCATCGATACGCCGGGCCACGAAGCCTTCACCGCCATGCGCTCCCGCGGCGCCAAGGTGACCGACATCGTGATCCTGGTGGTGGCGGCCGACGACGGCATCATGCCCCAGACCATCGAGGCGATCCGTCACGCCAAGGCTGCCGAAGTGCCGATCATCGTCGCGATCAACAAGATCGATAAGCCGGGCGCCAACCCGAGCCGCATCAAGACCGACCTTCTGAACCACGAAGTGGTGCTGGAAGACATGGGCGGTGAAACCCTGTCGGTGGAAGTGTCCGCGACGCAGAAGACCAACCTCGACAAGCTCGAGGAAATCATCCTGCTGCAGGCGGAACTCCTCGACCTCAAGGCAAACCCGGACCGCGCCGCCGAAGGCTCCATCATCGAAGCCAAGATGGAAAAGGGCGTCGGCTCGGTCGGCACCGTGCTGGTGCAGCGCGGCACCCTGCGTTTGGGCGACATCTTCGTCGCCGGCGCCGAATGGGGCCGCGTGCGCGCGCTGGTCAACGAACACGGCAAGCAGGTGAAGTCGGCCATGCCGTCGGCGCCGGTGGAAGTCATCGGCTTCGGCGGCACGCCGTCGGCTGGCGACGATTTCGTCGTGGTCGAGGACGAAGCCCGCGCCCGCGAAGTCACCGAATTCCGCCGCCGCAAGATCCGCGACAAGGAACACGCCGCCGGCGTCGGCACGTCGACCATGGAGCAGATGTTCGCCAAGATCAAAGCCGGCGAGGACACCGTGCTCAACGTCATCGTCAAGGCGGACGTGCAGGGCTCGGTCGAAGCCTTGACCGGCACGCTGGGCAAGCTCGGCACGGATGCTGTGAAGGTGAACGTGATCCACGGCGCCGTCGGCGCCATCAACGAATCCGACGTGACGCTGGCCAAGACCTACGGCGCGCTCCTGATCGGCTTCAACGTCCGCGCCAACAGCCAGGCGCGCGAAACCGCCAAGCGCGACAACGTCGACATCCGCTACTACTCGATCATCTACGCCGTCGCCGATGACATCAAAATGGTGCTCACCGGCATGCTGGCGCCCACCTTCAAGGAAAACTTCATCGGCTACGCCGAGATCCGCGAAGTGTTCAACATCACCAAGGTCGGCAAGATCGCCGGCTGCATGGTCACCCAGGGCGTCATCAAGCGCGGCTGCAAAGTCCGCCTGCTGCGCGACAACGTGGTCATCCACGAGGGCGATCTGTCGCAGCTCAAGCGCTTCAAGGACGACGCCCGCGAAGTCCGCGAGGGTTACGAGTGCGGCATGGCGCTCGCCAACTACCAGGACATCCAGAAGGGCGACATGATCGAGTGCTTCGAAATGGAACGGGTGGCGGCGACTCTCTAGTCCCGCCATTCCGCGCCACCGTTTCGTCCGGGGGCGCGTTCCCTGGAAGGAGTGCTTATGCCGAGAAACACCCGTAACGCCAAACAGCCTCCCGGCCAGCGCCAGCTGCGCGTCGGCGAAGAGATTCGCCACGTGCTGGCGGCGCTGTTCGAGCGCGAGACCTTCCGCGACCCCGCGCTCGCCGGCAAGCACATCACCGTCACCGAGGTGCGCCCGTCGCCGGACCTGCGCCACGCCCGCGTCTATGTGGTGCCGCTCGGCGGCGGCGATACCGCGGCCATCCTGGAAGGCCTCAAGCGCGTGAAGCCGTTCCTGCGGCGCCAGCTGGCCGACCGCCTGCAGATGAGATTCATCCCGGACCTGATCTTCGCCGCCGACCAGAGCTTCGACGAGGCCGAGCGCATCGGGCGCCTGCTGCACAAACCCGAGGTCGCCCGGGACCTGGACGCCGACCGCTACGGCGCCGCGGATGAGGTCGCGTCCGACACCGACTCGGACAAGGACTAAGCGCGTTGGGACGGCGGAAAGGTGAGCCGATCCACGGCTGGATCGCCGTCGACAAGCCGACAGGCCTGACGGCGGCGACGGTGGTTGCCCGCATCAAGCGGTCCATGAATGCCGAAAAGGTGGGTCACGGGGGGACTTTGGACCCCTTGGCCACCGGACTCCTGCCCATTGCCCTGGGGGAAGCCACCAAAACCGTCGCTTTCGCCATGGATGGGCGGAAAACCTACCAGTTTGAGCTGGTTTGGGGGGTCCAAACCGATACGGACGACAGCGATGGGCAGCAGATTGCTACCGCTGAAGGACGTCCGGGCCGGGCCGAGATCGAGGCCGCCCTGCCGATTTTCACCGGGTCCATCCAACAGGTGCCTCCCGACTATTCAGCCATCAAAGTGGCTGGGAAACGGGCCTATGACCTGGCCCGGAAGGGGGAAACCCTGGCTTTGGAGGCCAGAACCGTGCGTGTGGACCGGTTTTCCCTGCTCGAAAGCGGCCCCGAGCGGGCAAAATTCGAGGTGGACTGCGGAAAAGGCACCTATATCCGGGCTCTGGTCCGGGATTTAGCCCGTCATCTGGGCACGTTGGGCCATATTTCGGTGCTTCGGCGCACTCGCTGCGGCCCGTTCGGCCTGGAGGGGGCGATTTCCCTGGAAATGCTGGAATCCCTGGGGCATAAAGCCGCCGCTTCCGAATACCTTCTTCCGGTCGCGACCGTGCTGGACGACATCCCGGCACTGGCCCTGACCGCCGAAGAGGCCCGCCGCATGCGCCAGGGGCAGTCCATCGCCCTGTGGCCGGTAGCAAAGCGGAGCCCCCTTTCAGGCCTGACACCCGGCGACGCGGTACAGGTCAAATGCGGGGAGACGCTCGTAGCGGTGGCCGAGGTCGGGGAGGGCATGGTCCGCCCCGTCCGTGTCATGAACTTGTCGCGCTGAAAGCGCGCGACGCAAAAAATAGGAGTACACGATGTCGATCACCGCGGAGCGCAAGCAAGCGCTCATCAAAGAATATGCCACCAAGTCGGGTGACACCGGTTCGCCGGAAGTCCAGGTGGCGGTGCTCAGCGAGCGCATCAAGAACCTCACCGAACATCTCAAGGGTCACACCAAGGACAACCACTCGCGCCGTGGCCTGCTGGTGATGGTCGGTCAGCGCCGCCGTTTGCTCGACTATCTCAAGGGCTCGTCCGCCCCGCGCTACGACGCCCTGATCACGCGCCTCGGCCTGCGTAAGTAATACGCTGGCCATTACCCGGTTCCGGTGAGGACGGCTTAGCGCCCCTTGGAGCAGTCCAAGCCGGGCGCGTTGCCGTATTCACAGCCACCAGCGGCCGGAGCCGGGTTTGAAGTAAGACCGCTGAAAATTAAGCGTGTACCCCGCTGAGGCGGAAACGCGCTGCGTGGAGAAGGCAGAGCATCTCTGCCGAGGATCGAAATCCCGGCTCGAACCCTCGGTCCGTTTTCAACCCACATTTTTGAAGCGCGCGTTGGGCGCGCGACTTGGTGGGTTTTGGGCGGTCGAGTTGGGCGCGCAATCCGGCGCCGGTCCATGAGGGGAAGAAGGAAGACCACCAATGTCCATGTTCAAAATTCATCGCAGAGAAATCGAATGGGGCGGCCGCAAGCTGGTCCTGGAAACCGGCAAGATCGCCCGTCAGGCTGACGGCGCCGTCCTGGCCACCTACGGCGAGACCACCGTGCTGTGCACCGCGGTCGGCGCCAAGTCGCCGAAGCCCGGCGTCGATTTCTTCCCGCTGACCGTCAACTATCAGGAAAAAGCGTTCGCCGCCGGCAAGATCCCGGGCGGATTCTTCAAGCGCGAAGGCCGCCCCACCGAAAAGGAAGTGCTGACCTCGCGCCTGATCGACCGTCCGATCCGCCCGCTGTTCGTTGACGGCTATCGCAACGAAACCCAGGTGGTGTGTACGGTGCTGTCGCACGACCTGAAGAACGACCCGGACATCGTCGCCATGATCGGCGCGTCCGCGGCGCTCACCATCTCCGGCATTCCGTTCCTGGGCCCCATCGGCGCCGCCCGCGTCGGCTACATCGACGGCCAGTATGTCCTCAACACCCGCATGGACGAAGCCCCGAAGTCGGTGCTGGATCTCGTCCTCGCCGGCACCCGTGAAGGCGTGTTGATGGTCGAGTCCGAAGCCAAGGAACTGTCGGAAGAAGTCATGCTGGGCGCGGTCAACTTCGGCCACGACCAGATGCAGACCGTGATCAATATGATCATCAGCCTGGCCGAAGCCTGCGCCAAGGAACCGTTCACCCTCGCCCCGGAAGCCCCGGAAGTGGCGATCGTGAAGAACAAGTTCAAAGCGTTTACCGCCGACCTCGACGCCGCCTATCGGAATCGGGTTAAGCAGGAACGTTATGCCGCGGTCGGCGACGTGAAGAAGAAGGCCATCGCCAGCCTCGGCGACAACGCCGCCGAACTGGCCGTTGCCGGCGGCGTGTTCAAGCACATGGAAGCGGACGTGGTCCGCGGCCAGATCCTCAAGACCGGCACCCGCATCGACGGCCGCGACACCAAGACCGTGCGCCAGATCGAAGTGGAAGTCGGCGTGCTGCCGCGCGCCCACGGCTCGGCTCTGTTCACCCGCGGCGAAACCCAGGCGCTGGTCACCGCGACCCTGGGCACCGGCCAGGACGAACAGATCATCGACGCCCTGGAAGGCGAATACCGCCAGTACTTCATGCTGCACTACAACTTCCCCCCCTATTCCGTGGGTGAAGCCGGCCGCATGGGCAGCCCGGGCCGCCGCGAAATCGGCCACGGCAAGCTGGCGTGGCGCGCCATCAACCCGCTGATCCCGGGCCGCGACCAGTTCCCCTATACGCTGCGCGTGGTCTCGGAAATCACCGAGTCCAACGGCTCGTCCTCCATGGCCACCGTCTGCGGCACCTCGCTGGCGCTGATGGACGGCGGCGTGCCTTTGGCCCGTCCGGTGGCGGGCATCGCCATGGGCCTGATCAAGGAAGGCAACGACTTCGCGGTCCTGTCGGACATCCTGGGTGACGAAGATCACCTCGGCGACATGGACTTCAAGGTCGCCGGCACCAGCGCCGGCGTGACCTCGCTGCAGATGGACATCAAGATCACGTCCATCACCCGCGAGATCATGGATATCGCGCTGCGCCAGGCCAAGGACGGCCGCTTGCACATCCTGGGCGAAATGGCCAAGGCCATGACCGGCGCCCGCGACCAGGTGGCCCAGCATGCCCCGCGCATCACCACGCTGACCGTGCCGAAGGACAAGATCCGCGAGATCATCGGCACCGGCGGCAAGGTCATTCGCGAGCTGCAGGAAACCACCGGCACCAAGATCGACATCGAGGACGACGGCACCGTGCGCGTGGCCTCGGCCGATCAGGACATGATGAACGAAGCCGTGCGCCGCATTAAGGACATCGTCGCGGAGCCGGAAGTCGGCGTCATTTACACCGGCACCGTCGTCAAAACCATGGACTTCGGCGCGTTCGTGAACTTCCTCGGCAAGCGCGACGGCCTCGTGCACATCTCCGAACTGGCGCCCAAGCGCGTGCAGACCGTCGGCGAAGTGGTCAAGGAAGGCGACGTGGTGAAGGTGAAGTGCCTTGGCATCGACGACCGCGGCAAGGTGAAGCTGTCCATGAAGCGCGTGGACCAGGCCACCGGCGCCGATCTCGAAGCCGGCGAAACCGCCGCCACCTAAGAAGGAAAGCCCCCGCTCATTCTCCGAGCGGGGGCATCTTCCTGATGCAGATTCCCCGCATCATCGCGCACCGCGGCTCGCCCAGGCTGGCGCCCGAGAACACGCTGGCGTCGTTCCGCCAGGCCGCGGCCGATGGCGCCAAATGGGTCGAGTTCGACGTGGTGCTCACGGCCGATGGGCGCCCCGTGATCTTCCACGACGACGTGCTCGACCGCACCACCGACGGCGCCGGCGCCATCGGCGACACACCCTTCGACGTGCTGCGCAATCTCGACGCCGGCTCGTGGTTCTCGCGGAATTTTTCCGGCGAGCCGGTGCCGACCCTCGAGGAAGCCCTCGAACTGTTCGCCGAGCTGGGCCTCGGCTTCAATATGGAGATCAAGCCGGCGGCCGGGCGCGAGCAGGAGACCGCCGACGTGGCGCTGACCACCGCCCGCGCCTGCTGGGACGGCGCAGCGCCCCTGATCTCGAGCTTTTCCCGCACCGCCGTCGCCACCGCCAGGGACGTCCAGCCGGGCTGGCCCCGGGGCATCCTGTTCGATCATGTGGCGGAGGACTGGCGGGAGGCGGCGGACAAACTTGAGGTGGTATCGGTGGGCGCGAACCATCGGCACCTGAGCCGGGAGATCGTCGCCGCGGTCCATGCCACCGGCCGCAAGGTGACCGCCTACACCGTCAACGACGAGGCCCGGGCGAGCCTTTTGTTCTCCTGGGGCGTGGACGCGCTGTTCAGTGACGTCCCCGGGGTTCTGCTGAAGAGTTTTCCTTAGGTTTCAAGGGCTTCTTGGTGTACCACCACTGACTAGCAAGCTTGGTTGAAGGGTCGAGGCACATTATATTGCGCGCGGACTTCCCATAGTTCGCGGGTTGGGACGAAGAACATCGTGAAGGCGCTGAATTCGATTGTCATTGCCGGCCAGGAAGTGCTGCCCCTCGTCGAGGGCGGCAAAGGCGTGGCCGTGTCCAATGGCCTGTCGTCGGGCGCCTGGGCCGCCGCCGGCGGCATCGGCACCTTCTCCGGCGTCAACGCCGACTCCTACGACGCCGGCGGCAAATTCATTCCGCAGATCTACCACGGCCGCACCCGCAAGGAACGCCACGAAGAGTTGGTGCGCTACGCCATCGACGGCGGCGTCACCCAGGCGCGCATCGCCCACGAAACGCGGGGCGGCCAGGGCCGCCTGCACATCAATATCCTCTGGGAAATGGGCGGCGCGGAGCGTGTGCTTCACGGCGTCATGGAGAAGTGCAAAGGCATCATCCAGGGCGTCACCTGCGGCGCCGGCATGCCCTATAAACTCGCCGAAATCGCCGCGCATTACGGCCTGCATTACTACCCGATCATTTCCTCGGGCCGCGCCTTCCGCGCCTTATGGAAACGCGCCTATCACAAATTCTCCGAACTGCTGGGCGGCGTGGTCTATGAAGACCCGTGGCTGGCCGGCGGTCACAACGGCCTGTCCAACTCCGAAGACCCGCGCCATCCCGAGGATCCGTATCCCCGCGTCGCCGCCCTGCGCGCGGTGATGAACGAAGCCGGCCTGCAGCGGACGCCGATCATCATGGCGGGCGGTGTGTGGTGGCTGTCGGAATGGGAACACTGGCTGGACAATCCGGAGATCGGCCCGGTGGCGTTCCAGTTCGGCACGCGCCCGCTGCTCACCCAGGAAAGCCCGATTTCACCGGAGTGGAAGAAACGCCTCGCCGAACTGCGGCCCGGTGACGTCGATCTGCAGAGGTTCAGCCCCACCGGCTTCTATTCGTCGGCGGTGCGCAATCCGTTCCTGGACGAGCTGCATCAGCGCAGCGAGCGCCAGATTCCCTTTACGCCCGAGCCCGTGGGCGCCCACGACACGACGCTGTCGGTGGGCGCGCGCAAACGCGATGTCTATGTGACCGCCGCCGACAAGGTGCGCGCCGCGGCCTGGATCGCGGCCGGGTTTACCGAAACCATGAAAACCCCCGACGCGACCTTGATCTTCGTGACCCCGCCCAAGGCCGAAGAGATTCGCGTCGACCAGATCGATTGCATGGGCTGCCTGTCGGCCTGCGCCTTCTCCAACTGGTCGCAGAACGAAGAAGGCGCCACCGGCCGCAAAGCCGATCCGCGCAGCTTCTGCATCCAGAAGACCCTGCAGAACATCGCCCACGACGGCAACATCGAACAGGAACTGATGTTCGCCGGTCATAACGCGTATCGCTTCGGGCAAGACCCCTGGTACCGCAACGGCTTCGTGCCGACTGTGAAGCAGCTTGTTGAGCGCATCACTACCGGCCAGTGAGTGCCCTGCCGTTTTGTTTTAGACGGCCGTAAACGGCCTTTGGCTGTGAAGCAGCTTGTTGAGCGCATCACCACCGGCCAGTAGTCCGCCGCTTTACTTACGCGGCGTCAGGTCAACGATCCGGAAATCGAAATCCCGCTCGGGTCCTTTGTAGACCTCGTACTGCAGCACCTGGTCGATGTCGTTGTCGGGGGTGAAGGTCAACACCTTCGGCTTCAAGGCATACAGGTCTTCCGGCCGCACGTCGTCCGACGCGGCGATGATCAGCTCGTCGCCCTTCTGGCAGGTGCGCGCCGCGGCGCCGTTCAAGATGCAGCAGCGCGATCCCGGCACGCCGTAGATCACATAGGTGGTGATGCGGGCGCCAGAATTCTTGTTCCAGATCTCCACGAACTCGGTGGGATAGAGCCCGGCGGCCGCGCCGTGCTCGGGGTCCAGGGTAATGGACCCGTGATAATGCAGATCCGCCCCCGTCACCTTGATGCCGTGAAGCTTGGCCCGGATCACTTTCATCGTCGTCTCCACCGTCTCAAACCAAAAAAGCGGCGACACCATAGGGAGTTAGCCGGCGAATAAAACACACGAGGACGCGATGGCAGCCATGTCCTTGCCTCCCTTGCTGGCCCGCTTGTTGGCCCTGGCTTGTCGGTCATGTTGTTGCGAGCGGACGCGGCGCGCCGTAGAGTGCGGTGCGGGGGAACATATGAGGAACATCCCGGGCTTGTCCGATCTGGTTTCTGCAACTGACTTCGGCGCCGCCGATGCGCCGGTGATCGCACCCGGCGCAGAGGCCCACAGCACCCTGAGCCGCGCCATGTCGCCGCCGGCAGTGACCGCCGCCGTCACGCGCGGCGTCTGCCGCTGGATGGATGACCTGGGGTTCTCGAACCTGATGGAATTCAAGCTGGGCAACGGCCGGCGGGCGGATGTGGTGGGCCTCAACGCCGCCGGCGTCATCCTGATGGTGGAAGTGAAAAGCACGCCCGAGGATTTCAGGGGCGACGCCAAGTGGCTGGAATACGTGCCTTACTGCGACGCGTTTTCCTTCGCCGTGCCGCCGCACTTCCCCTGGCAGATCCTGCCTGCCACCTGCGGCGTCATCATCGCCGATAACTACTCGGCGGCGGTGGTACGCCAGGCGCCGCATCATCCGCTGCACGCCGGCCGGCGCAAGGCGCTGACATTGCGGTTTGCCTTGGCCGCCGGTCAAAGGCTCAACGCCATGACCGATCCGCGGATTCAAGATTACTGATGTATTTTCGGCGCCTGTCCGGACGGAACGGCTTTCCCGGAAACGCGCTCAGCCGCAATACAGGCCGGTGATGCGGCCATCGCGGTCCAGTTCGACATTCAGGCGCGCCGGGCTGATTTCCTGGCTGATGCGCGCACCCGGCGGCAGGATGCGGTAGGGCGCGGTGAGGTGCTCTTCCTTGAGGTATTGGCCTTCCGCCGGCGCTTCCTTGCCGCGCGGCACCAGCAGCATGCCGATGGCCGGCACCAGCACATGGCCGCGGCAGGGCACCAGCATTTCCGGCAGGATCGGCTGGCGCACGGTCGGCGCCGGAGCGGCGTACTGGGTGCCGAAGACTTCGGCGGTCTTCACATCGGGGAACAGGCGGCCGTCATTGCCGCAGGCCGAGAGCGCCAGCCCCGCGGCACAAGCCAGAAGATGCGATCCTGATTTTTTCATCGTCGGTCCCCCAAGCCCCCATCATCACCCAGGTTTCTTGAGCGAGGCAATGGTCGCGGTGGTCGAAAACGCCGGCACCACCTCCGCCAGTACTACCCGCCCGCCGGTGCTCTCGACAAAATCGCCGCCGACCACCTTGTCCCGGGTGTAGTCCGCGCCTTTCACCAGCACGTCGGGCCGCACCTGTTCGATCAGGTCCAGCGGCGTATCTTCGCCGAAGATCACCACCAGATCGACCGACGCCAGCGAGGCCATGACCGTCGCCCGCGCGGATTCGGTCTGCACCGGCCGGGTCTCGCCCTTCAGGCGTCTGACCGAAGCGTCGCTGTTCAAACCCACCACCAGGCGGTCGCAGGCGGCGCGCGCCTGGCGCAGCAGCGAGACATGGCCGGGATGCAGCAAATCGAAGCAGCCGTTGGTGAAACCCACTTTCAAGCCCTGCCGCCGCCAGTCGCCGGCCTTCGCGGCGGCGGTCGCACGGTCCACGATTTTCTCTTCCGCCCCGGCCAAACCGCTGTGCCGCAGCGCCGCCGTGAGATCGGCGGCGGTGGCGACCGCCGTGCCCTGGCGGCCGACGACAATACCCGCAGCGATATTGGCCAGCCGCGCCGCCGCGACCATGGATGCGCCGCCGGCCACCGCCAGCGAGAACACCGCGATCACGGTATCGCCCGCGCCGGTGACATCGGCCACTTCGCGGTTCTCGGCCGGCAGATGATAGACGCCGTCGCCGGCGACCAGGCTCATGCCTTCACCGGAGCGTGTGACCAGGATGGCGGCGGCGCCGGTGCGGCCGCGCAGGACTTGCGCAGCCGCGACAATGGCCGCGTCGGACTCCACCGCCATGCCGGTGGCTTCGGCCAGTTCGGCGCGGTTGGGGGTGATGATGGTGGCGCCGCGGTAGCGCTCGTAATCGGACGTTTTCGGATCGACGATCACCGGCTTGCCGGCGGCGCGCGCGGCGGCGATCACGGCCGCCGCCAGGCCGGTGGTCAGCATGCCTTTGGCGTAGTCGGACAGGATCACCGCGTCGCAGCGGACGATCTCCGCCGCCGCCGCGCGTTCGAGGTCGGCGAGATCGGCGCCGGTCAGCGGCATCACGGTTTCGCGGTCGGCGCGCAGCAGATGATGGCCGTCGTTGCTGAAGAAGCGGTTCTTGATGGTGGTTTCGCGGCCCTTCGCGACGCGCAGGTAGGGATCGGTCTGCGGCAGGCGCGCCAGCAATTCGCTGGCCTGCTGACCGCCGCGATCGTCGCCGATGATCGACACGAAGGCGCAGGACGCGCCCAGGGCGGCGATATTGCGCGCCACGTTGCCGGCGCCGCCAAGGTCGCTGGACTCGCGGGTGACGCGCACCACCGGCACCGGGGCTTCCGGCGACAGGCGTTTGACTTCGCCGTAGAGCGAGTGATCCACCATCACGTCGCCGACACACAGGATGCGCCGGCCGGCGAAATCGCCGATCAGTCCGGCCGCCGCTTGCTCAAAGGGCGCGCTGGGATCGGAACCGTCGGGGCCTGAAGGCATGGATGGCCCGTCCGGTCTATTGCGCGAGCAGTCCGCGGAAGAAATGCACCGTGCGTTCCAGGCCGTCGTCGAGAGCGACGGACGGCTGCCACGACAGCTTGTCCTTGGCGATGCCGATATCGGGACGGCGGCGCACGGGGTCGTCCTGCGGCAAGGGCTTGTGGATGATTTTCGACGGCGACTTGGCGAGCTTGATGATCTTTTCCGCCAGTTCGTAGACCGTGGTCTCCACGGGATTGCCGATGTTGACCGGGCCGGTGACGTCGTCCGGCGCGTTCATCAGGCGGATGATCCCGTCCACGGTATCGTCGACGTAGCAGAACGACCGGGTCTGGTCGCCTTTGCCGTAGACCGTGATGGGCTCGCCCTTGAGCGCCTGCACCGCGAAGTTGGACACCACGCGGCCGTCGTCCGGCAGCATGCGCGGGCCATAGGTGTTGAAGATGCGCACCACGCGGATGCGCAGCTTGTGCTGGCGGTAATAGTCGAAGAACAGGGTTTCGGCGCAGCGCTTGCCTTCGTCGTAGCAGGCGCGCGGGCCGATGGGATTGACGTTGCCCCAGTAACTTTCCACCTGCGGATGAATGGCCGGGTCGCCGTAGACCTCGCTGGTGGAAGCCTGGAGGATTTTCGCCTTTGTGCGCTTGGCCAGCCCCAGCATGTTGATGGCGCCGTGGACGCTGGTCTTGGTGGTCTGCACCGGATCGAACTGGTAGTGCACCGGCGAGGCCGGGCAGGCCATGTTGTAGATCTGGTCGGCCTCGATATAGAGCGGGAAGGTGACGTCGTGCCGGATCAGCTCGAAATTGTGGTTGGCGAGCATCGGCGTGATGTTCTGCCGGCGCCCGGTGAAGAAGTTATCCACACACAGCACCTCGTTGCCGGCGGCCAGGAGCCGTTCACATATATGGGAACCGATGAACCCGGCGCCGCCCGTCACCACAATGCGTGTCATTCGATCCTCAAACCCACTTCAAGAGCCGGTCGCGTACGCGGATCCCGGAAACCGCCGCCGGGGCCGCTTTTCCGGGTATACCCGGACCGTGCAGCAAAATATTCGTTAATCTTTTCCAAATGGTTACCGGTCAGGATGACCCATTGGACGGCCAGGGTTTGAGACGCTAAAACCACACGGCAACCAGGGTCCGGAAACCCCGGCTGGACGGCTTTCCGCTTCTCTACAATTGAAGACGCATGAACGCAACGAACCAGGGCGCCAAAGGCTACCAAGAGACCCTGTTGGTCGACACCCTCGACCGCGTCCGGCGTAACCCCGAGGGCCGCAAGGCGGTGCATATCCGCCTGTCCAAGCTGCTGCCCTCCAACCGCACCCCGGTCCGCATCAAGATCGTCACGCGCATGTTCCGCGTGCTGGAAAGCGGCCGCCAGGCGCAGCTCTTCAACCTGTCCAACGACGACCTGGTGCTGATCCTCAACGGCGGCGCCCAGCGCGACGTCAACAACATCGTGCTGCGCGTACGCAAACTGTTCGAGGGCGACCCGATCACCCTGGACGACGCCGAGGGCAACGACCAGTTCATCGCCTGGTACGACCTGGCGCTGGACGCCGCGGTGGCGATCCACGCCGCCCAGCAGTTGCGCCAGGAAGCCCAGGTTGCGCCGCCCCGGGCGCTGGCCGCGCCGCTGCCGCCGATCACGCCGGCGATGCTCGATGACGTGCAGAAGAAACTCGCCTTCGCCAACGTCGTGCCCTTCATCCGCGACCAGGTGGCCTTGCGCATCAATCCGCAGACCAAGGAAGCCTCGATCGAGTTCTACGAGTTTTTCCTGTCGGTGGGCGATCTGCAGCGCACCATCGCGCCCCACATCAATCTGTTCGGCGACCGGTCGCTGTTCCAGGACCTGTCCCGCACCATGGACATCCGCATGCTGGAGAGCGTGGTGCGTGCCCCCCAGGCCCGCGGCATTCCCTGCCTCAGCCTGAATCTCAACCTCGAGACCATCCTGACGCCCGCCTTCGGCAGCTTCGTCCAGGCGCTGGAGAAAGGGCAGAAAGTCATCGTCGAGGTGACCGCGGCCGACCTCCTGACCAACATCGGCATGTATATCGACATACGCAACGTGATGGCGTCCATGGGCCACGCCATCCTGATCGACGGCCTCACCACCACCACCATCGAGATGCTGGACGTGGCGGCCATGAAGCCCGACTACGTCAAGATCGTCTGGGCGCCGGAACTCCTCGACACGTCCAACACCAAGAGCCTCGCCAACACCAGCGCCATGATCGCCGAGATCGGCGCCGACAAGACCATCCTCTCCCGCTGCGAATCAGCCGCCGCCCTGGCGTGGGGGCTGAAGACCGGCATCTGCGTGTTCCAAGGCCACTTCCTCGACGCCTTCAGCAAGGGCCGCAAGCGCCCGGCGCAGGCCGCGCCGGCGGCGGGCGCGCGCACCCCGGCGGGAGCGCCGAAATGAGCGATCAGGCCGGCGGCACCGCCACCCATCCCCTGGGCGAAAGCCATGAAGCGCGCTTCCTCGACGATCTGCGCGCCATGGATCCGGGCAACCGCAACAAGGGCGTGATCCGCCTGCATCTGTCGCGCCTGGAGCCCGAACACCGCGACAAGCAGAACCTGCGCAACGCCGAAACCGCCTTCGACGAACTCACGCGCACGCGCTCCGCCTGGCTCTACCGCCTGCGCAACTCCGACCTCATGGTCGTGTTCGAGCGCCACGAGACCGACACCGCCGAGCGCGCCGTCCTCAAGCTGCTGAAGCTGTGGGAACGCGACGCGCTGATGCAGAAATTCAAGAACGACGCGCGCCAGAACCGGCTGTCGAGCTGGTTCGACATGAGCAAGGACTACGACAAGTTATTGGCCTTTGCCATGCGCCAGAGCGCCGGCAGCGAGAAGGCCGTGCGCAAGAACCTGACCGAGCTGATCGCCGAGCGCGAACTGATGCGCTCCAACCCCGAGAAGGGCACGCCGCTCACGCCGCTGGAACTGGGCAAAGCCGAGGACTCGCTGCAGCGCGTCGATCTGTCGAGCTTCACCCGCAGACAACCGGTGTGCGCCTTCGTCGAGGACGGCAAGCCCGAAGTGATCTTCACGGAAGTGTTCGTGTCGATCCCCGACCTGCGCGAAACCCTGATGCCGCGCACCAATCTGACCATCAATCCGTGGCTGTTCCAGCGCTTCACCCAGACCCTGGACCGGCGCGTCATGGCGCAGATCGCGCGGCGCGAGGACCGAACCCTGGTGCGCGACGGCTTCTCCATCAATGTCAACGTCTCCACCGTGCTGTCGGAAGATTTCCTGCAGTTCGACGACGACTTCGCGCCCTCGAGCCAGGACGTGGTGTTGGAGATGCGCCTGGAAGACATGTTCGCCGATCCCAATGCCTTCGCCTTCGCCCGCGACTTCGTCACCGAGCGCGGCTACCGCATCTGTGTCGACGGCCTGAACCTGAACACGTTCCCTTACGCCGACACCCTGCGCCTGGGCGTCGCCTACGCCAAACTCGGCTGGAGCCAGGAAATGGCCGCTTATGCGGGTTCCGAGATGGGCAAGGACCTGAAAGACCTGATCCGCGAGCGCAAGAAAGGCCGCACCATCCTCGCGCGCTGCGACTCCGAAGCCTGCGTCAAGGTCGGCCAGCAGCTGGGTATCACCTTGTTCCAGGGCCGCTATATCGACGGCCTGGTACGCACGCGGCTTTGATGTCTGAAGACGCCGTCCCGGCCATCGAAGCGCGCGGGCTGACCAAACATTTCGAGGACGTCCCGGCCGTGAACGGAATCTCGTTCACCGTGCCGCAGGGCGGCATCGTCGCACTCTTGGGCGGCAACGGCGCCGGCAAGACCACCACCATCGCCATGCTGCTCGGCCTGTTGCTGCCGACCGCGGGCGAAGCGCGCGTGCTGGGCCACAACATGGCCAGCGAACGGTTCCAGGCGCTGCCGTTCATGAACTTCTCCTCGCCTTATGTGGATTTGCCGGGCGAGTTGACGGTCACGGAGAACCTGAAAGTTTACGGCCGGCTCTATGGCGTGAAGGCTTTGAACGCGCGCATCGAAGAACTCGCCGGGCTTTTGCAGTTGAACGAGGTCCTGAAGCGCCGGGTGCGCGAATTGTCCGCGGGACAGAAAACCCGTGTGGCTCTGGCCAAGGCGCTCATCAATGCGCCCAAGGTGCTGGTGCTGGATGAGCCCACCGCGTCCCTCGATCCAGACACCGGCGACTGGGTGCGCGGCGTGCTGTCGGACTATGCCCGCACCAGCGGCGCGGCCATCTTCTTCGCCTCGCATAACATGCTGGAGGTCGAGCGCATGTGCGACGAACTCCTGATGATGAAGGCCGGCAAGATCCACGACCGCGGCGCACCTAAGGATCTCATCCAGAAATACGGCCGCGATAGCCTCGAGGAAGTGTTCCTGCATATCGCCCGCGGCGGCGAGGAGGCGGGCAAATGAACTTCACACGCATCTATGCGATGGCCTTGCGCTACCTCTACCTGCTGCGGCGCTCGCCCATGCGGATCGTCGAGCTGATCTACTGGCCGTTCATGAATCTCGCCGTATGGGGCTTCATCACGGTCTATCTGCGCAGCAATACCTTCGGCATCACCCAGGCCGCCGGCCTGTTCCTCGGCGCGGTGGTGCTGTGGGAGATCCTGATCCGCTCCAACCTCGGCATGACCGTCACCTTTGTCGAAGAGTTCTTCTCGCGCAATCTTGGGCACCTGTTCATCAGCCCGTTGCGGCCCCATGAGCTTCTGATCGGCTGCATGGTCACCAGCCTGGTGCGCACCGTCGTCAGCCTGCTGCCGGCGATCCTCGGGCTGGTGCCGCTGTTCGGCTATTCCATCTTCGACCTGGGCGCGCCGCTGATCGCCTTCTACCTGCTCCTGTCCATGTTCGGCTGGGCCTTCGGTATGTTCATCATGGCGATCCTGATCCGCTGGGGCCTCGCGGCGGAAGCTTTTGCCTGGGCCGCCATGTTCGCCATCATGCCCATCGCCGGCGTCTATTATCCGATCGCAGCACTTCCCGGCTGGCTGCAGCCGGTGGCCTGGGCCCTGCCCAGCGCCTATGTGTTCGAGGGCATGCGCGCCATCGTGCTCGAGGGCGTGGTGCGCACCGACTACCTCTGGCAGGGCTTTGTCCTGGACCTGGTTTACCTGGCGCTCGGAATTGCCGTCTTCCAGTGGACCTTTCACATTGCCCGCAAACGGGGATTACTGCTTAATGCCGGTTAACGGCCTGTCGTTCGGTCGCGTGTCCGGCACGCGCCGGGGTCTTTAACCCCTCCGCCATAGTTCCGGCCTATTGTTGGGCGAGTTTCTCGCCCAGCGTTTTGGAGACACACACCATGACCAACCTCATGTCCCGCCGCGCGGCGGCTGCCGGGATTCTCGCGCTGGGCGCCGCAGCAGCGGCCCCCGCCCGCGCCGATGACGTGCTCGACGCCCGCCACGTGCTGGACGAGTCCTCGATCACCGTCGACCGCGTGCGCCAGGAGTTGAAGAAGTCCAGCGACATGGACGACCTCCTGGCCCGCGCCAAGGGCGTGCTGATCATCCCGTCCTACAACAAGGCCAGTTTCGTGCTGGGCGGCGCCTACGGCGACGGCGTGCTGCTGCAGCGCCTGCCCGATGGCTCTGGCTTCGGCGATCCCGCCTTCTACCGCATGACCGCGGGCTCCATCGGCTTGCAGATCGGCATGAAGTCGGACGAGATCGTGTTCATGATCCTGACCGAGAAGGGCCTGTCGGCGGTGCTGAACGACGAGTTCAAACTGGGTGCCAATGTCGGCATGAGCATCGGCACCATCGGTGCCGGCGCCGAAGCCGCCACCACGACGCATGTCGGCCAGGACATCGTCGCCTATTCCAAAAGCTCCGGCCTATTCGCCGGCGGCAGCCTGGAAGGCGCGGTCATCCGTCCGCGCAAGGACTGGAACGCGGCGGTCTACGGCGTCGGCAACGACAACCCACAGGCCATCATCCAGCGCAACCAGCTGCGCGCCGCCACCAACGTGAAAGATTCGTTGGCGAAGAGCATCTATCCCGCCAAGCCGGCGGAATAAGTTTAATTGGTAGCGGGCGCGTCGAACGCCGTGGGCGCCGGTTGCGCCACGGCGCTGCCGGTCTTGGTCACCTGCATGATGGCAAAGCCCCGCTGGGACAGGCCATCGGGCATGAAGCGGAAAATCCCGTCCACGCCGGCGAAGCCCGACGGCGACATCAGCGCCTGGGCCGAGAACGGCGCCGGCTCGCCGCTGCGCGCCAGGATCGCCGCCAGAGCCAAAGCATCGTAGCCATGACTGGCGATGGTCGGCGCGGCGCGGCCATAGAGTTCGCGGTAGCGGGCGAAGAATTGGCGGTTGGCCTCCGGCGGCGGCGCCGGATAGACGCCGCCCACCATCACCGGCTCACGGCCCAGGCCGGGCGAATCCCACAACAGGGTCCCCAGCAACTGCACGCGGCCGGGATCGATGTCATAGAACGACAGCAAGGATGCGGCCTGGGTGAGGCGCGTGCCCTGTTCCGGCAACAGGATGGTGTCGAAACCCACTTCACCCACGGTTTCCAGGCGCTCCAGGCGCTTCAGCGCCATTTGGGAAATCTCGTCGGTCTTGCCGACCAGCTCGGCTTTCTGCTGTTCGAGGGTTTTCTTGCGCTGGTCGAAGGACGCCAGCGAGCGCACCACTTCCGTGAGATCCTTGCCGTCGGGATCGTAGAAGGACACTTGCGTGACCTTGGCGCCGCGCGCCGGCACATAACGCTGCAGCGCCTCCACCACCGCCTGGCCATAGGCCGAGTTGGGCGCCAGCACGGCGAATTTGGAAAGCCCTTGGCTGCGCGCATAGGCCACGATCTGGCGCACCTGTTCCTGCACCAGGAAGCCGATCACAAACGTATTGGGACCGGCGATGGCGGGGTCGGTGGAGAAGGCGACCAGGTTGACGCCCGCGGCGGCGGCGGGGCCGGCGGCGGCCTTGGCTTCCGCCGAGAACAGCGGCCCCAGCAGCAACTGCGCGCCGTGGCTGATGGCCTTTTGCGCGGCCTGCGCGGCGCCTTCGGGCGTGCCCTGGCTGTCATAGACCTGCATCACCAGGTGTTCGTCGCCGACATCGAACAGCGCCATCTCGGCGGCGTTGAGCAGCGCCTGGCCGATGGCCGCCGACGGACCGCTGAGCGGCACCAACAGGCCGACGCGCACCAGGCCGCCGGCGTCGGGCCGGCCCGCTTGACCCTGGGCCTGGCTTTGCGCGCCGAGGCCGGGGATCAGCTGGTTCGGCGGCAGGACCGCGCGCGCCGCGGCGGGCGGCGGCTGCAAGGTGGATTGCGGTTGGGTCGAGACCGGCGGCTTAACGACAGCTTGCCGCTGGGGCTGAGGCGCACGCGGTGCTACACCTTTCGACGCGCATCCCGCGAGGGTGAGCGACGCCACCACCGACGCCGAAACCAGGACCGTTTTGAGCCATGAAAGCCGGGGGAAAACGAGGCCCAAGGGGCACCTCTGACAGCGGGGGTAAGCGTGGCGGCGAACCTACAGGCGCGAGCGTCGCAAGTAAATCGGGCGGCCCCAAGGCAACCGGTTCGGCAACCAACGCCCTCAAAGGCAAATTAGCCCCCGGCCTGTATGTGGTGGCGACGCCCATCGGCAACCTCGGCGACATGACCGCGCGGGCGGCGCGGACCTTGCGGGACGCCGACCTGATCGCCTGCGAGGACACCCGCGTCACCGGGGGCCTGAAGCTGCATTTCGACATCCCGACGCCGCTGACGCCCTATCACGACCATAACGCCGACCGGGCGCGGCCTGCCCTGCTGGCGCGCATCGCCGAAGGCGCCGCCGTGGCGCTGGTGAGCGACGCGGGCACGCCGCTGATCTCCGATCCCGGTTACAAGCTGGTGCGCGCCTGCGCCGACGCCGGCCACAGCGTCGTGCCGATCCCCGGCCCGTCGGCGATGTTGGCCGCCGCGGTGACCGCCGGCATCCCCACCGACCGCATCCTGTTCGCCGGCTTCCTGCCCAATCGCGCCAAGGCGCGACAGGACGCCATCGCCGAAGTGCGCGGCCTGGCGGCAACCTTGGTGTTCTATGAATCCACCCAGCGCATCGCCGAGACCCTGGCCGATCTTCACGCCGGTCTGGGCGCACGCGACGCCGCCGTCTGCCGCGAACTCACCAAGCTTCACGAAGAGGTGCGGCGCGGATCGCTCGCCGATCTCGCGGTGGCCTACGCTGAGGAGCCCACACCCAAAGGCGAAGCCGTGATCGTGGTGGCGGGCGCGCCGAACGTTGTCGCCGAGATCAGCGCCGACGACATCGATGCCGCCTTGCGCCAGGCCATGGAGAAACTGTCCTTGCGCGACGCCGCCGCCCTGGTGGCGGAACAGCTGAACCAGCCGCGCCGCGCCATCTACAGCCGCGCCCTGGAACTGGCCAAGGACACGTGAGCGCCAAGCAGCAGGCAGAGCGGCGGGGGCGGGTCGCCGCGGAGCGGCGCGGAAGGATCGCGGAGTTCCTCTGCCTCTCGATCCTGCGCCTGACCGGCTGGCGCATCCTCGCCCATCGCCTGAAAGCGGGAGCCGGCACCGGCCTGGGTGAAATCGATATTGTCGCCAAACGCGGGCGCACCGTGGCTTTCATCGAGGTAAAAGCCCGCGCCGATCACGACACCGCGAGAGAGTCCGTCACGGCGGCGCAACGCGCACGGATCGCGCGCGCGGCACAGGTCTTCATTGAACGCAACCCTGCCTGCGCGGATTTTGACATACGCTTCGATGTCATGAGCCTGGGCCGGGGCCTCTGGCCGCAGCACATCATTGACGCCTGGCGTCCCTGATGTTGGAAGCGCGCGCGAAGTGCGCTAGATAATCCAAGGCAAATCTGTAACCGGAGCGTCTCCTTGGCGGCGGCGGAGCGAAGCAAGGCGGCCCTGCGCGAGATCGCCGCGCAGGGCGACGAGGACATCGATCTGGCCGAGGCCGCGCTGGTGCTCGCGTCCTTCGATCATCCCGCCGCCGACCTCAAGGTCTATCGCGATCATCTCAAGGCGCTGGCGAAAGCGGTGCGCGACGCCGCCGACGAGCAGGGCCTGGGCGCCGACGCGGCGCCCGAGGACATGGCCGAAACCTTGCGCCGGGTTCTGGCCGAAGAGTTCCGCTACACCGGCGACGAGGAAACCTACAACGACCTCGACAACGCCAACTTCATGCGCGTGATCGAGCGCCGCAAAGGCCTGCCGGTGTCTTTGGGCATCCTCTATCTGTTCGCGGCGCGGGCCCAGGGCTGGAGCGCGGCGGGGCTCAATTTCCCCGGCCATTTCCTGATCCGCCTGGAAAGCAGCGACGGCCAGCGGGTGATCGTCGACCCGTTCTACAACGGCCGCTCGCTGGAGATCCGGGCGTTGCGCGAATTGCTCAAGGTGGTGCGGGGCGCGGCCGAAGAACTGGACGCGAGCCACTATCAGCCGGTGACCAACCGCGAGATCCTGATCCGCCTGCAGAACAACGTCAAAACCCGGCGCCTGGAGCAGAACGAGGTGGCCGGCGCCCTGGAAGCCCTGGACTCCCTGCAAACCCTGGACCCGGCCAACGGTTCCTTCTGGCGGGAGGCCGGGGTGATGCATATGCGCCTCGGGCACCTCAAACATGCCGTCGAGTCCTTTGAAGCCTTTGTCGCCAGGACCCCCGACGGCCCTGACCGGCGCAAGATCGCCGATGTGGTGAAAGAGTTGCGCGAGCGCCTTCACTGAAGTGGGTTTTGCCTCTGGCAAACCCCACAAGCTTTATTAGAGTGCGGGTTCAATAAGGGGCTCCCCAAATGACCTTGAAAGTCGCCATCCAGATGGACCCGATCGAGTCCGTCAACATTAACGCGGACTCGACCTTTGTCCTGGCGCTGGAAGCCCAGAAGCGCGGCTACGAGCTGTTCCATTACCTGCCGCGCAAGCTGACCTTGAACGAAGGCAAGGTCACCGCCCGCGGCCGCGCGCTGAAGGTGCGCCGCGAACTCGGCCGGCACTACGACCTGGGCGAGGAACAAGTGGTCGACCTGGCGGAGATGGACGTGGTGCTCATGCGCCAGGACCCGCCCTTCGACATGGCCTATATCACCGCCACCCATATCCTCGAACACATCCACCCGAAGACTCTGGTGGTCAACGATCCCGCCCATGTGCGCAATGCGCCGGAAAAATTGTTCGTCACCCACTTCGACGGCGTGATGCCGCCGACCCTGATCACCGCCGACGTCGAAGAGGTCAAAGCCTTCCGCCGCGCCCACAACGACATCATCGTCAAACCGATCTACGGCAACGGCGGCGCCGGCGTGTTCCACATCCGCCCCGACGATGAGAACCTGGCGTCGCTCCTGGAGCTGTTCACCACCACCTGGCGCGAGCCGGTGATGGTGCAGCGCTATGTCCCCGAGGTGCGTCTGGGCGACAAGCGCATCGTCCTGGTGGACGGCAAGCCGGTGGGCGCCATCAACCGCGTGCCGGCGGCCGGCGAGGCGCGCTCCAACATGCATGTCGGCGGCAAGCCCGAGAAGGCCGCGCTCACCCGGCGGGAACAGGACATCTGCGCGCAGATCGGCCCGGCCTTGAGCGAGCGCGGCTTGCTGTTCGTCGGCATCGACGTCATCGGCGACTACCTGACCGAGATCAACGTGACGTCACCCACCGGCATCCAGGAGATCAACCGCTTCAACGGCGTCACCCTGGAAGCGGATGTCTGGGACGCCATCGAGAAACGCCTGAAGCGAAACGTTTGAGGTAGACCCCCGCCCATGGCCGACGCCCTCGATCTTGAAAGACTGGTGCAGAATCCGGCCAAGCTGGAAAGCCATATCTCCGGCGCCGTCGACACCGCGCTCACGGTCGGGACGGCTTACGGCCTCAAGGCGGTGGGTGCCATCGTCATCCTGATCGTCGGCTGGATCGCCGCCGGCGTCTTGCAGAAAGCCATCCTGCGCGCCGGCCGCGAATCCAAGCGCATCGACATCACCATCTTCACTTTCCTGGCCTCGGTGGCGCGCTACGCTGCGATCTCCTTCACGATCATCGCCGTGCTCTCCAGCTTCGGGGTCGAGACCACCAGCTTCGTCGCCGTCCTGGGCGCCACCGGCCTCGCCATTGGTTTGGCCTTGCAGGGCACCTTGAACCATGTGGCCTCGGGCGTGATGCTGATCATCTTCCGCCCGTTCCGCATCGGCGACACCATCGAAGCCGCGGGCATTTCAGGAACCGTGCGCGCCATCACCCTGTTCGTCACCGAGATCGACACCGCCGACAATGTCCATATCCTGGTGCCCAACGGGCTCATCTGGAGCAAGGAGATCAAGAACTTCTCCGCCAACGCTCACCGGCGCGCGGAGCTTAAGTTCCTGATCTCCTATGCCGACAGCGCCGATACCGTCATCGGCCTGGTCAGAACGGCGCTGGAGAACGACGCCCGCATCCAGAAGCAGCCGGCGCCGGTGATCGGCGTCCAGTCCATGACCGTGGACGGCGTGGTCATCGTTGCCGGCTTCTGGATGAGCACTGGTGACTTCGGCCAGGTGCAGCTGGACGTGAACCGCGCGGTGAAGATGGCTTTCGACCAGGCCAAGATCACCATGCCGTCGCCGCAGAGGACCGGCTTCCCGGCCGGCGTACCGCGCGCTTAAAGACTCGCCGCCGATATGCTAGGTCAATCCCCGGGGGAGATTCTTGCTTGGCCGCATGTTCGCGGCCGAACCGGCTTTCCCTTCGATCCAACATGCTGCGGGGGCCATGGTCGCGCATATCAATACCGTCGCTTTTGTCGGCATCGATGTGGCGCCGATCGAGGTCCAGGTGGCCATCGCCGGCGGGCTTCCCACCTTCACCATCGTCGGGCTGCCTGACAAAGCCGTCGCGGAATCGCGCGAGCGCGTGCGCGCGGCCTTGAACGCCATCGGCTTGGCGCTTCCGGCCAAACGCATCACCGTCAACCTGGCGCCCGCCGACGTGCAGAAGGAAGGCAGCCACTTCGACCTGCCCATCGCCCTCGGCCTGCTGGCGGCCATGGCTGTGCTTCCGGTGGAAGAACTCGAACGCTATGTGGCGCTGGGAGAACTGGGCCTCGACGGCTCCCTCGCGCCGGTGAGCGGCGTGCTGGCGGCAGCCATCGGCGCCAATGCCGCCGGCCGCGGCCTCATCTGTCCCGGCGCCCAGGGCGGCGAAGCGGCCTGGGCCGGCAACGCCGATGTGCTGGCCCCGCGCACGCTCCTGGAACTGATCAATCACTTCAAAGGCGCCGGCGTCCTGTCGCCGCCGGCGCCGGCCATGCCCAAGGATGACGCGGCCTTCGCCGACCTGCGCGACATCAAAGGCCAGGAGACCGCCAAGCGCGCCGCCGAAGTGGCCGCGGCCGGACGTCACAACCTGCTTCTCGTCGGACCGCCGGGCGCCGGCAAGTCGATGCTGGCGAGCCGCATCCCGGGATTGCTGCCGCCCATGACCGCGGCCGAAGCCCTGGAAGTGAGCATGATCCACTCGGTGGCGGGACACCTGGAGGACGGCGCGATCCTGCGGCGGCGACCGTTCCGCGATCCGCATCATTCGGCATCGACCGCGTCCCTGGTGGGCGGCGGCGTGCGCGTACGGCCCGGCGAGATCTCGCTGGCCCATCGCGGCGTGCTGTTCCTCGACGAACTGCCGGAGTTCTCGCGCCAGTCGCTCGAGGCTCTGCGCCAGCCCTTGGAGACCGGCAAGGTGACGGTGGCGCGCGCCAACAGTCACGTCAGCTTCCCGGCGCGGTTCCAGCTGGTGGCGGCCATGAACCCCTGCCGCTGCGGCTACTTGGACGACCCGCAGCTGGCCTGCGGCAAGGCGCCGAAATGCGCGGCAGATTACCAGAGCAAGATCTCAGGCCCCCTGTTCGACCGTATCGATCTGCATGTGGACGTGGCCGCGGTCGATCCGTTGGATATGTCCTTGCCGCCGCCGCGCGAGGACTCCGCCGCCGTGGCGGCGCGGGTCCTGACCGCGCACGCCGTCCAGAAGGACCGCTACGGCGCCGAGGGACCGGCGAGCAATGCGGAGGCCGACGGCGAATTGCTGGAGCGGGTGGCGGCGCCCGACGACGAGGGCCGCGCCTTGCTCACCGGCGCCGCGGAAAGACTGCGCCTGTCGGCGCGCGGCTATCACCGCATCCTGCGCGTGGCGCGCACCATCGCCGACCTTGACGGCAAGACCGCGGTGAAACGCGGCCACATCGCCGAAGCCTTGTCCTATCGCCGCGTGATACCCGGCCGCACGCTCGGCGGCGCGTAGACGTGTGCGTCGCGACGGCGTGGGGCCTAGAGCATGTTAGGCCGAAGTGGAAACCGGTTCGGCCGCTCAACATGCGACCAAACAAAGACCTAGACTCTGTTTCCGATTCAAGGAAACAGAGTCTGGGGTTTTATTTTCCGTTTTTCAGTTCTGCG
The DNA here is from genome assembly GCA_041905795.1 of Rhodospirillaceae bacterium. Classification (GTDB taxonomy): domain Bacteria; phylum Pseudomonadota; class Alphaproteobacteria; order Rhodospirillales; family Rhodospirillaceae; genus SHVO01. The sequence goes on along the minus strand of JAYRKL010000007.1, from coordinate 152,326 downwards.
CCAGCATGCGGCCCAGACGGCGCCCGCCGAACACATGGACATGCAGGTGCGGCACTTCCTGGCCGCCGTCGACACCGGTGTTGATGATGATGCGGAAGCCCTGGTCGTCCAGCTCCTTGAGCGTCGCCACCTTGCCGACCGCGCGCACGAAGGCGGCGAGTTCGGCATCGCTGCCTTTGGCGGCGAAGTCGCGCATGGAGGCATATTTGCCCTTGGGGATCACCAGGGTATGCACCGGCGCCTGCGGATGGATGTCCTCGAAAGCCAGGGTGTGGTCGTCCTCATAGACCTTGGTGCAGGGGATCTCGCCCCGCAGCACCTTCGCGAAGATGTTGTTGTTGTCGTAGGCGGACATGGGCGTTCTCATTCCTCGTGTGATTTCAGGGCGTTTGTCGATGAGCCGGCGGCGGGGGCCGAAAGCTGGCCGTTAGCTGGTAGCAAGCGGGCCGCGAAACGATATTGAGCCAGATCAAATCCCCCGCGTCGCGATTGCCTTATTCTTGGCACGGTTGAGTGATTGTCTATGGTGCCGTGAGACCTATGCGGGACGGTTGGCGCCGAGCCCATGGAAGCGGTTGCGGTCGCAACGACTTGCGCAATCATCTCGGGTAACCGTCGCTTGCTTGCATCACTAAGCTGTTAGATTAGGCTTGTTCGCGCGACAAAACGGGTGTTTTGGACTAGACTCGCTGCAAATGTTGCCCACCGTCGCAACATAGATTCCCTACTGACACTAAATTACAACAACACACAAAAATGGGTAATAGAGTTGACAGTCGTATCAATGAAAGCCCGCGGTAGAGGCCGCCAGCCCGGCACACGCGGCGGCGGCCCGGACCCGATCGACATCCATGTCGGCAAGCGGATCAAGCTGCGGCGGACCCTGCTCCATATCAGCCAGGAGCAGTTGGCCGGCGATATCGGCGTGACCTTCCAGCAGGTGCAGAAATACGAGAGCGGCCATAACCGCGTCAGCGCGAGCCGGCTGTTCGACATCTCTCGCGTGCTGAATTGCCCGATCGCCTATTTCTTCGAGGACATCGGACCGGAGACCACCGGCGACCGCACCACGCCCGCCGCCCGCAGCGGCGAGACGGCGGCGGAAGAGGAAGCCCTGGGCCCGGACGCCGACCCGATGCAGCGCACCGAAACCCTGGAACTCGTGCGCGCCTACTGGCGCCTGCACAACGCGGACCTGCGCCGCAATGTGCTCGAGCTTCTCGGCAATATCTCCAAGCGCGAGTAGCGTTTACGAGAGACCGAAATGCAAAACGCCGCCGTGAGTTTTCACGGCGGCGTTTTTGTTTGTGTGGTCCTTAGCGGGGCCGCAGCCAGAACAACGTCGCGATCACGAGGGCCAGCACCAGCGTCAGATGAAGGGCGCCGTGTGAACCCATATTAGGCGCTCAGGCGGTATCCACCCGGCTCGGTGATCAACAGGCGCACCTGGGCGGGGTCGGCTTCGATCTTCTGGCGCAGGCGGTAGATGTGGGTTTCCAGCGTATGGGTGGTGACACCGGCGTTGTAGCCCCACACTTCGCCCAGCAGAGTCTCGCGCGAGACCGTTTTATTGCCGACGCGGTAGAGGTACTTGAGGATCGCGGCTTCCTTTTCGGTGAGCCGGATCTTGCGCTGGCCCTCGTTGGTCATGAGCATCTTGGCCGCCGGCTGGAACTTGTAAGGACCGATGGCGAAGATGGCGTCGTCGGACTGGTCGTGCTGCCGGAGGTGCGCGCGCACCCGCGCCAGCAGCACCGCCATGCGGAACGGCTTGGTGACGTAGTCGTTGGCGCCGGCGTTGAGGCCGGTGATGGTGTCGTCGTCGGAATCCGCCGCCGTCAGCATGATAATCGGCGAGCGCACGCCCTGCGCGCGCATCTGGCGGCAGACGTCGCGGCCGTCCATGTCGGGCAAGCCGATGTCGAGCAGGATGATGTCGAACACCTTGGCCTTGGATTTGGCCAGGGCCGACAGGCCGTCGGCGGCCTCATCGATCGCCTGGAACTCGCCTTGGGCCATCAACTGCTCGGCCAGGGCCCGGCGCAGCAGGTCGTCGTCATCGACAATCAAAAGGGTGCGGGTCGAGGACACCGTCAATCTCCTTCTATGGGCCCCGCCCCTAACCAAGGCGCCGGGAAACCGTGGCAATCTCGTGATAATATACTGTCGATTATGACGGTTTTCAGGATGGTTGGCGGAAGCTGACAGCTTCTAAATAAACGGGTGCCCGCCGGTTACGGGCTTGGCCGACATCTTCGCCCGTGGCGACCCGGAGGGCTCAGGGCTATATAAGCGCCATGTCACAGCACATGTCACACCAGGCAAGGCCACAGGACGTTCCGGCTCCCGACGACAGCCGGTCCCGTGAAGCGGTGGAGCGCGCGGTCGCCGACCTGCGCCGCGGCGGCGCGGTGGTGATCACCGCGCCGCAAACCAGCGCCGGTCAAAACAAGAGCGCCATCCTGGTGCGCGCGGCGGAAACCGTCGCGGGCTGGCCGTTGCCGCTATTCCGCGAGCTTCCCGGCCCGGTATCGCTGATTGTCACCGGCCGGCGCGCGTCGATCCTGGGCCTGTCCGATCCTGCCGCCCGGGCGGTGCAGTTGAACATCGCCGGCGACCTGACGCCCGAGCGCCTGCGCCCGCTGATCGATCCGCAGGCTGAATCCCAAAGCCTGCCGCCGGCGGGCGTGAGCGCCGCCACCGTCGCCGACTACAGCCCGGCCAACGCCGCCATCCGCCTGGCCAAGATCGCGCGGCTGTTGCCGGCCGCGATCATGACACCTTTGGGCGAGGACGCCCTGGCCTGGGCGGCGGCCCACGATCGCGTGGTGGCCGCCACCTCCGACATCGAACAGTACGACAGCCGTTCGGCCTGTGCGTTGAAACCCGTCAGCGAAGCCCGCGTGCCCTTGGCCGGCGCCCGCGACACCCGCGTCATCACCTTCCGCCCCGAGGACGGCGGCGCCGAACATATCGCGGTGATCGTCGGCCAACCGGACGCATCGCAACCGGTATTGGTGCGGCTGCACTCCGAATGCCTGACCGGCGATCTCCTGGGATCCTTGCGCTGCGACTGCGGCGATCAATTGCGCGGCGCCGTCGACGCCCTGGCCAAACACGGCAGCGGCGTCCTGCTGTATCTCGCCCAGGAAGGACGCGGCATCGGCCTAGTCAACAAGCTGCGCGCCTATGGCCTGCAGGACAAAGGCTTCGACACCGTCGATGCCAACGAGCAGTTGGGCTACGACGACGACGAACGTGTCTACCAGCCGGCCGTGCGCATGCTGAAATCCCTGGGGTTCGCCAAGGTGCGGCTGCTCACCAACAATCCGGCCAAGGTGGGCGCGTTGGCGCGCCACGGCGTCGAGGTGACGGAACGGGTCCCGCACAGCTTCCCGTCCAATGAACACAACTGGACCTATCTCCAGACCAAGGCCAAGCGGTCCGGGCACCTGCTGTAAAAGCTTCCTGCCGGCCTTAAAAGTTTCTTTAAGACCGGCGCGGGAAGATCGGTCCATGCCGGTCGATCCCGTCACATCCGCGACACCCCTTCCCCGGGCCAAAGCGCCCGAGAAGACCCTCAACGACGCCAGTTTCGGCGCCCTGGTGAATCAGGAGCTGAAGGAAGGCTTACGTCCGGGTCCCAAGATGACCCCGGCCGGTGACGGGTTCAAATCCATGACCAAGGAACCGCGCTTCCTGCCGCTCAATCGCGCGTCTGCCATGGGCCCGGCCGAAGCCAAACCGGTGGAGGCCCTGGGCGCCGGAACAAAGCATCCGCTCGGCCCGCAAAAGCGCTAAACTTTGGTGCATGAGCATCGACATCATCGTTGAAGGCCAGCCCGGAAATATCCACGGCACCTTGCGCTGCGAGGGCCTGACGGTGCCGTGCAGCGTCGGGCGCTCCGGCCTCAGCCGTGACAAACACGAAGGCGACGGCGCCACGCCCACGGGCCGCTTTCAGTTGCGGCGTCTGTTATATCGCGCCGATCGCTTGCAACTCCCCGTCACCAAGCTGCCCGTGACCGCCATCGCCAAGGATGACGGCTGGTGCGACGACATGGCGCATCCGAAATACAATCAGCAGGTCAAGCTGCCGTTCGCGGCCAGCCACGAGGAGCTGTGGCGCGAAGACAATCTCTACGACCTGATCGTGGTCCTGGGCCACAACGACAATCCGGTGATTCCGGGATTGGGCAGCGCCGTGTTCCTGCATGTGCGGGCGCCGGACGGCGGCGCCACCGCCGGCTGCGTCGCCATCAAGAGCGAATACTTAGTGGCCATCCTGCGCGCGCTGGATCCCGGCAGCATCATCGAAATCAAAACAGTCTAGAGCATGATCGAGTCATATTGAATCGCGATCATGCTCTAGTCTTTTTGGTTTGGTCGCATTTTCTGCGATGAACCGGCATCCACTTCATCGGAAAATGCTCTAGGCACGCGCGCCGAAGATGGCGCTGCCGACGCGGATATGCGTGGCCCCCAGCGCGATGGCGATCTCGAAATCATCGCTCATGCCCATGCTGAGCTGTGCGAGCCCGTTGCGTTTGGCGATTTCGCGCAGGAACGCGAAATGCAGCGCCGGCTCCTCGTTCACCGGCGGGATGCACATCAGCCCGGCCACCGGAATGCGCCATCGCTCGCGGCAGGCCGTGACGAAGGCGTCGGCATCGGCGGGGTCGACACCGGCTTTCTGTTCCTCGCGCCCAGTGTTCACCTGCACGAAGCAGGGGATGCGCCGGTCTTGCGCCTGCATCTCCGCCGCGAGTTTCTCGGCAAGGCGCGGGCGGTCCAGGGTGTGGATCACATCGAACAGCGCGACCGCGTCACGGACCTTGTTGGTCTGCAGCGGCCCGATCAAATGCAATGTCGCCGGATGCGCGGCTTTCAGATCGGGCCATTTGCCTTCGGCTTCCTGCACCCGGTTTTCGCCGAAGTCGCGCTGGCCGGCGGCCAGGGCGGGCGCGATCTTATCGGCGCCGTGGGTTTTGCTGACGGCGATCAGATGCACCGACGCGGGATCGCGGCCGCAGGATCTGGCGGCGGCGGCGATCCGTGAGCGGACACCGGACAGTGCGCCGGGAATGGAAGCATCGGTCATGGCCTTGGACTTATCCGGGTTCGATACCCTTGGCAATTCGCGTGTATAACAGGCGCATGAGGCTGCCGAGACTCTGGTGGATGACCGACGAGACGCGCCTTGCGGACCCGGTGCCGGTGCTGGCGCGCCTGCCGCGCGGCGCGGCGGTGATCCTGCGGCACTACGGAGCCGGCGACCGCACGCCGCTGGCGATGAAGATGGCGCAAGCCTGCCGGCGGCTGGGCCTGTTCCTGGTGATCGCCGGAAACTGGCGCCTGGCCGCGGCCACCGGCGCCGCGGGCTTGCATCTGCCGCAGCACCAGACACCGGCGCCCGGCGCTCGGCTCTGGCGCAAACGCGGGCGGATGCTGACCATGGCGGCGCACGGGCCAAGGTCGCTGGCGCGCGCGCGGGCGATGAAAGCCGACGCCGCTTTGTTGTCGCCCATCAATCCCACGGCCAGCCATCCGGATCGTAAGGCTCTCGGCGCAACGCGCGCCGCGCTGATGATCCGGTCGGTGCGCATACCGGTTGTTGCCTTGGGCGGCGTCGGCCCGAAGACCTTGCGCGCACTCAAACGCCGCGGATTCGCGGGCGTCGCGGGGATTGGTTTCGCTTTAGGAAATTAGAAGCGCAGCTGGACGCCGACGCGGGCGCCGGTGCCCTGGGGCGGCTGGGTGCCGGCCGCCGGCTGCGGCGTGAAGAAGGTGCCGTTGCGGCTGTCACGCAGGCCGTAGAACGCGTCCGCGTTCAGGCGCAGCGATGAACTCAGGCGATAGATGCCGCCGACCATCCAGCGCTGGCTGTCCATCTCGGTCTCGCCCGAGGAAAAGTTGCCGGTCTGGGCGGTGAGGAACATCAGGCGCACGTCGAACCCGCCGCTGGCGAAACCGAGGCCGGCCTGCCAACCCTGGGTCCGCTGGAACGGACCGAGCTGCGGGGTGCCGGACACGCCGGCGCGCAGATAGAAGCCGGCGTAACCCAGCGAACCGCCCATGTTCCAGGCGGTGGCCGGGGTCAGCGCGAACAGCGAAGGACGCTCGGCCACGTCGCCGAACAGGCCCACGGTGCCGCCGCTGACGGCGGTGTTGAATTCGCTGCTGACGTTGAAGGCGTCGGCGATGCCGAGACCGCCCGCACCCACGCGGGCGGGGGAGGACTGGAGCGTCGTGCCGAACAGGCTGTAGGCCGGCGTGATCCCGAAGGTCAACGCGTCGACCGAACTGACGAACAGGGAAGAGGCAGGCGCCGCAGGCGCGGTCTGCACCGCCGGTGTTTCGGCGGCAGCCGCCCCGCCGCTCGCAACCACGCCACAGGCAACCATAGCCGTGACGGCGGCAATGGCCCGGAGGCTTGAGCGAAGATATGGGACGGCGAAGCGCATGATCACTCGGAAACGCGGAACTCTCTTAAGTCTCTCTGTCGGCTAAATTGCACCCCGGGTTGGGGGAATCAATAAGCCGGGCCGGACCGGTCCTGGAATCGAACCGATTGTGACATTAACCCCACACATCGGCTCGTTTCGGCCCTGAATTGTTGTAAAAAAGCCCTGGCCCTGCGGCCAGTTACAGGGTTGTGACGGGCAAATTTTCCGCGTGTTTCCCCGGCGGCGACTCGATCTTTTGCCGGCCCAGGCCCCGGGTCGCCGGGCCTGAAATGCCCTAACCCTCGCCCTTGGTCTTGGTCTTTCCCGGCGCCGCGTTCTTTTCCAGGAATTCGATGATCTGGCCGGCGATATCCACGCCGGTGGCGATCTCGATGCCTTCCAGGCCGGGGGTCGAGTTGACCTCCATGACCACCGGGCCGTGGTTGGAGCGCAGCATGTCCACGCCGCAGACATTGAGTCCCATGATCTTGGCGGCCCGGACCGCCGTCGAGCGTTCTTCCGGGGTCACCTTGACCGCCAGCGCCTTGCCGCCCCGGTGCAGGTTGGAGCGGAAATCGTCCGGGGCCCCGGTGCGCTGCATGGCTGCCACCACCCGCCCGCCGATGACAAAGGCGCGGATATCGCTGCCCTCGGCTTCCTTGATGAATTCCTGGACCAGGATGTTGGCTTCGACGCCGCCGAAGGCCTCGATCATGGACTTGGCCGAGGACCGGGTTTCGGCGAGTACCACGCCGATGCCCTGGGTGCCTTCCAACAGTTTGATCACCACCGGCGTGCCGCCGACCATATCAATCAAGTCATCGGCCTGGCTGGTGGCGTGGGCGAAAGCGGTCACCGGCAAGCCGATGCCTTTGCGCGACAGGAGTTGCAGGCAGCGCAGTTTGTCGCGCGAGCGGGAAATGGCCACCGATTCATTGAGCGGATAGACGCCCATCATCTCGAACTGGCGCAAGACCGCCGAGCCGTAGAACGTGATCGAGGCGCCGATACGCGGAATCACCGCGTCGTAACCTTCCAGGCTGCGGCCCTTGTAGCGCACCTCGGGCCGGTGGGCGGCGATGTTCATGTAGCAGCGCAGGGTATCGATGACGTCGATGTCGTGGCCGCGCGCCTTGGCGGCGGCGACGATGCGCTTGTGGGAATAGAGACCGGCATTGCGCGCCAACATCGCGAGCTTCATGTCCGCCGCCTGAACCTTACGTGGAAAAAGAACCGGGTGATGAGGATGGAAACGGGCGGCTCTTGAGGTCCGCTGAGGGACGTTATTTTACCGGGTGGGTTGGAGTCGAAGCAAACCCTGTTTCTGGTGGATGTCAAACAGTCACAATGACTTAACCCGGGGACTTAACCCGGGCGCGTGCACAGGGGAGCGATTTCGGGGTCCGCACCCGGCTGTCAGTTCATTCCCGCTTATGCGCTTTTGCCCATGGATTTCTTGGGGCGCTTTTTCTTCTTCGGTTTGCCGGCCACGAATGACCGGCTCGGGTCGACCACATACCGCCGCCGCAAAGCTTGGCGGCCGATCAGCATGCGGAACCCCATCTGGTCGCGGTTGGTGAGGGTGAGTTCCACCGGCCAGCGGCTCTTGCCGATCTTGAGGGTGGTGCGGATGACATAGCGTTCTTCGGCCCGTCCGCCTGAATCCGTGACCTTGCGGTAGTCGATCACCAGCGCCACGCAGGGCACCTCGGGTGTCTTCTTGCGCTGGATGGGATGCAGCACGAAGCGCACATAGGCCGCGCCGTATTTGCTGAACGGCGTGATGCGGAAGGCATGCAGCGCCGAGGTCCGGGCGCCGGTGTCGATCTTGGCCTTGATGCGTTCGACGCCGAGGTCCGGCAGCCGCGCCCATTCGCGCCAGCCGATGATCTTTTTTTTCCGCGCCGGCGGGAGCGGCGTGGCGATCTCGATATCGCCGCCGATCCTGACTTCCGCCAGCGGCGGGCGGCGCTTCGCGGTTTTTTTCCGAGCGCCCTTGGTGACCACGCTAGAACCCGATCTTCAATCCGCTGAGGACGCCGCCGGACTCCCAGGCGGTGCCGGTGGTGTCGCGCTGCGTCACATGGAAGCCGCCAAGGCCGACGACGATGCCGGGCCCGAGCTTGTAGGACGCCTGCAGGGTGCCGCGGTCGGCGCGCTCGCGCGCCGTGGTCACGAGCGAAGCCCTGCGGCTGGCCACTCTGTAGTCGGCGGAGATCTGGAACGGCCCGATGCCGTAGAGCAAGCCGACGATGTAATCGGACTCCGTCAGGCCGTTCTCCGGGGTCACACGCATGTAGCCGGTGCCGATTTCCCAGCCGCCGTAGGTGGCGCCGGCCGACATGTTCCAGGCTTCGACGCCGTCCCTGGCCGCGGTGATGGCGCCGGTGCGCGAGGCAAGGTGGAAGTAGCCGCCGGCCAGGCGGTAGGTGCCGCCGGTGAAGTCGCCTTCATAGCCGACGGTGGCGTCGATGGCGTCATGGGGCCCGAAGCGGCGGTCGAAGGTGCCGACGGCCGGTGTCGGGGTGGGATGATAGGCGACACCGGCCTTCAGCCCAAGGAACTCGGGCGTCTGGTAGGACACGCCCAGCGCGTTGCCGGTGAAGCGCTTGAAGGTGAAGGCGTCGCGCAAGACGAGGCCGGTGCGGGCTTTCAGCGCGTCGCCGATCAGCTCGTCGTCCACGGTCAGAAATGCCTGGGGGATGGGATCGCCGATGGTGGAGGCGTTGACGCCGGCCTTCTCGCCCATGCGCAGCCGCCCGAAGGTGGTGACCACGTCGACATAAGCCTCGTCGACGTCGACGGCCTCGCGGCCCACGGCGAAAGCGCGCACGTAACTGCGGATGCTGATGCCGTTGTCGAGAGCGGTCTTGCCCTCCACCGAGATGCGCACGTCATTGAACATGGCGGCGGCGGCGAGGTCCTCGGCCGGCGCCTGGTCCTGGTCGGCGACCGAGAAGAACTCCTTGATGCGCCCGCCCAGGGTCAGGGTGATGGCGTCCGCGGCCTGGGCGGTTTCAGCGCACAGCATCGCGCCGCAGATCGGAAACAGGGCGGCTGACAGTTTCATCGCGCGCGAGTGATTCCCCAATGACCGCGCCACCTTATGCTATGTGCGGGGTTTGGCAAACGGGGCTGGCGGCCGCTGGGCGCGCCTGGAGCATGTTAGGCCGAAGTGGAAACCGGTTCGGCCGCTCAACATGCGACCAAACAAAGACCTAGACTCTGTTTCCGATTCAAGGAAGCGGAAACAGAGTCTAGAACATCACCTGCCAGCGCACCGCCAGGGCGTCGATGTCGAGCCCGGCCGCGACCCCCGGTCCGCCGCCGGTGCGCGGATTGGCCTTATGCAGGTTGGTGTGGATGTAGTTCAGCTTCCACAGCATGTTCGAGTTCCAGTACCAGTTCAGACCCGCCGTCACCGCCGCCTGGCGGCCGCCGTTGACGGCGTCGGGCTGCAACGCCAGCGGGATGCTGCTGTTGTACCGGTCGGTGAGATCGATCCAGCTGTAGCGCAGCGCGAATTCGAGGGCGCCCGGGCCGCCCTTGGTGGGGCTGAACGGCGTGGTGGGATTGACGCCGCTGTAGCAGCCGCAGGCGACGGTGTAGATGTGCTTGCCGCCGATGGTGTAGGCGACCTGCGCGTAGGCGCCGTCGAACTTGGCCGCGGCGCGGCCCAGGCGGTGGATGTCGTACCGGTAGTATTCGCCTTGCCAATAGAACTGGCCGTAGGTGCCGGCCACTTCGGCGCCGGCCATGGTCGCCTTGTCCACCGGATTGGCCCCGGTGCCGAGCGCGCCGGTGGTGATGGTGTTGGTGGGATCGATGCGCAGTTCCGCCTGGTTGGCAAGCGTCAGGGATTCCGCCGTGTTGGCGCCGGCGTTGGGCGCGCGGAACACGCGGTCGACGCCGCCGCCCACATGCAGCGACATGTCGCTGTTCTGGATGATCTGATAGGTGGCGCGGGCGTAAGCGCCCAAGGTGCGCTGGCTGAGGGCGTGGGCGTCGCCGGGTTTCGATCCCGTCAGATAGGCGCCGAACCACCAGGTCGGGCCCCAGGTGCGGAAGCCGAGGTTGGCGCGCGGATCGCCGACATTGATGTTGGCGATGAGCGCCGTGGGCGATGCCCGTTCCAGGAACAGGATGTCGTTGGAGCTGGTGGCCTCGTCCAGGGTGAAATACGAGGACATATAGCCGGCTTCGATGACGGTGTTGGCGATACCGGTGTAGCCGATGCTGGCGGTGTTCAGCAGCGTGGCGTTGTCGGTGGAGCCGCCGGCGTCGATGATCAGCGAATAGGTGAAATCGCTCATGGCCTTGCCGGTGACGCCGAGCCGCGCGCGCCGGACATTGAGGCCGCTGGTGAGACGGCCGCCGGAATCGGTGCCGAGGCCGGTGGCGCCCTGGGGTTTCTGATCGAGATAGCCGCCGATGTCGAAATGGATGCGGCCGGTGGGCGCGATGGTCCAGGCGCCGTCGGCGCTCGACAGCGTGAAACGGTGCGTGGCGGATTCCGTGACCTTCGGCGTTTGCGGCGCCGGCGCGTTGGCGATGGCATTGGTGGCGGCGATGCGTTCCTTGGCCTCGCGCGCCACCGCGTCGCGGGCTGCTTCATTGGCGGCCTTGAGCGCATCGAGCTGCTGCTGCAGGGAGCGCAGCTGTTCCTGGAGCTGCTCGATCTGGCGCGAGAGCGCCGCGGTGTTGTCCGCAGCCGAGGCCGGCGCCGACACCACCGGCGCCAGGATCATCGGCAGTGTCGCCGCGGCGACATAAATGCGTCTCATGTCTTTCTCCTTTGACCCGCGTCCGGTTGCGGGACGGGGCGGTTCCGGGGCGATTCGGCGTCAGAAACTGCTGCCGGAACAACAGTTCGGGCGCAAGGCGCGGCGGACCTTAGGCAGCCAATGCGCTGGTTTTGGTGACACTGCGGTTACGGTTTTATGAAACCGGAACCGCCGGTGCCGGGTGTTTTGGTGTCGTGATTTGCAGAAAACTGTGGGAGTGCTTGGAGTTAGGCCCCAGTCTGAAATATGTAGGGTTTATGAAGCTTTGGGGACACAAAACCCAGAGTTGTTGTCTGACCTGCGCCGCCGGCCTGCGGCAAAGAACGTCATATATCTATCATATATCCGTAACACTACGGTCGCCGCCGGTTCTTAGCATCGCCGCCGTCAGGATTCCGGAAGCTCCGGGTCCCAGGAACCAGGAGGTGATGCTTGTACCAATTCACGAAAAAGATCGCTTACGGCGTCTTGGCCCTGGCGACGGCCGCGACTCTGTCCAGCTCAATCCTGGCCGGCGCCGTCATGGCCGCCGACATTTCGGGCGCGGGCGCCACGTTCCCCTATCCGATCTACGCCAAATGGGCAGACGCCTATAAGAAGGAAACCGGCGTCGGTCTGAACTACCAGTCCATCGGTTCCGGCGGCGGCATCAAGCAGATCACCGCCAAGACCGTCACCTTCGGCGCCAGCGATCAGCCGCTGAAGCCCGAAGACCTCGACAAGAACGGCCTCATCCAGTTCCCCATGGTCATGGGCGGCGTGGTGCCCGTGGCCAATATCAAAGGCGTGAAGCCCGGCGAGTTGAAGCTCGACGGCGCCACCCTGGCCGACATCTACATGGGCAAGGTCAGCAAGTGGAACGATCCCAGGATCGCCAAGCTGAACCCGGACGTGAAGCTGCCGTCCACCGCCATCGCCGCGATCTACCGCTCCGACGGCTCGGGCACCAACTTCCTGTTCACCACCTATCTCTCGCAGGTGAGCCCGGCCTTCAAAGACGACATCGGCGCGGCCACCTCGGTGGAGTGGCCCTCGGGCATCGGCGCCAAGGGCAACGAAGGCGTGGCCGGCATGACCACCCAGACCGACGGCGCCATCGGCTACGTCGAATACGCCTTCGCCAAGCAGAACAAGATGACCACCATCAACCTGATCAACAAGGACGGCAAGACCGTGGAGCCGAAGGCCTCCGCGTTCCAGGCGGCGGCCTCCGGCGCCGATTGGGCCAACGCCAAGGGTTACTATCTGGTGCTGACCGACCAGGCCGGCGCCGACAGCTGGCCGATCACCGGCGCGTCCTTCATCCTGGTGCATCGCCAGCCGCAGAACGCCGCGGCCGTGGGCGACGCCCTCAAGTTCTTCGCCTGGGCCTATAAGAACGGCGGTAAGATGGCCGACGAACTGGACTATGTAGCGATGCCCGCCAATGTCGTGTCCATGGTCGAAAAGACCTGGGGCGACATCAAAGGCGCCGACGGCAAGGCCGCGTGGGCAGCCGCCAAGTAAGGCTCTATAAGCATCTCTGACCTGCCGGGGAGAGGCGCGTTCGCCTCTCCCCGTTTCCTGTTCCGCTTCCAGACCCGTTCATGACCCAGCCCACCGAAACCATGGCGCTTCATTCCGGGATCCATCCCGAGATCGGCGCGCGCATCCAGAAACAGCGCCGGCTGGACAACGCGTTCCGCTATGTGACCTTGAGCTTCGCGCTGCTGGTGCTGCTGATCCTGGGCGGCGTGATCGTGTCGCTGGTGGACGGCGCGCTGCCGGCGCTCCGGAAATTCGGCTTCGACTTCCTCACCACCGAACGCTGGAATCCGGTCCGCGAAATCTTCGGCGCGCGCGCCGCCATTTACGGCACGCTGATGACGTCGGCGATCGCCATGATCGTCGGCATCCCGGTGAGCTTCGGCATCGCCATCTTCCTCACCGAACTGGCGCCGGAGTGGCTGAAGCGCCCCATCGGCATCGCCATCGAGCTTCTGGCCGGTATCCCCAGCATCATCTACGGCATCTGGGGCCTGTTCGTGCTGGCGCCGTTCCTGCAAAGAAACATCCAGCCGCGGATCATCGCCCTGTTCGCCGACGTGCCGGTCCTCAAGGATTTCTTCGGCGGTCCGCCCTACGGCATCGGCATTTTCACCGCCGGGCTGATCCTCGGCATCATGGTGCTGCCGTTCATCACCTCGGTCACCCGCGATGTCTTTGAGACCGTGCCGGCGCTGCTGAAAGAATCCGCTTACGGCCTGGGCGCCACCACCTGGGAAGTGGTGTGGCAGATCGTCATCCCCTACACCCGCGTCGGCCTGGTCGGCGGCATCATGCTGGGCCTGGGCCGCGCGCTGGGCGAAACCATGGCGGTCACGTTCGTGATCGGCAACGCCCACCGCATCAGCCCCTCGATCCTGGCCCCCGGCACCACGATCTCGGCCTCCATCGCCAATGAATTCACCGAAGCCGTCGGAGACATCTACACCAGCTCCCTGGTGGCGCTCGGCCTCCTGCTGTTCGTGATCACCTTCACCGTGCTGGCCTTCGCCAAGCTCATGCTGATCCGCATGCAGCGCAACGCGGGCAAACGCACATGACCTTGTACGAACGCCGCAAGATGAAGAACCGCCTGGCGCTGGCCGCATCCAGCGGCGCGGCGCTCATCGGCCTGTTCTGGCTGCTGGCGATCCTCGGAACCTTGGTGGTCAACGGCGTGAGTTCGCTGTCGCTCGAACTTTTCACCGAGAGCACGCCGCCGCCGGGGAATGCGGGAGGCCTGCTCAATGCCATGTACGGCAGTCTTGTCATGAGCCTGTTGGGTATCGCCTTCGGCACGCCGGTCGGCATTCTCGCCGGCACCTATCTCGCCGAATACGGCAAGAGCAATCCTCTCGCCTCGCTGATCCGCTTTATCAACGACGTCCTGCTGTCGGCGCCGTCCATCATCATCGGCCTGTTCGTCTATGAGCTGATGGTGGTGCCGATGGGCCATTTCTCGGCCTGGGCCGGCACCGTGGCCCTGTCGCTGATCGTCATCCCGGTGGTGCTGCGCACCACCGAGGACATGCTGAACCTGGTGCCGGACTCACTTCGCGAAGCCGCCGCCGGCCTCGGCGCGCCGAAATGGCAGGTGGTGAGCCATGTGGTCTACCGCGCGGCGCGGTCGGGCATCGTCACCGGCATCCTGCTCTCCATCGCCCGCGTCAGCGGCGAGACCGCACCCTTGCTGTTCACCGCGCTCAATAACCAGTTCTGGAGCGCCGACATGAACGCGCCCATGGCCAACCTGCCGGTGGTGATCTTCCAGTTCGCCTTAAGCCCCTACGAGGACTGGCGCAGGCTGGCCTGGGGCGGCGCATTGATCATCACGGCTACAATTCTTGTCCTCAACATCGCCGCCCGTCTCTTGACGTCGCGGTCATCGGCACGGCAGTGAGCATGAGCATGGATCGTCCTTCGGAAGCCCCCGGCGTCACGACCCAGTTCCGCGGCATATCGCTAGCCAGCCCGCGCGCCATGGATCCCGCCAGCCTGACCGAGAAGATCTCGATCAAGAACCTCGCGTTCTATTACGGCAGCCACAAGACCCTGAAGGACATCTCGCTCTCCATCTACGACCGGCGCGTCACCGCCTTCATCGGGCCGTCGGGTTGCGGCAAATCCACGCTCTTGCGCGTGCTCAACCGCATGTACGACCTGTACCCGGGCCAACGCGCCGAAGGCGCCGTGCTCCTGGACGGCCAGGACATCCTGTCCCCGAAACAGGACATCAACCTCTTGCGCGCGCGCATCGGCATGGTGTTCCAGCGCCCGACGCCGTTCCCGATGTCGATCTTCGACAACGTCGCCTTCGGCATGCGCCTCTACGAGCGCCTGTCCCAGAGCGAGATCGAAGGCCGGGTGGAAGAAGCCTTGAAGGGCGCCGCCCTCTGGAACGAAGTGAAGGAAAAGCTGAACCAGAGCGGCCTGTCGCTCTCCGGCGGCCAGCAGCAGCGCCTGTGCATCGCCCGCGCCATCGCCGTACGCCCCTCGGTGCTGCTGCTCGACGAACCGGCTTCGGCCCTGGATCCCATCTCGACCGCCAAGATCGAGGAGCTGATCGACAGCCTCCAGTCCCAGTACACCATCGCCATCGTCACCCATAACATGCAGCAGGCGGCCCGCGTCTCGGACTTCACCGCCTTCCTGCTGATGGGCGAACTGGTGGAATTCAGCCGCACCGAGGACATCTTCACCAAGCCCGCGGACCCGCGCACCGAGGCCTATGTGACGGGCCGGTTCGGCTGACGTTGGCGTACACGGTTTCCTGCGCCGAAAGCCTTATCTTAAAAGGGGTTGAGCCGCGCGCGCCGGGTCTTCCGAAGACCCTCTCAGTTGGTTATAAACGCCCTCGCCGTGCGGGCCGGGAGACCCTCCCGAACCCTGCTTGGCCTTGTTATTTTGTCGCGTGTCCGGCCGGAAAACCGGTGCCCACTTTTCCTGGACGCGCTTCGGATGCCCTTGTGGAGCGGATCAAGATGTCGGCTAAGGCCTTGGTATCGTTGAAAATTGTGGCTTTTGCCGCGACGGCTGCCCTGCTTGTGGGCTGCGGCTCCGACCGCAGCTACCAGGCGGCGCCCTCGGGCGGGCGCGACCGCGACGCCGCCCCTAGCGACGGTTCCTTCACCGGCGGCGGCGGCGGCAACGCCCTGTTCGGCTCCAAAAAGGACGGCGAAAGCGTCGCCATCAACGCTTTCCTGTGGCGCGCGTCCCTCGACACCATCGCTTTCATGCCGCTGGCCTCGGCCGATCCCTTTGGCGGCGTGATCCTGACCGACTGGTACGCGCCGCCCGAAGCGCCGGACGAACGTTTCAAGGTCAATGTCTACATCCTGTCGCGCGTCCTGCGCGCCGATGGCCTCAAGATCACCGTCTTCCGCCAGCAGCGCGACGCCGGCGGCCAGTGGCGCGACGCCTCCGTGGGCCCCGAAGTGTCCACCGAGTTCGAGAACGCGGTGCTGACCCGCGCCCGCGACCTGCGACTTAGGGCCGTTCCGGAAAATAACTAGCCCGCCAAGTCTGAACGGCGCGGCTTCTCACATTCGAGGCATGCCCGGACTGATCATCGTGGACTGCCTCAACCAAGGCAGATGAACGATGTCGTCACCTGAAGAGCGTTATAATTTCGCCGAGTCCGAGCCCAAGTGGCAGCGGACCTGGACCGCGGGCAATGTCTTCGCCGCGGAAGAGTCTTCCACCAAGCCCAAGTACTACGTGCTCGAGATGTTCCCTTATCCGTCGGGGCGCATCCACATGGGTCATGTGCGCAACTACACCCTGGGCGATGTGGTCGCGCGCTACAAACGCGCCAAGGGTTTCAACGTGCTCTACCCCATGGGCTGGGACGCCTTTGGTTTGCCGGCGGAGAACGCGGCGCTGGAGCGCGGCGTGCATCCGGGCAAATGGACCCGTCAGAACATCGGCGTGATGAAGGGCCAGCTGGCGCCCTTGGGCTTCTCGCACGACTGGAAGCGCGAGATCTCCACCTGCGAGCCCGAATACTACAAACACGAACAGAAGATGTTCACCGATTTCCTGAAAGCGGGCCTGGCCTACCGCAAGAAGTCGTGGGTGAACTGGGATCCGGTGGAGCACACGGTGCTCGCCAACGAACAGGTGGTGGACGGCAAGGGCTGGCGCTCCGGGGCACCGGTGGAACAGCGCGAGCTGAGCCAATGGTTCCTGAAGATCACCCATTACGCCGAGGAACTGCTGACGGCCATCGAGACCCTGGACCGCTGGCCGGAAAAAGTCCGCGTTATGCAGCACAATTGGATTGGAAAGTCCGAAGGCGCGCGCGTGCTGTGGCCCCTCCAAGAGTCCACGGGCAAATCGACCGGCCAGTCCATCGAGGTGTTCACCACCCGGCCCGACACCTTGTTCGGCGCCTCGTTCTGCGCCATCGCCGCGCAGCATCCGCTGGCCGTGAAACTGGCCGAGCACAACGCCGCGCTCGCCGACTTCATCGCCGATTGCGCCAAGGTCGGCACCTCGACCGCCGCCATCGAGACCGCCGAGAAACTGGGCTTCGACACCGGCCTCAAGGCCGAGCATCCGTTCATCGCGGGCGCGACGGTTCCGGTGTATGTGGCCAACTTCGTGCTGATGGCTTACGGCACCGGCGCCATCTTCGGCTGCCCCGGCCATGACGAACGCGACATGGAGTTCGCGCGCAAATACGGCCTGACGGTGAAATGCGTGGTCGCGCCAGAAGATAAAGGGCAAGGTGAGGACGCGGCGGCGTTCACGAAGAATCTGGAAGCCGGCAACGAGGCCTATACCGGCGACGGCGTGATCGTGAACTCCGGCTTCCTCAACGGTCTCAAGGTGGACCCGGCCAAGCGCGCGGCGATCCAAAAACTGGAAGCCGAAGGCCGCGGCAAGGGCACGGTGCAATACCGCCTGCGCGACTGGGGTGTGTCGCGCCAGCGTTACTGGGGCTGCCCGATCCCCATCATCCACTGCGAGAAATGCGGCCCGGTGCCGGTGCCGGACAAGGACCTGCCGGTGACTTTGCCGGAAGACGTGACCTTCGACGTCCCCGGCAATCCGCTGGCGCGCCATCCCACCTGGAAGCACACCAAGTGCCCGACCTGCGCCGGCCCGGCGCAGCGCGAGACCGATACCTTCGATACCTTCTTTGAATCGTCCTGGTACTTCGCGCGTTATTGCAGCCCGAGGCTGGCCGACAAGGCCTTCGACCGCGCACAGGCCGAAGCCTGGCTGCCGGTGGACCAGTATATCGGCGGCGTCGAACACGCCGTGCTGCACCTGCTGTATTCACGCTTCTTCACCCGCGCGCTGTCCGACTGCGGCTATTTCGATCTGCGCGAACCCTTCGACGGCATGTTCACCCAGGGCATGGTGTGCCACGAGACCTACCGCGCCGCCGATGGCGCCTGGGTGGAACCGGGCGATGTGCGCAAAGAGGCCGGCGCGACGGTGCGTGTCTCCGACGGCGCGCCGGTGACGGTTGGACGTTCTGAAAAAATGTCCAAGTCCAAGAAGAACGTCGTCGATCCGCAGGCCATCATCGAGACCTATGGCGCCGACGCCGCGCGGCTGTTCATGCTGTCCGACTCTCCGCCGGAACGCGACCTGGAATGGACCGACGCCGGTATCGAAGGCGCCTGGCGCTACCTGAACCGTCTGTGGCGCCTGGCCACGGCCGCGAGCCAGATCCAGACCGGTCCCGTCCCGGCCACGCTTGATCCGGGCCCGGCGGCGGTGAATCGCCAGATCCACCGCACCATTGCCGCGGTGGGTGACGACCTGGAGAAGTTCCGTTTCAACTCGGCGGTGGCGCGTATCCGCGAACTGACCAATGCCCTGGCCGACCTCGACCGCAAGGCCGCCGGCGGCGACGCGGTGTATCGTTACGGCGTCGAAGTGGTGACGCGGCTGGTGGCGCCCATCACGCCGCATATCGCCGAAGAAGTCTGGCAGTTGCTGGGCTACACGACATTATTGGTCGCCAACCCCTGGCCGGAATTCAACCCCGCCCTGTTGGAGGACGACGTGGTCACCCTGGCGGTGCAGGTGAACGGCAAGCTGCGCGGGACCATCTCCGTGGCCAAGGGCGCGGACAAAGCCTCTTGTGAAACCGCGGCCCTGGCGCTGCCGGCGGTGCAGAAGCTGCTGGACGGCAAGCCGCCGCGCAAAGTCATTGTCGTGCCCGAGAAGATCGTCAATATCGTGGCTGCATGAAACGCAACACCGCCTTCGCCGCCCTGATCGCCGGCACCGCTCTCGGCCTTTCTTTGGCGGGCTGCGGCTTCACGCCGCTGTACGGCGAGAACGGCGTGGCCGGCGGACCGGGCGTGGTGGCGGAACTCGCGCATGTGTCCATCCGCCAGCTGCCCGACCGCCAGGGCATGCGCCTGCGCCAGGTGCTGCGCGAACAGTTGCAGCCGCGCGGCCAGGAAGGCGCGGCGCAATACGACCTCGACGTCGCCCTCACCACCCGGGTCGAGGAACTGGGCGTGCGCAAGGACGCCACCGCGTCGCGCGCCAACTTCATCCTGTCGGCGAGTTTCTACCTCAACGAAGGCGGCCAGCGGGTCTATGGCGACCGGGTGCAGAGCACCGTCAGCTACAACATCCTCGATGACCAATACGCCACCGTCACCGCCCAAGCGGATGCCGAGGAACGCGCCATCCGCGAAGCCGGTCAGGCCATCAAGACCCGCCTCGCGGTGTATTTCGTCAAACGCGCCAAGACTCAGGCCGGCGCGCACTAAATGAAGATTACGGGACGCGCCGAGGCGTTCATCGCCAAGCCCGACCCGGCCCTGGCCGCGATCCTGATCTACGGCCCCGACGCCGGCCTGGTGCGCGAGCGGCTCAACGCGCTGACCAAAGCCGTGGCCGGCGGTCTCGACGATCCGTTCCGCATCAGCGACATCGCGCCCGAAGCCTTGCGTGACGATCCCGCGCGTCTCGGCGATGAAGCCGCGGCGCTCGCCTTCACCGGCGGGCGGCGGGTGGTGCGCATCCGCGGCGCCACCGATACCGTGGCCGAGGCCATCGCCGCTTTCGCCGAAGAGCCGGTGGGTGAAGCGCTGGTGCTGATCACCGCCGATGATTTGAGCCCGCGCTCCAAACTGCGCCTGGCCTTCGAGAAAGCCGAACGCGCGGCGGCGCTGCCCTGTTACGCCGACACCGAACAGACCCTGGAAGCGGTCATCCGCGAAAGCCTGAGGGCCGCCGGGCTGACCATCGCCCCCGACGCGTTGTCCTGGCTCACGGACCGGTTGGGCGGCGACCGCGAACTCAGCCGCCGCGAACTGGAAAAGCTGGCGATCTACATGGGTGACGCCAAGACCGTCACCGAGGATGACGTGCTGGCCTGTATCGGCGACACCGCCGCCATGGGCCTCGACGACTTGATCTACGCTGTCGGCGACGGCGACCAGGCCACCGTGCAGCGGGTCTATGCGCGGCTCACCAGCGAGGGCACATCGTCGATCAGCATCCTCACCGCCGCGGCGCGCCATGTGCTGCGCCTGCATGAAACCCGCGGCCGCATGGCCGAGGGCAAGACTCTGGAAGGTGCGCTCATGAGCCTGCGCCCGCCGGTGTTCTTCAAGTTCAAGACGCGGTTTGTGGGCCAGGTCAACAAATGGACCGAACCGCTGCTGGCGCGCGCATTGGACTTGCTCAACGACGCCGAGATGACCGCCAAGAGCACCGATATGCCGGCCGACGCGGTGATCGAGCGGGCCCTGATCCAGCTCGCCAATGTGGCGCGGAGTTCGCGGCGCTAAAACGCCGACGGCTGCGCCTCACCAATCGCGACACTCGGGCTCGCGGGTTCGGCCAGGGTCGTGTAGGTCCAGGGCGCGTCATCCGACGACGGCGGATCGAATCTGAACAGCGCGCAGTTGGCGATGCGCAGTCCCGTGGCGATGCCGGCGAATCGTTCTAGCGGCCAGACGCTGCCGCCATGGCCGACGATCAGCACCGGGCCTGGCTGCGTGAGCGCGGCGTTGAAACCGCGCAGGAGACGCGCCGCGTAGTCGGCGAGGGACTCTCCGCCGGGAATGGAGTCACCGTTGCGCCAGCCTTCGCGCCAGGAGCCGCCGGCGTCCTGGCCTTCGTAGACGCCGAAGCCGCATTCCTTGAGATCGTCGATGATGACCAGGGGTGCGGCGCGCGTGTTGACGATCTCGGCGGTCTGCTTGGCGCGGCCCAGGGTACTGCAGCACACCGTGACGATGGGCAGCTTCGCCACCGCCGGCGCCACTTCGCGCGCTTGTTCGATACCGCAAGCGTTGAGCGGGATGTCGCGATGGCCCTGCATGACGCGGCGGCGATTCCAATCGGTCTCGCCGTGGCGCAGGAAATAAAAGGGGACCGGCGTCAGCAAGATTTAGGTCAGCGGATCGGCTGGATATCTTCGGCGTGACCGATATCGCTGCCGCTGATGCCTTCTTCCGTCGGCAACTCATCGGTATCGTCGTCGGCCACGACTTTGCGCGGGCCGTTGGACAGACGCTTGACGATGTCATCGAGCTGCTCGAGCGTGGCATAGGCGATGGTGACCTCGCCGCCTTTGCCGTTGAAGCTGATAGTGACGTTGTAGCCCGTCGCCTGGGCGAGGCTCTGTTCGAGAGCGGCGGTGTCGGCGTCTTTGGCTAGTATAGCAACGCCGGTGCGGGTTGCCTTGCTGACGCCGAAGTTTTTGGACAAGCGCTCGGTCTGGCGCGCCGACAATCCTTTTTTCACCACGATGCGCGCGATCTCTTCGGCGTCTTTGCGCCCGATCAGCGGACGCGCCTGGCCGATGGAGAGCTGCCCCTTCTCGATCATGTCCTGCACGGCGTCGGGCAGGGTGAGGAGCCTGAGCGCGTTGGCGATGGCGGTGCGGCCCTTGCCGACCACATTGGCGACCTGGTCTTGGGTGTGCTGGAACTCGGCGATCAGGCGCTGATAGCCGCGCGCCTCTTCCATCGGCGACAGATCCTGGCGCTGAAGATTTTCGACCAGGGCGACTTCGAGGGTCTCGGCGTCGGTGAGTTCGATCACCAGCACCGGGACTTCGTGGACCTGGGCGCGTTGCGCGGCGCGCCAGCGCCGCTCGCCGGCGATAATCTCGAAATGACCGGGTTTCTGCGAATCGGGCCGGACCAGGAGCGGCTGCAGCACGCCCTTTTCGGCGACGGAGGCGGCGAGGTCGGCGAGGGCCGACTCGTCAAAGTGACGCCGGGGCTGTAAAGGCGATGGTGAGAGAAACTCTACAGGAATTCTATTTGCGGTTGCTCCCGCCGGCGCGGCCACACCTTCGCCCAGAGGGGACGAGGTTTCCTGTTCCCCGAACAGGGCCTCGAGGCCCCGGCCGAGGTTTTTACGTTTCGGGGTATCGGCGTTCATGCGGCGAGGCCAGCCAGGCCTTGTTCGCGCTTGAGCACTTCGCCGGCCAGGTCGAGGTAAGCCCGCGAACCCTTGGAGTGAAGATCATAGATCAGGACCGGCTTGCCGTGGGACGGCGCCTCGGAGATCCGGACATTGCGGGGGATGGTGGTGTCGTAGACCTTGGGGCCGAAATAGCCGCGCACGTCGCCTTCCACCGCTTCGGAAAGATTATTGCGCTTGTCGACCATGGTCAGGACGATGCCCTGGAGTTCCAGGGCCGGGTTGAAGGCCTTCTTGACCCGCTCGATGGTGCGGACCAGCTGGCTAACCCCTTCCAGCGCCAGGAATTCTGCCTGCAACGGCACCAGGACGGCATCCGCCGCCACCAGCGCGTTCAGGGTCAAAAGACCCAGGGACGGGGGGCAGTCGATGAGCACAAAATCCCAGCTATCATATTGATTTAAAATGGCTTCTTTGAGTCTGGCGTGACGGTTGTCCAGGTCCACCAGCTCCAGTTCCGCCGCGGCCAGATCGACGCCGGCGGGGATGACGCTGAGGTTCGGGATGCCGGTGGGGACAATGGCGGCGGCGACCGAGCCGGTGCCGGTCAGCAGGTGATAGGTGGTGACCGGCCGGTGCTTCTGGTCGATGCCCAGGCTGGTGGAGGCATTACCCTGGGGATCCAGGTCGATGACCAGAACCCGCTTCTTCACCGCGGCCATGGCGGTGGCCAGGTTGACCGCCGTCGTGGTCTTGCCGACTCCGCCCTTCTGGTTGGAGATAGCAATGACCCGGGGCTTCGACTTAGCCCGGTTTTGCTCAGGAAGTTGAGCGGGGGGAAGTTGGGTCTGGGGAGCGTCGCTCATGGGGCGATACCTCTCGCAAAATCACCACACGACCCGTCGAATCCGTCCGGCTGACGTGTGATTCCGCCTCCATTCTCCATATTTTGTGGGCTTCGGTCAATTCGACCTCTACATTTTGACCCTTCAAGAACACAAATTTTGTCTCGGGTGTCGCAATCTTGGCGCTCAGGGACAGCAATTGGGCCACCGGCGCGAGCGCCCGGGCCGTGATCAGGGCGCCGGGGAGGCCCTGAAGGGACTCGATCCGGGCGGCGTGGAGGGTGACTTTGGTCTGGGAAACCCGGGCCGCTTCTCGGAGAAAGGCTATTTTCTTCTGATCGGATTCCACCAGATGGACGTCGCGCTGGCCCAGGATGGCTAGGACCAATCCCGGGAAGCCGGCGCCTGAGCCCAGGTCCACCAGACTAGGGCTGTCCTGGGTGAAGGGATAAAGCTGGGCGGAGTCCAGCATATGCCGGAACCACAGGTCGGGGATCGTCGTCGGGCCCACCAGGTTGGTGGTTTTGTTCCAGGTCTGGAGCAGGGCGGCATAGGCTTCGAGGCGCTGGAGGGTTTCGGAGGAAACCTTCAGGTCGCGCTGGAAATCGGCGGAGCCGTAGGGGGCGGCGTTAACTTGTTTCACGTGAAACAGGTTAACAGAGTTGGGAGGACGTTAACTTGTTTCACGTGAAACAGGTTAACGAGCCTGGCCGCAGCGGCGTTAATATGTTTCACGTGAAACAAGTTAACGCACCTTCTAGGCGGACCGGGCCACATCTCCCGCATCCTTCCGGCGGACATGGCGGAGCAGAGCGGTCAGGGCCGCCGGGGTGATCCCCGGGATACGGGCGGCGGCGCCCAGGGTGGCGGGCCGGGCGGCCTGGAGTTTCAGCCGGACTTCGGTGGAAAGCCCCCCGACCTGGGCGAAGTCTAGGGTGGCGGGGAGAATCAGAGCCTCGTCCTTGCGGAAGGCGTGAATGTCGGCGGTCTGACGCTCTATATATCCGGTATAGCGGCCTTCGATCTCCAGCTGCTCGGCGATATCGGCGCGGGGGGCCGGCAGGGCTGGGAACAGCTCACGGAGACGGGCGATGGACATGCCGGGCAGGGCCAGAAGTTCGATCCCGCTGCGGCGGACTCCGTCCTGGTTCACCGGCACACCCTTGGCCGCCAATTCCGACGGCGACACCTTGAGTCCACCGTAAGCCGCCCGGGCTTCGGCCAAAGCCGCGGCCTTGGCGGTGAAATGGGCCTGGCGCGCGGCGCCGACACAGCCGGCGGCCATGGCTTTCGGGGTCAGGCGGAGATCGGCGTTATCCGCCCGCAGCAGCAACCGGTATTCGGCCCGGGAGGTGAACATGCGGTAGGGCTCGGCAGTGCCAAGCGTGGTGAGGTCGTCAACCATGACGCCGAGATAGCCTTCGGCGCGGTCGACCGAGACCGGGGCGGCGCCGGAAACGGCCCGGGCGGCGTTGAGCCCGGCCAGCAGGCCCTGGCCGGCCGCTTCCTCATAGCCGGTGGTACCGTTGATCTGGCCGGCGAAATACAGACCCTTGACCTTCTTGGTTTCCAGGCTCGGCCACAGCTCCCGCGGATCGACGAAGTCATACTCGATGGCATAGCCGCCCTGGAGCATGACGGCCCGCTCCAGACCGGGGATGGTCTTGAGCAGCTGGAGCTGGACGTCCTCCGGCAGGGAGGTGGAGATGCCGTTGGGATAGACGGTGGGATCATCCAGGCCCTCGGGCTCCAGGAAGATCTGGTGCCGGTCGCGGTCGGCGAAACGCACCACCTTGTCTTCGATGGAGGGGCAATAGCGGGGGCCGGTGCTCTGGATCTGGCCGTTGTACATCGGTGCCCGGTGCTTATTGGCCAGGATCAGGGCATGGCTCTCGGGAGTCGTATAAGTAATGCCGCAGGTGACCTGAGGGGTGGTGATGCGGTCTGTCAGGAAAGAGAACGGCTCCGGCGGAGTGTCGCCCTCCTGAACCTCCAGGCTGGCCCAATCGATGGTCCGGCCGTCGAGCCGCGGCGGCGTGCCGGTCTTCAGCCGGCCAACTAAAAAATCCTTTAATTTCAACGTATTAGATAGTCCGAGGGCGGGCGCTTCGCCGAGGCGCCCGGCGGGGATGCGCTTTTCGCCCTGGTGGATCAAGCCGCTCAGGAAGGTGCCGGTGGTCAGCACCACGGCGCCGCAGGCGATGCGCTCGCCGGCGCCGGTGACCACCCCGGAGACGCGGCCAGACCCATCGAACAGCAGGTCTTCGATGGTGCCGGCCTGGATGGTGAGGTTGACCTGTTCGGCCAGGAGGTCCTGAACGGCTTGCTTATAGAAGCGTCGGTCGGCTTGGGCCCGGGGTCCGCGGACGGCGGGGCCCTTGGAGCGGTTGAGGACTTTGAACTGGATTCCGCCCCGGTCGATGGCCCGGCCCATGATGCCGTCGAAGGCGTCGATCTCGCGGACCAGGTGGCCCTTGGCCAAACCGCCGATGGCGGGGTTACAGGACATCTGACCGATGGTCTCGGTCTTATGGGTGATCAACAGGGTCTTGGCGCCGAAGCGGGCCGAAGCGGCCGCAGCTTCAGTCCCGGCGTGGCCGCCGCCGACGACGATCACATCGTATCGCGAGGAAATCGACATAAGACCCTGTGGATATCCTCTGTGGATATCTCGGCGGGCCTTATATCCCCAAACCGCCCAGGCCGCCAATCACTTGCCGATACAGAAATCCCGGAACACCACGTCGAGCACCTCTTCCACACCCACCTGGCCGGTGATCCGGCCCAGAGCCCGGGCTGCCAGACGCAAATCCTCGGCCGCCAGTTCCGGTAGCGGCGCGGCCAGGGCGCCGCGCAACGCTTTGGCGCACTCCTCCAGCGCCCGGCGGTGACGGGCCCGGGTCAGGGGGGCCGCCGCCTGGCCGCCGATCTTGGCTTTCACTTTCTCCGTCAGCGCGGTCAGGAACTCGGTCACGCCCGCGCCGGTCCTGGCCGAGATCACATGGCCTGAAATCACATGCCCCACCATCGCCGGCGGCGCGGCGAGTAAATCACCCTTGTTGATCACCACCACCGTATCAGCGTCCACCAGCGCCGCGGTCGGCGCATCGCCGCCTTGCGTGCCGTCGAATACCGCGATCTTCACATCGGCGGCGGCGGCGGTGAGACGGGCGCGGCGGATGCCTTCCTGTTCGATGGCGTCGGCGCTGTCGCGCAAGCCGGCGGTATCGGCCAGAGTGACCGCGAAACCGGCGAGGTTCAGGTGCACCTCGATCACATCCCGCGTGGTTCCGGGCGTGGCGGTGACGATGGCGGCGTCGCGGCCAGCCAGCACATTCAGCAAACTCGACTTGCCGGCATTGGGCGCGCCGACGATGGCGACAGCGAGGCCCTGGCGGATACGTTCGCCGCGGCCGCCGTCGTCGAGATGCCGTTCGACATCCTGCGCAAGACGCAGGACCTCCGCCCAGAGACGCTCGGCCACATCGGCCGGCAGATCTTCGTCGGGAAAATCGATCACGGTTTCCAGATGCGCCAGCGCTTTCACCAGCCGCGTACGCCAGCCGTCGTAAAGCTCTTTCAGGGCACCGCCCATCTGGCGCAAGGCCTGGCGCGCCTGGGCCGCCGTCTCGGCGTCCACCAGATCGGCCAGCGCTTCGGCCTGGGTCAGATCCATCTTGCCGTGTTCAAAAGCGCGCCGCGTGAACTCGCCGGGGTCCGCCGGACGCAAGCCGGGAATGGCGCCGAGAGCCGTCAGCACACTGTCGATCACCGCGCGCCCGCCGTGGATTTGAAATTCAGCCACGTCCTCGCCGGTGAAACTGCGCGGTGCGGGAAACCATAACAGCAGGCTGTGATCGAGAACCTCGGCCGTGCGCGGATCGGTCAAGGTAGCGCGGGTGGCCAGGCGCGGCGGCGGTACGGCGCCGGCCAGGCGGTGTACGGCTTCGCCCGCGCCGGGCCCCGACAGCCGGATGACGGCGACACCGCCGCGGCCTTGCCCCGACGCCAGCGCGAAGATGGTGGGTTTCACGCCGCTACTTGTCGGATTTGCCCGTGAACTGGCCCCAGAAGGCTTTCTGCATTTCCGTGAAGCTCTCGGTTTGCAGCGGGAACAGCGCCTTGAAGGCGGTCTCGGGGTCCATATTGGCGGCGACCTTCTGCATCTGCGCCTGCATCTGGGCGAGCATGTTTTCCTGGAGCGGGCGTACGTCGGGCAGCCCAAAGAAGGCGCGGGCTTCCTCGGGGCTGCATTCCACGTCGATCGAGACTTTCATGGCTGATCCTCCCAGTCATCCAAAGACGCTTCAGGGTAGGGGTTGAGCGATGACCTGTCCACGAGGCAGCATTTGACGTCGGCCTCTGCTACGCTGGGTGTATGCCGCAACTTTCCCTGCATTCGCCCATCGGCGACCTCACCGTCAGCGCCGAAGATGAAAAGATCGTCGCGCTCGATTGGGGCTGGGGACGCGACCAGGACGAAACCCCGGTGCTGGTGGAAGCGCGCCGCCAGCTGGAGGACTACTTTGACGGCAAACGCGGAGATTTCGACCTGCCCCTGAATCCCAACGGCACGGCTTTCCACCGCGCCGTGTGGAAGATCATGTGCGAGATTCCCGCCGGGCAGGTGCTGACCTACGGCGAAATCTCCAGACGCCTGAAGGCGAGCGCCCGGGCGGTCGGCACCGCCTGCGGCCGCAATCCCATCCCTGTCATCATCCCCTGCCACCGCGTCGTCGGTACCGCGGGCATGGGCGGTTACTCCGGCGATGGCGGCGTCGACACCAAACTCGTTCTCCTCCGGCTCGAAGGTTATCCTCCTGTTTCCGGCCTTGGGCCCGCCTTGCCGCTATTTGAATCCCTGGAATAAGGACATACCGTGACCAAAGCCATCGTCGTGCGGGCCAACGGCGGCCCGGAAGTTCTGAAGCTGGAAGACATCACGGTTGGCGCGCCTGGCCCCGGCGAGATCAAGCTGCGCCAGAGCGCCATCGGCGTGAACTTCATCGACACTTATTTCCGCACCGGACTTTATAAAGCGGCGCCCGCCGCCGGGTTTCCGGCCGGCGTGTTCATCCCTGGCCAGGAAGGCGTCGGCATCGTTGAAGCGGTCGGCGCTGGCGTTACCGGCATCAAGGAAGGCGACCGTGTCGCTTACGGCAATGGGCCGACAGGCGGTTATGCGGAAACGCGCCTGATCCCGGCCGCCAGTGTGGTGAAGGTGCCGGCGGGCATTAAAGATGAATCCGTCGCCGGCATGATGTTGCGCGGCCTCACGGTCTGGTACCTGATCCGTGCGCTCTATGTGGTGAAGCCCGGCGATACGGTTTTATTCCACGCCGCCGCCGGCGGGGTCGGCCTGATCTTCTGCCAGTGGGCCAAGTATCTCGGCGCCACCGTCATCGGCACCGTCGGTTCCGAAGACAAAGCCAAGCTCGCCAAAGCCGCGGGCTGTGATCACACCATCCTTTACAAACAGGAAGACTGGGTCGCCAAAGTGAAGCAGCTCACCCATGGCAAAGGCGTTCCGTTGGTCTATGACGGTGTCGGTAAAGACACCTTCGCCGGCGGGCTCGACTGCCTGGCGCGCCGCGGCATCATGTGCACATTCGGCAACGCCTCGGGGCCCGTGCCTGCCATGGAGCCCGCGATCCTCGCCGGCAAAGGCTCACTGTTCCTCACCCGCCCACGGCTTGGCGACTATATCGCCCAGCGCGACGAATATGAGCGTGCCGCCGATGAACTGTTCGACGTGGTCGGCAAAGGCCATGTGAAGATCGACGTAGGACAGTCCTATCCCCTCGACCAGGCGGGCAGAGCCCACACCGATCTGGAGTCGCGTAAGACAACAGGATCTACGATCCTCGTGGTGTAAAACAAAACGGGCCGATCACCAGATCGGCCCGTTTCATTTGAGCCCTGTGACGGGCTATTTGTTCATACGGTCGAAGAAGTCGCCGTTGTTCTTGGACTCGCGCAGTTTGTCCAAGAGGAATTCCATGCCGTCCTGGACGCCCATGGGATCGAGGATGCGGCGCAGGACCCACATCTTCGAGAGATCGGCCTGCTTGACCAGCAGCTCTTCCTTGCGGGTACCCGACTTGGTGATGTCGATGGACGGGAACACGCGCTTGTCCGAGAGCTTGCGGTCGAGGACGATTTCCGAGTTACCGGTGCCCTTGAATTCTTCGAAGATCACTTCGTCCATGCGGCTGCCGGTATCGATCAGCGCCGTGGCGATGATGGTCAGCGACCCGCCTTCCTCGATATTGCGCGCGGCGCCGAAGAACCGCTTGGGGCGCTGCAGGGCGTTGGCGTCCACGCCGCCGGTGAGCACCTTACCAGAGGACGGCACCACGGTGTTGTAGGCGCGCGCGAGGCGGGTGATGGAGTCGAGCAGGATCACCACGTCGCGTTTGTGTTCGACCAGGCGTTTGGCCTTCTCGATCACCATTTCCGCCACTTGCACGTGGCGCGACGCCGGTTCGTCGAAGGTGGAGCTGACGACCTCGCCCTTCACGGTGCGGTCCATGTCGGTGACTTCTTCCGGACGTTCGTCGATCAGGAGAACGATCAGGTAGACTTCCGGGTGGTTGGCGGCGATGGCGTTGGCGATGCTTTGCAGCATGATGGTCTTGCCGGTGCGCGGCTGCGCGGTGATAAGCGCGCGCTGGCCCTTGCCCAGCGGTGAGACCAGTTCGATGACGCGCCCGGTCAGGTCCTTATTCTTGGTGTCCTTCTGCTCGACTTCCATCTTCAACTTCTCGTCGGGATAGAGCGGCGTCAGGTTGTCGAAGTTGATGCGGTGACGAACGTTGTCCGGGTCCTCGAAATTGATGGTGTTGACCTTGAGCAGGGCGAAATAGCGCTCGCCGTCCTTGGGCGCGCGGATCCCGCCTTCCACGGTATCCCCCGTACGCAGGCCGAAGCGCCGCACCTGGCTGGGCGAGACATAGATGTCGTCGGGGCCGGGCAGGTAATTGGCCTCGGGCGAACGCAGAAAGCCGAAGCCGTCCTGCAGGATCTCCAGTACCCCGTCGCCGTCGATGGAGGTGTCTTTCTCGGCCAGGATCTTGAGGATCGCGAACAGCAGGTCCTGCCGGCGCAGGTTGGATGCGTTCTCGATGCCGAGTTCTTCCGCGAACGCCAGCAATTCGGCTGGGGATTTACGCTTCAATTCCTGAAGGTGCATGTGATTTGAAAATGTTGAGGGTGACTGGGAGGGTTTGGGAAAATAGACAGCATATGAGCTGCTGCCGCGAACCGGAGGACGTAAGAGGTCGGCCGAAGGGAAAAAAGGTCAGTCAACGAAACTGGAAGGGCGGGCGCCCTGGGTCTGACGTCATCAGCGATACCCGAGGCCCTAATCTAAGTCAATTCCTTCCCTGGCCGAGATCCCCGGAAGAAGGCCGGAGTTATCCCGTGTTCCCTTCATCCTAAGAAAAAGAATCTTGATAGGTTGGGGAGAGTAGTTGGTCCTGTGAGTCAGGGGGATTACCGCCATGCCGGCTGTTCTCCCCAGACCAGCCGTTTTCCCGAGGGTGACTGGCGATGAACCTGTGAACTGCGGGGAGAACCGCACCGTGAACCGGCCGCGGCGGTGAAATCCTCGGGCCGGCGGCCGGGAAAAGTCGACGACACCCTCTCCGCAGCCAGAGATTTCCCGGGATTCACCCATGCCGCGCCATGCTATCCACAGTGCCGGCGGGACAGGATAGAATCAGGGCTAGGGTTCATGGTTCGGCGGCGGTGACGGTCAAACCCCGGATGATCCCCAGGATTCTCAAGTTATTCCGCCCCATGGTCAGGATGCGTTTTCAGGTCTAGCCGGCGGCATGCAGAAACCGACATACAACCTTCATCTGGTCTCCGATTCGTCTGGAGAGACGGTCACCAATATCGCCCGCGCCTGCCTGGTGCAGTACGGCGATGTCCATGTAACCGAACATTACTGGTGGTTGGTGCGCACTGCCGGCCAGATGAACCGGGTGATCGAGGGCGTCAAGGCGGCGCCGGGGCTGGTGGTGTTCACCCTGCTCGACGGCAAGGTGCGTGCGCTCCTGGAGCAGGCCTGCCGCGACCTGAAGATGCCCTATATCTCGGCCATGGACCCGGTGATGCAGGCGTTCTCGCGCTTCTTCAATCGCCAGGCCGTCGGCGAAGTGGGCAAACAGCATGTGCTGGACGACGGCTATTTTCAGCGCATCGACGCCATGCAGTTCACCGTGCAGCATGACGATGGCCAATCCTTGGCCACCATGACCGAAGCCGACATCATCCTGATCGGGGTCTCCCGTACGTCAAAGACGCCGACTTGCATGTACCTGGCCAACCGCGGCCTCAAGGTCGGCAATATCCCGCTGGTGCCGGGGATCCAGCTGCCCGACGAGATCGCGGCGGCCACCAAACCGCTGTTCGTGGGCCTGACCCGCGAACCCAAAAGCCTGTCGGACATCCGCCAGAGCCGCCTGCGCATCATGAACGACACCCGCGGCGAAGGGTACGCCGACATCGAGAAGGTCAAGGAAGAGATCGCCGACTCCCGCCGCCTGTTCGCCAAACACGGTTGGTCGGTGATCGACGTCACCCGGCGCTCCATCGAGGAAACCGCGGCCACCATCATCCAGCTCTACAATCAACGTCATCCCCACCAGTCCGAGCATGCGTAACGTCGTCCTCGCCTCCGCGAGCAAAAGCCGCGCCAACCTGCTGGCGGCGGCCGGCCTCGCCTGTGACATCGTTCCCGCCCACGCCGACGAGGATGCGGTGAAGCTCGCGCTCAAGGCCGAAGGCGCGCAAGGGGAACAAGGCGCGCGTCAGTGCGCGGAAACCCTGGCCGAGATCAAGGCGGTGCAGGTGTCGCAGCGCCTGCCGGGAGCACTGGTGATCGGCGCCGACCAGATGCTCGAATGCGACGGCGTCTGGTTCGACAAGCCCACCGACATGAACGGCGCCCGCGCCCATCTCGCCGCCCTGCGCGGCAAAACCCACACCCTGCCGACGGCGGTGGCGGTTGTACTGGACGGGTCGGTGATCTGGCATCACAGCGCCAGCCCGAAGCTGACCATGCGCGATTTCAGCGACGCCTTCATCGAGCACTATCTCGCCAATACCGGCGAAAAAATCCTCAGCTCCGTCGGCGCCTACCAGCTGGAAGGCTGGGGCGTGCAGCTGTTCGCGCGCATCGACGGCGATTTCTCCACTATTCTTGGTTTGCCGCTGCTGCCCTTGCTCGCGTTCCTGCGCGAGCATCAGGTCATCATGAAATGACCGCATCTGAAGCTGGCGCGCTTCCAGCACGACAAACCGGCGTCATGGGCTGGCCGGTGGCGCATTCGCGCTCGCCGCGGCTGCATGGCTACTGGTTGAAGCACTACGGCATCGACGGAAGCTATGTGCACATGCCGGTGGAACCCAAAGACCTGCCCGCGGCGCTGGCGAATCTGGCCGCCGCGGGATTTGCCGGCGTGAACTTGACGATACCGCACAAGGAAGCGGCGCTGGCGCTGGTCGACGAGGTCTCGCCGCAAGCCGCGCGCATCGGCGCCATCAACACCATCTTTGTGCGCGGCGGCCGCCTCATCGGCACCAACACCGACGCCTATGGATTCATCACCGCCCTCATCCGCGCCGCGCCCACCTACGATCCGCGGCAGGCTCCGGCGGTGATCATCGGCGCCGGCGGCGCGGCGCGGGCGGTCAGTTACGCCTTGCAGGACGCCGGCTGCCCGGACATCCGCCTGCTCAACCGCACCCGCGACCGGGCCGACGCCCTGGCGCGGGATTTGGGCGCGCCGGTGACCGTCCAGGACTGGGCGACTCGCAATCAAGCCATTGAAAACGCGGGACTTTTAGTCAACTGCACAACCCTGGGCATGACCGGCCAGCCGCCCTTGGATCTGGATCTGGCGGGGCTGCCGGCGACAGCCGTGGTCAACGACATCGTCTATACGCCGCTGGAGACTCCTTTATTGGCGGCGGCGCGCGGGCGCGGCCTCCGGGGGGTCGATGGCCTCGGCATGCTGCTCTACCAGGCCCAGGCCGGATTCGAAGGTTGGTTCGGCGTGAGGCCGGCGGTGACGCCCGAACTCAGGGCTCATGTATTGGCGGCAGCATGATCAGGCCGGTGCCGCAGCGCAAACGGCCCGGACCTGTCGCCCTGGGACTCACCGGGTCCATCGCCATGGGCAAGACCACGGCAGCGCGCTTCCTGGCGCGGTTGGGCGTGCGCGTGTTCGACGCCGACGCGGTGGTCCATGGGCTCACCGGCCCCCAGGGCCGCGCCTTGCCGCAATTGGCTGCGCGTTTTCCGGGCCTGGTGGGACCGGCCGGCCTCGACCGCAAAAAAATCGGCGCACTGGTGTTCGCCGATCCCCAAGCGCTCAAGGACCTCGAACGCATCATCCATCCCCTGGTGCACGACGCCCGCGCTCGGTTCCTGCGCGCCGCGGCCTTGCGGCGCGACCCGGTGGTGGCCCTGGACGTGCCGCTGCTGTTCGAAGGCGGCAGCCGTCACCTCTATGACCTGGTGGCGGTGGTATCGGCGCCGGCGTTCCTGCAGCGCCAGCGCGCCCTACGCCGGCCGGGCATGTCGGCGGAAAAACTGGGCGGCGTGCTCAAACGCCAGATGAGCGACCACAAAAAACGCCGCCTGGCCGACGCGGTGATTCCCTCCAGTCTCGGCAAGCGCGAGACTTTGCGCCGCCTGAAACATGTGCTCAAACTGGCCAACAAAAAGCGGGAATCCGATGCGTGAAATCATCCTCGATACCGAAACCACGGGACTCAGCCCGGTCGATCACCGGGTGGTGGAAATCGGCTGTATCGAATTGATCAATCACGTCGCCACGGGCAAAGAGTATCACGCCTATATCAACCCTGAACGCGACATGCCGGCGGAAGCCGAGGCGGTGCACGGCCTGTCGTCGGAATTCCTCAGCACCAAGCCGCTGTTCGCGGCGATTGTCGAAGATTTCCTGGCGTTCATCGGCGATGCCCCGGTGGTAGCCCATAACGCCGGCTTTGACATGGGTTTTATCAATGCCGAGCTAAAGCGCCTGAGCCGCGCGCCGTTGTCGCCGGACCGCGCCATCGACACGGTGCTGCTGGCGCGCCGCAAATTCCCCGGCGCCCAGGCCAGCCTCGACGCTCTGTGCCGGCGGTTCCAGATCGACACCTCGGCGCGCAGCAAACACGGCGCGCTGCTCGACGCCCAGCTGCTGGCGCAGGTCTACCTGGAACTGGTGGGCGGGCGCGAACCCGGCCTGGCCCTGGCCTTGTCGGAAACCGCGGCGGTGAACGTGACCGCGGCCGAGCGCGTGGCGCGTGAGCCCCGTCCGCACGCGCCGAGCGCGGAAGAACTGGCGGCGCACACCGCCTTCCTCGCGACCATCAAGAACCCCTTGTGGTCGAAGCTCGAAGAACCGGCGGCGTCTTAAAAAAGAGTCTAGTGAACCGCCGTCGGCTCGCCGCCATCGGCGGGTGCCGGCGGTGCCTGGGTCGGGTCGCCGAACTTCCTGCGGTACATGTCGGCAAAATCGATCACTTGCAGCATCAGCGGCGGGAAACCGCCATTGCCGGTGATCTCCGAGACCAGCTGGCGCACAAAGGGGAACAGCTGGCGGGGGACTTCAATCATCAAAATCGGATGGACGTGTTCCTGGGGTACCAGTTCGGGGTTCACTTCCACCACCGCGGCATAGGCCAGTTCCAGGATGAAGGCCTTGCGGCCGGCGGCCACGGCTTCCAACTGGACGCTCAAGGTCACTTCAAAGCTGGACCCGGCCAGGTGGCGCACGGACGTGTCCAGGCCGATAGGGATTTCAGGGGCTTCGGTGCGTAAGGTGGCGAAGATATCCGGCGCGTGCGGGGTTTCGAACGACAGGTCCTTGATGTACTGGCCCATGATCCGGATCGGCGACGGCGGCGGGTTGTCCAGCTGCAGCGGCTCCGAAGACGGGGCGTCGGGGGGTAAGGACGTGTCGCTCATGTCGCGGATTCTCCGGTAACTGAGGGGCAGGACCCCCAAAGAGTGCGCGGAACTAACACGCTTCGCCCCGGCGAAACAAGCAGACTGCGGCTCGTCGTCCTGGCCCGGGCCTGTTACTTGCCGTTTTTCCGGGCGAGGCCTATTTTTCTTAAATATCTGCGGGATTTAAGCGGAACGGGCCGAAAAATATGTGAAAAGCCCCCGCCGGCCCCCATATTGGGATTACACTTCAGGCTTAATATATAAGCCCCGCTCGCTCCCCCGAGCTTCTTTGACCCCTCTGTAGGCGACCCGGACGATGGAAGGTTTTCAGTTTATCGACATCATCATCCTCGCGATGGCCGCGGGTTTCATCGTGCTCCGGTTGCGCAGTGTGCTGGGCCGCCGTACCGGCCATGAGCCGCCGCAGACACCCCAGGCCGGCGATACCTATGGCCGCACGCCCGATAATAGCGGGTCGGACAACGTGGTGCAGATGCCGCCGCCCGCGGCCCGCCGCGGCCGCGAGGGTGTGATGGACATCGAGCCCGCCTATCAGGGCACGCCGCTGGAAGCCGGCTTGGTCCAGCTCAAGATGGCGGACCCCAGTTTCTCCGTGGCGCGCTTCCTCGAAGGTGCGGCCAAGGCGTTCGAGATCATTGTCGCCGCCTACGCCAAACACGACACCGACACCTTGAAGCCGCTGTTGAGCGATGAGGTTTACGGCGGGTTCGCCGCCTCGATCCAGGAACGCGAAGACCGCGGCGAGACCGCCGAGACCGAACTGGTGGTGCTGAAACCGCCCAGGCTCGACTCCCTCGAAGTCACGGACGGCCGCGCCCTGGTGGCGGTGCGCTTCCAGAGCGAACAGGTCAATGTCATCCGCGCCAAGGACGGAACGGTCATCGAAGGCAGCCGCGACCACGTCGAGAGCGTCACCGATGTGTGGACGTTCGCCCGCGATCTCGCCAGCCGCGATCCCAACTGGGTGCTGGTGGCGACCCGCAGCGTAGAATAGCCGCCTCCGTCTTCCGCCGCTGATGACACCCAACCAACGCCTGCTCGCCGTCGCCGTGGTTTCGGCGCTGGTCGGCGCCATTGCCGGCGCCGGCGTGATGCAGCGCATGCTGCCCGGGCCCGAACAGCGTGAACAAGCCAGGGACCAGGGACCGCGCGAGGCCGGCGCGGTCTACACGCCGGTGGCCGTGACCACGTTGCCCGGCTGGTCGCAGGACGCGGTGGGCCAGGCGTTGCCGGGATTGAAGCGTTCCTGCGCCGCGCTCAAATCATTGTCTCCCGACACCACCATCGGCAACGGTCCCATCGCGCGGCCCGCGAGCGCCTGGCATGCGGCCTGCGCGGCGATCCAGGCCACGCCCGACGGCGACGCCAATCTGCGCGCCACCTTGGAGCGCGAGTTCATGCCCTACCGCGTGGCCAGCGCCACCGGCGCCGGGCGCGAGACGCCCAAGGGCCTGTTCACCGGCTACTACGAAGCCGAATTCAACGGTTCGCTGCAGCAGGGCGGCAGCTACCAGGTGCCGGTCTACGGGCCGCCGCGCAACATGATCGTCGCCAACCTGAAGAACTTCATGCCAAAATCCGGGCCGGTGCCGAGCGGCGTGCCGGAAGTGCTGGTGGGCCGCCTCGATGCGGAAGACGCCGGGCTCGGCCAAAGACGCCTGCGGCCTTATTTCACCCGCGAGGAGATCGACCACGGCCGCGCCATCGCCGATGACGCCGACGTGCTGCTATGGGCCGACGATCCGGTGGCGGTGCATATCCTGCACGTACAGGGCTCGGGCCGGGTCAACCTGCCCGACGGCAGCCAGATCCGCATCGGCTTCGCCGGCCACAACGGGCGCTCCTTCCGCGGCATCGGCAGCATCCTGATCGAGGCCGGCCAGCTGCCGGCCGGCGGCGCTTCCATGATCGCGGTGCGCGACTGGCTCAAGCAGCATCCCGACCAGGCGGCGGAATTCATGAACCGCAACACGCGTTATATCTTCTTCCGGCGCATCCCCGCCGACAGCGAAGGCCCGATCGGGGCGCAAGGCATCACGCTGACCCCCGGCCGGTCGCTGGCGGTGGACCAGCGCTACATCCCCATGGGTTCGCCGGTGTGGCTCGACCTCAAGGACCCGGACAATGTCGAGCTTCAGCGGCTGGTCGTGGCCCAGGACGTGGGCAGCGCCATCACCGGACCGGTGCGCGGCGACTATTTCTGGGGCCACGGCGAGGAAGCCTTCCAGAAGGCCGCGCGCATGAAATCGCAGGGGTCGTACTTCATATTCATCCCGCGGCCGGTCCCGCCCGGCGTTTAGAGTCGGGTAAACTTTCCCGGCTAGAGTCGCGTTTGGCCGCATGTCGGGCGGCGGAACCGGCTTCCCGGTCCGCCCGACCTGCTCCCAGGCCGGCCGGCAAAGCCTGCTTGAACCTTTAAATCATTGGACTTTATGTCGCGCCGGTCCCTCTTCAGGGGCCGAGTCGCGGCGGAAACGGCATGAACGCACCAACTCCGAAAGCCGGTGAGAAGAAACGCGACCGGGCGCTGTTCGCGCGGCTGATCGAGTCCTATCAGGCCGACCGCGTCGGCATTTTTGTCGACTTCGACCGCCTCAATCACCCGCGCTCGCCGGTGTGGAATCCCTGGGAGAACATCGCCCCGCTCCTGGTCATCCTGATCGGCTCGCTGGCGATCATGTTCTTCATGATGCTTCTGGGCATCGCCGTCATGGTCCTGGGCGTGATGTTCTATCTCTTCATCATGCGCCCGTGGATCGCGCAGCGCGTCTACCGCCGCGCCATCGACGCCGCCACCGAGAACCTCCACAACTGGAACCTGCTGTGGAAGATCGGCGGGCTGGTGATCACGCTCAACCACATGAACAAGACACGCTGCGTGGCGCCGGACGGCGACTGGCGCGCGTTCGTCACCCGCTACCTGCCGGAAATGGAAATGGAAGGCACCGAAATTTACAACGCCTTCCGTCATCCCCAGGTCGACGAAGACAAGGGCAAGGGCAAAGACCAGCCGTCGCGCTATCAAGACATGAACATGTGATGGCCCGTTCTCGGGACTTAAGTCCGGAGGACGCCCAGCTCTGGCGGTATGTCACGCGCAACGTCAATCCCTATCACGGGTCGCGGCATCTAACGGAAGAGATGCCCGCCGTCGCCGACTCCCGAAAGCCCGCTCCGCTTCGCGCCCCCGAGCCCGCGGCGGCCCCGGCGCCGCAGGCCGCGCTGCATATCGGCCGTGTCGCGGACATGGACCGGCGCACGGCGCGGCGCCTCAAGCGCGGCGAGCTGCCGGTCGACGGCCGCATCGATCTTCACGGTCTCACCTTGGACCAGGCCCACGGCGCGCTGACGGGCTTCATCCGCGGCGCTTATGGCCGCGGCGCCCGCTGCGTGGTGGTGGTGACCGGCAAAGGCAAAAGCGGCGAAGGCAAGATCCGCCGCGAGACGCCGCTGTGGCTGAACCAGGCGACCTTGCGTCCGCTGGTGCTGGCGGTGACCGAAGCCCGCACCCACGACGGCGGCGCAGGGGCGTTCTACGTGCTCCTTAAGCGAAGGCGCTAAGGGCGTCCTGCTGAGACGCAAACACTAAAGAATAAAGCGCGAGAGATCACCTTTACGGGCCAGCTCGCCCACCTGGGTGCGCACATAGTCCGCGGTCACGGCGAAGGTCTCGCCGGATTTGTCGGTGGCCGAGAAGCTGATGTCCTCCAGCAGCTTCTCCAGCACGGTATGCAGCCGGCGGGCGCCGATATTCTCGACGCTGGCGTTGATCTCGGCAGCCAGGTCGGCCACCGCCATCACCGCGTCATCGCCGAAATCGAGCATCACGTTCTCGGTGGCGAGCAGCGCCTTGTACTGCTTGATCAGGTTGGCTTCGGTGTCGGTGAGGATGCGCACGAAATCGTCGCGGGTCAGGGCCTTCAGCTCGACGCGGATCGGCAGGCGGCCTTGCAGTTCCGGCAGCAGGTCGGACGGTTTCGCGAGGTGGAAGGCGCCCGAGGCGATGAACAGGATGTGGTCGGTTTTCACCGGGCCGTGCTTGGTGGAGACCGTGGTGCCTTCGATCAGCGGCAACAGGTCGCGCTGCACGCCCTCGCGGCTGACGTCGGCGCCGCGCACGTCCTCGCGGCCGGTGATCTTGTCGATCTCATCCAGGAAGACGATACCGTCGTTTTCCACGGCGCTGATGGCCTCGCGCGTGACGCGCTCCTGGTTCAGCAGCTTGTCGGATTCCTCGCGCAGCAAAACCTCGTAAGACTGCGCCACCGACATCTTGCGCGGCTTGGACCGGCCGCCCAGCATGCCGCCCAACATATCGCTCAAGTTCACCATGCCCATCTGGGCGCCGGGCATGCCGGGGATGTCGATGGTCGGCAGGGAGGCGGCCTCCTGGACCTGGATCTCGATCTCGCGGTCGTTGAGCGAGCCTTCGCGCAGCATCTTGCGGAATTTCTGGCGGGTCTCGGCGCCGGCGCTGTCGCCGACCAGGGCGTCGAGCACGCGTTCCTCCGCCGCCAGTTCGGCCTTGGCGGCGACTTCCTTGCGCAGGCGTTCGCGGGTCATGGTCAGCGCGATCTCGGTCAGGTCGCGCACGATGCTTTCCACATCGCGGCCGACATAGCCGACCTCGGTGAATTTGGTGGCCTCGATCTTGAGGAACGGTGCATTGGCGAGTTTCGCTAGGCGCCGCGCGATCTCGGTCTTGCCGACGCCGGTGGGGCCCACCATCAGGATGTTCTTGGGCAGTACTTCGTTGCGCAGGTCTTCCGGCAGCTGCTGACGCCGCCAGCGGTTGCGCAGCGCCACGGCCACGGCGCGTTTGGCGTCCGCCTGGCCGACGATAAAGCGGTCCAGCTCGGAAACGATCTCACGCGGAGAAAAAGACGAACTCATAAGGTTTCCACAATTACTTCATCATTGGTGTAAACGCAGATGCCGGCGGCGATGCCCATGGCTTTGCGGGCGATGGCTTCGGCATCCATGTCGGGCAGATCGATCAGCGCCCGCGCTGCGGCCAAAGCAAAGGGTCCGCCGGAGCCGATGCCGATCAGGCCGTTCTCAGGTTCCAGCACGTCGCCGGTGCCCGACAGGATCAGCGACACGTCCTTGTCGGCCACCGCCATCATGGCCTCCAGGCGGCGCAGGTAACGGTCGGTGCGCCAGTCCTTGGCCAGTTCAACGCAGGCCCGCATCAGCTGGTTGGGATGTTTCTCCAATTTCGCTTCCAGGCGCTCGAACAGGGTGAAGGCGTCGGCGGTGGCGCCGGCGAACCCGGCGATGACCTTGCCGTCGGCCAGGCGCCGCACCTTGCGCGCGTTGGCCTTGACGATCTGCGCGCCCATGGAGACCTGGCCGTCGCCGGCCACGACCACGCGGCCGTTTTTGCGTACTGAGAGGATGGTCGTCATGGCGGGGCTTTCAGTCTGGAGGGGACCTAGAAATGATGGTGAGTCCCGGGAGCGGTTTCAAGCTGCCGCAGTTTCAAGACCACCGGGACGTGATCCGACGGCGGCTGCCAATGGCGCACGTCGGTCAGGATCTCGACCGCCGCGATGTGGGCCTTGAGGGCCGGTGTTACCCAGATATGGTCCAGGCGCCGGCCTTTGTTGGCGGCCTGCCAGTCGGCGGCGCGGTAGCTCCACCAGGTGAGCACCGGATCGTCGGCGGCCACGACCTCGCGCAGCGCGTCGATGAAATAGAGCGAGCGCTTCATGCGCTCGAGGGCTTCAACTTCAATCGGCGTGTGGGTAACGATCCGCGACATCCTGCGGTGATCCCAGACATCGGCGGGCAGCGGCGCGATATTGAAATCCCCCGCCACCACCGCCAGGTCGCGCAAGCCGTGGGATGCGGCGAAATGATCGCCCACGGCATCGACGAATTTGAGCTTGTGGGCGAACTTGGGGTTCAGCTCCACGTCCGGGATCTGCCCGCCCGCCGGCACATAGAGCGCGTGGACCGTCAGGGTTTCCGCGCCAAACGCAACCCGCGCGCTGATATGGCGGGCCTCCTCGCGGCCGCAGTGATGATGGCGCTGGATATCGGTGAGCGGCAGCTTGGAGAGGATGGCGACGCCGTTGTAGCCGCTTTGGCCGGCATAGGCTTGGTAGGGATAGCCAAGGTCACGCAACGCGTCGGCAGGAAAGGCGGCCTCGCTGCACTTGGTCTCCTGCAGGCAGATGATGTCGGCCGCGGTGTCATCCACCAGGCGTTCCACCTGGTGCATGCGCTTGCGCACCGAGTTCACGTTCCAGCTCGCGATCAGCATGTGGCTAGATAACATGAGGCGGATAAGACGGCGCCCGGTGTTGGGGGGAACACCGGGCGCCTAACACGACGCCAAGAACGGCAGGGGACACCGTTTTTTTCCTGGCGCACCGGCGCCCTTGCGGCGCTGGTGGGTATGGAGAGGAATATGGGCGGTAAAGCGCATTCCGCAACGGGTCGCCTTCGCATATCCGCCATGCACGTCGAGCACGTGTTTGGAATGGTTCAAAACACGCATGGAATCAGGGCGTTGCCGGTCGGTCACAAGCCTGTGACCGACTCAACTTAGGCTGACCCACTACTTATCGCCGCGGTCCTGGCCCTTCTTACGGGCCTCATATTTGAACAACGCGGGGTCCATTTTGCCCCCGAGCCGGACGTTCTGCAGGGTCACCACCACCTCTTTGCGCTGGGCGTCCAGCACGCGCCACTGTTTCAGCTCGAACGGCGCCTCGGTGAAAATCAGGGTGAGTTTTCCGGCCGTGGGGTCCTTGGCCATGGAAGCTACGATCTCCACCGTGCCGGTGGCGGATTTCACGCCGCCCAGCTTGATGTCGGTGTCCTTGAACGACAGGTCCTTCTTCAACAATAGCCCGGCGGGCGTGTCGTTCAGGTCGACGTGGCTCGCGTCTTTCATTTGCGTATCGACGTAGATCAGGAACGCGCCGTCGGCCACCATCAGCATGGGCGTGGGCGGATCGTAAGCTAGGCGCATCTTGCCGGGACGGGAGATGTAGAGGTCGCCTTCGTTGCTGGAACCGTCCGGGTTCACCTGGGTGAACCGCGCCTGCAAGGTGTTGATGCCGTTGAGGTATCCCTCGGCCTTGGCGAGGGCTTCGGCCTCGGTGAGGGCGAACGCCGGGCTCGCAAACAGAAGGGCTGCCAAAAGAGTCAGAATTCTACGCATCATGCCTCGCCATAACGCCCAACTTTAAAAATCGGGTCCCAAGAATATGGCCGCACACTATGGCGAGGGTGTGATGGGAGTCTAGTAATCGTCCCGCTGGGGCAAGAGAACCTCACGTTTGCCAACGTGGTTGGCGCGGCTGATCATGCCCTGCTGTTCCATTTCCTCGATGATGCGGGCGGCGCGGTTGTAGCCGATCTGCAGGTGGCGCTGGATGAAGCTGGTGGAGGCCTTGCGCTCCTTGGCGACGATGGCCACGGCGCGGTCGAACAGGCCGTCCTCGCCGCTGGTGTTGCCGCCGCCCTCGCCGCCGAAGCCCGGCACGCCGTCCATGTCGGAGTCTTCGGTCACGTCCTCGACATAGGACGGCTCCGACTGGGCGCGCAGGTGGTTGGTGACTTCTTCCACCTCGCGGTCGCTGACGAACGGACCGTGGACGCGGGTGATGCGCCCGCCGGCCGCCATGTAAAGCATGTCGCCCTGGCCCAGCAGCTGTTCCGCGCCCTGTTCGCCCAGGATGGTGCGGCTGTCGATCTTCGACGTGACCTGAAAACTGATGCGGGTCGGGAAATTCGCTTTGATGGTGCCGGTGATCACGTCCACCGATGGGCGCTGGGTGGCCATGATGACGTGAATGCCGGCGGCGCGCGCCATTTGTGCCAGGCGCTGGACCGCGGCTTCCACCTCTTTCCCCGCCACCAGCATCAGGTCGGCCATTTCGTCGATGATGACGACGATATAGGGCAGCGGCGTCAGGTCGAGGGCCTGTTCCTCGTAGATCGGTTTCCCCGTCGCGGGTTCAAAACCGGTCTGCACGGTGCGGGTCAGCGACTTGCCCTTGGCGGCCGCGTCCTGAAGGCGCTGGTTGTAGCCGGCGATGTTGCGCACCGACAGCTGGCTCATGGCGCGGTAACGGTTCTCCATCTCGCGCACGGTCCACTTCAAGGCCATCACCGCCTTGCCGGGATCGGTCACGACCGGCGCCAGGAGGTGCGGGATGCCGTCGTAGCTCGAGAGTTCCAGCATCTTGGGGTCGATCATGATGAAGCGCACGTCCGCCGGCGTGTTGCGATAGAGCATCGACATGATCATGGTGTTGATGGCCACCGACTTGCCCGAACCGGTGGTGCCGGCGACGAGCAGGTGCGGCATGCGGGCGAGATCCGCGAACACGGCGGTGCCGCCGATGTCCTTGCCCAGGGCCAGGCTGAGTTTGGCTTCGCTCTTCTCGAATTCGTCCGAGGACAGCATCTCGCGCAGGTAAACGGTCTCGCGGTTGACGTTGGGCAGTTCGATGCCGATCACCGTGCGGCCGGGGACCACGGCGATGCGCACCGACACCGCGCTCATCGAGCGGGCGATGTCGTCGGACAGCGACACCACGCGGCTGGTCTTGGTGCCGGGCGCCGGTTCCAGTTCATAGAGCGTGACCACCGGGCCCGGGCGCACTTTGACGATCTGGCCCTTGATGCCGAAATCTTCCAGCACCGATTCCAGCATGCGCGCGTTGCCTTCCAGGGATTCGCGCGACACGCCTTTGTTGCCGCGCTCCACCAGCGGCGCGGCGGCGAGAATGTCGAGCGGCGGCAGGTCGAAGCCCCTTTTTGCGCTGGGCAGCAGACTGCCCTGCCGGGTTTCCATCTCACGCTTGGACGGTTTCGCCGCCTTGCGCGGGGCGACCACCGATTCCTTGGGCTTGTGGTATTCGATCGCCGGAGGCGCGGCTTCGATCTCTTCTTCCTCTTCCGCGTGGTCTTCGACGTCTGCGATCTCGGGCGCGGCGACGATTTCATCAATTTCGTCTTCGCTGTCTTCGACTTTGGTGGCTTTGCGCTTGGCGAGTTTCGGCTCATCGCGCTGCGGACGCGCTTCCTTGAAGCGCTGCACGGCCACCTTCAAGCCCGCGAAAAACGCGACACATCCGGCCATGACGCCGCGGCCGGCCATGACGCCGGTGCGGCCCGCGGTTTCGGGGCGCACGGTGATGCTCCACAACGCCAGCGCCGCGCCGCCGATACCGGCGGCGATGCCGAACAGGACGCGCAGGGCAAACAGCGCCTCCATGGGAATGATGCCGAGGCGGGTGGTGACGTCATGCTTGACGGTGATGGCCTGCATCAGCACGCGGCCTGCCGAGCCGCCGATGCCGGCGCGCACCGGCCAGAAGTCCGGCGCCGGGAGCAGCGCGAGGCCCACGGCCAGGAACAACATGCTCGCCAGCGCGCCCACGGTGCGCAGCCACAGCCAGGTCACGGGCTCGCCGCGCATCAGGCGCACGCCCCAGGCCAGGATCGCCAGGCCGACGACGCCGGCGCCGAGACCGGCGGCCTGCAACAGGACATCGGCCACCACCGCGCCGGCAGTGCCCAGCGCGTTCTGGGCGCCGGCCGGGGTGGCGGTGTCGAAGGAGGGATCGTCGGGGGCATAGGTC
This sequence comes from Rhodospirillaceae bacterium, assembly GCA_041905795.1. Classification (GTDB taxonomy): domain Bacteria; phylum Pseudomonadota; class Alphaproteobacteria; order Rhodospirillales; family Rhodospirillaceae; genus SHVO01. The sequence goes on along the minus strand of JAYRKL010000007.1, from coordinate 107,773 downwards.
AACAGCGCCAGCAGGATCGCGGCGCCGAGGGCGGCCACCAGGCTGCCGGCCATGACCAGCGCGGCACGCTTCAACATGGCGGCCCAGGCGGGCGGCAGGAACGGAACATTCTCGGAGCGGACGGCGGTATTCATGTTCATCCCCAAAAGCGGTCGAACCTAAAGCGATCCAAGCAGGTCGTTCATGCGTGCGAGACCGGCGGCGGCGGTCTCGCGGTCGTGCACCAGGGCGATACGGATATAGCGCTGCCCCGGGTTGGTTCCATCTGCGGTGCGCGCGAGATAGGCGCCGGGCAGAACCCGGATGCGGCCCCGGTCCCACAGATGTTTGGCGGCGCGCTCGCCGTCGCCGACATCGAGCCACAGGAAAAATCCGCCGGCCGGGCGGTAGAATCCAAATTGGTTGCCGAAGATTTTCGCCGCATCCTCGATCTTGGCGCGGTAGAGGGCGCGGTTGTCTTCGACGTGGGTTTCGTCGCGCCACAAGGCGGCCGAGGCGGCCAGCACCGGCATCGGCTGCACCGCGCCGCCATGGGCGCGCAGCTTGGAGAACTTGGCGATCAGGTCGGGGTCGCCCGCCACGAAACCGGAGCGCAGGCCCGGGACGCTGGAGCGCTTGGACAGCGAATTGAGCACCAGCACATTGGCCAGCCCCTCGCCCAGTTCGGCGCAGGCGGCCAAGGCGCCGGCCGGCGCCGCGCCGCTGTAAATCTCGGAGTAGCACTCGTCGGAGATCAGGACGAAGTCGTGGGCACGGGCCAAACGGATGAGGGTCTTGAGTTGTTCGAGGCTCGCCACCGCCCCCTGGGGATTGGCGGGTGTGCAGAGATAGGCGCAGGCGGCGCGGTCGAGGTCGGCCTTGGCGACGGATGTGTAGTCGGGCTGGAAACCGGTGCCGGCGTCGGCCGGGACATAGACCGGATCGGCGCCGTGCATGACCGCGGCGCCGAAGTACACCTGATAGAACGGATTGGGCATGAGAACGGCCGGCTTGCGGCCGGCCTTGTCGGGCGGGATGCACAGCTGGGCGGCCATGAACAGGCCTTCGCGGGACCCGGCCACCGGCAGGATGTGGCGGTCGGCGTCGAGGAAACCGGCCGGCAGGCCGTAACGGCGGTTGGCCCAGGCGGCGACCGCGGCGCGGAAATCCGGCGACCCATTGGTCGGGGGGTACTTGCCCCACTCGGCCCGATGCTTTTCCAGGACGGAATGTAACAAAGCCGGCGGCGTATGCTGCGGCTCGCCGATGGACATGTTGAGCGCGTCAGGAGTGGCCGGGCCGCCCAAAAGGGCCGTCAGCCGCTGGAACGGGTATTCGGTCAGGCCGTCGAGGCGGGTGTTGTACATGATGACCAAGGCACAGGGACGGGGTCCCGGACCTTTCAGGGCCGCCCCTCCCGCATATTCCCTCGGACAAAGTATACGAACCGTAAACGGAACGCAAAAAATATAGTGTTATCAGCGCTATCTAGGTCAATGCTCAGGCCACATATGAGGTTTGGCGTGGCTGACCCAAGGTTCAAAATCAGGCCATAACAAATTGATAATAAAGGATTTTTAAATCAGACCAGCAGGCTGGTGATGACCGCGTTCAGGGCCAGGCGGCCCTTGGCGGTGGCTGAGAGCGTGGTGGCGGAGTCCACCAGATGCCCTTCGTCCTGAAGCATTTTCAGGGCCGGGAGGTCGATCACCTGCTCCAGAGGCTTCCCGGCCAGCCGGGCGAACCGGGCCTTGTCCAAACCCTCGGTCAGCCTCAATCCCATGAGCACCAATTCCTCCGCCCGGGAGGCGGGGGTGAGGAGCAGGCTTTCCTGGGTGGCATGACCGGTCGCGTCCACCGCCTTCAGCCACAGGGCCGGGGCCTTGATCTGACGGGTGGCGCGGATCTCGCTGCCCGCGGAAATACGGCCATGGGCGCCGGGGCCGATGCCCACATAGTCCCCGCCCCGCCAGTAGGTGCGGTTATGGCGACTCGGGTGCCCGGGTTTGGCGTGGTTGGAGATCTCATAGGCCGGGAAGCCGGCGGCCTCGCATAGCTCCTGGGTCGATTCGTAGAGTTCGGCGGAGGTGTCTTCGTCGGGCAGGGTGAACGCGCCGCGTTCGTGAGCGGCCTGCATGGCCGTGCCTGGCTCCATGGTCAGCTGGTAGAGCGAGAGGTGGGTGATACCGTTGTCATCGACCGCGCGTAAGCCTTCGGCGAGTTCCGCGCGCCACGCACTCACGGTCTGCTGCGGGCGCGCATAGATCAGGTCGAACGACACCCGCGGAAAAATCTTCGCGGCGGTTTCCCAGGCGCGTTTGGCGTCGGTGGTGGAATGTTTGCGGCCCAGGAAAGCGAGGTCGCGGTCGTTGAGCGCCTGCACGCCCATGGACAGGCGATTGATCCCGGCGGCGCGGAAGGCGCTGAAGCTGGCCGCGTCCACGGTTCCAGGGTTCGCCTCGAGCGTGATCTCCAGATCGTCATCGCTGCGCCAATAAGTGCGCGCGGCGGCGATGACGGCGGCGGCGGTGTCGGGCGCCATCAAGGACGGCGTGCCGCCGCCGAAAAAAATGCTGGTGAGGGTGCGGCCGGCGATGGGCCGCGCGTAGTGATCAAGCTCGCGTAAAAGACCGGCGCGCCATGCCGCCTGGTCGACGCCGGCGACGACGTGGCTGTTGAAATCGCAGTAAGGGCACTTGGAAATGCAGAACGGCCAGTGGACATACAGGCCGAAGCCCTCGTCCCCTGTCATCTGAAGCACGTGTCCACGAGTTGACGGAACGCCAGCGCGCGGTGGCTGATGGTCTGCTTGAAGTCGTGCGTCATCTCGCCGCAGGTGATGTCGTAGCCGTCGGGGATGAAAATCGGGTCGTAACCAAAACCGTTCAGCCCGCGCGGCGGGAACACCAGATGGCCTTGCAGCACGCCCATGAAATGCTCGACATGGCCGTCGGGCCAGGCCAGCGCCAGGCAGCAGTTGAACTGCGCGCGGTCGTTCTTCAGGCCGGTGGCGCGCTCTTTCTCGGCCATTTCCCGGCGCACGCGCTCCATCGCCACGGTGAAGTCCTTGTTGGGCGCCCAGCGCGCGGAATAAATGCCGGGCGCGCCGTCAAGCGCGTCGACGCTCATGCCGGAATCATCGGCCAGCGCCGGCAGACCGCATTCTTTCGTGGCGGCGACGGCCTTGAGCACGGCGTTGTCGATATAGGTGAGGCCGGTCTCTTCGGGCTCGGGAAGGTTCAAGTCCTTGGCCGAGACGACCTTCACCGGGAAGGCTTGTAGCAATTCAACGATCTCGCGCGCCTTGCCGGCGTTGTGGCTGGCGACGACCAGCTTATCGTCGGTGAATTTCCGCGGCATCACAAACCAATTTTGGCGAGCGCCGCGCGCTGATGTTGAACCAGTTCGGCGATGCCGGCCTTGGCGAGCCCCAGCAGCGCCAGGAACTCCTCTTCGGTGAAGGGATGATGCTCGGCGGTGCCTTGCACTTCCACCAGCTTGCCCGAGGCGGTCATGACGAAATTGGAATCCGCCTGGGCGCCTGAGTCCTCGTTGTAGTCGAGGTCGAGCAGGGCCACGCCGTCGACGAGGCCGCAGCTGACGGCGGCCACCGGCTCGCGCAGGGGGATTTTGGTGATGGCGCCCAGCTTCTTCATGCAGCCGAAGGCCTGGTGCAGCGCTACGTAAGCGCCGGTGATGCTGGCAGTGCGGGTGCCGCCGTCGGCCTGGATCACGTCGCAGTCCAGGCGCACCTGCACCTCGCCGAAGCCGCGGATCTCGGTGACGGCGCGTAAGGCGCGGCCGATCAGGCGCTGGATCTCGTGGGTGCGGCCCGATTGTCCGCCCTTGGCGGCTTCGCGCGCGGTGCGGGTGTTGGTGGAGCGCGGCAGCATGCCGTATTCGGCGGTCACCCAGCCCTTGCCGCTGTTCTTGAGCCAGGACGGCACCTGTTCCTCGATGCTGGCGGTGCACAGCACATGGGTGTCGCCGAATTTCACCAGGCACGACCCCTCGGCGTGTTTGCTCACCCCCAGGTCGAGGGTGATGGGGCGAAGGGCGGAGGGTGAACGGCCAGTCGGCGACCGGGTGGGCATGAGGAGTCTCTTCCAGGAAGGGGCGATGGGGGCTTCGTCTATCACCTGCGGCGCGGGAGGGCAAAGTGGAGGGGCAAGTCCTTGGCCCGTCACATATTGCGGCGTTCTTCCCCCACGTTGACGCCCCCGCCCTCGCGGCTTACATAGCCGTCAGTGCATTTAACCCCGGTTTTGGCCCGTTCCCGGTCGATGATCCTCACCGACACCCCCAAGGAAGCGCATAGCGTGGTCGCGTTGAACGACCGCTCGCGGGAGATCTTCCGCCATGTCGTCGACGCCTTCGTCGAGACCGGCGAACCGGTGGGCTCGCGCACCATCGCGCGCAAGCTCAGGGGCTCGCTGTCGCCGGCCACCATCCGCAACGTCATGGCGGACCTGGAATACGCCGGGCTGCTCTATGCGCCCCACACCTCCGCCGGCCGGTTGCCCACCGAAGCGGGCCTGCGCATGTTCGTCAGCGGATTGCTGCAGGTGGGCGGCCTCGACACCGACGAGCGCCGCGCCATCGACGCCCATTGCCAGGCGGCCGGACGCTCGCCGGAAGAGGTGCTCGACCAGGCCACCGGCGCGCTGGCCGGCCTCGCGCAATGCGCCGGCCTGGTGCTCGCGCCCAAGACCGAAGCGGCGCTGAAACATATCGAATTCGTCAATCTCAAGCCCGGCCGCGCCCTGGTGGTGATGGTGGACGAAAGCGGCATGGTGGAAAACCGCCTGATCGAAGTGCCGCGTGACCTGCCCGCCTCGGCGCTGGTGGAGGCCGGCAACTTTCTCGCCGCCCGCCTCGCCGGCCGCACCGTCGGCGAAGCCCGCGCCGGCATCATCGAGGAAGTGGAAACGCGCCGCGCCCAGCTGGACGAACTGACCGCCAAGGTGGTGCAGGCCGGCCTCGCCACCTGGAGCGGCAGCGGACCCAGCATTGACCGCGGGCTTATCATCCGCGGGCAGTCGCATCTCCTGAAAGACGTCACCGCCATCGAAGACCTCAACCGCATCCGGCAATTGTTCTCGGCGCTGGAAGCGCGCGAACAGATGGTGCGGCTCCTGGACCTTGTGAACAAAGCCGAAGGGGTGCAGATCTTCATCGGCGCGCAAAACGAATTGTTCGGCATGGCCGGCTGCTCCATGGTGGTGGCGCCCTTCCAGAACAGCCGCGAGCAGATCGTCGGCGCCATCGGCGTCATCGGTCCCACGCGTTTGAACTACGCCCGCGTCATCCCCATGGTCGACTACACCGCCAAACTGGTCGGCCGGATGCTGGGTTATGAATCCTAAAGAAAGAGCACAAAGCCCATGAATACGCCTGAAACCAACCCCGATACCGCCGCTTCCGCCGATCCCGCGTCGGTCGCTGACGCCGCTGCGTCGGATCTGTCCGCGCGCGTGGCCGAACTGGAAGCGCTGGTGGAAACCTTGAAGAACGAGAAGCTCAGCGCCTTGGCCGAAGCCGAGAACGCCTCCAAGCGCGCCGATCGGCGCATCGCCGACAATGCCAAATACTCGGTGTCGAATGTCGCCAAGGCCTTGTTGCAGGTGGCGGACAATCTCTCCCGCGCCCTATTGGCCGCTCCCGCCGACCAGCGCGCCGCCAACGACACCCTCAAGAACCTCGCCACTGGCGTCGAGCTTACCGAGCGCGAACTCATCTCGGTGCTCGAGAACCAGGGCGTGAAGAAGATCAATTCGCTGAACCAGCCGTTCGACGCCAACTTCCACAACGCCATCCAGGAAGTGGACAACAAGACCGTGCCCACGGGCACCGTCGTGCAGGTGTTCCAGGACGGCTATGTCATCCATGACCGGCTCTTGCGCCCGGCCATGGTGGTGGTGTCCAAGGGCGGCCCCAAGCGCGACGCCGCGCCCGCCGCGCCCAACGCCGGCGGCGTGAACACGTCGGTCTAAAGCGCTTTGCGGAACGTCAGGCTGATGCGGCCCGCGAGCGGCGCCAGCGGGCCGGTGCCGGGGTGGATTTTGCGGATACCGTGAAAGCGCATCCGGCTGGCGCCGCCCATGATCAGGGCGTCGCCGCTCCTGACCACCAGCACCGCGGCGCGCGCGGCGCGCGTCAGGCCGCCGATCAGGAAGTCGCCGTCGTCGCCGAGCGAGAGGGTGACGATGGGTTGGGCGAAGTCCTTCTCGTCCCGGTCCTGGTGCAGGCCCATCCTGGCGCCGTCGCCGTAGAAATTGATCAGGCAGGCGTCGGGGGTGAAGTCCGGCCACGGCGTCCCGGCCACGGCGCGGGCGACCGCCACGCGGAAGACCGCCGGCATGGGCGGCCATGGGGCCGCGGTGGCCGGGTTGCGGGTTTCGTAGCGGTAGCCTTTAAGGTCGCTCCACCAGCCGGCGTCGCCGGCGTTGGTCATGGCGGCGGAGGTGAGGCCCATCCTGGTCCTGGCATGCGCGAAGGGGGCGGCCCTGGCGATCTCCTGGACCGCCGCGTACAAGGCCCGCTGGCCGTCCAGGTCCACCAGCCCCGGGCGGTAGAGCAGTCCTAAGGGCAATTCCGCCGGGGTCTGGTCAAAAAGGCCGGGTTGGGACGGTTTTCGGGGCATTGGCACGGTAATTTCCGGGATTTCCCTGGAAAAAGAGTCTCTTGGGCGTTGCGGGTATTTTGGCCTCCACTTATATAGCCCCCGAGGCTGAAAGGCTGGGTTTCGATCCGCGTGGGCGGGTCCGTTCCCCAGTCTTTTGAATGACTTAAATATTGGGGATGTCAAAGGGTGCCAGGGTTGGGCCCGGGACGTCCGCCGCATCAGGAGGATATGAGGAATGGCTAAAGTTATCGGTATCGACCTCGGCACCACGAACTCTTGCGTGGCCGTCATGGACGGCAAGAACGCCCGTGTGATCGAGAACGCCGAAGGCGCGCGCACCACGCCGTCCCAGGTGGCTTTCACCGAATCCGGTGAGCGTCTCGTGGGCCAGCCGGCGAAGCGACAGGCGGTCACGAACCCGGAAGCGACCCTGTTCGCCATCAAGCGCCTCATCGGACGGCGCAACGACGACCCGATGGTGGAGAAAGACAAGAAGCTCGTCCCCTACAAGATCGTCAAAGGCGACAACGGCGACGCCTGGGTGGACGTGCGTTCCGAGAAGTACTCGCCCTCTCAAGTTTCCGCTTTCATCCTGCAGAAGATGAAAGAGACCGCCGAGTCCTACCTCGGCGAAAAAGTCACTGAAGCGGTCATCACCGTTCCGGCCTACTTCAACGACAGCCAGCGCCAGGCCACCAAGGACGCGGGCCGCATCGCCGGCCTCAACGTGCTGCGCATCATCAACGAACCGACCGCGGCCGCCCTCGCCTACGGCATGGACAAGAAAGGCTCGGGCATCATCGCGGTCTACGACCTCGGCGGCGGCACCTTCGACGTGTCCGTGCTCGAGATCGGCGACGGCGTGTTCGAAGTGAAGTCCACCAACGGCGACACCTTCCTCGGCGGTGAAGACTTCGACGCGCGGGTGATGGATTACCTGGCCGACGAGTTCAAGAAAGAGTCGGGCATCGACCTGCGCAAGGACAAGCTGGCTCTGCAGCGCCTGAAGGAAGCCGCGGAAAAGGCCAAGATCGAACTCTCCAGCTCCATGCAGACCGAAGTGAACCTGCCGTTCATCACGGCCGATGCTTCGGGCCCCAAGCACCTCAACATCAAGCTGACCCGCGCCAAATTGGAAGCGCTGGTGGAAGACCTGATCCAGCGCACCATCGAGCCCTGCAAGAAGGCGCTCAAGGACGCCGGCCTGAAGGCCAGCGAGATCCAGGAAGTCATCTTGGTGGGCGGCATGACCCGCATGCCCAAGGTGCAGGACGTGGTGAAGCAGTTCTTCGGCCGCGAACCGCACAAGGGCGTGAACCCGGACGAAGTGGTGGCCATCGGCGCCGCCATCCAGGCCGGCGTGCTCAAGGGCGAAGTGAAGGACGTGCTGCTGCTCGACGTCACCCCGCTGTCGCTGGGCATCGAAACCCTGGGCGGCGTGTTCACCCGCCTGATCGACCGCAACACCACCATCCCGACCCGCAAGAGCCAGGTGTTCTCGACCGCCGAGGACAGCCAGACCGCGGTCACCATCCGGGTGTTCCAGGGCGAACGCGAAATGGCGGCGGACAACAAGATGCTCGGCCAGTTCGACCTGGTGGGCATCCCGGCGGCGCCGCGTGGCGTGCCGCAGGTGGAAGTCACCTTTGACATCGACGCCAACGGCATCGTCAACGTCTCGGCCAAGGACAAGGCCACCGGCAAGGAGCAGCAGATCCGCATCCAGGCCTCGGGCGGGTTGTCGGAAGCCGACATCCAGCAGATGGTCAAGGACGCCGAATCCCACGCCGAAGAGGACAAGGCCCGCAAGGCCGCGGTGGAGGCCCGCAACCAGGCCGACAGCCTGGTGCACACCACCGAGAAGAACCTCAAGGAGCACGGCGACAAGGTGGCGGCCGACGAGAAAGCCGACATCGAGTCCAAGCTTGCCGAGGTGAAGGCGGTGCTGGACTCCGGCGACGCCGAGAAGATCAAGGCGGCCTCGGATGCCCTGATGCAGGCTTCGATGAAGATGGGCGAAGCCATGTACAAGCAGGCACAAGGCGCGCAGCCCGGCGCCGGCGGCGAAGCCGGCGGTGAGCAGCCGTCCAAGGGCGGCGACGACGTGGTCGACGCCGACTTCGAGGAAGTCGACAAGAACAAGAAGTAACGAAATGGGGGCGCGGACTTTCCAGTCCGCGCCCCCCGTTGATTAAACATTTTCCGGCAAATATTGGCGGGGCAACCCCGCCGTGCTGAAGTCGACATATCGCCATGGCCGTCGCCAAGCAATGCTACTACGAGACCCTTGAAGTCACCCGGACGGCGTCGGGCGACGAACTCAAGAAGGCCTATCGCAAACTGGCGATGAAGTGGCACCCCGACAAGAACCCGGGGGACACCAAGGCGGAACAGCAATTCAAGACCATCAGCGAAGCCTACGACGTCCTGCGCGACGAACAGAAGCGCGCGGCCTATGACCGTTTCGGCCATGCCGCCTTCGAGCAGGGCGGCGGTGGTGGCGGCGGCGGTTTTGGCTTCGGCGCCGGCTTCGCCGATATTTTCGACGAGATGTTCGGCGATATCATGGGCCGGCGGGGCGGGGCCAAGCAGAACGCCCGCGGCCAGGATGTGCGCTTCGACCTGGAGATCACGCTGGAGGAGGCCTATTTCGGCAAGAAGGCCTCGATCACCGTGCCGTCCTCCATCACCTGCGACAGCTGCTCGGGAAGCGGCAGCAAAGGGGGTGCTGCGCCCTCCACCTGTCCCACCTGCCGCGGCTCGGGCCGCATGCGCAGCCAGCAAGGGTTCTTCACGGTCGAACGTCCATGCCCCACCTGCCACGGCGGCGGCCAGGTCATCACCGACCCGTGCCCCAAGTGCGGCGGCGCCGGCCGCACCCGCAAGGAAAAGGCCCTCGACGTCACCATTCCGCCGGGTGTCGAGGAAGGCACGCGCATCCGCCTCGCCGGCGAAGGCGAGGCCGGACGCAACGGCGCGCCCGCCGGCGATCTCTACCTGTTCCTGGCGATTTCGCCGCACCGCATCTTCCAGCGCGAGGGCGCCAACCTCTACATGCGCATGCCCATCGCCATGACCACGGCGGCGCTCGGCGGCGAACTGGACGTGCCGGCCATCGACGGTACCAAGGTCAAAGTGCATATCCCCAAAGGCTGCCAGCACGGCCACCGCTTCCGCCTCAAGAGCAAGGGCATGTCGGTGCTGCGCTCCACGGCGCGCGGCGACATGTTCCTGGAGGCCGCCATCGAAGTGCCGGTGAACCTCACCGACGCCCAGCGCAAACTGCTCCAGGAGTTCGAACGCTCCTGCGACCAGACCACCTGCCAGCCGGAAAGCACCGGCTTCCTGGGCAAGGTGAAAGAGTTCCTGGGCGCCTGCGAGAAATAGCCGCCGCTTTTTCTCTGTCATCGCCCGGCTTGACCGGGCGATCCATCTGACAAAAGACGCAAGCATTCGTTGAGAAATGGATCACCCGGTCAAGCCGGGTGATGACAAGTGTGTTTTTGGCGGCATCATCCCTCTATACTCCGCCCTCATTGGGGGTTTCTTTCGTGACCAAGATAGGAATTGTCGGCTGCGCGGGGCGCATGGGGCGGATGTTGATCCGCGAGGTCCTGGCCACCCCCGGCTGTGTGCTGTCCGGCGGCACCGAAGCCCAAGGCGACAAGATCGGCATGGACTTGGGCCTGCTCGCCGGCGGCACCGCCACCGGGCTCACGGTGGGCAATGACGCCAGGGCGCTGTTCACCGCCAGCGACGCGGTGATCGACTTCACCGTCCCCGCCGCCACCAAACTTCACGCCGATCTCGCCGCCGCCACCGGCAAGGCGCTGGTGGTGGGCACCACCGGTCTTGGGCCCGATGTGCTGGCGGCGATTGAGGCGGCCTCCAGGAAAGCCGCCCTGGTGCGCTCCGCCAATATGAGCGTCGGCGTCAATGTGCTGCTGGCGCTGACCCGGAAGCTGGCCGCAACCTTGGGCGACGATTACGACATCGAGGTCGTGGAAATGCACCACCGGCACAAGGTGGATGCGCCGTCCGGCACGGCGTTGGCCCTGGGCGAAGCGGCGGCCAAGGGGCGCGGCGTCAGCCTGAACGACGTCGCGCGCCGCACCCGCGACGGCCAGGTGGGTCCTCGGCCCAAGGGCGAGATCGGCTTCGCGACCTTGCGCGGCGGCGATGTGGTCGGGGACCATACCGTGATCTTCGCCGCCGCCGGCGAGCGGATCGAGATCACGCATAAGGCCTCGTCGCGCGAACTGTTCGCCAAGGGGGCGGTGCGCGCCGCGGTCTGGGCCGCGAGCCGAAGCGCCGGTCTCTATTCCATGGCCGACGTATTGGATATGGTCTGATGATCCGCAACGCCGTTCTGCTCGGCTTCGCGGGGGTGCTGGCGTATGGCGCGACGCACCGCATCAGCGGCGCCATCGCCGTGATCGCGGTTGAGCTGGTGGTGTGGGGCGCTTTCCGCTACCGCAACCGCAAGCATCTCTCGGCCCAATAGCCGATGAAACCGGCCGCCGTTTCGGAATTCTATCGCCGCCTGTGCGAAGCAAATCCGAACCCTGAGACCGAACTCAAATACGTCAATCCCTACACGCTGCTGGTGGCCGTGGCGCTCTCGGCCCAGGCCACCGACGTCGGCGTGAACAAGGCCACCGGCCCGCTGTTCGTCAAGGTCGATACGCCCGAGAAGATGCTGGCCCTGGGCGAGCAGGGCTTGCGCGGCTACATCAAGACCATCGGCCTGTTCAACACCAAGGCCAAGAACGTCATCGCGCTCTCCAGGATCCTGGTGGAGCAGCACGGCAGCGAAGTGCCGCGGTCACGTGAAGCATTGGAGCAACTGCCCGGCGTCGGCCGCAAGACGGCGAACGTCGTGCTCAACGTCGCCTTCGGCGAAGACACCATCGCCGTGGATACGCATATCTTCCGCGTCGGCAATCGCACCGGATTGGCTCCAGGCAAGACTCCGTTCGAGGTGGAAGCCAGGCTGGAGAAGGTGACGCCGCCGGAATTCAAGCGCCACGCCCACCACTGGCTGATCCTGCACGGACGCTATGTATGCAAGGCGCGCCAGCCGGAATGCTGGCGCTGCGCGGTCGCGGACCTGTGTCCGTTCAAACCGAAAACGCCCGCGCCCGGGTCAACCCAGGCACTTAAGGCAAAAGCCGCGAAAAAGAAGGCGAAGAAAAAAGCGGCGAAGAAAGCCGCTTAAGTCAGCTCGATGGTGCCTTCGAGCTTGCCGCCGTTGGCCACCATGATGGTCTTATAGCTCACCGAACCCTTGATGGCGCCGGTGGCGGCCACTTCCAGATGGCCGCCGACCTTGAGCGAGCCTTCGTAGACGCCGGCGATCACAGCGCTTTCCACTTCCGCGGTGCCCTTGAACTGGCCGCCGGCAGTGACTTCGATGGTCTTGACCTCGCTCAAGGTCGCGTCCACCTGGCCTTCGATCACCAGGCGTTCGCAGCCGGCGATCTCGCCCTTCATGCGGATCGACTTGCCGACGATCAGGCTCCGGCCATCGTTTTCCTGGGCGGCGCGCACGGCGGCGGGATTGGGGATGTCGGCGACCCGGCGCGGAATCTGCGGGGAGAACGCGGCCATGCGGTCGGAACTGAAGCGGTCGGACATCATCTTCCCCTGGTTGGTGGTCTTGGACGCGCCCATTTTGGAAGCAAGCGTCTTGGTGAACAGATGGCTCTTGAACAGCGGCTTGGCGTTGAAGGGCTTCATGGGCGGACGCAGGTCCTGGTCCACCGGACCCTGGGTCAGCGCCAGATGCGGCGACGCCCCGGGATTTCCCTGCACGGCCTCGGCTTCGGAAGCATCGGTCGCGGAATTACGGTCAAGCACGTCCCACACCCATGTTTTTGACCCCGGTCATTGATGCCGGGGTCCTGCCAGGATTTCATGCAGCAGTCTGATCCGGGCCGGTTAATTTGGAGTATAGCCGGGAAATACAGGCGATATACTGCCCGCCCTTGCGTTTCCCACCCCTCCGTACCCCTTCCAGCCCTCCTGTCCAGAAAGAGCCTGAACCACCATGTCTGAAGCCCGGTTTGACGTCCTTGGCATCGGGTCCGCCATCGTCGACATCCTCTCCCGCTGCGACGAGGACCTGCTCGCCAGTTTCGACCTGGTGAAGGGCTGTATGGCCCTGACCTCGGCCGAAAAGGCCAAGAAGATCTATGACCGCATGGGCAAGGCCATGGAGATCTCCGGGGGGTCCGCGGCCAATACCATGGCCGGCATCGCCTCCCTGGGGGGGACCCCGGCCTTCATCGGCAAGCTGGGCAACGACAAGCTGGGCGAGATCTTCCGCCATGACATCGAAGCCATCGGCGTCGACTTCCACGGCGGCCAAAAGCCCGCCGACCTGCCCACGGCCACCTGCCTGATCCTGGTGACCGGCGACGGCCAGCGCACCATGAACACCCACCTCGGGGCCAGCACCACCCTCGGTCCCGACGACATCGACGAGGCCCGGGTCGCCGCATCCCGTGTGACTTATATCGAGGGATATCAATGGGATACCCCAAAAGCCAAGGACGCGATCCGCAAGGCCTCGCGAGCCGCCAAAAGCGCCGGGCGCCAGGTGGCCCTGTCGCTCTCGGACCCGTTCGTGGTCGACCGTCACCGCGACGACCTCCTCACTCTCGTCAAGGACGACGTCAACATCCTGTTCGGCAACGAGGAAGAGATTTTCCGCCTCTATCAGGCCGATGACCTGGCCACCGCCATCGAGCGCCTGCGCGCGGCCAAGGTGCTGGCCTGCATGACCCGCGGCGCCAAAGGCACGGTGGTCTTCGACGGCGCCGAGACCATCGCGGTCGATGCCTTCCCCGTGGCCAAGGTGGTGGACACCACCGGGGCGGGCGACCTGTTCGCCGCCGGCTTCCTCTATGGCTACACCCACGGCCGCGACCTCCTGCGCTGCGCCAGGATCGGCTCCATGGCCGCCGCCGAGGTCATCAGCCACATGGGCGCGCGCCCCGGGGCCGACCTGCGCGAAATGATGCAGAAACACGGGCTGTAAAGCGGGCCAACCACAGGCCCGCTTTAGGTTTTTGCAGGATCGCGGGTCCGGCGAGCCCTGCGTTAAACGCTTGGGTCGCATGAACATTTCGTGCCTTTGACCGCTGTCAACTTGAACAAACGCGGCCTTCTGTATATATAGCCGCCACGAAACGGCCGGGCGCCCCGCAGGGGGAAGCCCGGTTTTGTTTATGTCCCACTGCCTTGTGCCGGAGCTTCGGATCAAACGTCCGAAGGGTAGTCCCATGGAACTGCGTAATATCGCGATCATCGCCCACGTCGACCACGGCAAGACCACGCTCGTCGACGCCTTCCTGAAGCAGTCCGGCGCGGTGCGCGCCAACGCGCGCATGGAAACCTGCGCCATGGACTCCAACGACCAGGAACGCGAACGCGGCATCACCATTCTCGCCAAGTGCACGGCGGTTGAGTGGAACGGCATCAAGATCAACATCGTCGACACCCCGGGCCACGCCGACTTCGGCGGCGAAGTGGAGCGCATCCTGTCGATGGTCGACGGCGTCTGCCTGCTGGTCGACTCCTCCGAAGGCCCGCTGCCCCAGACCAAATTCGTGCTGTCCAAAGCCTTGGGCCTGGGCCTGCGGCCCATCGTCATCGTCAACAAGATCGACCGCCAGGATGCGCGCCCCGATGAAGTGCACACCGAGATTTTCGACCTGTTCGCCGCTCTGGGTGCCACTGACCAACAGCTCGACTTCCCGACCCTGTTCGCCGTCGGCCGCGAAGGCTGGGCGGTGCGCGACCTGGAGAAGGACGAGCGCAAGGACCTGACGCCGCTGTTCGAGACCATCGTCAGCCACGTGCCGGCGCCGAACCGCGACAAGAACGGTCCGTTCAAGATGCTGGCCACCACCCTCGAGTTCGACAACTTCCTCGGCCGCGTCCTCACCGGCCGCATCGAATCCGGCATCGCCAAGGTCAACATGCCGCTCAAGGTGCTGTCGCGCGACGGCAAGGTGCTGGAAACCGGCCGCGCCACCAAGCTGCTCTCCTTCCGCGGCCTGGAACGCATCCCGGTGGAAAGCGCCGAAGCCGGCGACATCATCGCCCTGGCCGGCATGGAAAACGCCAACGTCGCCGACACCTTCTGCGCGCCGGAAGTGACCGAACCGCTCAAGGCCCGTCCGATCGACCCGCCGACCCTGGCCATGACCTTCTCGGTCAATGACTCGCCCTTCGCCGGCCTGGACGGCGACAAGCTCACCACCCGCGTCATCGCCGCCCGCCTCGCCCGCGAAGCCGAAGGCAACGTCGCCATCCGCGTTTCCGAATCCCAGGAAAAGGATTCCTTCGAAGTGGCCGGCCGCGGCGAACTCCAGCTCGGCGTGCTGATCGAGAACATGCGCCGCGAAGGCTTCGAGCTGTCGATCTCGCGCCCGCGCGTGCTGTTCCAGACCGATGAGAAGGGCCACAAGCTCGAGCCGATGGAAGAAGTGGTCATCGACGTCGATGAGCAGTTCTCCGGCGTCGTGGTCGAGAAGATGTCGATCCGCAAGGGCGAGATGCAGGAACTGAAGCCCGCCGGCGGCGGCAAGGTGCGCATGGTGTTCATCGCGCCCTCGCGCGGCCTCATCGGCTATCACGGCGAATTCCTCACCGACACCCGCGGCACCGGGGTCATGAACCGCCTGTTCCACTCCTATGGTCCGTACCGCGGCGCCATCGCCTCGCGCCGCGAAGGCGTGCTGATCGCCACCGAAACCGGTGAAGCCAACCAGTACGGCCTGTTCCACCTCATCGACCGCGGCCCGCAGTTCGTGTCCGCCGGCACCAAAATCTACATGGGCATGATCGTCGGCGAGCACACCCGCGACAACGACCTGGAAGTGAACCCGCTCAAGTCCAAGCAGCTCACCAACTTCCGCACCGTCATGAAGGACGACAAGCAGGACCTGCCGCCGCCCATCATCATGACCCTGGAACAGGCCATCGCCTACATCCAGGACGACGAGCTGGTGGAAGTGACGCCGAAGCACATCCGCCTGCGCAAGCGCTACCTCGACGTCAACGACCGCAAGCGCTACGCCAAGCAGCTCGCCGCCGCCGGCTGAGGATTCCAAACCGCCCAGGGGTGTGTCACTAATTGAGGGCATGGCCGAAAACGCGCCCTCACGCTCCTGGCGGCAGACCTTTGCGGTCTATGGCGAACGCGCGACCGTGGCCATGTACGGCCTCGGCTTCTCCTGCGGGCTGACCTTCTGGCTGATCTACGACACGCTGACCGCGTGGCTGCGCCAGTCCGGGCTGCTCCTGGAAACCATCGCCTTCCTGACCCTGGCGACGCTGCCCTACGCCTTCAAGTTCCTGTGGGCGCCGGTGCTGGACCGCGCTCCTGTGCCGGTGCTCACGCGGATGCTCGGCCACCGGCGCTCGTGGACCGTGGTGGCGCAGGTGGCGATCATGGCCGGCTTCACCCTGCTGGCGCTGTCCGACCCCACCACCCATTTCCCGATGATGGCCGCCGCCGCCGTGTTCATCGGCTTCTCCGGCGCCACCCAGGACATCGTCGTCGACGCCTGGCGCATCGAGGTGGCGCCGGTGAGCAAACAGGGCGCCATGCTCACCGCCTACCAATGGGGCCACCGCTCGGGCTTCCTGGTGTCGGGCGTGGCGCCGCTGGTGATCGCCGATCACTTCAGCTGGACCTGGGCCTATCTCGCCATGGCCGCGGCGATGGGTCCCTGTATCGCCGCCACGTTCTACGCGCCGCGCGAACAGGCCCATGAACTGCGGCCGATCCCCCGGGTCGAGGGCAACCCCCGGCCCTGGGCGGACCGCATCGAATGGATCGCGCGCCTGTTGATCCTGGTGGCGGGCGCGGTATTCCTGGGCTCCGGCCTGTCGGGCCGGGATCTCCTGCTCACCATGCTGATGCCCGAACCCCTGGCCGCAAGCTTCGACGCGCTGTGGAAAACGCCCACCGTCAATATATTCGTTCAGGTGGGCATGGTGGCGATCGGGTTCGCCTGCATCGTGCTGTGCGCCTGGCCGCTGCCGGGCCGGCGGACCCAGCCCGGCCTGTTCCTGGCCCACGCCTTCGGCGATCCCTTGCGCGATTTCTTCAACCGCTTCGGCGCCTTCGCCTGGATGATGATCTGCCTGATCTGCTTCTACCGCATCTCGCAGTTCCTCCTGAACATCATGAACCCGTTCTACCTCGATCTTGGATTCACGCTCACCCAGATCGCCGAGGTGCGCAAAGTCTACGGCGCCGTCATGGACATGGTCGGCGTGCTGCTGGGCGGCATCGCCATCACCCGTTGGGGCCTCATGCGCTGCATGGTGGCCGGCTGTGTTCTCGCACCCATGAGCAACCTCACTTTCGCCTGGCTCGCGACTCAAGGTGCCAGCATCCCCGGGCTGATCGTCTGCCTCGGCTTCAACAACGTGCTGCAGAATTTCGCCGGGACCTGCCTGATCGCCTATATGTCCAGCCTGACGAGCGCGGGTTTCACCGGCACGCAATATGCGCTGTTCTCCTCGCTCTACGCGCTGCCGGACAAATTCATCATGACCCAGTCGGGCCGGGTCATCGAAGGCGCCGCCCAGTCGGCCGACGCGGGCGGGTTCTTCGCGCCGCTCCTGGTGTTTTTCGGCGCCGTGCCCGCCACCAGCTATGTCGCCGGCGCCGCCAAAATCGGCGTCGCGCCGGCGTCTCTGGGCGCCGGCTACATGGGGTATTTCTTCTATACCTGCCTCTTGGGCGTCTCGCTGCTGCCGGTGGCGCTGATCGTCTACCGGCGCTCGCTCCCGCAAAAAACCTAGCGCGACGCTCCATTCGGGCCGTTCGCCTGGCTGGCCGGCGGCAGGAAGACGGTGAACACCGACCCCTGGCCGATCTCGCTGTCGATGGTCATGGCGCCGCGGTGTCGATTGACGATGTGCTTGACGATGGCGAGGCCCAAACCCGTCCCGCCCAACTGGCGCGAACGCGCCGTGTCGATGCGATAGAAGCGCTCGGTCAGGCGCGGCAGGTGTTCGCGCGGAATGCCCTCGCCGGAATCTTTGACGTCGATGCGCACGCAAGGGCCGCGGCCCTGCATGGCGGGCGGGCGATCGTCGGACAGCGTGGCGACGATCTCGACTTTGCCGTCCTCGCCGCCGTACTTGATGGCGTTGCCCAGCAGGTTGTGGAACACCTGCCCCAGCTCGCCGGTATCGCCGATCACCGCCGGCACGTCGGCGGCGATGTTCACGGTCACGGTGGTGCGCCGGTCCTTGGCCTGGCGGTCGAACAGTTCCACGGTGGCGCGGATGACGTCCTCGACGTTCACCGCCGCCGTGGGCCGGGTGTGCTCGCGCAGTTCGATGCGCGACAGCGAGAGCAGGTCGTCGATCAGCCGGGTCATGCGGTTGGCCTGCTTCAGCATGATGTCCAGGAACTGCTCCCGGGCCTCGGCGTCGTCCTTGGCGGGTCCTTGCAGGGTCTCGATGAAACCCAGGACGGCGGCCAGCGGCGTGCGCAATTCATGGCTGGCGTTGGCGACGAAATCGGCGCGCATGCGGTCGGTCTTGAGGCGTTCGGTCTGGTCGTAAAGGGCGACCACCGCGGCGGTGCCGTCGGCATTGGCCGCCGTCAGCGGCGCCACCAGGGCGCCGAAGGTGTGCTCGACGGGTGACGGCAGCGTGAACTGCGTGGCGCCCTTGCGGCCCTGCTGAAGGGCGAGGTCGGCGGCTTCCAGCACCTTGGGATCGCGGATGACGCTGGCGAGGTCCCGGCCCGCCAGGCGCTGGGCGGTGCGGTCCATGTCGAACAGCTCACCGGCGGCGGTGTTGGCGCTGATGATGCGCCGGCGCCGGTCGATGAGGATCAGCGGATCGGGCAGGGCGTCCAGCACGTCCTGGCCGGAGCGCGCGATCCCGGCGGCGGCCTCGCGGCGTTCGGTCCACAGTTTGCGGAGCGCGGCGATGGCCGTCAGCAGCCGGCGCGCCGTGGCCGAACGGCGAAGGTCCGGCAACGGGGCGTCCGGGTTGAGCAGGGACTCTTCGGCGTAGCGGATCAGCCGGTCGAAATCCGCGAGCCGGGTGAACACCAGAATCGCCATCAGGGCAAAGACTATGCCGCCGCCCACCAACGCGGCGATGCGGTCGAGGCCGGCGAAAACCACCAGCCCCGCAAGCACGATCCAGGCGGGAATACAGGGACCGAACGACCAAGCGAGAAGCCGGCGAAACGAGGCTGGCGGCATTGTCCCTAAGGGTTATGTCTCAACGGGCGGCGGTCGCACCGATATGGGCCGCCATCAGCGCCATCTGTACCAGATCGGAGACGCCTGCATCCATCCCGACAATCTGCACCGGCTTCTCCAGGCCGATCAGCAGAGGCCCGATGGAGGTGGCGGCGCCGAAACGCTGCACCAGCCGGGTCGAGATGGTGGCGGCGTGCAGGCCGGGCATGACCAGGATATTGGCGGGACCGGTCAGGCGGCAGAACGGATAGATCCGCTCGCGGTTCATGTCCAAGGCCACGTCGACGCCCATTTCGCCGTCGAATTCGAAGTCGACGCGCCCGGCGGCGGACTCGCCTTCCAGGATGCGCACCGCGTCGCGCATGGTGTTGGCCACCGGGCCGGGCGGATTTCCGAAGTTGGAATATGACAGTAATGCGACTTTCGGTTCGTGACCCAGGCGCCGCACCACGCCCGCGCTCTCCATGGCGATATGGGCGACCACGTCGGCGCTCGGGCGTTCATGGACGGCGGTGTCGGCGATGAACAGGGTGTGGCCCTTGACGACGATCATGGTCAGGCCGAACACCGGCGCGGTGGGGGCGTTGTCGATCACGCGGCGCACGTCGGCCAGCGCGGTGTGGTAGTTGCGGGTGAGGCCGGTGACCATGGTGTCGCCGTGGCCGTGCGCCACCATGCAGGCGGCGAACACATTGCGGTCCTGGTTGACCATGCGCTCGCAATCGCGCTGCAGAACACCCTGGCGCTGGAGGCGGTTGTAGAGATAGTCGGCGTACTCTCCGATATGGGCCGACTCTCGGGCGTTGGCGATGGTGATGCCCTCCAGCTCCTCGGGCCGGATCGACAGCTCCTGGATGGCCTGTTCCACCTTGCGGCGGCGCGCCACCAGGATGGCTTTGCCGTAGCCGGCATTGCGATAGGCGATGGCGGCGCGGATCGAACGTTCCTCCTCGCCTTCGGCGAACACCACCGTGCGCGGCGCCCGGGTCACTTCCGCCGAGATGCTCTGCATGCTCGCGAAGATCGGGTTGAGCCGCGCCGACAGCTGCTTCTTATAGGCTTCCATGTCGGTGATGGGTTTGCGCGCCACACCCGTGTCCATGGCGGCGCGGGCCACCGCCGGCGGCACGGTGGAGATCAGGCGCGGATCGAACGGCACCGGGATGATGTACTCGGGGCCGTAACGCAATTTACGGCCGGCGTAGGCGGCGGCGACCTCGTCGGGCACGTCCTGGCGGGCGAGATCGGCCAGCGCGCGGGCGGCCGCCAGCTTCATTTCCTCGTTGATGGTGCGGGCGCGCACATCCAGCGCGCCGCGGAAGATGAACGGGAACCCGAGCACGTTGTTGACCTGGTTGGGATAGTCCGAGCGGCCGGTGGCGACGATGGCGTCGTTGCGCACTTCCGCCACCTCTTCCGGCGTGATCTCGGGGTCGGGGTTGGCCATGGCGAAGATGATCGGTTTCCGGGCCATGGCCTTGACCATGGCCGGCGTCACCGCGCCTTTCACCGACAGGCCGAAGAACACATCGGCGCCGTCGAGGGCCTGTTCGAGGGTGCGTTTGTCGGTGGCGGCGGCGTGGGCCGACTTCCACTGGTTCATGCCCTCGGTGCGGCCCTGATAGATCACGCCCTTGGAATCGCACATGATCACGTTCTCGGCGCGCACGCCCATGGCGCGCGCCAGTTCGACGCAGGAGATGGCGGCGGCGCCGGCGCCGTTCACCACCAGTTTGATGTCCGAAAGCTTGCGCCCGGTGATCTCGGCGGCGTTGATCATGCCGGCGGTGCAGATGATGGCGGTGCCGTGCTGGTCGTCATGGAACACCGGAATGTCCATGAGTTCGCGCAGGCGGCTCTCGATCACGAAGCATTCGGGCGCCTTGATGTCCTCGAGGTTGATGCCGCCCCAGGACGGGCCCAGCAGCTTCACGCAGTTGATGAATTCGTCGGTGTCCCTGGTGTCGACCTCGAGGTCGATGCCGTCGACGTCGGCGAAGCGCTTGAACAGCACCGCCTTGCCTTCCATCACCGGCTTGCCGGCCAGGGCGCCCAGGTCGCCGAGGCCCAGCACCGCGGTGCCGTTGGAGATGACGGCGACGAGATTTCCCTTGGCGGTGTAGTCGTAGGCCGTGGCGGGATCGCGGGCGATCTCCAGGCAGGGGGCGGCGACGCCCGGCGAATAGGCCAGCGACAGGTCGTGCTGGGTGGTCAGCGGCTTGGTGGGCGTGATCTCGACCTTGCCGGGCTTGCCGGTGGCGTGAAACACCAGGGCTTCCTGGTCGAAATTGCGGCGGACCGGCTTGCCGGCCGGTTTGGCGGAAGGTTTAGGATTCACGATCTTGTCCATCAATGCTGTGCACCTCTGTAGTGGCGCGCGTTCCGGCGCGCGTTGGCCTTGGGCGCGCGACCTGCACCAGCTCAAAACCCGGCGATGCGCCGAAGGGCTTCCCCGGCGCGCTTCAAGGCCCCTTGATCGGGTCGAGGCAGGTCTTCTCCCGCGCGCATTGTTGCACGACGCGCGCGCGCGGTGCAAAGCGAAGGACGGCGAAATTTTGGGGCCCGCGCGCATTGCGATAGTAGGGTCGCCGGCCCTCGCACCCACCCCTGGTCTGATATAGTCTGCGCCACCCAAATATTGACCGAGCGGACCGCTTTTTGTGCCAGATGAAACCGTAGACCCGCGCAGTGTCGAATCGCCGGCACCGGAAGCCGCCGATACCACCCCGCTGATGGCGCAATACCTGTCCGTGAAGGCGGGGTATCCCGACGCGCTGCTGTTCTACCGCATGGGGGATTTCTACGAGCTGTTCTTCGACGACGCCAGGCGTGCGTCCCAGGCGCTCGACATCGCCCTCACCAAACGCGGTAAGCACGCCGGCGACGACATCCCCATGTGCGGGGTGCCGGTGCATTCCCACGACGTCTATCTGGCCAAGCTGATCCGCGCCGGCTTCAAGGTGGCGGTCTGCGAGCAGCTGGAAGACCCGGCCGAAGCCAAGAAGCGCGGCGCCAAGTCGGTGGTCAAGCGCGACGTGGTGCGGCTGATCACCCCCGGCACCCTGACCGAGGACGCCCTGCTCGACGCCCGCGCTCATAATTATCTGGCGGCTCTCGCCCAGGTGAAGGGCGAGTCTTCGGCGCGCTGGGGCCTGGCCTGGCTCGATGTCTCCACCGGCGATTTCAGCGTGCAACTGGTGCCGCAGACCGGTCTGGCGGCGGCGCTCGCGCGCCTCAACCCCGGCGAACTGCTGCTGCCGGACCGGGCGCTCGGCGACGCGGCCGTCATGGCGGCGATCGAGCATTGGAAAAGCGTCCTCAGCCCACTGCCGTCGCCGCGGTTCGATTCCGACAACGCTCGCAAAAGACTGGAGAGGTTGTTCAACGTCGGCACCCTGGACGCCTTCGGCGCCTTCACCCGCGCCGAGGTGGCCGCGGCCGGCGCGCTGGTGGACTATGTCGAACTGACCCAGAAGGGCAAATTGCCGCGCCTTGGGACGCCGCAGCGAGTGGGCGAAGGCGCGGTCATGGAGATCGACGCCGCCACCCGGCGCAATCTCGAACTCACCGAGACCATGGCGGGCCACAAACGCGGCAGCCTGCTCGACGTCATCGACCGCACCGTCACCGGCGCGGGCGCGCGGCTGCTGGCGGCGCGCCTGGGGGCCCCGCTCACCGATCCCGCCGCCATCAACGCCCGCCTCGACGCGGTGGCGTTTTTCGTCAACGCCGCCCGCGCCCGCGACGGCGTGCGCGAGCAGCTCAAGGGCTGCCCCGACCTCGAGCGCGCCTTGTCGCGCCTGTCCTTGGGCCGCGGCGGCCCGCGCGACCTGGCGGCGATCCGCGACGGCCTCGCCCAGGTGCCGCGGTTGCGCGCCGGCATCAGCGACCTCGCCCATGGGTTCCTGCCGCCGCCGGCGGACATAGACCGGGCGCTGAAGGGCCTGGGACAGCATCAAATACTGGTGGAGCGCCTCACCCGTGCCCTGGCGGCGGAGCTGCCGCTGCTCACCCGCGACGGCGGTTTTGTCGCCGCCGGCTACGACCCGCGCCTGGATGAACTCAAGCAGCTGCGCGACGAAAGCCGGCAACTGATCGCCGGCCTGCAGAACCGCTACGCCGCCGAGAGCGGCATCGGCGGCCTCAAGATCCGTCACAACAACGTCATCGGCTATTACGTCGAAGTGCAGCCCAAGCACGGCGAGAAGATGATGGAGGACGCCCGCGCCTCTCCGATCTCGGGGGGCGGAATGAAAAGCCCCTTCATCCATCGCCAGACCATGGCGAACGCGATGCGCTTCACCACCGTCGAGCTGGGCGAGCTGGAGGACAAGATCCGGTCCGCCGCCGACAAGGCGCTGGCGTTGGAACTCTCGATCTTCGCCGACCTGGCGGCCGAAGTGCTCGGCCGCGCCGCCGAGATCGCCGCCGCCGCGACCGCCATGGCCTGCCTGGACCTGGCGGCGGCGCTGGCGTCCTTGGCGGCGGAATGCAATCACGCCCGCCCGGTGGTGGACGCCGGCGGCGAATTCGTCATCACCGGCGGACGTCATCCGGTGGTGGAAGCTGCGCTCAAAGCCAGCGCCACGCCCTTCGTCGCCAACGACTGTGCGCTGAACGCGCCGGGCCACGCGGCGCAGCTATGGCTGATCACCGGTCCCAATATGGCGGGCAAGAGCACCTACCTGCGCCAGAACGCCTTGATCGCTCTCATGGCCCAGACCGGCGCTTTCGTGCCGGCCGCCGCGGCGCATATCGGCGTGATCGACCGGCTGTTCTCGCGCGTCGGCGCGGCCGACGATCTCGCGCGCGGGCGCTCGACGTTCATGGTGGAAATGGTCGAGACCGCCGCCATCCTCAACCAGGCCACCAGCCGGTCGTTCGTGATCCTGGATGAGATCGGCCGCGGCACCGCCACCTTCGACGGCCTCTCCATCGCCTGGGCGACCTTGGAGCATCTGCACGACGTCAACGGTTGCCGGGCGCTGTTCGCCACCCACTATCACGAACTCACCGCCCTGGCGGCGCGGCTCGAAGGCCTGGCCGCCCACACCATGCGGGTGAAGGAGTGGCAGGGCGAGGTGATCTTCCTGCATGAGGTCGGCCCCGGCGCCGCCGACCGCTCTTACGGTATCCATGTCGGCCGCCTGGCGGGCCTGCCGCCGGCGGTGATCGCGCGGGCCGAGGAAGTGCTGGCGCTCCTGGAAAAGGACTCCCGCGCCGGGTCCGCGGCGAAGCTCGCCGACGACCTGCCGCTGTTCTCGGCCCTGGCCAAACCGCGCCCGGCCGCGGCTCCGGGCCCCGGAGCCGCGCTGACGGAAGCCCTGGCGGCGGTGGTCCCGGACGCCCTCTCACCCCGGGAAGCCCTGGAAACCCTCTACCGCCTCAAGGCTTTAATCCCCGACAAGGGATAAGGCTTCCGGTCTGATATACTCAGGGCCGTAACCCCGAAGGGCGCCCCATGGTCTTTGAGATCGACCCCGACAAACCCGACATCCCGGCGCTGGCGCGGATTCTCTCCGCCATGGGCCTGCTCTCGCTTTTGGGCAGCATCATCGCCTTGTTGCTGGCGTTCTCGGGCTATGACTGGGTCAACGAGATTTACGCCATGGCCGGCGCCGTAGGCGCTTTCCTGCTGGCGCTGGTGTTCGTGGGCCAGGCCAAGACCCTGGAACTGCTGGCGGTGGTGAGCGCGCGATTGAAGTCGCGCTTCGCCATCGACGCCCTGGCCAAAACGGCGCCGGGCATGTCCTCGTCCACTGCGGTGACGCCGTCGCTGACGCCGCCGTCCCAATCCTTCGCGCGCCCCGGGGCGGCGAAGGAGCGCATCATTCACGTGCCCGACGAAGAAGCGCGCCAGCAGGGCTTCAAGGTCCGATAGGCGTCCGCGGGGTCTCACGTGCAGGTTTTTCATCCCCGCGACATCATCGACCGCCGCGCCCTGGCGGAGGAACTCGACCGTCACGCCGCGGACGCCACCGCCGAAGCCCGGCGCACCTATCTGGTCGAGCAGCTCAAGGCCGCTCATAAGGCCGGCGCCGCCGTGATCCGCGCGCGGCTGGAGAGCAACCGGTCCACCGGCGCCGAGACCGTGGCCGCCCATAGCTTCCTGATGGACCAGATCATCCGGGTGCTGTTCGACTACGCCAACACCCATGTCTTCGCGCGGGGCGCGGCCACCACCGCCGAGCGCATCAGCATCGTCGCCATCGGCGGCTACGGCCGCGGCGAACTGGCGCCGCTGTCGGACATCGACCTCCTGTTCCTGCTGCCCTACAAGCCCACGCCCACCACCGAGCAACTGGTGGAATTCATGCTCTATGTCCTGTGGGACCTGGGCGTGAAGGTCGGCCACGCCGTGCGCTCGGTGGACGAGAACCTGCGCCAGGCCAAGGCCGACTTCACCATCCGCACCACGCTGCTCGAGGCGCGCTGGATCTGGGGCGACCAGGAGCTGGCGGCGGAACTGATCGCCCGCTTCAAGAAGGAGATCAAGCGCGGCACCGCCGCCGAATTCGTGCAGGCCAAGCTGGCCGAGCGCGACGAACGCCACCTCAAGGTGGGCGATTCCCGCTACCGCCTCGAGCCCAACGTCAAGGACGATAAAGGCGGCCTGCGCGACCTCCACACCCTGTTCTGGATCGCGCGCTATCTCTACGGCGTTTCGGACGTGCGCAAGCTGGCCGACAAGGCGATCATCGACGACGAAGCCGCGACCCGCTTCATCAAGGCCCATGATTTCCTGTCGACGGTGCGCTGCCATATCCACTACCTGACCGGCCGCGCCGACAACCGCCTGACCTTCGACCTGCAGCGCGATATCGCGCCGCGCCTGGGCTACACCGGCCGGGCCGGCGCCACGGCGGTGGAACGCTTCATGCGCCATTACTTCCTGGTGGCGCGCGACGTCGGCGATCTCACGCGCATTTTCTGCACCCTGATCGAGGAGCGCGGCAAGGAGAGGACCATCTTCCGCCTGCCCGCGGCCCTGCGCCGCAAATCCCTCGACGGTTTCGTCGTCGAAGGCGGGCGCATCGGCGTCGCCGACGATCACGACTTCGCCAAAGAGCCGATCCGCCTGCTCACCATCTTCCGCACGGCGCTGGAAAACGACCTCGATTTCCACCCGGCGACCTTGCGCTCGATTTCGCACTACGCGCGGCGCGTCTCGGCCTTGCGGCGCGACCCCGCGGCCAACGCCGCCTTCATGGATATCCTGTGTTCGCCCAAGGGGCCCGAGGCGACGCTCCGGCGCATGAGCGAGTGCGGCGTGTTCGGCCGCTTCATCCCGGACTTTGCCCGGGTCGTGGCGCAGATGCAGTACGACATGTACCACGTCTACACCACCGACGAGCACACCATCCGCGCCATCGGGATTCTCTCGCGGATCGAGCAGGACAAGCTCAAGGTGGAACTGCCGATCTCCACCGAGATCATTCACAAGATCCAGTCGCGCCGCGCGCTCTATACCGCGGTGCTGCTGCACGACATCGCCAAGGGCCGCGGCGGCGACCACTCCGACCTCGGCGCCCAGATCGCCATGGAGCTTTGTCCGCGCCTGGGCCTGACGCCGGAAGAGACCGAAACCGTGGCCTGGCTGGTGCAGAATCACCTGGTCATGAGCAACACCGCCTTCAAGCGCGACCTGGGCGACCCGCAGACCATCGCCAAGTTCACCGAGATCGTGCAGTCGCCGGAACGGCTCAAACTCCTGGTGGTGCTCACCTGCGCCGATATCCGCGCCGTCGGCCCCAACGTCTGGAACAACTGGAAGGCGACGCTGCTCAAGGAGCTGTACGAGCGCGCCAGCGAATATTTAAGCGGCGGCCAGACCACCACCGGCGTCGCCGCGCGCGTCGCCGGCGCCAAGGCGCGCCTGGCCGAGCGCCTGGCCGACTGGCCCGAACGCATGCGCGAGACCATCCTGTCGTTAAGCTCGCCGGGGTTCTGGCTCACCGACACCACCGACACCCACGAGAAGCTCGCGCATTTCATGCGCGCGGCCGACGAAGTCGGCGACAAGATCGCCATCGACTTCAATCCCGGCCAGGCGGTCACGGAAATGGTGATCTACACCCCCGACCATCCCGGTCTGTTCGCCAAGATCGCCGGCGCCCTGGCCGTGGCCGGTGTTTCGATTGTCGACGCCAAGATCCTGACCCTCTCCAGCGGCATGGCGCTGGATACCTTCTCGTTCCAGGATTTCGAAGGCGAGCCCATCACCTCGGAATCCCGCCTTTCGCGCATCAAGACCAGGGTCATCGCCGCCCTGGAAGGCCGCCTGCGCTTCAACCAGGAACTGCCCAAGGTCGGCTCGCGCCTGCCCAGCCGCGTCCAGGCCCTCGAGGTGCCGCCCCGGGTCATCATCGACAACGCCGCCTCCAAGGTCGGCAGCGTCATCGAGATCAACGGCCACGACCGCCCCGGCTTCCTGTTCGACGTCACCAAGGCCATCACCGACCTGGGCCTGCAGATCTTCTCCGCCCATATCTCCACCTATGGGGAACGGGTGGTGGACGTGTTCTATGTGAAGGACGTGTTCGGCATGAAGGTCGAACACGAGACCAAGATCCGCCAGATCCGCGAGGCCCTCGGCAAAGCCATCGGTGTGGCCGCGGCCGATGTGTCGGTCCAGAGCACGCGACCGACCGCCGCGGCGGAATAAGACAAGCCTGCCGCCGAATAAAAGCCACATATCAGCGGCAGGGATTCACAGACTCCCGCCAATCCGTTAGATCAGAGACATGGCTTCGCCCCCCGACGCTCCGCGTGCCCCGGCACCACCGAGCTTGTTCCGCGCCTTCGCCACCGTGGGCGGCTACACCATGCTCAGCCGCATCACCGGGCTGTTGCGCGAGGTCCTGATGGCGCGGTTCATTGGCGCGGGCGCGGTGGCGGACGCTTTCTTCATCGCCTTCCAGTTCCCCAATCTGTTCCGCTCCCTGTTTGCCGAGGGCGCGTTCTCCGCCAGCTTCGTGCCCCTGTTCGCCCAAACCGTGGAGCGCGACGGCAAGGAAAAAGCCAAAGCCTTCGCCGATCAGGCCTTCGCCGTGCTGACGGTGGTGCTGATCGTTTTCTGCGCCGTGGTGCTGCTGTTTATGCCCCAGGTGCTCGGCGTGCTCGCGGCGGGCTTCGACAAAATCCCGGGCCAGATCGAACGCACCACCGAGCTGGCACGCATCATGTTCCCTTATCTGCTGTTCATCTCGCTGACGTCATTGCAGTCCGGTGTGCTCAATGCGCTGGGCCGGTTCGCGGTGCCGGCGGCGGCGCCGGTACTGCTCAATATCGTTTTCATCCTCGGGCTGCTGGTGGGCGTCAGCGCCGGCGGCGACCGGTCGGTGTTCTTGGCCTGGGCGGTGCTGGCCTCGGGCCTAGTGCAGCTGATCTGGCTGGCGATCGACTGCAATCGCGTCGGCATGCGCTTCGCCCTGGTGCGTCCGCGCCTGACGCCGGAGGTGAAACTCCTGCTCTTGCGCATCCTGCCCATGGCTTTCGGCGCCGGCATCTACCAGTTCAATGTCATGGCCAATAAAAGCATCGCCACCCTGGTCGGGCCGGGCGCGGTGTCGTGGATCACCTATGCCGACCGCATCAATCTCCTGCCGGTTGGCATCTTCGGCACCGCCATCGGCGTGGCGCTGTTGCCGCTGCTGGCGCGCCATATCCAGGCCGGCGACGAGACCGCGGCGCTTCATGACCAGAACCGGGCCATCGAGATCTCTCTGCTGCTGACCGTGCCCGCCGCCGCCGGCATCGCCATGCTGGCTCAGCCCATCACCGCCAGCCTGTTCGAATACGGCGCCTTCACGCCCCATGACCGCGAGATGGTGGCGGCGGCGCTGCTGGCGTTCTCCCTGGGCTTGCCGGCCTATGTGCTCAACAAGGCGCTGACGCCGGGATTTTTTGGGCGGCACGACACCAAGACGCCGGTGATGGCGTCGTCCATCGCCCTGGTGTTCAACATCGCCATCAATATCGCGCTCATGAAACCCCTGGGCCACGTCGGGATCGCGCTGGGCACGACCATCTCCGCCTGGATCAATGCGGGACTGCTTACGGTGATCCTGCATCGGCGCGGCCATCTGGTGGCGGACAGCCAGCTCACGCGCCGCCTGCCGCGCATCGTCGCCGCGGCGCTGGTGATGATGGCCGTGTTGTGGGGCGGCGCGCTGCTGGTGGAGCATCTGTTGGGGCCGGTGTTCGGCACCGAAAGCCGGCCGGCCGCGCATTTCGGCCTGCGCGTGCTTACTCTCGGCACACTGATCGGCGTCGGCGGTGCGGTTTATGGCGCTTGCGCCTTCCTATTCGGCGCGGCGCGGCGTTCGGACCTGGCGCTCCTGCGCCGTGGTCCCAAAGGCGCACCGCCCGCTGTTGGGTGATTGACCCGGCCTAACGGCTGGGCTACCACACCCGCGGCTAAGCGCAGGGGAGTCTCCAACCTCCCGTGCCTCCAGACATCATCAGGAGCAGACCAATGACCAGCGGGTCCACACCGCAGCCGCACACAACACGCGGCCGCATTTTTTCGGGCATCAAGCCCTCCGGTAACCTCCACCTCGGCAACTACCTCGGCGCGATCCGTAACTGGGTCGCCATGCAGCGCGACTATGACAGCATGTTCTGCATGGTCGACCTGCACGCCATCACGGTGTTTCAGGACCCCAAGGAGCTGCTGCGCAACACCCGCGAAGTGGCGGCCGGCATGATGGCCAGCGGCATCGATCCCGCCGCTTGCATCCTGTTCGTGCAGAGCCATGTGCCCGCCCACGCCGAACTGGCCTGGGTGTTCAACTGCGTCGCGCGCCTGGGCTGGTTGAATCGCATGACCCAGTTCAAGGACAAGGCCGGCAAGAACCGCGAGGCCTCGTCGTCGGGCCTCTATGTCTATCCGAACCTCATGGCCGCCGACATCCTGGTCTACAAGGCGACTCATGTGCCCGTGGGCGAGGACCAGAAGCAGCATGTGGAACTGGCCCGCGACATCGCCGCCAAGTTCAACAACGACTACAAGGTCGACCTGTTCCCGCTGCCCGAGCCCGTGATCCAGGGCGCGGCCACTCGCGTCATGTCCTTGCGCGACGGCACCAAGAAGATGTCCAAGTCGGAAATGACCTCCGACGCGGCGCTGATCTATATGACCGACACCGCCGACGACATTGCCCAGAAAATCAAGAAAGCCACCACCGATTCCAGCGAACTGCCGGGGACGGTGGAAGGGCTGGAAGGCCGCGCCGAGGCCGCGAACCTGGTGAACATCATGGCCGCGTTGTCCGACCGCACGCCCGAAGACGTTCTCAAGGACGTGGCCGGCTGGCAGTTCTCGCAGTTCAAGACCCGCCTCACCGAAATCGCCGTCGGCACTCTCGGCCCCATCACCGCCGAGATGAACCGCCTGATGGCGGACCCGGCGGAGATCGACCGCGCCCTCAAGGTCGGCGCCGACAAGGCCCGCGCCCTGGCCGCGCCGGTACTCAAGGAAGCCTACGCCGCGGTCGGGTTCCTGCCGGCTGCTTAATCTTTTGCGCCGCGTACGCGTTTCGAGGTCTTGAGGGCGGTTTCGCCCATCTTCTCGAGGGTGTCGGCCCAGAAGGTCTTCACCCGTTTGACCGCGGCGCTGTTGGCCAGGCCCATGTGGTCGATGGTGATCTGCGCCTTCTCCGGCCCCTTGGCGGTGAAGCGCACTTCCACCTTGCCGCCGTCCTTATCCCAGGCGAAGCGCATGTTCTTGCCGGGATTGCGGGTGGTGACGGCGATGGCCTCCTTCAGGAACGAGGCGCGGGTGCGGGTTTCGTCCCAGGCCTCGAACAACTGATCCAGGCCGGCGGCGAGGGTGCGGCTGACACTGGTATTGAAGCCGCCGGCGGTCTGGTGCAATTCGCGCAGGCCTTTTGCGCGCTCATAGCCCACGGTCACCATCTGCGACCACCAGTCCGCCAGCTTGTGGCGTTTGCCCAGGAGCGCGGTGATCTCCTTATGGCTCATGGCCTTGGCGCCGGCCTTGTCGAGGACGGCGATCCATTCGGCCCAGGTCTTGCCGGTCTTGGCCTTCACCGCTGTATCGCTCATACCCGGCGCATTTTTCTTCTTGGCGACTTTCTTTGCCGCCTTTTTCTTCGGCGCGGCTTTCGTCCTGGCTTTGGTCTTCGCGGTCATGCGTCACACCATTTGGGGTTAAATGATTGAGCAGGCGCGCTCGAACGGGAGGCGCGGGTTGCGGGGGAAGATTTTTTGATCGTCGCCGTAAGCGAGGTTGCAGAGGAAATTGGCTTTGAACCGCCCGTCGGGGAAGAAGGCGGCATTGAGCTTGGCCGGATCGAAGCCGCTCATGGGACCGCAATCGAGGCCCACAGCGCGCGCCGCGATCATGAAATAAGCGCCCTGCAGCGAGCTGTTGCGCAGCGCGGTTTCCTGGATATGGGCTTCCTTGCCCTCGAACCAGGAACGCGCGGTCTGGTCGTGGGGGAACAGCTCCGGCAACAGTTCGTAGAACCGCGTGTCATGGGCGACGATCGCCGTCACCGGCGCCGCCATGGTCTTGTCCAGGTTGCCGGCGGACAGGCAGGGGCGCAGCTTCTCCTTGCCCTCCTTGGACATGACAAAGACAAAGCGCGCGGGCGTGGAATTGGCGGTGGTGGGGCCGAATTTGGCGAGATCGTAGATCCGCCGCAGCACGTCTTCCGGGACCGGCTCCGGCCGCCAGCTGTTCTGGGTGCGGGCCTTCCTGAAGATCAGGTCCAGCCCCTGGTCGTCCAGGGCGCCGCGTCCAGGCATGATCGTACTCCCAAAGCAAAGACGCAGCTTGGGAGCCGGATAGACCTAACGCAAGCTTAAGTTAGAGCATTTTCCGATGAAGTGGATGCCGGTTCATCGCAGAAAATGCGACCAAACCAAAAAATTAGAGCATGATCGCGATTCAATATGACTCGATCATGCTCTAGACGGCCTCGACCTGAAGAACCTCCGGCACGTAATGCCGCAGCATGTTCTCGATGCCCATCTTCAGGGTGGCGGTGGAGCTGGGGCAGCCGGCGCAGGAGCCGCGCATCTGCAAATACACCGTGCCGTTCTTGAAACCACGGTAGACGATATCGCCGCCGTCCTGGGCGACGCCGGGGCGCACGCGCGTGTCGATCAGTTCCTTGATCTGGGCGACGATCTCGCTGTCTTCGCCCGCGTCATCGGTGGCGGCTTCGCCCTGGGCCTGTTCCATGACCGGCGCGCCGGCGGTGAAGTGATCCATGACCGCGCCCAGCACCATGGGCTTCAGCACCTGCCAGCTTTTGTCGCCGGCTTTGGTGACGGTGATGAAATCGCTGCCGAGGAACACGCCCTGCACGCCGTCGATCTCGAACAGCAGGCGGGCGAGCGGCGACTGGGCGGCTTCCTGGCGGCTGGTGAAATCCGCGACACCCGACGTCAGCACATCGCGGCCCGGCAAGAATTTGAGGGCGGCGGGGTTGGGGGTGTCTTCGGTCTGGATGAACATGCGGGGCTCCAAAAGCGTGTCCGGACGGAAAACCGGGTCCCACTTTTCCTGGACACGCGACAAAAATAGATCGCCACCCATATAAGGTGCGCGGTTGGCCCGCTCAATAGGACCAATTCGGTCCGAGATCAACTTATTGCGTCGATCTGTTCGGGTGTCAGGTCCCCGGGGACGATGGTCACGGGGATGTTGATTTTACCGGCTAATTTGCCCGAGAGGGCCGAGACGATCGGGCCGGGGCCCTCGGCGCCGGCGCCGGCGCCCAGCACCAGGACCGAAATCGACGGGGTTTCATCGATGACTTTGGTCAGTTCCGCCAGGGCGTCGCCCTGGCGGAAATAGAGTTCGGGGAACTTGCCGATCTGGCGGTGCACTTCGCCGGCCACCTGCTGCAGGCGCCGCTCCGCTGCGGTGCGGGCTTCGTGGTCCATCAGTTCGCCGATGGTCTTGAAGTGATGGAACTCGGTCTGCGGCACCGCGTGGAACAAGGCGACGGCGCCGCCGGTATGGGCGACGCGCCGGCAGGCGTAACGCAAGGCCGCCTTCATCTCCTCGCTGCGGTCCACCACAACGAGAAAGGTGCGCGCCTCCTGGAAAGGATCGGGGTCGCTCATGTGCGGCGGAAGGCGACGCTGGCGACCCAGCCGGCACTGGCCGCGAGCAGGATGGAGACCAGCCCATAGAGCGGCGCGAGGTTATGGGCGAAGTCGAAGATATCGGCGCTGGCGCCGATCTGGGAAATGTTCAAAGGCACGATCTCGGCGCTGGTCACGTCGCCGTCGCGGAACAGGTAGACCTCCACCAGATAGGTGCCGGTCGGCACGTTCGAGGGAAAGTGCAGTTCGGTACGGAACAGGCGGTTGGACATGAAATTGACCGCGCCCAGGCCCTGGTCGTAGAGGCTGGCCTCGGTCTTGAGGCGCACGAAGGCCTTGCGGAAGTCCGCCACTTCCGCGGGTTGGAGGGCGTCGGCGGCGGCGGTGTTCATGCGGATGTTGTCGATGCCGATCTGGTAGCGCGACAGCAGGGTCTGGGGCGCGAACTCGTCCAGCGGCCGGCTGGAGGCGACGCGGTAATAGGACGGCGCGTCGCGGAAAGTCACTTCGTCGGTGTTCACCCACACCGGGCCCTTGCGGCCCTTGCGCCGGATCACTTCGTCCTCGCCGGGCCCGCGCACCACCACGGCGATGTCGCCCGGTCCGTCGGTGGCGCCGAACAGCAGCACGTCGGTGCCGCTGAAGCCGGTGGTGATGGCCACCAGATGGCTCGACAGGTCGGCCACCAGCGGCACGTTGCCTTGGGCGCGGGCCGCGCTCGCGGACAGGAAGAGTGCGGCGGCGAGGGCGAACAGGCGCTTCACTGGCCGGCCCCCGTGCTCAGGGTGAACAGCTCATGGGGCGTGATCACCAGGCCCAGGGCCAGGCGGATGGCGACCGCGAGGATCATGACCGCCAGGGCCACGCGCAGATATTCACCGCGCACCTTGCTCGACAGACTCACGCCGATCTGGGTGCTGACCACCGCCATCAGCATCAGCAGCAGCGCCAGCACCAGATCGACCGACTGGTTGAAGATCGACTGCAGCAACGCGGTATTGGCGGTGACGAAGGTGATCTGCAGCAAGGACGTGCCGATCACCACCTGCGTGGGCATCCCCAGCAGGTAGATCATGGCGGGGACGATCAGAAACCCGCCGCCGACGCCCATGGTGGCCACCAGGATGCCCACCAGGAAGCCGATCGCCAGGGGCAGCAGCAGCGAGACGTAGATCTTGGATTTCCGGAAACGGAATTTGAACGGCAGACCGTGCATCCAGGTATGCCGGCCCGGGCCGCGCGCCGCCGACGCCACGGCGGCGGGGCGGGTTTTGAGCACGCCGGGCAGGCTTTCCATGAGCATGAAACCGCCGACCACGCCCAGGAACAGCACGTAGCCCAGCGAGATCGTGAGGTCGATGTGGCCCGAGCTTTTGAGCAGGCTGAACACCCACACGCCCAGGCCCGAGCCCAGGAATCCACCCACGGTCAGCACCGCGCCCATGGCGAAGTCGACGGTGCCGCGGCGCATATGGGCGAGGACGCCGGAGACCGAGGATGCGACGATCTGCACCGATTGGGTGCCGACCGCGACGGCCGGGGGCACGCCGACGAAGATCAGCAGCGGGGTCATGAGGAACCCGCCGCCGACGCCGAACAGCCCCGACAGCAGCCCCACCGCGCCCCCGAGCCCGAGGACGAGAAAGATGTTCACCGACATCTCGGCGATGGGGAGGTAGACCTGCATGCCCTTGCAGTAAATCCCAAAGCATCGTGCCGAAAAGCGGGAACCGGTTTTCGGCTGAAACGATGCGATCAAACAATAATCGCGAAAACCCTTATCTTCGGGTTTTAAGAGCCTGCGGAAGGCTGTTCAAGCAATGAATTCAGGCGTTAGTTCGCAACGTTCTTGCAGTACCAGTCGTAGGTCTTCTTGATGCCGTCCTTGAGGCCGGTGGTCGCTTTCCACCCGGCGGCGTTGATGCGGGAAACGTCCATGAGCTTGCGCGGCGTGCCGTCGGGCTTGGCGGGATCGAACACCAGGGCGCCCTTGAAGCCCACCGCCTCGGCCACGGTCTCGGCCAACTGCCGGATGGTCAGGTCCTCGCCGGACCCGACGTTGATATGGCTGTCGTCGGAATAGGTCTTCATCAGGTGGACACAGGCTTCGGCCGCGTCCTCGACATAAAGGAATTCGCGCTTGGGGTTGCCGCTGCCCCAGACCGTCAGCACCGGGTCGCCGGCCAGCTTGGCGTTATGCGCCTTCACCATCAGGGCCGGCAGGACGTGGCTGGACATGAGGTCGAAGTTGTCGCCGGGGCC
The DNA here is from genome assembly GCA_041905795.1 of Rhodospirillaceae bacterium. Classification (GTDB taxonomy): domain Bacteria; phylum Pseudomonadota; class Alphaproteobacteria; order Rhodospirillales; family Rhodospirillaceae; genus SHVO01. Next base: position 72,571 of record JAYRKL010000007.1, on the reverse strand, counting down.
GTAGAGATTGGTGGGCATGCAGGAGATGAAATCGCGGCCATATTCGCGGCGGTAGGCCTGGCACTGCTTGATGCCGGCGATCTTGGCGACCGCGTACCACTGGTTGGTGGGCTCCAGGGGGCCGGTGAGCAGCGAGTCTTCCCGCAGCGGCTGCGGCGCCAGGCGCGGGTAAATGCAGCTCGATCCCAGGAACAACAGCTTCTCGACGCCGATGCGGTGGGCGGTGGACAGGATGTTGGACTGGATCTGCAGGTTGTCGGTGAGGAACTCCACCGGGTTCGAATCATTGGCGACGATGCCGCCGACCACCGCCGCGGCCAGGAACACCGCCTGCGGCTTGCGGCCCGCCATCCAGGATTCGACGTCGCCTTGCCGGGTCAGGTCCAGCTCGGCGCGGCGCGCGGTCAGGATCTCGCAGTCTTCCTGTTGCAGGCGGCGCACGATGGCGCCGCCCACCATGCCGGTGTGGCCCGCGACCCAGACGCGTTTTCCCTTGAGGCGGTAGGCCATTATTTCAAACGGGTCATCAGTCGTTGCGGTCGAAGCGCAAGGATTCCGCCGCCACGATCTTGAGGTCGGCAGCGACCATTTCCCTGACCATGGCCTTGAACGGCGTGGTGTGCTTCCAGCCCAGCTTCTTGCGCGCCTTGCGCGGATCGCCCAGCAGCAGGTCCACTTCGGTGGGGCGGAAATAGCGCGGATCCACTTCCACCAGGACTTTCCCGGTCTTGGCGTCGCGGCCTTTTTCCGCCGCGCCCTTGCCCTTCCATTCGATCTTCACGCCGGTTTCGGCGAAGGCCAGGTCGACGAACTCGCGCACCGCATGAGTCTCGCCGGTGGCCAGCACATAATCGTCGGGCTTGTCCTGCTGCACGATGCGCCACATGCCTTCCACATAGTCGCGGGCATGGCCCCAGTCGCGTTTGGCGTCGAGGTTGCCGAGGTAGAGCTTTTCCTGGAGGCCGAGCTTGATGGCCGCCACGGCGCGGGTGATCTTGCGGGTGACGAAGGTCTCGCCGCGGATCGGGCTTTCGTGGTTGAACAGGATGCCGTTGGAGGCGTGATAGCCGTAGGCCTCGCGGTAGTTCACCGTGATCCAGTAGGCGTAAAGCTTGGCGGCGGCGTAGGGCGAACGCGGATAGAACGGCGTGGTCTCGGATTGCGGGATCTCCTGCACCTTGCCGTACAGCTCCGAGGTGGAGGCCTGGTAGAAGCGGGTCTTGTCCTTGAGGCCGAGGATGCGCATGGCCTCGAGCAGGCGCAGCGCGCCGGTGCCGTCGGCGTTGGCGGTGTATTCCGGGGTCTCGAAGCTCACCTGCACATGGCTCTGTGCCGCCAGGTTGTAGACCTCGTCGGGCTGCACCTCCTGCATCAGGCGAATCAGGTTGGTGGCGTCGGTCATGTCGCCGTAATGCAGGAAGAACTTCACGCCCTTCTTGTGCTGGTCCTCGTAGAGATGGTCGATGCGCCCGGTGTTGAAGGACGACGAGCGCCGCTTCACGCCGTGCACCACATAGCCCTTATCCAGCAGCAGTTCGGCGAGATAGGCGCCGTCCTGGCCGGTGACGCCGGTGATCAGGGCGACTTTTTTGGAAGAGGATGCGCTTTTGGAGCGGCTCTTGGCGCTGCGGCGCGGGGCGGCTTTGGGCATTCGCGGGGCCTTCGGGCGGGATTGGGATTGGCGCACCATAACGCAAGGGCCCGCGCACACGCCATGATTTTAAGGCCAAAACGTTGTATTATCTCGGGAAATGGCGGATAAAAGCCGCATCGTCCCCGCCGCCTTCCCGGCCAATCGAGGACCCACGGCTTGGCCTTTCTGGATCATCTCCTGCCCCGCGCGTTGCAAGGCACGAACCGCATCCGGCGCGTTCATCCGCGCAACTTCGCGATCTATGTGCACGATATCGCCGCCGCCTTCCTGGCGTTCCTGGCGGCGTTCTGGCTGCGCCCCAACGTTTCGGTGCCCGGGTTCGACGTGGTCGAGATGGCGGGCGCCTTCGCCGCGGTGGCGGCGGTGGTCTACCTCTATACCGGGCTCTACCGGCATGTCTGGGAATATGTCTCGGCCCAGGACGCCATCAATGTCCTGAAAACCGCCACGGTGGTGGTGCTGCTCTATCTGCCCACCGGGTTCGTGCTGAACCGCCTCGAGGACCTGCCGCGCACCATGCTGATCTCCAGCTGGCTGATGCTGGTGACGTTCCTGGCCGGCCCGCGCCTCGCCTACCGTATGGCGAAGGACCGGGCGCTGCGCGGATTGATCAGCGGCGCGCCGGCGGGGATGCCGATCCTGCTGGTGGGCGCCGGCCCGGAAGCCGCGCATTTCATCCGGGCGGTGCAGCGCGATCGCGGCAAGGCCTATCATGTCGTCGGCATGCTCACCCGCCGCCCCGACCGCGTCGGCCAGGTGATCCAGGGCGTCGATGTGCTGGGCCGCGACGAGGACCTCGCCCGCGTGCTGGCGGACCTGGACGCCCGCGGCCGCCGCCCTGAGAAACTGGTGCTGGTGCGCGCCGATATGCACGGCGGCGAGATCCGCGAGCTGCTGGCCACGGCGGAAGGGGCCGGGTGCCCGTTGTCGCGGGTACCGCCGCCCACCGACATGCAGGCCTATGATACCGATGTGAAGCCCCGCCCCATCGCCATCGCCGATCTGTTGGGCCGGCCGCAGAAGCGCCTCGACCGGGCCGCCATGGCGGCGATGATCGCCGGCAAGCGCGTGCTGATCACCGGCGCCGGCGGCTCGATCGGCGCCGAGTTGGTGCGCCAGGTCTCCGACGCCGGGCCTTCGCACCTGGGCCTGCTCGATCACGGCGAATATAATCTTTATTCCGTCGATATGGACGTGCGCGGGCGCTACCCCAACCTGGCGCTGTCCAGCATCCTCGCCGACGTGCGCGACGAAGCGCGCCTGCGCGACGTCATCGCCCGCGAGCGGCCCGACGTGGTGTTCCATGCCGCGGCGCTCAAGCATGTGCCGATGGTGGAGATGAATCCCCTCGAAGGCCTGCTCACCAACGCCATCGGCACGCGCAATGTCGCCGCCGCCTGCGTCGCCGCCGGGGTCAAGACCGTGGTGATGATCTCCACCGACAAGGCGGTGAACCCCGCCAACATCATGGGCGCTTCCAAGCGCCTCGCCGAGATGTATTGCCAGGCGGAAGACTTGCGCCGCCAGGGCACGCGCTTCATCACCGTGCGTTTCGGCAACGTGCTGGGGTCGACGGGCTCGGTGGTGCCGCTGTTCCAGAAGCAATTGGACGCCGGGGGACCGCTCACCGTCACCCACGCCGACGCCGAGCGGTATTTCATGACCGTGCGCGAAGCGGTCGAGCTGGTGCTGGAAGCCGCCGCCCTCGGGCAGGGCCGCGCCGAGGAAGGCGCCATCTACGTGCTCGACATGGGCGCGCCGGTGAAGATCATCGATCTTGCCCGCCAGATCATCCGCCTCGCCGGCAAGACGCCTGGCGTTGATATCGAGATCAAGGTGGTGGGACTGAGGCCTGGAGAGAAGATGAGCGAAGAGCTGTTCCACGGCGAGGAACCGGCGCTGGCCACCGACATGGCCGGCATCCTCATCGCCCGGCCGCGCACCGTCGACTTCGGCATCATCGCCGCCAAATTGTCGGTCCTCGAGGATGCTTGCCGCCGGCGCGACGAAACTGCCGCCATGGCGCTCACCGCCGACCTGGTGCCGGAATTGAAGCGCGCCGGTCCGCAGCCCGGCAAACCGCAGCTCAAAATCGTCAAATAGCGGATTTGATTCAGTTTTCCGTCTGTTGCCCGCGGTGAAGCGCCTCAGTAAAATCCGCCCGGCTCGCGTGACTGGCGCATAGATGGATGACCATCGGGAAGCGTGGGCTTTGAACTTTCGCCGCGCGCCTGGGCACCCACCGTTTCACACGAGGTGCCCTCATGTCCGCCGTCCTCATCCGCCGCGCGTTGCTGTCCGTGTCCGACAAGGCCGGTTTGCTCGATTTCGCCAAATTCCTGCACGACAACAACGTCGATCTGGTGTCCACCGGCGGCACCGCGAAAGCCATCCGCGACGCCGGTCTCCCGGTGAAGGATGTCTCGGACCTCACCGGCTTCCCGGAGATGCTCGACGGCCGCGTGAAGACGCTGCATCCGAAAGTGCACGGTGGTCTGTTGGGTATCCGTGGCAACGCCGTGCACGAGAAGGCCATGGCCGACCACGGCATCGAGAACATCGATCTTTTGGTGGTGAACCTCTATCCGTTCGAGAAGACCATCGCCGCCGGCGCCGACTACGACACCTGCATCGAGAATATCGACATCGGCGGCCCGGCCATGATCCGCGCCGCCGCCAAGAACCATGACGGCGTCGCCGTGGTGGTGGATCCCGCCGATTACGCGGTGATCGCCGAAGACATGAAGGCCAACAAGGGCGCGGTGACCCTGGCCACGCGCAAGGCGCTCGCGGCGCGGGCCTATGCCCGCACCGCCGCCTACGACACCGCCATCTCCACCTGGTTCGCCGATCACCTGGGCGAGCAGTTCCCGCGCTGGCAGAGCTTCGCCGGGTCGCTCAAGCAGACCCTGCGTTACGGCGAGAACCCGCACCAGAGCGCCGCGCTTTATGTCACCGGCGAGAAGCGCCCCGGCGTCGCCTCGGCGGTGCAGATCCAGGGCAAGGAACTCAGCTACAACAACATCAACGACACCGACGCGGCCTATGAGCTGGTGGCCGAATTCGATACCCCCGCCTGCGCCATCATCAAACACGCCAACCCTTGCGGCGTGGCGCTCGGCAAGGATTGTCTCGAAGCCTATTCAAAGGCGCTGGTGTGCGATCCGGTGTCGGCTTTCGGCGGCATCATCGCCCTCAACCGTCCCATCGATGGTCCGACCGCGGCCAAGATCACCGAGCTGTTCACCGAAGTGGTGATCGCGCCCGGCGCCGATGACGCCGCCAAGGAAATGTTCTCCAAGAAAAAGAACCTGCGCCTGCTGATCACCGACGGCCTGCCCAACCCGCGCAGCCTGGGTCGCACCGTGCGCAATGTCGCCGGCGGCTACCTGGTCCAGGGCCGCGACCACGGCCATGTGGATGAGAAAGACCTCAAGATCGTCACCAAAGTGAAACCCTCGGCCCAACAGACCGCCGACATGCTGTTTGCCTTCACGGTCTGCAAGCACGTCAAGTCCAACGCCATCATCTATGTGAAGAACGGCGCCACCGTAGCGATCGGGGCAGGCCAGATGAGCCGCGTGGACTCGGCGCGCATCGCCTTCAGCAAGGCCAAGGACGCGGCGGCGGCGGCCGGCGCCAAGGAACCCGCCACCGTGGGTTCGGTGGTGGCCTCGGACGCCTTCTTCCCGTTCCCCGACGGCTTGCTGGTGACGGCGGAGGCCGGCGCGGTGGCGGTGATTCAGCCGGGCGGCTCGGTGAAGGACGCCGACGTCATCCAGGCGGCCGACGACAAAGGCCTGGCCATGGTGTTCACCGGCATGCGCCACTTCAGGCACTAGAAGAGGGCGACACTAAGCCTTAAGTGCGGCCCTGATCTGCGCCGTCAGGATCATCGTTGCCAATGCATCCTCGCCGGTGACGCGCGGCGTCTTGCCGCCGCGCAGGCTGGCGACAAAGTCCTCCAGCTGCGCCGACAACGCGTCGGCGCCGGTCACGGCCAGGGCACTCACATCGAAATTCCCGCCATCGCCGCGGCGGCGGGATCTGGTGGCGGTCTTAGCGATGTAATCGACGTGGAAGAACTCCTCCGGCGTCACCACGTCGAGGTCGCGGATGCGGGTGGCGGTGACACGGCTGGCGGTGAGGGTGGCGGTCGCGCCATCGGCGAAACTCACCAGGGCGACGGCGTGGTCGTCATTGCCGCGCGCGCTGACATGGGCCACGGGGGTTTTCTTCAGGGTCAGCACCACGTCGATGTCATGCACCATCAGGTCCATGACCACGTCGATATCCAGCACCCGGGCGCTGGAGGCGCTCATGCGCCGCGCGGCGATGGCCGTGATCGCGGCCGGCGGCAGCGCGGCGCAGGTCAGGGTTTCGATGGCCGGGTTGAAACGCTCGATATGGCCCACCTGCAGCACCGCGCCGCCTTCTTTGGCGGCGGCGATCAGGGCGCGGCATTCGGCTTCGGTGGCGGCCAGCGGCTTTTCCACCAGGCAGCCGGTCCCGGCGCGCAACAGCTGCGCGGCGCAGGGCACATGGGCGGCGGTAGGCGCGGCGACGACGGCGGCGTCGATTTTTCCGGCGAGGGCGGCGATATCCCCATGGGCCGCGCAGCCGGCGATCCCGGCCGCGGCGTTGGCTTGCGTAAGGTCGGTATCGACCACCGCCACCAGCTCGACCCCGGCGACGCGTTTGGCGGCGGCGACATGGCGTTTGCCCATGACGCCGGCGCCGATCACGGCCAGGCGAACGGGCTTCTGGTCGCGGGAACGCATCAGGCCAGCGCGGCGCGGACCGCGGCGATGATGACGTCCTGGGTTGCGGGCGTCAGGTAGGGATGCATGGGCAGGCTGAGCACGTCCTGCGCCAAGCGGTCGGTCACCGGCAATCCGCCGGTCACCACCGGATAGCCGCGGTAGGGCGGCTGCGTATGGATCGGCTTCGGATAGAACACGGCGGTGGAGATCTTCTGCCCCTGCAGGTGCGCGGCGATGCGGTCGCGGCGGTTGGAGCGGATGGTGTATTGCGCCCAGACCGAGGTGCAATCCGGCGCGACCACCGGGGTTGTCACCACATCCTTGAGGCCCGCGGTATAGCGCGCGGCGATGCGGTCGCGGGCGAGGTTCTCGTCGTCGAAGATCGACAGCTTTTCCAGCAGGATCGCCGCCTGCATGGAATCGAAGCGCGCGGTCAGGCCGACGCGCACATTCTCGTTGCGGTCCTTGCCCTGGCCGTGCACGCGCACCTGGATCAGCTTGCGCGCGATGTCCTCGTTGTCGGTGAACACCGCGCCGCCGTCACCGTAGCAGCCGAGCGGCTTGGACGGATAGAAACTGGTGGCGGTGATGGCGGCGCAGGCGCCGAGCGCGCGGCCCTTGTAATAGGCACCGAAACTCTGCGCCGCGTCGTCCAGGATCCACAGGCCGTGTTCCTCGGCGATGTCGTTGAGGGCGTCGTAATCGGCGGGCTGGCCGAACAGGTCCACCGCCAGGACGCAGGCCGGCTTCAGGCCGGTCTGCTGCGCCACATTGACGGCTTTGGCGAGGCTGGCCGGATCCATGTTGAAGGTGTCGGGCAGCACGTCGACGAAGATCGGTGTCGCGCCGGCGAGGACAACGGCCTCGGCGGTGGCGGTGAAGGTGAAGGACGGCACGAACACGGCGTCGCCGCGGCCCACATCGTGGGCCATCAGCGCCATGATCAGGGCGGTGGTGCCGCTAGAGCAGGAGATGACATGCTTGGCGCCGCAGCGGGTCGCCAGCTTCTTTTCGACCTCGGCCACTTCCGGACCCATGATGAACCCGCCGTGGTCGAGCACGCGGATGACGGCGGCGTCGAGGCGGCCCCCCAGACGCTGGCGCTGGGCCTGCAGGTCGACCATGCCGATGGCCTGGGCGCCGGCAGGAGCGGGGGCGGAATCGCGCATTAAATGAGGTGTCCGGACGGAAGGTTTAGGGCTTTGGTGCAGGTATCGGATTGAACCTAAACCGTGGTAACAACGCATGCAAATGGAATGGGTTGCGACCTATTAAGATGGCTCACGTGAAGCCCACCAATCTCTACCGCCGCCTGATCCGCGAAGCCGTGACCCCCTATCTGGGGCGGTTCCTCCTGGCCGGCCTGTGCATGGCCGCCGTGGCCGGCTCGACCGCCGCCCTGGCCTGGCTCATGGACCCGGTGGTGTCCCAGGTGTTTGTCGCCAAGCGCGCCGACCTGCTCTGGCCGGTGGGCCTCGCGGTGTTCGCCACCTTCGCCGTCAAGGGCTTGGCCACCTACGGCCAGACCCTGATCATGACCCGCGTCGGGCAGACGGTGCTGACCGACCTGCAGAACCGCCTGTTCCGTCACCTGCTGCTGATGGACCTCAAGTTCTTCGCCGCGCACCGCACCGGCGCCCTGGTGTCGCGGCTCACCACCGACATCAACATGATGCGGCTCGCGGTCTCCACCGCGCTCACCGGCCTGGGGCGAGAGTCGCTGTCCATCATCCTGCTGGTGGCGGTGATGTTCTACCAGGACTGGTTGCTGGCCTCGGTGGCGTTCATCGCCTTCCCCGCGACGGTGATCCCCATCAGCACCCTCGGCCGGCGCCTGCGCAAGGTCACCGCCAACACCCAGGCCCAGACCGGCGCGCTGATGACGGTGCTGGAACAGAGCCTCGGCGGCATCCGCCTGGTGAAGGCCTACCGCATGGAAGCCTATGAAGCGTCGCGCGCCGAGGCGTTGACCCACGCCATCCGGACATTGATCGTCAAGGCCGAGCGCGTGAAGGCCCTGGCCAGCCCGCTCATGGAAACCATGGGCGGCGTCGCGGTGACCGTGGTGATCATTTACGGCGGCTGGCGCGTGATCGAAGGCGCCACCACCGCCGGTGCGTTCTTCTCCTTCATCACCGCCCTGCTGTCGGCCTACCGGCCGATGAAGGCGCTCTCCAACGCCAATGCCGCGGTCAACGAAGGCATCGCCGGCGCGGAACGCCTGTTCGCGGTGCTGGATATCGCGCCCGGCGTGCAGGAAAAACCCGGCGCTCCGGCGCTGACGGTGACACGCGGCGACGTGCAATTCGACCGCGTGTCGTTCTCTTACACCGACGCCGATGTCCTGGCTGGCGTCAGTTTCACCGCCGCCGCCGGCCAGACCACGGCGCTGGTCGGGCCGTCGGGATCGGGCAAGACCACCATCCTCAATCTCATCACGCGGTTCTACGACGTCAACGCCGGCGCCATCGCCATCGACGGCGTCAACGTGACCGACGTTTCCCTGGCGTCCTTGCGTGACTCCATCGCGCTGGTGAGCCAGGACATCGTGCTGTTCGACGACACCGTGCGCGCCAATATCGGCTATGGCCGGCCGGGGGCGACCGCGACGGAGATCGAGGACGCCGCACGCGCCGCACTTGCCCATGATTTCATCGCCGACCTGCCCGCAGGCTACGACACCCTGGTGGGCGAACGCGGCCAAAGCCTGTCGGGCGGACAAAGACAGAGAATCGCCATCGCCCGCGCCATCCTCAAGAACGCGCCGATCCTGCTGCTGGATGAAGCCACCAGCGCCCTCGACGCCGAGACCGAGCGTCAGGTGCAGGCGGCGTTGGGGCGCCTCAAGCAGGGGCGGACGACATTGGTCATCGCGCACCGCCTGTCCACCGTCGCCAGCGCCGACCGGATCGTGGTGGTCGACAAGGGCCGGGTCGCCGAAACCGGCAATCACCAGGCGCTGATCGCTTCGGGCGGGCTTTACGCCCATCTCCACGGCCTGCAATTCGCCGGTGCGGCCGCCGACGGATGAACATCGATCGCGCTATTGCCTGTTATGAAGCCGGCGACAAAGACGCCGCGCGTTTGGCCGCGCTCGCGATTCCGGCGAAGCATCCTGATTATGCCGGTGCGCGCAATCTGCTGGCAGTGATCGCCCAGGATCAAGGGCAACAGCAGGACGCGGAAGCCTACGCCCGCGACGCCGTCGCCGCCGCGCCCGGCAACGCCATCTACCTCAACACCCTCGGCAACGGTTTGCTCGCCCAGGGCCGCAGCGAGGAAGCGGTCGCCGCCATGGCGGAAGCCCACGCCGCTTTACCGGATCAACCCGACATCCTGTTCAATCTTGCCAACGCCCAGCGCCAGGCGGGCTATCTGGAAGCCGCGGCCGGCAGCTTCCGGTGCGCCATCGCTCTCAGGCCCAATCACATCGGCGCCTACAACAACCTAGCCGTGGTGCTGAAAGCCATGGGCGACGTCGAATCAGCCGCCAGTGTGCTGATCGAAGCCGTCGCCCATGCGCCGCAGTCCGCGGAGTTGCGCTTCAATCTCGGCAACGCCCTGCATGCCGCCGGACGCCGCGACGCGGCGGAAGCCGCCTACCGCAAGGCAGTGGCGCTGGCGCCCGGCCACGCCGAAGCCCACGCCAACCTCGGCGTGGTGCTGGCGGAAGCGGGAAAAAAAGCCGAGGCCGAGAACGCCTTCCGCGCCGCTATCACGCTCAATCCCGATCTGGTGCCGGCCTATGTCGGCCTCGCCGATCTCGCCGACGACGGCACCCTGGACGCCGTTGCTCATAGGCGCGCGGTGCTGGCGCTCAATCCCAAGCTGGCGCCGGTACGCTCCAGCCTGCTCATGTGCATGCACTACACGCCCGTGAGCCGTGAGGCGCTGCTGGCGGAGCACCGGGCTTTCGGCCTAGCGCATAACCGCGCCGGCGCGCCCGCCTATATCGGCGTCCACGGCGCCGCGGCCGGCCGGCGCCTCAAGGTCGGCATCGTCTCCGGCGATTTCCGCTTCCACGCCATGCTGTTTTTCGTCCTGCCGGTGCTGCAGGCGCGGCCCCACGATACCTTCGAGATCTTCTGCTATTCCAACACCGCGCGCACCGACGATCACACCTTGGAATTCCGCGCCGCGAGCGACCACTGGCGCGACGTGCGCGGCCTCTCCAACGACGCGCTCACCTCCCTGATTGTCCGCGACCGCATCGATATCCTGATCGATCTCTCCGGCCACGCCCCCAATAATCGATTGCCGGTGTTCGCGGCCCGGCCCGCGCCGCTGCAGGTGGCCTGGGGCGACTATGTCAACACCCGCGGCCTCGCGGCCATGGACGTGCTATTCGGGGACGCCCATCACACGCCGCCGGAGGACGATGCGTTCTACGTCGAGACGGTCATCCGCTTCGCGCCCGACTATGTCTGCTACCGCCCACCGCTCTATGCACCGGGCGTGACGGCGGCGCCGGTGCTCAAGAACGGCGCCGTCACGTTCGGCACCTTCAGCGAAGTCACCAAGATCGGCTCGGAAGCCGTCGCCCGCTGGGCGGAGGTGCTGAAGGCGATTCCGACATCGCGCTTCTTGCTGAACGGCTATCTGTTCAAGGACCAGGCCCGCCAGGCGCGCATCGCCGGCCTGTTCGCCGATGCCGGCATCGCCGCCGAGCGCCTGGTCTTCCGGACCGGCGGACCCCACCCGGAGTTCCTGGCGCAATACGCCGATGTGGATGTGATCCTGGACACCACGCCCTATTCCGGCGGCCTTACCACCTGCGAGGCCTTGCTCATGGGCGTGCCGGTGCTGACCATCGCCGGGGACCGTTTTTGCGGGCGCCACGCCGCGGCGCATCTCGTCAACGGCGGTTCGCCGCAGTGGGTGGCCGCATCACTTGCCGACTTCGTCGACAAGGCCCAGGTGCTGGCGAGCGATCCGCCGGGACTCTCGGCGCACCGGCCCGAGACCCGGGCGCGGTTCCTGGTCTCGCCGCTGTGCGACGTGCCGAAATTCGCCGAGAACTTTTACCGGGCGCTCCGCGGTCAATGGCAACTCCACGCATCAAGAATGATGCGCTGAGTCTTTATTGCCGAAAACCGCTTCACACTTTTCGGCGCGATGCTTCAAGGCCCGGTCCCGGCGGTGAGCGCCGTCAGCTGGCGATTGGCCACCGTCAGCATGGACAGGCTCAAGGCGTCGGCGGCCTTCACTTCGGCGAACACCTGGTCATAGCGATCCACCCGCGCCTGATGGGCGGCGACCCAGGCATCCACCGCCTTCTGGCCGGAGGGCTTTGAACCTTTGGTTTCCAGCGCCATCTCCAGCACCTTCCGGGCGATGGTGATCTGGTGGGAGAACAACTCCTCGATGGCCGCCGACACTGCCAGGCGGTCCCAATGGCTGATGCGGGCGAAGCCCTCGGTGCGGGCGCGCAAGGATCCCAGGCCGAAGCGTTCGCCCACCAGGAAGTAGACCTTGGCCACGGTGGCGACGTTCTGCCGGGTGGACTCCATGACGGTGGCGATGTCGTTGGCGGCGGCCAGGCGGTAGATCGACGCCACCTGATGGGCCAGCGCCGCCGGTACGCCGCTCTTCCGGTAACCGTCGGCCTGGCGTTTCGCGTAAGCCGCCTCCTCGTCGGTCCAGACCTCGCTCAGCACGTCGCGCAGGGCTTCGACCCGCGGCTTCAGGGTCTTGATGAGGCCGGCCATGTCCATCGGCGCCGTCACGTGACGCAGCATCCACAGCACGCTGCGTTCCAGCATGCGCACCACTTCCAGCAGCATGTCGATCTGGGTGTGGGCCGGGACCTTGTTGTCCAGGGCTTCGATGGCGCTCCACAGGTCGCGCAGGCCATAGGCGGCGCGGGTCACGGTATAGGCCTTGGCCACATCCACCGGGCCGAGGCCGGTGCGTTCCATCAAGGTGGTCAGGAACGAGGGCCCGACGCGGTTGATGAAGCTGTTGTTGATGACGGTGGCGGTGATTTCCCGGCGCAGTTTGTGTTTGCCGATGCCGGCGGCGTATTTTTTACGCAGGGGTTCGGGGAAGTAGTTGAACAGGTCTTCCTCGGTCAGCGGGTCGTCGGGGAAGTCGCTGTCGAGAAGCTTGTCGAACAGCCACATCTTGCCGTAGGGCAGCAGCACCGCCAGTTCCGGCCGGGTCAGGCCGAGACCGGCCTTGACGCGCTCCAGGATCTCTTCATCGGCCGGCAGGTATTCGATCTCGCGATTCAACAGGCCTTCGCGCTCCAGCAGTTTCATCATGCGCTGCTGGGCGTCGATCATCTGCGGCGCCCTGTACTCCAGCATGCTGATGGTCTGGGTCTGCTGGTAGTTGTCGCGTAAGACCAGCTGCGCCACTTCGTCGGTCATCTCCGCCAGCAGCTTGTTGCGCGCCGCCATGGCCAGCTTGCCCGCCTTCACCTGGGCGTTGAGCAGGATCTTGATGTTGACCTCATGGTCCGAACAGTCGACCCCGGCGGAGTTGTCTATGGCGTCGGTATTGAGCCGCACGCCCGCGAGCGCGGCTTCGATGCGGCCGCGCTGGGTCATGCCCAGGTTGGCGCCTTCACCGATGACCTTGGCGCGTATATCGCCGCCATTGACGCGGAGGGCGTCATTGGCGCGGTCGGCGGCGTCGAGGTGGCTTTCGTGACTGCTTTTGACGTAGGTGCCGATGCCGCCGAAGAACAGCAGGTCCACCTTCATCTTGAGAATGGCGTTCATGATCTCGGCCGGCGTGGCCTGGGCCTTGTTGAGTTCCAGGAGCGCCTTCATCTCGGCGCTCAAGAGGATGGTCTTGGCGCTGCGCGGGAAGACGCCGCCGCCCTTGGAGATCAGCTTGGCGTTGTAGTCGTTCCAGGCCGAGCGCGGCAGGTTGAACAGGCGTTCGCGCTCCTTATAGCTCCCCGCCGCATCCGGGTTGGGATCGATGAAGATATGCATGTGGTTGAAGGCGGCCAGCAGCCGTGTGTGGCGCGACATCAGCAGGCCGTTGCCGAACACGTCCCCGGACATGTCGCCGACGCCGGCGCAGGTGAAATCCTGTTCCTGCACGTCGACGCCGGTCTCGCGGAAGTGGCGTTTGACCGATTCCCAGGCACCGCGGGCGGTGATGCCCATGGCCTTGTGGTCGTAGCCGGCGCTGCCGCCCGAGGCATAGGCGTCGCCCAGCCAGAAGTCGTATTCCGCCGAAACGCCGTTGGCGATATCGGAGAAACTGGCCGTGCCCTTGTCGGCGGCGACGACGAGATATGGATCGTCGCCGTCCTTACGCACCACCAAGGGCGGCGGCACGATCTTGTCGTTCACCACGTTGTCGGTGATGTCCAGGAGGCCGCGCTGCAAGGTTTTGTAGCATTCGATGCCCTCGGCCTGGAACGCCTCGCGCCCGCCGGCGGCCGGCGGCTGCTTGACCACGAAGCCGCCCTTGGAGCCGGTGGGCACGATCACCGCGTTCTTGACCATCTGGGCTTTGACCAGGCCCAGGATCTCTGAGCGGAAGTCCTCGCGCCGGTCGGACCAGCGGATGCCGCCGCGCGCCACCTTGCCGCCGCGCAGGTGGATGGCTTCGACGCGGGGCGAGTAGACGAACACCTCCACCATCGGCCGCGGCAACGGCAGATCCTCGATATTGCGGCTGTTGAGCTTGATCGACAAATAAGGCTTCGGTCCGCCGTCGGCGGCGCGCTGGAAATAGTTGGTGCGCAGCGTATTGGTGATGAGGTTGAGATAGCGCCTGAGGATGCGGTCCTCGTCGGCGTTGGTGATGGTGTCGAGCGCCGCGCAGATCTCATCGTTGAGCGCCGTCACGCGCGCCGCTGTGGCCGTAGTTTTGGCAGGGACATGGAGGCTGGGGTCGAAGCTGGTGAGGAACAACTCCACCAGCAGGCGCGCGACAGCGGGGTGGGCGGAGAAGGCGTTCTCGATATAGGCCTGGGAGAAGGGGAAGGTCGCCTGGCGCAGGAACTTGGCGTAGGCGCGGAGGATGACCACCTGCCGCCAGCCGAGGTCGGCGAACGGCACAAGGCGGTTGAAGCCGTCGCTCTCCATCTCGCCGGCCCAGGCGCGGCGGAAGGCTTCCTCGATCTCGGGCTTCGCCTTGGCGATATTGACCGGCTGCTGGCTGGCCACGGTCATGTCGAAGTCGTGCATCCACACCGGGCCGCCGCCGCCGGCCGAGCCGCGCGGCATGATGTGGAACGGCTCCTCGCCGATGACCTTGAAGCCCATATGCTCCAGGACCGGCATCACATCGGAAAGGGGAAGCGGCGTGCCGAGGTTATAGATCTTGATGTGCACCGTGCCGCCCACGGCGCCCGGCGCCTGGTAGACATGGATGCAGACAGTCTTCTGCGCGGCGCAGGCCATGACATGCTCGATGTCGCCCAGCGCGACCTCGGGATCGAAGCGTTCGCGGTAGGACGCCGGGAAGGCGTGGGCGAACACGTCGGATATCCGCAAGCCTTCGGTTTCACCCAACGACTTCACCAACGCCGCCCTGAGATCGTCGCCCCATCCGCGCGCCGCCTTGGCGATCTGGCTTTCCAACTCCTTGATGTCGACCTTGGGCAGGCTGCCCGGCTTGGTGGCGATGATGTAGTGGATGCGCGCCAGCGGGCTGTCGGTGACTTGCGTGAAGAACGACGACGGCCTGCCGTCCAGCGCTTTCACCAGGATATCGCTGACGGCGACGCGCAGGGCGGTGTCGAAGCGGTCGCGCGGCACATAGACCAGCACCGAGGCAAAGCGCTCGAATTTATCGAGGCGCAGGAACACGGCGGTGCGCGCGCGCTGCTGCAGGTGCAGGATGCCGAGCGCGGTCTGCTTCAGATAATCGTCGCTGCTCTCGAACAGTTCGTCCCGCGGCAGGTTCTCCATGACGTTCTGGAGGATCTTGCCGTCGTGGCTGTGCTTGCGGAAACCGACACGGCTGCGGATGCGGTCGATCTTGCGGCGCAGGACCGGCACGAAGTTGGGGCTGTTGGTGTAGACATCGGCGGTGAACAGGCCCACCAGCATATGCATGCCGGCGACTTTGCCTTTGTCGTCGAAGATTTTCACCGCCACCACGTCGTAGTGGCTGCGGCGGTGGACGGTGGACCGCTGGTTGGCCTTGATGATCAGCAGCACGTCCCTGGCGTCCAGGAAGGCGCTGGACTGCGGCGGGGCCGGGGCGTCATCGCTGACGCCGCCAAAGATGGTGATCGACGGCTTGGTCAGAACGCCGAGGCTGTGCTGCTGCTCGATATGCAGGAAGCGCGTGCCGTCCTTGTACTCGAAGCGGAAGCGGCGGTAGCCGAGAAAAGTGAAATGATCGTCGTGCAGCCAGCGCAGGAAATCCGAGACTTCCGCGGCCTGGTCGGCGGTGACGCCGGCGGAGGGGCCGTCGAAGTCGGCGACGAAACGGATGGTCTCGCGGCGCATGGCTTGCCAGTCGCGCACCGCCAGGCGCACGTCGTTCAGGACGGCGGCGATGTTGTCCGAAATCCGTTCGATGTCCTCGAGCCTGCCGTGCAGGGGAATTTCCACATGCATCAGCGATTCGGCGTGGGCGCCGGGAACTGTGCCGGCGTCGGGCGTGTCGGCGCAGAGTTCAACCAGCTTTCCGCCGGCATCGCGGCGTACCGTCAGGATCGGGTGAATCACCAGGAGCGCGCCGGCCTCCATGCGGTCCAGCTCGCAGCTGACCGAGTCCACCAGGAACGGCATGTCGTCGTTGGCGATCAGGATCACCGTACGCTCGCCGTCGGGGCGTTCCGCGATCTTGATCTTGGTTTCCCCCGGCGCCCGGGTCTGCAGGAAATCCCAGGCGCTCGCCGCCGCGGCGTACAGCGCCTCGGGGGTGCGCGCTTTCAGATCTTCGGGGGGACTGCCGCGATAAAACTGGCGGATGAAGTCGCTGAGAGCCGGGTCCCTGGCCTTCTTGGCGCCGCTCTTGTGCGCGGCGAGGCTCACGGCCGCCTCGATCGCGGCGCTGATATCGTGTTCGGAGAGGGATGCGGCTCGCGCGGTGTCCATCTCGATCCTCCCGCCTTGCGGCTCAAAGCCTTGTGGAACCTAGCTTATCCCCGGGAAGGCTCCTGAGTCTTGGAAGGATTTGCGACGGCAGACCTCCCGGCGGCGCAGGGCAAGCGCCGCCGGGAGAAAGGCACGCGGCGGTTACTGAATCTTGCCGAGGAAATCGCGCTTGCCGATATCCACGCCGGCGTGGCGCAGGATCGCGTAAGCGGTGGTGGCGTGGAAATGGAAATTCGGCAGAACGAACGTCGTGAGATAGGCGTCGCCCTTGAACTTCAATTCGTTGGGGCCGGCTTTCAGGGAAATGTCGCGAGTCCCGGCGCCGTCGAACTGCTCGCGCTTGAGGCCTTTCAGAAAAGCGACGGTCTTGGCGATGCGGGCCTTGAGTTCGTCGAAGGTGGTTTCGGTGTCGGCGTAGCTCGGGATGTCCGTGCCGGTGAGGCGGGCGCCCATGCCCTTGGCGCCGTCGGTCATGATCTGGATCTGGCGGCTGAACGGCAGCATGTCCGCGGCCAGGCGATAATTGATGAGCACGGAGGGATCGATCTTCTTGGCCGCGCAATGGGCCGCGGCCTTGTCGATGATGGCGACGATGCTCTCCATGGTGTTGATCATGGCGGGCACGCTGACGTCGTACAGAGAGTAGGTCATGCGGGTCATCCTGTGGCTAGGGGATTTGGGGAATCGACAAACACTGGCCGGAATATAGCGGGCGGATGACCCAATGCAATCAGCCCCCGGCAAACCGGCCACAGCTGTTTTCGGTGCGTGAAGAAGGCGCCGGGAAAGATGTATAAACCCCGGGAGCCTTCGATCCCTTGCCCAAAGGATACGTTTTGACGCCGCAAACCGCCTGGACGCCGCCGTTCTCCCTGGCCGAGCGCCTGAAATACACCCTGGTGCCGCCGCGGCTTTATATGTGGCGGCTGCTGCGCAAACATATGCGCAAGGGCGAGCCGGAACTGCGCTTCCTGCCCGAGATCGTGCCCAAGGGCCGTAACGCCATCGACGTTGGCGCCAACAAAGGCGTCTACAGCCACACCCTCGCCGGTCTGTGCCCCCAGGTGGAGGCGTTCGAGCCCAGCCCCAAGATTTACCGCATCCTGACGCGTTACCTGCCTGCCAACGTCACGCCGCACCAAGTGGCGCTGTCCGACAAGGCAGGCATGGCGGACCTGATCGTGCCGCTGCACTCCAGCGGCTATTCCAACCAGACCGCATCCCTCAATCCGCGCAAGCGCGCCGACGGCGCCGGCATTGTCCAGGTACCGGCCCGCACCCTGGATTCCTACGGCTTCACCAATGTCGGATTCATCAAGATCGACGTGGAGGGCTTCGAGGAAGCGGTGCTGGCGGGTGCGAAGGACACCATTGCCCGCGAACGCCCGGTGCTTCAGATCGAACTGGAGGAACAGCACACCGGAAAGTCCATCGAGGACCTGATCGCCGGCGTCTGCGCCCACCGCATGACGGCGTTCTTCCTGCAGGACGGCGTGCTGCGGCCGATCGCGGACTTCGACCCCGCCGCCAACCGCGCCGCCTTCCGGGAATCGTCGAGCGAGCGCCGCCGTTTGGGCTTACGCTACATCAACAATTTTATCTTTAGGCCGTTGTAAGTGCGCGCCTTCGCGCGCGGGCCGCTCTAGCTATTTCTTCAGGCGGTAGACCACCAGCTGCTCGTCGCGGGTGCCGGGTAGCACTGTGCCGTCGGGCGCGACACCAATCTGATGCGCGCGCGTCTCGATGCGTGCCAGGAACTTTCCAGTTTTCGGATCGACTTTGACGATGGCGTTGTCCTGCTCGAGCGGTACGCCGGCGGGATGGGTCGAGGCATAAAGCTCGCCGTTGGGGCCGGTGGTGATCGAGGTGACATCGACGCCCAGTTCGTGTTTGCCGAGGAATTTGCCGGACAGGTCGAACCACTGGATGCGGCCGTTCTGGCGGTCGCCCACATAGATATTGCCGTCGGCGCCGATGCCGAGGGAATGTACGCCGCGGAATTCGCCGGGGCCGCCGCCGGCCTTGCCGAAGCTGTTCACGCGCTTTCCGGCGGCGTCGTATTCCAGCACCCGGGCGTTGCAGTAGCCGTCGCCGATGAACACATGGCCGTCGCCTTTCGGCGAAAAGGCGATGTCGGTGATGCTGCAGAACGGGCGCTTGGCGTCGGGGATCTCGCCGACTTCAAAGGTCAGCAGCTGTTTGCCGTCGGGCGTGTACTTGAAGACCTTCGACGTGTTGGCGTCCGTGGTCCAGATATTGCCCTGCGGATCGATGCGGATGCTGTGGGGGATGACATACATGCCCGCCCCCCAGGAGGCGATGACATCGCCCTTGCTGTTCAATTTGACCACCGGGTCGGCGTTCTTGGCGGTGGGCCGGTGAATGACGTAAATATTGCCCTGCGCGTCGCCGGCGACGGCGGAGATGCCTTCGAGCTTCACCTTGGGATGCAGTTCGATCTTCTCGACCGGCAGCGCCGGCGCCGCCTGCACCGCGGCCCACATCTTCTCAGATGCGGCCTTATGCTCGGACGAAAGCTGGCGTTCCTGAGCGAAAGCCAAGGACGTCGCGAAAATCGCGGTGGCGATGACCGGCAGACGCAGTGCATTCATGTGAAGTCCTCCCGGCCGCGAGCTTACGGCAAGAACGGGAGAGACTCCTAGAGCATGTTAGGCCGAAGTGGAAACCGGTTCGGCCGCTCAACATGCGACCAAACAGAGTCTAGAACTCCATCTTCCCGGCTTTCCCGTCCGGCGCCGTGCGCGCATGGGTCGCCTGTTCGAAGGCGTACCCGAGAGACAAAAGCGCCTGTTCCGACCACTTGGGGCCGATGAACGATAGGCCCACCGGCAAGCCCGCGACATTGCCCATGGGCACGGTCAGATGCGGATAGCCGGCGATGGCCGGCGCCGCCGCGGCGCCGGGCCCGCCGGAGGCGCGCAAGCCGGTGGCGGAATCGATCAACGACGCCGGCTCGCCGGTGGGCTGGATCAGGGCCGTCACGTCATAGTCCTTCAGCAGCTTGTCGATGCCTTCCGGTCCGAGGCTGCGCTGGGAGACCTCGACCGCTTCCTTGTACAGGGGGTCGTCGAAGCCCATGGTGGCCTGTGCCGCTTCCCAACGGTCCTGGCCGAACACCAGCAGCTCGCGCGGCGTCGCCTTGTTGAAGGCGATCAGGTCGGCCAGCGTGCGGGTCTTCACCGCGGCCGGCGCGTTCACCAGATAGGACTGCACGTCCTCCTTGAAATCGGTGTTGAGGATCAGCTGGCCGTATTTGGCGAGGTCGGCGAACCTGAAATCGGTGATGTCCACCAGCACCGCGCCTTGCGCCTTCAAGGCTTCGAGCGCCGCTTCGTAGACCGCGGCGGTCTTGGGGGTGTAGCCCTTCTGGAAGCGCATCACGCCCAGGCGCGCGCCCTTCAAGGAGTCGCGGTTGAGGCCCTTGGCGTAATCGGTCTTATGGGCGTCGGCTTCGGCGGTGGCGGCGTCGGCGGGATCGCCGCCGGCCATGGCGGTCAGCAGCGCCGCCGCATCCATGACCGTGCGGGTCATGGGGCCGGCGGTATCCTGGTTATGGCTGATGGGCACGATGCCGGTGCGCGACACCAGGCCGACGGTGGGCTTCAGGCCGACGACGCCGTTGGAGTTGGCGGGGCTGGTGACCGAGCCGTTGGTTTCGGTGCCGATGGTGACGGCGGCCATGCTGGCCGCGGCGGCGGCACCCGAACCGGAGCTGGATCCGCTGGCGGTGCGCGCTAGGTCATAGGGGTTGCGGGTGAGGCCGGCGACGCCGGTCCAGCCGGCGGTGGAATAGTTGGAACGGAAGTTGGCCCATTCCGACAGGTTGGTCTTGCCCAGGATCACCATGCCGGCGTCACGCAAGCGCTTGGTCATGGGCGCGTCTTTGGCGGGGATGTTGTCTTTGAGCGCCAGCGATCCGGCGGTGGTCGGCATGCCGGCGTAGTCGATATTGTCCTTGAGCAGGATCGGCATGCCGTCGAGGGGGCCGAGCGATTTTCCGGCGGCGCGGCGCTGGTCGGCGGCCTTGGCTTCGTCGAGGGCCTTGGGATTGAGCGCCAGGACCGAGTTGATCTTTTTGTCCTCGGTCTTGATGCGGGCGATATAAGCGGCGGTGATGGCCTCGGCGGTAACCTTGCCGGCGGCAACGTCCGCCGCCAGTTCGGTCATGGACTTTTCCGCCACCGGGTACTGCTTCGGAGAACAGGCGGCGAGCGCCAGGACGGCGAAAGACGCCACACCAGATGCCGCAAGCTGCTTGCGCAAGGTCATGATGGCCCCCTTTTCCGAAAGATATTGTGCATTGCAACAGAAACCTCTTTGCCCTGCAATGCGTTTGTAGGGGCATACTGACCGCGCCCTGAAGCGGTAACTCGAAGGAGAACAAGAATGCTGACGCGGAATTCCATGAGTCGCCGGGCCGTCACCCTGGGATTGGGCGCCCTTCCCTTCACCTTCGCCGCCGCGGCGCAGGCCGCTGCTACCGCCGCCGATATCAACCGCGATGCCGGCGAAGCGTTGCAACAGCTTTACCGCGTCAATCCGGTGGCCGAGAGCATCGCCGGAAAAGCCCTGGGCGTGCTGATCTTCCCCAAGATCACCAAGGGCGGCCTGATCTTCGGCGGCAGCTACGGCGAAGGCGTGCTGCGCGATCAGGGCAAGCCGGTGAATTACTACAGCTCGGTCTCCGCTTCCTGGGGCCTTCAGGCCGGCGTGCAGACCTACAGCTATGTGGTGTTCCTGATCACCAGCAAGGCCATCGATTACCTCAACGCCTCGAAGGGATGGGAAATCGGCGTCGGCCCGACGGTGGTGGTGGTGAACGAAGGCGCCGCCAAGAACCTCTCGACCTCGACCCTCAAGGACGACGCCTACGCCTTCATCTTCGGCCAGCAGGGCCTGATGGCAGGCGTGTCCATCGAGGGTTCGAAGATCACAAAAATCAAACGTTAGGCCGCGACGACGGTCCGGCCGACGGGCGCCAGGCTCAGCATCGCCAGCTTGAGGTGGGCCCAGGCGAAGGGCAGGCCGATAATGGTGATGGCTAGGCAGGCCGCGACCACGAGATGGCCGATGGCCAGCCACCAGCCCGCCAGCACGAACCACACGATATTGCCGAAGAAGCTGACCGTGCCGGCGCCGCTCTCCTCGATGCGGTTGCCGAACGGCAGCAGGGTGTAGTGCGCGATGCGCAAGGCGGCCGGCGTCCACGGCAGGCCGACGATGGTGATCGCCATGATCAGCGCGGCGAACAGCCAGCCCAGCGCCATGGGCAGGCCGCCGAAGATCAGCCAGAGAATGTTCAGAATGAGCGACATGTCGTGCCTCGCAGGGTGGAGCCTATGCGCTTGCTAATACAAACCGCGTGCCAATCCTGGCTCTAGACTAACATATTGATATGGCGACATAAATTGTAACGGCCGCGTGGGTGGTTATGGAGGAATCCGCTATCAGTTGGCGTATTCCTCTATTTATGAACGCCGGCTACTGCGACAAGCCCTTATAGACCCACTTCTGCACCCGGCCGCCAATCGCTTCCGTGGTGTAGAGGTTGCCTTTGGAATCCGTGGCGATGATGTGCAGCTGGTTGAACTGGCCGGGATAAGGCCCGGCGTGGCCGAAGGCGGCCTCGGGGATTTCCTCCAGGGTCTTGCGGTCGAGGACGCGGACTTTGAAGTTGGCGGGGTCGGCGCTGTAGAGGAAGCGCTGCTCGGGATCGGCGGAGAACGCGGTGCTGTAGGACGTGCCCCGCGCATTGCGCGTGCCCCGCCGGATGAAGGCTTCCTTCACGAACTTGCCCTCGATGGTGAACACCTGAATGCGGTTGTTCTGCCGGTCGCTGACATAGACCAGGCCGTCGTTGGAGATCTTGATGCCGTGCACCAGGTTGAACTGTTGCGGCGGCGGGCCTTCGAAGCTGCGGGTGTTGGCGGCTTTGTCGTCGGGCCCTTTGCCATAGGCGCCCCACATGCGCTTGAACGCGCCGGTGTCGTTATCGAACACCGCCACGCGGCGGTTGACGTAGCCGTCGGAGATGAACACCTCGTTGGTCTTCTGCCACACCGCGGCCTGACTGGGGTGGTTGAGGTTCTCGGGATCCAGGCTGCCTTTGCTTTTGCCCGAGTGCCCGATCTGCCGCAGGAACTTGCCGGTCTTCGAGAACTTGAGGCACTGGTTGTCGTCGATGCCTTTGTCCGTGGCCTTGCCGTTGCCGCAGATCCAGAGATTGCCTTTGTAATCGGCGGTGATGCCGTGCTCGTGGTCGGGCCATTCGAAATCGGCCTTCATATCGGTAGGCGAATAGGGTCCGCCCCAGCCCTGGACCATGTTGCCCTCGGGATCGAATTCGATCACCGCCGGCGCGTGCCGGCAGCACACCGACGCCGGCGGCATCTTCTCGGCGCCGAGATAGTCGGTGCCGTCCAGGGTCTTCTGGCGGGTGATCACCCAGACATGGTCCTGGGCATCGACCGTGATGCCGGCGAGATCGCCCATGATGAAGTCATCGGGCAACTGCTTGGGCCACAGCGGATCGATCTCGAATTTGGGATAAGCCGGTTTTTCGGCGCCCAAAGCGCCTGTGAAGACAAATCCCAGAGCCGCCGCGTAGAGAAGGGAACGCATCGCAGAACTCCCGCAAACCAAGGGTTAACAATCTATTTAGCGGGCCCGGCTAATGTCCACCGCTGCTTCAGGGAGCCAAGTCAATGCCGCCGCGTCCGGACGTCGTGATCGTCGACCGCCAAGCTCAGCGTGACTTCGTCGTCGATCTTTCGCTCTATCCAGCTTCCATCGTCCTCACCCGCAAGCGGCGCCTGCACCAGACCATCTGGCAACCGCTATTTGCCGACTATGGAGCGCACCGCCCCCTGAATTTCATGGAGATCGGCTGCCAGGAAGGCGGCGCCTCGACCTGGTTGCTGGAGAACTATCTGGGCCATCCCGACTCGCGCATGACGGCGATCGATGTGTTTCAGCCGCGGGTTTATGAGACCCTGCTGCACAACATTGCCGTGGGCGGGTGGCGCGACAAAGTGACCGTGTACCGCGGCAAGTCCGGCGAGGTCTTGCGCGGCTTGCCCCTGTATTCTTTCGACATGATCTATGTCGATGGCCACCATTCCAGCTTCGCGGTGATCGAGGACGCCGTGCTGGCCTGGCGCCTGCTGAAGAACGGCGGGATTTTGCTGTTCGACGATTACGAATGGACCGGGCGGGGCGGAATGGAGCGGCCCAAGCCCGCCATCGATTTCTTCCTCGAGGCCTTCGAAGGTCAGTACGAACTGCTGGTGCGCGCCTATCAAATCGGCCTGCGCAAAACCCTCGCCGAATCCGCCCCCGAAGACTATGCCAGCGGCAACCCCCTCGGCCCGCTCGCCGAACAACCGCCAAAGGCATAAGCGCAAAGCGCGCCAACCAAGGAATCGAAGGCTCGACCCGCAGTCACCTCGGAAGCCGAAACCCATGCAATAATTTGCTGGAAGAACGGAGCGGGCGAAGGGATTCGAACCGCGCGGCCGAAGGCCGCCAAAAAAGAATCGAGGGTTCGCCCCCGAAGAAACTCTCGGAAGCTGAACCCACGTAATAATTTGCTGGAAGATTGGAGCGGGCGAAGGGATTCGAACCCTCGACCCCGACCTTGGCAAGGTCGTGCTCTACCCCTGAGCTACGCCCGCTCATCGGCAATGGGTTGGGGGTGTCCCCGCCCCGTCAGGAGAGGGCGGCACTATAACGTTTCAAAACCTCATTGCAAGGGCCAGCCACCCGGATTTTTGGGTGAATTTCAGGGCCTTGGGCGGGTTTTTTTGGCGTCTGCCCGGGTCGGCCAACCGCCTGTCAGGGCAATAAAAACCCTTGCTTCGGCTGCGGTTCCACCACAAGTAAGCAAGACGCCGCCCGCCACGCCCTTCCGTGTCGGCACTTTAAACCAGACAGGACGCTCTATGTTGATCGGACAAGCCGGCGGCGCCGCGCCGCAGGACCTTATCAAGGACACCACCACCGACACCTTCATGGCGGACGTGATGGAAGCGTCCAACACCACCCCGGTGATCGTGGATTTCTGGGCGCCGTGGTGCGGCCCCTGCAAACAACTGGGTCCGGCGCTGGAAAAACTGGTCAAGCAGTATGCCGGCAAGGTCAAGCTGGTGAAGATCAATGTCGACGAGAACCAGGAACTGGCGATGCAGTTCCGGGTGCAGTCGATCCCGGCGGTCTACGGCTTCAAGGGCGGCCGCCCGGTGGACGGCTTCATGGGCGCCTTGCCCGAGAATCAGCTCAAGCAGTTCATCGAACGCCTGACCGGCGGCGGCGGTTCGCCCATCGACGAGGCCTTGAGCGAGGCCGAAGCCATGCTCCAGGCCGGCGAGAAGGACGACGCGCTGGCGCTCTATCAGGAAGTGCTCGACCAGGACGCGGCCAATGTGAAAGCCCTGGCCGGCGCCATGCGCACCTATCTCGCCCTCGGTCAGGAGCAGGCGGCGCGCGACCTGCTCGCCAAGCTGCCCGACCAGGTCAAGAACGCCGCCGAGATTTCCAGCGTGCGCGCGACCTTGGAACTGCAGGACCAGGCCGCCCACAGCGGCGCTTCCGAGATCCAGGGCCTCGAAGCCAAAGTAGCGGCGGACCCCAAGGACATGCAGGCGCGCCTCGACCTGGCCATGGCGCGGTTCGGCGCCGGCGACAAGCAGCAGGCCATCGATGACCTGCTGGAAATGGTGCGCAAGGACCGCAAGTGGAACGACGAGGCGGCGCGCAAGCAGCTGGTGAAATTCTTCGAGGCCTTCGGGCCCGCCGATCCCATGACCCGCGACGGCCGTCGCAAGCTGTCGGCGATCCTCTTCTCCTAGCCGAACCGATTTCATGCGCAGTCCCGTCCAGACCCGCTTCGAGGACCTGCCGCCGGAGCTGCCGATCTTTCCCTTGAGCGGCGCCTTGCTGCTGCCGTGGGGGCGGCTGCCGCTCAATATCTTCGAGCCGCGCTACCTCAACATGACGCTCGACGCGCTCAAGGTCGGCCGCATCTTCGGCATGATCCAGCCGGACTACGACAAGATGCCCAAGGACGACACGGGCAAGCAGAACGAACCGGCGGTCTACAGTGTCGGCTGCGCCGGGCGCATCTCCTCTTTCGAGGAGACCGAGGATGGCCGCCTGCTGATCGTGCTCAAGGGCTTGCTGCGATTTCGCGTTCAGGAGGAATTGGAGGGCCGCGCCGGTTATCGCCGCTGCAAGGTGTCCTACGGCGCATTCAAGGACGATCTCGACCCGCCGGCGGCGTTCGAGTTCGATCGCAAGAAATTCCTGGAGCGGCTCCAGCCCTACCTCGAAGCTCACGCCATGCCGGTGGGGATCGAAGTGCTCAAGGGCCTGTCGGACGCGACCCTGGTGACCTCGGTGGCCATGATCTGCCCGTTCGATCCGCGCGAAAAGCAGGCGCTCCTGGAGGCGCCGACCCTCGCCGGGCGCGCCGCCATGCTGCAGGCGCTGCTGCAGATGGGCGTGTTCGAGGCCGGCGCGCCCGACGTTCCGAGGCAGTAGGGCCGAGGCAGTAGGCCCGCGGCAGGAGGAGAAAAACATGACCGACGCCGGCGACATCGATCCCAAGCTGCTGGAGATCCTGGTATGCCCCGTGACCAAGGGGCCGCTGGAATACGACCGCGCGGCGCGCGAACTCGTCAGCCGCAAGGCCGGCATCGCCTATCCGGTGCGCGACGGCATCCCGATCATGCTGCCCGACGAAGCGCGCCGTCTCGAAGAGTAAGCGCGCAAGATGACCGCGCCTGCCTGGCCGTTGGACCTTGCCTACGATCCGGCCGCCAAGATCCTCACCGTGAGCTTCGACGACGGCCGGGTCTTCGCCTTGCCGGCGGAATACCTGCGCGTCGAGAGTCCCTCGGCGGAGGTGCAGGGCCATTCACCGGCCGAGCGGCAGTTCGTCCCGGGATGCCGCGACGTCGGCATCCGCGCCATCGATCCCGTCGGCAACTATGCGGTGCGCCTGACGTTCACCGACAGCCATGACACCGGCATTTATTCCTGGGCGCTCCTGCACGAATTGGGCCGCGACCGGGACGAACGCTGGGCACGTTATCTCGCCGGCCTCAACCAGCGCGGGCTGTCGCGCGAACCCTAGACGCGGCGCAGAAACCTTAGCGCGGCGCGCGCATCAGGCGCGGCAGATCGCCGACGGTGCCCATGGCATGGCGCATGAAGAATTTTTTGAGGGGGCCGATGCGGTTGACCGCGGCGAGGCCGAGGTCGCGCGCCAGGCGCAGGGGCGCGATGTCGTTGGAGAACAGGCGATTGAGCGCATCGGTCACGCCGGCCATCATCAGGTTGTCCGCCCGCCGCCAGCGCTCATAGTGCGCGAGGCCTTCAGGATGGGCGAGATCGAGGCCGAGGCCGCGCGCGTCAGCGAGGATTTCCGTGAGCGCGGCGACGTCGCGCAAGCCCAGGTTCAGGCCCTGGCCGGCGATGGGATGGATGCCGTGGGCGGCGTCGCCCGCCAGCACCAGGCGGCCCTGGCCGTAGCGCGCCGCGAACTGCAATCCCAAGGGATAGCTGAAGCGCGGGCCGATCAGGCTGAGGTCACCCAGGAACCCGCCGACCCGCTCCGCGATCTCGGCCAGGAACCGTGTGTCGTCGAGCGCCAGGTAGGACGCCGCGGTGTCGTCGCGTTCGGTCCACACCAGCGAGGAACGGTGAACGCCGTCATGGTCGGGCAGCGGCAAGATGGCGAACGGGCCCGCCGGCAGGAAACGCTCATGGGCGATGCCGTCGTGCGGCCGCGCATGGCCGATGGTGGCGACGATGGCGGTTTGCCGGTAGCTCCAGCCGGTGAGGCCGATGCCCGCCAGTTCGCGCAATTTGGAGCCGCGCCCTTCCGCGGCCACGGCGAGTTGGGCGTGGATCCGCCGTCCGTCGTCCAAGGTCAGCGTCATGCGGTCGGTGTCGTTGCTCATGGTGGCGACCGTGCGGCCGGCCTCCACGGCGAGATGGCCGCGGAGGCCGGCCATGGCGCGGGCGACGGCCAGGCGGTAGTGGCGGTTCTCAGCCATGAATCCCAGAGGCGCTGGGCCCAGGTCGGCATGGTCGTAATGCAGGAAGAACGGCGCGGCGCCGTCGGAGACCCGGATTTCGCGAATAGGCGCGGCGTGGTCGGCGAGATGCGGCCACAGGCCGATGGCGTTAAGCAGCGTTTGGCTGCTGGCGGAGATCGCTGAAGCCCGGCCGTCGAACGCGGGCTCGAGCGTGACGGCCGGATCGAGCCGGTCGATCGCCACGGTCCTGATGCCGTGGCCGGCCAGCGCGCAGGCCAGGGTGCCGCCGACAAGCCCCGCGCCGACGATGGCGACGTCCACGGAAATCTCGGTGTTGGGGGTGGTCATAGGGCCATCATATCCCCCCGCGTCGGGGCCAAATACAACTGTATTTTAAGGATATTGCGCTGAATCTTGCGCGGGGCGGCCGAACCGCATATGGTCCGCGCCTCCCACACCCCCCGGCCCCTTCCGGTCCGGTTCGATGCCGACGTAGCTCAGGGGTAGAGCAACTGATTCGTAATCAGTAGGCCCGCGGTTCAATTCCGCGCGTCGGCACCATTTTCCCCGGCACCGTTCTCTCAGAGTCACCTCAATTATTGACGCGGAGCGTCACGGCCGCTCTCTCCCGGATCACGGCGCGATATGGATGTGGTCGGGTGCGATCCCTGCGTCACTGCGTTCGACCATGGCCGCATAGGCGGCTTCGAGATGCCGGGTGTAGGCGGGCGTGTCGAACAGCGGCGAAGCATGCCGTGCCTTCGCCAGTTTCTCCCTCAATGCCGCGCGGCGCGCCGGATCGCCGGCCAGCGCGATCGCCAGCGCCTGGTAGGCCGCGAGGCTGTGGGCGATGAGTTCGGGAAGACCAACGGCCGTCAGCAGGCTCGCCGCCACCCGCGCGGCGTAAGACTTGCCCGCCAGCGTCATCACCGGCAGGCCCATCCACAGCGCGTCGTTGGCGGTGGAGTGGGCGTTGTAAGGATAGGCATCCAGGAACACGTCGGCGAGGCGGTGGCGCGCCAGATGCTCCGCCAGGGGGACGTGCCGGGCAAACACCAGCCGCGCGGGATCCATGCCGCGCCGTTCGGCCTCGCGCCGCAGGTTTGTCATGGGCGTATCGCCTTCGAACCGCAGCCACAGCACGCTGCCGCTGACGGCGCCGAGGATGTTCATCCAGCAATCGAACATCGGCGGCGTGATCTTGAAGCTGTTGTGGAACGCGCAGAACACCACGCCCTCGCGCGGCAGACCATAAACCTCGCGCGCTGCCGATCCTTCGGCGCCCGCGCGCTGCCGGTCGCCGGGCTGGTAGCAGTGCGGCAAGGTGACGATCTTTTCGGTATAGAACGCGCGCGCGTCTTGCGGGACCAGCACCGGGTCGGCGATCAGGTAGTCCATGAAGGGCGTGCCCAGCGTGCCGGGATAGCCGAGGTAGTTGACCTGCACCGGCGCCGCGCGATAGGCGAAGATGCCGGGGCGGCAGTTGGTGGTGTATCCACCCAGGTCCACGGCGATATCGATCCCCAGATCGCGCGCGCGCGCGGCGATGTCGCGGTCGCTCATGTCGTGCACGTCCAGGAAATCATCGCAGGCGTTGCGCAAGCGGGCGCGCAAATCGTCTTTCCGATGCGGCCCCAGGGAGACGGCCGTGATCTCGAAGCGGCTGCGGTCGTGGTTTTCCAGGGCCTCGACCAGGAGATGGGACACGGGGTGGGTATGAAAATCCGGCGAAATATATCCCAAGCGGATTTTTCCCGTCCGCGTCCGGCGCGTGAGGGGGCCCAGGCCGGGGTTTTCCGGGAATCTCTCACGGCTATGGCCGACGGCGAGCGCGCGCTGCGTCTCCGGCGCATCGGTCAGCGCGACCAAGGGATAGGGATCGGCATGCTTGAGGCCTTGCGCCGGCACCGCCGCCAGCGCCTCGATTTCGGCGTGATAGCCGTCCCAGATGCAGCCGCTCATGCGCGCAAACAGGCGCCGAAGCCGCAGGCCGTAGTCTGGTTGCAGGGCCAGCGCGGTGGAATAGTCGTCGGCCGCCGCCTCATAGCGTCTCGCCAGCAACAGCGCGGAGCCGCGCTGCGCAAAGGTCATGACGTCGCGCGGATTGACGGCGGCGGCCTCGCCGTAGCTGGCGATGGCGTCATCAAGCCGCCCCACGGCGTGCAGGGCGACGCCGCGATTCCTGAGAGCTTCGAAAAACCCCGGCTTGAGCTTCAAGGCCCGGTCATGGCTGGCGATCGCCTCGTCAAAGCGTCTCAGCTCGGCCAGGGCGACGCCGCGGTTGGCATGGATCGGCGCGCTGTCCGGTTTAAGGGCGATGGCGTCCGCGTAGCGCGCCTCCGCCTCGGCATGGCGGTTAAGCACCATGAGCGCATTGCCGAGGTTATAGACCGCGCTGGCGTTGCCGGGATCGACCGCCACGGCGCGCGCGAAGAAGCCGCTGGCGTCACCGCCTTCATGCAGAGCGGCGAGACCGGCGAGGTAAAGCGCGCCAAAATGCCGCGGCTCCTGCGCAAGGATGCGTTCGCAGACGGCGCGCGCCTCGGCCAGCCGGCCGGCGCGGTAGAGGGCTTCGGCCTCTTGCAGGGGAAAAGACTGCTCCATCAAAGCCCGGGACTAAACACCTAGAGCATTTTCCGACGAAGTGGATGCCGGTTCATCGCAGAAAATGCGACCAAATCAAAAATTAGAGCATGATCGCGATTCAATATGATTCGATCATGCTCTAGTGCTTGATCACAAAAGCCTGGCCGGTGGGTAAAGGCACGGCGCGGTGCGTCTTTGCGTCCAGCCAGGGATCAAGCGCGAGTTTCTGGGGGCGGTAGGCTCCGGCCCACTCGTAGTCGTCAAAAATGATCACGCCGCCCGGGACGACTTTGTGGAACAACGCTTCCAGCACGGCAATCTCCCCGGCGGCGTTGTTGAGATCGATATGCAGGAAGGCCACCTTGTCGGGGGCGCCGGCGGCGAAGGAGTCCGGGATCAGCCCTTTCACCAGCCGCACCTGGGGATAGCCGGCAAATCTCTGCTGGACCTTCTCGAACAAGCCCTCTTCCTGCGCGGTGAACGCAAGACCCGGCACGGGATGGTAGTCGAAAGTGTCATAGCCCCAGAAGGTCTTGGGAAACGCCGTGCCGCCCAGGTAGTCCAGGACGGTCTTGGCCGCGCTGCCCATATAGACGCCGCACTCGACGAAATCGCCTTCGCACTGGACCGCATGGAACGCCATGGTCGCCAGGATGTAGCGGCGCCAGCCGATCGTGCGGTCGGCGTCGTTCACGGCGTTGTCCGCCCACGCCTTATGGAAAGCCGCATCGTCGAGCAACGAATTGTTGCGGCCCCATGTAAACAGGTTGTCGCCGAAATAGACTCCGGCGCTGACCAGCTTGCTGGCCTCGTCCATGAGTTCGAGAAACCGCGGCATGTCGCTGACGCCCCAGGATAACGGGCTGCGGAAGCTTTTGAGCGCGGTGGGTTTCGCGGGTGTGTAGGGGGGCAGGCTCATGGTGTCCGGTGCGATAGTGGCGCGGCTCTGGTGGCGCCCGGAAGCATACGGGTAAGCCGCCGCCTAATGCACGAAGATATCGGCCGGCGGGAGTCCGCCGTGGAGGCGCTGTGTCATTTCGGCATAGGCGGTCTCGAGCGATCGCGTGAAGGCGCTGGCGTCGAACAGCCGCGATGTTGCACGGCGCTGTTCGAGCGTGTCGCGAAGGCGCTTGCGTGCGGCGGGCTCGGCGGCGAACGCGACCGCGCGGGTTTCGTATTCCTCCTGGGAGCTGCAAATCAGCTCCGGCAGGCCGAGGGCGGTGAGCAGGCTGCCGGCCATGCGGCCGGCGATACCTTCGCCCGTGCGCGTCAACACCGGCAGGCCGGCCCAGAGCGCGTCGCTGGCGGTGGTGCCGGCGTTATAAGGCAGGGTGTCGAGAAACAGGTCTGCGGCGCGCAACCGCGCCATGTAGAGGGGCGAGGGCAGCGGGCCGCACACCACCACCCTGCCGGGATCGACGCCATGGCGCGCGGCCTCCTTGGCGAAGTTCGCCGCCGCGAGCTTGTTGGCGGCGAACAGCAGAAGCGCGCTGTCCTCCGCCCGGCGCATGATCCGCATCCAGCTGGCGAAGGTGTCGGGCATGATCTTGTAGGTATTGTTGAAGCAGCAGAACACGCAGCCCTGCTCCGGCAGGCCCAATTCGGCGCGGGTGTAGCGGTGCGCGGCGATGGCGCGCTGGGAATCGTTGGCCTGGTACCACGGCAGATAAACGATGCTTTCCGTGTAGTGGGGCCGGGCGCGGTCTGGAATCAGCCAGGGGTCGGCGATCAGGTAATCGTAGTAGGGCGCCGCCATGCTGCCGAGATAGCCGATATACCCGGCCTGAAGCGGCGCGGCCCGGAAAGCGAAGATCCCGGGCCGGCCGTTGGCGGTGTACCCGGTGAGGTCGACCGCGATGTCGATGTCCGCCTGCCGCGCCGTCCGCGCGATCTCCCGCTCGTCGAGGGTGCGCAGGTCGAGAAAGCGATCGAAAGCGCCTTCCAGCCGCGACCGCATGGCGTCGGCGATCGGCGGGCCATAGGAGAACGCGGTGACCTCGACCGCGGCGCGGTCGTGGCGCTCGAAGACCTCCGCCATCAGGCGCGGAACCGGATGATCGTGGAAATCCGCGGAGAAGTAGCCGATCCGCAGTCTGTCATGACGCGGGCGCGCCGCGATCGGCCCCAGGTCCGCGCGCGCGGGATAGTGCGTGGCCGCGAAGCGTTCGGTCAGAAGTCTTTGCCGCCGGGGGGAATCGATCAGCGCCAGAGCCGTGAACGGCGGCGAACTTAGGGAACCATCCTCGATCGCCTGGGCCATCGCGGCGATGTCCGCGTCGAGTCCCGGCCAATCGCAGATGCTCAGCTTGGCGATGATGCGCTGGCCGGGGATGAGCGGCAGGCCAGGTTTGAGCGCCAGCGCCGCGTCAAAACTTTGGATCGCGGCAGCAACCTTTTTGACGGCCAGCAGGGCGTTTCCCAGGCCGGCATGCGCGGCGGCCGAGTGCGGCGCCAGGGCCAGCGCCTGCTCGAAGCTGTGGGCGGAGGCCTCGAACCGGTCGAGGCGATAGAGCACGTCGCCGCGGATGATGTGCGCTTCCGCCAGGTGAGGTGCGAGGCCGAGGGCGGTTTCCGTCGCCGCCAGGGCGTCCTCGAGCCGCCCCAGATTCAAGAGGGCGGCGCCGCGGTTGGCATGGATCGCCGGGTGACGGGGCTTGAGCACCAGCGCCCGGTCGTAGCCCGCGACCGCGTCCGCCGGCCGGCCGGCGAGCAGCGCCGCCGCCGCTTCTTGGATCAACTGCGCGGCGCTTGGTGGATTTCCGGGCGGATTTCCGGGCGGATTTTCCGACGAATTTTCGAGGGGCGGGCCTTCCATGGTCCGCGCTTATGCGCTCAAAAAAACCGGGGCGCAATCCGCTAGGATTGCGCCCCTTTGGGTCTCGGTCCGCGGCCGGAATCTAGAGCATGTTAGGTCGAAGTGGAAACCGGTTCGGCCGCTCAACATGCGACCAAACAGAATCTAGTCGCGGCGGCCGCCCATGAAGTACAGCAGGAACTGGAACAGGTTGATGAAGTCCAGGTAGAGGGTCACCGCGCCCATGATCGCCGAATGCTCGGCCATGGTGCCGCCGCCGGCATAGAAGTAGGTGTTCTTGATGCGCTGGGTGTCATAGGCGGTCATGCCCGCGAACAGCAGAACGCCCACCGCCGACATCACGAACTGCATGCCGGTGCTCTTCAGGAAGATGTTCACCAGCGAGGCCACCACCAGGCCGATCAGGCCCATCATCAGGAAGGTGGACATGCCCGAGAGGTCGCGCTTGGTGAGATAGCCGAACAGCGACAGGCCGCCGAAGGAGATGGCGGTGATGAAGAACACGCGCGCGACGCTGACGCCGGTGTAAAGCAGCAGCACCGAGGCCAGGCTCACGCCCATGGTGGCGACGAACGCCCAGTAGAGCGCCTGGAGCGTGCCGGCCTTCATGCGCGTGGCGCCGAAGCTCATGGCGAAGATCAGGCCGATGGGCGCGAACACCGCGATCAGGCCAAGACCGGTGTAGGACATGCGGCCGGACGCGGTCTGCTGGAAGAACAGGCTGAGAAGGGATTCGTTGTTGGCGGTCAGCAGCGCCACCAGCCCGGACAGGAACAGGCCCGAGGCCATGTAGTTGTAGACGCGCAGCATGTACTGCCGCAGACCGACATCGATCTCCGCCGCCGTCGCGCCAGCGCCGGCATACGGGCGGGCATAGACGCTGCGATCGGTTTCGCTGGCCATTTTAAGTCCTCATAAGGTTCACATCCCTGCCAAAGCTTTCAGGGACTGCCGTTATATTGGGGCAAAGCCTTATCGCCGCAACAGGAATCGGACCCCGCTCGCGAAGACGTAATGTAGGTTTCGCCGGGCTGGTTACAGTGGAGTTACAGGTACTTACTCGTTGCGCAGGTGCGGGGCGGCCTTGGTGCCCATGGCCCGCCAGGTGCCGGTGAAGCCGGCGAGCAAGGTGACGGCGATACAACTTAAGATCACCCCGGCGATGAGGGGATAGTTGATGGCCCAGCCGATACGCATGACCCGGGTCACCACCGCCCAGGCGGCGGCGCTGCCGACCATGGCGGCGATGACGCCGGTGGCCGCGCCCAGCAGCAGGTATTCGAACACGAAAGCCTTGAGGACGTCGCGCCGGGTGGCGCCCAGGACCTTGAGCACGACGGATTCGTAGATTCGCCGCGCGTGCCCCGCCGCGATGGCCCCCGCCAGCACCAGGGCGCCCGCCACCAGAGCGACGGCGGCGGTCAGGCGCACGGCGACCCCCAAGGTGCCCAGGACCTTGCGCAGCATCTCGAGCGCCTCGCGCACCTGGATCACGGTGACATTCGGCATATTTTTGAGGACGGTGTCCTCGACCTTGTCCTCGGCGCCGGCGGCGGTGTTGACGGTGGCGATGTAGTAACCGGGGGCGCCTTCCAGGGCGTTGGGCGAGAACACCAAGGTGAAATTCATGGTGCCCGATTGCCAGCGGATGTCGCGGGTGCTGGCCATCTTGGCGGTGATCTCGCGTCCCAGGATATCGACGGAGATTTCGTCGCCCAAGTTCAGATGCAGGTCGCGGGCGACGTTCTCGTCGATCGACACCAGATTGTCGCCGCTGTGATCCGCCGCCCACCACGCGCCGGAGGTGAGCTTGGCGTTCTCCGGCAAGGTGGCGGAATAGGACAGCCCGCGCTCGCCGCGGATGGCCCAGCGGCTGCCGGGTTCCACGGCCGCGTCTTCCGCCGGCACGCCTTTGATCTTGCTGATGCGCCCGCGGATCATGGCCGCGGCGATGATCTTGTTCACGCCCGGCAAGGGCTGCACCAGTTTTTTAAAGTCGGCCACCTGCTGCGGCTGGATATCCACCAGGAACATGCTGGGCGCGTCGGCCGGCAAACCGTTGTCGATCTGGGCGCGGAGATTCGTCTCGAGGAGAGCGATGGCGACCAGCACGGACAGGCCCAGGCCCAGGGACAGCACCACCGTCGTGGTCGGCGCGCCGGGGCGGTAGAGATTGGCCAGCGCGAGACGCAGCGAGGGCCGGCCGGCGGCGGGCCCGCGCGCGCCCGCGGACAGGCGCGCCGCCAGACGCATCACCAGCAGCGCCGCCAGGCGGAACAGCAGCAGCGAGGCGCCGGCGCCCAGCACAAAATACAGCGCGAAGATCTCGCGGTCGGCGGTGACGACGGTGAACACCCCCAGCGCCACGGCGACGAGCGCGATCGTCACCAGGTATTTGCGGCGCGGCCAGGTGCTGCCGCCGGCGAAGATGTTGCGGAACAGCGCCACCGGCGGAATGTCGCGGGCGCGCGCCAGCGGCCACAGCCCGAACAGCGCCGAGGTCAGCACGCCAAACGCCGCGGCCTGGCCGAGGGCGGTGGGGTAGAGGCCGAATTCGATCCGCACCGGCAGCATCCCGGCGAGGCCTTGCGCCGCCGCCAGCGGCACCGCCGCGCCCAGAGCCAGGCCGATGACAATCCCGGCGGCGGCGAGGATGCCGAGCTGGATCAGGTAGATGGCGAACACCGTATCGGCCGGCGCGCCCAGGCATTTCAGGGTGGCGATGGTGTTCATGCGGCTGGCGAGATGGGCGCGCACGGCATTCGCCACCCCGATGCCGCCGGTGAGCAGCGCCGTCAGGCCGATCAGGGTGAGGAACAGCGTCACATTGTCCAGGAAAGCGTCGAGTCCCTGGGCCGCCTGGTTGAGCCCGCGGATGCGCCAGCCGGAGCGCGGAAATTCCTTCAGCAGGCGCTCGCGCGCCTGATCGCCGGTCTCCGGCCCGGTGAGGCGGACGTTATAAGTGTATTCGCCCAGGCTGCCGGTCTGGACCAACTCGGTGGCGGGCAGGGCGCCGGTGGAGATCATCAGGCGCGGCCCGGCGGTGGCGAAGGTGATCGCCTTGTCGGGCTCGCGCGCGATCACCGCGCGCACTTGCAGGGCGGCTTCGCCCACCTTGATCAGGTCGCCCACCTGGATCTTCAGGCGGCTGAGCACGCCGGCGTCGACGGCCGCGCCCCAGTGGCCGTCCTTCTCGGCCAGGACCTCGGCCAGCGGCAGCGCCGGCTGCAGGTCGATGCTGCCGTACAGCGGATAAGCGCGGTCGACGGCCTTCAATTCGACCAGGGTGCGGCCGGTGACCTCGCCGCCGGCATCCTCGACCCGCGCCATCGAGCGCATCTGCACCAGGGCGCTGACGTCGCCGGTACGATCCAGCGCGTCGTACTCCTCGGCGTTGACCGGCCGTGACGTCAGCCGCGCCTGGATGTCGCCGCCGAGCAGGGGCTGGGCGTCGCGTTCGATGCCGGCCTCGACCGATTGATTGAGCGAGGCGGCGCCGGCGATGGCGGCGACGCCGATGGCGATGCAGGCCAGGAAAATGCGGAAGCCTCTGACGCCGCCGCGCAGCTCGCGCAGGGCGAAACGCAAGGGGAGTGGAAGATTTCTCGGGCTCACCCTTGTGTCCCCAAGCGTTCTTCACCGGCGATGACGCCGTCGCCGACCCGCACGATATGTCCGCATTTGCGCGCGAGGCCCGGGTCATGGGTGATCAGCACCAGGGTGCTGCCATGGTGGCGGTGCAGGCTGAACAGAAGGTCGATGATCTGCTGGCCGGTGCCGCCGTCCAGGTTGCCGGTGGGCTCGTCGGCCAGCAGGATCTTGGGCCGTACGGCAAAAGCCCGTGCAAGGGCCACGCGTTGCTGCTCGCCGCCGGAGAGCTGGCCGGGGTAGTGATCGATGCGATGGCCCAATCCGACCGCTTTCAATTCCATCTCGGCGCGTTCGAACGCGTCCTTGCGGCCGGCGAATTCCAGCGGCACGGCGACGTTCTCGAGCGCGCTCATGGTCGGGATCAGGTGAAACGACTGGAACACGATGCCGATGTTCTCGCGGCGGAACAGGGCGAGATCGTCTTCGCTCTTGCCGGCATAGTCGGTGCCGGCAATGACCACCTTGCCCGACGACACGCGTTCCAGGCCGGCCACCACCATCAGCATGGTGGTCTTGCCCGAACCGGAAGGCCCGACGATGCCGACCGCGGCGCCCTGCGGCACCGTGAGGTCGACGCCGCGCAGGATGTTGACCGGCCCTGCCGGGCCCGCCAGAGTGAGGTGAACGCCTTCCATAGTGATTGCGGCGGGCGCGGTCATCCTTTCTCCGTCACCTGCGATCACGGCTTGCGCCTGGTCCATCGGCATCCAACATGTCCCATATGCATATGCGTCGATTGTTAGCATTGGCGGCCGGATTACAAAAGCAGCTCGGCAGGACCGCGGCCGCGCTGCTGCTGCTGTTTTCCGCTCCGTCATCGGCGGCGGATGCCATCAAGATCCTCGCCTTGGGCGACAGCTTGACCGCGGGCTATGGCCTCAACAATCCCGCCGATGCTTTCCCGGTACAGCTGGAGAAGGCGCTGAAAGCCAAGGGACATAACATCTCCGTGATCCAGGGCGGCATCTCCGGCGACACCACCACCGGCGGGCGCTCGCGCCTGGAGTGGTCGCTGGCGGCGAAACCCGACGCCGTGATTCTGGAATTGGGCGCCAACGACGCCTTGCGCGCCATCGATCCCAAGCTCACCGCCGACAACCTTTCATTCATGGTCAAGCGCCTGAAGGACGCCGGCATCCCGGTGCTGCTCGCCGGCATGATGGCGCCGCCCAACCTCGGGCGTGATTACAGCGACCGGTTCAACGCGATCTATCCCGCCATCGCCAAGGACAACGACGTGCTGCTCTATCCCTTCTTCCTCGACGGCGTCGCCGCGCT
Organism: Rhodospirillaceae bacterium; assembly: GCA_041905795.1. Lineage (GTDB taxonomy): Bacteria > Pseudomonadota > Alphaproteobacteria > Rhodospirillales > Rhodospirillaceae > SHVO01. The sequence goes on along the minus strand of JAYRKL010000007.1, from coordinate 34,745 downwards.
GCCCGAGCTGAACCAGGCGGACCGCATCCATCCGACGGAAAAAGGCGTGAGGGTCATCGTCGAGCGTATTCTGCCGGCGGCGGAAAAGCTGGTGGCCCAGGCCGAAGCCGCCCGCGCCAGGCGCTAACGCTATGATGCGCCTGTTTGTCGGCCTCAGTCTTCCCGACGGCGTGGCCGCCCGCATTAATATCATGAGCAGCGGCGTCCCCGGCGCGCGCTGGGTGGAGCCGGAAAACCTGCATCTCACCTTGCGCTTCATCGGCGAGGTGGACGAAACCACGGCGGAGGACATCGACTACGCCCTGCGCCAGATCGCCGATCGCCCCTTCGACCTGAAGCTCGAAGGCCTCGGCACTTTCGGCAAGAACGGCAAGGAGCACACCTTGTGGGTGGGCGCGGCGCCGTCGCCGGGGCTTGCGCATCTCCAGGCCAAGATCGAATCGGCGGTGGTGCGCGCCGGCCGGCCGGCCGAGGAACGCAGGTTCATGCCCCATGTGACCATCGCCCGCATGACCCGGCCCGACCTCACACGCCTTCAGAATTTCATCGAAGGCAACGGCCTGTTCCAGGCCGGGCCGTTCCGCGTCGAGCAGTTCACGCTGTTCGAGAGCGAGCCCGGCAACGGCGGGCCGGTCTACACGGTGCTGGAAGATTATCCGTTAGTCTGAAAACGCCGGGCGTGCGCCAGCAACGCCTTGCTGGTTTCCTCGACCATATCCTGCACGCGCGTGAAATCCTGCGCGCCGCCGTAATAAGGGTCGGGCACGTCCTTGCCGCGCAAATGAGGATGGAAGTCGAGATAGAGTCTCAGCTCGGCGCGGGCGTCTTTGGGCCGCAGGGCGGCAAGATGCGCGAAATGCCCCTGGTCCATGGCCAGGATCAGATCGAAGTCCTGGAAGTCGCTGGCCTTCACCTTGCGGGCGCGCAACGCGGATAAGTCGAAACCGCGCGCGGCGGCGGTGGCGCAGCTGCGGGAATCGGGCGGATCGCCGATATGATAACCGTGGGTGCCGGCGGAATCGGTGGCGATGCTCTGGCCCAGGCCGGCGTCCTCCACCATATGACGGAACACCCCCTCGGCGGCGGGTGACCGGCAGATATTCCCGGTACAGACGAACAGAACTTTCATCGGCGCTTCTTTCATCACGACAGCTTGCTGACTACCATACACCCATGACGGCCATCACTCCGCTTTCCATTCCGCACCGCGACTCTCATATCGTCATCCTCACCGGCGCCGGCATCTCCAAGGAATCCGGCCTCGACACCTTCCGCGACGCCGACGGCATCTGGTCCAAGGTGCGCTGGCAGGACGTGGCGACACCGGAGGCTTTTGCGAAAGACCCGGCGAAGGTGCACGCCTTCTACAACATGCGCCGCGCCCGCAACCGCGCCCTGGACCTGCAACCCAACGCCGCCCATCACGCCCTGGCGCGGCTGGAAGCCGCATGGCCCGGCAAGGTGCTGGTGGTGACCCAGAACGTGGACACCCTGCACGAGCGGGCGGGGACGAAAAATCTGCTCCATATGCATGGGTTGCACGCCGAGGCGCGCTGTAATCATTGCGGCCATGTGGTGGCGTGGTCGGGCGACATGTCCGTGGACACGGTCTGCGATGGCTGCGGCCGGTCCGGCGGCATGCGTCCCAATGTGGTGTGGTTCGGCGAGATGCCCATGCACCTCGATGAGATTTCCGCGGCGCTGTCCGATTGTGATCTGTTCATGTCCATCGGTACGTCCGGCAACGTCTACCCCGCCGCCGGGTTCGTGCAGGTCGCGCAGCGCCACGGCAGTCATACCGCCGAAATAAACCTGGAGCCGTCCGCCGGCGCCAGCCGGTTCGCCGAAGCCCACTACGGTCCTGCGACCATCGCCGTCCCGGCCTATGTGGACGGCCTGCTGAAGAGCTTATGACCAAACTCGATGCAGTTCTGAAGGAAGCACGGGGCTGCACCCTCTGCGCCGGCCATATTCCCTTGGCGCCGGCGCCGGTGGTGCGCGGCAAGGCGGGCTCGAAAATTCTCATCGTCAGCCAGGCGCCGGGCACCAAGGCGCATCTCAGCGGGCTCTCGTTCAACGACCGCTCCGGCGACGTGCTGCGCGCCTGGATGGGCATCGGCCGCGACACCTTTTATGACGAGTCCCTGCTGGCGGTGGTCAGCATGGGCTTCTGCTATCCCGGCCGCGATGCCAAGGGCGGCGACCTGCCGCCGCGTCCGGAATGTGCCGTCACCTGGCATCCGCGCATCCGGCCGTTGCTCAAGAAGGTGGAATTGGTGCTGCTGGTGGGCAGCTACGCCCAGGCCTACTACCTCAAGGACCGGCGCAAGAAGACCATGACCGACACCATCCAGGCCTGGCGCGATTATGGCCCGCTGGCGATGCCCTTGCCGCACCCCAGCTGGCGCAACATGGCGTGGGTGAAAAAGAACCCGTGGTTCACCGAGGACTTGTTGCCGGCGCTGCGGAAGAAGGTCGCTCAGCTTGTGAAGCGGTAGCTTCGTCGGCGTCGGCCGCCGCCACCTATGATTCCTCGGCGTCGGCCGCCGCCGCTTGTGATTCCTCAGCGTCGGCCGCCGCTTCGAGGGCTTCCATGGTTTCGTCGGAAAAGCCGAAGTGATGGCCGATCTCGTGGATCAGCACATGGCGCACCACATGGGTCAAGTCCTCGCCGGTCTCGCACCAGTAGTCGAGGATCGGCCGCCGGTAGATGAACACCATGTCCGGCATATTCCCCGAGGTCTCGATCTGTTTGTCGGCCAGCGACGTGCCCTGGTACAGGCCCAGGATATCGAACGGGCTCTCCAGTTCCATCTCCCGGCACACCTCGTCGTCGGGGAACTCCTGGGTCAGGATCACGACGTCGCCGGTATAAGGTTTCAGCTCCGGCGGTAAAAGGCTGAGCGCCGCCTTGGCAATGGCGTCGATGTCGGCAAGTGTGGGGGCGGTGGTCGATTTTGTCATATGTCGTGTGCGAGACTGATGTTCTGGCCGAAGCGGCTTTGTATGCTAAATAGGAGCCTTGTTGAGGAAAGGCGAGGGGAATGGTCGAGAAACTCGAATCCGCCGCGCGCGCCAAGGCGCTGGCCGGGCTCGACGGATGGCAGGACGCGGCGGGCCGCGACGCCATCCAACGGACCTTCACCTTCGCCGATTTCAACCAGGCTTTCGGCTTCATGAGCCGTGTGGCGCTGCTGGCGGAAAAGATGGATCACCATCCCGAGTGGTTCAATGTCTACAACCGGGTCGAGGTGACGTTGGCGACCCATGACTGCGGCGGCGTGTCCGAACGCGACATCGCCCTGGCGCGGTTCATGAACGCTACCGCAAACCCGAAATAGCGAGGCTGACGTGAGCAAGAAGATCTACCCCAACGCGACCGCCGCCCTGGCCGGTCTTTTGCACGACAATATGACGATCATGTCCGGCGGCTTCGGTCTGTGCGGCATCCCCGAGGTGCTGATCGGCGCCATCAGGGACTCGGGCGTGAAGGGCCTCACGGTCATCTCCAACAACGCCGGCATCGACGATGTCGGCCTGGGCGTGCTTCTGGCCACGCGGCAGATCAAGAAGATGATCAGCTCCTACGTCGGCGAGAACGCCACCTTCGCCAAGCAGTTCCTGGCCGGCGAACTGGAGATCGAATTCAATCCGCAAGGCACCTTGGCGGAACGCATCCGCGCCGGCGGCGCCGGGGTGCCCGCGTTCTACACCGCGACGGGATACGGCACCCAGGTGGCCGAGGGCAAGGAAACCCGCGAATTCAACGGCCGGCACTATGTGATGGAGACCGGTCTGTTCGCCGACCTCGCCATCGTGCATGCCCATACCGCCGACCCGGAAGGCAACCTGCAGTACCGGATGACCGCGCGGAATTTCAATCCGATGATGGCCACCGCCGCCAAGGTGACGGTGGCGGAAGTCGAGAACCTGGTGCCGCAGGGCGCCCTCGATCCCGACCACATCCACACGCCGGGGATTTTCGTGCAGCGCCTGATCAAGCTGGATAACCCCGTCAAGCGCATCGAACAGCGCACCACTCGCAAGCGCGCTTAGGAGAACAGCCATGGCTTGGAATCGCGATGAAATGGCCGCGCGCGCGGCGAAAGAGCTGAAGGACGGATTCTATGTGAATCTCGGCATCGGCATCCCGACCCTGGTGGCGAACCATGTGCCCGCCGGTATGGCGATTCAGCTGCAGAGCGAAAACGGCATGCTCGGCATGGGTCCGTTCCCGTTCGAAGGCGAAGAAGACCCCGACCTGATCAACGCCGGCAAGCAGACCATCACCACTTTGCCGACCACCAGCTTCTTCGACAGCGCCACCTCGTTCGGCATGATCCGGGGCGGACATATCAATCTCTCGATCCTCGGCGCGCTGCAGGTGGCCGAGAACGGCGACCTCGCCAACTGGATGATCCCCGGCAAGATGGTCAAAGGCATGGGCGGCGCCATGGACCTCGTCGCCGGCGTGCCGCGCGTGGTCGTGCTCATGGAGCATGTGGCCAAGGGCGACGAGAAAAAGATCCTCAAGGCCTGCACCCTGCCGCTCACCGGCAAGGGCGTGGTGCATGTGATCGTCACCGATCTCTGCGTGTTCGAGGTGGGCCGCCCCGGTCTGACGCTGACCGAACTGGCGCCGGGCGTGACGGTGGACGAGATCCGCGCCAAGACCGGCGCGGACTTCAAGGTCGCGGCCTAAGCCCCAGCGTCCCTCAAGGCGAGCACGTTGCGGGCCTGCTTCAGGTGCGGCAGGTCCAGCATGACGCCGTCGAGGGAGGCAACGCCGGTGGCGGCGTTGTCGAAGGCCGCGATCACGCGCGCGGCGTGGGCCACTTCCTCGGGGGACGGGCGGAAACCCTCGTTGATGACGTCCACCTGCGCCGGGTGAATGGCGAGCTTGCCGTTCCAGCCGTCGCGGCGAATGGCCTTGCACAAGGCCAGCAGCCCCTGTTCGTCCTTGAAGTCGGTGTGCGGCGTATCGATGGCCAGCATGCCGGCGGCCTTGGCGCCCAACAGGGTCATGGACATGGCCATGCGATAAGTAAAGCCAAACGCGCCGTCGGCGTCGCGGTTGGCGGCGGCGCCCAGGTCCGCCGCCAGGTCCCACGGTCCCCACGACAGGCCGATCAGGCGCGCGGGTTTTGCCTTGGCGTATTCGCCCACCGTGAGGACACCCATGGCGCTCTCGGCGGCGATGGCCAGGATCGGGGTGGAGCCGGCCGCAAGGCCGTGCTGCTTTTCCAGGGCGTCCAGTTCCTTTGAAATGGTCTCGACCGAGGCCGTGCCGGACGCTTTGGGGAACACGATCCCGTCAGGCCGGCCCGCCATGACCGCGGCGAGGTCGTGCTGCGGCGCGCCGCTGTCCAGGGGATTGATGCGCACGAACAGCTTGGACTTGCCCGGCCGTGATTTCAGGAAATCGCGGGTCATCGCCCGCGCGGCGTCCTTGCGGGACGCGGCCACGGAGTCTTCCAGGTCGAGGATGATGGCGTCGGCCTTGACCTCGGCGGCCTTGGCCAGTTTCTTTTCGCTGTCCCCGGGGATGAACAGCATCGAGCGCAGCAGCAGGGTCATTTGGGTTTGCGCCGCATGAGGGCCGAGCGCTTGCACACGCCCACCAGTTCGTCGCGCTGGTTGAAGCAGCGGTGGATGAAAATGACGATGCCGTTGTCGGGCCGCGACTTGCTCTCGCGCAGCTCCGCCACCTCGGTTTCGATGCGGATGGTGTCGCCGTGGAACAGGGGCTTGGGGAAGCGCACCTCGTCCCAGCCCAGGTTGGCGACCGCGGTGCCCAGGGTGGTCTCGCCCACGGAAATCCCCACCATGAAAGACAGGGTCAGGCAGCTGTTGACGATGCGCGCGCCGTATTCCGTCTTCTTGGAGGCCTCTTCATCCAGGTGCAGGGCGGCCGGGTTGTGGGTGAGGGCGGAGAAGAACACGTTGTCCGCCTCGGTGATGGTGCGCCGGATGGGATGCTGGAAGGTCATCCCAACGGTGAATTCCTCGAAAAACAGGCCGGCCATTATCGTCCACTCCCAAAACCGCGCGTCTGAATCCACTACATTTCCATATGCATAACAACATGATATTCAGCGCTCATGCGCGGCTATTACGGCATCGGGGTCGAGGGCATCAACAAGCCCTTCAACGTGGGCAACCTGTTCAGGTCGGCCCATGCCTTCGACGCCAGCTTCGTGTTCACGGTGGCGGCCACCTATCGCCGCGCCGACGGTTCCCAGACCGACACCTCGGACACCCTGGGTAATCTGCCGTTCTACAGTTTTCCCACCTTGGGCGACCTCATGCTGCCCAAGGGCTGCGCCCTGGTGGGGGTGGAACTGCATGACGACGCGGTGGAATTGCCGAGTTTCACGCACCCCCGCTGCGCCGCCTATGTGCTGGGGCCGGAGAAAAGCTCCCTCTCGCCCGCCATGGTGGCGCGCTGCGACCACCTCATCCGAATTCCGACAAAATTCTGTCTCAACGTCGGGATCGCCGGGGTGGTGGTGATGTACGACCGGCTGCTGACCATGGGCCGCGGCCGTTTTCCGGACCGTCCGGTCATGGCGGGCGGTCCCGGCGGATTGAGCCAGCAGTTCCGGGCCAAACCGCCCCTGGCCGAGGTGGCTTTGGCCGAACGGGATGGAGACATGGAATGAGACTCTTGCCAGCGGGTGCGGGCTTTCCCAAAATCGGCGGCATGATGCGCTGGATCCCGCCGCTCACTGTTGCCGCCGCCATGGGCTTCGCGCTGGCTGCGCCGCTGGCCGCCGGCGCCCAGGAGATGAAAGCGCTCGGCACCTTCGGCAAATGGGTCGCCTATACCTATGTCGAGAAAGGCAAGCCGGTCTGCTACATGTCCGCCAAGCCCGACAAGTCCGAGGGGGCCTATAAATCCCGCGGCGAGGTCGAACTGCTGATCACCCATCGGCCGGGCGAAAAAGCCTTCGACGTGCTGAGCGTGGTCGCGGGCTATCAGTACAAACCGGATTCCGACGTGGTCCTGACCGCGGGCGGCCAGACCTTCAACCTGTTCACCAACGCCGACCGGGCTTGGGCGCGCGACGCCAAGACCGACGCCGCCGTGGTGCAGCAGCTGATCAAGAGCAGCGCCGCCGTGATCAAGGGCACGTCGAGCCGCAATACGCCGACAACCGATACGGTGTCGCTCACCGGATTCAGCGCGGCTTATAAAGCCATCGGCGATACCTGCAAGAAGCCGTAAGCGCGTTTAAACGCGCGTCGCCACCATCTGGGTGATCAAACCCGGTTCGCCGTCACCCACCGGCCGGTCGCCGATCATCACCACCGGCCGCACACCCAAGGCATTGGTCAGGAACACCTCGCTGGCTTTGATGAGGGTTTCCACGGTGATGGGTTTTTCCTCGGCGCGGGTCAGGCGAATGGCGTCGGCGCGCGCGACACCGGGCAACGCCCCTTCCTCCACCGGCGGCGTGACGATGCCGCCGTTCACCAGCAGGAAGATATTGGCGACGGTGCTTTCGGCGATACGGCCTTGCGTATTGAGCAGCAGGGCGTCGTCGGCGCCGGATTGCAGCGCCTGGTCGCGGGCGATGACGTTGTCGAGATAGTTCAGCGTTTTGAAGCGCGACAGCGGCGAAAGCTCGTTGCGCCGGGTGACGCTGGCGATGATCACCCGCGCCGGCTCCGGCTCCGGCGGCGCGTCCGCGGTGGCGATCAGCACGGTTGGATGGGGGTCTGCAGGCAGCGTGATGCCGCGGGCGCCGGGACCGCGAGTGAGCGTCAGTTTCACCACGGCATCTACCAGCCCATTGGCCGTGACCACGGCCAGGATCTGGTCTTCAAGTGCGGTGTCGGTATAAGCCAGCGGAATGCCCAGGGCCTCGGCGCTCAGGCGCAGGCGCGCGAGATGGGCGGGCAGGCGGCGCATCTTGCCTTTGCGCAGATGCATGGTCTCGAACAGGCCGTCGCCCAGGGACAGGCCCCGGTCGGTGGGATCGATACGGGCGGCCGCGGCATCGACGATGTCGCCGTTGAGCGCGACCTTCACGGGCTCGGCCCTTCCAGCACGGACAGCAGCGGGCGCACCTTGACCAGGCTTTCCTCGTATTCCTGCGCCGGATCGGAGTCGGCGACAATGCCGCCGCCGGCCTGGGCCATGAGCCGGCCGCCAGTCTGAATCAATGTGCGGATGACAATGGAAGAATCCATCGCGCCGTCGAACCCCACCCAGGCGATGCAGCCACAATAGGGGCCCCGCGCGCCGGGCTCCAGGGCATGAATGATCTCCATCGCCCGGATTTTGGGGGCGCCGGTGATGGAGCCGCCGGGGAAGGCCGCGCGCAACAGGTCGACAGGGCCCAAACCTTGCCGCAGCTGTCCGGTCACCGTGGAGACCAGGTGATGCACGGCCGGGAAGGTCGTGAGCCTGTTCAGCGCGGGAACGCACACCGACCCGGGGACGCAGACCCGCGCCAGGTCGTTGCGCAGCAAGTCGACGATCATCAGGTTCTCGGCCCGGTCCTTGGCGCTGGCGCGAAGCTCCCCGGCCAGGGCGGCGTCCTCCGCCGGTGTCTTGCCCCGCGGCCGTGTGCCTTTGATGGGCTGGGTCTCCACCTGGCCGTCCGCCTCGACCGAGAGAAAGCGTTCCGGCGATACCGACATGACCGCCATGTCGCCGGCATTGAGGAAAGCCGCGAACGGCGCCGGCGCCCGCGCGCGCAGCAGCCGGTACAGGTCGAAGGCCGGCGTACCGGCGGGACTCTCCGCCAGGAAGCGCTGGGTGATATTGGCCTGATAGATCTCGCCGGCCGCGATGGCTTCCAGGGTCTTGCGGATCCGGTCTTCGTGGCTGGCGCGATCGGACTCCTGCGTCCACACCCCCCGCACCGGAGCCGGAACGGAGAGCGGCGCCGTGCCCAGGGCGGCGGCCAGGGATTCCGCGGCGTGCAATCCGGGCGCGATCACCCAGGCTTCGCGGCGTTCGTGGTCAAAGGCGGCCACGGTGTCATAGAGCCCGAACACCATATCGGCGGGACAGGGTGTGTCGCGCGGCGCCGGCAGGCGTTCCAGCACGCCGCCCAGTTCGTAGGACAGGAAGCCGATGGCGCCGCCGCAGAACGGCACAGGGCCTGCCGTTTGCCGCCGGTGCGGCGCCAGTTCGCCCGCGAGGGCTGTGAAGGGATCGGCGGTACTGGCGACGCCATCGATACTGACGCGCCAGGGATAGGGCGTGCAGCGGATGATGCGGAATGGATCGCGCGCGATGTAGGAATAACGCCCCTGAGGCGACATCACCGCACTGTCCAGCAGCACGCTCATGGACTCCCGCGCCAAAGGCGCGAAAGCTGCCGCGGGATCGCGGTAGGGGATCGGAAGAACCGCAGCGCTCACGATGCGACTTATGCGCTGGTCGGCAGGACGCGGTTGGGGGCGACGTGGCCGTCGCAGAAGGTCTTGATGTTGATGATGACGCGCTCGCCCATGGCGATGCGGCCCTCGATGGTGGCCGAACCCATATGCGGCAGCAGGATCACGTTGGGCATGGCCAGGAGCTTCGGGTTGACGGCGGACTCGTGTTCGAACACGTCCAGGGCGGCGCCGGCCAGCTGGCCGCGTTCCAGCATCGAGATCAGCGCGGCCTCGTCCACGATCTCGCCGCGGGCGACGTTGACCAGATAGGCCGTGGGTTTGAGAAGCTTGAGGCGGCGTTCGGAGAGCAGGTGGAATGTGGCCGGGGTGTGCGGGCAATGGACCGAGATCACATCCATGCGCGCCAGCATCTGGTCGAGGCTCTCCCAGTAGGTGGCCTCCACCTCGGCTTCCAGTTCGGGGCGCAGGCGCCGGCGGTTGTGATAGTGGATCGCCATGCCGAAGCCGCGGGCGCGGCGCGCGACCGCCGTGCCGATGCGGCCCATGCCGATGATGCCCAGCCTTTTGCCGTACAGCCGCTGGCCCAGCATGTGGGTGGGGCTCCAGCCGGTGAATTTGCCGGCGCGGATCAGCGCCGCGCCTTCCAGCAGCCGCCGCGGCACCGCCACCATCAGGGCCATGGCCATATCGGCGGTATCTTCGGTCAGCACGTCCGGGGTGTTGGTGACGGTGATGCCGCGCCGATGGGCAGCGGTGAGGTCGATATGATCGACGCCGTTGCCGAAATTGGCGATCAATTTAAGGCGCGGCCCGGCCTGGGCCAGGGCGTCGGCGCCGATATGGTCGGTGAGGGTCGGGACCAGGACGTCGCAACTTTGCATCGCCGCGGCGATCTCGGCGGCGCTGAACGGATGGTCGTCGTCATTCAGGCGCACGTCGAACAGTTCCATCATCCGCGTCTCGACGACGCCGGGAAGCTTGCGGGTGACGACGACTGTGGGTTTGGTCCGCGCCATGGCTGCCGGAATCAAGGGTGACGGAAAGGACCGCGACTTCAAAAGGCGTAGCAGCCACCTTCCACCTTGTCCAGCAACCGCCGTGCCGTTGCCAAAGCGCGCAAACCCAGGCAAAAAGGCCGCATGAGACAGGCAGCGTTGATCTCTCTCGCAGTTTTGATGAGCCTCGGCCTGGCGCCGGGAACGATGGGGGCCGCTGACAAAGCCCCGGCTGTAAAAGGCGGCCCGCCGCCGCCGCGCGCGTCCGCCGCCGCCCCGCGCCCGCAGGAAGCGCCGCTGACCGCCGCGCCCATGCCTAAGACAGCGCCTACGACAGCGCCGGCCGCGGACGACATCGCGCCGGACGAGGACAAGCCCGAAGAGAAGGGCAAGATGGAGCCCAAGGAAGAAACCAACCGCGGCACGGCGCTGCCGATCCCGCGGTTCGTGTCCTTGCGCACCGATCCGATCAACCTCCGCACCGGCCCCGGTGTGCGCTATCCGGTGGAGTGGGTCTATGTGCGCCGGCGCCTGCCGGTGGAAGTGATCGCCGAGTTCGACACCTGGCGCCAGATCCGCGATCCCGACGGCGCCGAAGGCTGGGTTCACCAGACCATGCTGTCCGGGCGCCGCACGGCCATGGTCAAGACGGCCGCGGTCCTGCGCCGGGACGGCGCCGACAGCGCGGCCGAACTGGCCAATGTGGAGAAGGGCGTGATCGTCAGCGTCCAGCGCTGTCCTGCCGGCGGCGAATACTGCCGCGTGGACGCGGGCGGCATCCAGGGCTGGCTCAAGCGCGACCGGCTCTGGGGCGTCTACCCTACGGAAACAGTGCAGTAGAGATTTCTGGTTTTAAAAACAGAAACCAGACACCTCTGGATTCTCGGCCCTTCGGGCCAAGAATGACAAGAAAACAGAAACCTAAACCGACAGGTCTTCCGCCAGGGCCGCCCGGTGCGCGTCCGGCAGCGCCGCCATGTGGCCGTAGTTCTCGTGCGAGATGCCGACGATCACCTGGGTTCCCGCGGTGCGGAAGGCCTTGGCCTGCGCGGGCGTGAAGGCGAAGTGCAGGAAGTGCACGGATGAGGTTTTTCCGTCGGGTGTGGTGCGGTCCAGGTCGTTTTCCGGCACGCCCTTGACGGTATGGCCGGCGAAACTCAGGAACACCGTGTCCTCGACGTGACCAAGCCGGGCGAGCGTGCGCCGGCGCACGATCTCGTCCTCGATCTCGACCATCATGGTGGCCACCAGTTCCGAGCCCTGCGGGATCAGCGGATTGTAGGCCGAGAGTTCGCCTTCGATCTGCGCCTCGCCGCCCTGCTCGATGTGGAGCATCTCCTGCACCTGGGCCCACATGGTGTCGTAGTTCTCGAAATAGAGCGTGATGGACGGGCCGATATGCACGCGGCGCTTCTGCTTGATGTCCACCAGCTTGCGCCGGTGTTCGCGCCGGATCTTGGCGTATTCGGCCATAGGCATCAGGTCGGCGCGGGTGATTTCACGGCGAGGGGCGCTCATGCCTTAAAGTCCGTAAGCCTTGGCGAGGATCTGGATGGGATGCAGGGATTCCTTCTTCTCCGCGCCCTCGATGTTCTCGAAACCCTGCGCGAGATGCTTCCCGGCCAGCGGGCATTCGGAGGCGAGGTAGGTTTTCCCGGCGTCGGCGGCGCGGCGCACGGTGGTGCGCGCGAATTTGGTGGCGACCGCGAAGTTGCCCTTCTTCACGCCCCACGAGCCGCCGTGGCCCGAGCAGCGCTCGATCACCGCCACGTCGGTATCCGGGATCAGCCGCAGCATGTCCGCGCCCATGGCCCCCATGTTCTGGGCGCGCGCGTGGCACGCCAGGTGGACGGCGACACCGCCCGCCAGCGGCTCGAGGCCCGGCGCGATGCCCTCATGGTCGGCGATGGCCACCACATATTCGGTGATGTCGAAGGTCGCCTGCGCCAGGGCCTTCACGTCGGGATCGTCGGGCAGGATCAGCGGCCACTCGAATTTCATCATCAGGGCGCAGGACGGCACCAGGGCGACGATATCCTTGCCGGCGTCGATATAGGGTTTGAGCGCCTGGGCCGTGGTCCTGGCTTTATCGGCGACACGCGCGATATCGCCCTGCTCCAGCTGCGGCATGCCGCAGCAGCCCGGGTAAACCACTTCGGCTTTGACGCCGTTCTTGGCCAGCACCTTGAGCGCCGCCTCGCCGATGGCCGGGGCGTTGTAGTTGGCGAAACAGGTGGCGAAGATCACGGCATCGCGTTTGCCGTAAGCCGGCGCGGCCGTGTTCACCGCGGGCGGGTTGTCCTTGGCGCGGGCGACAAAGGTCTTGCCGGTGAATTTCGGCAAATCGGCGTCCTTGTCGATGCCGGCGACTTTCTCCATCAGCGGGCGGGTCAGGCCGTTGCCGCGCGCCGTGGCCCAGTTGGCGAGGCCGGCGACCGCGCCGCCCAGCTTGCCGTTGCGGTCGGTCTCGGCCAGCTGCTCGTCGAAGAAGCCCGCGCCGTGCCTGGCGCGCTCGGCCGCGCGGTAGCGCAGCAGGAGGTGCGGGAAGTCGATGTTGAAGGCGTGCGGCGGCACGTAAGGGCACTTGGTCATGAAGCACATGTCGCAGAGCGTGCAGGCGTCCACGACCGGCTTGAAGTCCTCGCTCTTGACGCCGTGCAGTTCGGCGTCACCGGCGGCGTCGATCAGGTCGAACAGGCGCGGGAAGGAATCGCACAGGTTGAAGCAGCGGCGGCAGCCGTGACAGATGTCGAACTGGCGGCGCATCTCGGCGTCCAGCTTCTCGGCGTCGATGAAGTCCGGATTCTGCCAGTCGATGACGTGACGCGTCGGCGCTTCGAGACTGCCTTCCCGCATGTACTTCCCTCAGAATGAAACCGGCCGAAGTCCCGCTTAGGGATTCGGCCGGTTCTTGATCAAACAGCAGACGCTTTAGCCCAGGGTATCGAGGGCCTTCTGGAAGCGGCCGGCGTGGGACTTCTCGGCCTTCGCCAGGGTCTCGAACCAGTCGGCGATTTCGTCGAAGCCTTCCTCGCGGGCGGCCTTGGCCATGCCCGGGTACATGTCGGTGTACTCGTGGGTTTCGCCGGCCACCGAGGCCTTGAGGTTGAGCTTGGTGTCGCCGATGGGGTGGCCGGTGGCGGGATCGCCGACCGGCTCCAGGTATTCCAGGTGGCCGAAGGCATGGCCGGTCTCGCCTTCCGCCGTCGAGCGGAACAGGGCGGAGACTTCGTTCTGGCCTTCAACGTCGGCCTTTTGCGCGAAATAGAGATAGCGGCGGTTAGCCTGGCTTTCGCCGGCGAAAGCCGCCTTCAGGTTTGATTCGGTCTTGGAGCCGCGGAGTTGGGCCATGGATCGCTCCTCATAATGATAGTCGGACAAACGGCCCGCTTTTTCTCAACAGGGCTCGTTCAGCACACCCAGTTGTAAGGAAGGCGTCACGGTGAGTCAAGCAGCTTAGAATCGATCTAAGTTGAGGTTTTGAAGCGCTTCTCGCGCCAGGATGATCAGGGCTGAGCGCGCGGGCCGAACGATCGGGGATACTCAGTCCTTGACGCGGATGATCACGTCGACCCGGGCCACGGCGCCGTTGGGCGGTTCGGGCAGGTTGGCCAGCGCGATGCGCTCGGCGGGGATGTCCTGCAGCTTGCCGGACTGTTCAAAATAGAAGTGATAGTGGTCGCCGACGTTGGTGTCGAAATACGACCGGCTGGAATCGATCGAGATTTCGCGCAGCAGCGACTTTTCGGTGAAGTCGTGCAGCGCGTTGTAAACCGTCGCCAGGGAGACATCGACGCGATGGTCCTTGGCTTCGTTGAACAGGGCTTCGGCGGTTACATGGCGGTGGCCTTGTGCGAACAGCAGTTTCGCCAGCGCCAGACGCTGGCGCGTCGGGCGCAGGCCCGCCGTACGCAAGCGCTCAAGGACGGTGAGGTCGGCGGTGGAAGCTTTTTTTGCGCGCATGAGGGCCCGGGGTCCGAGAGCATTCTGCCTGTCGTTGTGCTCCCGCGAGGGAGAGGGCCAAAATAGCCCCAGGACATACGTCCATAAATGTAACTTAAGCTGATTTACCAGGTTTTTGAAGGGCAGCCTGCATTAATGTTGCGCCTTGGGCTGGGCAAGACCTTGTCCGGACTGCATTTTTGGCCAACCTCTGCAAGAAAACAGCACCTTATAAGGAATAAAAAGTGAGCCCGGAGCGTCAGGACCACCCTTACGGGTCCGGGGTGGGGGCCAAGGCGAAGAGGGGCGGTGGACCGTCAAACCGCTGGGGGATGAGGGGGAAGGGATGCGGCCCGAGCGGTCCACCGTTGATCCCGCCACTCATTCAGCAGAGGGATCTCGCATCGACGGGAATTACCTGAACTCCAATCGGCCGTCCGCAGAGGGGGGAACTCCCGGACGGCATGATCCAACATCGCGCGGGATTGTGTCGCGACTGGGGCCAGCGCTTAAAAATACTGTCACCCGGCGCCCGCGCAAATTCACACACGCGCGAGGCGGCGTGTTTTCCGGCGCGCGGCGGAACCGGCGCCGCGTGCGGTAACGCGATGTAACGCCCGGTGTGTCTAGGGATGGCCGTTGTAGGCCGGCTGACTCAGCACTTCGATGCGCACGGCCATCGGGCCCTTCTTGCCGGGGCGCACGTACATGCGCACCTGCTGGCCCGATTCCAGACGATCGAGGTTGGAGCGCTGCAAGGCGCCGATGCCGATGAAAACATCGGCCCCGCCGCTCACCGGCATGCCGAAGCCGTAGCCCTTATCGACGGCGAAGAACTTGATCTCGCCCTCGAGCACGGACTCGTCGCCGTCCGCGGGCGGCATGTCGTCGGCGACGGTGGAGTCGTCGACACGGTCGATGATCGACACTTGCGGGCCGCGCGGACCGTGCGTGAGATCGCAGATGATCGTCGCACCCTGGCGCAGCGTGCGCAGGCCTGCGCGCTGCACGACGGAGACATGAAGGAATGCATCCGACGTGCCGTCGTTCGGCGCCACGAACCCGAAACCCTTAGCTGGATTGAACCATTTGACCTTGGCGGTCACGCCGGACTTGGCAGACTCCGCCTGTGAAGACGTTTGCAACATTGCCGGAAAATCCCCCACCCCTAGTGCCGTAAACTTACACTAAGTTTCATTTTGCGATAAAGGCCCGCCGCGAAGGGCTGGGCGAGGATCGGCCCATTCCATGGGCTCTATTGCACTGCACATAGGGGCCGGCGCGGGCAAGGGTGAGGGGCCGGCGCGCTAACCGGCGACGCGCGCAACGGCCTTGCGCCATCCGCTCAAAAGCGCGTCGCGCGCGCCGTGCGCAACTTTCGGACTCGCGCGAAAATCCAGAGTCCACGCGGCTTTGATGTCGTCCAGTGACCCGAAGACCCCGCAGCCGAGGCCGGCGAGGAACGCCGCCCCGGCGACGCTGGTTTCGGCGCAGGCCGGGCGCTCCACCGGCACATCCGTCATGTCGGCCAGGAACTGCAGGAACCAGCGATTGGCCGCCATGCCGCCATCGACCCTGAGGGCGCCGGGCTCGGTAATGCCGTCTTTCCGGAGCGCCGAAATCAGGTCCGCGGTCTGATAGGCCACCGACTCCAGGCCGGCGCGGACGATCTGCGCGGCCCCCGAGTCGCGGGTCAGGCCGAGGATGGCGCCGCGGGCGTCGGGGTTCCAATGGGGCGCGCCGAGACCGGTGAACGCCGGCACGAAATACACGCCGCCGGCGTCATCGAGGCCGGCGGCGATGGTCTCGGAGTCCGCGGCGGTCGCGATCATGCCGGCTTCGTCGCGCAGCCACTGCACCACGGTGCCGGCGTTGAAGATGCTGCCTTCCAGCGCGTAGACCGTCTCGCCGTTGACGCGATAGGCAATGGTGGTGAGCAGGCGGTGACGCGAGGCCAGCGCCGTGCGCCCGGTGTTGACCAGCACGAAACACCCGGTGCCGTAGGTGCTCTTGGTCATGCCGGTGTCGAAGCAGGCCTGGCCCACCAGCGCCCCCTGCTGGTCGCCGACCAGCGCCGCGACCGGGATCTCGCGGCCGAGCAGCGCCGTGGTTCCGAACACACCCGAAGTGTCGCGTACGTCGGGCAGCAGCGCGCGGGGGACGCCGAACAGCGCCAGGAGGTCGTCGTCCCAGCATCCGCGATGAATATCGAACAGCATGGTCCGCGACGCATTGGTGGCGTCGGTGGCGTGGACCTTGCCGCCGGTCAGGCGCCACAGCAGGAAGGAATCGACGGTGCCGAACGCCAATTCGCCCCGGCGGGCGCGATCGCGCAGGCCGGGAACGTTGTTCAGCATCCATTCCAGTTTGGTGGCGGAGAAATAGGAATCGATCAACAGGCCGGTCTTGGATTGGACGGCGCCTTCATGTCCCGCGGCCTTGAGTTCGGCGCAGCGCGGCGCCCCGCGCCGGTCCTGCCAGACAATGGCGTTCATCACCGGCGCGCCGGTCTTCCGGTCCCAGACGATCGTGGTCTCGCGCTGATTGGTGATGCCGATGGCCTTGATGCGGGCAGCGCCGCCGACCTCGGCGATCACACGTCCGCACACCGCCAGGGTAGCGGCCCAGATCTCTTCGGGGTCGTGTTCGACCCAGCCGTTGGCGGGATAGATCTGGCGCAGCGGTTCCTGCGCCACGGCAATGGGTTTGCCTTTGCCGTCAAACACCAGCGCGCGGGTGGACGTGGTGCCTTGGTCTATAGCGAGGAGCAGCGGCTCGGCCATGGACGAAGTCTTGCGCGGCAAGCCCGCGCCCGCAATTGCCTAACTTGGAAATTTAAGCGACTTCGCTGACGTTCTTGCCGAGGTTGGGGTCGTTGGCGGTGCCCGACTTGCCTTCCAGGAAGGTCTGCCAATCGTAGCTGTCGTCCTCGGTGATATTGAAGTTCTGCGCCCACACCGGATCGGATAGGTGCTTGTCGCTGGCGCCCTGCACCTGACGGTCGGCGCGCATCAGGTTGCGCTCGGTGATCACGGCCATCCGTCCGGCGCCGTGCTCCTTGTAGATCAGGAGCGCCATGCGGAAGGCGTCCGAGGACTGGCGCATGTAGTCCCATTCGCCGGTGTGTTTGGCGAGCAGGAACAGCGCCGAGCCCAGGGTGTTCTGGATGGCGGCCCACTGCAGCGGCGCGGTATCGGGCGTGCGCACCTGCAGCGCCGACAGGCAGGACTTCACGGCATATTCCAGGATCGGCACGCTGCGGGCGTTGTCGCCGTAGACCTGCAGGATCTGCGCCAGCGTGTTGGAGATTTCCGACCAGCGGATCGGGTGCGAGTACTTGTTGAACACCTGGCGCGCCGCCTGGCAGGCGTGGATGGCTTCGCGCAGCGCGTTGTCGTCGCCCACGGCCATGTCGAATTTATAGAGCACGCAGCCGAGGCGGTATTTCACCAGGCCCCAGTCGCCGGGCTGCTTGCGGCGCGAGATGTGGATCAGCGCGCGGCGATAGGCGTCGGCGGCCTGTTCCATCCAGGCGGTGTCGGCCTGGCGCTCGGCGATGACTTGTAAGGCGAGACCGAGCTGCTGGTAGAGCTGGCCCAGGAGCGGCGCGTTATCGGCGTTGGTGAGTTCCACCGCCGCCTGCCAGGCTTCCACCGCCGCGTGATACCAGCTGCGGTCGCCTTCCAGCTGCGCGCAGACGGCGCAGACGTTGCCGTAGGAGAACAGGATGGTGGCGCGCTCGGCGGGTTCCAGCGCGGTCGAGGGTTCCATGCCCAGCGGGCGCGCGTTGGCGGCCAGCGCCGGCAGCGCGGAGCGCAGGATGCGCCCCTGGGTGAAGGTGCGCGGGTCGGTGGCGGCCAGCACCACGGCGCGGATCAGGGGAATCCAGTCGGCGTAGAAATCCACCGGCAGGGTCAGCACGTTGAGCGGCGTGAAGCGGCCCGGGCGTTCCCCGGGGCTCGAGGCGGTGGCGATGAAGCGCAGTTCGATGTTGCGGCCGGTGGGGTCGATATTGCCCCACACCAGCAGGTCGGCGTTGGCGGTGCCCATCCAGGCGCGGGCTTCGCGCGCCGCGCGCCGGGTGATGTCGTCGTTGGCGGCGGCGGCGGGATCGGCGAGACCCGGCACGAAGCGCGAGAGATCGCGGTCGACGGCGGTGGCGCGCACGCCGGGGATGCCGTCCAGCGCCTGCAGCACCAATCTATGCTGGTTGTCCTCGAAGTCGTCGCGGAACTTGGCGACCATGACCAGGATATCGCCGGGCGGCGGGTTCTTGGCCTTCTTCGCCGGCTTGCGCGGATCCTTGACCACGGCGTCGAAGATTTTCTCGATGAAATTCGGTTTGCGCTCGCCGATCAGGTTGACGGGCAGCGGGCGGCCGATGCGCACCGGTACCGGAGTCAGGACCGAAGCCTCCTGGGGCACCGGTACCGGCAGGTTGGCGGCGGCGGATTTGTAGGCGGCCGCACGGCTTCCGTCGTCGTCCGGCCCGCGCATGCGCTTGGCCAGGCGGGTCATGACCTTGAGGGCCGTGTCGGGGTCGGCCTCCATCTGGCGCAGGAATTCGTCGCGCGGGATGGCTTTGACGGTGACGGCGCCGCGGGCGCGGGCCGAGGTCGAGCGCGGGGCATTGTCGAGCACGCCCATTTCGCCAAACAGCTCGCCGGCGCGCAGGCGGGCGACGACCGCAGCGCCTTCGGCGCCGTCTCTCGTCAGTTCGACGGAGCCTTCCAGGACCTCGAAGGCCCAGCGGCTGTCCTCGCCCTGGCGGTAGATGAAATCGCCGTCCTTGAAGGTTTTGCTGACCGTTCTCAACCCAGGCTCCGTAGCGGTGCCGGCGGCGCGAGTCTCGCGGCCGGTTCGTGCGGTCCGGATACTTTGGCGGGGAGCGGTTTAATAAAAGTTAAGTGGGATGGTTTCCCGTCAGGGTCAGCAATATATGTAATTACATATCTATAGCGGCGCGACTCACCCCAGAAGCCGCGCAAGCCCTTGAAGCATCTGGGCGGCATGACTGCCACCCAGCCGTTGGGCGATCTGCCGTTGGGCGCCTTGCCACGCCCTGATCGCCGTGGTCAGGGTGTTTTCACCGGTCATGGTGAGGGTGATTTCGTCGGGACGGCGCCCTCCCCCCTTGGCGACCGTGAGCAGGCCGGCGGCTTTCAAAGGCCCCAGGTTCCGGAGCAGGGTGGTCCGGTCCATGGCCAGCGCCCGCGCCACCGCCGGCATGGTCGCCGGTGTCAGGCTGGCGATCACAATCAATACATTGAATTGGCTGGATTTTAGTCCCGCCGGGTGCAACGCCTGGTCATAGATCCGGCTGACCGCGCGGGTGGTGCGCCGCAGGTTATGGCAAAAGCAGACCTCCGCCACTGCGGCGGGGCTGATGACACCGCCGGACTCTTCGTCGAGGGGGAGGTGGGCCATGGATATGTGTATATACACATATCCGGCACGAGGCTATGGGGCGTTTTGGTCTTTCGGCGCGTGTTTGATGGCGCCCTGGTAGATCCGCGCGCTGGCTTTGCCGTCCAGGGTGGCGGTGACGAAAGGATTGCCGTTGGCGTCGCGGCCGAACTCCATGGCCAGGCGATTCTGCTCCGCCGCGGCGATGGCCTCGGCTTCGGTTATGCTAAAGGCCTGGGCCACGGCGCCGATCAGGGCGCCGATCTCGGAATACATTTCGCGCTGGGTCATGTGGAGAAGCTATGCACCGTAAATTCGCCCTGAGACTGATGGGCCTGGTCCTCGCCGCCGCGCTGGCTTTGCCGGGCACCGCCCGCGCCAAGGACATTCTGGAAACCGCGACCGACGCCGGCACCTTCACCATCCTGCTCGCGGCCGTCAAGGCGGCGGGGCTGACGCCGCTGCTCCAGGGCAAGGGTCCGATCACCCTGTTCGCGCCCACCGATGACGCCTTCGCCAAGCTGCCCAAGGCCACCATGGAGACTCTCCTCCGCCCCGAAAACAAGGAAAAGCTCCAGCACCTGATCACCTTCCACCTGGTGATGGGCCGGGTGACCTCGCGCGATTTCATGGGCAAGCGGCTCGAAGCGGCGACCGCCGAAGGCGGAACGCTGCTGATCGACGCCACCAAGGGAATCCAGGTGGACGACGCCAAGATGATCAAAGCCGACCTCATCTCCGACAACGGATTCATTCACGTCATCGATACCGTCATGATGCCGCACTAGACCTCGGCGCATTGGTCACGTAGACCGGATGCGGGGATGCGCTTTCACGGTTGAGATGAAGCAATGAAGTTCGTCAGTTACGAATACACCCAAGGCCCCAGCTTCGGCGCGGTGATCGGCAACGACATTGTCGACCTCTCGGACGCCGGGCCTTCCTTACGCGCGGTGCTCGCCTCCGGCCCGCTCGGCAACCTCCAGGCCGTGGCCGCCAAACGCAAGCCGACGGTGGCCCTCGATCATGTGGTGCTGCTGCAGGTGATCCCCGACGCCAGCCGCGTCCTCTGCGTCGGGCGCAACTACCGCGACCATGTGGCCGAGTTGGGCAACCTGCCGCCGGAACATCCCAACACCTTCATGCGCACGACCCAGTCTCTGGTCGGCCACCACCAGTCCATCGTCTGCCCGTCGGCGTCCAGCCAGTACGACTTCGAGGGCGAACTCGGCGTGGTGATCGGCCGCGGCGGCCGGCGCATTCCGGCGGACAAGGCGCTCTCCCATGTGGCCGGCTACACCTGCTTCCTGGACGGCAGCGTGCGCGACTATCAGAAGCACTCCTTCACCGCCGGCAAGAACTTCGACTCTTCGGGCGCCTGCGGACCGTGGCTGGTGCCGGCGGCCGAAGTGCCCGATCCGCAGAACCTGAAACTCACGACCCGCCTCAACGGCGAGATCGTGCAGCAGGACTCGACCGCGTCCATGATGCTGTCGGTGGCGGAGATCATTTCCTACCTCTCGATCTTCACCCACCTCGAGCCGGGCGATGTCATCGCCACCGGCACGCCGGCGGGGGTCGGCGCCGGGCGCAAGCCGCCGCTGTGGCTCAAGGCGGGCGATAAGATAGAAGTGGAGATCGAACGTATCGGCATTCTCGCCAACACCGTTATCCCGGAGCCGTCCGTCTGAACGGGCCGATCGCACGCAGGGCGCTGCTGGCGGCCGCCGCGGCCGCGTGCACTTTCATTTCCCCGGATGCCTCGGCCGCTGCGGCGGATGTCCTGGCGATCGCGGTTCCGGAACTGCCGCGCGAGCTGGATCCGCAAATGGCGGTCCGGGACGTCGACTTGGCCCTCGCGTCGGAAATGTTCATGGGCCTGGTGACCCGCGACGCTCAGGGCAAGCTCGTGCCCGGCGCCGCCGAGCGCTGGGAGATCAGCGCCGATCAGCTGACCTACACCTTCAACCTGCGGCGCGGACTGCAGTGGTCCGACGGCGCCGCCCTCGACGCCGAGGACTTCGTCGCCGGCCTGCGCCATGCGCTGTCGCCGGCCGCCCCATTCGCTGGGTCCTTGCTGGCGATCCAGGGCGCCGAGGAAGCCCTCGCCGGCACGCGGGCAAGCCTCGGCGTGACGGCGCCCGACTCCCGCACCGTTCGCATCACCCTGAAGCATCCCTCCGCCACCTTCCTCGCGGCCCTGGCGCTGCCGGTGGCCATGCCGCTGCCGCACCGGCGCGGCGACCGCACCTTTGCGCGCGAGAATGCCGCCACCAACGGCGCCTTCATGCCGGCATCGACCGAGGCCGGTCTGGGCCTGGTGAAGAACCCCAGGTTCTTCGCCGCCGCCGACGTGGCCGTCCAGGCGGTGAGTTTCGTGGTCGCGGAGTCTTCCGACGCCGCCGTGGACATGGTGCGCAGCCGCGCCGCGCAGCTCACCTGGGGCTTTGCCTTCATGCCGCCGCCGCCGCGCGCGCGCGGCCTCAAGACCGAGGCCGGCTCCGACCTCCTGTTCGTTGCCGTCAACGCCCGCAAGCCGATCCTGAACCGGCGCGAGAACCGCCATGCGCTGGCCATGACCATCGACCGCGAGGCCTTTGCGCGGTCCTCGCGGCTGGAGAACGCGGCGCCGGCCTATACCATGGTGCCGCCGCAACTGATGAGCGCCGTGGCCCTGCACCGCGCGGCCTATGCGCCGCTCACCGGCAATATGCGCTCGGCCGTGGCCGAGGTGCTGCTGGAGGAATCCCAAGTCAGCCGCGCCCACCCGACGACCCTCCAGTTCCGCTATCCCAAAGGCGCCGCCACGGCGGCCTTCGCCAAAACCATCACCGCCGGCTGGCCGCGCATCGGCATCAATGTCCAGATGCAGGAGGACGCGCCGGCGGACTTCGCCGACGCCCTGCGGCGCGGCGACTTCGATCTCGCCCTGGCGGTCTGGCCGGCCCGCGCCGAGGACGCCTTCGGCTTCCTGACGCCGCTCACCCGCCAGGCCGGCGCCTGGAACATCGGCGGCTACGAGGAGCCCGAGTTCAACAAACGCATGCAGTCAGCGCTCTCCGAGACCGATCCGGTGATCAGGCCCCAGACCACGCTGCAGGCCGAGAACGTGTTGATCGAGGACCAGATCATCCTGCCGGTGGTGTTCTTCACCCCCATGCGCCCGGTGGCGGCGGACGGCTGGCAGCCCAATGCGCTGGGGGTTCATCCCCTGCGTTTCCTGACCAGATAAGCGCTTGGCGCTTTCGTAGACAGTGACCTAATCTCGTCGGCGCATGTGGTCATATATCGCCCGGCGCATCCTCATCGGCATCCCCACCTTGTGGGCGATCATCACCGTGTGTTTTTTCCTGATGCGCCTGACGCCCGGCGGGCCGTTCGATTCCGCGGCGCCGGTGCCGCCGGAGATCCTCGCCAACCTGCGGGCGCGCTACCACCTCGACGACCCGCTGTGGCAGCAGTACCTCAGCTATCTCTGGAACCTGCTGCATTGGGATTTCGGCCCGTCGTTCAAATATAAGGACTTCACGGTCACCGAGCTGATCGCGCAAGGCTTCCCGGTCAGCTTCCAGAACGGCTTCGCCGCCATCCTGCTGGCGATCGTCATCGGCGTGCCCATGGGCATCGCCGCGGCGCTGGCGCAGAATTCTCCCCGCGACTACGCGGTGTCGGGCCTCGCCATGACCGGGATCGTGATCCCCAATTTCGTCATGGGACAACTGCTGATCCTGATCTTCGGCGTCTGGCTCAAGGACACCGCGGTGCATCTGCCGGCCGGCGGCTGGAACAACGGCGCCTTCGCCAACCGTATATTGCCGGTGATCACGCTCGCATTGCCGTTCGTCGCCTACCTCGCGCGCATCACCCGCGGCGCCATGATCGAGGTCATGCGCGCCAACTATGTGCGCACCGCCAAGGCCAAGGGTTTGCCGTTCCGCGCCGTGGTGATCCACCACGCCCTCAAGAGCGCGCTGACGCCGGTGGTTACCTTCCTCGGCCCCGCCACCGCCTTCATCCTCACCGGCTCGATGGTGGTGGAAACGATCTTCCAGATTCCCGGCATCGGCCGCTACTTCGTGCAAGGCGCGCTCAACCGCGACTATACGCTGGTCATGGGCGTCACCATCCTCTCCGCCGCCATCATGATCCTGATGAACCTGCTGGTGGACCTGGCCTACGGCCTCCTCGATCCCCGGGTGCGCTATGACTGAGGCCAATATCGCCGCGCCCGATCTGCCGATCTCCGACGCCGTCGAGGGCCGCAGCCTATGGCAGGACGCCTGGCGCCGGCTGATGCGCAACAAGGCGGCGGTCGCCAGCCTCGTCATCCTCGGCCTGATCGCGGTGCTGTCGGTGTTCGGCCCCTACTTCCTGGCCTGGTCCTATGACCAGATCGACTGGGACCATGTCGAGGCCGTGCCGCCGAGCCTTGCCCTCAAGCATTACCTCGGCACCGATTCCGTCGGCCGCGACCTGTTGGCGCGCACCTTGTTCGGCGGACGCGTCTCGCTCACGGTCGGCTTGCTCGCCACCTCCGTCGCGCTGTTCATCGGCGTCACCGTCGGCGCCATCGCCGGCTATCTCGGCGGCAAGATCGACCAGCTCCTGATGCGCTTCGTCGATCTCATGTACTCGGTGCCGCTGACGTTCTTCGTCATTATCCTGATGGTGCTGTTCGGCCGGAACTTTGTCCTGATGTTCCTGGCCATCGGTTCGGTGGAATGGCTGACCATGGCGCGGATCGTGCGCGGCCAGACCCTGACCCTAAAACACCGCGAGTTCATGGAGGCGGCGCGCGCTTCGGGCGGCAGTACCGCCGGCATCCTGATCCGCCATGTGGTGCCCAATGTGCTGGGGGTGGTGATCGTCTACGTCACGCTGACCATTCCCCAGGTGATCTTGCTGGAAAGCTTCCTGAGCTTCCTCGGCCTCGGCGTGCAGGAACCCATGACCAGTTGGGGTGTGCTGATCAACGAGGGGGCGGCGGAGCTGGAGATCACGCCGCGCACCCTGATCGTGCCGGCGGTGTTCATGACCGCCACGCTGTTCTGCCTCAACTTCCTGGGCGACGGCCTGCGCGACGCGCTCGATCCGAAGGACCGCTGATGGCGTCCCCTTCAAATCAAGTGTTGGATGTCCGCAATCTGAGTGTGCGCTTTGAGACGCCCGACGGCGCGGTCGAGGCGGTGAGCGATCTCTCGTTCACGCTGGCGAAGGGCGAGTGCCTGGGCATCGTCGGCGAGTCCGGTTCGGGCAAGAGCCAGACCTTCATGGCCGCCATGGGCCTCCTGGCCGACAACGGCAAGGCCTCCGGCGAAGTGCTGTTTGACGGCGTCAACCTGCTGACGGCGGGTGAAAAAGCGCTCAACGCCATTCGCGGCAACAAGGCGTCGATGGTGTTCCAGGACCACATGACGTCCCTGACGCCGCATATGAAGATCGGCCGCCAGCTGGGCGAAGTGCTGATCCGTCACCGGGGCATGAGCGCCGCCGCGGCGCGCGACGCGGTGATTGCCATGCTCAAGCGGGTGCAGATCCCGGAACCGGTGCGGCGCGCGGACATGCATCCGCATGAACTGTCCGGCGGCCTGCGCCAGCGCGTCATGATCGCCATGAGCCTGCTGTGCAACCCGGCGCTGCTGATCGCCGACGAGCCGACCACGGCGCTCGACGTCACGGTCCAGGCGCTGATCCTCGACCTGATCCGCGAGGTGAAGGAGAAGGAGCGCACCTCGGTGATCCTGATCACCCACGATCTCGGAGTCGTCGCCGGATTGGCCGACCGGGTGGCGGTGATGTACGCGGGGCGGATCGTGGAACTGGGCGACGTGAACCAGATCTTCACCGCGCCCCAGCACCCGTATACGCAAGGCCTGCTCGCCTGCACGCCGCGCCTGGACGATGTCCTCGGCAAGTCCCTCAAGACCATTCCCGGCCAGCCGCCCAACCTTCAGCGCCTGCCGCCGGGCTGCGCCTTCGCGCCGCGCTGTACTTATAGGATTTCGGCCTGCGCCGAACGTCCGCCGTTGCGTCCCTCTTTGGTTCAAGGGGGCGGCGGCGGCCTCAAGGCCTGCGTGCGTGACGGCATCCAGCCGGTGAGGGAAGCGTCATGACCGCGCCCATCCTCAGTGTCCGCGACCTCAAGGTCCATTTCCCGGTGCGTACCGGCGGCGTGATCGTCGGCCGTTACCAGAACCTGCGCGCGGTCGACGGCGTATCCTTCGACCTCGCGCCCGGCGAGACCCTGGGCATCGTCGGCGAATCCGGCTGCGGCAAGACCACTTTGGGCCGCGCGGTGCTGCAGCTGCTGCCAGCCACCTCCGGCACGGTCACCTGGCTCGGGCGCGAGATGACCGGCCTCGACGCCGCCGCGGTGAAGGCCGCGCGCGAGGACATGCAGATCGTGTTCCAGGACCCGCTCGCCAGCCTCGACCCGCGCATGACCGCCGGCGACATCGTCGCCGAGCCCTTGCGCAACTATCACCCGGAGCTGTCCCGCGCCGACGTGGCGCGGCGCGTGGCCGGCCTCATGGAGCAGGTGGGCCTGCTGCCGGGGATGGTCAACCGTTATCCCCACGAATTCTCCGGCGGCCAGTGCCAGCGCATCGGCATCGCGCGCGCCATGATCCTGAAACCCAAGCTGGTGATCTGCGACGAACCGGTGAGCGCGCTCGATGTCTCAGTGCGCGCCCAGGTCATCAACCTGCTCAAGGACCTGCAGAAGACTTTTGGTCTCTCGATGCTGTTCATCAGCCACGACCTCGCCGTGGTGCGTCACATCAGCGACCGGGTGCTGGTGCTCTATCTCGGTAAGGTCATGGAGCTGGCGACGCGGGACTCCCTCTACCGGGCGCCGCGTCATCCCTATACCCGGGCCCTGATGTCGGCGGTGCCGATCCCCGATCCGGTCCAGGAGCGTGCCAAGCCGCGCATCATCCTGAGCGGCGACCTGCCGTCGCCGCTCAATCCTCCGTCGGGCTGCGTCTTCCGCACCCGCTGTCCCAAAGCCACCGCCGTCTGCGCCGAGACCGAACCGGCGCGGGAATCGCCTTCGCCGGGGCATGACGTGTGGTGCCACCACTGGCGCGAGTAGATCCTATGCCTGCTGATCCCGAACTGTTCTTCGATTGCCACGTCTTCGTCTGCACCAACACCCGGCCCGCGGATCATCCGCGAGGCTCCTGCGCCCGCAAGGGATCGGTGGAACTGCGCGACTATATGAAGGACAAAGCCAAGGCCATGGGCCTGAAAGGTGTGCGTATAAACGCAGCCGGCTGCCTTGACCGCTGCGAACTGGGGCCCAATCTGGTGATCTACCCGGAAGGGGTCTGGTATCATTTCAATACCAAGGCCGATATCGACGAGATCCTGACCGAGCATGTGCAGAAAGGCGGCCGCGTGCCGCGCCTGATGCTCAAGCCGGGTGACGACCCGCCCAAGAAGTAGAGCGAAGGTTTCCCATGAAGTTTGGTTTACGCCTGATCGCCGCCGCGGTGCTGGTGCCCACATTTGCCTTTGGTGCCTTTGGTTCTTTTGGCGCCTGGGGCGCCGAGGCGTTGCCCGAGGCCGCGACCGGACAGACGGAGATCAAGGGCGGCACGGCCAAGTCCTACATGGTGGTGGCGGCCAATCCGCTGGCGGCCGATGCCGGGGCGGCGATCCTCAAGGCCGGCGGCAGCGCCATTGACGCCGCCATCGCCGTGCAGCTGGTGCTGAACATCGTCGAACCGCAGTCTTCGGGCATCGGCGGCGGCTCGTTCATTGTCTACTGGGACGCCAAGACCAAGACCCTGCATAGCTACGACGGCCGCGAGACCGCGCCGGCGGCGGCGCGCGAGAACCGCTTCCTCACCCAGGACGGCAAACCCATGGGCCGGATGCAAGCGATTGTCGGCGGCAAGTCGGTGGGTGTGCCGGGAACCTTGCGGGTGCTGGAACTGGCGCATAAGGCCCACGGCAAATTGTCCTGGGCCAAGGATTTCGAGCCGGCCATAAAACTGGCCACGGATGGTTTCTCGGTTTCGCCGCGCCTGAACGCGCTGCTCGCCGGCGACAGCGCCTTCCAGTCCATGGAGACGGCGCGCAAGTTCTATTACCAGGCCGACGGGTCGCCGCTGCCGGTGGGCGCCTTGCTCAAAAGCCCGGACTTCGCCGCCACCTTGCGCACCGTGGCGGCGGGCGGCGCCGACGCCTTCTATAACGGCAAGATCGCCGAGGACATCGTGCGTACGGTCACTTCGGCCACGCGCAATCCCAGCGACATGACGGTTGCGGACGTCAAGGGTTACAAAGCCGTGGAACGCCCGCCGGTCTGCGGCGCTTACCGCGGCCACAAGATCTGCGGCATGGGCCCGCCGTCCTCGGGCGCCGTGGGCGTGCTGCAATCCCTGGGCGCCGTCGAGCGCTTCGATCTGCGCGCCATGGGCCCTGGTTCTCCCGAGGCCGAACATCTGTTGATCGAGGCCGGGCGCCTGGCGCTGGCCGACCGCGCGGTTTACCTGGCGGACCCCGACCGCATTGCGGTGCCGACCCAGGCGCTGATCGATCCGGCCTATATCAAGCAGCGCTCGGCGCTGATCGATCCCGCCCACCGCATGCAGACCGCGCCCGCCGGCAAGGTGCCGGTGAAAGGCGCGCAGCTGGTGCCGGCGGACAGCCCCGAGCTGCCGTCCACCAGTCATTTCTCCATCGTCGACAAGGACGGCAACGCGCTGGCCATGACCACCACCGTGGAAAGCGGCTTCGGGTCGCGGCTGATGGTGGACGGCTTCATCCTCAACAACCAGCTCACCGATTTCTCTTACGAAGACGTCGCCGAGAACCGCACCGTGGCCAACCGGGTGGACGGCGGCAAGCGGCCGCGCAGTTCCATGAGCCCGACCATCGTGTTCGATGCCAACGGCAAGCCGGAGATGGTGCTGGGCTCGCCCTTGGGCGCAGCCATCGTCGGCATCGTCACCAAGGCGCTGGTGGCGTTGATCGACTGGCAGATGACGCCGGCCGCCGCCGCCGCCGTGCCGGGAGCGCTGTTCATGGGCAACAGCGTGTTACTGGAAGAAGGCCTTGCCAAGGCCGAGCCCGGCCTCAAGGACCGCGGCCACACTGTGCGTATCGGCGACTACGCCAGCGGCCTGCACATCATCACCATCGCCAAGGACGGCACCTTGCACGGCGGCGCCGACCCACGGCGTGAGGGAACGGTTGCCGGAGAATGAGGCGACCCCCTTACGTATCCTCGGGCCGCGATTACCCCGGAGCCTATTTCCGCGCGTCGAGCTGCATGACCTCGACCATGCGGCCGTCAGGATCGTAGGCATAGAGATGCCGGCCGCTGGCCGGTGTGCCGTCGGCGGCGGTGAAGCGCGCGGGCGGCAGCGGGAAGCGGGTGCCGATCTGGTTCAGGCGTGAATAGGCGCCCTCGAGGTCCGGCACCACCACGCCGACGATCACGTCGCCGGTGCCAAGGCCCAAAAGATTGCCGCGGGCGCTGGGCAGGGCGGGGTGGTCGTACCACACCAAGGCCAGGGATTGATCGTCGGGGCCGCCCAGCACCACCACCCGCGAACGGGTGGAGTCCGCGGTCAGCGGCAGTTCGGCCGCGCCGAACACGCCGTCGGCCTCGGACGCGGTTTTCTCCGCGGATTTGACCAGGCCGATGCGCTGGTAGAAATCCAGGGACTTCTCGATGTCATTGACCACCAGGGTCAGGCGCTTCAGCCCGGCGGCGCGGGCGCCGGGGGTGGCCTGGGCGAAGGCCTCGCCGCCGAAACCCCCAAGGAGGCCCCCAGAGAGACCTAACGTCAGCATCGCAAGCACGACGCAGGCGAGAGGGGAGACGCGCGAAACAGTCATGGGAGTCCTTAATTCTGGGCGCCGGTCGGCGGAACCGCCATTATCCAATATGTAAATTGGCGCGCCAACGTTCAATCGCCGGTCTTTACAATGACGCAACCAAATCAAGGGGCCGTAAGCAGGCTTGAGTGCGGGGAACGGGTAGCGTTAAATGCGGCCAATGACGCGGCCACGGGGGTTTGAGCGGGCGGCGCGGTCCCGCGCCTGTCGCATTCCCTTCCGCCGCATAACCGCTGCCCGAAAGCCCCGCCTTCCATGAATACCTCTGCCCGCGATCGTTTTGTCGCCTTTGCCTTCTGCTGGGCCGATGTGCTCGTGGAACTCGACCCCAGCCGTAAGATCACCTTTGCGGTCGGCGCCACCAAACCGCTGCTGGGCGTCAGCCCCGAAAGCGTGATCGGGCGCAACTTCATGGACATGGTCTCGCCCAAGGACCGGGTGCTGGTGGAGCAGCTCCTGTTCATGACCTCCAAGAAAGGCCGCATCGACAACGTCACCATCCGCCTTCAGGGCGAGAAAGGCCCGACGCCGCCGCTGGCCTTCGCCGGCTACATGCTGCCCGACCTGAAGGACCACTTCTTCCTCGCCCTGCGCACCCAGGCGCATATGGACGACGGAGGCGAGGCCGAGAAGGGCGTGGAGCGCGACAAGAGCACCGGCCTGCTCTCGGGCGATTCGTTCTCCGAACTGGCCGTCAAGCGCATGAAGGACGGCGCCGAACTGACCCTGGTGAACGTGCCGGGTTTCCAGCGGTTCTACGACGCCTTGCCGGAAGATGAGCGCCAGGTGCTCCTCAATACCGTCGGCACCACGCTGCGTGCCAATTCGGTGGGCGGAGACTCCGCCGGGGAAATCGGCGAGGGCAAGTTCGGCGTGGTGCATGAGAAGGGCCTCGACGTCACCGCCCTCGAAGCCAAGATCGCCGAGGCCACCAAGGCGTTCGACCCCGCCGGCAAGGGCGTCGCCGTGCAGGCCGCCACCGTCGAAGTGGACGACATGAGCGGCGTCAACGAGGGCGACCTCGCCAAGGGCCTGGTCTACACCATCAATCACTTCAAGGAGCAGGTCGGCGACAAGTTCAACGTCAAGGACATCGCCGCCAATATGAACGACCTCGTCAAGGAGGCCGTGAAGTCCCTGAACAACTTCCGCAGCCTGACCGCCGGCAACGATTTCCAGGTGGCGTTCCATCCGATCCTGGATGCGCGCACCGGCGCGGTGCACCATTACGAAGCCCTGGTGCGCTTCAACGGCAAGTTCGAAGAGAGCCCCTATAAATACATCACCTTCGCCGAAGAGACCGGCCTGATCACCGAATTCGACATCGCCATGGCGCGCAAATGCATCGACTGGCTGCGCAAGAACCGCTCGGACAAGGTCTCCATCGCCGTCAACATCTCCGGCATGTCGGTGGGTAACGACCAGTACAGCCGCGACCTCCACGCCATGCTCGATGCCGATACCTGGCTGCGCAATTTCCTGGTGTTCGAGATCACGGAATCGGCGCGTGTCGCCGACCTCACCCAGGCCAATAATTTCGTCCAAGCCCTGCGCAAGAAGGGCTTCCACGTATGCCTCGACGACTTCGGCGCCGGCGCGGCGAGCTTCCAGTACCTCAGCGTGCTGGAAGTGGACGTGGTGAAGCTGGACGGCAGCGCGGTCAAGAACGCCCAGTCCGCTCCCAAGGGCCGCGCCTTCCTCAAGGCGCTGACCACGCTGTGCAAGACCATGGACGTGGAGACCATCGCCGAGATGGTCGACAGCAAGGAGGGCCTGGAGTTCGTGCGCGATTGCGGCGTCGAGTACGTCCAGGGCTTCCTGTTCGGCAAACCCGACGCCGACCCGTGGAGCTTCATCAAGAAGCTGGACCGCAAGCTGTTCGGCTGAAGCCTGGATGCTGATCCGCGACGAGACGCCGCAGGACGCGGCCGCGATCCACGCGCTCGTGGCTGCTGCTTTTGGGTCCGCCGGCGAGGCGGACCTGGTCGATGGGTTGCGGGCCGCGGGCGACCTGGTGATTTCACTGGTTGCTGCCGCAGGTCCGGAGATCGTCGGGCATGTGGCGTTCTCGAAGATGACCGCGCCGGTCCCGGCCCTGGGTCTCGCGCCGGTCGCGGTCGCGTCGGCGTATCGCCGCCAGGGCGTCGGCGCCCGGCTGATCGCCGCGGGCCTCGATCGCGCCCGGCATGAGGGATGGCGCGGCGTGTTCGTACTGGGCGATCCCGCTTATTACGGCAAGTTCGGCTTCGACCCTGCGATTGCCACGCGGTTCGACTGCGCATACGCCGGGCCCTATCTCATGGCGCTCGCGCTCGCCGGCGATCTGCCCGGCGCGGGCGCGGTCGCCTATGCCCCGGCGTTCGCGGCGTTGGGCTAGAGCATTTTCCGATGAAGTGGATGCCGGTTCATCGCCGAAAATGCGACCAAACCAAAAAGACTAGAGCATCTTAGGCCGCAGCCTTGATCCGCTGCACCATGGCCACCAAGCCGTTGCGGCGGGTGGGCGACAGGTGCTGGTCCAGGCCCAGGGTCTTGAAGGCAGCTTCCGGATCGATGCCCGCGATGGCGTCCGGGGTCTGGCCCGAGAACAGCACCCCCAGCACCGCGATCAGGCCTTTGACGATATGGGCGTCGCTGTCGGCGGAGAAGGCGAAACGGGAGGGGTCGCCGGGTGGATGTCCGGTCACCAGCCATACCTGGCTCATGCAGCCGCGTACTTTGTTGGCCTCGGTCCTGAGGGCGTCGGGCAGCGGCGGCAGCTTGCGCCCCAGGTCGATCAGGTAGCGGTAGCGGTCCTCCCAGTCATCGAACAGCGCGAAGTTCTCCGCCAGTTCGGCGAAGGTCATCTCCGGCTGGATCATTTGCGGAACGTCGGTAGCTGGCTGGGTCATGGGGCTGTAAAGTAAGCACCCAGCTTTTCAGTTCAAGCCGTTATCGCCGCATGCCTTCAATTCCCATCACGCCCAGCCTCGCCCTCGACGAGAACGAGATCGACATGTCGTTCATCCGTTCCAGCGGCCCGGGCGGCCAGAACGTCAACAAAGTGTCCTCGGCGGTGCAGCTGCGCTTCGACGCCCGGCGCTCGCCCTCGCTGCCCAACGCGGTCGCCATCCGCCTGCTGACTCTCGCCGGCAGCAAGGCCACCTCCGAAGGCGTGATCGTGATCACCGCCAATCGCCACCGCACCCAGGAGATGAACCGCAAGGACGCTATCGACCGGCTGGTGGAGATGGTGCGCCAGGCGACGGTCGCGCCCAAGCGGCGCGTCAAAACCAAGGTCAGCAAGACGCAAAAGGCCGAACGCCTGGACTCGAAAAAGAAACGCTCCGGCACCAAGCAGACGCGGCGCATGCGCTCCGCCGACTGGGATTGAAATGCCCAGCTGGTCGGTTGTCCTGCCGTATTACAACGAAACCGGCTATCTGCGGCCGACGTTGGAGTCCCTGCTCGCGCAGGAGTTCCGCGATTTCCGCCTGATCCTGGTGGACAACGCCTCCACCGACGGTTCGGCGGACCTGGCGCGCGCCGTCGCCGCGATGCATCCGGACATCGAGACCGTGCACCTCGCCGAATCCCGGCCCGGCAAGATCAACGCCCTGGAATGCGGCCTGGCGGCGGTGCAGACGGCCTTTGTCGCTTTCTGCGATGCCGACACCTTTTATCCGCCGCATTACTTGCGGCGTTGCGACGAACTGTTCGCGTCATCGGACGCCGTGGCGGTGATGGCAATGGATCTGCCCGCCGACCACGAGGGGCCGGCGGCGCGGCGCAAGCGCGCCAAAGTCATGGCGGTGTCGCGGATTCTGCCCCGGCAAACCCATACCGGCGGCTTCGGCCAGAGTTTCCGCACCGAGGTCTTGCGCCAGGCGGGCGGTTTCTCCGCCGCGCGGTGGCCCTACGTGCTGGAAGACCACGAAGTCATGCAGCGGGTTTTCAAATACGGGCGTTCGGTCTATGCGCCCGACCTGTGGTGCATCCCGTCCACCCGGCGCAAGGACCGCACCGGCGTCGGCTGGACCACGGCGGAACAGCTGCTCTACCACGCCACGCCGTTCGCGCTGAAAGACTGGTTCTTCTACCGCTTCCTGGCGCGCCGCTTCGCCGCCCGGGCGCTGGACAACACCAAGCTTCGGCAGAAGAGTTGGGCGTGAAAGGTCACGCCGGCAGGGGCTTGCCTTGAATATTGAAATGAAAATCCGGCAAGCGAGAGAGGCGGACGCGCCGTCTGTCATTGCGTGGTTCACATCCCACGCCGACGCGATTCTTTGGGGTGGGCCCGCTGTTCCGGCAAATTTCGATGTCGCCTGGTTCGCGCACGAAATAACCGCGACATCCGATGCCTACCGGACGGCGCAGGCAGCGAACGGCGACATCCTCGGCATCTATGGCTTGCGTTCGTTCGCCGAAGAACAGCGTGTGCATATTATCAGGCTTGCCGTCGCCCCGGCTTATCGCGGCAAGGGCTTGGGCCGCATCCTCATCGCGGATGCTATTGCCCTGGCCGTAAAGTCAGGAACCCCAACGATCAGCCTTAACGTCTATGGATCGAATACCCGCGCGCGGCGCCTGTATGAAGAGCTGGGATTCCGCGCCTCAAAGACGCGCGATGCG
This sequence comes from Rhodospirillaceae bacterium, assembly GCA_041905795.1. Lineage (GTDB taxonomy): Bacteria > Pseudomonadota > Alphaproteobacteria > Rhodospirillales > Rhodospirillaceae > SHVO01. Next base: position 582 of record JAYRKL010000007.1, on the reverse strand, counting down.
CCAGAAGATGCGAGTGGTGTAAGCGTCTTCATGGAACGCCAAGCGACAGATTAAAGATATGCGTGGATCAGTCAGTGTGCGGTGGGATCGGCGCTGAACTGCAACGCCGCCACCCGCGCATAGAGCGGATTGCTGGTCAGCAGCTGCTCATGCCGGCCGGTATCCACCAGGCGTCCATCATCGATCACGGCAATCCTGTCGGCATTCACCACGGTCGCCAGGCGGTGGGCGATGACCATGGTGGTGCGCCCCACCATCAGGCGCTCCAGCGCGGTCTGCACCAGGCGCTCGTTCTCGGCGTCGAGGGCGCTGGTGGCTTCGTCCAGCAGCAAGAGGGCCGGGTCGCGCAGGATGGCGCGGGCGATGGCGATGCGCTGTTTCTGGCCGCCCGACAGGCGCACGCCGCGTTCGCCCAGGAAGCTGTGCATGCCTTCGGGCAGTTTGCGGATGAACTCCATGGCGGCGGCGGCCTCGGCGGCGGCTTCGACTTCGGCGTCGGTGGCGGCGGGGCGGCCGTAGCGGATGTTTTCCAGGGCATTGGCGGCGAAGATCACCGGGTCCTGGGCCACCAGGCCGATGCGG
>JAYRKL010000033.1:0-23756 GCA_041905795.1 Rhodospirillaceae bacterium | reverse complement strand
TGGTCGTGGGCGAGGCCTTTGCCGATGATCTCTCCCAGGGTTTTCACCGGCGCGTTGGGGCGCTTGCCCAGGAACGCCGCCAGGTCCCACTTGAACTCATGCAGGATCACGCTGGACTCCCTGAGCAGGTCGTCAAGCCCGGGAATGGAAACCTCGATCACCTCCGCCCCCTGCTCCTTCATCCGCTTCAGGGCATCGTTGACAACGGCGCCGTATTCCTTGTCCTCGCCTGCGGTTCCGAATAGCGAGCGCACCACGCCGATGCGCGCGCCTTTCAGGCCCTCCGGCGTCAGCGCGTCGCGGTAGGATTTGGGGATATGCCCCTTGGAGTCCGCGGTGATCGCGTCGTTCGGGTCCGCGCCGACAGTCGCATCCAGCATGATGGCGAGGTCCGTGACGCTGCGCGCCAGCGGGCCGCCGATGTCCTGGGTGGACGACAGCGGCACGATCCCGTCGCGGCTGGAGAGACCGCGCGTGCCGCGCATCCCCATCAGATTCTGGTAGGCCGCGGGGATGCGGATGGAGCCGCAGGTGTCCGAGCCCATGCCGGCGGCGGCGAAACTGGCGCCGATGGCGGACCCGGTGCCGCCCGAGGAACCGCCGGGCGAGCGCGACGGGTCATAAGGGTTGCGGGTGAAACCGGTGAGCGACGACACCGTGGTCGTGCCGGCCGCCAGTTCATGCATGGTGGTCTTGCCCAGGATAATGGCGCCTGCGGCCTTGAGGCGCTTCACGGCATAGGAATCCGTTGTCGACCGATACGTGGCCAAGGCGAGCGTCCCCGCCGAGGTCGGCATGTCCAGGGTCTCATAGTTGTCCTTCACCAGCACCGGGATGCCGTGCAGCGGCCCGCGCAGCTTTTTGGCCGCGCGCTCCTTGTCGCGTGCGTCCGCCTGCGTCAGGGCGTCGGGATTGAGGGTGACGATAGTATTGAGTCTGGGACCGGCGTGGTCGTAGGCCTGGATGCGCGCGAGATAGCCTTCGACCAGCTGATGGGACGTCACCTCGCCCGAGGCCAGAGCGGCCTCGAGATCGGTGATGGATTTCTCGAAAACATCGTAGGCGCGCGCCGGCGCGGACAGAGCCAGGGTGGTCGCGAGAAGAGCGGCTTTGATGGAATGGCGCATGGATACGTTCCCCCGACTACGCTGAGGCATGGATCCCCCGGTCGCCGCTGCGCGGCGCCGGAGGACGAAAGGTTGTGATTATTTCGCCTTCGCAGCCGCGCGGTATTTGGCCATGACCGGAGCCGCGACGCGGCTGCCGAAGTCATTGGACCGCGCCAGGCGGCCGTAATAGTCGAAGGCCAGCTGCGACGCCCCGCGCACGGTGGCGGACGGATCGCGCGGGCCGTAATTGGTCATGATGATGAAGATGTAGGGCCGGTCCGGCAGGTTGACGATGCCCCAGCCGTTGGACACGCCTTCTAGCCCGCCCCATTTGAAGGCCACCGGCACGGCGGCGGGGATCGGGTCCTTCGCCGGATGGTCGGGCTGCGGGATCTCCATGATCTGGCGGATGCGCGCGCAGGACTCCTTGCTCACCGGCAGGTCGCAGGTGGCGATCTTGTACATCAAGGCGGCGGCGTCGGCCGTGGAGGAGACGTTCTCGTCGCCGCGGGCCTGCAACTCCGCGTCCAGCATCTTGCGGCGCAGCTTCATGGTCTTGAGGCCCATGGCGACGTTGTTCTTGTTGACGTTCTCCATCCCCACCTCGTCGATCAGGAGGTTGGTGGCGGTGTTTTCCGAAAGGTTGATCATCATCTTGGCGATGTCCTCCACCGACACCGCAGAATCCGCCGACAGCAGCTTGCCCATGCCGCTGCGGCCGGTAGCGTCGTTGGACTTGAACGGGCGCTGTTGCTTGAGGAGGCCGGGTTTCTGCTCGGCCTGACGGAACAACTCCACCAGGATCGATACTTTGATCGTGCTGGCGGTGGCCATGACCACGTCCGGGTTGATCGTCACCCGCTGGCCGTCGGTGAGGTCGATGAACGCGGCGGCGAAGGCGCCTTCGAAGTCGTCGTTGATCTTCTTGAGACTAGTCTCGAACTTGGCGCGCAGGTCCCGGCGCATGTCCGGCGCCTTGGCGGTCTGGGCCGGCGCCGGCGCGGCGATCCCGAGAACGGCGCAAAAAATCACAGGGGCGGCGAGCGTGCGGATCACGGATGTGCGGATCACGGATTTCATGTGAGGCCTCCAGGCTGAATGTCGGGCGACGAAAGCATGGAAAGGTCCGCGGCTCTCCCCCTCGCCGCGGCGGTATCCGCGGGAAGATTAGAGGCCGGTCAGGCTGCGATCAACCGCGCAACCGCCTCACGGCGAACTGCCGCTTCCGCCGGTCCGCGCCGATCTGCTACAAGGCGGCCGAATCACTCAAGACCCGAGGGACGTGCGCTTACGATGGCCGGACTCATCCGTCTCGCAGGGGGCCTGCAATTCGAGCCGCATCTGTCCGGCGCGCTGTTCTGGCGCGCCGCCGAGGCCTTGATCGTCGCCGACCTGCATTTCGAAGCGGCGCCCAGCCTCGCGCGGCGCGGCCGCCGCCTGCCATCCCAGGATGCCGTCACGACGCTCACGCGCCTCGAAACCGTGGTCGAGCGCTACCGGCCGGCACAGGTCATCTGCCTCGGCGGCAATGTCCACGACAGCGATACCGCCCGCATGAGCGAGGAAGACACCGAGCGCCTGGCCCGTCTTTGCGCCGGCGCCGATTGGATCTGGGTGCGCGGCGCTCCCGATTCCGCCCCGCCGCCCCTCGGACCCACGCCGGTCGGCGGCCGCGCCGTGGACAGCATCGCGGTCGACGGCGTGCAGTTCCGCCATGTCCTGTCGGCGGCAGACGCCGGGCCGGAGATTTCGGGATACTTTCATCCCAAGGCGACCGTGCCGGCGCTGGGAAGAAATGTGACCAGGCCATGTTTTGTCTATGACGCGCGGCGCGTGGTGCTGCCGTCGTTCGGTGTGCTGACCGGCGGCTTGAATGTGCGCGACAGCGCCTTTCTGCCGCGCTTTCCCGACGGGTTCGACGTGGCGCTGCTGGGCGCGCGCAAGCTACACTGGTTCTCCGCGCGCGATATCGCGCTGTGAGACGGTCGCATCATGAAGACGCGCATCGCGGTCCTTGTAGTCGTCGTTGCGCTTTCCAGCTCAGCCGCCGGGCAAGTCACCCCTGCCGGCATTCCCGATTCCGGGATCGGCCCGGCGCCGACCGGCGTGGTCCCCGGGGCCGTTGTGCCGGTTCCGGCGCTGTCGACAACACCGGCGCCCGACCTCACCCCGCCCTCGCCGATCCCATCCCCCGTCGGTGTCACCCCGCCGGCGGCTCTTCCCGGACAGCGCCCCTCAGGCCTGCCGGCGATCAACACCTTCACCGAGCAGCAGATCCGTTCCAACCTGATGGCCCAGGGTTATAGCGGCATCTCCGGCCTGACCGTGGACGGCGCCGGCACATGGCACGGCAGCGCCGTGCGCAACGGCGCCGCTGTCGCCGTGACCATCGATGCCAACGGCATCGTCACCCCGCACTAGATTGAAGTTAAGCTGACGCCGCAAGGCTTTCCCAGGCTCTTCGCACCGCAATCGCCGCGGGAAAAACCTGCTGCGAGCCGGTGCCCTCACGCGTATGATCGCCCGGCCCGCGCGCGCGACGATGGCGCCGGGCGTGCGAGGAGACGTTCTGTCATGAAGCGTTTGGTCTTACGGCTGCTGGCTTACCTGTTGCCCGTCCTGCTCCTGGCCGGTCCGGCGGCGGCGGGCACCATCACCAGCATCGGCACCGTGACCATCCCGGCCGCGATCTTCACCGGGTCCGACACCGCCGCCAAGAACGCCGCCACCATCGGCCCCCAGACCTTCACGCTGTCGTTCAGCAACAGCTTCACCTCCAGCTCGCGGTTCTCGCTGTCGATCAATCTGGGCAACGCCAGCTTCGCCAACACCAGCATGACCTTGACCACGACCGGCACCGCCACCAGTTCGCTGGCGTCAAAGTGTTCTTCGGTCACGGTCCTCTCCAACAGCATTTTCGCCGATAACTGCCAGGCAGGCTCGGGCCAGACCATCACCGGCGTGGCCCTCGCCGCCGTCAGCTACAAGGACGCCTCCGCCCTCGCCTCCATCGGCACATCGATTACCATCAGCGTCACGATCACCAATCCGGCCAGCGGTTCGCAGGTGTACGAGAGCATCGCCGCCACCGCCGTGGTCACCAGCCAGTCCTCGGACGACCCCAATATCGGCAGCGCCGCCAAGCTGTCGGTGCCGTCTACCGCCTCGATCGCGGAAACCGGCGGCAGCATCAGCATCACCGTCACGCGCGACGGCGTCACAACCACCGCCGTCACCGTCAGTTATGCCACCGCCAACGGCACCGCCACGGCCGGGTCCGACTTCACCCAGACCTCCGGGACATTGTCGTTCGCCGCGGGCGAGACCACAAAAACCATCACCATCCCGATCCTCTCCGATTCCGTGGCGGAAAGCGCCGAGACCTTCACGCTCGTCCTGTCCGGGGCCTCGGCCGGCGCCAACATCACTACCAGCACCACCACCATCACCATCTCCGCCGACCTGGTGAGCGGCAAATCCACCATCCTGAACGCGTCGACAGTGACGATCCCGGCGATCATTTTCACCGGCGATACCGCCGCCAAGAACGCCGCCTCGATCGGGCCGCAGTCCTTCACCGTCCAGTTCCTGAACACGTTCCAGGCTGGGGCCAAGTTCACTCTCGAACTGAACGTCAGCAACGCGACCTTCACCGGCAGCGTCACCGGCGCCGCGACCGGATCGATCACGACCGCGGCGTCGACCCTGTGCGGCGCCGTCACAGTGCTCCAGACCAAGATCATCCTGGATACTTGCACCGTGCCCTCGGGCCAGAACGTCACCGGCATGACTCTGTCCAACGTGACCTATAAGGACGCCGCGGCCCTTTCGACCGTCGGCAATTCGATTTTCATCGAAGGCACGGTTTACAACGCCGTCAACGGCTCGCAGGTGTTCGAGACCGTGGCCAAGACCGCCCTGGTCACCAGCAAATCCTCCGACGATCCCAACGCGCCGACCTCGGCGACCCTGTCCATCGCCACCTCCGCCGCCACCAGCGCCGCGGCGAGCCCGGCCAGCGTCGCGGTCACCCGCGCCGGGATCCTGTCGAGCGCGGTCACGGTGAATTACGCCACCTCCGACGGCAGCGCCAAGGCCGGCACCGACTACACCTCGACCTCGGGAACCCTGTCGTTCGCGGCCAACGAGGTCTCCAAGACCATCACCGTGCCGATCCTGCTCAACGCCGCCCAGAGCAACGCCGCGACCTTCACCATCACGCTGTCGAGCGCCTCGACCGGCGCCACCATCAGCGCCTCGGCCGCGACCGTCACCATCGCGCCGAGCCGCAATGCGCTGACCTTGGACAATTATTACGTGATCGCGCCGACCTTCTCCGGCACCGACTCGTCTTTCATCAGGCTCGCCAACAGCAATGCCGGCGCCCACAATGTCACCATCAAAGTGGTCGGCTCGCCGTCGGGAACCGTTTACGGCACGGCCGACTATTCGATCGCCAGCAACGCCTCGCCGCAATATTCCCTGAGCGACATCCTGACCAAGGCCGGCGCCGCGGCGCTCAAGAGCGGCGACACCTCTTACGCCCTCTATCTCAGCCAGGAAGCCGGCATGTCGTTCCAGCACGTGGTCTGGAGCAGCGGCACCGGGTTCTTCGAGAACATGACCTCCTGCACCGCGCCCAACGTCTCGGTCAACACCTCGGCCCAGAACCGCCGGGCCTTGAACGTGCACACCTCGATCCTCACCGATTATCCGGCGTATATCGCGATTCACAACGCCTACACCGCGTCGCAGACCTATGTGGCGACGCTCTATGACGCCGCCACCGGCGCCCAGATCGGGGCGGCCTCGGTGACGGTGCCGGCCAACAGCACCGTCACCCAGCCCATGACCTATTTCCAGTCGGCGGCCGGCTTCACGCCGGGTGCCAGTCAGTTCCATGTGAACATGTATTTCTCGACCAGCGACGTGGCGACCCTGGGCGCCTTCTACGGCGTGGTCAGCCATTACATCCTGAACAAGCGCACCAACAGCTACTCCAACATGACCACCTGGTGCGCGACGACGCCGCGCTGACCCCTTGCCGCCCCGCCCGTCCGGCAACTAATGTCTGCGGGAACGGGGGAGAGCGGCATCATGATCGACTGGGACAAGGCCTACGCCGCACGCATGGAGCGCGTGCTGCCGTCGGAAATCCGCGAGCTGCAGAAATACATGCGCCAGCCGGACATGATCCTGTTCGGCGGCGGTCTGCCCGAACCGGACCTGTTCCCCACCGGCGCCATCGCCAAAGCCTATGCCGGGATTCTCGGCGATCCCGTCCGCGCCAGGCAGGCCCTGCAGTATTCCGAAACCGCCGGATATATGCCGCTGCGGGAATATATCGCCCGCTACATGGCCACCCTGCAGGTGGACTGCAAGCCCGAGAACATCATCATCACCGCCGGCTCCCAGCAGGCGATCGATTTCATCGGCAAGCTGTTCCTGTCAGCCGGCGATACGGTTCTGGTGGAAGCGCCGACCTACCTCGGGGCGTTGCGGGCTTTCGATACCTATGAGGCCCGCTATGCGCTGCTGCCCTCGCCTTTCGCCAACGCCGCCGACGTCAAGACCGAGGACGGGTCGAAGCCGCGCCTCGGCTATGTCATGTGCGATTTCAAGAATCCGACCGGCACCAGTTTCACCCTGGCCGAGCGCAACCGCATGCTCGACCTGGCGGCCGAGATCGGCATCCCGCTGATCGAGGACAATGCCTATGAAAAGCTGCGCTATTCCGGCGCACCGGTCCGCCCGCTGCTGTCGCTGGACGCGGAACGCATGGGCGGCATCGAGAATTCCCGTGTCATCTACACCAGCACCTTCTCCAAGATCGTGGCGCCGTCCTTGCGCCTCGGCTGGGTGGCGGCGTCCACCGCCATCATCCGCAAGCTCGAGATGATCAAACAGGCGTCCGACCTGGCGCCGGCGTTCCTCAACCAGATGGTCCTTCTCGACGTCCTCGAAGAGGCCTTCGGACCAGCGCATGTGGAGAAAGTCTGCGCGCTGTACCGCGGCCGGCGCGACGCCATGCTGACGGCGTTGGCGAAATACATGCCGGCGGGCGTCACCTGGTCCAAACCCGAGGGCGGACTCTTCATTTGGGTCACATTGCCCAAACATATGGACGCGCCGGCCCTGGTGAAGCGCGCGCTGGTGGACTTCAAAGTCGGCGCCATCTCCGGCAAGTCCTGCTACGGCACGCCGCCGGACATGAACACCTTGCGACTCTCGTTCTCAATGGTGCCCGAGGCCCGCATTGACGAAGGAGTGCGCCGCTTGGGCGAAGCCATCCGCGCCAGCTAGGCGCGGCACCGGAACCAAACGCGCGATACGGGAAACCCTTATTTTTCCGGGACTTCTCTATCTGGAGCCCGTCCAAATATCGGCGTTCTCAAACCCAGGTATCGGCGCCCCCGTTGTTTGAGAGAAATATGCTTACTTTATAGAGCTTTGCTCAACCCCGGGCCTTGACCGGCCTCTCCGGTGCTTTATTGATACCCGAAACGAGCCGCCAAAGAGCAGCCGTCCTTTTTCGTGCGCATCGCCGTGGTTTGCGCCGCTTCAGTCAGCGGTCGCCGACGCGTCAGCGAAGCAGGGTCCGGTGAATCTTTGATGGCAAGAGCGGGGACCAAGGATTTTTTCGATGACGTTGCCTGAGGCGCAAGGCCTTTACGATCCGGCGCGTGAGCATGATGCCTGCGGTATCGGCTTCGTCGCCCATGTCAAAGGCGTGAAGTCTCACGACATCGTGCGCCAGGGTCTGCAGATCCTGGTGAACCTGGAGCACCGCGGCGCCGTCGGCGCCGATCCCATGGCCGGCGACGGCGCCGGGATCATGATCCAGATTCCCGATGCCTTCCTGCGTGAGGAATTCGCCAGGCAGAAGGTCACGCTGCCCGCCGTGGGCGATTACGGCATCGGCATGATCTTCCTGCCCAAGGCGCCGCTGGCGGCCCGCGACGCCATCGCCCTGATCGAACGCGTCGCGGGCGATGAAGGCCAGAAGGTCCTGGGCTGGCGCGACGTCGACGTCAATTCCGATTGCCTGGGCGAGACCGTGCGCAATTGCGAGCCCTGGATCCGCCAGGTGGCGATCGCGCGCGGGCCGAACACGCCATCCGACCAATTCGAGCGCAAGCTCTATATGATCCGCAAGATCATCCAGAATCACGTGCGCGCCCACGGCGGCGACGCCCGCAACGAGTTCTATATCCCGAGTCTGTCGTCGCGCACCCTGGTTTACAAGGGGATCATGCTGGGCACGCAGGTCGGCACCTATTACCGCGACCTCCTGGATCACCGCCTGGTCTCGGCCCTGGCCCTGGTGCACCAGCGCTTCTCCACCAACACCTTCCCGTCATGGCGCCTCGCGCACCCTTACCGCATGGTCTGCCACAACGGCGAGATCAACACCCTGCGCGGCAACCTCAACTGGATGGAGGCCCGCCGCCACGCCATGAAGTCGCCGCTGTTCGGCGCCGACATGGAGAAGCTGTGGCCGCTGATCCCGCCCGGACAGTCCGATACGGCCTGCCTGGACAACGCCCTCGAGTTGCTGGTCCAAGGCGGTTACAGCCTCGCCCATGCGGTGATGATGCTGATCCCGGAAGCCTGGGCCGGCAATCCCTTGATGGATGAGAAGCGCCGCGCCTTCTACGAATACCATGCCGCGCTGATGGAGCCGTGGGACGGCCCGGCCGCCCTGGCCTTCACCGACGGCCGCCAGATCGGCGCGACCCTGGACCGCAACGGCCTGCGCCCGGCGCGCTATATCGTCACCAACGACGACATCGTCGTGCTGTCCTCGGAAGCCGGCGTGCTGGACATACCGGAAGAGAAGATCGTCAAGAAGTGGCGCCTGCAGCCGGGAAAGATGTTCCTCATCGACCTGGAGGAAGGCCGCATCATCGACGACGCCGAGCTGAAGGCGACCCTGGCTGCGGCCAAGCCCTACAAGGCCTGGCTGGAAAAGACCCAGATCATGCTCGAGGACCTTGCGTCCGAACCGAGCACCGAGCGCGGACCGTCGAACGAGCCCCTGCTCGACCGCCAGCAGGCCTTCGGCTACACCCAGGAAGACCTGAATTTCTTCCTCGAGCCCATTGCCCGCACCGGCGACGATCCCATCGGCTCCATGGGCACGGACACCGCGCTGTCGGTGCTCTCGCGCAAGCCGAAACTGCTCTACACCTATTTCAAGCAGTGCTTCGCCCAGGTCACCAATCCTCCCATCGACGCCATCCGCGAGGAACTGGTGATGTCGCTGGTGTCGCTGGTGGGGCCTAAGCCCAACCTGCTCGGGCTGGAGTCCGGCGACTCCCACCTGCGCCTGGAAGTGCGCCAACCGATCCTGACCGACGCCGACCTCGACAAGATCCGCCACCTTCATAAGACCGTCGGCGAGGCGTTCAAATCCATCACCCTCGACCTCACCTACCCGGTCGAACGCGGTGACGAAGGCATGGAACCGGCGGTGGACGCCATCTGCGCCGAGGCGCACAAGGCGGTGCTGGACGGCTACAACATCCTGATCCTGTCCGACAAACGCGTCAGCCGCTCGCGTGTCGCCATCCCCGCCCTGCTCGCCACCGCCGCCGTGCATCATCACCTGATCCGCAAGGGCCTGCGCACCGAGACCGGCCTGGTGCTGGAGACCGGCGAAGCGCGCGAGGTGCATCACTTCTGCACGCTCGCGGGATACGGCGCCGAGGCCATCAATCCCTACCTCGCCTTCGAGACCCTGTCCTCGATGCGCGGGCGCGAACTGCCGGCTGACTGGAGCGACGAGAAGCTGCAGAAGAACTTCATCAAGGCGGTGTCCAAAGGCGTCATGAAGGTCATGTCCAAGATGGGCATCTCGACCTTCCAGTCCTATTGCGGCGCGCAGATCTTCGACGCCGTCGGGCTGTCCAGCGGCTTCATCGAGCGCTATTTCACCGGCACCGCTTCGCAGATCGAAGGCATCGGCCTGCCCGAGGTCGCCAGGGAAACCGTCGAGCGCCACCGCCTGGCGTTCGGCAACGTCTTCCACCTCAAAGACGCGCTCGATCCGGGCGGCGACTATCAGTACCGCCTGCGCGGCGAAGACCATATGTGGACGCCGGACACCATCGCCAAGCTGCAGCACGCCGCCCGCAGCGGCAACCGCGAGACCTATAAGGAATACGCGCGGCTGATGAACGATCAGTCCGAGCGGCTGATGACCCTGCGCGGCCTGTTCGAGTTCAGGCCCGCGGGCGCCGCGGTTGCCTTGGCGGAGGTCGAGCCGGCCGCCGAGATCGTCAAGCGTTTCGCCACCGGCGCCATGTCCTTCGGTTCGATCTCGCGCGAAGCCCACACCACCCTCGCCGTGGCCATGAACCGCATCGGCGCGCGCTCCAACACCGGCGAAGGCGGCGAGGAACCCGACCGCTTCAAGAAACTGCCCAACGGCGATTCCATGCGTTCGGCCATCAAACAGGTCGCGTCGGGACGTTTCGGCGTCACCGCCGAGTACCTGGTCAACGCCGACGACATCCAGATCAAGATGGCCCAGGGCGCCAAGCCCGGCGAAGGCGGCCAGTTGCCCGGGCACAAGGTCAACGGCCAGATCGCCAAGGTGCGTCATTCGACACCGGGCGTCGGCCTGATCTCGCCGCCGCCGCACCACGACATCTACTCCATTGAGGACCTGGCGCAGCTGATCCACGATCTCAAGAACGTCAATCCGGCGGCGCGCATCTCGGTCAAGCTGGTGTCCGAGATCGGCGTCGGTACCGTGGCGGCGGGCGTCTCCAAAGCCCGCGCCGACCACGTCACCATCTCCGGTTTCGAGGGCGGCACGGGCGCGTCACCGCTCACCTCCCTCACCCATGCCGGCTCGCCCTGGGAAATCGGCCTCGCCGAGACCCATCAGACCCTGGTGCTGAACAATCTGCGCGGCCGCATCGCCGTGCAGGTGGACGGCGGCCTGCGCACCGGCCGCGACGTGGTGGTGGGCGCGCTCCTGGGCGCCGACGAATTCGGCTTCGCCACCGCGCCCCTCATCACCCTGGGCTGCGTGATGATGCGCAAATGCCATCTCAATACCTGTCCGGTCGGCGTCGCCACCCAGGACCCCGAGTTGCGGCGCAAGTTCTCCGGCCAGCCGGAGCATGTGATCAATTTCCTGTTCATGCTGGCGGAAGAGGCCCGCGAGATCATGGCCGGCCTGGGGATCCGCAAGTTCGAGGACCTGATCGGCCGTTCCGACCTGCTCGACACCCGCCGCGCCGTCACTCACTTCAAGGCCAAGGGCCTCGACTTCACCAAGCTGCTGTACAAGCCGCGGGTGGCCAAGGACATCAAGATCAGCAACCAGGACAAACAGGATCATGGCCTGGAGGGGGCGCTTGACCACCGCCTGATCGCGCTGGCGAAAGAGGCCATCGCTTCGGGTAAACCTGTGATGATCGACACCCGCATCCGCAACACCGACCGCACCGTCGGGGCCATGCTCTCGGGCCGTGTCGCCGAAAAATACGGCCATGCCGGACTGCCGGAAGACACCATCGCCATCAGGTTCAGCGGCGTCGCCGGTCAGAGCTTCGGCGCGTTCCTGGCCAAGGGCATCTCGATCGAACTGACCGGCACCGGCAACGACTATGTCGGCAAGGGGCTCTCCGGCGGGCGCATCGCCGTATTCCCGCCCAAGGAATGTCCGGCCGTGCCCGCCGACAACATCGTCGTCGGCAATACCGTGATGTACGGCGCCATCGACGGCGAGTGCTATTTCGCGGGCGTGGCCGGCGAGCGCTTCGCCGTGCGCAACTCGGGCGCCGTCGCCGTGGTGGAAGGCGTCGGCGATCACGGCTGCGAGTACATGACCGGCGGCACCGTCGTCGTCATCGGCGAGACCGGCCGCAACTTCGCCGCCGGCATGTCGGGCGGCATCGCCTATGTACTGGACGAGGACGGCACCTTCGCCAAGCGCTGCAACACCGCCATGGTGGAACTGGAGCGCGTCACGCCCGAGCCGGTCGCGGTCGCCGAGGACGGCTCCTGGCGCAGCCTGCTCTCCAACCACCTCGCCCAGGACGCCGCGCGCCTGCATATGCTGATCGAGCGCCATCACCGCTATACCGGCAGTACCCGCGCCAAACACATTCTCGACAACTGGGATTCTTACCTGCCGAAATTCGTCAAAATCATGCCCAGCGACTACAGCAAATCATTGAAGACCCTGGCCGCCAGCCGCGTGCGCGAGACCCATGATTCCGAAACCAGCTTCAAACTGGCGGTCTCCCATGGGTAAGCCCACAGGTTTCATGGAGATCGCGCGTGCCGACCGCAGCTACGACAAGGTCGCCGAGCGTGTCACGCACTATAGGGAATTCACCCACCAGCCCGAGGCCGCGGCCCTCAGCAGCCAGGGCGCCCGCTGCATGGATTGCGGCATTCCGTTCTGCCACAACGGCTGCCCGGTCAATAACGTCATCCCCGACTGGAACCACCTGGTGTTCAAGGACCGCTGGCGCGATGCGCTGGCGGTGCTCCATTCCACCAACAACTTCCCGGAGTTCACCGGCCGCATCTGCCCGGCGCCCTGCGAGGCCGCCTGCACCCTGAACTTCAACGACGACCCGGTGACCATCAAGTCCATCGAGTGCGCCATCGTCGACAGGGGCTGGGCCGAAGGCTGGATCTTGCCCGAACCGCCCGCCGCCAGGACCGGCAAACGCATCGCCGTGGTCGGCTCCGGCCCCGCCGGCCTTGCCGCCGCCCAGCAACTGGCGCGGACCGGCCACGCCGTGACGGTGTTCGAGAAGGACGACCGCCCCGGCGGCCTGCTGCGCTACGGCATCCCCGACTTCAAGATGGAGAAACATCTGATCGACCGGCGCATCGCGCAGATGCAGGCCGAGGGCGTGCAGTTCCGCACCTCCTGCCACGTCGGCGCCGACATCACCGCCGCGCAACTGCACAAGGACTTCGACGCCGTGCTGCTCACCGGCGGCGCCCAGATGCCGCGCGACCTGCCGGTGCCGGGCCGCGAACTCCAGGGCGTGCATTTCGCCATGGAATTCCTGTCCCAGAACAACAAGCGCGTGGCCGGCGACAAGATCGATGCCGGCTTGGCCATCACCGCCAAGGACAAGCATGTGGTGGTGATCGGCGGCGGCGATACCGGCTCCGACTGCATCGGCACTTCCATCCGCCAAGGCGCCAAGTCCGTGCGCCAGCTGGAGATCATGCCCCGCCCGCCGGAACAGGAAGACAAGCCCTTGGTATGGCCCTACTGGCCGCTCAAGTTCCGGGTGTCCTCGTCGCAGGAGGAAGGCTGCGACCGCGAGTTCGCGGTGGCGACCAAGTCCTTCACCGGGGATGGCGGTAAGGTCGCCCGCCAGCATATCGTGCGCCTGGAAAACGGCAAGGAAGTGCCGGGCTCCGAGATCGTGCTCGACGCCGACCTGGTGCTGCTGGCCATGGGTTTCGTGAGCCCCATCCAGGCCGGCCTGCTCAAGGACCTGGGCGTGGCCCTCGACGCCCGTGGCAACGTGCTGGCCGACACGGTGAAATACCAAAGCTCGAGCGCCAAGGTGTTCGCCGCCGGCGACATGCGGCGCGGCCAAAGCCTGGTGGTCTGGGCGATCCGCGAAGGCCGCCAGGCGGCGCGCGCGGTCGATGAATTTCTGATGGGACGGTCGGACCTGCCGCGATAATCCGCGCCAATCATTGTCATTGCCCGGCTTGTCCGGGCAATCCATGCCTCAAAGAGTATTGAGCCTGTTGGACCATGGATTACCCGGTCAAGCCGGGTAATGACAGTTGGAGTGAGACTGTTCGCCGTTGCTACGGCTTAACGTAAGTGTAGCCCTGCTCTTCCAGTTCCATGATGCGCGCGATGCCGGCGGGTACCACTTTCACGCCCGGCAGCGGCGTGATCGGATGACCTTCGGCTTTCTCGGCGCCCATCTTGGAGTTGTTGCACATGCTGAGCGCCAGGGCTGGCATGGCCGCCTTGACCTCGGCGATGCGGGTCTTCACCGGCGATTTGTCCTCGCGCAGCATCGAGATGCCGGGGCCGTAGGCGACCACTTCCACTTGCAGCGTTTCGCCGCGGTCGTCGTAGTACTTCTTGGCGTTCATGGCGTTGCCGAGCACCATGTTCATGACCTGCTCGCTGTCGGAATCGATGTGCAGCAGCAGCTTGTGGGTCTTCGAGCCGGCGTCGGCAGCCCAGGCCGGCAGCGCCGCCACCGCGGTCGCGATCATTCCCAGCGCCAACCTGCGTGCGATCATCATGGTTGCCCCTCCCCGGGCTAATTGGTGACGCCGGTTTTCTTCAAGGCCGCCGTCGCCTTGTCCAAGGTGGCGGCGTAGGCCTCCAGCGCCTGCGCGGTGACGCCGGCGTACTGATTGGCTTCGGTCCAGCGTTTGCCTTCCAGGGCCTCACGCACGCCGGGCAAGGTCTTCACGCCATAACCGGTCTCGAGGCCGGGCGCGTAGATCACGTTCTTGTACCAGGGCCGTCCGGGCAGCCCTTTCTCGGTCAGCAGCGTCCGGTCGGCTCCCGCCAGGAGGACGTTGGCCTGCGCGAGCTGCTGCGGCGCCGCGGCGCCCTGACCGGCGACGCGCGCGGCGTCGAAGTCGGCGGCGCTTTTCTTGAGCTTGGTGATGGCGGCGTCGAGATTGGCGAGGTCGATGGCCGGCATCGGCGGAGGTGCCGTGGGCGGCACCGTGGTCTTGGTGGGATCGCCCGCCACCTTGAAGGCGTTGTTCTTGGTCAGGCGTTCGATGGCTTCCTGGCGTTTCTTGCTGTCGTCCACCAGCTTGTGCAGTTCCTTGCCGTAGCGCTCCATGGTGTCGGCGAAATCGCCGGCCTGCAGCGGCAGCACGTCGGCATTGGCCGTGCGTAAGGCCAGGCGCCCGGCGGTCTTGGCCAGCATCACTCCGTAGGCGAACTCGGGGTCGCCGTAACGAATGTAGTGATCGAACGAGTCATAAGCGGAGTGATAAACGCCGCCGCTGTCGCCTTCGCCGCCATAGCCGAGATTGATCGAGGCCAGCCCCAGGTGCTGCAGGAAGGGCGTGTAGTCGGAGCCCGACCCCAGCGCGCCGATGGGCATGTCGCCCTCTTTCGCCGCAGCCTCGGCCATGCCGGCCGCGTCGTCACCGCCGCCGCGTTTGTCATAGGCATTGGTGTCGGCGCGCGCGCGCAGGCGCTCCAGCACCGACACGCCGGTCTGGGGATCCTTGAGTTCGCCGGCGATCTGGTTGACCAGGCGCTGATAGGAATGCGTGCCGCCGGCGCCGAGGAAGCCGCGGCCGTTGCCGTCGGAGTTGATATAGAGCACGCCCTTCTTGGCGAGGTCGGCGGCATGCTGCTCGGCCCATTCGGTCGAGCCCAGGAGCGCCGGCTCCTCGCCGTCCCAGCTGGTGTAAACGAGAGTCCGTTTAGGTTTCCAGCCGTCCTTCACCAGTTTGCCGATGGCCTGGGCTTCCGCCAGCATGGCGACATTGCCCGAAAGCGGGTCCTGCGCCCCGAACACCCAGCCGTCGTGATGGTTGCCGCGGATCACCCATTGATCGGGGAACTCGGCACCCTGGATGGTGGCGATGACGTTGTAGAGCGGCTTCAGACTCCAGTCGGATTGCTCGACCATATGCACTTTGACGGCGCCGGTGCCGCCCATGTGATAGGTGATCGGCAAGCCGCCGCGCCAGTTCCCCGGCGCGACCGGTCCGGCCAGTGCCGCCAGGATCGGCTGGGCATCGCCGTAGGAGATCGGCAGAACGGGAATCTTCAGAACGTTCTCGGCGGTTTCCTTGGTGAGGCGCTTGGCATCCTTGGTGGCGCCGATATTGGGCGTCAGCGGATCGCCGGGACGCACCGGCAGATCCAGCACC
The DNA here is from genome assembly GCA_041905795.1 of Rhodospirillaceae bacterium. GTDB lineage: Bacteria > Pseudomonadota > Alphaproteobacteria > Rhodospirillales > Rhodospirillaceae > SHVO01. Next base: position 7,779 of record JAYRKL010000033.1, on the reverse strand, counting down.
GACCCGCGCTGCACGCCCTGTGGCGGACGGGCCGCGCCCCTCGGCCAGGTATCGTCCGTGCCGTAACCGTCGTCGGCCGGATCGGAGTAGATGATGCAGCCGGCCGCGCCGTGCTCCTGGGCCAGCTTGGGTTTCAGCCCGCGCCAGCCGCCGCCGTACCGGGCCACCACGATCTTGCCCTTCACGTCGATGCCGTTGCGCGCCAGCATCTCGTAGTCGGCGGGCATACCCTGGTTGACGTACACCACGTCCGCGGTGATATCGCCGTCGCCGCCGAAGGCGGTATAGGCCGGCAGTTCATCGGCCACCTGCGTCGAGGTGCGGTCGCCGGGCACGGGGCCTTCGGTCAATGTCGCCTTGTGGCTGGTGGGCGCCACCATCTCCACCGACACGGTCTTGGGCGTCGGATAGGCCACATAAAAGGTTTCGATGCGCGCGTCCCAGCCCGCCTCCTTGAACTTGGCGAGGATGAAGTCGGCGTTCGCCTTGTCATGGGCCGAGCCCAGGTGATTGGGCGCCGAGGACATGCGTTCCATCCAGGCGCGCAGGTCATTTGCGTTCAATTGCGCGTCGAACTTGGCTTCCAGGGCGCGTTGGGCCTGTTCGCTGGCGGGCTTGAACCCGATCATGCCCGGCTTGGGCGCGTCCGCCGCCGAGGCCGCCAGCGGCGCGGCGGCCGTGGCCAGAAGGAATTTCACGGCGGAAGTGAAAACGGTCCGATGCCCCATGACCAAGCCCCTTATAAAAAGGAATCCCTGCCTTACTGTGGCGCGGCGGAAGGGGCCGCTCAAGGCTATTTCGGGGCCGGCAAGGCGGTTGACAGGCTGGTGGCGACCTCGACGAAGGCGAGCCCCTTGTGGGCAAAGACCTCCGCCAGCACCGGCGCGATGTCGCCTTCGCGCGCGATCCTGAAGACCTTGGCGCCGTAGGCCCGCCCGATCAGCTGGAAATCGGGATTGACGAGGTCCGTGGCCGTGCGCCGGCCCGGGAAAGCCCGCTCCAGGTTGACGCGGATGGCGCCATAGCTGTTGTTGTTGGCGAGGATGATCTTGAGCGGAAGCTTGCGTTCGGCGGCCACCGCCAGTTCGTTGCCGCCCATGAGGAAGCCGCCGTCGCCGATCAGGCAGACAATCTGCCGCCCGGGGAATTGCAAGCCGGCCGCGGTGGCCGCCGGGATGCCGAACCCCATGGAGCCGGTCACCAGGCACAGCACGCGCTGCTCCGGGCCGATGGGGAAATGCCGGTACAGCATCGCGGGGCTGATGCCGGCGTCCATGGCGAACAGACAGTCCTTGGCCGCATAAGGACTCAGCCCGGCGATGACATTGCCGAACACCACGCCGTCGTCGGCGGTGCGCGGTGTCCAACGGTGGCGCGCCATATAGAGGTCATGGAGCTGTTTGGCCCAGGTCCCGTCGTGCGGCTTGGCGGCACCGGCAAGCGCTTCCACAAACAAGACGGCGTCACAGGCAGCCCCAACGGTCGGCGCGAAATTGCGGCCCAGTTGCGCGGCGTCTTGATGCACATGAACCAGCGTCTGGTTGCTGGCCGGGAATTCATATCCGAATGTCGACAAGTCACCGAGGCGCGTACCGACGGCGAGGACCAGGTCGCTTTCCGCATAGGCGGTCCGCTGGGCCGCGGTGGTGAAGAACCCCAGTTCGCCGGCGCACAGGGGATGCGCGGTCGGCAACAGGTCGAAGCGCCGGAAGCTGCCCGCCACCGGAATGTTCAGGGCTTCCGCCGCGCGCCGCAGGCGTTCGCGGCCGTCGCCATAGGTGAACGCGCCGCCCGCCACCAGCAGCGGTGCCTTGGCCCGGTTCAGGAGATGCACGGCCTGGGCGACGGCTTCCGGCGGCGGTGCAATGACAGCCGCCGTGAACGGCGGCGGAAGCGCCATGTCGGCGCTTTCGCCCAGCACGTCTTCCGGCAGCGCCACCACCACCGGGCCAGGCGTGCCGCCGCAGGCCGCGGCGATGGCCTGGGCCATGATCGCGCCGGTGTGCGCGGGATCGGTGATCTCGGCGCTCCACTTGGCCGTGCCGGCGAAGAACTTGCTGTAATCCAACTCTTGAAACGCGCCGCGCCGCAGATGATCCCTCGGCACCTGGCCGACCAGCAGCAGGAACGGCACCGCGTCTTCCGCCGCCGTCACCATGGCCAGCGCGGCGTTGGCGGAACCCGGGCCGCGGCTGACGGTGCAGACACCGAGCCGGCCGGTGAGGCGCGACTCCGCCACCGCCATCAATCCCGCGCCGCCCTCATGGCGGCAGGTCACGACGTCGATGGAACTGCGGCCCAGGGAGTCCAGGAGCGGCAGATAGCTCTCGCCCGACACGCCGTAGGCCCGCGCAACACCTTGGGCCTCCAGCATGGCGACGATCACATCGGCGACGGTGCGACGGTTGGATCGCAAGTGCCAGCCCCTTCCCCTTCCTGCTTTTCTATCGGCTTCAGCCGGGATTTCCTATCGCGTTATGCGCCGCCGGAGGTCACGCGTAAGGCTCCGGCGGCACGCATCTGACGCACAGGTTTCCGCAGGCTTTCCGGATGCGGAGAAGCTAGAGCATTTTCCGATGAAGTGGATGCCGGTTCATCGCAGAAAATGCGACCAAACCAAAAAATTAGAGCATGATCGCGATTCAATATGACTCGATCATGCTCTAGGTCCGGGTCCTGGGAGGTGATAGGCTTTCCCGGCATGAGTTTCCTGGCAGTCCAGATGCTGTGGTTCCTCGCGGCGGTGCCGGCTCTGCTGGCCGCCTATGTGCTGGTGCTGCGCTACCGGACCAAGGCCGCGCTGCGCTACGCCAGTCTCGGCCTGGTGAAACAGGCGCAAGGCCCCGGCAACCGGATGCGGCGCCATGTGCCGCCGCTTTTGTTCCTGCTCGGCCTGACCTTCCTGATCGCCGCCCTCGCCCGCCCCGCGGCCCTCATTACCCTGCCTTCGCAGCGCGAGACGATCGTGCTGTCGATGGATGTCTCCGGTTCCATGCGGGCCAGCGACGTGGCGCCCAAGCGCATCACCGCCGCGCAGATCGCCGCGCGGGATTTCATCAGCGAGCAGCCGCCCGGTGCCCGCATCGGCCTGGTGGCGTTCTCGACCTCGGCCATGGAGATGCAGGCGCCGACCTTGAACCGCGAGGATCTGCTGGCGGCGGTGGATCGCCTGGAACCGCAGCGCTTCACCGCCGTGGGCAGCGGCATCCTGGTGGCGCTGAAATCGATTTTCCCCGACGCCGACATCGACGTCGGCGGCTTCCGCGGCGACATCAGCCGAGGCCGCAGCGACGCCGGCCGGCCCCTTCGCCTGGGCGGCGCACCCCTGGGCCAGGCGCCCAAGGCGGAGCCCGAGGCCGTTCTGCCGGTGGCGCCGGGCTCCTACAAGAACGCCATCATCATCCTCATGTCCGACGGCTCCACCAACGCCGGCGCCGATCCCATCGAGGCCGCGCGGATCGCCGCCAACAAGGGTGTCAGGGTGTTCACCGTCGGGTTCGGCACCGAAGGCGGCGGCACGGTGGAATTCGAGGGTCGCACCATGCAGGTGCGCCTGGATGAGGACACCTTGAAACAGGTGGCCGAGATCACCCGCGGCTCATACTTCCGCGCCAGCTCGGGCGCGGACTTGAAGCAGATCTACAAGAGCCTCACCACCAAACTGGTGATGGAGACCCAGAAGACCGAAATAACCGCCCTGTTCGCCGGCGTGGCCGTGGTTCTGACCGCCGTGGCGGCGCTGCTGTCGATGATGTGGTTCGGACGGCTGACGTAAGCCCCGCCGCTTCCGTCACCTTCCGGCTTGACCCGTTTGACGCCGAAAGGCGTCAATGCCAAAGCGGAGGGCGCAACTATCGCATTCGGAACGCTGGATCCCCCGGTCAAGCCGGGGGATGACATTCGCCCTAGAACGACTTAGCTGCGCTAAGTCGTGGGCTCATGTCACTCCATCGACCAGCCGTGACTGACGATCAGCGACTGTCCCGTCAGTGCGTTGGACTCGAACGACGCAAAGAATACCGCCGCCGCGGCGACGTCGGCGGTGGTGGTGAATTCACCGTCCACGGTGTCCCGCAGCATCACGTCCTTGACCACCTGTTCCTCGGTGATGCCCCGCGCCTTGGCGGTTTCGGGGATCTGTTTCTCCACCAGCGGCGTCCAGACATAACCCGGGCAGATGACGTTGGCGCGCACCTTATGCTTGGCGCCTTCCTTGGCGACCACACGCGCGAGGCCCAAGAGGCCGTGTTTGGCGGTGACGTAAGGCGCCTTCAAGGGCGACGCCAGCTTCGAGTGCACCGACCCCATGTAGATGATGCTGCCGCCGTCGCCCTGTTTGTACATGGCTTTCAGCGCCGCCCGGGTGGTGAGGAAGGCGCCGTCCAGGTGTACGGCCATGAGCTTTTTCCAGGCCGAGAACTCGAGTTCGTCGATGGCGGCGATATGCTGGATGCCGGCGTTGCTCACCAGCACGTCGATGCGCCCGAAGGTCTTGAGTACCTCGCCCATGCCGGTATCGACGGCCGCCTCGTTGCCCACGTCCATGGCGACGCCGAGCGCGCGCTTGCCGCTGGGGTCCAGTTCCTTGGCGGTGGCGGCGGCCTGCGCGCCGTTGAGGTCGGCGATCGCGACCTTGGCGCCTTCCCGGACGAAAGCGATGGCGATTTCCTTGCCGATGCCGCCGGCGGCGCCGGTGACCACCGCGACTTTATCCTGCAGCTTGCCCACGAAGAGTGCTCCTTAACTTGAATACGCCGGATTGCATCATAAATTGCCTGGAAGCGCCACCGCCGCCGCCCTATCGTTTATGCGCATGACATATGCTTTCCGGGATAGTCCATGACCCAGGCCCCCGCCTTTGCCGACAATACCGATCGTGGCCGCTTTGAACTGACCGAGGATGGTCACATCTCCTTCGCCGCCTACCGCAAGGCCGGCGATGTGGTGACCATCTCCCATGTCGAAACCCCCACGGAGGCCCGGGGCACCGGTGCTGCCGGACGGCTGATGGGCGAAGTGGTGGAGTACGCCCGAGCGCAGAACCTTAAGATCGTGCCGGTCTGCTCCTATGCCGTGGCCTGGTTTCGCCGGCACCCCGATGCCCATGAGGTACTGGCGTAGGCCATGGCCGGGAAATCCGCCCTGATCGTCGCTGCCTCGCGCGGCATCGGCCTGGGATTGGCGCAGGAATTCACGGCGCGCGGCTGGAAGGTCACCGGCACCGTACGCGGCCCCGCTCCCGACCTGCACAAGGTGCCGGGCGTCACCGTTGAGACTTTAGACATCAACCTGCCCGAACAAATTGCCGCGCTGCGCGAGCACCTTGCGGGCCGGAGCTTCGATCTCCTGTTCGTCAATGCCGGCATGATGAACAACCGCGCCGACACCAGCCGTACTGTGACGACCGACGACTTCAATCGCGTCATGCTGACCAACACCCTCAGCCCTATGCGTGTGGTCGAGGCCCTGGCCGACCTGGTCACGCCCACCGGCACCATCGCGGTCATGACCTCGGTGCTGGGCAGCAACGCCGCCAATACCGGCGGCACGGAGATCTACCGCGCCAGCAAGGCCGCCCTGAACAGCCTGTTCAAGAGCTTCGCCGCGCGGCAAAGGAAATCGCAGACCTTCCTCGCCGTTCACCCCGGCTGGGTACGGACCGAGATCGGCGGCCCCAACGCCGTGCTGGATGTCGCCACCAGCGTGCGCGGCATCGCCGACGTGGTGGGCAAACGCAGCGGCAAAGGCGGCATCGCCTTCGTCGACAACGCCAACCTGGACATTCCCTGGTAGGGCTTAGGCCGTGATGTCGATCTTGCCGCCGCGCACCGGCGTGCGGCCGGTGTTGATGACATTGGCCTGCTTCTGCGCCGCCGGCGTGAACGGCGCCGCGGTGATGGTCTTGGCGGGCTTCGGGCCTTTGGCGCCCCGGTTCGCCTGAACCGAAGTCATGCTGGCCTGGGAGGTGATCGAGGTCACGGGCATGGCCGCACTATAGCCCAGCCGAACCGGCAACGGAACTCATTGCACCAGGGACAATGAGATCCTTGGGTTTCCGGCCAGCGGCATCGCGCGGCACCTTCCGCGAGATTACGCAGCTGTAAAATCCATTACGTCGCTGTTACCGGGGATTGTCTGAGGTCGGTGCGAGGAACAGATTTATTCGCGAGATTGGCGGGACCAAAAACCGCCGCGTCGAATCCAAACTCCAGGCCACAGGAAAACATTCCATGACAGCCCGTATGCTTCGTTGGTTCCCGGCCGCCGCTGCCGGCGCTGCATTCGCTTTCGCCGCCCCCCAATTCATCGAAAAGAACGTCCTGCCAAAGGCGCAGGCCGAGACCTCCATGGCCGCGCTCCAGGCCGCCGGCGTGCCGTCGCTGGCGCCGGTGATCGAACGCGTCACGCCTGCCGTCGTCAACGTCGCGGTCAAGGAAAAGACCTCGGACGACAATGACGGCGGCCCGGGCGCGCAGCAGCAGATCCCCGAGGAGTTCCGGCGGTTCTTCAACCTGCCCGAAGGCTCCAACGGCCAAGGCGGCGGACAGCGCCAGAAGCCCCGCGCCCGCACCGCGTCCGGCTCCGGCGTCATCGTCGACGCCAAGAAGGGCTACATCATGACCAACCATCATGTGGTCGACAACGCCAGCGAGATCACCGTCACGCTGAAGGACCGGCGCGAATTCACCGCCAAGGTCATCGGCAGCGACGAAGGCACCGACATCGCCCTCCTCAAGATCGACGCCGACAACCTCGCGGAACTGCCGATCGGCGATTCCGGCGCCATGAAGGTCGGCGATTTCGTGATCGCGGTGGGCAACCCCTTCGGTCTCGGCCAGACGGTCACCTCGGGGATCGTTTCGGCCATGGGCCGCTCGGGCCTCGCCATCGAAGGCTATGAAGACTTCATCCAGACCGACGCCTCCATCAACCCGGGCAATTCCGGCGGCGCCCTGGTCAACATGAAGGGCGAACTGATCGGCATCAACACCGCCATCATGGGCCCCAGCGGCGGCAACGTCGGCATCGGCTTCGCCGTGCCCACCTCCATGGCCCAGTCGGTGGTCGCCCAGCTGACCAAATACGGTGAAGTGAAGCGCGGCCGCATCGGCGTGCAGATCCAGGACCTGACCCCCGAACTCGCCAAGAGCCTGGCCGTCAACCAGATCGGCGGCGCGGTGATCGAGCGGGTCGAGAAGGACACCCCGGCCGATCGCGGCGGCGTCAAGACCGGCGACGTCGTGGTCGCCATCGACGGCGCCCCGATCTCCGGCGCCAGCGCGCTGCGAAATCGTGTGGGCCTTTCCCCGGTCGGCACCGACCTCAAGTTCACGGTGCTGCGCGGCGGCGCCAGGAAGGACCTGTCGCTGACCATCGAGAAGGAAGCCAAAGCGGTGCTGACCGCGGCGGTGAACGACCGTCCGACCCTTCAGGGTGCGAAATTCGCCGGCAACGGCGCTGCCCCCAGCAAAGCCTCCGCCGGCGCCGGCGTGGAAATCGTTGACGTCGAGCGCGAAAGTCCGGCCTGGCAGGTGGGCCTGCGTCCGAAGGACGTCATCGTCGCCGTCAACCGGACCGCGGTGAAGGACGTCAAGGAACTGGACGAAGCCCTGCAATCCAAGCGCCAGGTGGCTCTGTTCATCAAGCGCGGCGGCGAGGACGTGCTGATCGTGGTCTAGAGCATCGTGCGGAAAAGTGGATACCGGTTTTCCGCAGAAACGATGCGACCAAACAATACGTTAGAGTCTCGTGCGTGATTCTTAAATCACGCACGAGACT
>JAYRKL010000006.1:0-190161 GCA_041905795.1 Rhodospirillaceae bacterium | reverse complement strand
GCGGGGATTGACCGGCAGCGCGAAGTCCACGCGCAAGGGGCCGACGCTGGTGTAGTAGCGCAGGCCGATGCCGGCGCCGACGGCGACGCGCATGTCCTTGGCCGGAACCGGTGACGGCGAAACGCCGCCGGCGTCGACGAACGGCACCACGCCGATGGACTCCACGATCCGGAAACGCATCTCCAGGCTGGACTCGAGAAGGCTGCGTCCGCCGAGCGGTGTGCCGTCGGCGTCCATGGGGCTGACCAGCTGGTAGCCGAAGCCGCGGATCGAACCGCCGCCGCCGGCGTAATAGCGTTTGTCCGCCGGTATGTGCGCAATCCCCGAGCCGACAATGGTCCCGACCTTGAGGCGCGCCGCCAGCACGGTCCATTGCCGTTGGTCGAGCGGGATGTAGGCATCGCCTTCCGCCTCGGTGCGCAGGAATGTGGCGCGGCCGCGGTATTCACCGGTATAGGGCGTGGCCGCCGCGGTCAGGCGCCAGCCCTCGGTCTGGTCGACGAAATAAGTGGCGACGGAGCGGGCGGCGACCCCCGGAGTCCGCACGGCTGTGACCGGCAGGCCGGCGAGGGTGGAACGGCTCGATACGCCATTCTGGGTGAGGTCGGAGACGTCGAAGCTTACGCCCGCGCCGACGATCCAGTCGGTCCCCAATTTCCGTTCGAGACCGGCGGTCGACGTGCCGCTCCAGCCTTCGAAGGCCTCGGTGTCGGAGCGCTTCGCGCCCAGCGACAGCTTGAGGGTCTGGTTGCGCCGTAGGAAGTTGGGTTTCTCGAAGATCGCGCCGGCGGTCTGTTCGATCTGGCTAACGTCCAGCTTGAGGTCCAGTTTCTCGCCGCCGCCGAACAGGTTGCGGTGAGTCCAGCCGGCGGAACCGCCGAAGCCCTGGTCACGCGCATAGTCGCCGCCGAGGGTGATGGAGCGCTGCGCGCCCTCGACGACGGCGACGTCGACATCGAGCGGTGCGCCGTCGGCAATGTCGCTGGCGTCGGCGGGCGCGACCTTCACCGAGGCGAACAGCCCGGAGTCCACGAAATACCGGCGCAAATCCTCCAGGCGGCTGAAGTCGAACTGCGTGCCCGGCGTCCAGGGCACCGAGCGCTTCATATAGCCTTCATGGACCTTGTCGAGGCCGGTGAACACAGCCTCGCCGAACACGACGCGCGGGCCCAGTTTGACGGGCAGCACGACCTTGACCTCGTGGGCGTCATGATCGACCGCAGTTTCCCGGTCGCCGCGCAGGGCGAAGGGAAAGCCGAGATCGCGCAAGGCGGCGATGGCGCCGTCCTCGGCCGCGATCACGGCGTCGGCCTGCGCCGGTTTGCCGAGCAGCCTCTTGAGCGGCGTCTCGTAGGTTCTGTCCGCCAGCACCGCCGCGTCCGATACTTCGCGGTCGAGGCGCAGGTCCAACCCGGTGACGGCGAAGCGTTCGCCCGGTGCGATGGTGATCGTCACCTGCACCGTGTCGCCGTCGGCGGCGAGGACGCTCTCCACTTTGGCGTCGTAATACCCTTGCGATTCCAGGACCTCCCGGAAGCGCTGCTCGTCCTCCGCCACGCGCCGGCGCAGGGCGGCGACGGTGGCGGGCGGCTTGTCCTTGAGGGCCAGGAGCTGGGAGGTTCTCTTGATGAGGTCGAGGATGTCCTTGCCGGGCGCGCCGGCGATGTCGGTCTTGTACCTGGCGACGCTGGCCGCCACCGGGGTCGATGCCTTCGCCTGGGCCGCCGGTTCGGCGGCGCGTGCGGCCGGGCCGCAGGCGAGCGCGGCGTAGACAACTCCCCAACCGTATCGCCGCATTCTCCAGGCTCTCGTCATACAAAAAATCGCAACACGCGCGCAGGCGCTCCGCCGCGCTGTAATATATTCCAGCCCGCCAAAGATCGCACAAAGGCGATTCGCTCTCAGGATGGCATCGGGCAACGGCTGAATTTTGCCGGACAGATGCGTTTCCCCGACGCCGAGCACGGCGTCGCTTTTCCTTTGAGGAATTCCGCAAGCCCGGCGAGGGCGGCGATGAACCGCGGCTCGGTGCGGACGGTCGGCAGGCGGATATAGAGCGGCACACCGGTTTCGGCGGCCAGCTCGCGCATGGTCTCATCCAGCTCCACCAGGGTCTCGACGTGCTCCGAGACGAAAGCCACCGGCGCCAGGATCACCGGCACGCCGTCGCGGCCGGCGCGCGTGATCTCGCTTTCGGTGGAGGGACCGATCCAGGCCACCGGGCCGACGCGGCTTTGGTAGCAGATCGACCAATCGAGATCGGGGATGCCGAGTTTGGCCACGATCGCGGCGGCCGACTGTTCCACCTGCCATTGATAGGGATCGCCGCGGGCGATGGTCTTTTCCGGCAGGCCATGGGCCGAGAACAGCACGCGCGGTTTCTTGCCCGTCGCGTGCGCGTCGGCATGGGCCGCGCGCACCGCATCGACCATGGGATCGATGAAGCCGTCGGCGCACGGGTAGCAGCACAGGGTTTCCAGCGGCACGTCCAGGCTTTGGCGGCGCGCCTCGCGTTCCAGCAGTTCACACGAGGTGGTGGTGGTGGTGGTCGAGAACTGCGGGTACAGCGGCAGCACCACCACCCGCGTCGGCCGCCAGGCCTTCAGTTCGCCCATCACCTCGCGCGCCATCGGGTTCCAGTAGCGCATATAGACGAACACGCGCACATCGGCGGCGAGGTCCTTGGCGGCGGCTTCCAGCGCCGCCGCCTGGGCGCGGGTCTCATCCAGCAGCACCGAGCGTCCGCCGAGTTTGGCGTAGTAGCCCTTGGATTTCTCGGCGCGGCCGCGCGAGATGACGGTGGCGATCAGCCAGCGCAGCGGCTGGGGCAGGGCGATGATCCAGGGGTCGTTGAACAGGTTGAACAGGAACGGGCGCACGGCCTCAGGGCTGTCCGGGCCGCCCAGATTGAAAACCACGATCGCGAGCCGTTGATGCGCCACGGAGGGTTCCTGTTAAAAGATAAAAAATGACTTTATATCAATAATTTAGAGACTAGAGCATGATCGAATCATATTGAATCGCGATCATGCTCTAATCTTTTTTGGTTTGGTCGCATTTTCTGCGATGAACCGGTATCCACTTCATCGGAAAATGCTCTAGCAAGAGGCCGGCCCTCACAAGCCCGTCATGACATGGCTGTGACATAGCGCCCGTGAGCCTATGCTACCACCCCGCCATGAATCGATTCGCCCTTATCGGCGCGTCTTATAAGACCGCCGGCGTCGACAAGCTGGGCCGCCTGGCCCTGCCCAAAGCCGACCTGGAAAGCCGCCTGGCCGAGATCGCCCGCGCCACCGGCGTGGCGGAACTGGCCTATATCGGCACCTGCAACCGCATCGAGTTCATGGTGGCGGACGAGGACGCCGTGGCCGTGCAGGCGTGCCGCGACAAGATCGGCGCGGCCCTGGGCGAAGGCCCGACCGAGACCCGCAAGATCTTCCGCGCCTGGGCCGGCGACGGCGCCATCGAGCACTTGTTCCTGGTGGCCGCGGGCCTGGATTCCGCCCAGGCCGGCGAACGCGAGATCTATGCCCAAGTCCGCATCGCCTGGCAAACCGCGCGCGCGGCCGGCACCTGCGGCCCGCAGCTGGATTTCATTTTCAACGAGGCGCTCAAGGCCGCCCAGACCGTGCACCAGCAGGCCAGCCGCCCGGCCAACGCGGAATCGCTTTCGGGTTTCGCGGTACGCCGGGTGAATGCGCATCTCGCCGGCGATATGGGACGCGTGGCGATCGTCGGCATCTCGCCCATGACCCGTCAATGCGGGCGCGTCTTTGCCGCCGCCGGTTTGCCGCTGCTGGTGGTCAACCGCACCTTTGAAACCGCCAAGGAATTCGCGGCCGAAATCGGCGCCGAAGCCGTGACCCTCGAAGCCTTCAAAGCTGATCCCGGCGTGGTCGACGCCATCGTCACCGCCGTCGGCGGCGCCGAGCCGGTGCTGGATGTGCCGGCCGTCACCCGGATCGCGGCCAACGCCTCCGGCCGCGGGGTGCTGATCGTCGACCTGGGCGTGCCGCCCAACGTCGATCCGGCCGCGGGCGCTCTTGAACGCATCCACCGCATCGGCATGGACAGCGTGATCGCCGAAGCCGTGGAGGGCCGTAACGAACGCCTGGGAGAACTGGCCTCGGCACGGCTGGCGATCGACGAGCATCTGGATCGCCTGCGCCGCGATTACGCCGTGCGCGAGGCCGCGCCCCTGATCCAGCAGATGGGCAACCATTACCAGGCCCTGGCGGCGGAAAGCCTGAAGCGTCTTCCCAAGCACGACGATCCCGACGCGCTCAGGCAATGGGCGGAAAGTTTTGCCCGCAAGCTCGCCCACGCGCCCATCAAGGGCCTGCGCGTGCTGGCCACGGAAGCCGGCGCCCAGGCGGTGCAGGCGTATATGCGCGGGGTCGAGGAAGCCTTGGCCCCGGGTGGGACCCGTGTGGTATCGACCACGCCAATGACAGCGGGCGCAACACCAAACCTGAAGGAAGAACCTTGAGCACCACCAACGCAGCCTTGTTTGAACGCGCGGTCCGGGTGATTCCGGGCGGGGTGGACTCGCCGGTGCGCGCCTTCCGCGCCGTGGGCGGCACGCCCAGGTTCTTTGCCTCTGCCCAGGGCGCTTATGCCACCGACGCTGACGGCAGGAGATATCTGGATTTCGTCGGCTCCTGGGGCCCCTTGATCCTCGGCCACAGCCACCCGGCGGCGGTGAAAGCCGTGCAGGAGGCCGCGGCCCTGGGCATGACCTATGGCGCGCCGTGCAAGGGCGAAGTCGAACTCGCTGAAAGAGTCGTTGCCGCCTATCCCGGCCTGGAGCAGGTGCGTTTCGTCTCCTCCGGCACCGAAGCCACCATGAGCGCCATCCGCCTCGCGCGCGGCGCCACCGGCCGTGACCTGATCGTCAAATTCTCCGGCTGCTATCACGGCCATGCCGATCACCTGCTGGTAGCCGCGGGCTCCGGCCTTGTCACCCATGGCCAGCCGTCGTCGGCCGGCGTGCCGGCGGACTTCGCGACGCTCACCCGCGTGCTGCCGCTGGATGACGAAGCCAGTCTCAAGGCCCTGTTCGCCGCCGAAGGCGGCAAGATCGCCGCGGTGATCATCGAGCCGATCCCCGCCAACAACGGCCTGCTCCTGCAGCGCCCCGAATTCCTTCAGCTGCTGCGCAAGCTCACGAAGGACTCCGGCGCGCTCCTGATCTTCGACGAAGTGATTTCCGGGTTCCGCGTCGGCTTCGGCGGCGCCGCCGCGCTCTACGGCATCACGCCCGACCTCGCCACCTTCGGCAAAATCATCGGCGGCGGCTTGCCGGTGGGCGCTTACGGCGGATCGCGGGCGATCATGAAACACATCGCGCCGGAAGGGCCGGTCTATCAGGCCGGAACGCTGTCGGGGAATCCGGTCGCCATGGCGGCGGGCCTCGCGACCCTCAAGGTGCTGGAGCAAGAGAAGGCCTTCGCGCGCTTGGAAGAACTGGGGGCGCAGCTGGAAGCCGAACTGGCGCCGGTGCTGAAGGCCGCCACGTCTCCCTGCGGCTTCGTGCGCGTGGGCTCTATCGGCTGGATCGCCTTGCAGGCCGGCGCCGTGCGCTCGGCCGAGGCTTTGGATGGCGGCGCCGGCGAACGCTATAAGGCCATATTCCACGGCCTGCTCGACCGCGGCATCTATGTGGCGCCTTCGGCCTATGAAGTGATGTTCCTGTCGCTGGTCCATACGCCGGCCGAGATTACCCGGTTCGCCCAAGGCCTCGGCGAAGTGCTCGCAGGATAAATCGCCGCATGCGTTTTTCCGCGAACCCGCCGCGCCTTCTGCATCTGACCATCATGGGGCTGCTTGTCTTCTCCGTGGTGCAGGTGGGCTGGTGGTTCTACGACATTCGCGCCAACGCCCTGGTCAACGCCACGGCCATGAAGATGGTCTACGGCTACGACATGCTGGCGGCGCAGCGGCTGCTGGACCGGGGATCGGCGCCGGCCGATATCGCGGCCATCTTCCCCCATGCCCGCATCGACTCCGGCAAGGTCACGCTGGCGCCGGAAGCGCTGCAGGACCTCGACCAGGTCACCACCGCCCGCACCACCCAATACGCCTGGGAAGGCGGGTTTTTCCTCCTGGTGCAGGCCTGCGCCATCGCCGTGCTGTGGAGCGGGTTGTCGAGCGAGACGGCGATCCGCAGGAAACAGGACAATTTCCTGGCCATGGTGTCGCACCAGTTCAAGACGCCCATCGCCAGCCTGCAACTCTCCCTGGAGACCATGTTGCTGCGCCAGCTGTCGCCGGAGCGGATCCAGCAGTTGTCCCAGCGCATGCTCGACGACCTGCGGCGCATGGAGAACATGGTCTCCAAGATCCTGGACAGCGCCCGCCTCGACCGCGGCCGGGTCCAGCTCAATCGCGAGCGCCTGTTCCTGGCGGAAGCCGTGCGCCACGTGGTTGCGCACCTGGACGACGCCGCGCGCCGGGGCAACATCACCGTACACCTGTCGGTGCCCGCCGCTCTCGAGATCACCGCCGACCCCATGGCCGTGGATGGCGTGCTCCGTAACCTGATCGAGAACGCCATTGCCGCCATGGGCCCGACCGGCGGCGGTTCCCTGGACGTCAGCGCGCGCGCGACCGGCGCCGGCGTCGAACTGGCGGTGCGCGATACCGGCATCGGATTCGAGCCGGCCGAAGGCCCCAAGCTGTTCGAGAAGTTCTTCCGCCTGGATACCGCCGGCGGACGCGACGCCGCCGGAACCGGCCTCGGCCTTTATATCGTGCAGCGGTTCATGCATTTCGAGGACGGCGATGTGCGCGCCGGCAGCGAGGGTCCCGGCAAAGGCGCTACTTTCACCGTCACCTGGCCCAATACGCGGGCGGCGGCATGAGCGAAGAGCACCGCATCCTGGTCGTCGAGGACGACCTGCACCTGGCCGAGGGCATGGCCGAGAACATGCGCGCCGAAGGCTATGCCGCCGACACGGCGCACGACGGCAGGCTGGGTCTCGAGAAGGCGCTCGCGGGCGGTTATGACCTGCTGGTGCTCGACGTGATGCTGCCGCAGATGGACGGCTTCGCCTTGTGCAAGGCCCTGCGCGAGAAAGGCCGCAACACGCCGGTCCTGTTCCTGACCGCGCGCGGCGATCCGCAGGACCGTGTGCGGGGCCTGGAAGCCGGCGGCGACGACTATCTCACCAAGCCGTTTCACCTGGAGGAATTCCTGCTGCGCGTGCGCGCGATCCTGCGGCGCTGGCAGTGGTACAAGAATTCCCTGGCGCCGCGCGATGCGGCGGCCGGCGACACGCTGGAATTCGCCGGCAACAGCGCCAATTTCCGTACCTTCCAGGCTCAGGCCTGGGACGGACAGACCTACGATCTCACCGAAAAGGAAGCCATGATCCTGAAAGTGCTGGCTGAGAAGACGGGCGAGGTGATCACCCGCGACGATCTTCTGGAAAAGGTCTGGGGCTATGAAGCCTTCCCGTCCACACGCACCGTGGACAACTTCATCCTGCGCCTGCGCAAGATTTTCGAGCGCGACCCCCACGAACCGCGGCATTTCCTGACCGTGCGCGGCGTCGGGTACCGCTTCCTCCCCGAAGGAGGCGAGGCGTGAGCGTCCTTCGCATCGGTACGCGCGGCTCTGCCCTCGCCCTGTGGCAGGCCAACGAAGTGGCGCGCCAGATGCGCGCGCTGCCCGGCGTTCCCGAGGTCGAGATCGTCACCATCAAGACCCAGGGCGATCTCAACCAGACGGTGCCGCTGTGGGCCACCGACGGCCGCGGCTTTTTCACCGCCGAGCTGGACCGGGCGCTGCTGGACAAGGAGGTGGACCTGGTGGTTCACAGCCTGAAGGACCTCACCACGACGCTGCCCAAGGGTATCGCCCTGAGCGCGGTGCTGGAGCGCGCCGACCCGCGCGACGTGCTGGTCACCCACGGCGGTTTGAAGCTGGACACCTTGCCGCAGGGTGCTTCCATCGGCACTTCCAGCCTGCGCCGCCGCGCGTTCCTGGCGCGCCTGCGCCCCGACCTCGTCCATCAGGAACTGCGCGGCAACGTGCCGACGCGGCTCAAGAAGCTCGACGACGGCGGCTATGACGCCATTATCCTGGCCAGCGCCGGGCTCAAACGCCTCGCATTGGGCGCGCGCATCACTCAGCCTTTGGAATTCGACCAATGCCCCTCGGCGGTGAGCCAGGGCGCGGTGGCCGTCACCATCCGCGACGGCGACGATGCCGCCGCGCGCTGGACAACGCCGTTGGATCATCACGCCACCCGCGTTGCCGTGACCGCCGAACGCGCCTTGCTGCGGCGTTTGGAGGGCGGCTGCCAGGTGCCGGTAGGCGCCCTGGCAAAACTCGAAGGCGACCAACTCCACCTGCGGGCCGCCGTGTGCTCGATCGACGGCCGGCAATTCATTCCGGCCGAAGAGCGCGGCGCGGCCGGCGATGCCGCCGTCCTTGGCGAACGCGCGGCCCAGGCGCTGCTCGGCCTGGGCGCGGCCGCCATTCTCGGCGCGGTGCAGGCCAAGCGCGCCGCCGCCGCGTCAAAGTAAAAGGCCAAGGAAAAGGACTCTAGATGACCGCTCTGCCTCCGTTCCTCGCCGCCGCCCTGCGCCAGAAAACCGCCCATACGCCGGTCTGGATCATGCGCCAGGCCGGGCGTTATCTGCCGGAATACCGCGCGGTCCGGTCGAAGGTGGATTTCGCCTCGCTCACCCACCGCCCCGATCTCGCGGCGGAAGTGACGCTCCAGCCGATCCGGCGCTTCGGCCTGGATGCGGCGATCATCTTCTCGGACATCATGACGCCCATCGAAGGCATGGGTGTCGGCCTGGAATATGCGCCGGGCCCGGTGATCCACGATCCGATCCGCACGCTCACCCAGGTCGAGGCGATGCGCACGCTGGTGCCCGAACAGGACGTGCCCTACGTGATGGAGTCCTTGCGGCTGGTGCGCCGTGAACTGCCGGCGCATGTGCCGCTGATCGGCTTCTGCGGCGCGCCGTTCACCTTGTTCTGCTACCTGGTGGGCGGCAAACCCTCGAAGGAATTCTCGGTCCCGCGCGCCTTCGTGCACGCCGAGCCGATTGTCACCGCGCGCCTGCTCGACCGCCTGGCCGACTCCATGATCGCCTACCTGCGGGCGCAAGCCGACGCCGGCGCCCAGGCGCTGATGATATTCGAATCCTGGGGCGGCCTGTTGGGACCGGTGGATTTCCGCGCCGTGGCGCTGCCGCCGATGCAGAGGATCGTCGCCGGACTCCAGGATGTGCGCGCCAAGGGCGTGCCGCTGATCTATTTCGCCAACCAGGGCATGGCCAATCTGGAAGCGGTCAAGGATTTGCCGGTGGATGTCGTCGGCCTCGATTGGCGCGTGCCGCTGGGCCCCGCCCGCAAGCTGCTGGGCCCCGACAAGGCGGTGCAGGGCAACCTTGATCCCGCCGTGCTGTTCGCGCCCAAAGACACATTGTGCCGGCGCATTGACGATGTGTTGCGCGACGCCGGCCCGGCGCCCGGGCATATCTTCAACCTGGGCCACGGCATCTGGCCGGAAACCGATCCCGACGCGGTCGCGCGCCTGGTCGATCATGTCCATGAAAGCAGCGCCAAATGAAGGAAGCACCTCCCGGTTTCGCGTCCACCGCGGTCGGTTATTTCCGCGATCTCCAGGACCGCATCTGCGCCGCCTTCGAGAAAGAGGACGGGGCCGGGCGTTTCGAACAGACCGAATGGGAACGCGGCCCGGACCATCGCCTGAAGGGCGGGGGACGTATGCGGGTCATGCGCTCCAAGGTGTTCGAGAAAGTCGGCGTCAACGTCAGCCACGTCTGGGGCGTGCTGTCGGAACAGGGCATGGCGCAGATCCCGGGTGCGAAAGACTCCGCAGGCCGGTTCTCGGCCACCGGCATCTCGCTGGTCTCGCATATGGCCAATCCCCATGTGCCGATCGTGCATATGAATCTCCGCTGCATGGAGACCAGTAAGATGTGGTTCGGCGGCGGCGCCGACCTGACGCCGGCGCTGCCCTATGACCAGGACACCCAGGAATTCCACGCCGCGCTGCGCGCCGCCTGCGCCGGCTATCGCCCCGACGCCTACGATGAATACAAAGCCTGGTGCGACAAGTATTTCTACCTGCCCCATCGCCAGGAACCGCGCGGCGTCGGCGGCATTTTTTTCGATGACCTCGACAGCGGTGACGTGAACAGGGACTTCGCCTTCCTGAAGTCGGTGGGCGAGGCCTTCCTCGCGGCCTACCCGCCCATCGTCGCCCGGCGCAAGGCCGCGGCCTTTACGCCCGAGGATATGGACAAGCTGCTCACCAAGCGCGGCCGTTATGTCGAATTCAACCTGGTCTACGACCGCGGCACCAAGTTCGGGTTCCAGACCGACGCCAACCCCGACGCCTACCTCATGAGCATGCCGCCCCTGGCGCAGTGGAAATAGCATGACCGATTTTCTTGCCAGCGCTTACCCCTGGTTCAAAGCCATCCACATCATCGCGGTGATCTCCTGGATGGCGGGCCTCCTCTACCTGCCGCGCCTGTTCGTGAACCATGTCGGCGCGGGCCCCGACGCGGCGGCGATGCTCGCGGGCATGGAGGAACGCCTGTTGCGCATCATCATGCGGCCGGCCTCGGCCGTAACTTTGGTCTTTGGCGGCTTGCTCCTGGCGACGCCGGGCGTGGTCGATTGGTCCCTGGGGTGGATTCATGTGAAGCTGCTCGGCGTGCTCGGCCTGTTCGCCATGCACGGACTCATGGAGAAGTGGCGCGGCGAGTTCGCGCGCGGCGAGAACAAGCGTCCCGCCAAGTTCTACCGCATGATCAACGAAGTGCCGACCTTGCTCATGATCGTCATCGTGTTCATGGTCGTAGTGAAACCCTTTTAGCCCCTATGAAACACCCCCGCGTTCAATTCCAGAAGGCGGCGCACAAGCGGGTCAAGTTCGGCCACCCCTGGGCGTTCTCCAATGAAATCCTGATGGATCCGGCCACCAAGGCCCTGCCGGCGGGATCCGTTGTCACGCTGACGGACGCCGGCGGCGAGATCCTCGGCACCGCCCACTTCAATTCCCATACCTTGATCGCGGCGCGCGTCCTGACCGCGGCGGGCGACGCCGCCATCGACGCGGCTTTTATCGCCGAACGTCTGAAGGCGGCGCTGGCCTTGCGCGAGAAGCTGTTCGCGCGGCCGTTCTATCGTCTGGTCCATGCCGAGGCGGACGGGCTGCCGGGCCTGATCGTCGACCGCTTCGATGACGTCTTCGTGGTGCAGCCCAATACCGCCGGCATGAACGCGCTGATGAACGAGATCGCGGCGGCGATCGGTCTGATCGCCGCGCCCAAGGCCATCGTCCTGCGGGGCGACAGCGCCGCGCGCGGCCTCGAGGGCCTCAAGGAAGACGTGCGCTGTTTCTCGGGGTCTCTCGACGGCCCCGTGCCGGTGGAGGAAAACGGCGTCACCTATTACGCCGACTTGCTGTCGGGCCAGAAGACCGGTTGGTTCTTCGACCAGCGCGATAACCACGCCTATGTGGCCGGCCTCGCCAGGGGCGCTTCGGTGCTGGACCTGTACACCCACACCGGCGGCTTCGCCCTGGCCGCGGCCAAGGCCGGCGCGCGCGAGGTCCTGGGCGTCGACAGTTCCGCTCATGCCCTGGAACTGGCGGCGAAGGCCGCGCGCGGCGCGGCGAAGTTCGAACGCAGCGACGTGTTCGCTTTCCTGGAGTCGGCGGCCGCGCGCAAGGCCGCGTGGGATGTGGTGATTGCCGACCCGCCCGCCTTCGTGAAATCCCGCAAGGACCTCCAGGCCGGCCTCAAGGGTTACCGCAAACTGGCGCGGCTGTGCGCCGCCGTCACCGCGCCGGGCGGATTCCTGTTCGTGGCGTCGTGCAGTCATAACGCGCCGCTGGACGAGTTCATCGCCGCGGTGACGCGCGGCGTTTCGGACGCCGGCCGCCAGGCGCGCATCCTCAGGGTGTCCGGCGCCAGCGCCGATCACCCGGTGCATCCGGCATTGCCGGAAAGCGCTTACCTGAAGGCGGTTACGCTGGCGCTCGATTGAGGATCGCCAGCAGGCCCGGCACGTCCACGCCTTTCTCCTCGCGCGTCACGGCGTTCTCCAGGGTCAGCATCTGGAAGCCGTGGGCGGCGGCCATATTTTCAATATAGGCGCGGCTGTGGCTGAATCGCTGCTCCGGGCCAAGACTGAACGCGCCGGTGTCCGCGCGCTGAACGGTGAAAGCGAAAAGACCGGTCGATTTGCGCGCGACTTCCTGAAACAGCGGCGCCAGATCGCCGCAATAGACCAGCACATCGGCGGCCAGGATCAGGTCGCAAGGCTGCGCCAGGGCGCCGAGCGCCTTCAGCATGTCGCCGCTTTCCAGGCGGTCGTAGATTTTCTTCCGCTCCGCGGCGCGGATCATGGCGGGCGACAGGTCAACGCCGCCGAGCCAGCCGGTCAGGTCGCGGACAGCGGCGCCGGCGAGGCCGGTGCCGCAACCGAGGTCGAAGGTGCGGGCGAAGCGCCGGCCGGGAGCAGCCGTGTCGAGGGCGGCGCGCAGCAACGCGGGCGCCCGGTAGTGAAGTTTTTCCACCAGCGCGGAATCGAAGCGCGGCGCGTATTGATCGAACAGCCGCTGGACATAGGCGTCCGGCAGCGAAGCGGGTGCGCCCTCGCCCAGCAACGCCAGCCGCGCGCCCGCGCCCATGGAGTCGGCCGGCTCGATCTCAAGGTAGGCATGGTAAGCGGCCACGGCGCCCGCGGCATCGCTCGCGGCGGCCAGCAGCTCAGCCAGGGTGAACCGACCCTCGGCCCAGTGCGGCGCCTCCTCCAGCGCCTGCGCCATGACATCGGCGGCGGCGGCGAAATCGCCTTCCTCCTTCAGGCTCATGGCGTAGGCGAAGCGGCGGTCGGCTGTTAGGCTGCCCGAAGACATTCATGCTCCTGTTCGGCATCCTTTTTATTCCATCCTTTTTATTCAATGACTCCTACTGTCGTCACCTCCCTAGCTCTGGCCGTCTTTATTTTCACCTATATCGGCATGGCCCTGGGCCGGGTGCCGGGGCTGGCGCTGGACCGGACCGGCATCGCGGTCATGGCGGTGGCGTTCCTGCTCGCGTCCGGCGTCATGTCGTTTGGCGCGGCCGGCACGGCCATCGACGCGCCGACCGTTGTCCTGATGTTCGCGCTCATGATTCTGTCGGCGCAGTTTTCCGCCGCCGGCGTCTATGACGCCAGCGCCGGCGGCATCGCCGCGGCGGAACTCCATCCCAAGTACCTGCTCGCCCTGGTCGTCGCGGTGGCGGGCGGGCTGTCGGCGCTCCTCGTCAACGACATCGTGGTCTTCGCCATGGCGCCCATCCTGTGCCTGGGCCTGCGCGCCCGCGGCCTCGACCCAAAGCCCTACCTCATGGCGCTGGCGGGGGCCGGCAACGCCGGCTCGGCGGCGACCCTGATCGGCAACCCGCAGAACATCCTGATCGGACAGGCTGGGCATTTGGGTTTTTGGCCGTTCCTGGCGGTGTGCGGGCCGCCGGCGGCGGCGGCGCTGTTGTGTGTCTACGGCGCGGTGTGGGTGATGTGGCGCAAGGAACTCGCGCAACCGGCCCTGCCGCCGCATCCGCAGGCCCATCGGTTGAACCGGCCGCAGGCGATCAAGGGGCTCATCGCCACGGCGATGCTGCTCGGCCTGTTCGCGACGCCCTTGCCGCGCGAGATCATGGCGCTGGCGGTTGCCGCAGCGTTGATGGTCAGCCGCAAGGTCCACAGCCGCGCCATGATCGCCGCCGTGGACTGGCAACTATTGCTCCTGATCGCCTGCCTGTTCGTCGTGACGGGGTCCTTCGCCGCCACGGGAATCGCCGCCGACATCCTGCAATCGGCTAACGCCTTTGGGATAAGCCCGGACAGCCTCGCGGCCATGCTCCCCGGCGCGCTCCTGGTCAGCAACACCATCGGCAACGTGCCGGCCACCATCCTGATCCTGTCGTTGTGGCCGTCCCTTCCGGCGGGCGCCCTCTATGGACTTGCCCTGCTCACCACCTTGGCCGGAAACCTGCTGCTGACCGGAAGTCTCTGCAACCTGATCGTCGCCGAGCGGGCCGCGGCCACCGGCGTGCGGCTGACATTTGCCGATTTCGCCCGCGCCGGCGTTCCCATGGCCTTGACGTCCATGGCGCTCGCGGCCATCTGGCTGTGGGCCGGCGGCTGGCTGCCGCTTTAGTCATGCGACGGCGATTGAAAAGCCGGCGCCTTGCCGTTAGGAACCAGACTCATGAGCAAACCCGATTTTCTCCAGCCGGCGGAATGGGCCCGGCACAGCGCAGTGTGGTCGGCTTGGCCCAGCCATGGCGACCTGTGGCTGGAAGACCTGGAGCCGGCCCGCGCCGAAGTGGCGGCGCTGTTCTCGGCCATCGCCGACGTCGACCCCAAGACCGGCCGGATCCGCGGCGAACGCCTGCGCATCCTGGCCTGCGGCGACGAAGCCGTGGCGTCGGCGGCCAAGGCCCTCAACGGCACCGGCGCCGAGATCGTTCCGGCCACCTTTGGCGACATCTGGTTCCGCGACACCGCGCCCATCTTCGTGCACGGGCCGAAGGGCCTGGAGGCGGCCTGCTTCCGCTTCAACGGCTGGGGCGGGAAATATGTGCTCGACGGTGACGATCAGGTGGCGGCCCAGGTGGCGGCCAAAGCCGGCGTGCCGGCGCGGTCCAACGACTGGGTCCTGGAAGGTGGCTCGCTGGACGTGGACGGCGAGGGTTGCGCGCTCACCACGCGCCAGTGCCTGCTCAACCCCAACCGCAACCCGAACCTGACCCAGGCCGACATCGAGCGTCGCCTGCGCGAGTCGCTCGGCATCGACTCCCTGGTGTGGATCAACGAAGGCCTGCTCAACGACCACACCGACGGCCATGTGGACAACATTGCGCGCTTCGTGGCGCCGGGTGTCGTCGCCTGTATGGAGCCGGCCGGCAGCGGCGATCCCAATGCCCAGGCGTTGAAGGACATCATCGCCACCCTGAAAGCCGCGCGCGACGCCAACGGCCGTAAGCTCGAGGTCATGACCATTCCGTCGCCGGGCGCGATCACCGACGAGGACGGCGAGATCATCCCCGCCAACCCGATGAACTTCTATATCGGCAATACCACCGTCGTGGTGCCGCTTTACGACAGTCCCAGCGACGATGCCGCGGTGGAAGCCATCGGCAAACTGTTCCCGGGCCGGCGCACGGTGGGCCTCTCGGCCCGCGCGGTGATCACCGGCGGCGGGTCGTTCCATTGCATCACCCAGCAGCAGCCGGAGGTGCGTTCATGACCCCCAAAGACAACAGTGTCACCGTGGCGGCGATCCAGTCGTCCTTCAGCGACGTCATGGCCGAGAACATCGACAAGACCGTCGGCTTCATCGAGCAGGCGGCCAAGGCCGGCGCCCAGGTGGTGCTGCCGTCCGAACTGTTGCAAGGCTATTATTTCTGCCGCGAGGAGGCCGAGAAGAACTTCGACCGCGCCTATCCGGCGGCGACGCATCCGGTGGTGGTCAGGCTCGCGCCGCTCGCGGCCAAACTAAAAGTGGCGATCCCGGTCTCGATCTTCGAGCGCGACGGCCAGAATTTCTACAACAGCCTGGTGATGGTGGACGCCGACGGGTCGATCATGGGCGTCTACCGCAAAAGCCATATCCCCGACGGTCCGGGCTACGAGGAGAAGTTCTACTTCCGCCCCGGCAATACCGGCTTCAAGGTGTGGGACACCAGATACGGCAAGATCGGCGTCGGCATCTGCTGGGACCAATGGTTCCCGGAATGCGCCCGCGCCATGATGCTCATGGGCGCCGACATCCTGTTCTATCCCACCGCCATCGGTTCGGAGCCGGATAACCCGGGCCTCGACACCAAGGACCTGTGGCAGCGCGCCATGATCGGCCATGCCGTGTCCAACGTCGTGCCGGTGGTGGCCGCCAACCGCATCGGCATCGAGCAGAACCAGACATTCTACGGCTCGTCCTTCATCGCCAATCATCGCGGCGACAAGGTGCAGGAGTTCGGCCGTACGGAAGAAGGCGTGTTGCAGGCGACGTTCGATATCGGCGAAGTCCGCCGCAACCGCGCCGCCTTCGGCTTTTTCCGCGACCGCCGGCCGGAGCTTTACGGCATCCTGGCGAAAGACCAGTAGGTTTTAGGCTTTTCTTTTTTTGCCATCCTTGCGGCGAAGCCGCGAGGATGACAAAAACAAAACGCCAGAAATTATGGCGCCCCGTCCTCAATCTCTTTGAGGAACGCCGTCATGTCGCGGCGGCAGGCGGTTTTCACGGCACCCTCCGGGAAATTGAAATAGCCGTGGGTGGCCTTGGCGTAGGTTTTTGAGGTCACGCGGTGGCCGTCGCGCGCGAGGCGCTTGGCGTACATATCGTGGGATGCCGTCAGGGGGTCCCACTCGCCGCAGGTCAGGAAACACGGCGGGTGTTTCGTGAACTTCACATCCATCGGCGTGATGGCGTGTTGGGGGTCGACCTCCGGGGCCAGGGCCTCGCGCCCGCCATAGGCCTCGATCATGGTCGGGCCGACGATGGTGTTGGGGTTGAGGCAGGTGAGCCGGTCCATGACGCCGTAAAGCGACGTCACGCTCAGGATCTCCGGCCAGGGGCCTTCGTCGGGCTCGATCACGGTCAGCAATTCCGGATTCTGGCACAGGAGTCCGGCCATGACCGCAAGATTGCCGCCGGCGGAATCCCCGGCGAGATGCACGGCGCCGCCGTCCGGGAAATTCTGGCGGATGAAGGTCAGCGCCCTGAAGACGGACCGCAGGATCCACGGATGGGGATGGTCGGGGGCCTTGGGGTATTCGATGTTGAATACCGGATGTCCGGCCTGGGCCAGGAACAACAGGTCGTGGCTGTAGAAATCCTTGGTGCCCATCATCCAGCCGCCGCCGTGGAAGAACACCACCGGGTGGCGGCGCTTCACGCGGGTGTTGGGCTCCATGTGGTCCAGCACCTCATCGCGGTGCAGGCCATAGCGCAATGTGCGCCAGCCTTCGGGATGGCTGCCGCGCACCAGGCGAATGGCGCCGGTGAGGGCGCCGAAAAGCATCTGGGTGCCGGCGATCGCCACGTGTTGGCCGAATTTCAGCACCCGCGCCTGGGCCCGCCGGTTGGACGTCATTTCTGAATTCCAAAGGCCCGGAGGATGCGCTCGGCGGCGAGGCCGGGTGTGGTGGCGCCGGCGGCGAGCGCGCGCTCCAGGTCCGCGACCGCGTCCTTGACCTTCGGGTCGCTCTTCAGGTTTGTCATCACACGGTCTTCAACCATCGCCCACATCCAGCGGATGTCCTGGGCGCGGCGCCGCGCGAGCCAGGCACCCGCCGCTTCCGCCGTCTTGCGATGCAATTGAATCTTCTGCCACAGACCGTCAAGGCCGCGATTCTCGACCGAGCTGATGGTGACGACCGGTGGCTGCCATAAGGCGCCCGCCGGCGTGATGATGCGCAAGGCATGCTGGTAGTCGGCGGCGGTGGCCGCAGCGCGGTTGGCGTTGTCGCCGTCGGCCTTGGTGACCGCGATCATGTCGGCGATCTCCAACACGCCCTTCTTGATACCCTGCAGTTCATCGCCGCCGCCGGCGATCATCAGCACCATGAAGAAGTCGACCATTTCCGAAACCGTGATCTCGCTCTGGCCGACGCCCACGGTCTCCACCAGGATCACGTCGAAGCCGGCGGCCTCGCACAGCAGGATGGCTTCGCGCGTGGCGCGGGCCACGCCGCCCAGCGCGCCGCCGGTGGGCGACGGGCGGATGAAGGCGTTGGGGTCCTGTGACAGCCGCGCCATGCGCGTCTTGTCGCCGAGGATGCTGCCGCCGCTGCGCGACGACGTCGGATCGACCGCCAGCACCGCCACCTTGTGGCCCAGGCCGGTCAGCATGCAGCCGAAGGCGTCGATGAAGGTGCTCTTGCCCGCGCCCGGCAGGCCGCTCACGCCGATGCGCAAGGATTTGCCGGTGCGCGGCAGCAGCTCCACCAGCATGGCTTGGGCGCCGGCGCGATGCTCCGGATTGCGGGATTCAATCAAGGTGATGGCCCGCGCCAATGTGGCGCGGTCGCCGGCGATCACGCCGGCGGCGTAGTCGGCGGCCCTCGATGACGCTTTAGTGGCCAAGCTGGACGCTGAGCTTTTCGAGCAGGCCGGCGGCGGCCTCGCCGATGACCGTGCCGGGCGGGAAGATGGCGCTCGCACCCGCTTTATACAGCGCGTCGAAATCCTGCGGCGGGATCACGCCGCCGACCACCACCATGATGTCCTCGCGGCCCAGCTTCTTCAGCTCGGCCTTCAGGGCCGGCACCAGGGTCAGGTGCCCGGCCGCCAGCGACGACGCGCCGATGACATGCACATCGTTCTCGACCGCCTGCCTGGCGGCCTCGCCGGGCGTCTGGAACAGCGGCCCGATGTCGACGTCGAAGCCCAGGTCGGCGAAGGCGGAGGCGATCACCTTCTGGCCGCGGTCGTGGCCGTCCTGGCCCATCTTGGCCACCAGGATGCGGGGACGGCGGCCTTCCTTCTCGGCGAAGGCTTCCACCAGTTTCAGGACTTTCTCCACGGTCTTCGACCCGGCTCCGACTTCCTTGCGATAAACCCCGGAGATCGAGCGGATCTCCGCCACATGACGGCCGAACTGTTTCTCCAGGGCCGCGGTCATCTCGCCGACCGTGGCCTTGGCGCGGGCGGCGTTCACCGACAGCTCCAGCAGATTGCCTTCGCCCGAAGCAGCTTTGGTCAAAGCGTCCAGCGCCGCCTGCAGCGCCGCCTCGTCGCGCCCGGCCTTGAGCTTGGCGAGCTTGGCGAGCTGGGCGCCGCGCACGGCGCTATTATCGACCTTGAGGACGTCGATGTCCTCTTTTTCATCGAGGCGGTATTTGTTCACGCCCACGACCGTCTGCCGGCCGGAATCGATCCGCGCCTGGGTACGGGCGGCGGCTTCCTCGATGCGGAGTTTCGGGATGCCGGCCTCGATCGCTTTGGCCATGCCGCCGAGCTTTTCCACTTCCTGGATATGCGCCCAGGCGCGCGCCGCCAGGTCATGGGTCAGGCGTTCGACATAGTAGCTGCCGCCCCAGGGGTCGGCGCTGCGGGTGGTGCCGGTCTCCTGCTGGAGGAACAGCTGGGTGTTGCGGGCGATGCGCGCGGAGAAATCCGTGGGCAGCGCCAGCGCTTCGTCGAAGGCGTTGGTGTGCAGCGACTGGGTATGGCCCTGGGTGGCCGCCATGGCTTCGACGCAGGTGCGCGTCACGTTGTTGTAGACGTCCTGGGCGGTGAGGCTCCAACCCGAAGTCTGGCAGTGGGTGCGCAGCGCCAGCGACTTGTCGCTCTTGGGGTTGAACTGCTTGATCAACTTGGCCCAGATCAGGCGCGCGGCGCGCATCTTCGCCACTTCCATGAAGAAGTTCATGCCGATGGCCCAGAAGAACGAAAGCCTGGGGGCAAAGCTGTCGATGTCGAGCCCGGCTTTCCGGCCGGCGCGGGCATATTCCAATCCGTCGGCGAGGGTGTAGGCCAGCTCCAGGTCGGCGGTCGCGCCGGCTTCCTGCATGTGATAGCCGGAGATCGAGATGGAATTGAACTTGGGCATCTTGGTCGAGGTATAGGCGAAGATGTCCGAGATGATCCGCATGGAAGGCGCCGGCGGGAAGATATAGGTGTTGCGCACCATGAACTCTTTCAGGATGTCGTTCTGGATGGTCCCTGAAAGCTGCGCCGGCGCAACGCCCTGCTCTTCGGCGGCGACGATATAAAGCGCCAGGATCGGCAGCACCGCGCCGTTCATGGTCATGGACACGCTCATCTGGTCGAGGGGGATGCCGTCGAACAGGGTGCGCATGTCGAGGATGGAGTCGATCGCCACGCCGGCCATGCCGACATCGCCGTGCACGCGCGGATGGTCGCTGTCATAGCCGCGGTGGGTGGCGAGATCGAAGGCGATGGACAGGCCCTTCTGCCCGGCGGCGAGATTGCGCCGGTAGAAGGCGTTGGAATCCTCGGCCGTGGAGAATCCGGCGTACTGGCGCACGGTCCAGGGCTGGGTGACATACATGGTGGGATAAGGGCCGCGCAGGAAAGGCGCGATACCCGGGCGCGTATCAAGGAAGTCGATGCCCTCGAGGTCCTGGGCCGTGAACAACGGTTTCACCGCGAGGCCTTCCGGCGTTTCCCAGGCGGTGATCGGATGGCCCAATTGGGCTTCAGCCCTGGTGCGCCATTCGGCGCTGTCCAGCCGTCCCGAATTGGATGAGGACGACAGCTCGATCTCGGCGAAACTGGGGATCTGCTGCCGGTTCATGATGGCACCCCGAGTTTGGCGTGGGCGCGCATCAGCGTGCCCAGCACATCCCCGCCCATGAAGATGAACTCATCGACGCCGGCGGCCGTGAGCGCCGCTTCCAATTCGCCGGGGCGGCCGGCGAGATAGACCGTCTTGGCGCCGGCGTCCTTCAAGGCCTTGGCGATGGCGGCGGCGCTTTCGCCGTAACCGGCGTCGGTGCCGCAGATGATCGCGAACGGCGCGCCGCTTTGCCTGAGGCCGCGCGCCATGTCGGCGGGATCGCCGCCGCCGGCGCCGGCCACGGCTTCGATGCCGCCGGCTTCGAAGAAGTTCTTGGCGAAGGTGGCGCGCGCGGTGAAGTCGGCAACGGAACCCAGGTTGGCGAGGAAGACGCGCGGCCGCTGGCCGGTCTTGGCCTTGAAGGCGTCGCTCTGGTCGCGCAGGCGCTCGAAGCCTTCGGCCAGGCGGACAGGCTTGAGGCCGGCGCCCGGCGCCTCGACCGGCGGCCCGGGGTCGGCTTCGTTGACGTTCGGGAATTCGCTGACGCCGGTGATGGCGTCCTTGCGCCGAGCGATGTTTTTGGCGCGTTCGGCCTGCACGGCGGCGATCTTCTCGGCCACCAGGGGCAGGGCCTTGGCCATGCCGCCGGCGCGCTCGATCTCCTGGAAGAAGGTCCAGGCCTTGTCCGCCAGGTCTTCCGTCAGCCGCTCGAACATCCAGGCGCCGCCGGCGGGATCCACCACCTTGGCGAGGCTGGCTTCTTCCTGCAGAACGATTTGGGTGTTGCGGGCGACGCGGCGCGCGAGGTCGCTGCCGTCGAAAGGCAGCACCGTGACCGCGTCGGCGCCGGCGACGCCCGCGGCGAAACAGGCAACCGTGGTGCGCAATACGTTCACCCAGGGGTCGCGGCGGCTGATCATGCGGGTGGCGGTGCAGGCGAAAACCGGCGCAGTGCGTGTTTCCGCGCCGCAGACCTCGGTCACCCGCGCCCACAATTTCCGCAAGGCGCGGAACTTGGCGATGCACAGGAAAAAGTCGGCGTCGGCCGCCAGGGTGAAGGCGATCTGGCCGCAGGCGGCGTCAATGCTCATGCCGGCCGCGGTCATGGCGCGCAGGTAGGCCAGGGCCGTGGCGACGGCAGCGCCCAGCTCCTGCGCATCGGCGGCGCCGGCGGCGTGATAGACCGTGCCGCGCACATTGAAGGCGCGCGCTTTCGGGAAATCCCGCGCGATGCCGGCGGCCGCTGCGCCAAGGCCGGCGATATCGGTGACGCCGCTGCCAAGATCGTCGAGGCCAAAGCAGCCGGCAAAATCCTTTTGCTGCCCGCGCGCCTTGACCAGTTTCATCAGCGCTTCTGCGGCGGGCAGCGCCGCGCCATCCAGGGCGACGGGCGCGAGATCGAGCATCACACCTTGCAGTACCCGGTCGAGATTTGCGCCGTTGCTGCGCAGCAGGATCGAGGTGACGCCGCGCTCCAGGTCTTCGAGAATGGCTTTGTTCACCGCCACGGCATCAGCACCACCTTTTGTTTGGGCAGCGTCGGCGCTGCCGTGCGCCTGGCGGATGTCCCAGCCGGAGAGGGTGTTGCCAAGCGCGGTGCTGCCGCGGGTATAGGGCGCGCCACCCGGCAGGCCCGAAGCGTCGCCGTCGGCGCGCCAGTCGGCGCGCGTATAGAGCGGCTTGATGGAGAGGCCGTCGTAGGTGCGGGCCACCAGCTTCTTGTCGAAGTCCGCGCCGGCCAGGACCTTTTCAACCAGCTTCAGCCACTGGGCGTCGGTGGCGGCGGGGAAATCTGCGGCGAGGCTTAAAGGTGTTGCGGCCATGGAATTTGTTTAGTGGGTTAGGGATAGGGCGTCAAACCGCGCGCAAGCGCGGCAGCCCCCTGATTTTGCACGAAATTTGTGCTCCAACTATAAGAGAAACGTCACCGGCCCCAAGGGATGCGTCATGTCCAGTTTCGACCGACCGTTGGACCCGGATCTCCCACCCTCCGCCTGGGTGATGCGCTGGGCGTCTTTGATCCGGCCCGGCGGCGCGGTGCTGGACCTGGCCGCCGGCCACGGGCGTCATACCCGCGCCCTGGCAGCGCGCGGATTCACGATGACGGCGGCTGACCTCGATGTCTCGGCCCTGACCGGTGCGCCGGCCGAGGTTATCGCCGCCGATCTCGAAACCGGCGTCTGGCCGTTCGCGGGGCGGCGCTTCGACGGCATCGTGGTCACCAACTATCTCCACCGGCCGCATTTCCCTCATATCGTGGACGGCCTCGCGGACAATGGCGTGGTGATCTTCGAGACCTTCGGTCAGGGCAACGAACGCCTGGGCCGGCCGCGCAATCCCGACTTCCTGCTGGCGCCCGGCGAATTGCTGCGCGCCTTTGATCGCCTGAGCGTGGTGGCTTATGAGCACGGCGCAGAGCAAACGCCGCGCCCGGCGGTGCGTCAGCGTATCTGTGCGGTCAATGGCGCGGCACCTCATCCTCTATAGACGCCTGAAATATTGGCGGGGATACTTCGCTGATGTTCGATTTCACGCCCGCCGAGTGGGAGGCCGTGCTCCTCAGCCTGAAAGTGGGCCTGTGGGGCACGCTCGCGAGTCTGCCGGTGGGGTTTCTGCTGGCCTATGTGCTGGCGCGGCTGGAGTTCCCGGGCAAAAGTCTGGTGCACGGCATCGTTTATCTGCCGCTGGTGCTGCCGCCGGTGGTGACCGGGTTCTTCCTGCTGCTGTTGTTCGGCACGCGTGGTCCGGCAGGGCGCTTTCTGCACGACGTTTTCGGCATCACGATTGCCTTCAAGTGGACCGGGGCAGCTCTGGCGGCAGCGATCATGGGCCTGCCGCTGATGGTGCGCGCCATGCGGCTTTCGATCATTGCCGTGGACCGGCGCCTTGAGACCGCGGCGCGGACCTTGGGCGCAAGCTGGTGGCGGGCGTTTTTCACCATCACCTTGCCGCTGGCCTTGCCCGGCGTTCTCGCCGGCGCGGTGCTCAGCTTCGCCAAGAGCTTCGGCGAATTCGGCGCCACCATCACCTTCGTCTCCAACATCCCCGGCGAAACCCGCACCCTGCCCATCGCCATCTACAGCCTGCTGCAATCGCCGGGCGGCGAGGATGCGGCCTTGCGCCTCGCCGGCCTGTCGGTGGCGGTGTCCCTGGTGGCGGTGCTGGGCGCCGAACTGATGGAACGGCGCATCATCGGCAAGAGCACGTCATGAGCTTCGACGTCGATGTGGAAGCGCGGCTGGGGGATTTTCCGCTGGCGGTGAGATTCGCCGCGGCGGCCGGTCTCACGGCGCTGTTCGGTCCCTCCGGCGCCGGCAAGACCTCGGTGCTCAATATGATCGCCGGCGTGCTGACCCCGGCGCGCGGGCGTATCGTGGTCGAAGGCGCGGTGCTGTTCGAGTCCGAGAAGGGCATTGACCTCGCGCCCAATCACCGGCGGGTCGGCTATGTGTTCCAGGACGCGCGATTGTTCCCCCATATGTCGGTGGAGCGGAACCTGCTCTACGGCTACCGGCTCACGGCGCCGGAGGCGCGCTACGCCCAACCCGGCCAGGTGACGGCGCTCTTGGGTCTTGAACATTTGCTGGCGCGCCGCCCGAACGCCTTGTCCGGCGGCGAGCAACAGCGGGTGGCCATCGGCCGCGCGCTCCTGGGCAGTCCCCGGCTGTTGCTGATGGACGAACCCTTGGCGTCCCTGGATGCGGCCCGAAAGGAGGAGATCCTCCCCTATATCGAACGGCTGCGGGACGAGTTGCGTATCCCGATCCTCTACGTCACCCACGCGGAAGCTGAGGTGACGCGGCTGGCGGGGGCGGTGGTCAGGATGGCGGCGGGCCGGGTCGTTCCCTAACCCCGGAAAAAATTCGAGGCCGAGCGCGTACATCCGGCGCCGGCCTCTGGGTTTCCCGGGTTGCCCCGGGAGTTGCCTTGCCCATGAAGGTAAGGTGGGGCAACATATCGGACAAATGAATTATTTGTGATTCACTGATCGGCATTGCCGATTGATGGTGGGTCAGTTGATTCTGCTGGGGGATTCCCATGGATATGGACCAGATCCGGACCTTCCTGGAAGTGGTGGAAGCCGGCAGTTTCGTCCGCGCCGCCGAGTCCCTCAGCGTCACCCAGTCCACCGTCAGCGCCCGCATCAAGGAACTGGAGATTCGCCTGGGGCAGCCTCTGTTTCAGCGCCGCAAGTCCGGGGTGACCCTGACCACCGCCGGCCGGCGCTTCCAGCCCCATGCCTCCACCATGATGCACGTGCTGCAGCAGGCCCGGCAGGACATCGCCCTGCCGGCGGAGATGCGCGCCGTGCTCAATATCGGCGGGCAGTTCTCGCTGTGGGAACGCATCCTGCTTTTATGGATGGGCCAGTTCCGCGCCAGCCGCCCCGACGTGGCGGTGCGCGCCGAGGTCGGCACGCCGTCGTCGCTGATGCGCCATCTCGCCGACGGCCTTCTCGACTTCGTGGTGATGTATGCGCCGGAAGCCCGGCCCGGGTTCACCATCGAGAAACTGATGGATCAGCGCCTGATCATGGTGGCGACCCGCCCCGGTCCTGGCGGCCCTGGCGCCGCCGACTATGTGTTCGTGGACTGGGGTGAGGATTTCGAGGCTTGGCACTCGGACCAGTTCCCGCAATTCGGTGCGCCGGGCCTGCATGTCAGTCTCGGCACCTTGGGCCTGCGCCATATCCTGGAACACGGCGGCGGCGGTTATTTCCAGAAGCGCGTGGTTGCGGCCGATATTGCCGCGGGCCGGCTGTTCCCGGTCGAGGGCGCGCCGGTCTTCGTGCGTCCGGCGCATATGGTGTATCCGACCGACAGCGACAGCGAGGTGCTGGCGGCGGCGCTGCAAAGCCTGCGCGCCGCCGTCGCGGCCGACGCCGCCGGAAATCCTTAGTCCTGGCCTTAACGCCTTCTGGACATCAGTTCCTGGGCTTCATCGGCGTCGATGGTCACGATCCTGGAGATCGTGCAGGCGTGGCCGGACTCCTCCTGGGCGTTCAGGGTATCCTGCACGCACAGGCGATTGATGCGCGTATCGAAGGCGAGGGCGCGGCCGTCGGCCATCGTCGCGCAATCGGTCGCCAGCTCGATGCGTTTGTAACCGCGGCCCGGATTCATGCGCACCAGGATGGTGCGGTTGTCGATCACCGGCGTTTCCTCGATGTAATTCGACAGGATGCACATCTGGGTGGCGCCAGGCCGTTCCGGCCGGGCCACCTGCGCCGAGGCGCCTGTGCTCATGGCGGCGTAAACAGCGACCATTCCAAGGATGCGGGTCATGGCGGTCTTCGGCTGCGTGAACATCTCAAATCCTCCAGGGGCGGACGCCGATGCGCCCCGGCCGTCAGCGGATGACCTGAATATCGGCTGTAAATAGGGCGATTTTTGGGAGGGAAAGCTTGCGGCCCATGTCTATTTCGGGCCCATTTCTCAGGGGTTTCTGAAAGTCCTGCCTTGATGTTGCCCGAAAGCGGAGCGGTGCTGCGTTGCGCGGGCCTGCGCCCTGGGGCAACATGCGCTCACCATTCGGGGAATACGAAAAAAGGGACCGGGACCTACATGCGTAAAGTCACCACGTTCGTCGCCATTGCCGCCATGACCACGCAACTGGCGGCGCCGGCTTTCGCCGGCGACATGTTCAACCGCAATACCTTGCTGGGCGGCACCCGCACCAGCGGTGCGGCCGCCATGGGTTACTTCCGCCTGCCGCTGGGCGACGCGCCCGGCAAGACCAATGCCCCCCGGTTCGGGCTGATGGTGGCGGGTCCGCAGACCTACAACGCGGGTGAAGTGCCGTTGGCCCTGAATGCGCCGCGGATTGTCGATTTCGCTTTCACCGGCCGCGATCTCGGCGCGCCGCTCACGGCCGCCGCGTGGCGCGGCTCGCTCACCGTTGGCAATACGCTGGCCTGGGTCAGCGACCGCAAGGACCTACCGCAAGGCGAAGCGCCGCACCTGATGGAAAGCGGCACGTCCTGGATTGTCGTCGGTGCGCTCACCGTCGGTGCGGTCGCCGGGGCCTTCGCCCTCACCAACCGCAAGCGCTGAGCTTGTCCGGGAAAAGCGGCGACTGCTTTTCCACCCGGGAC
This sequence comes from Rhodospirillaceae bacterium, assembly GCA_041905795.1. Classification (GTDB taxonomy): domain Bacteria; phylum Pseudomonadota; class Alphaproteobacteria; order Rhodospirillales; family Rhodospirillaceae; genus SHVO01. The sequence goes on along the minus strand of JAYRKL010000006.1, from coordinate 163,769 downwards.
ATGCGACACACATAACCCGACGCCAAAAAAGAACCCCTCGCGGAGAGCTGCGAGGGGTTCTCGGGGAGCCGTATTGGCTGCGGCATTTTCCGGTCAGGAAAATGCAATTTGCGAATTATAACGGGTGCGCGCCGCTTCTGGGTCGGCGGCGCGCAGGTTGGTATGTCAAAGACTCTGCTTCGGTGGAGTCATGCGGTTTATGCATCCTCCTTTGCCTGAGGTCCCCGCAGGGACGGATTTACATACAGGTCCATATCAGGGCGGTCCGCGCCGCTGCTGAGGGTTCCCGCCCCTCCCGGATATGCGGTCTTACCGCCGGCAAAAAGTATTCGCCTCGCGGCACGGGCGGTCAAGGCTCACCGCAAACCCATGCGCGCTCAACGGCTTGGGCAGGACGAGCTGTATGATGGCTGTGCGCGCGCCCGCGTGCAGCGCGCCGGGCGAGTCTCGCCGTCAGATATCTTCGGCGCCTTCGCGGCCCTAGATATCTTCGGCGCCTTCGCGGCTTTAAATATCTTCGGCGCCTTCGCGCCGGGCCACCACTTCATCGAACCTTGGCATGGTGGCGTGGCCGGGGGCGTTCACGCCGGCGCCGGTGGCGGCGATCCAGAACGTCTTGGCGATGATCTTGAGGTCCAGCCAGAGGCTCAGGTTGTCGATATACCAGACGTCCAGCCTGAAGCGGTCTTCCCAGCTGGCGGCATTGCGGCCGTTGACTTGCGACCATCCGGTGATGCCCGGGCGCAGGTCATGGCGCCGCCGCTGTTCGGCGGTGTAGTGGGGAATGTACTCGGGCAGCAGCGGCCGCGGCCCGACCAGGCTCATGTCGCCCTTGAGCACATTGATCAGCTCCGGCAATTCGTCCAGCGACGTGCGGCGCAGGAACTTGCCCAATGGCGTGAGCCGCGCCGCGTCCGGCAGCGGCGCGCCGGCCGCGTCGGCGGCATGGCTCATGGTGCGGAACTTATAGATGCGGAAGGTCTCGCCCTTCAGGCCGGGACGCGCCTGGGTGAACACCGGCGGCCAGCCCATCTTGAGGCAGATGGCGATGGCGATGGCGATCATCACCGGCGACAACACGATCAGGCCGGCGGTGGAGACCAGCACGTCGAGGATGCGTTTGGTGCGCAGCATGCGCTCGCGCAGGACCACCAGGCGCGGTGCCGCGGCGGCGGCATCCTCCACCGCCGTGCGGATCTCGGCGGTGGTCCGTTCCAGCGCGAACCGCCCGCCGGCCAGCGCCAGGGCCTGCTGGCCGGCCCGGCGCAGGCCGTCGGTATCGCGCAGGAAATCGGCCAGTTCGCGCGCCGCCACCGCCGGGTCCGCGGGCAGGCCGATGCCGGCGGCGCGGGATTCGACCAGCTCGCGGTTCGGTCCGCTGCCCCACACCACCATCGGCTTGCCCGCAGCCAGGCCATCGAAAAACGCCGCCGAAATCTCCATGTCGTCGTGGGCGGACGGCGCGACCACCGCGGACGCGGCGGCAAAGGCGGCGGCCTGAGTCCGGGGCGCGAGCGGCGGCGCGATCCACAAGGTCTTCTCCAGCACGCCGGCGTCACGGGCGAGCGTCTCCAGGCGCGCCCGCGCCGGGCCGTCGCCGCACAGGACAATTTTAAAGGCGTCGGGGTGCCCGGCCTCCACAGCCCTCGCCACCGGCACCAGTCTTTCCGCGCCTTCAGCCGCGAACGGCCCGGCGTAAAGCAGGATGCGGCCCGTGACCGGAAGCGGGCTCTCGCCTTCGGCGGCCGGGGCGGCGTCGGCGGCCAGGGGGCTGACGGCGATGCGCGCGGCCGGAATGCCGCGATCGATCAGGCCGTCGCGGACGTCCGGCGACAGGGCAAAAATCCGCCGCGCGAACCGCGCGGCGGAACGGGTGACCGCCCTGCCCACCGCGGCCACCGCGGCGGGCAGGGCCTGGGCCGGGGTTTCATCGCCGGGCAGGCGCCGGATATCGAGCAGCAGAGAGGCGGCGCGGAGGGAACAGAAGACCATTGCCGCGAACAGCGCCGGCGGCGGGCAATCGGCGGCCAGCACGACGTCCACATCCTTGTGCCGCCAGATGCGCCACGGAACCGCGCGGGCAAAGATGTCGGCCGGCGGCGGGAAGCCGTAGCGGCCGTGCGGCGCCGGGATGACATCGATGTGAAGGCCGCCCGTGTCCCGCGGCGCGGCGTCCGGCAGCGCCGCCGCGGTCGTCAGGACACTGACGCGGTGACCCGCCTGGATCAGGCGTTTGGCGATGCCATGGGTGCGGGTGGGGCCTGGCTGGTCGGGCAGGCGGAACAGCGGGTCGAGCACGAGAACATGCAGGCCGCCACCATTTCCACCATCGCGCGCCGACGCATTCACCATGACGCCGTTATACAGGCGCGGAGTTCCAGATTCTAGCGCAGCGCCGCCTGCAGCGTGCCGGCGGTTTCGGCGGCGATATAGGCCACGTCGTCGGCGGTCAACGTCGGGTGCACCGGCAGCACGATCGAACGGGCGGCGCACACCTCCGCCTGGGGATGGGCCGTGGGGGCAAGCTTGGCAAAGGCGCGCTCGCGTGAAATGTCCGGGCAGGCGCCGACCCGCGCCGGCACGCCGCGCGCGTCGAGTTCGGCGCAGATCCGGTCCCGTGACCACTCCGGCTTGAGCGCCGCCGGATCCACGAACACGGTCTGGCGATAATAGGCGTGCACGCTGGCCGGGCCCGGCAGGCCGACGCTGACGCCGGAAAGACCCTGCACGGCAGCGGCGATGGCGGCGGCGTTGGCGCGCCGCCGGTCCCGCCAGTGCGGCAGCTTGCGCAGCTGGATGCGGCCGAGGGCGGCCTGCATCTCGGTCAGGCGCCAGTTGGTGCCGAAACTGTCCACCAGCCAGCGGAAGCCGGGCGCCGGATCGGGGGTGTGGGTGCGGATGAAGTCCTTGCCGTGATCGCGGTAGGACCACATTTTTCGGTAGGCGTCGGACTCGCTGGTCACCACCATGCCGCCCTCGCCGCCGGTGGTGATGATCTTGTCCTGGCAGAACGAGAAGCAGCCCATATGGCCGATGCCGCCCACCGGCCGGCCGCGGTCCTCGGCGCCGTGGGCCTGGGCGCAATCCTCGATGACCTTCAGTCCGTACTGGCTGGCGAAGGCCATGATCATATCCATGTCGGCGGGCCAGCCGGCCAGGTGGACGACGATGATCGCCTTGGCGCGCGGGGTCAGTGCGGCCATGCAGCTTTCGGCGGTGAGGTTGCCGGACACGGGATCGACGTCGCAGACGATCGGGCGCGCGCCGCGCATCGCCACCGCGGCGGCGGTGGCGATGAACGTGCGCGCCGGCACCAGCACATCGTCACCGGCGCCGATCCCCAGGCCGTGCAAGGCCAACTCCAGCGCGACGGTGCCGTTGGCGGCCGCGAGGCCGTGCCTGGTCTGCGTCGCCTTGGCGTATTCGGCCTCGAAGGCGCGGCCTTCCTCGCCGGTCCAATAGTTCACCTTGCCGGAGCGCAGCACGCCGGCGGCGGCCGCGACTTCGTCGTCGTCGTGCCACGGCCAAGGCGCGAGGGAGCGGGGCGCAGTCATGACGGCAGGTTATTGCGCGGCTTTGCGCTTGTACAAGGAGATGTCCTGCTCGCGGTAGCGGGTGGTCCCCACCAGGTCGAAGCGGGCGGCGATGGACCCCAGCAGCGCCGCCTGGTTGAGGGTGTCGTCATGCTGGAACAGGATCAGGTCATAGTCCCGCTCGACCCAGCGGCGCAGGGTCTCGTCGGTCCACAGGGATTCCGCCTCGATGGCGGCTTGCACGCGCTCCTTCTGCGCCCCGGTCAGGCGCGGGCTCAGGATGCGCCGGGTAGCCGGCGGGTCGAAGCTCTGTACCGGCATGAGATGCCCCGACAGGAACACCGCCCAGGGCAGGGCCGGCAGGTGTGTGCGGCCGAGGCTGTGAAGGGCCAGCACCGGTTCGGCGCGGTCGGTCTTGCCGGCGATCCAGCGCGCCAGCGCCACCGTATCGGTGCGTTCATCGACGGTGGCGGTCTCGCCCATGAGCGGCGCAGGGTACATGTGATAGGACGGGGTCTTGGCCAGCGCCGGCATGAACATGTTCATGCCCACCACCAGCACCGCCGCGGCGATGATCGCGACCGGGGCCGGCAGCCCCCAGTCCTTGGCATGGCGCGCGAGCAGCGCCAGAGCCAGACCCGCGCTCAAGGCGCCGATGCCGATATACGCCGGTGCATAGCTGGTGGCGCAGCCGGTGCAGAATCCGGGTGCGCCCAGGGTGTGCGTCACCGCCAACCAGAGGAAATACAGCGCCGGGATCCACAGCACGCGCAAGCCGCGCCCGGCCAGGGCGAACAGCGCCAGGACGGCGAGGATCGTGCCGCTGTAAGGCAGCACGAAGCCTTCGGCCACGTCCATGAAGCGGATGCGCGCCAGGCTGAAGATCAGGGGATTGGCGCCGCTGGTGCCCTGGTCGATCAGTTGGAAGTTGGGTGCGATACCGCCGAGGCTTTCGATCAAGGGATAGATCACTGGCAGGCGCAAGGCATAGGACATGAGCTTGGGCGGAAATACCGCCAGAAGGCCGCCGGCGCAGAGCGCCAGCGCGGCGACCGCGATGGCGGCATGCTTCGCGCGTTCGCCGCGCCCGACCGACAGCGCATACAGCGGCAGCAGGACGATCACCGCCAGGATCATGTCCTGGCGATAGAAGTAGAGCGCGGCCGAGATCGCGCCGATGGCGATGCTGGCCCAGATTTTCGGCCGGCCCATATGGGCGACGATCAGCCACACCGCGGCCAGGTGGAACAGGGCGATGGTCGCCGCCGGAGTCGCGGTGGCGAACGCGAACACCGTGGCAGGCGTGGCGAGGAAGATGAAGGCCGCCGCCGCCGACGCCACGGTATTGGCGGTCAGGCGTTTGCAGATCAGGAACAGGAGGATGCCGTCCAGGACGCCGATCGCCAGCGACAACAGGCGCGCCGGCAGGGGGCCGATTCCGGCCAGTTTCTGCCACAGGCCGATCTGATAAAAATACAGCGGCATCGACCAGGTGGCGTCGGTGCCGGTGTAGGGTTTGACGCCGGCGCCGGGGGCCGCGCCCACGTACCACCAGCCGCGGATCAGGGCGGCGACCTCTTCGGGCAGGCTCTGGCCATGGAGCAGGGTCTGGCCGCCCAGGACGGCGTAGACCGCCAGGACGCCGACCAGCAAAAGGCCAGCGGGCGGAGACCGCCGTGGCGCAGAGGATGCGGATGTTGCCATGAGCCCCCTTGATACCGCCTCAAACTAGCACCCAGGCCATTGAAAAGAAAGGGTTTATGATCCTTTAAGGCAACCGGGCTATAGCCTCGGGCGTTTTCGACCATGCGCCCCTTGATTTTTTGCAGCCCGGCCTTTCCGGCCGCGTGACAGGGGTTTCCGGAGTTTCTATAATGGCCGCGATCACAAGTTCAGACCGGCGCAAAGCCGGCGCGTGGTTTCGGAAGGTATTGGCGCGCAAGCGAAGCTATCGCTGCGCGCGTTCGTGTTTCTGAGGTCCGAAGCCACAATGTTGCCCGGCATGTTGTCCCTCACCCGTTTGCTGCGTTTCCTCCTCACCCGTTCGCGCGCGGCCAGTGCCGCGATTGTCGTGACGCTGTGCGCGGCCATGCCGGCCGCGGCCGATGCCGGCGACGCCCTGAAGGCGGTCGCCCGCGACGGCCACGCGCGGGTGATCATGCGCATGCGCACCGGCCAGACCGCGGACGCGCGCCTGTGGGCGCCCGGGGATTCGGTTGCCCGCCAGGCCCAGGCCGTGGACCAGGCGCTCGACGGCGCCAGCGGCGCGTTGCGGTCGGCGCGGGTCGAGAAATTCAAGCGCTTCCGCACCCTGCCGTATGTCGCGGCCGAGGTTGACCGCGACCAGTTGCTGGCGCTGGCGGCATCGGCGTCGGTGGAAGCGATCTACCTGGTGGAGATCGAGCGGCACACCGCTCTTGAAACAACGGCGGTTGAACGGCAGGCCAATCTTGCGCTTTCCGTGCCGTCCATCGACGTGCCCTCGGCCTGGTCGATGGGCTACGACGGCGCCGGCCTCACGGTCGCGGTGATCGACGGCGGCTTCAATCTCAACCATCCGATGCTCGCCGGCAAAGCGGTCGGCGAAGCGTGCTTCAGCCATACCTTCGGCACGACCATCACCAGCAAATGTCCGGGCGGCGCGGCGCCGGTGGTGACTGCGGGCGCAGCGTCCAACTGCCCGCAAGGCAGCACCCGCTGCGACCATGGCACCCATGTGGCGTCGATCGCGGTCGGCAATGACGGCGCCAACTTCGGCGTGGCGCGCGGCGCCAAGCTGCTGCCCATCGATGTGTTCTCCACCGATACCGACGCCGCCGACTGCAGCCCCGATCCGGCGCCGTGTGAAGTCACCGACTCGCTGGCCGCGCTCGACGCGCTGGACTACGTCAATCAGCACGCCGTCGACCTCAAGATCGCCGCGGTCAACATGAGCTTCGCCGGATCCTTGCGCGACGGTTATTGCGACGACGATCCGCGCAAGGCGGCCATCGACATGCTGCGGCAGAAGGGCATCGCCGTTACCGCCGCCGCGGGCAACAACGGATCGACCGGCAAGGTCGCTGCGCCCGGGTGCATCTCGTCGGCGACCACGGTGGGCGCCAGCGACAACGGCACGACGGTCGCCAGCATCTCCAACTTCGCCACCATGGTCGACGTCATGGCGCCCGGCCTCAATATCGCCGCGGCGTCGGGCTCGGGCACGGGCCTCGCGGTCATGAGCGGCACGTCCATGGCCGCGCCCCACGTGGCCGGCGCCTGGGCGATCCTGCGCCAAGCCTTCCCGCAGGCGAGCTTCGATCAGATCGACGGCGTGCTCAAGCAGACCGGGCTCCAGCTCGCGCGCTCGGGCGCCACGTTCACGGTTCCCAAGATCCAGGTGGCCGCGGCCATCCAGAAGCTCAAGGGCAAGGACCGCGGCATCCTCAACAATGTCGTCAGCCAGAATTTCCCCACCTTGGGCCAATCGTACTTGCGCTTCTTCAACACCTCGACCGCGGCCGGCGCGGTGACGGTGTCCTTGCGCGACGCGCCCACGGGATCGTTGGTCGGTACCTGGACCAGCCCGCAGATCGCGCCCGGCGCCTCGGCGCAGGTGTCGATGCAGACCATCGAGGTCAATGCCGTGCCGGCGGCGGGCGCAAACCAGACCCTGGCGGCTGCCAGCAGCTATAATCTCGATATCGCCGCGACCTTCCCGGGCTATCTCCAGCATGTCCTGTGGAACCGCACCGTCGGCGTGTTCGCCAACCTGACCAGCTGCGGGACCGGCCTGGTGTCCGACGCCACCATGATCCCCAACGTGCATTCGTCGGCGCTGGTCACCTATGTGTCGCGAATCCGCATGGTGAACACCGGCGTGTTCGCCGGCCGCGCGACGCTGTCGTTCACCGACACCGGTTCGGGTGCGGCGATCGCCGCCTGGACCAGCCCGGAAATCCCCAGCGGCGGTTCGATCGAGATCCCGGTGCCGCAGATCGAGACCCAGGTCCCGGCCTTGCAGACCGCCGTGCGCGCCGGCGGCGCCTTGCAGTTCAACGTCGCGCTCAGCGGATTGTCAGGCTATCTGCAGCATGTGGTCGACAACCAGAACGCCGGCGTGGTGGTGGACATGTCGCCCAAGTGCGCGCTGACGGTCGTGCCGGCGCCGGCCGCCGCCCTGGCCAAGACCGCCGGCCTCGTCCTCGGGAAATAAAGAATCAGCTGCGGGCGCCCGGAGAACGAGCGCCAACAAAAAGAAGCGTTGCGAATTCAGCCACGCTTCCTGAATTTGCGGCGCTTGGGCTCGCGCAACAAAAGCGCGAACGGAAACTTGACCACCTCGTAGATCGCGAAGCCCAGCACCATGCCGGCGATGGTGAAGGCGATGCTGCCCGGGGTCATCGGCAAGGCCGGGACAAAGCCGCGCCAGGTGGTTTCCATCAAGGCACGGTCGCCGGAGCGCGCCAGGATCAGCGGCCGGATGAACAGGTTGCCGCGGGCGGCCGAATCGTAGCTGGACTGCAGGGCCTGGGCGCGGGTGCGGGCACCGGTCTCGATCTCCTGGCGCACCGTATCGCTCATGAGCTTGTAGCGCAGGCCGGTTTCGATACCGGCCAGTTCCGCCTTGGCGACGGCAAGCTGCGCGCTCTGCCGGGACAGGTACTGCATAATGAACACCTGCGACTGGCAGGCCGCGACCGCCATGACCGCGATCACCACCGCCGCCAGGAACGTGTCCAGCTTATGCGCAACCCACTCCAAGCTCCGTTCCCCTGTCCCCGATCCCTAGAAAACCGCGCCGGCTTTAACTATAAGGCCCCGACTATAAAGCCGGGCCTCTGCACGACAAGCCCGTTCCGGAAATTATCACGCTGTCCCCATCTTGTGTCCGTCACCATCCCTATGCGCGTAGACCAGTTCGATTTCGAGCTTCCGGCCGACCGCATCGCGCAGCGGCCGGCAAACCCGCGCGAGGCGGCAAAGCTGCTGCATGTGGGGGTCGATGCCCTGAATGACGCCGTGATCGGGAATCTGCCGGACATCCTGCGGTCCGGCGACCTGCTGGTGGTCAACGACACACGGGTGATCCCGGCGCGGCTGTACGGCCGGCGGGGCGAGGTGGCGGTGGAGGTTCTGCTTCACCGCCAACAAACGCCTGATACCTGGCAAGCGTTGAGCCGTCCGGCAAAAAGATTGAAGCCCGGCCATGCCATCGCGTTCGACGGCGGCCTCGCGGCCGAGGTGCAGGGCAAGACCGAGGGCTGGGTGACTTTGCGGTTCAACCACGCCGGCCCCGCGCTGGCGGCGGCGCTGGAGGCTGTCGGCCATATGCCGCTGCCGCCGTATCTCGGCCGCGACGACGACGCCCAGGACCGGGCCGATTACCAGACCGCCTACGCCGCGCGCGACGGCGCGGTGGCCGCGCCCACCGCCGGCCTGCACCTGACCCCGGCTCTGTTGCAGGCGCTTGAACGCAAAGGCGTGCGGCGCGCGGCCGTTACCTTGCACGTCGGCGCCGGCACTTTCCTGCCGGTCTCGGCCGAAGACACCAAGGATCACGTCATGCACGCCGAGTGGGGCGAGGTCGCCGCGGCCGTGGTCGAGATGATCCAACGGACTCGCGCCGCCGGGGGGCGTGTGGTCGCGGTCGGCACCACGTCTCTCCGTGTGCTGGAAAGTGCCGCGGCCGACGGCGCGCTCAAGACCTTCACCGGTGATACGTGCCTGTTCATCACGCCCGGCTATCGCTTCAAGGCGGTGGACCTGCTGCTGACGAATTTTCACCTGCCGCGCTCCACGCTCTATATGCTGGTCAGCGCCTTTGCCGGGACTGAGCGCATGCGCGCGGCTTATGCACACGCCATCGCGCATAACTACCGTTTTTATTCCTACGGCGACGCCTGTTTGCTGGAGCGAGACGAAAAGGCATGAGCGCGTTTGAGTTCAAGGTCACCGCCACCGACGGCGCCGCCCGGCGCGGGCAGCTCACCACCGCCCATGGCGTCATCGACACGCCGGCTTTCATGCCGGTGGGCACGGCCGCCACCGTGAAAGCCATGTTCCCGGAAGACGTGGCCGCCACCGGCGCGCAGATCATCCTCGCCAACACCTACCACCTGATGCTTCGCCCCGGCGCCGAGCGCATCAGGACGTTCGGCGGCGTGCGCAAGTTCATGAACTGGCCGGGACCGCTGCTCACGGATTCCGGCGGCTACCAGGTCATGTCGCTCGCGAAGCTGCGCAAGATGGACGAGAACGGCGTCACCTTTCAGTCGCACATCGACGGCAGCAAGCATCTGCTGACGCCCGAGCGCTCGATCGCCATCCAGGACGATCTCGACGCTACCATCACCATGGCGTTCGACGAATGCACGCCGTTCCCGGCGGAGAAAAAAGAGGTGGCCGAGAGCATGGCGCTGTCCATGCGTTGGGCCGCGCGGTCCAAGGCCGCTTACCGGCCGCGCCCCGGATATGGCCTGTTCGGCATCGTCCAGGGCGGCGTCCATGCCGACCTGCGCGCGGAGTCGGCGGCGAAGCTCCAGGCCATCGGCTTTGCGGGTTATGCCATCGGCGGCCTGGCGGTGGGCGAAGGCCAGGAGCTGATGTTCCAGACCCTGGACGTGACCGTGCCGCACCTTCCCCAGGACCGGCCGCGCTATCTCATGGGCGTCGGCAAGCCCGCCGATATCGTCGGCGCCGTGGCGCGGGGCTGCGACATGTTCGATTGCGTGCTGCCGACGCGGTCGGGGCGCACGGCCCAGGCCTTCACGCGCACCGGCACGCTCAACCTGCGCAATGCGCGCCATGCCGAAGACCCCCGGCCGCTGGATGAAACGGTGCCGTCCGACGCCAGCCGGCGTTACAGCCGCGCCTACCTCCATCACCTGTTCCGCTGCGAGGAAGTGCTGGGGCCGATGCTGCTCACCCAGCACAACATCGCCTTCTACCAGCAGATCATGCGCGAGCTGCGCCAGGCGATCGCCGATGGCCGCCTTCAGGACTACATACGCGCTTTCGCCGCCGATCAGGCCCAGGGAGATCGGGGCGGCGAGGCCCATGCTTCCGAAAGCGATGACGCCGCCTGACCGCGACGCAATCCGCGCCCGCGCGAAGTCCCTGGGCTTCGACGCCGTGCGCGTGACCGAGGCCCGCCTCGCCGACTCCGTCTGCGATAATTTCCGGTCGTTCCTGGCGCAAGGCCTCGAAGGCGACATGGCCTGGCTGCGCGACAAGGCCGATCGCCGCGCCGATCCGCAAACGCTCTGGCCCGGCGCGCGCAGCGTCATCATGCTCGGTCTGAATTACGGCCGCGAGAGAGCGTCTCACTCCGCGCAAGACGGCGTGGTCAGTATCTATGCCCAGGGCCGCGACTATCACGACGTGCTGAAGTCGCGCCTCAAACAGCTGGCGCGTTGGCTGAACGAAGCCAGCGGGCATGAAGTGAAGGTGTTCGTCGACACCGCGCCGGTGATGGAGAAGCCGCTGGCACAACAGTCCGGTCTGGGTTGGCAGGGCAAGCACACCAATCTTGTCTCGCGCGAATTCGGTTCGTGGCTGTTCCTGGGCGAAGTGTTCACGACGCTTGCCCTCGAACCGGATCCGCCGGAAACCGATCATTGCGGCGCTTGCCGCAAGTGCCTGGATATCTGCCCGACTCAGGCGTTCATGGGCCCTTACAGACTGGACCCGCGCCGCTGCGTGTCCTATCTCACCATCGAACACAAGGGCCCGATCCCGCGCGACCTGCGCCCCGGCATCGGCAATCGAATCTACGGCTGCGACGACTGTCTCGCGGTCTGTCCCTGGAACAAGTTCGCGCAAGCGGCGCGCGAAGCCGCGTTCACGCCCAAGGCGGCGATGACCGGCCTGGCGCTGCGCGGCCTCGCGGCCCTGGACGACACGGCGTTCCGTGCGCGCTTCGCCGGATCGCCGGTGAAACGCACCGGGCGCAACCGTTTCGTGCGCAATGTGGTAATCGCCATGGGCAATAGCGGCGCCGCTGCGCTGGTGCCCGACATCGAGGCGCGTCTCAAGGACGAGTCTTCCCTGGTGCGTGGCGCCGCGGTCTGGGCGCTGGCGCGTCTCGCGCCCGCCCGCGCCGCGGCCCTGAAAGCACAACACCTCGGCGCCGAAACCGACGCCGAGGTGCGCGAAGAGTGGTCTCTCGTTTAAGAGTTACTGCTGCGCGGCGAGGGCGCGGGCCAGCTGGCTCAGGGCTTCCTGGTGGCGTTGGTTGGAGATGCTGGCGAAGTTGCGGGCCAGCTCCAGGCACATGCGCTGGCGCGGATTCATGGGATCGTCCTCGCTGGCGTCCAGGCCCTCGAAGAAATAGGTGATCGGCACATTGAGCACGCGGGTGATCTCGTAGAGGCGCCCGGCCGAGATGCGGTTGATGCCGCGTTCGTATTTATGGGCTTGCTGGTAGGTGACGCCGATCATGTCCGCCATCTGCTGCTGGGACAGGCCCAACATGATGCGGCGTTCGCGAATCCGCGCGCCGACATGGCGGTCGATGGCGCTGGCGCGGTTGGCCGGCGCGGTCTTGAGGGTTGCACCATCCATCTTTCTTTTCCCCAACCTGTGGTCAGCAGGCGATGACGGCTCATCAACCTGCATATGTCCGGTTAGCCCGGATCCGATACCGAGGATTGTAGGAAAGCGAGGAGGGTGTTACCGCAAGTTTATTGTAGAAAATTGTTATTACACGTTAAGCGATTGTTTCACGCGCGCTTAACATTTTCCGCACATTTTCCGAGGCGGCGCGGTGTCACGATCCGGCATTGCCCTTCACCAGTTTCTCCAGCTGGCTCTGCATGGCGTTGAGCTGGGATCGCAGCGCATCGATGTCGTCGCTCTTCGCGCCGCCGGCCGGTGCACCGGGCGCCGGCGCACCGGGTGGTGGCGACGCGGCGTTCCGCGACGCGGCGAAGGGATTGAACATCTTCATGGCGTTCTCGAACATCGCCATGTTCTGCTTTCCCATGTCCTCGAGGCGGGTCATGGGGAACAGGCCTTTGAACGTGTCCTGCATGGCCTTGCGCATATGGGATTCGTTCTGCGCGAATTGCTCCATGCTTGATTCCAGGTAACGCGGCAGAAGCCCGCCCAGGGAATCGCCGTAGAAACCGATGATTTGCCGCAGGAACTTGATGGGGAGCAGGTTCTGGCCCTTGGCTTCCTGCTCGACGATGATCTGGGTCAGCACACTGCGGGTGATGTCCTCGCCGGTCTTGGCGTCGGTGACGATGAACTCCGCGCCCTCCTTCACCATGTCGGCGAGATGGTCGAGGGTGACGTAACTGGATGTCGCAGTGTTGTAGAGCCGCCGGTTGGCGTACTTCTTGATGGTAATCACGGGCGTTTTAGCGCCGCTGTCCTGCTCTGCCATAACCTCGGAAGCCCTTCAGGTAAAAGCCTGGGACTTGACGTCCCCCTATGGGCCGTATTGTGCTATGCACAATACCGGCCTGTCAAAGCGCGCGGCGGCAGGGGGCCGGAAAAGCCCGGGAAAGCAGGGCCGCGCACACGGGAATGGCCAAAAACCAGTGATTTATAGGGCGAGACATGACCGACACGACTCCCCCGCCGGCGCCCGATTACGCCGCTCTCGCACAGCGGTATCTGGACCTGTGGCAGGACCAGGTGGCCAGGCTGGCCAAGGCTCCCCCCCAGGAAATGGCGGATCTGAGCGCCATGACCCAGGCCTGGTCCAGAATGGCCGCGTCTATGGCCCCCGGAACCGCCCCCGGAGCCGCCCCCGGAACCGCTCATGACCCGCACCGGCCCACGTCCTCTTCCCCTGCACATGGCGATGGAGGGGCTGGTCCTGCAGGCGGCCATGGCGGGCCTGATGCCCACGCCGAGGCCCAGCTCGCCGCCCGGGTCGGGGTCCTCGAACAGCGCATCGCCGTCCTCGAATCCCGTCTCGCCGCCCTGGCCGGCGCCAAACCTGTCAAGCCCCGCGCTGCAGGTGGCGGCCGCGGCCCTCGGAAAAAAACCTGAGGACTTCACGGGTCCCTGGTCGGCGGCGCTCAACCCGGCGCGGTTCGTCGATGCCGTGGCCGCCGCCGGCCAGCAGCGGTTGGAAGACTTCGTGCGCGGTGTGCGCGCCTACCAGCGCCATCCGTTCCGCCGCGACCTCGCGCCGCCGCCGGCGGTGTGGCGGCGCGGCGCGGCCAGCCTCTGCGACTATGGCGGAGACGGCGTGCCGGCGCTGTTCGTGCCCTCGCTCGTCAACCGCGCCTATATCCTGGATCTCGCCGCCGACCGCAGCCTGATGCGCGCCGCGGCCGGCAGCGTGCACGCCTTCCTGCTGGACTGGGGCGAGCCGGGCGCGGCGGAAAAGAACTTCACCTGTGCCGACTATGTCTGCGGCGTGCTGATCCCGGCGCTGGAAGAGGTCAAACGCAGCACCGGCCAGACGCCGCGGCTGGTGGGCTACTGCATGGGCGGAACGCTCGCGGCGGCGCCCGCCGCGCTGCGGCCGGATCTGGTCTCCGGCCTTGCGCTGCTCGCGGCACCCTGGGATTTCTCCGCCGATACCGAAGCGCCGCGCGCCATGCTGCGGTTTGCGCAGCCGATGATCGAGGTCATGCTGAACGCGGAAGGATGCGCGCCGGTCGACCTGCTGCAGGCGATGTTCGCCTCCCTCGATCCGACCCTGGTCGGGCGAAAATTCCGCCGCTTCGCGGACCTGGCACCGGACTCGGATGAAGCGCAAAGATTTGTCGCCCTGGAAGACTGGCTCAACGACGGCGTGCCCTTGGCCGGACCGGTGGCGCGGGAATGCCTGTTCGGCTGGTACGGCGAGAACACCCCCGCCCGGAAAAACTGGAAGATTGGCGATGACGTCATCGATCCCGGCAAGATCGCCTGCCCGACGCTCGCCTTCCTGCCGGCCAGCGACCGGATCGTGCCGCCGGCGTCGGCGTGCGCCCTGGCGGACGCGATCCCGGGCGCGGAAAAGCGCGTGGTCGGTCTCGGTCATATCGGCATGGTCGCGGCCGCGGGCGCGCCGGCGGCCGTGCATGGCCCTCTGGCGCATTGGTTGAAAGCGGGCGGCTGAAAAGCCCAACAAACACACGCTAAATCGCATCTCAGCACCGCTAATATCGGTCTTGCCTCGCGCCCCGCGGCGGGCCTAAAAACGGCGACATACACATTCAAAGGGAGCCTCCCATGACCGATATCGTCATCACCGCCGCCTGCCGCACCGCCATTGGCGCTTTCAACGGCGCGCTGGCGGGGCACAGCGCCGCCGACCTCGGCCAGGTCGTGATCAGCGAAGCGCTCAAGCGGTCGCAGGTGAAACCGGAAGACGTGTCCGAAGTGGTGATGGGCAACGTGCTGACGGCCGCGGCCGGCATGAACCCGGCGCGCCAGGCGGCGATGAAGGCGGGCGTTCCCAAGGAATCCGCCGCCATGACCATCAATCATGTCTGCGGCTCGGGTCTCAAGGCCGTGGCGCTGGCGGCCCAGGCGATCAAGGCCGGCGACAGTTCCATCGTCGTCGCCGGCGGCCAGGAGAGCATGAGCCAGTCGCCTCACGCCATGCGGCTCCGGGAGGGCGTGAAGATGGGCAACGCCGCCATGACCGACACCATGATCAACGACGGCCTGTGGGATGTGTTCAACAACTACCACATGGGCACGACCGCCGAGAACGTGGCCACCCAGTGGCAGCTGACCCGCGCCGCGCAGGATGAATTCGCCGCCGAGTCGCAGGCTAAGGCGGATGCCGCCATCAAGGGCGGCCGCTTCAAGGACGAGATCGTGCCGGTGACCATCACCGTCAAAAAAGAACAGAAGCAGTTCGACACCGATGAATACCCGCGCGCCGGCACCACCGCCGACGCGCTGGCGAAGCTCAGGCCGGCGTTCTCCAAGGACGGCACGGTGACGGCGGGCAACGCCTCGGGCATCAACGACGGCGCCGCCGCCGTGGTGGTGATGTCGGCCGATGAAGCCAAGAAGCGCGGCCTGAAGCCGCTGGCGCGCATCGTGTCCTGGGCCCAGGCGGGCGTGGATCCTTCGATCATGGGCGTCGGCCCGGTGCCGGCGTCGAAGAAGGCGCTGGAGAAGGCGGGCTGGAAGGCTTCCGACCTCGATCTGGTGGAAGCCAACGAGGCCTTCGCGTCCCAGTCTTTGGCGGTGTGCAAGGACCTGGGCTTCGACCCGGCCAAGGTGAACGTCAACGGCGGCGCGATTGCCTTGGGCCATCCCATCGGCGCCTCGGGCGCCCGCGTGCTGGTGACCCTGCTCCACGAAATGCAGAAGCGCGACGCCAAGAAGGGCCTCGTGACCCTGTGCATCGGCGGCGGCATGGGGATTGCCATGTGTGTTGAGCGTTAGCTCAACACACATACTAGGCGAACGAAGTGAGCCGTGAGGAATGGAGCCGCGCTCCAATGTGTTGAGCGTTAGCTCAACACACATACCAGGCGAACGAAGTGAGCCGTGAGGAATGGAGCCACGCTCCAATGTGTTGAGCGCTAGTCGCTAGCGCGCGGCTTTCAGCAGCTTCCGCGTCAGCCACTCGAACCGGCCGCCGAGCGCAAAGGCTGTGACGGCCAACCCCGCGGCCAGGCCCCACCAGATTCCGGCGGCGCCGCGGCCGGCGGGGAACCCGAGCACCCACGCCACCGGGAAGCCCACGCCCCAATAGCCGAAACCCGCCAAGGCCATCGGTATGCGCGTGTCCTTGAGGCCGCGCAGCGCGCCGGCGGCGATGGTCTGGGCGCCATCGAACACCTGGAACGCGGCGGAGATCGCCAGCAGTTCGACCACGACCGCGATCACTTCGGCGTCATGGCTGGGATCGAGATTGAACGCCCGCGCGATCTCATGGGGCAGGGTCACCATGATCACCGCCATCGCCGCCATGAAGCCGACGCCGAGGATAAAGGCCGCGTGGCCGGCTTGCCGCGCCGCCAGAGGCGATCCCGCGCCCATGTGATAGCCGACGCGCACATTGGCGGCCTGGCCGGCGGACAGCGGCACCATGAAGGTGGTGGACGCGACGCTGATGGCCACCTGATGGGCCGCCAGCGCGGCCGGCCCCAGCACGCCCATCATCAGGGCGCCCGACGTGAACAGCAGGATCTCGACCGCATACGTGCCGGCGATGGGCCAGCCGAGATGCGCGAGTTCGCGGGTGACCTTGCCATGGAGGGGGCCGCGCACGGCGGCGCGGCGCGCGTCCTTGCCCATGACCACCGTGGCGGCGGCGAACATGCCCCACTGCACCAGCATCGTGGCGGTGGCGGAGCCGAGATAGCCCAGGGCCGGCAATCCCCATGCACCGTGCATCAGTCCGTAGTTGAGGAATCCGTTGATGACCAGGGCCACCAGGGAAATCACCATCACCGGGCGCGGCCGGTGCAGGGCGGTCAGGTAGGACCGCTGGGCGGCCATCCACAGGGACGGCAGGACTCCCAGCATCAGGATCAGGTCATAGGCCGCGACACCGTGGGCGAGGTCCGCCGGCTCGCCGATGACGCGGAGCAGGGGTTCGATCCCCGCCAGGATCGCCATCAGCGGCAGGGCGGCGACGGTGGCGAGCAGGAAGCCGCTGCGCAGGACCGGGGGAATGTCCTCGGGCCGCCGGGCGCCCAGCGCATGGGACACCAATATGCCGATACCGGCGACGAAACCGTGCAGGACCGTGGTCAGCGTGGCGAAAATCGCCACCGCGAGTCCGCCCGCCGCCAGGGCATCCCGGCCCAGGCCGCCGAGCAGGATGGTGTCGGTCAGCGCCATGCCGATATGGGACAGCATCCCTCCGGCCAAGGGCAGGGTCAGGCGCAAGGTCGCGATGGTTTCCTGACGGAAGCTCGGCGTATGGGCGGACGGTTGGGTCATGACTCCTGCTTAATGATGCGATGCGGTATGAGCCAGTGCGATTTTTCCGCGGAGCAATCTCAATGCGCGATTTTTAAGTTCGTTGCTTGGCGGGTGCGCAGGGCCGCCTCTATGATCGGGAGGCACGTACAAGTTCCAAAACACTCATTCAGCGGAGAAGCACATGGCGGCGCGCGTGGCGGTGGTGACCGGCGGTACCAGAGGCATTGGCAGGGCGATCTCGATCGCTTTGCGGGACGCCGGCCACAAGGTGGCGGCCAACTACAACGGCAATGACGATGCGGCCAAGGCTTTCACCGCCGAGACCGGCATCCCGTCCTATAAATTCGACGTGGCCGACTTCAAGGCCTGCCAGGCGGGCCTCGAAAAGATCGCCAGGGATCTCGGGCCGGTGGAGATCCTGGTCAACAACGCGGGCATCACCCGTGACGGGACCTTGCACAAGATGGAGGCCGACCAGTGGGCGGCGGTGATCGACACCAACCTCGGCAGCTGCTTCAACATGTCCCGGCTCGTGATCGACAGCATGCGCCAGCGCGGCTTCGGTCGCATCGTCAATGTCGGCTCCATCAACGGCCAGGCCGGCCAGTACGGCCAGGTCAACTACGCCGCCGCGAAGTCGGGTATCCACGGCTTCACCAAGGCGCTGGCCCAGGAAGGCGCCGCCAAAGGCATCACCGTTAACGCCATCGCGCCGGGCTACGTCGACACCGACATGGTGCGCGCCGTGCCGCCGCCGGTGCTGGAGAAGATCATCGCCAAGATCCCGATGGGCCGTCTTGGCCGCGCCGAGGACATCGCGCGCGGCGTGATGTTCCTGGTGGCCGACGACGCCGACTTCATCACCGGCGCGACGCTCTCGATCAACGGCGGCCAGCATATGTATTAGGCGGCGGAGCTTCTCTCGGCGCGCGTTTCCCGCGCGCGCCAGCATATGTACTAAGATTTGGGGATTTTTTCCCAGATCGCTTCCGGGCTGGCGGGCAAGGCCAGCCCGAAGCTGCCCGCCAGCAGATCTTCCAGATCGGCGGGACTCGTGAGGATACGGGTTTCGCCGGGTCCGTCGCCCGACCATCGCGTCACCGCGGTGTTGAGAAGATTGACGCGCGTGTCGCCGATCACCCGCGCCGCCACCAGGTTCTGGCGGAAGCGGGAACGCGGGTAGGTGGAGGTGAACCAGTTCGCCACCTCGAAATCCGCGGTTTCCTGAATCTCGTCGGCGAACCGGTACATGCCGCGCCATCCCGCGGCGGTGCGCACCTGCAATTCGAACACATCGTCCTTCACCAGGAACCGGAAGCAGCCGTGCGGGGTGTTCTGTTCCAGGTCCGCCGCCAGGCGCAGGGGCGCCGTGGGGCTTTGGCCGCCGAAGCCGACGTCGGCGATGTAATCGCCGTCGGGCAGCGACACCTTGGTGATGCGATGCGTCAGCGCCGGACGCGGCGCGTCGCCGGGCGCATTCCAGATGACGCGGCCGGCGCGCGGGCTGACGGTGAACCCCAGCGTCATCAAGACGTCGTGGAACAGGCTGTTCTGTTCAAAGCAGTAGCCGCCGCGGTTGGACGCGATGAGTTTGGCGGCGATGGCGTCCGGCGCGATCTCCACCGGCCGCGCCAGGAAGGGATCGAGGTTCTCGAAGGGGATCGTGCAGGGATGCAGCCGATGCAAGGCCGCTAGAACCGCGGATGTCGGCGTGGCTTCGCCGTCATAGCCGATGCGGTTGAAATAAGCCTGGAGCGTATGCGGGGTCACAGCGGAAACACCTTGGGAGTCGCAAGTAAGAGCCGAACCTAGAACAAATGCGCCGCGCCCCACTACTCGATATTGAATCCTGCGGCTTCGGGCGCCTATTCCTTGAGGGCGCGCGGGTGCCTCAAAAAGTGGTCCCGTCGCCTCAACCGCTGCGATAGGGTGCCTCCTACCAACCGCCCGAGAAGCGGACGGATAAGCCGAGGGGCTGAAGAGATGCTGACTTGGGGGACGATCGGCGCGGCCGTGAACGCGGCCGTGCGCCGGACACAATCGGCTTTGCGCCGGTTGCGCGCTTCCGCGCCGGCCTTGTCGCCCGCCGCATGGTGCTTCGCGCTGGCGGCCGTATGCGCCGCCGGTGTGGCCTTGCGCGCCGAGGGCGCGTTCGGACTGGCCCAGGCCGCCGAGGCGGCACTTGCCCAGGGCACCGACCTTGCCGTGCCCGACGCGCCCGCCGATACCCCGACCGATACGCCCACCAGTCCCGACGGCGGCGGCGGCAATCCGTCCGACCTCAATTCCGGTCCGGCGACCTTCATCCTGACGTTGCTCACGGACGGGACCTCGTCCGGCATCATCAACAGCAATCCCGCGGGCGGCCCGACCTATTCGTCAAGAACGGTGGTCACGCTCACGGCCAACCCGGTTGCCACCGCCGAGTTCGCGGGGTGGGCCGGCGACTGCACCGGGACCTCGCCCACCTGCACGGTCACCATGAACGCCAACAAGACCGTCACCGCGACTTTTAATCTCAAGACCACCAAGCTGCGGCTTTCGGCAACCGGCGGATCGATCTCGGGGGTTTCGGCGCAGGTGGGATCGCAGCCGCGCGCCTGCACGGAGGACTCCTGCGTCTGGACTTATCCCATCGGCGTCACCAACCGCATCAATCTCACCGCCATCGCCGCCACCGGCTATGTTTTCAAGGAGTGGACGGGCGGCGCCTGCCTCAGCACGACCAATCCCGCCTGTTCATTGACCTTTGACACCGACACAACCGCGACGGCGGTGTTCGTGCCGATCCTGCGGGTGGGCGCGGTGTTCTCGTCGGCGCAGCCCTCGGCGCGGTCGTTCCTGCGCTTCTTCAACACCGGCACCGCCGGCGCAACCGCCACGGTGACGTTGAACAACGCATCGACCGGGCAGGTTGTCGGAAAATGGACCACGCCCATCGTCCAGCCCGGCACTGCGGTGCAGTTTTCCATCGCCGACATAGAGGCCGCCCTCGGCATGGCTCCGACCGCGGCGCGGCCGGACTATTATGCGCTCGCCATCGAGAGCGTCATGAACGGTTACTTCCAGCACGTCCTGTGGCGTTCACGCGACGGCACGCTCACCAACCTCTCCACCTGCGGCACCGGTGTGACCATCGACGGCACCAGGGTCGCCAATGTGCACGCCTCGACCTTCGACGCCGATTACCCCAGTTCGGTCGTGGTCAACAACACCGGGCAGAAGGCGGCCGGCGCGGTGCTCGGCATCTATAACGCTGCCACCAATGTCCGCCTCGGGACCTATACCATCCTCTCGATCCCGGCCGCCGGCCGGGTGGTCCTGCGGATGAGCCAGATCGAAGCCGCCGCCGACATGACGGTGACGTCCGCGGTTCCGCATTATATCGTCAAGATCGAGCCGCAGCCGGCTTTCACCGGGTTCCTCCAGCATCTCGTGAGCAATGTCCAGGCGGGCGTGATCACCGACATGACCACCGTCTGCTCCTTGAGCGGCAATCCCGCGTCGACGATCGCCTCGACCCTGACGCCGAGCCTGATCTTCTCGACGGCGCAGAGCGGCTCGCAGTCGTTTCTGCGTTTTTACAACGCGGGTGCGGCGGCGGGCACCGCCACGGTCTCGCTCTCCGACTCCTCCACCGGCCGGTCGCTCGGCCAGTGGACCAGTCCCAGCATCCCGGCCGGGTCCGAACAGCAGTTCTACATCGGCGATATCGAAAGCGCGGTTCCGGCCGACGTCACCAAGCCGGATTACTACTCCGCCAGCATCGAGGCCAAATTCTCGGGCGCCGTGCAGCATGTGCTGTGGCGCTCCAGCAACGCGACGCTCACCAATCTTTCGACCTGCGCCGCCGCCGTCACCGCCGACCCGATGAAGCTGGCGGGGGTCCACTCATCGCTGTTGAACGGGTCCTATCCCAGCCAGGTCGTCATCAACAACACCGGGGTCGCGGCGGTGAACGGGCCGGCGCTCGGCATCTATGACGCGCGCAACGGCGCCAAGCTCGGCAGCTATCTAATCCCCAACGTGGCGCCGAACAGCAGCACGGTGGTGCCGGTGACGTTGATCGAAACGCAGGCAAACGTCACGCCTGCCGACGGCATGTACCACTATGTCATCAAGGCCGAGACGCCGTTCACGGGTTTCCTGCAGCACCTCGTCAACAACACCACCGCCGGTGTGGTGACGGACATGACCACGGCTTGCGGCCTGCGCGGCACGGGCGTGCAGGCGCCGTGACGGGCCGCGCCGGCGGGCCGTGAGGAACGCGGACTTGCCCGCGCCGGCGCGCCGGCTCTGGCCGGCGATCCTCGCCGCCGCCGCGGTGTTCTACGCGGCTTTCGGCGCCTATGCGGTGGTGCGCGGGCGCACCTGGAGCGACGAGGTCACCTATGTGGCGAAGTCCTGGTGGTATGCCCAAGGACTGGTCGCGCCTTACAGCGACGCCGACGCCACCTGGTACATGCCGCTGTACTTCTCGCTGCTCGGCGCCGTTCAATCCTGGTTCGGGCCGGGGCTGATCACCGGCCGGGTTCTCTCGCTGGTGCTGGGTGCCTTGAGCGGCGGCGCGTTGTTCGCCTGTTGCCGCAAGCTCACCGGCAATCGCCCGGCGGCGGCGCTGGCCGTGCTGGTTTACGCGCTAGCGCCGGCGACGGCCTATTACTTCGCCACCGCCACGCCGCTGGCCGCCGTGTCCCTGCTGCTGATGACCGGCGTCTGGCTGACGTTGAACGGGCGCGATCTGCCCGCGTCCCGGGGATGGATCGCGCCCGCGAACAGCGCGGCGCTGGGCGTCCTGTTCGCGCTATTGTTCTTCTTCCGCCAGAACATGATCCTGGCAATCGTCGCGCTGGCGCCGGCCTATGTCCTGATGGTGCGTGAGCGCCGGACGCTCCACGCGGCGATCCTGGCCGCCGCCGCAGCAGCGACAAGCGCGTTGATCGTCTGGATGTTCCCGGAGCGGCTGGGCGAGTACGCCGTACGGCTGCCGGGTCTCACGCCCGTCCTCCTGTTCGCGGGGCTTCTGCCGGAGCGCTTTGAACTGATCCTGGCGTCGACCGCCTCGCCGCTGTCGCTGGCGTTCGAACCCCGGCGGATCGCGGCCGGGGATATCGTCAACGCCTTCCTGCTGCCGTATACGGGCACGGCGGCGGCCGCGGCCGCGGCGCTCGTGCTCGCGCGCAAGACGCCTCTCCGGCTGCTGGCGCCGATGCTGTTCTTTTTCCTGGCGGCCACGCACTACCTGGGCTCGGTCGGTTACTGCCCCACCTGTATCCTCACGTACACCAACTATTTCGTCGGTCTTGGAGCACTGGCGGCGGGTTGTGCCTTCGCCGTGCTGTGGGCGCGGCATGAGCGGCGGCAACGGGACCCCTTCGCCGGTGTCCTGCCGGCGGTTACGGCGGTGGTGTTTTTGAACGTCTTTGCCTCCGGCGCGGTGCGGTCATCGGATCCCGCCGTGGCCGAGGGCCTCACCGGCTTCCCGGCGCCCATGCTGCGCCAGACGCAGGCCAACAGCGAAGCCCATGACATGGCCGTCCTGGCCCGGGAAATCGACGCGGCGCTGCCGCGCGGCAAACCGGTCCTGGTGCTCCATAACCTGCCGTCGATCACCTATGCGGCGTTCCGGTCCGGCCGCGTGCTGCCGCCGCAAAGCCTCAATCTGTGGCAAAGCTATCGCGAGGTCGGGCGCGGCGTCGCCGGCGATCAACGCGCGGCGGTGGTGCGCGCCTTGGAGGCGGAGTCCTTGTGGACCGACGACACCTTGGCCCGCTGGCTCGCCCGCGACTACGACGCCGTGGTCTACCAGGAGGGCCTGAGCCCGCGCCCCATGCTCGAACAGGTCCTGGCGCAGGATTTCGATGTGGCGAAACGCGTCGATTACCGCGGCTGGAAGCTTGGTCTGTATGTCCGCCGTGAACGTTCGGAACCGGTGGACGCCGCGGCCGCGCGAACGATGGTCTGTGAACTTGACTCCGTGCGGCGCGGCTTCTCCGGCGGTTGCTAAAACCCGTCCTTGCGCCGGCGCACTTCGGCGAAGACCTCCACCGGATCATGTCCCGCCAGCCCCACATTCCGGGCAATGGCGGGCGTATCGGCGCGCAGGAAGGGGTTGGCGGCACGCTCCACGCCGATCGTCGAGGGGATGGTGGGTTTCCCGGCGGCCCGCAACGCGGCGACCTCCGCTTCCCGGGCCCGCAGTTCCTTATTGTCCGGATCCACGGTCACGGCGAACCGGATATTGCTCTGGGTGTACTCGTGGGCGCAGTAGACCGCGGTGTCGGACGGCAGGTCCCGGAACCGCTTCAGGCTGTCCCACATCTGCGCCGGAGTGCCCTCGAACAGCCGCCCGCAGCCGATGGAGAACAGGGTGTCGCCGCAGAACAGGGCCCGCGCGCCCGCGAACCAGTAGGCGATATGGCCGCGGGTATGGCCGGGGACGAAGAACACCCGTGCCTGTTCGGCCCCGAGGTCGAAGACGGCGTTGTCGCCGAGCGCCAGGTCGATGCCGGGGATGCGGCCGGCGTCGGGCGCCGGCCCCACGATCCGGCATTGGGTGGCGGCCTTGATCGCCAGGTTGCCGCCGACGTGGTCGCCGTGATGATGAGTGTTGAGAATGTGGGTGATGGTCCAGCCCAGGCGCGCGGCCTCGGCCAGCACCGGCTCGGCCACGGCGGGATCGACCGCCGCCACCTGGCCGCCGGCGGGCTCGCGCACCAGGTAGATGAAATTGTCCGAGAGCACCGGGATCTGGCGGATATCGAGCATCGCGGCCTGCTTATGGCTGTGTTTTATGCGGTTTTATGACCACCAGCTTGGGCCGCGCGCCGTCGTCCCACAAGTGCCGATGCGCGGTGTTGACGCCGGGTCACAGCGCCATGCAATCGCCACAGAGCTGGAACGAAAATACCCGTGCCTGCGCCGGATATGTTATGCACGCCGAAACACGTGAGGAAATGCCGGTTTGCTCTTGCGTCCGCTGACCCAGCTTCGAGTCGCCGTTATCTGCGCCGCCTTGGTGTCGGGTGCGCAGGCGGTGCTGGCGGCGAGCGCGCCGCCGGCCGGCGCCCAGGAGCAGACCAGGGTCATGCGCATCGGCGCCGGTCCCACCGGGGCCACGGACTTTCCTTTCGGCGGCCTGATCGCCAACGCCATTTCCAATCCGCCGGGGTCCCGCGAATGCGAACGCGGCGGCAGCTGCGGCGTGCCGGGCCTGATCGCGGTCGCCCAGACCACCGCCAACGCCGCCGACAACCTGCGCGCCATTGCGAAAGGTGACCTCGACCTGGCCCTGTCCCAGGCCGATGTCACCGCCTGGGCCTACCGCGGCGTCGGTGCTTTCGGCAATGAGCCGCCCTTGGACAACCTGCGCCTGATCGCGCGGCTGTATCCTGAGAACGTCCACCTGATCGTGCGCGCCGACTCCCCGATCAAGGCCGTGACCGACCTCAAGGGCAAGCGCGTAGCCATGGGGACCGAAACCTCGGCCACCGCCGCCACCGCCAAGCTGATCCTGTCGGCCTTCGGCGTGAAATGGGACTCGGTGAAGATCCAATATCTGGAATTCACCGCCGCCGGCGATGCCTTGACCAAGAACGCCGTGGACGCGGTGTTCCTGGTGAGCGGCGCGCCGGTGCTGGCGCTCGAGGATCTGGCCGGGCGCCTGCCGGTCCGGCTGGTGCCGATCTCCGGGCCCACGGCGGACAAGCTGGCCCAGGTGTTTCCCTTCTACACCCGCGGCGTGATCCCCGGCGGATCCTACGGTCCGGCGCAGCCGCCGGTGGAAACCATCGACGTCGGCTCGGTGCTGGTGGGCCGCAGCGGCATGGATCCGGACCTGGCCTATGGCATCGTGCGGGCGCTCTGGCATGAGCGCAATGCGCCGTTGTTCAAGGCCGGTCATGCCCGCGGCCAGTTCATGGACAAGACTCTCGCGGCCCAGGATATCGGGGTGCCGATTCTGCGCGGCGCCGACCGGTATTACGTGCAGAACGGCTTGATGGACCCCGCCGCCGTCAGCGCCCCGCCGGCCCCCGCTCCCAAGCTTCCCACCAAGGCGGAAATCGAACCGGATCGCGCGGCGGTTCCGATCCGCCATACCCTTCGCGAGCTGATCTCGCTATTCTCCGCCTCGTGACCTTTTCCCTCGGCAACATCCTGGTCGAACCCGGCGCGCCGGCGGTTCCGCTGCACGCGGTGACGGCCGACCGCTTCGAGTCGTGGATTGGCGGTCAGCCGCCCGCCGTCAAGGCCTGGCTGGCAGCCGTCAATTTCCGCGCCGACGCCGGAGCGTTCAGCGTGATCGCGGATGCAGCCGGCGCGCTTGCCGCCGTTGTGCTTGGCCTCGGCAAGGGCGACGACCCTTGGGCCACAGGCGCGCTTGCCAAGAACTTGCCCAAGGGCGTCTATCGCCTGGCCGAGGTTGCCGGCGCGCCGCAAGGTTTCGCCACCTGGGCGGCCTTGGCCTGGGGCCTCGGCGCCTATGGCTTCGGCAAATACAAAAGCGATCCCGCGCCCGAACGGGCGCGGCTGCAATGGCCCGAAGGCTGCGACCGCGCCTATGTGGAACAGGCTGTCGCGGGCGCCGTGCTCACCCGCGACCTGGTGAATACGCCGGCCAACGACATGCTGCCGGATGCCCTGGAACAGGCGGCACGGGACCTCGCGACCGCCTACGACGCCGAGTTCCGCGTCATCACCGGGGCGGCGCTGCTCGCCGCCAACTATCCGATGATCCACGCCGTGGGCCGGGCCAGCACCTGTGAACCGCGGCTGATCGATTTCTCCTGGGGCAAGCCCACCGCGCCCAAGGTGACGTTGGTGGGCAAGGGCGTGTGTTTCGACACCGGCGGCCTGGACCTCAAGCCCGCCAGCGCCATGGCGCTGATGAAAAAGGACATGGGGGGTGCGGCCACCGTGCTCGGCCTCGCGCAGATGATCATGCAGGCGGCCGTGCCGGTGCGCCTGCGCGTGTTGATTCCGGCGGTCGAGAACGCGGTGGCGGGAAATGCCTTCCGGCCGGGCGACATCCTGCGCACGCGCAAGGGCATCACCGTCGAGATCGGCAACACCGACGCCGAGGGGCGGCTGGTGCTGGGCGACGCGCTCACCGAGGCGGTGTCGGAGTCGCCCGCGCTGTTGATCGATTTCGCCACCCTGACCGGCGCGGCGCGCACCGCCCTGGGTCCGGAAGTGCCGGCGCTGTTCACCGACGACGAGGCTTTGGCGCGGGATTTCGCCGCCGCCGCCGACAGGTGTTCCGATCCGGTCTGGCGCCTGCCGCTGTGGCAACCCTACCGCCGCATGCTCGACAGCAAGGCGGCGGACATCAACAACGCCGGCGATTCACCCTTCGCCGGCGCCATCACCGCCGCCCTGTTCCTCAAGGAATTCGCGCGGCCCAAGGACAGCACTGTTCCCTGGGCGCACCTCGACGTTTACGCCTGGAACCCGGGTGACCGTCCGGGCCGTCCCGCCGGCGGCGAGGCGTTGGCCCAGCGCGCGGCCTTCGAGCTGATCAGGACCCGGTTCACTTAGCCGCGAAGATTTCGCCCAGGCGGTCCGGCGTACCCTCGATGCGTTCCAGGCGCGGATAGCGCAGGCCGTCGTGATAATCGATCGGCACGGTGGCGTAAGTGTCGCCGTACTTCACCAGGAAGCTGATCGGTTCCTTGCCGTCCTTGGCGGCCTTGATCGCGGTCTTCAGCTTGTCGGCGTCGTAGGCGGTGCCGTTGACCGCGATAATCTGCGCGCCGAGGGACAGGCCGGCGCTGTGGGCCGGGCCGCCCCAGCGCACGTCGGTCAGCCGGCCTTCGCGCCCGATCACCATGCCCAACGAATAGCTCAGGTTGGTGTTGCGGCCGCGCGCCTCGACGTCCTTGTAATAGCCGGTGGGCGTGTCGGTGTAGACCAGCTTGTACCCGCCGCGCGTGATGCCATCGAGCGGCGCGCCCGGGCCGTGGCTCTCCAGGCGGTCGCGCAGCATCTTGGCCCAGTCGTAGCGCTGCACGCCGTTCAGCACGCGCGCGACCTCGTTGAAGGTGTAAGTCACCGGCACCCAGCTGCCGTCATTGACGCCATGGAACGCCTTGGCGAAATCGTCGAGCGATTTCTTGCCGCCGGACAGTTCGCGCAATTTGGTATCGACGTCGAGCCACACCAGCTGGCCTTCGGAGTAATAGTCCTCGCTGCGCTGATAGGTGGTCCAGGGGATCGCGCGGCGCAGCGCGATCATGGGATCGTTGGTGGTGTCGGCCAGGGTCTTCCACTCGCGGCCGATGCGATAATCATAGGTTGCGGCGGTTGCGGCGAAAGCGTCCAGGGTCTGTTCCTTGGTCACGAGGCCGGCGCGCGCGCCGAGCACGAAACCCCAGTACTGGGTCTGGCCTTCGTAGACCCACAGCAGGCTGCCGCGCATGGGCACGTTGTAGTTCGGCGTCCACAGGTCGGCCGGGCGGCGGAATTTGCCGTTCCAGGAGTGGTTGAACTCGTGCGGCAGCAGGTTGCGCGCGGGCGCGTTCTTGTCCCATTCGGTGAAGTAGGTGGGAAGCGTGCCGTTCTCGCTGGAGCGGTGATGCTCGAGGCCGATGCCGCCCATTTTGTCCGTCAGCGCCAGCAGCAGATCGTAATGATCGAAGTGATGCGACCCGAACAGCTTGGCGGCCTGGGTCACCAGGTTCTTGTGCGCGTCGATGTGCTCCGGCTTGGCTTCCAGAAGTTCCGGGGCATCGGCGACGATGTCCCAGTGCACCGGTGCGCCTCCGATCTCACCCAACTCGATACGCTTGAAATACTTTCCCGCGAACATAGGCGAATCCACCAGGGTCTCGAACGGCACGGTCTTGAAGGTGGTGGTGTCGCCAGTGGTGGAGGCGGTCTCCAGCGCGGTTCCGAACTGCCAGCCCTTGGGCAAGGTCACGCTGGCGGCGAAATCGATCTGGCGGGTGAAATGCCCGGCGGGATACAGCGCCACGGCGTTCCATTGCAGGTTCAGCATCTCCGGCGTCATCACCACGCGGCCCTCGTTGCCGGTGCCGGAGGTCAGGAACTGGAATTCGAGATCGAGGCTCTTGGCGCCCGCGGGCACATCGACGTGGAAGGCGAACACATCCACCGGATCGCGCACCCATTCCACGCGCTTGCCGTTGGCGGTGATGACCAGGCCCGCGACCGCGTCGACTCGGCCGGTGGGCGAGTGGTTGCCCGGCAGCCACTTGGGGTACAGCAGGGTCATGTCCCCGCCCTGCACCGGAATCTGCTCCTTCACGCGGAAGATATGGCGGGTGATATCGGTGGCGTCGACCGCGAGGGTAATGACGCCGGGGTAATGCGCATCGCGCGGCGCCTCGATGGCGGCCGGATAGGCCACGGGCTGCGGCGGCGTTTGCGCGCTCGCGCTGATGGTCACGCCGGACACGACGGCGGCCAGGAACCATTTTGCGGACGTCATGATGCTTTCCCCCACAAGAGTGTGGAGGAAAGCATAGCGCAGCCGGCGGGACGGAGTCTCCGCCGGTTTAAGCCTTCAGCTTCGCCGCCACGTCGCGGGTGACGGGGACGTCGAGACGCTCCAGCATTTCCTTGGGCACCACCTGCCAGAAGTGGCGGACTTCGCGGTCCCAGTTGACCAGCAGTTGCTCGGCCCAGGGCGAAGATGTTTCCCGGTGATGCTCCATCACCAGGTTGCGCAGCAGGGTCTCGTAATGTCCGACCTCGATGCGCTGATGGATGACGCTGTCCGGGTTGATGCGGTGGGCAAACTCGTTGTCCTTGTCGTAGACGAAGGCCATGCCCCCGGTCATGCCGGCGCCGAAATTGGCGCCGACCTTGCCCAGAATCACAGCTACACCACCCGTCATATATTCGCAGGCGTTGGAGCCGCAGCCTTCGATCACGGTGGTGGCGCCGGAGTTGCGTACGCAGAAGCGCTCCCCGGCCTGGCCCGCGGCGAACAGGCGGCCCGAGGTGGCGCCGTAGAGCACGGTGTTGCCGATGATGGTGTTGTCGCTCCACTTATAGTGCGACGTCGTGGTCGGACGGATGACGATGGAGCCGCCCGACAGGCCCTTGCCGACATAATCGTTGGCGTCGCCCCAGACCTCGATCTTGAGGCCCTGCACCGCGAAAGCGGCCAGCGACTGGCCGCAGGAGCCGCGCAGGCGCACGGTGATGTGGCCGGGCTGCAAGCCGGTCATGCCGTATTTGCTGACGATCATATGCGAGAGCTTGGTGCCCACGGCGCGGTGGACATTGCGCACGTTGTAGGTGAGCTGCATCTTCTCGCCCTCGTCCAGGAGCGGCCGGGCGTCGGCGATCATCTGCTCATCCAGGGTCGGCGCCACCTCGTTGCGGCCCTTGACCGCGTTGCGGGTGGGGAGGCCGCCGGAGTCCGGCTGAACCAGCAGCGGATTCAGATCGAGGTCGTCGAGGTGGGCCGCGCCGCGGCTGACCTGGTGCAGCAGGTCGGTGCGGCCGATGACGTCGTTCAGGCTCCTGAAGCCCAGGCTCGCCAGGATATCGCGCACCTCCTCGGCGATGAAGCTGAACAGGTTGACGACCTTCTCCGGCGTACCGGTGAATTTCTTGCGCAGCTCGGGGTTCTGGGTGCACACGCCCACCGGACAGGTGTTGGAGTGGCACTGGCGCACCATGATGCAGCCCATCGCCACCAGTGACGATGTGCCGATGCCGAATTCCTCGGCCCCCATCATGGCGGCGATCACCACGTCGCGCCCGGTCTTGATGCCGCCGTCGGTGCGCAGGAGCACGCGGTGGCGGAGCCGGTTCAGGGTGAGTACCTGGTGCACTTCCGTGAGGCCCATTTCCCACGGCAGGCCCACGAACTTGATGGACGTCTGCGGCGAGGCGCCGGTGCCGCCGGAATGACCGGAGATCAGGATGACGTCGGCGTTGGCCTTGGCGACCCCGGCGGCAATGGTGCCGATGCCGGTGCGGGCCACCAGCTTGACGCAGACGCGGGCGCGCGGGTTGATCTGCTTCAGGTCATAGATCAGCTGCGCCAGGTCCTCGATGGAATAGATGTCGTGGTGGGGCGGCGGAGAAATCAGCATCACGCCGGGCGTGGCATGGCGCAGGGCGGCGATCTCCACCGTCACCTTGAAGCCGGGGAGCTGTCCGCCTTCTCCGGGCTTGGCGCCCTGGGCGACCTTGATCTCGATTTCACGGCACTGGTTGAGGTATTCGGCGGTGACGCCGAAACGCCCCGAGGCGATCTGCTTGATGGCGGAGTTGGCGTTGTCGCCGTTGGGCGCGGGCTTATAGCGCGCGCGCACTTCGCCGCCTTCGCCGGAGTCCGACTTGGCGCCGATGCGGTTCATGGCGATATTGAGGGTGCCGTGGGCCTCGGGGCCGAGGGCGCCCAGGGACATGCCGGGCGTGACGAAGCGCTTGCGGATCTCGGTGGTGGATTCCACCTGCTCCGGCGAGATCCCCTTGGCGGTTTTGCGGAAGTCCAGGAGGTCGCGCAGCCAGATCGGCGGCAGCTTGCGGATGCCTTCGGCGTATTTCAGGTAGGTGGCGTAGGCGTCCTTCGCCACCGCGCTCTGCAGGATGTGGATCAGGCGGCCGTCGTGGCCATGGGTTTCGCCCGACTGCGCCCGGTAGCGGTAGAAGCCGCCCACCGGCAGGGTCACGGCGCCGGCGCGGAAGGCGCGGGCGTGCTGCTCCAGCACTTTCTTCTGCACACCGGCCAAGCCGATGCCGGAGATGCGCGAGGTCATGCCCGGGAAGAATTCGGCGACCATGGAGCGCGACAGGCCCACGGCCTCGAAATTGTAGCCGCCGCGATAGGAGCTGATGACGGCGATGCCCATCTTGGACATAACCTTGAGCAGGCCTTCACCGATGGCCTTCTGGTAGCGCTTGATGCCGTCCTCGAGGCTCAGGTCCCCGAACAGGCCGCGGCGGTGGCGGTCGGCGATGGCTTCTTCCGCGAGATAGGCGTTCACGCTGGTGGCGCCGACGCCGATCATGACCGCGAAGTACTGCACGTCCAGGCATTCGCCGGTCCGCACGTTGAGCGAGCAGAAGGTGCGCAGTTTCTGGCGGATGAGGTGGGTATGCACCGCGCCCGCCGCCAGGATCATGGGGATGGCCGCGCGCGCGGCGCTCACGCCTTCGTCGGACAGGATGACGTGGCGCTTGCCGGCGCGCACGGCTTCTTCGGCTTCGTTCTGGATGCGCAGGATCGCGAGGCGCAAGGCGTTCTCGCCGCCGCCGGTTTCGGAATGGGCGGCGTCAAAGGTGCAGTCCACGTCGCCGGCGCTGTCGCCCATATACTTGCGCATGGCCCCGAACTGGGCCGAGGTCAGCATCGGCGAGGACAGCTGCAGGATTTCGCACTGCTCTGGCGACTCATCCAGGATATTGCCGAGGTTGCCGAGACGGGTGTTGAGGCTCATCACCCGGCGTTCGCGAAGTGAGTCGATCGGCGGGTTGGTGACCTGGCTGAAATTCTGCCGGAAGAAATGATGCAGGCCGCGGTAGTTGTCGGACAGCACCGCGAGCGGCGTGTCGTCGCCCATGGAGCCGACCGCTTCCTTGGCGTCCATCACCATGGGATGCAGGATCAGTTCCATGTCCTCGAGCGTCAGCCCAAAGGCGTGCTGGCGGCGCAGCAGGTCCTCCTTGGCGATGGCGGAGGCCGGGCGCTTGGCGGTCTTGGCGATGGCGTCGAGATGGGTGGTGTTCTGCACCCACTGGCCGAACGGCTGCTTGGCGGCGAGGCTGTCCTTGAGTTCGCGGTCGCGGAAGAACTTCCCTTCCTTGAGGTCGACGCCGATCATCTGCCCGGGGCCGACACGGCCCTTCTCGATCACATGCGCGCTTTCGACGCGCACCATGCCGGTCTCGGAGCCGACGATCAGCAAACCATCGTCCGTGAGCGTGTAGCGCATCGGGCGCAGGCCGTTGCGGTCCATATAGCCGATGATCCAGCGGCCGTCGGTGGCGCACATGGCGCCGGGGCCGTCCCAGGGCTCCATCACGGCGTTGCAGTAGCCGAACAGGTTGCGGTGGGCTTCGGGCATGTCGGCGTTCTGGCTGATGCTTTCGGGCACCAGCAGACACCTGGCCATGGGCGCGGTGCGCCCGGCGCGGCACATCAGCTCGAACACGTTGTCGAGGGTGGCGGAGTCCGAGCCGCCCGGCTGGATGATCGGTTTCACGTCCTCGATGGCGTTGCCGAACAGCGGGTGGTCGAGGCGGCACTCATGGGCCTTCATCCAGTTGACGTTGCCCAGGAGCGTATTGATCTCGCCGTTATGGGCGAGCATGCGGAACGGCTGCGCCAGGTGCCAGGTGGGGAAGGTGTTGGTGGAATAACGCTGGTGGTAGATGGCGAAGCTGGAAACAAAGCGCGGATCCAGCAGGTCGGGATAGAACGAGGTCAGCTGCTCGGCCAGGAACATGCCCTTGTAGATGATCGAGCGGCTGGAGAACGAGCACATGTAGAAGTCGCGGATATGGTCTTCCTGCACGCGCTTCTCGATGCGCCGGCGCACGACATAGAGATTGCGCTCAAGGTCGTCGCCGACGAGGCCGCGGCGGTTGGCGATCATGATCTGCTCGATCTCGGGCCGGGTGGCGTTGGCCTTCTCGCCGATGATGGAGATGTCCACCGGCACCTGGCGCCAGCCGTAGATATAATAGCCGGCGGCCAGGACTTCGCTTTCGACGATGGTGCGGCAGGTTTCCTGGGCGCCCAGGTCGGTCTTGGGCAGGAACACCTGGCCGACGCACAGGGTCTCGCCCTCCGGCACCACATGGCCGGTGCGGGTGACGTGTTCGCGGAAGAAGTCCTGGGGGACCTCGAGATGGATGCCGGCGCCGTCGCCGGTCTTGCCGTCGGCGTCGACGGCGCCGCGGTGATAGAGCACCTTGAGGGCGTCGATGCCGGCGTCCACCACTTCGCGGCGCGGCTTTCCGGTAATTGAAACCACCATGCCGACGCCGCAGGCGTCGTGTTCCTGCGCCGGGTCATAGGCGTGCGCCGCGGTCAGCTTCTCCGCGTTGGCGCGGTAATTGGCGACGAATTGTTCGCCTGATTCGCGGGCTGCGAAATTCCGGTCGGTAAAATTTTGTTGGGTCATGGGCTATTTCCTTACGATGCCTGGCGCAGCGTCTGCGGCCGCGCGGCCCCGTTCTTCTCAATCGAGGAGGAATTGAGGTAACGGTGGATGTTCGCGGCGGCGTCACGGCCGTCGCGGATCGCCCACACCACCAGGGACGCGCCGCGCACGATGTCGCCGGCGGCGAACACGCCGTCCATGGTCGTCATGAGCGTGCGGAAGTCGGTCTTGAGCGTGCCCCAGCGCGTCACACCCAAAGCGGTCTCGCCGAACATGGCCGGCACGTCCTCGGGGTCGAAGCCGAGGGCTTCGATCACCATGTCGGCGGGCACCACGAACTGCGAACCCTCGATCTCCTCCGGCTTGGCGCGGCCCGACGGGTCGGGCGTGCCGAGACGCATGCGCACCGCGCGCACGCCGGTCGCGGCATTGTCGGCGTCGTGCAGCACGGCTTCCGGCGCCGACAGCCACAGGAACTCGACGCCTTCCTCGACGGCGTTGGCGACTTCGCGCTGCGAGCCCGGCATGTTCTCGCGGTCGCGGCGGTAGAGACACTTCACCGACTTGGCGCCCTGGCGAATGGCGGTGCGCACGCAGTCCATGGCGGTGTCGCCGCCGCCGATCACCACGACGTTCTTGCCGCTGGCGTTCAATTCGCCGCTGTCGAAGTCCGGCACGGTGTCGCCCAGGTCCTTGCGGTTGGAGGCGGTCAGGTAGCGCATGGCCGGGAACACGCCGGCGGCGCCGACGCCGGGGCAGGCCAGGGTCCGCGCCTTGTAGACGCCGGTGGCGATCAGCACCGCGTGGTGCTTCTTGCGCAGCTCGGCGAAGCTGATGGTCGAACCCACATCGACATTGTGGTGGAACACGATGCCGGCGCGCTTGAGGAGGTCGGTGCGGCGATTCACCACCTCTTTCTCCAGCTTGAAGTTGGGGATGCCGTAGATCATCAGGCCGCCGGCGCGGTCGTAGCGGTCATAGATCTCGACCTTGTGGCCGAGCTTGCGCAGTTCTTCCGCGGCGGCGAGACCGCCCGGACCGGCGCCGATGATGCCGACCGAGGTGTCGCGTTCGTGTGCCGGCGTCACCGGCTTCACCCAGCCCTTTTCCCAGGCGGTATCGGTGATGAACTTCTCCACCGCGCCGATGGTCACCGCGCCGTGCTTGGACTGCTCCAGGACGCAGGAACCCTCGCACAGCCGGTCCTGCGGGCAGATCCGGCCGCAGATCTCGGGCATGTTGTTGGTGGCCGAGGACACCTCGTAGGCTTCTTCCAGGCGGCCCTCCGCCGTGAGTTTCAGCCAGTCGGGGATGTTGTTCTGAACCGGACAATGCACTTGGCAGAACGGGATGCCGCACTGCTCGCAGCGCGAGGCCTGGTCGCCGGCGTCGGCTTCGGGCCAGGCCTCGTAGATTTCCCCGAAGTCCTTGCGGCGCTGGCCGGCGGCCCGCTTCGCCGGACCTTCAGCCTCGAGGCCAAGGAACTGCAGCATTTCACGGGGCTTCTGGCGGGAATCGGACATGGGGGGCTCTTGCGGAAAAAGACCTGGGACGGCCGTACTTACAGACCAATCCCCCCTCAAACCAGCGGAATCCCCGACATAAGACAGTATTACTGACATTATTTTATGCCCATAAACAAAGTTGTGGATGGGGGTCGGATTTTTCGATGGATCGTCTTATATTTAGTAATCATTTATGTACTAAATACCTTGCGGGAAGGGTCTTTGGTCAGGGAATCCTCAGTGGTATAAGGACTTAGGGGACCAGGGGTGGGTGTAGGCGCGTGGCGCTGACGCTAGTAGTTGTGTTCGCGGTGCTACAGGGGCTGGCGGCGATTTTCCCCATCGGGATCTCTGCCCATTTTGCCCTTTTGACTGAATTCACCGGCTGGAGCGCTCCGGGTCCGGCGGAAATCGCCGCCACCCAGGCCGGCGTGATCCTGGCCATGCTCGCCTTCTTCTGGTCCGATCTGTTCGACATGGCCGCCGGCGTGGTGCGCGCCGCCAAGGGCAAGCGCGACCCCGGCGCGCGGCTCGCCGCCCAGCTGTTGGCTTCGGCCGTCGTCGCCGTGGCGCTGAGCGCGGCGATCGAGCGTTACGCCGGCGGAGCGGCCAATACGCCGCTCTGGATCGGGTGGCTTGGCGTCGGCGGCGCGCTCGCCCTGCTGGCCCTCGACGGCATGTGCATGACGGTGAAACGCGTCGAGCACGCCACCTTCATCGACGCGGTGCTGATCGGCCTCGCCGAGGCGGTCGCTTTGCTGTCGGGGATGCGCAGCGCCGGCGGACCGGTGACGGTCGCGCGCCTGCTCGGATACGAGCGCGACGAAGCGGTGCGGTTCTCGATCCTCGCGGGC
Source organism: Rhodospirillaceae bacterium (assembly GCA_041905795.1). Lineage (GTDB taxonomy): Bacteria > Pseudomonadota > Alphaproteobacteria > Rhodospirillales > Rhodospirillaceae > SHVO01. The sequence continues at coordinate 127,965 of JAYRKL010000006.1, read as the reverse complement.
GTGATGCCGCTAGCGGCGGTGCTGGTGAAAACCCTGATTGCGGCGCGCGCCGCCGGAGCCGCGGTGCACTTCGATCGTATGGACCTGATCGCGGGTGCGGTGGGATTCGTCATGGCGCTGGCCTCGCTGGCCTCGCTCATGAGCTGGCTGCGGCGCTCCAGCTTCGCGGTGTTCGCGGTCTATCGCCTGCTGGCCGCCGCCGCGGTGCTGGTGCTCGCTTACGAGCTGATCGCTTTCTAGCCTGGCTGGTTAGTGCGCGCTAAGCCGTCCATCGGCGCGGATCTTCTTGGTCTGCTGCACCGGGCGGAACCGCTTGAGGTACGTGGGCACCACCAGTTCCACCGGCGTCGCCGCGATCCCGAACGCTTCCAGGCCGGGCGCGCGGCCCGACGCGACGTTGTCCAGCTTGAGCAGTTTCACCTGGTCGGGCGTGAGCGGCGGGTTCGGCAGGAACTGCAGGAAAGCCGCTTTGATAGAGGCAAAAACGAACGGCATGCCCCAGATCATGCGGTTGCGCATGGTCTCGCGGTTCACGATCTTCAGGATCTCCAGCATGCTGTAGACCTTGGGGCCGGCGAGTTCATAAGTGCGGCCCTGGTGGGCCTCGCCGGTCACCGACGCGGCTATGGCTTCGGCGACGTCGCCGACATGGACGGGCTGGAACTTGGTTCCGCCGCCGCCGGGCGCGTGGGGCGCGGTGTTGGTGAACAGCGGCAGCACCGGCGAGACCTGCGCCAGGGCGCCGAACATGTTGAAGAAGCGATCCTCGGTCCCGAACACCACGCTCGGGCGGAAAATGGTGGCGCCGGGGAACGCGCCGTGCACCGCGGCTTCGCCGGCGGCCTTGCTGCGGGCGTATTTGGACGGCGAAGCGGCGTCGGCGCCGAGCGCGGAAACATGAACGAGATGGGTGACGCCGGCCGCGCGGGCGGCTTCGGCAATGCGCCGCGCGCCGTCCACATGCAGGGCCTGAAACGAACGCTTGCCGCGTTCATAGAGCACGCCAACCAGGTTGATGACCGCGTCGGCGCCCTTGACCGCGTCGGCGACGCCGGCGGCATCGGCGATGGAGACGGGGACCAGGGAGATTTGCCCGAGGTTGCCGGCCGGGCGCAGGAAGGCCGCTTCCTCGATGTCGCGCACCGCCACCCGCACACGCCAGCCCTGGGCCGCCAGGTGACGCACCACGTGACGGCCGATGAAGCCGGAGCCTCCGAAGACGGTGACGCGTTTGCCTGCCATGGGATGAGTCCGCCCGATCCAGATCAAGTCATTCCCGGCAACCGCGCTTTCGCGCCGTTCCGGTTCCGAACACGTCGCATAAAAACCGCTTTGCTGGCAACAGAGGGCCCGGGGAGGAGCAGCAAAAAAACCCCATTTGGGCGCGGGCTTAGATTGACAAGCCGGGGTGCAGGGGGGTATCCGTCTCGCCCTGTTCATGACCCCCCGGTTTCCGAGGCGGTCCTGGGCGCCCAGGTGGTGGAATTGGTAGACGCGCTGGCTTCAGGTGCCAGTGTCCGCAAGGACGTGGAGGTTCGAGTCCTCTCCTGGGCACCACTCTCAAGTCTCAGGCACTGATAGTATTCAGGGCACGGTTTTGGCAAACCACTTCCATCGCGGCGATCTGGGCCCCTCTGTTTTCAAAGAGGGCAGCTTCACCGGCAGCATCGCCGTCGATACCGAAACCACCGGCCTGAAACTGCATCGCGACCGTTTGTGCCTGGTCCAGATTTCCGCCGGCGACGGCGATGCCCATCTGGTTCAGATCGTCCCCGGCCAGCCCGCGCCGCGCCTGAGCGCGTTGCTCGCGGACACCAAAATCCTCAAGATCTTTCATTTCGGGCGGTTCGACCTGGGCATGATCCAGCGCCATCTCGGCGTGCGCTGCGCCCCGGTCTATTGCACCCGCACCGCCTCGCGCCTGGCCCGCACCAATACCGACAAACACGGCCTCAAGGACCTCTGCCGGGAACTGCTGGGCGTGGAGATCTCCAAACAGCAGCAGACCTCCGACTGGGGCGCCACCACCCTTTCGGCCGAGCAGCTCGACTATGCCGCCGCCGATGTCCTCTATCTCCACCGCCTCAAGGCCGAGATGGAGCGCCTCCTGGCCCGGGAAGGCCGCACGGAACTGGCCGAGGCCTGCTTCCGCTTCCTCCCCGACCGCGCCGCCCTGGATCTCGCCGGCTGGGCGGAAGAGGACATCTTCAATCACTGAGGCGCCGTGCTGCCGGGGCCTTAAATAATTGATCTTTTTATAAGAACGATCTCCGCCGGTTCTTGCGGACAGGCCCGTTATTGCCATATGTCCGGGACACTTCGGGGAGACTCGAGGGGTTATCTTCCGGGTCAAGATAAGGTTGGCATGCGGATTGCAATAAACTGTACCCATTTTTTAACCGGCTTGGGCATACTCTCGCCGCGCGTCCCCCATCGCATGGGCCACACACGCTAGGACAATGAACAAGCCCCTCGCTAAAACCTCGCCGACTCAAAGCGATATCGCCTGTGCCCGGCAGGTGCTGGACCATGCCCGCGACGGCTTGAAGGCCCTGGGCGACGGCCTGGGCGCGGCGTTCGTCGCCGCCCTGGACACCTGCGCAAAAATCTCCGGCCGGGTGATCGTCACCGGCGTCGGCAAGTCGGGCCATGTCGGACGCAAGATCGCCGCCACGCTCGCCTCCACCGGCACCCCCGCCTTCTTTGTGCACGCGGGCGAGGCCAGCCACGGCGACATGGGCATGATCGGCAAGGCCGACGCCGTGCTCGCCATCTCCAATTCCGGCGAAGCCGGCGAATTGCGCGACGTGGTCGCGTACACCCGGCGTTTCGGGATTCCGCTCATCGCCATCACCAGCCGCGCGCAGTCGTCGCTGGCGACCGGTGCCGATGTGGTGCTGTTGCTGCCCCCGGTCGGCGAAGCCTGCGCCGTGGTCGAAGCGCCCACCACCTCCACGACCCTGACCTTGGCCCTGGGCGATGCCCTGGCGGTGGCGCTGCTCGAGCGCCGCGGCTTCACCGCCGACGAATACAAGGTGTTCCACCCCGGCGGCCACCTTGGGCGGAAATTGTTCAAGGTCGAGGAACTGATGCACACCGGCGATGAATTACCGCTGGTGAAGCCGCACACGCCCATGGCCGAAGTCGTGCCCTATATGACCAGCAAGACCTTCGGCGTCGCGGGCGTGATCGATGACGCCGGCAAGCTGATCGGCATCGTCACCGACGGCGACCTGCGCCGTCACATCGGGTCGCTGCTGACCCTGACCGCCGGCGACGTCATGACCAAGGCGCCCAAGGCCACCACCCGCAACGTCCTGGCGGCGGAAGCGCTGCGGCGCATGAACGAGTGGAAGGTCGGCTGCGTGTTCGTGGTCGAAGGTGAACGGCCGGTCGGCATCCTGCGTCTTCACGACGTGCTGCGCGCGGGGGCGGTATGACCGCCGCTACCGACAACGGACCCGACGCCAGGAAGGGCGCCTTCTGGAAACCGCAGCCGCCGCAACCCGAGAAGACGGCGGCCGCGGTCGGCCAGTACAGCCGTTTTGTGCAGATCATGAAAGTCGCCCTGCCGGTGGCGGCGGGCGTGCTGCTGCTGGTGGTGCTGGTGCTGCCGCTGTTCCGCCAGCAGGAGGAGCGCATCCGGGTTGCTCCCGCGAAGGACGCCAACGGCCGCGCGCTCGCCATGACCAAGGCGCGCTATTTCGGCACCGACGACAAGGGCCAGCCCTATTCGGTGACCGCCGAGAGCGTCCGCCAAGGTACCAACGACGACAAGACCATCGAACTGGACAAGCCCAAGGCCGAGATCACCTTGAGCAACGGCAACGCCATGAACGCGTCGGCCAGCGCAGGCGTCTATGACCGCGACAAACAGGAAGTCGAGCTGACCGGCGAGGTCACCCTCGACCAGGCCCAGGGCAAGCTCAAGACCTCCCAGGCGCGCATCATGCTCAAGGACGGCAGCGCCAGCGGCAACGCGAAAGTCACGGGCGAGGGCAGCTTCGGCACGCTCGAGGCCTCGGGCTTTTCCTACAACAAGAACGACAAGGTGATCCGGTTCACCGGAAAGTCGCGGCTGGTCTTGAACAACAAGCCGGCCAAGACCGAGGAGACCAAGGCGCCGGACGCCAAGACCCTCGATGCGAAGATCCCCGATGCGAAGACCCCTGATGCGAAGACCCCCGCGGGAGCGCCGAAATGAGTTTTTCTGCAAAAAGCCTGTTCGCGGCGGTGACCGCGGCGGCGGGCATGGCCGCCGCGGCGGGAGCTTTCGCGCAGTCGCTGTCGTTCACGCCCCGGGACTCCGGCGAGCCGGTGGAGATCACCTCCGAGAACGGCTTCGAGCTGCACCAGGACAGCAGGCGCGTCATCGCCCGCGGCAACGCCAAGGCGGTCCAAGGCGCGGTCAGCGTCACGGCCGATGAGCTGATCGCCGATTACCGGCCGCGGCCGGGCGGCGGCGACGAGGTCTACCGGGTCTATGCCGCCGGCAATGTCATGATGAAGTCCGAAAACGAAACCGCCAGCGGCGATGCGGCGGTGTACGACATCGACAAGGCGGTCCTGGTGATGGAGGGCCGCAACGTTTCGCTCACCAGTCCCGACGGCCAGGTCCAGGCGCACAAGGTGCTGCAGTACTGGTCCAACGAAGGCGTGGCGGTGGCCGAGGGGGAGGCTTTCGCCGAGGACAAGAGCAAGCACCGCCTGTTCGCGGACCGCCTGGTGGCGTTCTTCCGCGAAAGCTCGCCGGAGGCCCCAGCGGCTAAAGTGCCGGCCAAAGGCCGCTCGCAGATCCTCGGGCGCTCGCGCGGCGACATCAATTACGTGCAGGGCTTCGGCAACGTGCGCATGGAGACCGCGAAGGAAATCATCCGCGGCGAACGCGGCGCCTACAATATCGACAGCGGCATGGCGACGCTCGACGGCGGGGTCAAGATCACCCAGGGCACCAATCAGCTCAGCGGCGGCTTTGCGACCGTGAACGTCAAGGGCGGCACCAGCAAGCTGTTCGGCAGCGCCGCCCAGGCCGGCCAGCCCGGTGTGAAAGATGCCTCCCGCGTGCGCGCGCTGATCGCGCCCAAAGCAGACCCGGCCTCGCCATGATGCCGCACCCCAAATTTTCCGTAAGAGGATCGGCATGAGTCCGGACACCGACACCCAGCGCTCGGGCGCCAACGGCAGCATCCCCCAGACCGGCCTGGTCGTGCGCGGCCTCGGCAAATCGTACAAGGCGCGCCCGGTCCTGCGCGAAGTGAATCTTCAGGTGGAACGCGGCGAGGCCGTGGGTCTGCTCGGCCCCAACGGCGCCGGCAAGACCACCTCGTTCTACTGCGTCACCGGCCTGATCAGCCCCGACCAGGGCCGCATCTATCTCGACGGCCAGGACATCACCGCGCTGCCCATGTACCGGCGCGCGCGCCTCGGCATCGGCTACCTGCCGCAGGAAGCCTCGATCTTCCGCGGCATGACGGTGGAGATGAACATCCGCGCCGTGGCCGAGATCGTCGAGCCCGACCGCGCCGCCCAGAACGCCCTGGTGGACGCGCTGCTCAAGGAGTTCTCGATCGATCACCTGCGCCGTTCGCCGGCGCTGGCGCTCTCGGGCGGCGAACGCCGCCGCTGCGAGATCGCGCGCGCGCTGGCGTCACGGCCGAGCTTCATCCTGCTCGACGAGCCGCTGGCCGGCATCGACCCGATCGCTGTGGGTGAAATCCGCGAAATGGTCTCGCACCTCAAGGACCGCGGACTCGGCGTGCTGATCACCGACCACAATGTGCGCGAGACCCTGGACATCATCGACCGCGCCTACATCCTTCATGAAGGCACCGTGCTGATGGAAGGCCGCCCATCGGAAATCGTCGCCCACGAAGGCGTGCGGCGGGTCTATTTAGGGGAGCGGTTCAGCCTCTAGCTTTTTGTTTTTGTCGCGTGTCCGGAAGCAAAACCGATTGCCGCTTTTCCGGGACACGCTCAAGGAGGCCGGCACAAAGCCATGGCTCTATCGCCTCGCCTAGATCTGCGACAGACCCAAAGCCTGGTCATCACGCCGCAATTGCAGCAGGCGATCAAATTGCTGCAACTGTCGTCGGTCGAGCTTACCGAGTACATCGCCCAGGAACTGGAATCCAATCCGCTGCTGGAGTCCGACGAGAGCGGCGAAGCCGGCGCGCTGGCCGAGGGCGCCGGCAACGCCGACGACCGCACGGAAGACGGGCTGTCCGTGATCGACACCGTGGACGGGCAGGATGAATCGCCCATGGATATCGAGGCCGGCGTGGCGGACAACGACGCCGGGCTCGCCGACAGCGGTGAAACCAGCTTCGATACCAACAGTTCCAGCGACTGGGGCGCCGGCGGCCACGGCGAGATGCCGGACCTGGAGCGGACCCTCGTCGATACGCCCGACCTGCACAGCCACCTGGTGCAGCAGCTCAATCTTGCCGTCAGCGATCCCGCCGACCGCTTCATCGGCATGTACCTGATCGACCACCTGGACGAGAGCGGCTACCTGCGCCTCGACCTGGCCGAGGCCGCGGGGCAGCTGGGGGTTGCGCAAAACCGCATCGAAGCGGTGCTGGCGATCATGCACAGGTTCGATCCAGCCGGCATCTTCGCCCGCGACCTCAAGGAATGCCTCAAGCTGCAATTGATCGACCGCAACCGCTTCGATCCGGCGATGGAAGCTTTCGTCGCCAATATCGAACTCCTGGCGGCGCGCGACCTCAGGAAGCTCAAGGACGTCTGCGGCGTTTCTACCGAAGACCTGCAGGACATGATCGCCGAGGTGCGGGCGCTCGATCCCAAACCGGCTCTGAAATTCGAACCTGTGGTGGGCGCCGCCGTCGTGCCCGATGTGATCATGAGCCAGCAGCCCGGCGGCGGCTGGCGGGTCGAACTCAACAGCGACACCCTGCCGCGCGTGCTGGTCAACCGCAGCTATATCTCCGACATCGGCAAGACGGCGAAGAAAGCCGACAAGCAATTCCTGGCCGAGCGCCTGCAGTCGGCCAACTGGCTGGTGAAGGCGCTGCACCAGCGCGCCGAGACCATCCTCAAGGTGGCAGCGGAACTGGTGAAGCAGCAGGAGGCGTTTTTCCGGTTCGGGGTCACGCACCTGAAACCCCTGATCCTGCGCGATATCGCCGAGGCGATCGAAATGCACGAAAGCACCGTCAGCCGCGTCACCACCAACAAATACATGGCCACGCCGCGCGGGATCTTCGAGCTGAAATATTTCTTCACCCAGGGGCTGCCGTCCTCGGGCGGCACCGAGCTTCATTCCGCCGAGGCCGTGCGTCACCGCATCAAGGTGCTGATCGACGCCGAGACCGCCGATGACATCCTGTCCGACGACCGCATCGTCGACGTGCTGCGTGAAGGTGGCGTCGAAGTGGCGCGGCGCACGGTCGCCAAGTACAGGGATTCCCTGAATATTCCGTCCTCGGTGCAGCGCCGGCGCGACAAGAGCCTGGTCCTCGGATTGCGCTGAGCCGGAACCCCGGTCCAGCGGTTTAACGCGGCGTTATGACACCTTTCAGGGCGCAATCTTGACTCGGTGCGGCGTGCGCGCATATGTTCCGCCACTTTTTTGGACGGCTTACGAAAGACCGCGCACGCCGGGCCCTGGGCTTGGACATAAAAGCGCGGCGGGACGCACCGGACACTGGTGCTCGGATTGGCGGGGTTGTCGCTCTGTAAAAGCGCGGCTGATGGCGTTTCCTCACCCGATCGTGATGGGTGAACAAACGCACGATTTGCCGCGCGTTAAAGCGCCAACCCGGCGAAAACAGTAAGGGACGCCGCTTCAGGGGCGGCATGCAGCTTCCGGATTCACTACATAAGATGTTGCCCGGGATATCGCGGAGGGGATTTTTGCCGCGAGCGGAGCGTAAAGGCGTACGTATGGAAATCAGCGATTTGTTGCAGCCCGAAGCGGTCGTTGCCCATCTCAAGGCGGGGAACAAGAAGCAGGCCCTTCAGGATTTGGCCCGACACGCCGGCGCCATCACCGGCGTGAATGACCGCAAGATCTTCGAAACCCTGATGGAGCGCGAACGCCTGGGCACCACCGGCGTCGGCAACGGCATCGCGATACCCCACGGCAAGCTGGCCGAGTTCAACCGTCTCTATGGCTTCTTCGCGCGAGCCGACAAGGCGATCGATTTCGACGCCATCGACGAACAGCCGGTCGACCTGATCTTCCTGCTGCTGGCGCCCGAAGGTGCCGGCGCCGACCACCTGAAGGCGCTGGCCCGGGTGTCGCGCCTGCTGCGCGATTCGTCGATGTGCGAGAAGCTGCGCGGCGCCGATACCGCCGACGGCCTCTATACGCTGCTGACGCAATCGGAAGCCCACCAGGCCGCCTAACGCGACTTCCTTCTGAAGCCCACTAAGTCGGCTAAAGAGAACTCAAGCCGCGCTCACCCGGCGGCGGAAGGCCGCCAACTAGCGGCGTTAGCCGCGTTCAAAAGTCGCCCGCGCCTCGAAGATGCGCTGGGCCATGGTGATCCAGCAGGCGGCGGAGAAGATCCAGGCCGCGGTCGGGAACAGATCCGGCCACACCAGGACCACCAGCAGGAACACCGTGATTTCGCTGGTTTCGACGATGCCGCCGGCGAGGGTGAACGGCTTGCTCTGCATGTCCGGGATCAGGCCGCGCGCGGCCGCGATCACCGCGAAGCCCAGGAAGGTCGACGCCAGGCCCATCAGGCTCGCGGTCACCACCACCGCGGCGATGGCGTGTTCGGGCCTGCCGGCCGCGAAACTGCCGGCGATGGCGGTGAACGCCACGAAGTCCAGCACCATATCGAGATAGGCGCCGAAATCCGTGGGATGGGTCATGCGCGCCAGCGCGCCGTCGAGGCCATCCGCCAGGCGGTTGACGATCAAAAACACCAGGCCGATGAAGTAATACCCATAGGCCACCGCAGTCGCGCACAGCACCGCGGCGGCGAAGCCGGCGAGCGTCACCTGCGTGGCGCTGACCTGACGCTCCATGAGCGCTTCGGCGCCGCGCGCCATCGGCGCCCTCAGAATCCGCGAAAAAATTGGGTCGAACATGGGCCACCCCGTCCTTATCCGGCCAGCTGATATTCGCTATGCTGATTCGCCGAAGGGTGGGGCGCAAGTCAATTCCGGACGCGCCCGCATGATTTGGAGCAAAGCATGCGCCAGGGACACATCTGGAGAGCGTTGGGTCTGGGCGCGGCGCTCATGACAGTGCTCATGGCGGCGCCCGTGTCCGCCCAGCAAAGCCTGCCCAAGACCAGCGGCGATCCTTTGATGGAAATCTGCACCGGATTCCTGCAGCAGGGACAGAGCGTGTCCGGCGATCAGGCCAAGCTGTGCACCTGCTTGGTGCGCGAGACCAAGGGGCGCCTCTCGGAGGCCGAGATGAAGGCCTATAACCAGGCCACCTCCACCGGCCAACCGCCGCCGCCGGCGGTGCTCGACAAAGTGATCGGCATCGCCACCGCCTGTCTCACGGAAGCGCAGAAGTAGCTGCGGTTCGAGGGGCGTTTAGCGTCCCAGCCGGAAAGCGATGGTGAAGGTAAATCCCTGCGCGGCCACCGGCTCGCCCTTGGGATCGAGCATCGGCGTGAAACGCCAGCTTCGGAAACTGTCGAGCGCGGCGTCGTCGAAGACATTGGGCGGCGTCGCCTTCAGCACGCGCGCGCCCACCACCTTGCCCGCGGCGTCCAGGCCATAGCCGACCTGCACATCGCCCTCGACCTTCTGGCGGTACTGCTCGGGCGGATAGATGGTGTCGGCGCGGTAGACCGGCTGCGGGTCCTTGCCCGGCGCCATCTGGATGCCGCGCGCCACCGCGACCGCCTGGTCCGCGGCGGTCAGGCGGTCGTTGTTCTCTTCCGCCAGTTTGATCAGCAGGGTGCGGCGCGGCTGAAGCTTCTTCTCGTTCTGATTCGCGGCCGCGCGCAGGGCGATCTCCTGCTTCAAGGCCGGAATCGCGGCGCGCACATTGCGCAGCATCAGGGTGTTCTCGCTGATCGCCTGCGCGAAATAGAGGGTGTCGGCGGCCTTGTCGCCCATGAGTTCCCGGGACAGCGCGAAGCCCTTCTCCGAAAGCTCGAGGCCCTTGCGGTAATCCTTCTTGCCGTAAGCGGTCTGCACCTGGTCCTTCAGGCCTTTGACCTCGCCCTTGCCCTGGTCGCCGCAGGCGGCAAGGCCCAGGCACAGAATCAGCGCGGCGGCGGGCAGCGCACGCGCAAGAAGCGAAAAGCGGCGCAACGGGGGCGATGCGGCATTCATGACGGCCTCCATGCCGGCAAAACCCCGGCAAACTCCGCCATAATCGCCGGTTTTTCATAGTTTTTGGTTAACGCTGCGCCCTTCGGGTTTGGTGACGCAAAGCGCCGGAATACGGCCGGATTTCCCGTTTTGTGAACGTTAAGGAATTTGTTACACCCTCACCCAGATAGGGGGCCCGTCTCCAATTGGGGGAAGGCGGGACGCGCAAGGAACAACCAGAATGGCAGTCCTTGGCCGTGCCACGTTCGAGGTGCAGGTGCACCGCGACGGGCGTTGGGCAATCAATGAGGTCCTGGCCAGCGAAGAGGCTGCGCGGGCGAAGGCGCAGTCGCTGCTGGTTCAAAAGGGGATCGCCGGCGTCAAGATCATCAAGGAGACCAAGTTCTCCGAGAGCAACGTCCGCGAGTCCGAGATCTTCTGCCAGATGAAGGAGACGGAAGACACCGCCGACTACTCCATCACGCCGGTCGAGGCCGCGCCGCTGTGCGAACAGGTGGCGGACTATTACCAGACCACGGCGCGCAACACGATGGCGCGCATTTTCTCGAAGTACCTCGAGAAGCAGGAAATGACTCCGCTTGAGCTCCTGCACAGCCACAAGAACCTCAAGCGCATGCTCAACATCGATTCCATGGTCCCGTCGGCCGTGGACAAGATCGCGAGCCTGCACGCGCGCGCCACCGGCGGCGACAGCCGCAAGCGCAAGGACCTGATCTGGCAGGCGGTCGAGCGGATCTCCGCCCGCGCCCGCGAGGCGGATTCGAAGCAGCTGCCGGAACTCAAGAACTCGACCCTGGACGAGATGCTGGCGCGCATCGACGCCAAGTTCCCGGACCCCGAAGAGCGCAGCTACATGGCGAATGTCGCCTTCGCGCGCGCGACCACCAACTGGCAGGGCTGGCTCGGCAAGATGGCCAACCTGCTGCCGATCGCCAAGTCGCAGAAGGACGAACGCGCGCGCGCCATGGTCGACGAGATGATGGCCGATATTTTTGTGTCCAAGAGCGTGATCAAGGACGTGATCGGCGTCTCCAAGCATCTCGGCGACGCGGTCCTACGCATCATCGATTTGATGCAGGGCAAGTGCACGCCCACCAAGTTCGCCGCCGAAGACTTGCTCGACCTCCTGAACTCGCTGTTCGTCGCCGACCTGTTGCCCCGGTCGAAGCGTGTGCTGTTCGAGCGCATCCAGCGCGATCTCGACAGCCCCGTGCGCATCACCAACAGCGAAGACCCCAACGGCGACAAAGCGTTCTACGACCAGCTGCTCGATCGCCTGATCACCGACCATGGCGTCATCGGCGGACGTCCGGTGGCGACCGGGCTCACCGGCCGCTGGGCACGTTTGTCGAATATCGGCGGCGCCACCGGCTTCAAGCGCGCGGCCGAAGGGGTGCGCGACAAGCTGACCTCGGGCAAGCGCAAGTTCGTCTACCTGCTCGCCATGTACGACCCCGACGCCGACGCGGCCTTCAAGGGCATGATTGAAGCTCAAGTGCGCGACCTGGCGGCGCAGCTCAACACCATCCAGAAAATCGCGCCCGAGGCCCGCACCGAGAAAGCGCGCCTGCAGGAGGCCGCCGCCATCCAGAAGCTGGTTCTGGACTCCCGGCTGGAAGCGCGCACGCGCGATCCGCTCGCCAACAAGTTCGACGAACTGGTTTCGGACTACATCATTTCCCAAGGCGTCATAGAACGCCTGGACGACAAGCGCCTGCCGTTCCGCGAGCGCGCGTCGCGCCTGGTGACATTCTGCGCCTCCGGCGTGCTCACCGTCGGCCGGGCTACCACCATCGCCCGCGACACCGTCGTCGGCTACCTGAAGCGCAAGGATTTCATCACCGAGTACACCGCGGATATCCCGGAGCCGCAGGACAAGGAAAAAGCGATCAAGGAGTTCTACACCCTCCTCTCGCGCACCGGTTTCGAAGTGAAATAGAATAACTAAGCGAGGAAGGTGCCCGCGATCAGGTGATCGCGCAGCGCGGCCTCCAGGTCGAATGCCGCGTCTTCCGTCAACGCCTGCGTGGCGGCTTCACCCAATCCCGCGTCCTTGGCGATCGCTGCGACAAACACGGCCGCGCCGGTAGACACTGTGCGCAAAGCGACGCGGCCGTCACGGCGCGTCAGCAGCACATTTTCCGCGACCGTCATGTCCACCGCCGGTACATCGTCAACCTCGGGCTGATTCACCGTCCAGATGCGGTGGATCGGGAAGGGCGAACGGACCAGGCGGGTGGCCGGATGGAGGCGGAGTTTCAGGCCGTCCAAGGCCTCGGGCGGCGTTTCAGCCAGCACACCGGGCGCGAGCGGCGGCCCGTCGGCGGCGAAATAGGAGTCTCCGCGCGCCCATTCCAGCCGTGCCGTATCGGCGAGGTAAGGCAGGCCATGGCGGCCGGCATCTTCTGCGAGGAAAGCGGGAAAGTCGGCGCCGTAAGCCGAAAGCTGCGGCAGGCGCGGCGGCCGGTTGACCGCGAAGTGGCGGGCCAGGGCGGAAAAGAAGGCTTGGCCGACAATGCGCTGCGTGACCGGGAAAGCCGCCGCGAGCACCTCCACCAGGCTGCTTTGGACGGTGTTGCGGTAGACGGCGATGCGCGCCGCAAGGCCGGGCGCCGCCACATGGTCTTCGAGCGCGCCGTCGCCTGCGCCAAGCACCGCATCCTGAAAAGCGCGCTGCACGGTTCTCAGCATCACGCCGCCTCCGCCATGATCGCGCCGGCGCGCGCCGCTTCCGCCAGCAGCACGGCGACCTCGGGCAGGTCGCGGTCCCATTCGATCAGGGTCGGCCGCGGGCCGAGATGGGCGATGGCGGCGCGATACAGCGCCCAGACCTCGTCGCAGACCTTGGTGCTGTGGGTGTCGATCAGCACGCGCGTGTCGCCGCTGCCGTCCACGGTATGCCCGGCCAGATGGATTTCGCCGATCGCCTCGGCGGGCAGGGCGCGGATGAAATCCAGAGCGTTGCCGCCGGTATTGGCGCAGCTGACATAGATATTGTTGACGTCGAGCAGCAGCCCGCAGCCGGTGCGTTGCACAAGCTGTGCGAGGAACGCTGCCTCCGGCAGGGGCGAGTCGCGGAAGCTCAGGTAGCGCGCCGGATTCTCCACCAGGATCTGCCGGCCCAGGGCGTCCTGGGCGTGGGCGATGTTGCCGGCCACGACCGCGGCGCATTCGGCGGTGTAAGGCAGCGGCAGGAGGTCGTTGAGGTAGACGCCGCCGGTGACGCTCCAAGACAGGTGTTCCGACACCAGGCCGGGACGCACCCAGTCGAACAGGTGGCGCAGGCGCTTGAGGTGCGCGGCGTCGAGGCCTTCCGCCGAACCCAGCGACAGGCCGACGCCGTGGCAGCTCACCGGATAACGCCCGCGCACGGCCGCCAGCATGGCGAGGCGCGGGCCGCCGTCGCACAGGAAGTTCTCGCTGTGCACCTCCACCCACGGCGTCACCAGCGGCGCACCCGCGGGTTGGCGCGCGAAGGCCGCATCATGGGGATGGCGTAAACCGATCCCGGCAGCTATGGGAATTGCGTCGGCCAATCAGCCTCGCCGCGGTGAGAAGGCAAAGCCTACTTCTTCTTCTGGGCGGGATCGAGCGGCGACGGGCCTTCGAACGCCTCGAGCTTGCCGCCCATCTTCTCGCAGGTTCCGGCGGGCACCAGTTTCCACTCCTGGCCGCTGTAATTGACCTTGGAGAGGCCGCCGCACGAATGCGTACCGTTGGCGGCGGCGCAGCCGTTCTCGCCGGCTTTGGCGACGCCGAAGCACTTTTCCTTGCCTTTGGAGTCCGCGGCGGCGGCCGGGCCGGCGGCGGCGATGGCCGCGCTGGCAACCACGGCTGCCAAGGTGCGCGTGTTGATCCCCAGTGTCTTGGTCCCCAAGGCGACCTCCGCTCAGGATATGCAGGCCGGAACGTCAGGCCGGCTTTCAGGGTAGCCCCGGTGGTGAGAGGCGCGGCCATCATAAACGAGGGTGCCGGGCTTGAGAATCACAGCTGTGTGAGAGGCGAATGCCAGGAAATGCAGGCGCCAAAGGCCTAAATGACGCGTGTGAAGCGGGATGCAATACTTGTTACATTCGGTGAGTTGACCGGGGACGCGCCAATGGAGACAACCCCGCCATGCAACAGACGGCTCCCGCGGCGCCGCCCGCCACATCCCTGAAGCCCACGCCGACTCTGGCCGGCAAGCCCAAGCGGCTCGGCGATTTCGCCACCCTGTGCGACGCCCTCGACTATGCGGCGCAGGGCGCGGCGGGATTCAACTTTTACTCTGCCCGCGGCCAGCTGTCGGCCGCGCAGCCCTACCGCGATCTGCGCGACCGGGCGCGGAGTCTCGCGCGCCGGCTTCTCGCCGCCGACCTCCGGCGCGGCGACCGGGTCGCGCTGCTGGCGGCCACCTCGCCGGATTTCCTCAGCCTGTTCTTCGCCTGCCAATACGCCGGCCTGATCCCGGTGCCGATGCCGCTGCCCACTGCCTTCGGCCGGCGCGAGGCGTATATCGACCAGATCAAGGCGCAGCTGATCTCCTCGCAGGCGCGCATGGTTCTCGGACCTCCGGACTTCATGCCCCTGGTGACCGAGGCGGCGCACGGCCTCCCGCTGGTCCTGGCAGGCTCCCATGGCGACATCGCCGCGCTGCCGGAGAAGGGTGTGCTCACGCCGGCCAAGGCCGGGGAACTTTCCTATATCCAGTACAGCTCCGGTTCGACCCGCTTCCCCAAAGGCGTGATGGTATCCCACGCCAACCTGATGGCCAATTGCTTCGGCATGAACACCTTCGGCATCCGGGTGCGTGAAGACGATCGCGGCATGTCGTGGCTGCCGTTCTTCCACGACATGGGACTGGTGGGTTTCGTGCTGTGCGGCTCCACCAGCCAGACCTCGGTGGACTTCCTCGCCACCGAGGATTTCGCGCGGCGTCCGCTGACCTGGCTCAAGGTATTCAGCGATAACGGCGCCACTATCACCTACGCACCGTCCTTCGGTTACGAACTCTGCGCGCGGCGTGTCTCGACCATGGCCGAGGGATCGCTGCAGCTCGACCTCTCCAAATGGCGCCTGGCCGGCATCGGCGGCGAGATGATCAAGCCCAAGGTGATGCAGGCCTTCGCCGAAGCCTTCAAGCCCTACGGTTTCTCGGACAAGGCATTCTGCGCGAGCTACGGCCTCGCCGAATGCGTTCTCGCGGTCAGTTTTTCCGACAATGACGCCGGCCTCACGCTCGATCACGTCGACAAGAACGCGCTGGAGGATCACCGCGCGGCGCCGGTGGCGGAAACCGCGCCGGACGCGCGCACCTTCGTCGCTTGCGGCAAGGTGCTGCCCGAACATGAAGTCGAGATCCGCGCCGATGACGGCGCGGTGGCCGGCGAACGCACGGTGGGACGCATCTTCTTCAAGGGGCCCAGCGTCATGCTCGGCTACCTGAACGACGACGACGCCACCGCCGATGCGCTGCAGGACGGCTGGCTGAACACCGGCGACCTGGGCTACTGGCTGAACGGCGAACTGGTGATCGTCGGCCGCGCCAAGGACATGATGATCATCAACGGCCGCAACGTCTGGCCGCAAGACATCGAATGGGCCGTGGAGCATGTCGAAGGATTGCGCTCGGGCGACAGCGCCGCGGTGCTGCTGGGGACCGGCGACGCCGAACAACCCGCCGTGTTGGTGCAGTGCCGCGCCGGCAAGGCTGCCGACCGCCAGCGTCTGGCCGCCGAGGTCAAGACACGCGTGCAGGAAGCCGCGGGCGTGATCTGCGACGTGATCCTGGTGGCGCCGCGCAGCCTGCCCAAGACCAGCTCCGGCAAACTGGCGCGTGCGCGCGCCAAGGCGATGTATGAACGCGGCGAGATTCCCGCGTTGCCGCAGGACAGCGACGGCGCTGCCGCCGCCGACGAGGGCTGAGGTCCATGAGCGCGCCCCGACCCGGCCTGAAAAGTGTCGCGGTGACGGGCGCCACCGGATTTGTCGGCGGCTATCTCATGCGCACCCTGACCGCCGCCGGGTTTGAGGTGCGGGCGCTGGCGCGCCGTCCGCAAGGTCCACAAGACAACGTCACTTGGATCCAAGGCGCGCTGGAGGATGAAACGGCGCTCGGCGCGCTGATCGACGGCGCCGACGCGGTGATCCATTGCGCCGGCGCCATCAAGGCGCGCTCGCGCGAGGAATTCTTCGACATCAATGCCGGCGGCACGCGCCGGCTGGCCGGCCTGGCGGCCGCGCGCACCGTGCCGCCGCGCTTCATCCTGGTGTCGTCCCTGGCCGCGCGCGAACCGCAGCTTTCGTCCTACGCCGCCAGCAAGCGCGCCGCCGAGCAAGTGCTGCGCGCCTTCGTACCCCGTCTGCCGACCCTGATCCTGCGTCCGCCGGCGGTCTACGGCGCCGGCGACCTGGAAACCTTGCGCATTTTCCAGATGGCGGAGCGGGGCTGGCTGGTGGCCCCCGCCGGCGGGGGCAAGATTTCCCTGGTCCATGCCGACGACGTCGCCCGGGTGCTGGTGGGGGCCCTGGCGGCCGAGACCCTGCCTGCCCAACCCGTGGAGTTCGATGACGGCAAGGCGGGGGGGTATGGCTGGCCGGAGATCGCCGCCGCGGCCGGGGCGGCCCTGGGGAAAACCCCTAAGATCGCCCGCCTTCCGGCGCCGGTGCTTTATATGGTTGGGCTGGCGGGAAGCCTGTTTTCCCAGGTCACCGGCCGCGCGAGCGTCCTCGGCTTCGACAAAATGCGCGAATTCCTGCATCCCGACTGGGTTGCGGCCGGCGCGCCGCCGGCAGGGTTTAAACCATTGTGGAATATAGAAAAAGGCTTTGCGGACGCGGTCGCATGGTACCGCTCACGGGGGCTGTTAAAGAGTAACCCCTAAGTTGATTTGTCCTTGCAGGGCGCTTCCAGCACAAGTTTTCCAAGGACTTGTGCGGACTTAGCGGTTTTTGGCCGTCTTTGGCCGTGCAGGTGGCAAAGCGGGAACTGGTTTTCGTTATGAGCGCCCCGGCCGAGATTGTCGCAAGGCTGATCCCGATCCTGGGACCGTTCAACAAGACCAATGCCCCGCTTTCCGCGGCGACGCGATTCACCGAGGACCTCAATTTCGACTCGCTGATCGTCATGGAGTTCGTCGCCGCGGTCGAGGACGCCTTCGACATCTCGGTGCCGCTCAACATCCTGCCGGATGTGGCGACCGTGGGTGAGTTGGCAACCGCGATTGAGAAGATTTTGACTGAGAGCATTTCCCGGTGACGTGGGCACCGGTTCACCGCCGGAAATGCGACCCTTCAATAGATGGACCGCTCTGCGGTCCGGGGAAAGTCTTGAGTCGCGTCCCGTCCGGTTTGTGCTTCACGGAGACTGTTCATGGCTGACCTGTTCGACCGTTTCGCGCCGCTGATGGCGCAGCGCGACGCCCTCCTCGGGGACGGCGGCGTCAATCCGTTCCAGGTGAAGATGGACGAGCTGCTCTCGCCGACCGAGGCGATGATCGGCGGGCGGCGCACCATCCTGGCCGGTACCAACAATTACCTCGGCCTGACCTTCGCGCCGGAAGCCCTCAAGGCCGCGCATGACGCGCTCGAAGCCAGCGGCACCGGCACCACCGGCAGCCGCGTCCTCAACGGCACCTACAGCAGCCACAAGGACCTGGAAGCGGCGCTGGCCGACTTCTTCCAGAAAGACCACGCCATGGTCTTCTCCACCGGCTTCCTCGCCAACCTCGGCATTCTCTCCACCCTGATGGGCCCCGAGGACTACATCCTCATGGACGCCGACTCCCACGCCTCGATCTATGACGGCGTGCGCGGCAGCCAGGCCCAGGTGATCCGTTTCCGCCACAACGACGCCGCCGACCTCGAGAAGCGCCTCGCGCGCCTCGAAGGCAAGCCGGGCAACAAGCTGATCGTCATCGAAGGCATCTACTCGATGCTCGGCGACAAGGCGCCGATCGCCGAGATCGTCGCGGTCAAGAGGAAGTTCTCCAACGTCTATCTGCTGTCCGACGAAGCGCACTCGCTGGGCGTGCTCGGCCGTTACGGCCGCGGCCTGCCGGAAGAGGCCGGAGTGGAGGACGACGTCGATTTCATCGTCGGCACTTTCTCCAAGTCGGTCGGCACCGTCGGCGGCTTCTGCGTCTCCAATCACCCGCACTTCGACGTGCTGCGCCTGGTGTGCCGCGCGTATATCTTCACCGCCTCGCTGCCGCCGTCGGTGGTGGTCTCGGCCACCGAGAACCTGAAGCTGATCAAACAGGGCGGCGCCCTGCGCGCCCGCCTGATGCGCAACGCCGAACAGCTGCACCGCGGTCTTTCCGACCTGGGCCTGAAGCTCGGCAGCGACGTCAGCTCGGTGATCGCCGTGGTGGCGCCCGATCCGCAGACCGCGCTCGCCTTCTGGCGCGGCCTGATCGAAGCCGGTGTTTATGTGAACCTGGCGCTGCCGCCGGCGACGCCGTTCGGCTACTCGCTGCTGCGCTGCAGCCTGTGCGCCGCGCATACCGAAGCGCAGATCGACCGGATCATCGATGTCTTCGCCGATGTCGCGCTGCGTCTGGGCCTGGTCGGGCGCCCTGCGGCCAAGCGCTCCGCCGCCGGCTGATCTCCTGGCGTCAATCCCATACCGCCAGCTTTGGCCTAACATGCTCTAGCCTGAAGGCGGCCGGGTCCTTAAAATCCGCGAGTCTTCAGGTTGCGCCGTGTTTGTGACATAAGCACGCAATCGCGACGGCGGGGCGATTTGTAACGCGGCGATCTGCAAGGCGCTGTAACACTTAAAGCTTTCCGCCGCACACCTTCGGTCTCGCCGTCCCACGTCATGCTGCAATGCTGAAAGCCATCGACCGCTATCTGCTGCGCCAGATTATGCCCACGCTCCTGATCACGCTGCTGGTGGCGGCGCTGATCCTGAGCATGGACCGTCTGATGCGCCTCCTCGACCTCGCGGTCGGTAACGGCGTGTCGACGCTGGTGGTGTTCCAGATGCTGTTCAATCTGGTGCCGGGCTATATCGCGCTGGCGCTGCCCGTGGGCCTGTTCCTGGGGGTATTGCTGGCCTTCCGCAAACTGTCGATGCAGGCGGAACTCGACGCCATCCAGTCGAGCGGCATCGGCATCGGGCGCTTCATCCGCCCGGCCCTCGGTCTCGCCTTCGTCATGATGGCGGTCAATTTCCTGCTGTCGGGCTATCTGCAACCCTACGCCTACTACGCCTACCGCCTGATCCTGTTCAAAGTGACCTCGGGCGTGATCGAGCAGGGGATCGGCGAGGGCATCTTCATGAACCTGCCGAACGGCTACACCCTGCGCGTGGATCAATCGCGCTCCGGCGGCCGCGAGCTGTACGGCGTGTTCGCCCATAAGCAGGAGCCCGACGGCCAGATCACGACCCTCACCGCCAGGCAGGGCGAACTGATCACCGGCGGTTTGGATGGCAACGTGTCCTTGCGCCTTTACAACGGCAACCGTTCGGAGTGGAACCCCACGACCCACGCCACCTCGACCTTGCAATTCGACGGCATGGATTGGCCGCTCAACCTTGCCGAGTTGATGCGGTTTCGCGGCCGCGGCGGGGACGAGCGCGAGTTGACGCTCGGCGAGCTGTTGCGCGGCTACCGCTACAATCTCCTGGCGGGCCGCTTCGGCTCCCAGGCCGACGCCAATCCCGCGCCGCAACAGCCGCCCGAGCAGATCGTGGCGCCGTCGGCGGTGGCCGCGGCCTTCCATAACCGCGTGGTGTTCGGGATCTCGATGCTGTTCCTGCCGCTGCTGGCGGCGCCCATGGGCATCATGACGCGCCGCTCGTCGCGCTCTTTCGGCCTGGTGCTCGGCCTGTCGCTGATCGTCAGCTACCACAAGTGCCTGGACTTCACCGCCGCCTACGCCAGCGCCACCGGCGCGCCCGCGGGCGTGATCCTGTGGTCGCTGTTCGTGCTGTTCGCCGCCGGCAGCACGTATCTGTTCTATCGCACCGACCTCAAAGCCGGCACGCCGCCGGTGCAGCAGCTGGAGGCGGCGTGGTTGTCGTTCCGCGATCGCGTGCTCTCGATCTTCCGCCGCAAGTCCACGGCCGGCACATGATCATGTCGCGGTACCTGATGCGCTCCTTCGTGGGGCACTTCGTGGCCCTGCTCGCTGGGCTGGTCGTGTTTCTCCAGACCCTCGACCTGCTGGCGACATCCAACGAGATTCTGGCCGGCGGCGGGCCGCCGATCGCCTCGCTCCTGCGCTACGTCTCCCTGCGCGCGCCGTCGTTGATCGAGACGCTGGCGCCGCTCGCGGGCCTGCTCGGCGCGCTCATGGCCATGATCGGCATGGCCAGGAACAGCGAGATCCTTGCCATGCGCGCCGCCGGCCGTTCGGTGTTCAGCCTGGTCGGCGGGCTGGTGGCCATCGGCATCGGCCTGTCGGCGGTGCTGTTCCTGTTCGGCGAATTCGTGGTGGTGCCGGCCAACTCGGGCCTTCAGGATTGGCGCAGCGCCGGCTTCAAGGCCGACGGCCAGGTCAAGGAGGACGACAACAGCTGGCTGGTGGAAGGCAACACCATCATCCGCGTCGGCCACGTGGCGCGCGAAGGACAGGTGCTCAACGACGTGTACCTGTTCCGGCAAGGCACCCATGCCGACGTCACCGAAATCGTGACCGTGCGTCTGGCGGTCTGGGAAAACGACCACTGGACCATGTTCGACGTGGCGCGGGTCGGCGGTCCCGACACCGGGCCGCCCACCTGGGAGACTCACCTCAGGCCCGAACACTTCATCCATGAGCAGGCGCATCCCAACCAGCTGTCGCTCAACGCGCTTCAGGAATATGTCGGCAAGGTCGCCGTCGGCTCACGGCCGACGTATTTTTATGAAACATGGTTACAGCAGAAGCTGGCGGGCCCCATCGTGCTCGCCCTGATGCCGCTGCTGGCCGCCATCGCCGCCTTCAGCCACCACCGCCAGGGCTCTCCGGCGCTAACTATCGTCTGGGGCATCACTTTCGGCTTCATGTTCATCGTCATCGACAACATCCTCCTGGCCATGGGCCAGTTCGGCTCCCTGCCGCCGTCCTTTGCCGCCTGGCTGCCGTTGGCGATGTTCGGCACCGGTGGCATCTGGCTCGTGTTCAACCTCGAGCACACTGGCGCCCGCACCTGAGCGGGTTTATATAAACGCCGGTAATCGGTGCTATTGCAGGGCGTTTTGTCGCAGCCTTTCAAAATCGGATTCTGGTCCGACCGGGCCTATCACCTGGACCGCATGAACCTGCGGGAGCTGACACTTGCCTATTTCCAGTACTACGCCATCGCCGCCTATATCGCGGTCGCGCTGACGGCGGGCTGGTTCGCGGCCCGGAGCGTCCTGGAAGGCGATGCAGAATTCTTGCGCGTGCTGGCCGCCATGGCCGCGGCGTTCTTCCTGTATCCGCTGGTCTGGTATGGCTTGCACCGCTTCATCCTGCATAGCCGCTGGATGTGGAAGTCGCCGCTCACCGCCGGGACCTGGAAGCGCATCCACTACGATCACCACTGCGACCCCAACAATCTCAAGGTCCTGTTCGGCGCCCTCTACACCACGCTGCCGACCGTCGCCGCGGCGACCATGCCGGTCGGCTATGCGATCGCGGGCTGGACCGGCGCGCTCGCGGCCCTGGCGACGGGCGTGATCCAGACCTGCGTCTATGAATACTTCCACTGCATCCAGCACCTCGGTTACGTGCCGAAGTGGGGATGGGTGCGCGAACTCAAGAAATTCCACATGGCTCACCACTTCCACAACGAGAACGGCAACTACGGCATCACCAATCTGTGGTGGGACAAGGTGCTGGGCACGTTCTATCGGGGGCCCAAGGACCGCCCCCGCTCGGCAACGGTGTTCAACCTCGGCTACGACGAGGAGGTGGCCAAGTCCTATCCTTACGTCGCCCGCCTGACGCCGACCTGGCCCTACAACACCAATCCGGCGCAGCGCAAACGCGAAGCCGCCGGACAAGCCGCCACCTGAAAGACCGGCCCGTGACCATCACTCTGCGCCGTGTCGGCGAAGGCGCGAACCTGGGTGACTTCTTTACCGTCGCCCACGTCACCCAGGGCCACGATCCCTATTGGATCGCGCCGATGGAACTGATGGAGCGCGAGCGGCTCAGCAAGAAAAACCCCTGGTTCAAGCACGGCGAGGCCGCCTTCTGGGTAGCGGACAAGGACGGCAAGCTCGCGGGCCGAATTTCGGCGCAGGTGGACCGCAGCCACCTCGAACTCAGGAACGACGCCACCGGCTTCTTCGGCTTCTTCGAGAGCATCGACGACCAGGCCGTCGCCGATGCGCTGTTTGCCGCCGCGCAAGGCTGGCTGCGCGAGAGAGGCATGAAGCGCTGCCTCGGCCCCTTCAGCCTCAACATCAATGAAGAATCCGGGCTGCTCATCGACGGCTTCAACTGTCCGCCGCGGGTGATGATGGGCCATGCACAGCCCTATTACGGCAAGCTGGTGGAGGCCGCAGGCTTCGCCAAGGCCGTGGATATGCTGGCGTACCTGACGCCGATGGATACGGCGCTGCCCTACAAGCAGATCAAATGGCTCAAACGCGGATTGGAACGCGACAAGCGCCTGGCCGTGCGCTGCCTGGATACGCGTCATTTCGACGCCGAGATCGCTAC
This sequence comes from Rhodospirillaceae bacterium, assembly GCA_041905795.1. Taxonomy (GTDB): domain Bacteria; phylum Pseudomonadota; class Alphaproteobacteria; order Rhodospirillales; family Rhodospirillaceae; genus SHVO01. The sequence continues at coordinate 105,072 of JAYRKL010000006.1, read as the reverse complement.
CATCGTGCGCATCTTCAATGCCGCCTGGGCCGAGAACTGGGGCTTCATCCCGCTCACCGACGCCGATGTGGCGCATATGGCGGCGGAGATGAAGCTGATCCTGGTGCCCGAACTGGTGTCTTTCGCCACCGTCGACGGGGTGCCCGCGGCCATGTGCGTGGCGATCCCCGACCCCAACGAGATCTACCGCGGTCTCGGCGGCAAGCTGTGGCCCACCGGCTGGGCCAAGGCGGCGTGGCGTGTGATCACCCGGCGATCCTATTGCTCCGGGACGCGCGTGCCGTTCATGGGCGTCATGCCCGAGTACAAGAACAAGCCGATGGGGTCGCTGCTTGCGCTTCTCACGGTCGGCGCGGTGCGGGAAGCCTCGCTCAAGCTCGGCATGCCGGTCTGCGAAATGAGCTGGGTGCTGGAGGGCAATCACCAGACCCGCCATTCCATCGAGGACATCGGCGGCAGGGTCTATAAAACCTACCGCATGTTTGAACGGCAAATATGATAGCCCGCATTTTCCGCCTGGCCTTCGTCCTGGCCGTGGTTGCGGTGGTGCTGGTGCTGTTTGCTTACGCCTTCCTGGCGGCGCTGATTCTAGTGCCGGTGCTGGCCCTGCTGTTCTTCCTGTTTGGGAAAAAATATGGGAACGTCTGGGTGGTCGGCGACCCCTCGTTTCGGCGGGCGCAAGATCCCCACGGCCAGGAAGCAAGATCGCCGCCGGTGATCGATCACGATCCCAACGATCTTCCACCCACGGCCCCCGGAGGCGACAGGTAATGGGGCGGCAGGCAATGATCGCGCGATGGCTGATCGCCGTTGGCCTGGCTCTGGCGTCGCCCGCTTTTGCCGCGGCGCCGGACAAGGACGGCTATCTCAATATCGGCCCGACCCTGGACGGCATCGGCAAGGCCTATATGGGCCGCGAGATCGCCTATGTGATGGGGCACGAAGCCGCCGCGTGGCTGGACCGGCCCGAGCGCAATAAAGAAGAGGGGTCGGAGCGCCTGGTGCCGCTGTTGGGCCTCAAGCCCACCGATGCGGTCGCGGATATCGGCGCCGGCTCCGGCTATTTCAGTTTCCGCCTCTCGACCGCGGTGCCTCAGGGGTATGTCTACGCCATCGACATCCAACAGGAGATGCTGGACCTGATCAAAGCCCGCCAGGCCAGGATGGCCGGGAGCAAGGCGGGGGGCGCCAATATCGTCACCATCCTGAGCGGTGTCGCCGATCCGCGGCTGAAGCCGAACTCCATCGACCTCATCCTGTTGGTCGACGCCTATCACGAGTTTTCCTACCCGCGCGAAATGGGCCTGGCCATGGCACGGACCTTGAAGCCGGGCGGGCGGATCGCGCTGGTGGAATACCGCGGCGAAGACCCCAAGGTGCCCATCCGCGACACCCATCGCATGACCCAGGAGCAGGCCAAGAAGGAAATGGCCGCCGTCGGCCTGGTCTGGCAACGCACCGACGACACTTTGCCCTGGCAGCACCTGATGTTCTTCACCAAGCCCTGAAGCATCCTTCAGGGCGCCGCTCAGGCGACCGGTTCCAGGGCCGCGGGCGCGATCACCAGCCGATGCGGAAAGCTGATGGTGGCGGTGGTGCCGCTGCCGAGGGCGCTTTCCACTTTCAGTTCACCGCCGAGGAGGTCCATGTAGCGCTGGCAGATGGACAGTCCCAGGCCGGTGCCTTGGCCGGAGCGCGAGAGTGCGGGGTTGGCTTGCAGGAACGGCTCGCCCAGGCGCTTGAGGACCCCGGGTTCAATGCCCGGGCCGCGATCGCTCACCGATACCGCGACGGCGTCCGTGCAGCGCGCGCTCACCTCGATCTCGGCACCCAGGGGTGAGAATTTTATGGCGTTGGACAGGAGGTTGATCAGCACTTGCCGCACAACCCGGTCGTCGCTGGAGATCAGCGGCAGTTCGTTGGGCAGCGCCACCCGTACATTCAGCTCCTTCCCGGCCGCCAAGCCCTCGACGAAATTGACGGCGCCCAGGATCACGGTGCGGATATCGGTGGGTTTCTGCTGCAACGGCTCTCCGCCCAGCTCGATCTTGGCGGTGTCCAGGATCTCGTTGACGATATGCAGGAGATGCTCGCCCGACCTGTGGATGTGCGCGGCGTATCCGACATACTCCGGCGATATATTGCCCCCGAGAATCTTGTTCTTGATGATCTCCGAGAAGCCCATGATGGCGTTGAGCGGCGTGCGGAACTCATGGCTCATATGGGCCAGGAAGCGGCTTTTGGCGTCGTTGGCATCCTCGGCCAGGGCCTTGGCATGGCGCAGCGCCAGTTCATTCCGCTCGGTATGATGCACCTGGCGCAGGATGATCACGGCGAACACCGCGGCGCCGAAGATCACCACCGCCATGGCCAGGAATATCTGATTGCGGGTCGCACGCCAGGGCGCGAGGAAGTCGCTGCCCTCCAGTTCCACCGCCGCGAATACCGGCAGCGTGCCGACCAGGCCGAGCGCGGTGACGCGGCCTTCCGCCTCGCCCCCGCCCGGTACATAGGTGACGCTGCGGCCTTCGGGGATCGCGCGCAGTCTGCGCATCTCCTCGGCCATGGCGGGATCGGCGGCGCCGCGGCTCTGGCCACGGCTGGCCGCCAGCATGTAGCCGTCCGCCGACCAGATGGAGATCCGGCCGCGGGCGCCCAGCGGCAGGGTGGCGTAATACTGCGCGAAGAAATCGGCGTTGAACAACGCCACCACATAGCCCCGCACCGCATCCTCGCTGTCGCGCACGATCTTGCCGAACGGCAGGAACCACATGTCGGCGAGGGAGCCGGGGCGGATGTTGCGGTAGACCCGGCCGAAGAACATGTCGTCGCCGACATCGGCGAATGTGTCGAACGGCAGCCCGCTGGCCACGATCATCGAGACATCGACCGGATATGACCGCGAGCCGGCGATACCGTGGTGTTGGGTGTCGAACAGCGTGAAGGTGAAGAGGCCCTGCATGCGCGGCAGCTTGGCCCTCATCAACCGGTGCAGGGAGGCTTCGTCCACCTGGTTGTGGGCAAGCTGCTCGCGGTATACGTCGGCCACGCCCTCGGTTATGCGCAGGGTGTCGCCGAAGGTCTGGGCGGCGTGGTACTGCACGGTATCCAAGGCGCCGCGCGCGGTGCGGAGCGCGGTATCGATGGCGGCCCGGCGCTGTTGCTCGAGGTGGTAGACGCCGGCGCCCAGGACCAGCAGCACGAAGCTGGTGAACAGGAGAAGGGTCGCGGCGCGGAGACGGCGAAGCGAGGACGAGCCGGTCTTAAGGGATTGTTTGCGCGCCGAGGGCAAGGGCGCCCCAGGCTACTGCGCGGCCGGCGGCGCGTATTTCGCGATCGCCATCTTCAGGGCCTTGAACAGCATTTGGCCCACTTCGCCGCCATCGCCCTCGATCTTGTCGCGCAACACCGCGCGCATGGTGTCGATATGCGCCTTGACGATCTCCAGGCTGGCGTCGTCCTGGCGGCAGGGCGGCTTGGTCACTTCGTACAAGGATTTCCCGAACACCGTGATCAAGGGGTAACCGAAGGTGCCGCCCTGGCCGCGCAATTCGTGGGCGATCAGGTTGATTTCCTCGAAGTTGGTGGTGCGTTCGCCGCTGATCTGCTTGGCTTCGGCCACCTGGCGGGACAGACGGTCAAGATACAGCTTCGCCCAGTCCAGGAAGCCGTCGGCCTCGCGCTTCAGGTGCTGTTCGGCCGAAGCCAGCATGTCGTCGGGCAGCACGAACGGCTGGCGCTGGGCGTTGGAGCCCATCTTCTGCTTGAGGTAGTTGGGCAGCTTGAACAGCCACACGTCCGAGGGTGATGCCGGTTTCTCGACCTTGTCCTTGGAGTAGACGATGGTGGCGTGGGATTCGCCTTCCTTGCGCCGCTCCTGCCCTTTCGGCGGCCCGGCCTTGGATCGCCGCCGGTCGGGACCGAAGTAGGTCTGGGTGGTGACGAACTGGCGCGGCGCGTCGATGATCCGCTGCAGCACCTTATAGATGTTCTCCACCGAGAACGGCTTGGCCATGAAGTCGTTGACGCCGTGGTCGCGCGATGCCTCGACGTTCACCCGGTCGGCGGCGCCCGACAGCATGATGAACGGCATGAAGCGCGACGGGGATTGCTTGTCGTCCCGGAGCCACTGCAACAGGTGCACGCCGCTCACCGGAGACATGATGAAATCCGAGATGACGATGTCGATCGGCTCAACGGCGGCGGAGAAACCCTTGGCGGTGAGCTTGAGGTACTCGACCGCTTCCTTGCCGTTCTTGGCCTTCTGGACGCGGGTGAATCCCAGGCGCTTCAGGCTGTTGACCAGGATGTCGAGCATGTACTCGTTATCCTCGACCACCATGATCGAGATCCGGTCCTGCCCGATATCTTCTTTGTCTTTATTCAGCATTCGCCCGCGAACACTCAGCCAGCTCCGGGCGGCGCGGCCCGGAAACTCTTGGAAAGGTTGAGAATTACCTGAGCACTAGGGGGTGCTCAAGTCCAACTTATCGAAAATCCGCGGACTGAATACAACCAGGAGTTACGCACATCCGCCTACAATGTCAGGCATTCCGCGAATACCGCCGGGTCGACATTGCCGCCGGAGAGAACCACGAGCGTGCAGCGGCCTTTGCTGTCGTGCAGTCCCGCCAGCATCGCCGCCAGGCCCACCGCGCCGCCGGGTTCGACCACCAGCTTCAACGTGCGGAAGGCGTAGCCGATGGCATGACGTACCTGGGCGTCGGTGACCGCGTAGCCGCCGGCGAGCGCCTTGGCATTGATGGCCCAGGTGATCTCGCCCGGCGTGACGGCCAGCAGCGCGTCGCATAAGGCCGCATCCAGCGACGGGTTGCGCTCGCGCCGCCCCGACTCGACCGAGCGCTTATGATCGTCGTAGCCGGCCGGCTCCACGGTATAGACCTTGGCGCCGGGATTGGCGTGATGCACCGCGAGCCCGACGCCGGCGATCAGGCCGCCGCCGCTCGCCGGCGCCAGCACGCTGTCCACGGTCAGGCCCATGGCCTTTGCCTGGTTCATCGCTTCCAGGCCGAGCGTGCCCTGGCCGGTGAGGATATAGGGATCGTCATAGGCCGGCACGATCACACGGCCGTTGGCGACGCGCCGCGCGATGTCCTCGCGGTCTTCCTTGACGCGGTCGTAGGTCACCACTTCGGCACCGTAGGCCCTGGTGTTGGCGAGTTTGATGGCCGGCGCGTCGGCCGGCATGATGATGGTGGCCTTCATGCCCAGGATCTTCGCCGCCGCGGCCACCCCTTGCGCGTGATTGCCCGACGAGAATGCCACTACGCCGGCGGCCTTCTGCTCGGGCGTGAGTTGGGACAGCCGGTTGAAGGCGCCCCGGAACTTGAACGACCCCGTCCGCTGCAGCATTTCGGCCTTGAGCAGCACCGTGCCGCCGGTCAGGGCGTCTAGGTCCGGCGAGCGCAACAGCGGTGTAACAATAGTGTGGCTGGCGATTCGCTTGGCGGCGGCTTCAATGTCGTCATATGTCGGGTGAGGGGCGGTCAACGCGAGGTCCTCCTGGCTGTGCGCGATACGCGAATTCTGCGAAGGTTTACCACAATTGGGAACTTGGCCCCGCGTGATATATGGTGCCGCCATGTTTGCGACCCCGTTCCCGGCCTCGCGCGCGCCCCCGCGCCCCGCGGGGGGGTGAGGTGGGGGTGTTGCGGTCGGGTTTGGCCTGGTCGCCCAGGCGCGGGGGCACGACGCCAATTGGGACTTGAGGAACTATCACTGGTATAACGCCTACCGCTTCCTGACCGGGCGCCTCGCGACCGATCTCGGCGCCTCCACACCCTATAATCCGCTGCTCGATGTGCCGCTTTATCTCGGCGGCACGTTGCTGCCGGCCAAGCTGTTCTCGTTCCTGCTCGGTTGCGTTCACGGGCTCAACTACGTCCTGCTCTATGTCCTGGGCCGCGCCGTGCTGGCGCCGGTGGCGGAGCCCAGCCGCACATGGGCCGCCGCGGCCATCGCAGTGTGCGGCGTCATCGGCGGCGGTCATATCGGGCTGGTCGGCACCAGCTTCCATGACAATGTGGTGAGCCTCGCCATCATCGGCGCCATGATCATGGTGATCCAGGCACCCGACGACGTGTTCGGGGGAAAGTCATGGCATGGGTATGCGCGCGTGGGCGCGGCGGGCCTGCTGCTGGGGGTCGGCGTCGGACTGAAAATGCCGACCATCACCTTCGCCGTCGGGCTTTGCTTCGCGTTCCTGCCGGCGGCCGGGACCTTCTGGCGGCGCATGTTCCTCGCCTTCTGGTTCGGCATCGGCATCATCGTCGGCATGGCCGCGTCCTACGGCTTCTGGGCGGTGCATCTGTGGCGCGAATTCCAGAACCCGATCTTTCCTTACTTCAACAATGTTTTTAAATCGCCGCTGGGCCTGCAGGCCGGCAACCGCGACATGACCTATGTGCCCAAGACGTTCGTCGGTGGCCTCATCTTCCCGCTGCAGTTCAGTTTCAACACCCGCAAGGTCGGCGAGGTCGACTTCCGCGACTTCCGCGTGCTGGCGGCTTACTTGGTGCTGCTGGCCACGCCGGCGATGCTGTTGCTGCGCCGGGCCGCCGCGGCGGCGCCCCTGGTCAACCATCCGGCCGCGCGCTACGTGATCGCGGCTTGCGCCTTGTCGTATGCGGTCTGGGTGCCGCTGTTCGGCATCTATCGCTACATCATCCCGCTCGAGATGCTGGCGCCCCTCACCATCGCCGCCGCCATCGGCCTGTGGCCGCTGGCCTCCCGGACCCGGGCGCTCGCGGCCGGGGCCGTCCTGCTGTTGGTGACTCTCACCGCCCGGCCCGGCGACTGGATCCGGCTGCCGGCCTGGACCGGAAAGATGGTCGAAGTGACCGCGCCGGCCGTACCCGATCCCGCGCATACCATGATCCTGATGGCCGGGCTGGAGCCGCTGTCCTATGTGATCCCATCCTTGCCGCCCGAAATGACGGTGCTGCGCCTGCAGGGCTACTTCACCGATCCCAAGGACGACACCGGCATGAACCGCCTGATCCGCGCCCGCCTCGCGGCCCATGACGGCCCGCTTTACATCCTGGTGGCGGCCTGGGACTGGGATACGGCGAAAGGGGTCTTGCCGCAGTTCGGCCTGACGGCGGATTTTTCCGCCTGCGAAAGGGTGCTGTCCAACCTTCAGCCGCCGCCCGACGACGCCATGAGGATTTCGCTCTGCCCGGTCACGCGCACCGGGCCCTGATCCCAGCCCGGACTCCTTTCGTCTGGCCGCAAGCGCCGGAGGAAAATGCGGTGGCGCGGACCCCGTCCATCCGTGATAAGAAGCCCCGGTTTCAAGCACCCGTCCCATGCCCTCGCTCCGCATCGCCGTTCTGGTTCCCTGTTACAACGAAGAAGCCGCCATCGGCCGGGTGGTGGCGGATTTCCGCGCGGCGCTGCCCGCGGCCACGGTCTATGTCTACGACAACAACTCGCGCGACCTGACGATGCAGGTGGCCGCCGCGGCCGGCGCGGTGGTGCGATCGGAACCGCTGCAGGGCAAGGGCAACGTGGTGCGCCGCATGTTCGCGGACATCGAGGCCGACGTATACGTGCTGGTGGACGGCGACGACACCTATCACGCCGCCAGCGCCCCGGCCCTGATCGGCAAATTGCTCGATGAACAGCTCGACATGCTCAACGCCGCGCGCATCTCGCAGGCCGAAGCCGCCTATCGCCGCGGCCATGTGTTCGGCAACTGGCTGCTGACGACGCTGGTGTCCTCGGTGTTCGGCAAGCGCACCTCGGACATGCTTTCCGGATATCGCGTGTTCTCGCGGCGCTTCGTCAAATCCTTCCCGGCGCTGGCCGGCGGCTTCGAGATCGAGACCGAGCTGACCGTGCACGCGCTTGAGATGCGCATGCCGTTCGGCGAAGTCGGCACGCCCTACAAGGAGCGCCCGCCCGGGTCCGCCAGCAAGCTCTCCACTTTCAAGGATGGTTTCCGCATCCTGTTCATGATCGGCAAACTGGTGAAGGAAGAGCGCCCCCTGGCGTCTTTCGGCATCACCGGCGCGTCGCTCGCGCTGCTGTCGCTGGTCATCGCGGCGCCGGTGCTGGTCACCTATTACCAGACCGGCCTGGTGCCGCGCCTGCCCACGGCGGTGCTGGCGGCGGCGCTCATGATCCTCGCGTTCCTGTCGGTCACCTGCGGCCTGATCCTCCAGACCGTCACGCAAGGGCGGCGCGAGCTGAAGCGCCTGACGTATCTTTCCTATCCGGCGCCGCAGAAGCCCAAGGACATCCCGTGAGCGAACCGCTCCCGGAGCGCGGCGCCGCGAACCAGGCAGCGGGCGAATTCGCCCGCTTCGCCATCATCGGCACCATCGGTTTCATCGTCGATGCCTCGACCCTCAAGCTGCTCGTGGCCTTTTTGAACATGGACCTCTACAGCGGCCGCCTGGTGTCGTTCCTGACCGCGGCCACCGGCAACTGGATGCTCAACCGGCGTTTCACCTTCAAGCAGGCGGGCGATCACGCGCCGGTGGCGCAGTGGCTCAAATACCTCGGCGCCAACGGCATCGGCTTCGCGGTCAATTATTCCACCTATGCCGCCCTCATCACCTATGTCGCGGTGGCCAGGGCCCATCCGGTCCTGGGCGTGGCGGCCGGGTCCGTCGCCGCCATGTCGTTCAATTTCGCCGCCAACAAATTCTGGGTTTTCCGTGCGCGTCCTTAGCCTGATTTCGTGTGTTGTTATCGCCTCCGGGCCGGCTCTGGCCGCCGACCCGGTCCAGGGCAAGCGTCAGTTCACGCCGTGTGCGACCTGCCATACCGTCGAGGCCGGCGGCCCCGACAAGATCGGCCCCAACCTGCACGGCGTGTTCGGCCGCGTGGCCGGCAGCAAGCCCGGGTACTCCTATTCCAGCGCCATGAAGAAGGCCGGCTTCACCTGGGACGAGGGAAAGGTCGCGGCCTATATCGCCAAGCCGCAAGGCCTGGTGCCCGGCAACAAAATGTCGTTTGCCGGCGTGATGAAGGACGATGTGCGCGACAACATCGTCGCCTACCTCAAGGACGCGACCAAATAGGCGTTTCCCCGCGCCGCCCGCCGGGCGACACTGGCGCCCGGCGGGGGCCTGGGGCAGGACATGAACTACGCCGAGATCCATCACCGGTCGCTGCGCGATCCCGAAGCATTCTGGGGTGAAGCCGCGCGCGCGGTCGATTGGATCACGCCCTGGCGCAAGGTGCTGGATTATGACGCCGGCGGCACGCCGCTGTGGTTCGAGGGCGGCGCGGCCAACACCTGCTGGAACGCGCTCGACCGCCATGTCGCCGCCGGGCGCGGCGCGCAAACCGCGCTGATTTACGACAGCCCCGTCACCGGCGCCAAGCGCAGCTACACCTATGGCGAACTCACCGACCTCGTGGCGCGCGTCGCCGGCATGCTCGCGGCGCGCGGCGTCGTCAAGGGCGACCGCGTCCTGATCTATATGCCGGTGATCCCCGAAGCGGTGGCGGCGATGCTGGCCTGCGCGCGCATCGGCGCGGTGCACTCGGTGGTGTTCGGCGGGTTCGCCGCTCCCGAACTGGCGGCGCGTATCCGCGACGCCGCGCCCAAGGTGCTGCTGGCGGCGTCCTGCGGCATCGAACCGGCCCGCGTTGTCCCGTACAAACCGGCGGTGGATCAGGCGCTGGAGCTGGCGCCGGGTTTTGTCCAAAGCTGCATCGTCTTCCAGCGCCCGCAAGCCCTCGCCGCGCTCACGCCCGGCCGGGATCACGACTGGACGGACGCCATCAGGGACGCGGCCCCGGCGCCCTGTGTGCCGGTGGACGCCAACGAGCCGCTGTATATCCTCTACACGTCAGGCACCACCGGCGCGCCGAAAGGCATCGTCCGTCCGTCCGGCGGGCATATGGTGGCGCTGCTGTGGGCGATTCGGAACATCTATAACGCCGCGCCCGGCGAGGTCTTCTGGGCCTGTTCCGACATCGGCTGGGCGGTGGGCCACTCCTTCGCGGTGTATGCGCCGCTGCTCAACGGCACCTGCACGCTGCTCTATGAAGGCAAACCCGTCGGCACACCCGACGCCGGCGCGTTCTGGCGGGTGATCGCCGAATACGGCGTGCGCACCTTCTTTGTCGCGCCCACCGCCGTGCGCGCCATCAAGCGCGAGGATCCGGACGGCGCCCTGATGAAGCCCCACGATCTCTCGGGGCTGAAAGCCTTTTTCGTGGCCGGAGAGCGCTGCGATCCGCCCACGGCGGAATGGCTCGCTGCGATGTTTCCCTGTCCCATCGTCGACCACTGGTGGCAGACGGAATCCGGCTGGCCCATGGCCGGCAATCCGCTGGGCATCGAATGCTTTCCCACCAGACACGGCACCGTCACCAAGGCGGTGCCGGGATGGGATATCCGCGCGGTCGATGAAAGCGGCCGGGACGTCGCCGCGGGCGAAACCGGCGCCATCGTCGCCCGGTTGCCGCTGCCGCCGGGCGCGGCCACCACCTTGTGGAACGCGCCCGACCGTTACCGCGAGGCTTATCTCTCGCGCTATCCCGGTTTCTACAACACCGGCGACGCCGGCTTCATCGACGCCGACGGCTACCTCAGCGTCATGACCCGCACCGACGATGTCATCAATGTCGCCGGCCACCGCCTGTCCACTGGCGCCATCGAGGAAGTGGTCGCGGCGCATCCCGCCGTGGCGGAGTGCGCCGTGGTGGGCCTCGACGACGACCTCAAGGGCCAGGTGCCGTTGGGGCTGCTGGTGCTCAAGGCCGGCGCCGGCAGCCAGGATGTGATCGCGGATGTGGTGCGCCGGGTGCGCGACGTCATGGGCGCCGTGGTTGCCTTCAAGACCGCGGTGATCGTGGCGCGTCTGCCCAAGACGCGCTCCGGCAAGGTCCTGCGCGGTACCGTCGCCAAGATCGCCAATGGCCAGCCGTTCACGCCGCCGGCCACCATCGAGGATCCGGCCGCTCTCGATGAGGTCGCGGGCGCCTTGCGCGCGGCGCGCATCGGCCGGGCCTGAACAGGAACGTTGGCGGAAAGGCGCCGGTCTCACTGTGATGGAAATCGAACTCAAATTCCGCCTGGAGCGCGGCGCCGCCGGAACCGTCGTCGCGGCGCTCGCGCGCCTGCCCGGCGCAGGGATGCCGGACGTGCAGCGCCTCGACGCCGCGTATTTCGACACCCGGGATGACGACCTGCGCCGCGCCGGTCTCACCCTCAGGGTGCGCCGCGAGAACGGCGTCTATGTTCAGACCGTCAAAGGCGCGGGCGGTCTGGCGCGGGAGGAATGGAACGACCCGGCCGCTTCCGCCACGCCCGACGCAGGCGCGGGGAAAAGCGGCCGGCGCCTGCGGCGCGTTCTCAGGAAGGTCAAGAATGGCGCGCTTCACGAACGTTTCCGGGTCAAGGTCACCCGCACCACCATCGCCTTCCTGGCCGGCGGCGCGGTCATCGAAGCCGCCGTGGATGTGGGTTTCATCCAGGCCGGCCGCGGCGCCCGGGCGCGGCTGCCGGTGTGCGAGCTGGAACTGGAACTGAAGTCGGGCGCACCGGCGCTGCTTCATGACTTCGCGCTGCGGGTGGCGGATCGCCTGCACTTGCGCCTGGAAGGGCAAAGCAAATCCGGGCGCGGCTACGCGCTTGCGAAAGGCGATGCCCCGGCGGCGGTGCGGAGCAGGATGGCCCCCGTGCGTCCCGCCGACACGCTGGCGACGGTCTTGCGCGACGCCGGACGGGTTTTCCTCGGCCAGTTCGCGGCCAACATGACGGCGGCGGAGGAAGGGTGGGCGGAAGGCGTGCACCAGATGCGTGTCGCCTTACGGCGCCTGCGCGGCATCCTCAAGGCGATGGAGGATTTGCTGCCGCCCGGGGATTACGCCTGGGTGAATCAGCGCCTCAAGCATGTGCTGCTGGAACTGGGCCCGGCGCGGAACTGGGACGTGCTGCTGGAGACCTTGAAGACCGCGCCGGATCTCGCGCATCGGCGCACTGCCGGGCACCGCCGACTCATCGCCGCCGCCGAAGCCGCGCGCGGCGCGGCGTATGAGCGTGTGCGCGCGCATATGAGGTCGCCGCGGGTGACGAAAGCGATACTTGAGACCGGCCGTTGGTTCGAAAGCCTGGCGGAGGTGGGATCAAGGGGGACTCCGGACCTCACTCTGTCCGCCGCCGCCGCCGCGCCCCAGGTCCTGGCGCGGGCCTTCAGGCGGCTCTGCAAGAAAGCCCGGCATTTCGCGCGCCTCGACGCCGCGGACCGCCACGCGCTGCGCATCGCCGCCAAGAACCTTCGCTACGCAACGGAATTGTTCGCGCCGCTCTACGGCGCCGGGAAAGTCCGGACCTTCCTCCGCCGCCTCAAGGCCGCCCAGGAGGTGTTGGGCGAACTCAACGATCTCCAGGGCGCCCACGCTCTGTTGGGGTCCCTGGTCAAACAGGCGGGGGCGGAAGGCGCCTTGGGCCAGGCTGCCGGAGAGGTTCTGGGCTGGCGCGACCGCACATCCGCCGGAGTGCTGAAATCCGCCGCCCGGACCGTGGGAAGAGTGCGGGACTCCCGGCCTTTCTGGTAGAGCGCGGGGCCTGGATTGACGCACATCAAGGCAGAACGTTCCGTCTTTTCCTAGGGTCTCTCCGCCATGAGGGAATCCCAGTGAACGCTTTCGCCACGCGGACCGATTTTGACACCTGGGCGCGTCATCGCCTGATGGAAATGGATGCGGGCCTCGCCGCCATGGACGTTGAAAGTACGGCCGCCAGCCTGAGCTTGATTTCCACCAGCCGCGCGTCCATGGACGCGGCCATCACCTGGCGCAATCGCTTTGCCGATTGCGCCCAATTGGTCGGCCATGATCCGAAAAGCGGGCGCTTCCGCGACATCGCCGCCGCGCTCCAGGAAGCCCGGCTGCAATTCGAGATCGCCATGGAGGACTGGGCGGCCGCCGCCGAACGGATGAACACCGCCTTCGACGCCCGCGCCAAGGCCCTGCTCGGGGCCTGGCATGCGACCTCGGCAAGTTATAGAGCCCAGGCCTTGACCGCCGTGGGCAGTCGGCGCGGCCAGATCGAAACCGCTATCGCCCGCCTGGAACGGGACGTCGCCCGCTACGGAGAAAAGTTTGCGGACCTGAAGGGCGCCGGCCGCCTGTCCTGGGTTGCCTTGGGGAGTGCCCTGGGGGAAGCCCTTAAGGACTCCCGCGCCGCCTTCGAACACGCCGGCGGCCGCGCCGAGGCCGCGCGCAAGCACTGATGCTGATCCGGCCTTCGCCGGTGATTCCCGCCGCGAAAATTAAGGATTTTGCAGCGCGTCCTCACGCACAGTCCCGACTATATTAGCCTCCGCCTTCTGAAACCCAGCGAACAGTCCATGAAAACCGAATTGAGCTTTGTTGTTGTCGAAGACGACGTCACCACCGCCAGCGTGGTGCGCAAGATCCTGGAAGCCGCCGGCCATAAGGTCGAGGTGGTGCTGGATTCCACCGCCGCCCTCGAGACGGTGCTGAAGGTGCGGCCCGATGTCGTCATCACCGACATCATGATGCCCGGCATGGACGGCCTCGAGGTGTGCCGCCGCCTGCGTTCGCTGCCGGAACTCAAGGACATCAAGATCGTGGTGCTCTCGGCCAAGGGGTACGAGGCCGACCGCGCCCAGGCCATGGCCATGGGCGCGGACGGCATGATCAACAAGCCGTTCGACGCGCGCACGCTCGAGTCCACCATCCGCGACATGATCTCCGACGCCGTCGCCGTGCGCTATTGGGGCGTGCGCGGCACCCTGCCGATTCCCGGCAAGCGGTCATTGCGCTACGGCGGCAACACCTCGTGCTTCACCCTGGAACTGCCCAAGGGCCAGTTCTTCATCCTCGACGCCGGCACCGGCATCCGCGAGCTGGCCAACTACCTGTTGGCCACGCGCCACGGCCCGATCATGGCCAAGATTTTCATCTCGCATCCCCATTGGGACCACATCAACGCGCTGCCGTTCTTCACGCCGCTGTTCTTCCCGGGCAACGAGTTCGAAGTGTTCGGCGCGCCCCAGGGCGCCATGACCATGCGCGAGCTGATGGCGGCCCAGCTCGACGGCATCCATTCCCCCATCGCGCTGCGCAATTTCGGCGCGCGGGTGTTCTTCCGCAACCTGTCGGAGGAGAAATTCACTGTTGGCGATGTCCGGGTCTCCACCATGTACCTGGCGCATCCCGGATTGAGCCTCGGTTACCGTTTCGACACCCGCGGCAAGTCGTTCTGCTATATCACCGACAACGAGCTGCACCTGCCGGGCTCGCCCCAGTACAGCCAGGAATTCCGCGACCATCTCGCGGGTTTCGTGAAGGGCGCCGATGTCCTGCTCACTGACGCCACCTACACCGACGACGAATACCCCAAGCGCGTGAACTGGGGTCATTCGTCCGTGGGCCAAGTGGCGGCGCTGGCCCATGACGCGGGCGTGAAGGAGCTGCAGCTGTTCCATCACGATCCCGACCAGAGCGACGACGACATCGACCGCAAGCTGGAGAGCGCCCAGGCGACCCTCGCCAGGCTGGACTCCAGCGTGGTCTGCACCGCGCCGGCCGAAGGTGAAGTGCGGCGGTTCTGACAGAGACCTTTCCGACCGCAGCTTGGGGTTCGCATACCCCGCAAGCGCTACCGCAGCTTGGGGTTGGCGAGAAAGGCGGCGGCCAGTTCTTCCTGCTGGATCTCTTCGTCGGTGCGCGTGTTGTGGGGCATGAACACGAATTCGCTCAAGCGGTCCGCCTGGTAACGGCTTTCATCGGCCGATTGCGGCGATATCCCGTCACCCGCCAGCAGATGGATCGCGTGTTTGCGGTCGTCCTTCATGCCGATGCGGATGAATCCACCGGCGGTGACCGTCACCATCTCGACGTCGTCGATTTGAATCAACAGCGGGTAGGGCAGGGCCACTGCCATGACGCGGTGCTGGCGGGCGAACAGCACGCGCGGGAACACCTGCGGCAATTCGATATCGAACACCATGCCCTGGCTGGCGCCGGCTTTCCTGGCGTGGGCAATGCAGCCGTAAAGCGCGGAGCCATAGCGCGCCTTGGCGTTGCGGCTGATGCGCCGGCCGAGGAACAGGAGCGCGAGACAGAAGGCGAGGCCCGCGACCGCCGGCGTATGCATGATGTCCGGGCGCAGCATGGGATCGTCCGGCATCGACAGGATCCATACCGACGGCACCAGCCCGAAGGTGGCGCCGATCAGCAACACCGCGCTCAGGAGCTTCAGCCGGCGCGCACGGCGCGTGGCGCTCCAGCGGCGCGGGTCTTCGCACAGATCCTGTTGGTCCGCCATCATGGTGTGCGTGCGCCTTAGGGCCAGGAACGGTCGAGGACCTGCGGCAGGTCGGAACTGAACACCGCGGCGCGCGGACCGAGCGGCAGCGACAGGGTCACGGCGACGGCCTTGTCCTTGCCGCTGGGGGCCTGGGTGTAGCGGCCGTAGAAGCCGAGGCGCAGGTGGTCGCTCACCAGCACGCTGGCACGACCCACGGAATCGACGCTGAACTCGGAGCCGCGCGCGCCGCCGATGCGCGTGGCGAGGGCGGAGAGCGGGAAGTCGAAGCCGGCGGCTTCGACTTTGTGAGTCCACCCGCCGGAAACCCGCGCGCCGATCTGCCAGCGTTTGGCCTCGGCGCTCTGGACATCCAGGAAGCCGCCCAGGGTGTGCAACTGGTCGGGGCTGTAGTAGCCGCCGTTGCCGTAGGTGAAGAAGAACTGGTTCTTGGCGTAGTGCTGATAGGCATAGCTGGGCCCGATCCGCACATAGTCGAAGCCTTCCGGCTTGAACTGATAGCTCAGGCTCAAGGACGCGCCGAAGCGGCTGTTGCCGGCGACGTCCTTGCCTTTGAGGGCCGCGGCCTCCACGGATCCGGACAGGGCCACAGTCTCGCTGGCGAGATAGGTAACGGCGGCCTGGCCGCCCAGATCCACCACGCGGCCCCAGGTCTTGCCCGTGACCGGATCGACTAGGCCGGCGAAGGAGAGCAGGCTCTCGGCTACCGGCGCCGCGCGGACGGTGAGGGTGGTGATGAACGCGGCGCCGCTGTGTTGCCACTGGGCCTGGCCCGCGGGCAGGACGGACTTCACTGCACCGCCGATGGGCGTGGCGCCGGCGGTGAGGGTGAAGCGGTCCTCCACCGTGTCATGCTGCCAGGACAGCGACGGCAGATAGAGCACGTCGCCGGCGGTGGGCGCGAAACGGCGGATCCCCTGCGTACCCACCGGCGTGGCGGGCGCCGGCGTGCCGATGCGCCAGCGCATGTCGGTCATGCCAAGGGTGATGCGGTCGCCGTTCCAGCCGTAGGCGCCGCGCGCGGTCAGTCCGGTGACACGCAGTGAATCCTGGCCGGGGGTTCCGGTCTTTTCACGGTAAAACGCGCCGGCCTCCAGTTCTGGTGTGGCGATATTCCGCAGCGCCGAGGTCTTGTCGTCGTCGAAAGTGGCGGCCAGCTGGAATTTCTTGCGCTGCAGGGCCTGCACGCCGGCCTGGGCGTTGTAGAAACCGGCGATGCGGGGATCGGTGCTGGCGCGCCGGGCGATGGCGGCCTCCTGGCCGCCGGCGATGCTCGCCAGCACCAGGCCGTCGGCCACGTCCGCGCCACCTTTATACAGCGTATCGAAGTCGCGGGCGGCCACGGCGTATTCGCCGCGGCGATAATGGCTCCACGCGGCCAGCGCGCCGATGCCCGGCTGCGCCACGCCGAGTTTTTGCATGCCGCCGTCGAGGGCGATGGTCTGTGCCCAATCCTCGGCGCGATAGGCCGCCAGCGCCCGGGCGCCCAGCGCGTTGGCGCAGGCCTCCTTGTGCCGGTCCGATTGCATGCGCGCGGCGCAGAGTGTTTCGATCTCGCCGGCCAGCGCCTGCGACTGGTCCAGGACTAAGATAGCTCCGGTGGTGGCGTCCTCGGTGGCGGCGCTGGCGAAAGCGCGTTTGGCTTCGGGATAGGACCCGGCGGCCAACGCGATCCACCCCAGGCCAGCGGTCGTGTTCGCCTGGCCGTTGCGTTCGGCCACCGCGGCGGCGGCGAAGGCGTCAGTCCATTTGCCGGCCTTGGCCGCCTCCTGGGCGGTCTGAGCGGCCTGGTCGGAGATGATGGTGCGCAAGGCGGGCGTCGTGCCGGCCAGGCGTTCGGCGTCCTCGAAGCGGCCTTGCGCTGCCACGGCGCGCACACGGCCCTGGCGCGCGGTACTTTCCGATCCCTGGGCGGGGGCGCCCCAGCCTTCGGCGCGCTCGAACCAATGCTGGGCGCGCGGCAGGTCGCCGAAGTCCATATAAGCCCAGCCCAGCAGTTCGCCGGCGCCCGCGTCCTTGCGGGCGATGACATCCTGCTCCAGCCGCGCCAGCGCCGGTTCTTTGCCGGCAATGGCGTGGGCGCGCAAGCCCGCCGCCATCTCGTTCAGCTGGCGCGCATAACCGCTGTCGGCGGCGGGAGCGGCGGCACCGGGGTTCTCCAGCCGGGCGATATTGGTGAGCAGATCGGCGGGCGGCGTCCAGGCCGGGAACGCGGCCTGCAGGCGCGCCAGTTCACGGCGCGCGGCGGCGGGATCGTTGCTGCGCACGAAATGCCAGACGCCGGTGGTGTCGGGCGCCGCGCCGTTCTGTTCCACGCGCGGCAATACCGGTGTGGGTGCCTGCGGCAGGCCGGGGGCAAGGCGCTGAGCGTTGTCGGTGCGGCGCTCGATCGACTGGATTTGCGCGGCCACGGGTACGGCGGCGACGCAGGCGCCGATCAGCAGCACGGCGCGCAAGGCGCGGGAAGAAGAAGGGTACCGGAGACTATTGCGCATGAGACAGATCGCTGAGGCAAAGAGCCGCCTGCATCAGCAGGCTGGCGGAATAATAATCGGCGGCGGTGTCGAGGGCGGGCAGCGTGTCGGCGGCCGGCAGCTGGCCCTGCACGAAGCTCGCGGTCAGACGCGCGACGGCCTGCATGCCGGCGGATTGCTTTTCGGGCGAGGTCTCGCCGGTGATCACGTCGATCCAGGCCGGCGCCGGGCCGGGACCGGCGGTCCAGGCGCCATTGATGGCGGCGAGCCGCTGGGGTGTGGCGAATCCGCCCCAGATCAGGTTCAGGGGCACGCGCACGGCGTCATATCCGAAGCGCGGTGGGAACTTTCCGGCCGGAGCGAGAGTGCCTTCGGTCTCCAGCCAATCCGGCGGCAGCATCTGGGCGCCGAAGCGCGCCTGGTCGATCAGGATCACGCCGGTCTCGGCCACGCGGTGCCAGGTGTCGTCGCCGGTGGCGCGGCCCAGTTCGTTGAGCGCGGGGAAAATCCAGTAGGACAGGTTGACCACACGGGTGTTCTCGCCGGTGAATCCGGCCAGGCCCGGCAGCAGGTAGGCGCGGCCGTCGGCGCGTACCACCGCGGCCTTCAATGACTCGGCCAGCGCGACGCCGGCCCTGGTGTAGGTGTCGCCCCATTTCCTGCCCGCGCGCACCAGCGCCCAGGCCATCAGCAGGTCGCCGTCGCTGGCGTTGTTGGGGTCGGCCACTTCCGGCGCCGGGCCGGGCTGATAGCGCCAGGCGTGCAGGCCGTCTACCCGCGCCAGGGTTTTTTGCGTCCAGGCCCACAGGGCGTCGAAGGCGGCGCGGTCGTCATGGGCGGCGGCGAACAGCATGCCGTAGCCCTGGCCTTCCGAGTGGCTGACGCCGCCGTTGCCGGTGTCGGCGACCCGCCCTTCGGGCAGCAGGAACCGCGACTTATAAGACAGCCAGCGTGCATCCGGCGGCGCTTTGCGCGCGCAGGCGGCCACCAGCGCGGCGAGCGCCGCACCCGTCACCGTCATTGCCGTGCGCCGGGTCACCATCGCCACGTCTTAGCCTGCCTTCTTGCGGCGGGCCAGAATCCACACGCTCAAGGCCGACAGCAGCACCAGCACCGCCGCGGCGCCGCCCAGCCACCACCACGGGTGCTGCGAGACATAGAGCCGCAAAGACAGCATCTTGTCCTGGCCGTCGCCGATGGAGAACCGGGGCGACAGGCGCAGGGTGGAGATGGACTCCTGCGTGTCCCGCCACATCATGAAATCGCCCGCGGCGCGGCCCCAGTACTCGGGCTGCACCAGCTTGTCGACCGCCAAGGCCAGCTGCGCCGGCGTGTCGGCGGTGATGACGGTGGTGGTAGCGGCTTCGCCGGATTCGGCGCGCACCGCGGTCATGACGGCGTTGCGTCCCAGTTCGCCGCTCTGGCGCACATAGCCCGTGACCGGGCGCTGGGCGGGATCGGCCTCGGGCTTGGGTAGGCCCAGCATGTCCTGCCACACACCCGGCGCCTTGGCGCTGGGGATGACGCTGAACAAGCCGTAGGGAACGCGCTTCTGGTCGGTCACGTCCTGCATGGCGCCGGCGAACAAAGCCGGCGAAAGCGCCTTGGCTTCGGCGATCTGGAGGGAGGGGCCTTTGGGCGGCGCGCCGCCGACGCGGTAGACGGCGTCGGTGAGCGGATGGCGGGCCGACTGGGCGAGGCGCGCGGCCACGGTCCAGGCGGCGCCCACCAACTCAGGTTGCGATACCCACACCTCGGCAGCTTTGCCGGCGCCGACATAGGGGAAGCCGGTGCGGCCGAACAGGTCCAGGTCGGGCTGCAGGGTCATATGGGCGGCCGGCGGCAGGCGCAGGGTGGAGGTGCCGTAGACGGTCATTTCCAGGTAGCGGCCCGAGGCGCCGACGCATCTGTCCTTGCGGTCGGCGCGCATATGCACCGAGAACGTGATGCGATTGGCGCCGCCGACGAAATCGCGCAAGGGCACCGGGATGCGGTAGCCGCGGAACGCCGCGCCCGCCGCGTTGTTGAGCGCGATGCCGTGGACGAACTTGCCGTTCACTTCCACGTTGAGCACCGAGCCGGCGCCGAAGCCCGCGCCGTAATTCAGGTCGAGCAGCAGGTCGGCGGCGGCTTGTTCCGGCGCGTAAAGGTTGGGCGCCATGGGCAGGTCGAGCAGGAGGTCGGTGATACCCGTGCCCCGCACCGTGGATGAGGCCAGCCCCAGGTCCTGGAAGGTATAGATGCGGTCGGGCTCCAGGGTGCGGGCGTTGAAGGCGGGGGCGTTCTTGATCTCGGCGATGGTCGAGCCGGCGCCGTCGATCAGCGGCAGGTCCATGGCCGCCAGGGCCCTGGCGGCGACCGCCACGTCCTGGGGCGTTTTGCCCGACACCAGCAGGCGGGTCTGGCGTTTGTCCAGCAGGCTGAAACCGAGATAGGGGCCGGTGATCCTGGCGGCCTCTTCGGCGCCGATGGCGGCGGCGATCTCGGCGGATGTACCCACCAGGGCGTGGTCGTCGGCGGCCCAGTCCGTGTCGGTGAGCGCCAGTTTCCTGACCTTCACCGGTTCGTATTGGGCGCGCAAGGCCGCCGCCTGGGCCACCAGGGCGCCGGCGCCCAGGGTCTGTGCATCGACCGTGGTTCCGGCGGTGACGATGGACAGGGTGCGGGTACCGCCGATGCCTGGCGCCATGAAGGCGTCGAAGTCCGACAGGCGCGCGGCCCCGGTCTTGTAGTCGGCGGTCATCTCGATGAACGACTGCGAGGTGTCGATCTCGGTCCACAGTTCCGGCGCTTCCGGGTCCTCGCAATCGTCGGCGGTGTGCTGGGACACGGCCAGGGACAGGGTGTTGAAGCCGGGGCGCAGCAGGTCCACCGGGATATTCACGTTCACCGCGGCGTTGGGGTTGGCCGGGTCGAGGCGGATCTGGCCCAGGGTGGCGTCGTTGAAACGCACTATCATGGCCGACTTCGCCGCCGCCAGGGCGATGGAGTTGGTGAGCACCAGGCCGAGGGTGAGCTTGGTGGGTTTCAGGCGCGCCGAGACCGGCAGCGCGATCTTGGCCTCGGTGGCGGCGTCCTTGAGGCGGAGCGGACCCGCGGTGGGCACGAATTTGTTCAGGGGAAAGGTGAACTTCACCGGCGCGCCGGCATAGGCGCTGACCGGGCCTTGGGGTGTGACCGGTTCCACCCCCCGCGACTGCTGCGCGTTGGCGGCGGAAATCCCCGCGAGCAAAGTTCCGGCGGCCAGCAGGGCGGTCATTTTACGCATGGTCTTTCTCCTTGGGGACATCAGGGGCGCGCCGCGGCCTTGGCGAGGCGCGCGCGCAATTGATCGATCCGCATGCGGATGTGATGCGCGACCGGGTGGTAGGACAACTGGACCAGGAGGCCCAGGGCGGAAAAGAACGGCATCTGGCGGGTGCGCCGGCCGACGAACTGGGACCAGGCCTCGCTGTCGCCGTACATCAGGGAATACATGACCGTGCGTTCATCGCTGTCGCGCGAGGCGAACTGGCAGCCGAGCGCCATCTTGCGGCCCATCTTGAAGCTGGCGCGGATCTCGACGCGGATCTCCTGCATGCGCCGGCGCGCCGGCACCCAGAATTTCACGAACCCCATGTCGCCGAAGGTCATCTTGCTGCCCGGCGGCGTGTCGAAGGTGGCGCGGAAGCCGCCGGTGGAGACGTCGTCGATCATGCAGCGGTAGTGCTTGCCGTCCGGCGCCTCGAAGGTGGCGTCCACCGAGGCCGGCATGCGCGGCGTGGTGCGGCGCTGGCGGCGCTCCAACAGCGCGCCGAGGGCGGCCATGATCAGGCCGAGGTTGATGCAGTTCCAGAAGATGACGAAGGTGGTGAGGCCGCGCGACAGCGGATAGGCGTCGAACCGCCACACGCCGAAGCCCAGAGATATCCCCAAGAACGCGATCAGGTAATAGAACGGCTTGACCATGGGCGAGATGAAGTCTTCGTCCAGCAGTTCGCCTTTCGGCGTGACGATGAACTGCGGTTGGCGGGGATTCCGGAACACCTGGATCAGGGCCAGGAGCGCATAGCACGACTGGATCACTTCATAGAGTTCCGACACCAGCGGCCAGCGCGACTTGCCGAACAACATCGTATTGCAGACCTGGCTCGCGATCACATGCGGGAAGGCGAAGGCGGCGATCTGGGCAAAACTGGCGTTGTAGATCTCGAGGCCGAAGAACAGGTACAGGCACGGCGACAGCATGAAGATCAGGCGCGCCGGCGGGAACAGCCAGAAGATGCAGGAATTGACATAGGACAGCGCCTGGTTCCAGGTGAGCTTGCCCAAGGCCCCCGGCAGCTTCAGCAGCATGATCTGGGTCATGCCCTGGGTCCAGCGCATGCGCTGGATGATGAAGCCGTTGAAGGACTCCGGCGCGAGGCCGCCGACCATGGGCTGGTCGACATAGACGCTCTTCAGGCCGCGCATATGCAGTTCCAGCGCGGTCTCGGCGTCCTCGGTGATGGAGGTGCCGGTGATGCCGCCGACCATGTCAAGCTGGGCGCGGCGCAGGATGGCGGCCGAGCCGCAGAAGAACGAGCTGTCCCAGAAATCCAGGCCGCGCTGGATCGAGAGGTAGAACATCTCGTTCTCGGCCGGCATGCGGCGGAAGGCGCCGAACAGGTTGCGGTCCACCGGGTCCGGATTGACCATCATGTGCGGCGTCTGCACCAGGAAGACCTTGTCGTCTTTCATGAACCAGGGGACGGTGCGTTCCAGGATGTCGGCCGCCGGTACGTGGTCGGCGTCGAGGATCAGGATCAGGTCGCCCCGGCTGTGGGCCATGGCCGAATTGATGTTGCCGGCCTTGGCGTGCAGGTTGCGCGCGCGGGTGAGGTAGGTGCAGCCGATCTCGGTGCACAGGGCGCGCAGGGCCTTGCGCCGCTCGATCGCCTCGGAGCGTTTGGCGAAATTGGCGTCGGAGCACTTCTGGTCGGTGCCGCCGTCGTCCAGCAGATAGACGTTGAGCTTGCCCTTGGGGTAACGCACCTCGGTGCAGCAGCGCAAGGTGACTTCCAGAATCTCGATGTCCTCGTTGTAGCTGGGCACGAAGATATCCACGGTGGGCGCCAGCTCCGCCTCGGAGGCGCGCAGCAGCACCGCCGGGCGGCGCACCGGGAAGAAGTTGACGAAGATGCCGAAGGCGAACACCACGAACGCATAAAGCTCGGCCGAGAACAGCAGGCCCGAGGCGATGAAGCTGGCCGGGTCGGCGTAGGACAGCGTGTTATTCACCCGCCAGCCCATGTAGCGGATCGAGATGAACATGCTGATGATCAGCACCGCCGCGCGGCGCCAGTCGGCGGGGTTCTCGGAGGTGAGTTCGGACAGGGTCCACACCGCGCCGACACCGAGCGCGGCCATGATGTACTGGGCTTCGACATCGGTGGGCACGAAGGCCAGCACGAGGGCGGCGATCGCCAGGCCGCACCACACCAGTGGCGCCAGCCTCAAAGCCGCAGTCGTTACGCCGTTCATGCCGCCCGAAATCCCAAATCACCGCTGCGCGCGAGATCCGCTCTCGCGCCGCGCCGGCTGCCGACGCAACCAGCGCATGCAGGAGCCTGCCAAGGCAATGAGTTAGGTCAAAAAGTACCGGCGGGCCGGTTAACCCGGCGTAAAGCTTTTGGCCGGGTTTTTTGTAGCGACTCCGAACCCGCGGCTCAGCCCTGAGGGCTGGCGAGCATGCGGGCGCGCATGACCTGGGAATAGGCGCGCATGAGCAGGGGTTTCAGGTTCTCCGGCAGCGCCTGGAAGGTCTCCAGCGGCATGTCCAAGGGCGAGCGCTGCGGGTGGTTGGCGTCGTCGAAGAACCAGTTGCGGGCGTAGACCATGTAGAGGATAGGGCGCACCGTCTGGCTGAGGTTGGGCAATCCGGCGTGCAGGGTGCGGTAATCGATCAGGATAGCGTCGCCGCGCAGGAACGGAACGGTCTGCAGTTTGTCCTCGGGCGGTTCCTTGCCCTCGACCAGGCGGTGGCTGCCGGGCCAGAGGCCGGTGGGGCCGATGGCCGCGTCGACGTCGATCAACGGTACCGAGACGTTGACCGCGTAGGTGGGCAGGCTCGGGCCCACCTGGTAATCGGGGAACAGGTGCGCGGAATCACGGTGCATGCGCTGCTGGTTCGCGCCCGGATAGGCCGCCACCGCACTGACGCCCGAAAGGCGCATGTCGCGGCCGATGAGCGGGATCAGGAATCGCAGCAGCACGTCGTTGGCATAGGCGCGGGTGTCGAAGGCGCCCACCAGTTTCATGACGATCTCGAAACGGTTCTTGCCGACCTCGATCACCGGGCTGGGTTTGCGCGACAACGCCTTCATCTCCGCCGCGTCGATGGCGCCGTACTGCCTCTGGTATTCGGCGTACATGTCGGCCACATGGGCCGGCGAGAAACAGCCGCGCAGGATGACGAACCCCTGCAGGTTCATGGCGCTGTAGGCCTGGTTGGCGTTGGCCTGGGACATCTGACCCATCACCCGTTCCTCGGGTGAGATCATGACGATGTATTTGGGGGTCTCTGGGGGGGCCGCAGTGTTCATGTCCCGCCTTATAGCCCGCGCTCCGGCGGGCGTTCCAGGTCAATATCTTATAGCGGATTGTGGCGGCCCCCGCTTTTGGCGACACTGATCGGGATCAACCGGGGAAGGTGTCATGGCCTCAGCCACACTGCGCGCCGGGATTGCGACCGCCGACGGCATCGCCCTCCACGAAATGCACCTGCCCACCGACCGTGTGTTCAAGCTGGAGCAGGCCGCCGAAGCGCACGCCGCGATGGCGGCCAATGCGCAGTTCGGGAAGATTGTGCCGGTGGTGTGAGACGCGCGGCTGTCATAGAGTGCGCGGATGACCGACCCCCGCACCGTCCGCAATCGCCGCATCGTCAACGCCCTCTTTTGGCTTGCCGTCTGGGCCGGGATCGTGTGGTTCACCGAGACTTGGGGTGACTGGGGGTCGATGGCTTTCATGCTCCTCTTCCCTGTCATGATGGGCGCCTACATCCACATCGTGCTGCGCGGACGCGATAGTCCGGCGTGAGGCGTGGACTGTGGTGCATGGTTAAACTGTTTCACGTGAAACAATTTGCTCCCACGGTTCACCTGTAGCCACATTCGCAGTCGTCGCTGCAGTCGAGCGGACGCTGAGCTTTTCTTGGCGAGCGTCTTCGCGAGCTTAGAAAAGCTTGCGCTCGGCCGAAGGCCGTCATCGAACCACGCGCGTTCGCAACGCGAACGCGCCAAACAAAGAATCAGCGGTTCGATCAACGCAGGCCGTTCGCAGGAGCGCAAATGGTGCGGTCTCACTCCGCCGCACACCCAACAAAAAAGGCCCCCGAGAGGGGGGCCTTTTTTGTTGGGTGATGGTGGAGCTGAGCGGAATCGAACCGCTGACCTCTACAATGCCATTGTAGCGCTCTCCCAACTGAGCTACAGCCCCGATCCCATCAAACCGCCGCGGCAGAATCCTTGGCGGGTCTCGGCTCGGCGGCGCTGCTGGATGTTGGAACGGTGCAGCGCCGTTTCACTTCTTTCTCTGTCGGGATTTCCGTTGGAAATCCCGGGAGGCCCGGAACCTAAGTTTTTCCGGTTTCGCCTTCAAGCGGAAATCTAAAAATCTTTCGGCCGCGCGCCTTCGGCGGGCATCTTTAGGCCGCGCGCCTTCGGCGCGACGAGGTCAGGCCTCGTCCTTCTCGATTGCGACTTCCACGTCCTCGTCGTCCTCGCCGAGGTCCGAGGTGTCCTCGATGACGCCTTCGTCCTCTTCATCTTCGTCGTCCGCGGCCTCCGCGTCTTGGTCCGGGGCGGGGGCCTGTTTGGCGGCGGCGGCTTTCTGGGCGGCGATTTTCTCTTCCGACGGGCGGCCGCGGCTGGTCTTGAAGATCACCGGGCGGGCGTTGGCGGTGCCGCATTTGGGGCAGTGGCCGGGCTGTTTGTTGAGGTCATAGAACCGCGCGCCGCAGCTCTCGCAGGTCAGTTTCATCCCCAAGTCGGCTTTCGGCACGGCGTATCCCCTCTGGCTCGGATCTCTGGTGTCTTGTCCCCCGGCAATACTCCGGAACCGCGTCCTGAAACGCCGATCCCGCACGTTGATTGCTGGGTGACCCCCGGTTAATGGCTTTAACCAACGGGGGCGTAGGCATTTGCCACTTTATAGAGGGGCTGTAAACCGGAATCCGCCCGGGGCCGGCGGCGGCGGCTTAACCCCCTGGCGGACAAAGGATATGCGGGCCAAGGATTCTGGCGCCCCAGGGCTTAGGCATAGCCGGGGACCGCGCGGGCGTGGTAAGCGGTCGCCCATCCATGAACGCGCTTTCCGCCAGCCTCCGGCCCGCCCGTTCCGCCAAGGCCAAAGCCCTGTCGGGCACGGTCCGTATCCCGGGCGACAAGTCCATTTCCCACCGCGCCCTGATCCTGGGCGCCTTGGCGGTGGGTGAGACGCGTATCACCGGCATGCTCACCGGCGAGGACGTGCTGCGCACCGCCGCCGCCATGAGCGCCCTCGGGGCGAAAGTGGAGCGGAACGGCGATGTCTTCAGTGTCTGGGGCCGGGGCATCGGCGGATTGTCGGAGCCGGGCGACATGCTCGACCTCGGCAACTCCGGCACATCGGCGCGGCTGATCGCGGGATTGCTCGCGGCCTATCCCTTCACCTCCTTCATGACCGGCGACGCCTCGCTGCGCCGCCGCCCGATGATGCGGGTGATCGAACCCTTGAGCCTCACCGGCGCCAGGTTCGCCAGCCGCGCCGGCGGGCGCCTGCCGCTGGCCATCACCGGCACGCCGATCCCGGTGCCGCTCAATTATGCCAGCCCCATTGCCTCGGCCCAGGTGAAGTCGGCGGTGCTGCTGGCCGGGCTGCACGCGCCGGGCGCCACCACCGTCTCTGAGCCCGCCGCCAGCCGCGACCACACCGAGCGCATGTTCAGCTATTTCGGCGTCGATGTGCACAGCAGCGCCATCGACGAAAAGCCTTATAAAACGCGCATTGTCGGCCAGCCGGAACTGCGCGGCAAACCGGTCACCGTGCCGGGCGATCCGTCCTCGGCCGCGTTCCCGGCGGTGGCGGCCTGCATCGTGCCGGGCGCGAAGGTCACGCTCACCAATGTCGGCATCAATCCCTTGCGGACCGGATTGTTCACGACTTTGAAGGAGATGGGTGCGTCCATCGCCTTCAAGAACCGGCGCGACGAAGCCGGCGAACCGGTGGCGGATGTGGAAATCTCGGCCAGCGCGCTCAAGGGCGTGCATGTGCCGGGTAGCCGTGCGCCCAGCATGATCGATGAATATCCGGTGCTGGCGGTGGCCGCTGCTTTTGCCGAGGGTGAGACCCGCATGGAAGGGCTCGCGGAGTTGAAGGTGAAGGAGAGTGACCGCCTCGCCGCCATGGTGCGCGGCCTCACGGCGTGCGGCGTCGACGCGCGCAGTGAGGGCGACACCCTGATCGTGCGCGGTACCGGCAAGGCGCCCAAGGGCGGCGCGACCATCGCCGTGGAACTCGATCACCGCATCGCCATGTCCTTCCTGGTGCTGGGCATGGCCGCGGCCGAATCGGTGGCCGTGGACGACGCCTCCGCCATCGCCACCAGCTTCCCGGGCTTCGCCGACCTCATGAACGGCCTGGGAGCGGCGATTACTGCGGATGCGTAGCTTTTCTTTTTCTCTGTCATTGCCCGGCTTGTCCGGGCAATCCATGCCCCAGCAGACTCGGTATCCGACAATGCGCACTCTGCCCCCTGAAACATGGATCCCCCGGACGCCCAAGAGGGCGCCGGAGGATGACAGGTGGGGTTATTTCGGGAGACTGTGGCTTTGAGGACGATCTCCATCGCCCTAGATGGGCCCGCGGCGTCGGGCAAGGGGACGCTCGCCAGGCGGCTCGCGGCGCATTTGGGGCTGCGGTATTTGGATACCGGGTCTCTCTACCGCGCCGTGGGGGTGGCCACCCTCCGGGCCGGCGGCGACCCCGCCGATCCGGCTGCGGCAACAAAAGCCGCAGAAAGCCTTGATATCACGAAATATTCGCCTGCGGATTTACGCAGCGAGGCGGCCGGCAACGCGGCCTCCAAGGTGGCGGCGATCCCCGGCGTGCGGGCGGCGCTGCTGGCGTATCAGCGCCGGTTCGCGGCCGAGGCCCCGGGGGCGGTCCTGGACGGCCGCGACGTGGGCACCGTCATCCTGCCTGGCGCGGACGTGAAGATCTTCATTAAAGCCGATTTTGAGGTGCGCCTCGCCCGGCGGGTGGCGGAGTTGCGGCAGGGGGGGCAAACCATTATAGAAAGCCGCGTTCGTGAGGATATGGCTGCCCGTGACGCCCGCGATTCCAACCGCAGCGTCGCACCCCTGGTCCCGGCCGATGACGCCTGGATCCTGGACACCTCGGCCATGAACGCGGACCAGGCCTTCGATGCCGCGAAAGCGCACATCGCTTCCAAGCTGAAGGCTTAAAAAGCGCGCGTTAAAGCGCCAAGAAAGATGTTTGGTGCGGCAAAGCCGGAATCGTCCGGCCCCGCCACCGTTTGATACCAAGACCGGCGGATCCAACCGCGGGCCTGAATCAAAAAACCGAAAGGACGTTTTTTAAATGGCTCAATCCAATGCCGCGCTGAAGGAAGACTTCGGCGCGCTCCTCGAAGAATCATTCAACAAGGGCTCGATCGAAGGCAGCGTCATCCGCGGCACCATCGTGCGCGTCGACGACGACGCGGTGCTGATCGACGTCGGCCTCAAGTCCGAAGGCCGCATCGCGCTGAAGGAATTCGCCCGCGGCGGCCGCGAAGCCGCCCTCAAGTCCGGCGACAAGATCGACGTGTACGTCGAACGCTACGAAGATCGCGACGGCCTCATCATCCTCAGCCGCGACAAGGCGCGCCGCGAGGAAGCCTGGAACGTGCTGGAAGAGCAGTACAGCAAGAACACCCGCGTCGAAGGCATCATCTTCGGCCGCGTCAAAGGCGGTTTCACCGTCGACCTCAACGGCGCCGTGGCGTTCCTGCCCGGCAGCCAGGTGGACATTCGTCCTGTCAGGGACATCACCCCGCTCATGGGTTCGCCCCAGGCGTTCCAGATCCTAAAAATGGATCGCGCCCGCGGCAACATCGTGGTCTCGCGCCGCGCCGTGATGGAAGAAACCCGCGCCCATGAACGCTCCAAGCTCATGGAAGACCTGCGCGAAGGCCAGGTGCTCGACGGCGTGGTCAAGAACATCACCGACTACGGCGCGTTCGTGGACCTCGGCGGCGTCGACGGCCTCCTGCACGTCACCGACATCAGCTGGAAGCGCGTCAATCATCCGTCCGAGGCGCTCTCGGTCGGCCAGCAGCTCAAGGTGCAGGTGATCCGCTTCAACCCGGAAACCCAGCGCATCTCGCTCGGCATGAAGCAGCTGGAAGCCGATCCGTGGGAAGGCGTCGCCTCGAAGTACCCCGTGGGCGCCAAGTTCACCGGCCGCGTCACCAACATCACCGACTACGGCGCCTTCGTGGAGCTGGAAGCCGGCGTCGAAGGCCTGGTGCACGTCTCGGAAATGAGCTGGACCAAGAAGAACATCCACCCGGGCAAGATCGTCTCCACCTCGCAGGAAGTGGAAGTGATGGTGCTCGACGTCGACCAGGAGAAGCGCCGCATCTCGCTGGGCCTCAAGCAGTGCCTCAGCAATCCGTGGACCAGCTTCAAGGACAAGTTCCCGGTCGGCACCCAGGTCGAAGGCGAGATCAAGAACATCACCGAGTTCGGTCTGTTCGTGGGCCTCGATGGCGACATCGACGGCATGGTCCATCTCTCGGACCTGGCCTGGGAAGGCGACGGCGAAGCCGCCCTCAAGAACTTCACCAAGGGCCAGGTCGTGAAGGCCAAGGTGCTGGATGTCGACGTCGAGAAGGAGCGCATCTCGCTCGGCATCAAGCAGCTGTCCGAAGACCCGCATGCGGGCGCCGCGTCGGAACTGAAGAAGGGCCAGGTGGTCACCTGCGTCGTGAAGCAGGTCACCGAGAACGGCCTCGAAGTGTCGGTCAACGACGCCTTCCAGGGCTTCATCAAGCGCAATGAACTGGCCAAGGACCGCTCCGAGCAGCGCCCCGACCGTTTCGCCGTCGGCGAAAAGGTGGACGCGCGCATCGTCACGGTCGATCCGAAGACCCGCAAGCTGACCCTCTCCATCAAGTCGCGTGAAGTGGAAGAGGAAAAGCAGGCCATGGCCGAATTCGGTTCGGCGGACTCGGGCGCCTCGCTGGGCGACATCCTGGGTGCCGCCCTGAAGAAGAAGGCCGGCAAGAAGGACGACGAAGAGGCCTAAAGCCCTCTTTCGTTCGTGAGATCAGGAACGCCCGCCGGGGGAACCCGGCGGGCGTTTTTGCGTGGACTGGCCTTCGGGACCTTCAAAAACGCGGGGATTTCTCGCAGAATTGGTCAAAAAGCCTGACATTAGAGAGGGTTAACCGTTGGGGCCCCCTTGATTTCCCCAAGTCCTTGGCCCATCTTGGTTTCCTGCACCCATGACGGGAGTTGCCGGTCCATGACCAAATCCGAACTCATCGCCCACATCGCCAGCCGTAACCCGCACCTCTATCAGCGGGACGTTGAGCGCATTGTGACGTCGATCTTCGATGAGATCTCCAAAGCTCTGGGTCGTGGCGACCGCGTGGAGCTGCGCGGTTTCGGCGCGTTCTCGGTCAAGCATCGCGACGCCCGGGTGGGGCGCAACCCGCGCACCGGCGCGTCCGTGTCGGTGGCGGAGAAGGCCGTGCCGTACTTCAAGACCGGCAAGCAGCTCCGCGACATGCTGAACATCGGCTAAGACGCTCTTTAGCCCGGTCACTCCTTGAGGTTCATCAACAGCATCATCGCCGGGATCGTGGCGGTCCTGGTGGTGTTGTTCGCCGTCTCCAACCGCGCCGGCGTCGTGGTGGAGGTCTGGCCGTTCCCCTACCAGCTCGCGTTGCCGCTCTACGCCCTGATCCTGCTGGCTGTGCTTTTGGGATTCATCGGCGGGGTCATCGGCGGCTGGATGATGGGCGCGGAAAAACGCAAGGAACACCGCCGCTTGAAAAAGCAGGTGCGGTCGATGGAACAGAGTCTCGCCGAACGCGGCGACCTCCGCGAGTTTCGCTAGAGCATTTTCCGATGAAGTGGATGCCGGTTCATCGCAGAAAATGCGACCAAACCAAAGAATTAGAGCATGATCGCGATTCAATATGACTCGATCATGCTCTAGGGCAGGTCAGGCCGAAGTGGACTCCGGTTCGGCCGTGCAACAAATCCTGCCGCCGGTCGAACCTCCTAAAGTCGAACCCCCTAAAGGGGTGGCAAAATCCCCCCGGGGGTTTAGAAAAGCTCCGAGACACACCGGACTGAAAGCAACCGCATGGCCGCGCCCCGCACGCTCAAGACCCCGATTTTCACCGCCCTCGACACGGCGGAGATTTCCGAAGCCACGGGGCTCGCGGCCAAGCTCGCGGATTCCAGCGGCGGGTTGAAACTGGGCCTCGAATTCTTCTGCGCCCACGGCCCCAAGGGCATCAAGGAGGTGCAAAGCGCCTCGGACCTGCCGATCTTCCTGGACCTGAAACTCCACGACATCCCCACCACCGTCGCCGGCGCCATGCGTTCGGTGGCGCAGCTCGGCGTATTCATGACCACGATCCACGCCATCGGCGGCCTGGGCATGATGGAATCCGCGGTGAAGGCCGCCACCGATACCGCCCATGAATTCCCGGTGCAGCGGCCGCTGGTGATCGCGGTCACGGTGCTCACCAGCTTCGACGCCAACGATTTGAAATCCGTCGGCGTCGGCGCCGCGGTCACCGACCAGGTGCGCCGCCTCGCGGGGATCGCGCAGCGCGCGGGCGTCGACGGCATCGTCTGCAGTCCGCTGGAGGTGGAGATGCTGCGCGCGGACCTCGGGCCGGGCATGAAGCTGATCACCCCCGGCGTGCGCCCGACCTGGTCGGTCGCCAACGACCAGAAGCGCATCATGACGCCGTCGGACGCGCTCGCCGCCGGCGCGGATTACCTGGTCATCGGCCGGCCCATCACCGCCGCCGCCGATCCCGCCGCCGCCGCCGCGCGCATCGCCCAGGAAATCGCGCCGCTCGCCAAGACGCCGGGATAGAGCGGGCGGCATGAAACTGCAGATCAAGATCTGCGGCCTGACCGACGCCCGCGGTGTTGCCGCGGCGGTGGATGCGGGCGCGAACCTGGTGGGCTTCGTGTTCTTCCGGCGCTCGCCGCGCTTCGTCACGCCGGAAACGGCGGCGCACCTCGCCAACCTCCCGCCGCGCGGCGTCAAGAAAGTGGGTCTGTTCGTCAACCCCACCGACGCCGAACTCGACAAGACGCTCAAGGCGGTGCGTCTCGACATGATCCAGCTGCACGGCAAGGAGACGCCGGCGCGGGTGGACGCGGTGCGTCTGCTGTCGGGGCTGCCGGTCATGAAGGCGCTGGGCATCGAGACGCCCCGGGACCTCATCGATGCGAAAATCTTCCAGGACCACGCCGACTGGCTGTTGTTCGACGCCAAACCGCCCAAGGACGCGATCCGGCCCGGCGGCAACGCCAGGGCGTTCGACTGGGGCCTCCTGAAGACCTATGTCGGCCGCACCCCCTGGGGCCTGGCGGGCGGCCTAACCCGCACCAATGTGGCCAAGGCGCTCAAGGACTCCGGGGCCCGGCTGGTGGATGTATCCTCCGGGGTCGAATCCCGTCCCGGGGTCAAAAGTCCGGCCAAAATCAGGGCCTTCGTGAAGGCCGTCCGGGCGGCGAAAGTCTCGTAGAGCGCCAGATCGCATTGGTCGCGGTTTTGAGTGCCCGCGCCGGCCTAAACGCTCCTAAAATCGTCATTTTTTAACGCGCGGCCAGGTCTTTGGAGTATAAGACCGGCCTTCCCGCCCACGCGCGAACGGCGCGCGCCCGACAAGACGCGACCCCAAAAGGTTAACGATGGCTGTGGCTGAAGCCCGCAATACTTACCGCGCCGGCGTCGACGAGAACGGGCACTTCGGCCTGTTCGGCGGCCGCTATGTGGCCGAGACCCTGATGCCCCTCATCCTCGAGGTGGAGAAGGCCTATACCGCGGCCAAGGACGATCCGGCCTTCGTCCGGGAACTCACCGCTCTCAACCGGCACTACACCGGCCGCCCCAGCGCGCTGTATTTCGCCGAGCGCCTGACCGCGCATCTCATGGGAGCGAAGGTCTATTTCAAGCGCGAGGAGCTGAACCATACCGGCTCCCACAAGATCAACAATTGCCTGGGCCAGATCCTCATCGCGATGCGGATGGGCAAGACGCGCATCATCGCCGAGACCGGCGCCGGCCAGCACGGCGTCGCGACCGCGACCGTCTGCGCCCGCTTCGGCCTCAAATGCGTGGTCTACATGGGCGCCAAGGACATCGAGCGCCAGAAGCCCAATGTGTTCCGCATGCGCCTGCTCGGCGCCGAAGTGCGCCCGGTCGAGAAAGGCAGCGCCAGCCTCAAGGACGCCATGAACGAGGCGCTGCGCGACTGGGTCTCCAATGTCCACGACACCTACTACCTGATCGGCACCGCCGCCGGCCCGCATCCCTTTCCGACCATGGTGCGCGATTTCCAGTCGGTCATCGGCGTCGAAACGCGCGAGCAGATGCTGGCCGCCGAAGGCCGCCTGCCGGATTCACTCGTCGCCGCCGTAGGCGGGGGCTCCAACGCCATCGGCCTGTTCCATCCGTTCCTGGACGACGCCGGTGTGCAGATCTTCGGCGTCGAAGCGGCCGGGAAGGGGCTCTCCACCGGCGAACACGCCGCCAGCATCACGGGTGGGACTCCCGGCGTGCTGCACGGCAACCGCA
The DNA here is from genome assembly GCA_041905795.1 of Rhodospirillaceae bacterium. GTDB lineage: Bacteria > Pseudomonadota > Alphaproteobacteria > Rhodospirillales > Rhodospirillaceae > SHVO01. Next base: position 71,475 of record JAYRKL010000006.1, on the reverse strand, counting down.
CCTATCTCCTGCAGGACGAAGGCGGCCAGATCAGGGAAGCCCATTCCATCTCCGCCGGCCTCGACTATCCCGGCATCGGCCCCGAGCACGCCTGGCTGCATTTCCAGGGCCGCGTGAAATACGTGCTGGCCACCGATCGGGAAGCATTGGCGGCGTTCCAGTTATGCTCCAGGCTTGAAGGCATTCTCCCGGCGTTGGAAGCGGCGCACGCGCTGGTGCAGGTCATGCGCTTCGCGCCGGCGCAAGCCCCCGACCATCTCCTGGTCATGAACATGAGCGGCCGCGGCGACAAGGACGTGTTCACCATCGCCGACGCCTTGGGAGAAAAGCTGTGAGCCCGGCTGCGGCAAAAGGTTCTCCCCGGAAAATGCCGGCGCCCATCAGCCGCATCGCCGAACGTTTCGCCCACTTGCAGAGAAGCAGGCGCGCGGGTCTCGTGACCTTCATCACCGCCAACGACCCCGACCCGGAGGTGTTCGCGGAGATTTTCGAGGGGCTGCCGTCGGCGGGCGCGGATATCATTGAAATTGGTATCCCGTTCTCCGATCCCGCCGCCGACGGACCTTCGATCCAGGCCGCCAGCCAACGCGCGCTCAGCCACAACACCACGGTCAGGACGGTGCTGGCGGCGGTGGAGAAATTCCGCGAGGACGAAATCGAAACGCCGGTGGTGCTGATGGGTTATTACAATCCCATCTACCACTTCGGCCCCCAGGAGTTCGCCGAACAGGCCGCCAAAGCCGGCGTCGACGGCGTGATCGTGGTCGACCTGCCGCCGGAAGAAGCCGAAGAGCTGGACGTGCATTTGCGCGCCAACAATATCCATCTCATCTTCCTGACCGCGCCGACGTCCAGCGACGCGCGCCTGCCGGCCATCGTCGGCCGCGCCTCGGGCTTCGTCTATTACGTCTCCATCGCCGGCATCACCGGCACCGCCGCCGCCGATGAGCATGCGGTGGCGAAGGCGGTGGCGCGGTTGCGCAAGCACACGCCGCTGCCGATCGCGGTTGGTTTCGGCATCAAGACGCCGGAGCAGGCACGGGCCATCGCCGCCCATTGCGACGCCGCGGTGGTGGGGTCGGCCATCGTCGACATCATCGCCAAGGGGGTTGCGGCCGATGGATCGCCCGATCCGGGCCTCTCGGTGAAGGTTCTCGAATTCGTGAAGTCCCTGGCCACCGGTGTGCGCAACGCCTGGCCTTAAACCCAGCTTGGTTTCATTTTTGTAGCAATTTTGCTAAGGTAGCCTCATGAATTGGCTCACCAATTTCGTCCGTCCCAAGATCCAGAAGTTCCGCAAACCCGCCAAGGAGGTTCCGGACAATCTCTGGCTGCAGTGCCCCAAGTGCAGCGAGATGATGTTTCACCGGGAACTGGAGAAGAACTTAAGGGTCTGCACCCACTGCGGCCATCACCTGCGCATGCCGGTGCGCGACCGCTTCCGCATGCTGTTCGACAACGCCCAGTGGACCGAGATCGAGGTCCAGCCGGTGGCGGTGGATCCGCTCAAGTTCAAGGACCGCAAGCGCTACGGCGAGCGGCTCAAGGAAGCGCAGGTCAAGACCGGCCTCAAGGACGCTGTCGTTGTCGGTCATGGCACCATGGGCGGCCTCGGCGTCGTGGTCGCGGCGTTTGAATTCGATTTCATGGGCGGCTCCATGGGCGCCGCGGTCGGCGAGGCGATCATCGCCGCCGCCGAACTGGCCGTGCTCCAGGAAGCGCCGCTGATCGTGATCCCGTCCTCGGGCGGTGCCCGCATGCAGGAAGGCATCCTGTCGCTGATGCAGCTGGCGCGCACCACCGTCGCCGTCGACAAGGTGCGCGAGAAGGGCCTGCCCTATATCGTGCTGCTGGCCGACCCGACCACCGGCGGCGTCACCGCCTCCTTCGCCATGCTGGGCGATGTGCAGGTGGCCGAGCCCGGCGCCATCATCGGCTTCGCCGGCGCCCGCGTCATCGAACAGACCATCCGCCAGACCTTGCCGAAAGGATTCCAGCGTTCGGAATACCTGATGGAACACGGCATGGTCGACATGGTGGTGCCGCGCCATGAGCTGCGCGCCAAGCTGGTGCAGCTGATCGGTCTCTTGCTGCACAAGAGCCCGTCGGCCGACGTGGTGACCCTGCCGGCGCCGAGCCGTCGCCGCAAGCAGAAGGAAGCCGAAGCCGCGCGCACCGCGCCGCCGGATCCGACCGTGCCTGACGCCGATCACTACGATTCGGACGAAGACGACGGATAAGATGGCGGCGCCGAAAACCGCGCCCCAGGCCGCGGTCGACGCCGCGCTTGCGCGGCTCACCGGCCTTTATCCCAAGCTCATCGACCTGTCCCTGGACCGGATGCGGCGCCTGCTCGCCGATCTCGGCAATCCCCACCAGCGCCTGCCGCCGGTGATCCATGTGGCCGGCACCAACGGCAAAGGCTCCACCGTCGCCATCATGCGCGCGGTGCTGGAGGCGGCCGGCTACAAGGTCCATGTCTACACCAGCCCGCACCTGGTTCGGTTCGCCGAACGCATCAGGCTCTGCGGCAGTCTGATCGACGAGACCTTGCTGCTGGAACTGCTAGAGCATGTGGAAACCGCCAACGCCGGCAAGCCGATCACCTTCTTCGAGGTCACCACCGCTGTCGCGTTCCTCGCCTTTTCACAGGTTCCGGCGGATGTGGTGTTGCTGGAAGTGGGCCTGGGCGGGCGGTTCGACGCAACCAACGTCATCGACCGTCCGCGGGTGACGGTCCTCAGCTCCATCTCCATGGACCACATGCAGTACCTGGGCGATACCTTGGCCGCGATCGCCGGCGAGAAGGCCGCCATCATGAAGCCGGGCGTGCCCTGCGTCAGTGTGGCGCAGCTGCGCGAAGCCGCGGACGTGCTCGCCAGAACCGCAGCCGAAGTCGGCGCGCCGCTCAAAGTGCAAAACCGCCACTGGACCGTCGCCGAGAAAGAACCCGAAGGCCTCGCGTTCTCCGGCGAGAACAACCGATGGCAGGGGCCGCGTCCCGCCCTGCTGGGGCGCCACCAGTATGACAACGCGGGGCTGGCGCTGGCGGCCTTGGACCAGTCGGGCATCGCCATTCCGCCGTTCGCGGTGAAGGCCGGCCTGCGCAACGTCGAATGGCCGGCGCGGGCGCAACGCCTGAAGCAGGGGCCCCTGCTGGAGATCCTGCCGCGCGGCTGGGAGCTGTGGCTCGACGGTGGCCATAACGCCGGCGCCGGCGAGGTGATCGCGGCGCTGGCGGCCGATATCTGGAACGATGCGCCGCTGCATCTGGTGTGCAGCATGCTCACCACCAAGGCCGCGGAAGATTACCTGCGCCCGCTGTCGCATGTGACGGCGAGCTTCACGGCCGTGCCCAATCCCGGCAACGACATGGCCTTCACGCCGGACGGCCTTGCCGCCATCGCCGCCGCCGCCGGCATGAAAGACGTGGCGACCGCGCCCGACGCCGCCCACGCCCTTGCGCGCCTGTCCGGCGCGCACGGCCGCGTCCTGGTGTGCGGATCGCTCTACTACGCGGGCGAAATTTTGAGAGAGAACGGCTAGAGCATGATCGAGTCATATTGAATCGAGATCATGCTCTCATCTTTTTGGTTTGGTCGCATTTTCTGCGATGAACCGGCATCCACTTCATCGGAAAATGCTCTAGTACCTACTCCTGTGTCATCGCCCGACTTGATCGGGCGATCCATGTCACAAAGAATATTGTGCAGTTTGATGAATGGATTGCCCGATCAAGTCGGGCAATGACGGCAGAAGAGTTATCCCAACAACCTATACTGCTTCACAAAAAACACCACCGTCACGGTCACGCTGATGGCGACGATGCCGAGGCGCAGGTGTTTGGGGTTCATCTTGCGCGCGGCGCGGGCGCCGAAATAACCGCCGAGCACCGCGAACACCAGCATCAGTATGGTCTGGGGCCAGGCGATCTTGCCGGCGCCGGCGAACAGGATCACCGACACGCCGTTGATGACGCCGGCCAAGATGGCTTTGGTGGCGTTCATGGCGTTGAGGTTGGTGAGGCCGAACAGGCTGTAGACCGCGAGCATGATGATGCCCATGGCCCCGCCGAAATAGCCGCCGTAGATCGCCACGAAGAACTGGATCACCAGCACGCCGGTGGCGCTCAGGGTGAACATCTTCTGCAGCTTCGGCGTGATGCGCGGCCCGAAAGTGAAGATCAGGGTGGCCACCAGCAGGAGGATCGGCACCAGGTCGTCGAAGGTGCGCTGGGGCGTGAGCAGCAGCAGCGCGGCGCCGGTCAGGCCGCCCACCAAACTCACCCCCACCATGGCCTTCAGGGATACGCCTTCGAATTTCTCGAAATCGTGGCGGTAGGCCCAGGCGCTGGCGAAACTGGCCGGGAACAGCGCCACGGCATTGGAGGCGTTGGCGATGATCGAAGGCACGCCGGTGAACATCAGGGCGGGGAAGGTAACGAAGGTGCCGCCCCCCGCGACCGCGTTCATGGTGCCGGCGACAAAGGCGGCCGCCGCCAGCAGCAGATAGGCTTCCATGGATTTGTATCCCGACCCGTTAAGGAGTGACCGGATAGCGGCTCCCGGACCGGCGAAGCAAGGCGAAACTGAAAAAGACGAAGCTGTCCAATTCCTTACCTTTTAGGCGGCAAGGGCCTTGCGCCGGGCGGCCCGGCTCACGACATGTTTCAAAATTGATTCATGCACCCCGGGTCCGTGAGCGGCCTAGCTTCAGGTGCCCGATTGTGGGTCAAAAGCTCATGAAATCGTTGGAATAATTGTTGAGTTAACACGTCTGTGGAGAGACATTAGCGCCGCTGTTGAGACTGTTGTTCAGCGGGCGGGGCGTAGGGAGCGGCGCACCGGTACGTCTTAAATGGAACGCGCCCGCGGCCGCGACTGGCGGCCGGGGCGAGTCAAAAATGAAAACCGCCGAGAGCACCCCATGAATGCTCTGACATCCTCCTACACACGTTCTCCAGAATGGGCGCCGCGCGTCGCCTTGTTCTCGGGCAATTACAACTATCTGCGCGACGGCGCCAACCAGGCGCTCAACCGCCTCGTGGACTATCTCGAGCGCCAGCATGTGGCGGTGCGGGTGTACTCGCCCACGGCACCCGTGCCGGCCTTTGCCCATGCCGGGGACGTGGTGTCGGTGCCGTCGGTCTCGATCCCGCGCCGGCGCGAGTACCGCTTCGCGCTTGGCCTGCCGCGCGCGGTGCGCGACGACCTCGCCGCCTTCCGTCCGACCCTGTTCCATCTCTCCGCGCCGGACCTGCTCGGCTACAAGGCCCTGAAGCTGGCCCAGGCCTGGAACATCCCGGCGGTGGCGTCGGTGCACACGCGCTTCGAGACCTATTTCCGCTATTACGGGTTCGGCTGGGCGGAGCGCGCCGCCAGCGGCTACCTGAAGAAGTTCTACGGCCAGTGCGCGCAGATCTATGCCCCGACCGAAAGCATGGCCCAGGTCCTGCGCGACGAAGGCATGAACCGCGACATCCGCATCTGGGGCCGGGGCATCGACAGCCAGCTGTTCCATCCCGCCAAGCGCGATGAGTCCTGGCGCCAATCCCACGGCATCGGTCCCGCCGACGTGGTGGTCACCTTCGTCGGCCGCCTGGTGCTCGAGAAAGGCCTCGCGGTATTCGCCGAGGCCATCGCCGCGGCCCGCGCCAACGGCCCCAATTCCAATGGTGTGCCCAAGGTGCTGGTGGTGGGCGACGGGCCCGAGCGCGCCTGGTTCGCCGAACGCCTGCCCGGCGCCGTGTTCACCGGCTTCCAGCAGGGCGCCGATCTGGCCCGCGCCTATGCGTCCTCGGACATCTTCTTCAATCCCAGCACCACGGAAACCTTCGGCAACGTCACCCTGGAAGCCATGGCGGCGGGACTGCCGACGCTCTGCGCCCGCGCCACCGGCAGCATGTCGCTGGTGAGCCACGGCGTCACCGGCTACCTGTGCGAAAGCGCGAATGTCGGCGAATACGCCGATTGCCTCGCGCGCCTGATCGCCGACGCCGGCCTGCGCCGCGGCCTCGGCGCCGCCGCCCGCAGCCGCAGCCTGATCTACAATTGGGACCGCATCCTGTCGGATGTGCTCGCCAACTACCGCGAGGTGCTGGGCCTGCCGGCGCCGCCTCTTGAAACAGATCTTCAGCCCGACGACCTCGCCGTTGCCGTCTGAGCCCGATCCCGTTCCGCCGGCGGAAACGCCGCCATTCCTGGCTAAGCTCAAGGCGCTGGCGCCCGAGCCGCGCCGCGCCAAAATCATCCTGAATGCGATTCGGATCATCATCGCCGCGGCGGTGGTGGTGTTCATGTACGTGCGCCTGTCGGAGATCGGCTGGGACGCCACCCTCGCCGCGTTGCCGAAGGCGCCGATGTTCTATGTATTCTTCGCCATCGCCTATTGGATCCTGCCGCTGGCGGAGATGCTGATCTACCGCATGCTGTGGCCGATCCGCTGGCGCGCGCTGCCGGTGTTCATCCGCAAGCGCGTCTATAACGAACTGATGTTCGACTATTCGGGCGAGGCCTACCTCTATCTCTGGGCCAAGGACGCGGTGCCGCATTCGCCGCGCGGCACCCTTTCCACCATCAAGGACGTCAACCTGCTGTCGGGCCTGGCGTCCAACTCCCTGACGCTCCTGATGCTGCCGGTGGTGATCCTGGGCGGGCATGTCACCCTGTTGCAGGCGCCGGGCGATCATCCGCTGGTGCCGCTCTTGCTGTGCGCGGTGCTGGCGCTGGCGCTGATGACGATGCTCTATGTGTTCCGCAAACGCATCTTCGCGCTCTCGCGCCGCGATGCGGCGGTGGTGGGCGGCCTGCATGTGACGCGGCTCCTGACCATCTTCGCGCTCCAGGTGGCGCAGTGGTCCGCAGCACTTCCACAAGTGCCGTTCGGCGAATGGCTGATGTTCCTGGCGGCGCAATTGCTGCTGACCCGCATCCCGTTCCTGCCCAACCGCGACGTGATGATGATGTGGCTGGGCGTGGCGCTCGCGAAGGCCATCGCGGCGCCGGCGCCGCAGGTGGCGTCCATGTTCCTGGCGGCGGGCGCGTTGTCGCTGGCCACCCACGCCTTCATGTACGGCGTTGTGACCGCTGTCGGACTAGCGACTCGTAAAGGGCGAACAGCCGGTCAAAGTGCGCCTCCGCCGTCCCGATCCGAGCCTCAGCTCCCGCGATAGCCGCCGCGGCCGATTGCGCCTGATCGCGGGCAAACAGCCGCCGGATGGCCTGTGCCGCGCCTTCGGCGTCCCCCAGCGGATAGACCTCGGCATAGCCCGGCCCGGCGAAATCAAAGGCGCCGCCGGTATCCGGCACGATGATCGGCGCGCCGCAACATAGAGCCTCCGCCACCGACAGGCCGAAAGTCTCGCAGCCCGACCCGTGAATGACCGCGTCGGCGCTGGCCATCATGCGCGCGACCTCGGCGCGGCCGGCCACGGCGCCGGCGACATGCGTATGGGGAACCTGCGCCGCCGCGCGTTCGACGGCGGCGCGCGAGAGGCCGTCGCCCACCAGGTAGAGTCCAACACTGTCCGGAGTCCGCCGGTTCACTTTGCCGGCCGCCGCGATCAGCACCGGCAGGCGTTTTTCCGGATGATGGCGGCCGACGGTCAGCAGCAGCTTCGCGGTTTCAGGTAATCCACAAGCCGCCAGCATGCGGGCGCGCAAAGTGGGATCGCGCAGGCCGCCGTGGAAGGATGTGCGGTCGATTCCGAACGGAACGGTGATGACGTTTTTGAGGCCGAAGGCGGTGAAGCGCCGCGCCAGCCATTCGCCGGCGACCACCGTGCAGTCGAACGGCGCATTGAGGCGGCGCAGATAGCGCCAGAACCAGCCGAAGAGCCGGTCGACCCGCGCGACGCCGAGGCGGGCGCCCAATAAGGTATGGGCATAGACCGCCACCGGGTCGGCATGCATGACCAGGGATTTGACGGCGTCGCCGTGCCAATGCCCGGCGATCCAGCCGGCGTACCAGGGCGTCGAGCCTTCCACCACATCGGGGCGTTCGCGGTCGAGGACGCGGATCACCCCGGCCGAAGACAGGAACATGCGATAGCGCTTATCCACCGGCAGGACCGGCGCCTTGACCCAGACGATGCGGCCGCCGGCGTGGACATCCTCGCGGTTCTCGCGTCCCGGCGCGATGATCACGACCTCGTGGCCAAGGCGCGCGGCCGCCGCCAGCTTCTGGTGGACATACGTGCGCACCCCGCCGCCTTGTTCGCTGTAGAACGCTGAGACGTCGGCGACCTTCATGCCCGATTTTGCAGTGGAAACACCGGTTTGATGGGGTAGCTTACTAGCGGCCCGGCGGGGCCAAGGGAAGGGGTTCAAGGGGTATTCATGGCCGAAGCCGCGGTAATTTCCGATGCCGACCACAAGCGTCAGTTGACCCGGGCGGTGATCGCCAGCACCGTCGGCACCGCCATCGAGTGGTACGACTTCTTCCTTTATTCGACCCTCACCAGCCTGGTGTTCGTCAAACTCTACTTCCCCAATTCCGACCCGCTGGTGGGCACTCTCCAGGCCTTCAGCGTCTATGCCGTCGGCTTTGTGGCGCGCCCCATCGGCGCCGCTATCTTCGGCCATTACGGCGACCGCATCGGCCGCAAGGCCACGCTGGTGTCGACCTTGCTGCTCATGGGGGTGGCCACGTTCCTGGTGGGGCTGGTGCCGAGCTATGAGGCCATCGGCACCTGGGGCGCGGTCATCCTCACGATCCTGCGCTTCGTCCAGGGCATCGGCGTCGGCGGCGAATGGGGCGGCTCGGTGCTCCTGTCCATGGAATGGGCCAAGACCAACAAGCACCGCGGCTTCATCACCTCCTGGCCGCAGTTCGGCGTGCCCATGGGCGTGTTCCTGGCCAACCTCGCCGTGCTTGCCTTCAGCGGCATGGACAACGAGGCTTTCATGAGTTGGGGCTGGCGCATCCCGTTCCTGCTCAGCGCCGTCCTGGTGGTGGTCGGCCTCTATATCCGCCTGGGGGTCCTGGAAACGCCCACCTTCCGCAAACTGCAAAGCGAAAACAGGATCGCCAAGGCGCCGGTGTGGCAGGTGATGGTGCAGCATCCCAAGGCGGTGTGGCTTTCGGCCTTGGCACGCACCGGCCAGCAGGCGCCGTTCTACATCTACACCGCCTTCGTGTTCGCCTACGGCGTCACCCAGGGCATGTCGCGCAACTTCCTGCTGACGGCGGTGCTGTCGACGGCGCTGATCTCCTTCATCAGCCTGCCGACCTTCGGCCACCTCTCGGACCGCTTCGGGCGCAAGAGAGTCTACCTCTGGGGCATGGTGCTCGGCGCCTTCTACAGCTTCGTCTATTTCGCGGGCCTGGATTCCGGCGTGGCCTGGATCGCCTTCATCGCCATCGCGTTCTCGCTGCCCGCCCATGACCCGGTGTATGGCCCCCAGGCCGCGCTGATCGCCGAGAGCTTCCCGCCGTCCTTGCGCTATTCGGGCGCGTCCATCGGCTATCAGCTGGCGTCGATCTTCGCCGGCGGCCCGGCGCCGCTGATCGCGACATACCTGCTCGCCACCTATAAAAGCGGCTATCCCATCGCCATCTATATGGCGTTGTGCTGCCTGGTGAGCTTCGTGGCGGTGCTGTTCATGCCCGATTACACCAATCGGGACATCGACGCCGAGAGCTAACCTTTGAAGTCCTGCGGCCGCGCCCAGGCCGCGCCCTTCCACAGGGCCGGCGCCACGCGCTGGTACTGCGGCGGGTAGTCGATCTTGGCCCCCAGCCGGTCGGCCGCGTGCCAGACCCAGCGCGGGTTGTCGAGGATGGCGCGGGCCAGGGCCACCATGTCGGCGTCGCCGTTCGCGACAATCGTGTCGGCCTGGTCGGCGGTGACGATATGGCCCACCGCGCGGGTGACGATGCCGCTGGCCTGTTTCACGGCGGCGGCCAGTTCCACCTGATAGCCGGGGCCGGAGGGGATGCGCAGGCCGGGGATCACTCCGCCGCTGGAGACGCAGGCATAGCCGATGCCGCGGGCTTGCAGCTCCTTGGCATAGACACCGGCGTCTGCCGGCGACCAGCCGCCGTCGGACCAGTCGGTGCCGGTGATGCGCGCGCCCACCACGACCTTTTTTGAGACCGCGCCGCGCACCGCCTCGGCGATCTCCAGCGGGAAGCGCATGCGCGCCGTGCGGTCGCCGCCGTAGCGGTCGTCGCGCGTGTTGGCGTGCGGCGAAAGGAATTCGTCCAGGAGATAGCCGTGGGTGGAGTGCAGCTCGATCACGTCGAACCCCAGGCGTTCGGCGCGCACGGCGGCCTGCACGAAGGCGGTCTTGATCCGGAGCAGGCCGGCGTCATCCAGCGCCGCCGGCGTCGCGTAGCCCTCGGCGAAGGGAATCGCCGAGGGGGCGAAGGTGAGCCACGGATCCTGATCGGGGCCGAGGCCTTTGCCGCCTTCCCAGGGGCGTTGGGTGGACGCCTTGCGGCCGGCGTGGCCGATCTGGATACCGAAACGGGTGCCGGGGATGGCGACCCGGCGTGCCGCCGCCAGGACGCGGGCCAGCGCAGCTTCGTTGGCGTCGCTGTAAAGGCCGAGGCAACCATGGGAGATGCGCCCGGCGCGCTCCACGCCGGTGGCTTCCAGGATCACCAGCCCCGCGCCGGACATGGCGTATTGCATGATCTGCTGCAAGTGCCAGTCGGAGGCGCAGCCGTCGTCGGCCGAATACTGGCACATCGGCGCGATGGCGATGCGGTTGGGAACCTCGAACGGCCCCAGCGACAGCGGCGAGAATAAAGCGGACATCAGACTTCCAGGGATATGACGCCGATCTCGGCGAGCTTGTCGAGCTGGGTGGATTCGAGATGGTTGAGCCGTCCGGCGATGAATTTCTCCATCTCCGCCTGGGTCACCGGCTTGCCGGCGATCACGAGGCTGCCGCCCTCGCCCGCCATGACGGCGGCCGCGGCCTTGACCGCGCCGTCGCGGCCGTGTTCGCAGCGCGCCAGCAGCAGGATGGCGTCGATATTGGGCATCTCCACGCCGGTGCCGGCGTGGATCGCCGCCAGGGCGATCCTGGGCACGCGCAGCGCGATCTCCTTGATCAGCGAGCGGTTGACCATGGGCATGGAGAGCTTCGATCCGGGCTTCACCTTCACCGGCTTGGTCTCCGCCGGAAAGGCCATCACCTGGCCGCCGGCCGCCAGAAGGCGCGCGGCTTCGGTCTCGGTGCCGGGCGCGAGGCTCGCGAATTCCGGCGTCTTGGCGACCGCCGACAGCTTGAGCCCCTTGTACGCCACCATCTTGAGCATGGCGGCGAGCGGGCCGTTCTCGTAGCTCACCTGCACATCGCCGAAGGCGACTTTGCGGTCGATCTGGGGCAAAGGCTCCAAGGTGCCGAACACCAGTTCGCGGTTGGTGGCCATCCAGTCTTCTTCCGAGGTCAAGGCGTCGCCCTTGACCCAGACGTCGCGGCGGAAGGTCTCGTTGCGGATGAAGTCGCGCTTGGCTTCCAGTTCGGCGCGGCTTTTGGCGGCGCGGAACTCCTCGTGCAGCGCCTGGGGCACCGCCAGGTCGACCATGTTCAGGAACAGGCGGGCGGAGCCGGCGAACTTGAGGCCGCGCGCTTCCATGAACGCTTTCATCTCGGCGAAGTAGAAGGCGCGCAGGTGTTCGTTGAAATATTCATGGGCCATGTAGCGGAGGTCGAGCTTGTCCAGCTCGTCCACCGCTTCGGCCAGGGCCGGGTTGTCCCGGAAATATTTCACCTGGGCTTTTTTCATCTTCTTCAGCCACTCGAGGCCGATCCGCGCGCGCTCCAGCGAGTTCACGCCCAGGCCCGACAGCGAATAGACCATGTTGCGCATGGGCAGCTTGGACGCCCAGCCGGGCATGGCGTTGGTGCCGGTGAGCAGGAGGCCGCCCGGCTTCAGCCGCCGCGCCGCGTCGTCGAGGAGGGCGGACCGCGTCGGTTCGTCGATCCAGGACAGCACGCCGTGCATGACCGCGAAGTCCAGGGGCGGGATGTCGTCCTTGCCAAGGGCCGAGAAGCTCTTTTGCAGGAAGGTGGTGTTGGTGAGCCCGGCGCGCATGCCCAGGGTCTCGGCGGTGCGGATATGGATGGGCAGGAAATCGACGCCGTAGAACTGCGCCTGGGGATAGCAGCCCGCCAGCACGATCGCCGTGACGCCGTTGCCGCAGCCGTAGTCGCACCAGGTGAAAGGCCCGTTCAGGGGCCGCGGCGCGAAGCCGTTGGTGGCGGCCACCAGGTTGATATGGGCCGGGGCATGGTCGCCGTAGAACTCGGCGACATAGGAAACGTCGGAAATATAGCCGCCGGTGTCGTTTGCCATTGATGCGTCGTCCCCGTGTCCCGTTCAGAGATATACCGGCGGCGTTCACCAAAAGCAAAAGCCCCGTCCGTGAGGACGAGGCTTTTGGCATTTACCTGCGCAGGCGGCTTAGAGCGACTGCTGCACCCATTCCTTGAGCTTGCTCTCGGGCAGGGCGCCGACCTTGGTGGCGGCCACCTGGCCGTCCTTGAAGATCATCAGGGTGGGGATGCCGCGCACGCCGAACTGGGTCGGGGTTTGCGGGTTGTCGTCGATGTTGATCTTGGCGACGGTGAGCTTCTCGCCCATTTCCGCCGACAGGCGCTCCAGCGACGGCGCGATCTGCTTGCACGGGCCGCACCACTCCGCCCAGAAGTCCACCAGGACCGGGCCGCGCGCCTTGAGGACGTCCTCTTCAAAGGACTGATCCGAAACCTGTTTCATGGAGGTGATTCCTTTCGCGGCACGGGAATAAGTGCCTGATGAGCAAATCTAGGGAGGGCCCCCCGCAGCGTCAAGGAGCGCAAGGAAAGCCTTATTTTGCGAGGTTATTCGCAGAAAACTTATCCACAGATTTGGGCGCCGGGGGAATTAAATGTACCAGGTACAATTTTGCGGCTTAGGCGCATCATCAAACGCAGTCTTCGGGAAAATTGTACCTGGTACATTTAATTCAGAGCGCAGTCCCCCGAAGCGAGTTTAGCTCCGCCACTTCAACGTCACCGGGGTCACGCTGTTGACCGGCGCGCGGCCTTCGGCCTGGGCCGCCAGCCACTCGCGTTTCAGCCGGTAGTACCAGCGCACCTGGGTGTCGGCGTCGCGCACCAGCATGGTGGGCGGCGAGAAGGCGAGGCCTTCCTGCATAGCCAGCACCGCCCGGCGGTCCTGGTCCAGGAATCGCAGCGCCATGCGCTTCACCAGCGGGCGCAGCAAGGCCGCGCCCGGCACGGTCCAATACATGACGTGGTGCACCTCGGTGACGTCCGCCGTCACCGGCGTGCAGGCGGTGAGGCCGGTGTAGCTGTAGCGGCGGGTGGCGGCGTGTTCGACGCGGGTCGAGGGCAGGGTGTAGGTGATCTCGGTCTCCGGACGTCCGCCCAGGAAGATCTTATACGCGCGGCTGTTGCTGGAGGCCGGGTGGCGGTCCATGCGCCAGCCCAGGGCGCCTTCTACCGGCGAGAAGCGTTTCTGCTTTTCATGGATGCTGGCGCGGGTGCGCCATACGGCGGACTTATGCACAAAGGCGCCGTGGGCCGGGTCCATGAGGCCGATAACCGCGAGGTCGATATTGCAGGGAAAGCGCAAGGAAACATGCAGCTTGGGCCCGTCGCCGGCGTCAGGCAGCACCGGCAGCGGCGGCAAGGCGCCCGTACGCGCGCCGGCCTCGCCTTTGGCGCCGACATAAACCCAGATATTGCCGTGCTGCTCGGCCACCGGATAGGTGACGGCGCGGAGATCCTCCGCCTGCGGACGCTGGCCGCCGCATTGCGATGGGATCGCGGTGCAGCGCCCGTCGGTGGCGAAGCGCCAGCCGTGGTAGGGGCATTCGACTTCGCGGCCATCGAAGGCGCCGCGGGAGAGCAAGGTGCCGCGGTGCGGGCAGGTGTCGCGCAGCGCGAATGGCTTGCCGTCGCGATCCCGGCCCAGCAGCACCGGTTCGCCCAACAGGGTCTTATGCACGGCCGCGCAGCGTTTGATTTCGGTCGTCGGCGCGGCGTAGTACCACGCGCCTTTCAGCATCACGCCGTCCAACGCCGCGTCGGTGTTCTCCGGTGTGGGGCCTGGGTCACGCAAGCAGGTGGTATCCCTTCAGCACGGCGCGCAGGCGCTCGGCGTCGCGGAACAGGTGTCCGTGCATGCCAAGGGCGATGCCGGTGGCCACATTGTCCGCCACGTCGTCGACGAATAACGTGCGCTCCGGGATAATATCGTAACGTTCGAACAGCACCTGGAACAGGCGGCGGTCGGGTTTTTTCACCTTCTCGCGGCCCGACACCACCACGCCGTCGAAGTGACTCATGATGTCGTAGCTCTCGGCATGGCGGAACATCTCCGCCGGCCAGTTGGAAAGCCCGTAAACCGGGATATTGCGCGCTTTCAGGCCCATCACCACCTGCTCCATGCCGGGCACCTGGCCGCCGAGCATCTCGCCGAAGCGGTCGTAGAAAGCCTCGATCAGCACCGCGTGTTCGGGAAAGCGCGCCTTCAGGGCGGCGGTGGCTTGCGTGCAGCTGGCGCCCGCGTCCTGGGGTGCATGCCAGGCGATGTTGCAGACATCGGCCAGGAACCGGTCCATCTCCGCCGTGTTCGGAATCAGCTTCCGGTACAGGTTGCGGCGGTCCCAGTAGATCAGGACGTTGCCGATATCGAAGACGACGGAGGAGAGGGTCATGCAATTGAAGGTCAGGGCAGTGAAGCGAGTGCGGCGTCGAGTTGGGCGGGCGGCAGTTCCAGGATGAACGGACCGTCGGTCCACAGCAAGACGCAGCGGACCCGGTGCGCGGGATAAATTTGCGCCAGGGCGGCGCGATACACGGCCATCTGGAAGCGATAAGCCGGGTCGACATCCTCCGCGCGCGCCGCCGCCGGCCGGTTGGTCTTGTAGTCGACGATCAGGACCTCGGCCTCGGTCACCGCCAGGCGGTCGACCTGGGCCGAGATCACGTGGCCCTTCACTATCCCGGTGATGGGCACCTCGGCCTTGGAGCCGGCCGCGAACAGGGCGGCGAAGCGCGGATCTTCGGTCACCGCCAGGGTTTCGCGCACCACGTCGGCGCGCGCCGCGTCATCGAGCCCCCAGGCGGGGCGGGCGGCCAGGGCCGCGGCGGCGGCGCGCCGCTGGGCGGGCGGTATTTCGGGCAGGCTTTGCAGCAGCCGGTGGATGACGATGCCGCGCTGGAAACGGCGGCGGCCGTCATCCCTGAGCGGCGACGCCGCGGGCGGATCGGCCATGCCCGCGGTCGAGGGTGCGAGAGGACGCGGCGGGATCGGTTCGGGACGGGGCGCGGCCAGGGCCCAGGGCTTGAGGGGCTGCGGTTCGATCGCGGCCGCGGGTTTGCGTTCTTCCGGCGCCGCGCTCTCCTGTTTCGATGTCATGCGCAGGATCTCGGGCGCCGAGAACAGGCCGTCGGCGGCGAAGAACGGATCGTCCACCGGCCGCAGGCGCGGCGATGCCGCCAGGCCGTCTTTCATCAGGCCATACCAGGTACCGTCGGGCCGTGCGCGCCGGGTATGCCAGCCGCTGATATAGAGCCGGTCCTCGGCGCGGGTCATGGCGACATAGAGCAGGCGGCGGTATTCCTGCTCCTGGGCGGTGAGGGCAATTTCGCGCAAGCGCTGGGTGAGCGGGTCCTGCTCGTCGACCGCCGGCGCCCACAACGGCAGCGGGTCCTCCGACGCGGTCCAGAACAAGCGGTCCTGGAGCGTCGGCGCCTGGCAGGTATCCGGCAGGAACACGATCGGCGCCTGCAGGCCCTTGGCGCCATGGGCGGTCAGCACCCTCACCGCATCCGCGCCGCTCTGGTCGAGGTCGCGTTTGATCTCGGTTTTCCCCGCCGTGAGCCAGTGCAGGAACCCTTGCAGCGAGGGTGCGTGCTGGCGCTGATAGGCCAGCGCCAGGTTGAGGAATTCGTCGATGGGGTCCTCGGCTTCGGTCCCCAGACGCGCCAGCAGTTTCTTGCGCCCCGCCAACGCCACCAGGATGTGGCCGTAAAGTTCCGCCGGAGAAAAATAGTCGGTCTTGGCCAGCAGCGCGGCCAGGAAGGCCTGGGCCCCGCCGAAGCGCGACTGCGCGCCGGCGTGGCCGTTCAGGGTGTCCCAAAGCGACTTGGCGCCGCGGCCATGGGCGAGGGCGAACAATTCGTCCTCGGCCAGGCCCACCAGCGGGCCCTTGAGGACGGTGGCGAGGGTGAGGTCGTCGTCCGGCAGCAGCAGGAACTGTCCCAGCGCCACCAGGTCCATGACCGCGAGCTGCTCGGTGAGCCGCATGCGGTCGACGCCGGCCACGGCGATGCCCTGGATCTTGAGCTGGCGCACCAGCTCGCGCACGAAGGCCGTGCGCCGGCGCACCAGCACCATGATGTCGCCGGGGCGGATCGGACGCCCCTTGGCCTCGAGCATTTCGCCGCTCCGGATCATATGGCGGATGCGCCGGGCGATGAGCGCCGCCAGGCGGTGCGGCGGCGAGTCCGCTTCGGTGCGTTCCACCGGCGGCTTCCAGCTGGGCATTTCGTCCTGGGCCGCCGGCTCCACCGGCGGCCAGATCTCCACCATGCCGCCGTGGCCGGCGCGCGAGGCGAGGTGCTGGATCCGGTCCTCGCCGAGGCCGTCGCGGGCGCCGCCGTGGCCGAACACCGTATCCACGGCTTCAAGGACCGCGGCGGTGGAGCGGAAGGATACATTCAGCGAGATGTCGCGCCACGGCTGCCCCACCGCCGCCGCGCTCTCGCGCAAGGCCGCGCGCACGATGTCGAACTGGGCGGGGTCGGCGCCCTGGAAGCCGTAGATCGACTGCTTGCGGTCGCCGACCACGAACACCGTGCGCGCCAGCGTGGAGGTCTCCTCATGGCGTCCCGCGCCGGTGAAGAATTCGGCGGTCAGGGCTTTGACGATCGCCCATTGCTCGGGATTGGTGTCCTGGGCTTCGTCGATCAGCACATGGTCGATGCCGCCGTCCAGTTTGTAGAGCACCCAGGCGGCGCTGCCCGGGCGTTCCAGCAGCCGGCGCGTGCGGTCGATGAGGTCGTCGTAATCCATCAGGCCGCGCCGCGCCTTGTCGGCGCCGTACAACGCCAGCATTCGCGCGCCCAGGCGCACCAGGGCTTCGGTATTGGCGCGCACGCGGGCGGCCTTGAGCTTGCGGCATACCGCGGCCAGGCGCTCGGCCTCCGCCAGCATGACCGCGGCGGCGCCGGGGTCGATCTTGACGGCCTGCTTGGTGGCGAGGTTCTTGCGGGGCACGTCCTGCTGGGTGAGGAACACCGTGCAGTAGTGCGGGAACCCGGCGATGCGGTCTCCCGTCAGCCAGGCGTCGATGCCGGCGGCGCGGTCCCGGTCGCCGCTGGAACCCTGCGCCAGCGCCGAAGCCGCGGCGCGCAATCCGTCTTCATCGAAAGCGCCGTCGACCGCGGCGGCGGCGACAAGGCCGGCCTCGGTTTCGCCCGGCGCCAGGCCCAGGGCCTTGCCTGCGGCGGCCATGACGCCATCGACGCCGCCATGGCGTTCGAGCGCCTTGGCGAGTTTGCCGCGCGCCGCGATCAACCCGGCCAGGATGCCGGTGAAGCTGGTTTCGTGCACCCGCGCCGTCACCACCTTCAGTGCTTCCGCCAGCGGCAGGTCGGCCCCTTGCGCCGCGGCGATGGTGGCTTCCTGGGCGGCCTTCAAAGCCTCGGCGCTGTCGCGTTCATCCATGACGGCGAACTGCGGCGGCACGCCGGCTTCGAGCGGGAAGCGCCGCAGCACCGACTGGCAGAAGGCATGGATGGTCAGGATGTTCAGACCGCCCGGCGCGTCCAGCACCCGCGCGAACAGCCGCCGCGCCGCCTTGAGGACCTCGGCATCGGGGGCGCAGAACCGGGCCAGTTCGTCGATGAGTGCGCCGTCTTCCAGGATCGCCCAGTGCGCCAGGCGGTCGGCGATGCGGTTGCTCATTTCCGCCGCCGCCGCCTTGGTGAAGGTCAGGCACAGGATGCGTTCCGGGGCGACACCGGCCAGCAACAGGGTCAGCACGCGGTCGGTAAGCACCTTGGTCTTGCCCGAACCCGCCGAGGCGCTCACCCACACGCTGGCCGCGGGATGGATCGCCTTGCGCTGTTCGGCTTCGGCGATGGCGACGGCGTCGACGGCTTTGGATATCGCGGCGCTCATGACTCGTCCTCGTCGCCGGCCCATTCCTTGACCCGCGCCAGGTGCAGGTAGTCGCTGTAGACCGGGGCCATGTCGGGGTTAGGCCGGGCGGCGTAGCCGGTCTCGGGATTGTCGAAGGCCCTGATCAGGCCAAGCAGGCCGTCGCGGGCGGTGGCGGTGATCTCGGCCATGTCGCCCTTGACCGCCGCGATCCGGCCGCCGGCGTCGCGGCCGTGCAGGTGCCAGAACGCGAGGTCGCTGACGTTCTTCGCCGGGATGTCCTTGAAGCCGCCCGCGGCGGCGATCACGGCCTCCAACGGCAGCTGCGGCGCGTAACCGGAGAGCACCTCGGTGTTGGAGGGCGGCGCGCCGGTCTTGTAGTCGAGGATGCCGAGGGTGCCGTCGGTGTACAGGTCGATGCGGTCGGCGCGCGCGATCAGGGTGAACGGCCCGCCGCCGGTGGAGAACGTCAGCGCGCCGTCGCTTTCCACATAGGATTGGCGCAGGACGTGCCGCCGGACCTCTTCCTCCTTCAAGACCCAGGCGGCGATGCGCTCGAACCGCGGCCACCAGAAGGCCATGACCGAGGGCCGCAGGGCGGCGCTGGCGAACAGGCCGCGGCCCAGGGCGCAGAGTTCCTCATAGGCGTTGCCGGGCAGCGCCCCGGCCGGGTGGCGCGCGATGAAGGTTTGCAGGGCTTTGTGAATCACCTGTCCGTAATCGGCGGCGCTGACGTCCTGGTCCAGTTCGTCCAGCGGCCGGAGCTTGAGGATGTGCTTGGCGTAGATGCTGTAGGGATCGCGCATCCACTTCTCGATCTCGGTCACCGACAGACGCCGCGGCCGCACGGCGACCGGCGGCTTGGGTTCGGGCGGGCCCACCGGCGGCAGCGGCGCCGCCTCGTTGAGCGCACGCGCCCAGGCCAGCCACGGCAGCTGTTCGCGGGCGAAGTCTGCGGCAAGCCCGGCGGCGGCCACCACCTGTTCCAGGCGCCGCAGCCAGCGCGAGGGAACCGTCGGCGTTCCGTCCACCTTGACGGCGCGGGTCAGCACCACGCGCGGCGCGGTGAAGGCCTGGGCGATGTCATGGGCGGCGAGGCCGATGCGGCGTTCGTGAGAAGGCAGGCCAAAGGCCTGGCGCATGGGCCGGCTCATCCACGGATCGGCCGCGGCGCCGGCGGGCCAGGTGCCTTCGTTGAGGCCGCCCAGGATGGTCACGTCGAACCGTTGCAGGCGCGCTTCCAGCGGCCCCAGGATCGAAAGCCGTGGATGACGCCCATAACGGGGTCGTACCTGCGGGCCTTGTAGCAGGGCCTCGAACACCGCCGGATAGGTTCCGGGCGCGAGGCTTTGCAGCACATCGGCGCTTTCGGCCAATTCGGCGGCAAAGGCCGCAGCCGTTTCACCCGCGTCACCGGCCCAGAGGCGCAGCGCCCCGGGCAGTTCCGCGGTGTCGGCCAGCGCTTCCGCCGCCGCCATATGGGCTTCGAGCAGCACGGAGAGCGGCGCTTCGGGCTGCGCCATGACGCGCGCGAAATCGGCGCAGCAGCGTTGCAGGGCGCCGGTCCATTGTTCCAGCTCCGCGCGGCGCGGACTCAAGGCGGCCAGGGCGCCGAGGGCTTCCAGGCCGGGCGCGGGCCGCGGGCCGCGGAAGAGTTCGATTTCGGCGGCGCGAGTGAGGGAGCGGAACACCACCGGGTCGAACCCGGCGCAGGCCAGGGGGTGTTTGCACAAGGCCAGGGCCGGCACCGGCGCGAAATTGTCCGCGACCGCCGCGGCCAGCAGCCGCAGGAACGCGCCGGGCGGGGTCTGCGCCAGGGGCTTGCCGGCGGAATCATCGATGTCGATGTCCCAGCGCGCCAGTTCGGACGCCACCCGTTCCGCCAGCTGCCGGTCGGGGGTCACGAGAGCGCAGGTGCGGCCCTCGATCTCCAGGCTCTCGCGCATCACCAGGGCGATGACCTCGGCTTCTTCGCGCGGACCCGGGCAGTCGATGCGGGAGAGGCCGGCGACGGCGTCCGCGGACATGCGGGGCAGATCGCGCCAGCGGTCGGTGGCGGCGGCCGGGCGCAGGCATTCGCTGACCAGGCGGCCGCGGCCGGTCGGCGCGGGGCCGGCCGCCGGCCAAGGCTGGACTTGATCGCGCGCGACCTCGAGACGCGCGAGCAGCTGCTTGAGCCCGGTCTGGGGATGGGTGTCATCCAATCGGTCCCAGGTCTGGTCGTCGAGAGTCTGGTCGAGGCCCGGCAACACCACGCAGCCTTCCGGCAGATCGGCGACGGCCGCCAGCAGGTCGGCGGTGGCGGGGATGCTGCCGGTGGAGCCGGCGGCAATGACCGGACCGCCTTTTACGCCGGAGGGCGGTGCGAGGTTCCAGGCTTCGATCTGCGCGGCGAACAGCAGGTTGCGGTGGTGCGCGGGATCGAGGGCGCCTTCCTCGGCGAGGATCGCCGGCCAGGCGTCGGTGAGGAGTTTCAGGAACTCCAGGGTGATCTGCCAGTGTTCGGCATATTCCGCCGGCGCCAGGTCCTTGAGTCCGTCGAAACTCAGGCGCTCGGTCTGCACCTGGTCGAGCAGGCGGGCGAGTTCCGCCGCCAGCGCCACCGCCTGCGCCGGGTGCGATTGCCCGGGCATGGACGCGATCAGGCGGGCCAGCAGCAATTGCCGTTTGAGCGGCGCGATCGGCGGCGGCAGGCGCGCCGCTGCGCCGCCCCCGGCGATGCCGGACAGCAACGCGTCTTCCTCGTCCAGGTCGTTCAACGGCATCAGGCGCGGCAGCAGCAGCGGTTGCCCGCCGCTGCGCCGCAGGAAGGCCTCGCGCAAGGAGCGGCAGGCGCGGCGCGTCGGCAGCAGCACGGTGATGCCGGCGAGCGCCAAGGGGTCGTCACCCGCGTGAACGGCGATGCCTTCCGCCAGGCAATCGAGGAAGGGCAGGTGCGGCGCGATGGTGAACACCGCCCGCGGGGCAAGCCACGGCGCCCCTCCTTTGATCATGGGGCCCCGCGCGCCGTCATGACGCCGCCGCCCTGCGCCCCAGGAGACTCTCGGTATTGGTCACCGCCTCGGGTGTGCCGACGTGGAACCAGGCGCCGTCATGCACCACCGCGGCCATGCGGCCGGCGGCGATGGCCTGGTCCCACACCCGGTTCATGGAGAAGGGTTCGGGTTTCTCACCGGCGAGGATGCGCGGGTGCATGATATAGGCGCCGGCATAGACAAACGGCGCGCTGGCCGCCGCGCCGCGGCGGCGCAGGCGTCCGCCGGCGTCCATGAAGAAGTCGCCGGCGCCGTCGAAGCCATGCGCGTGCGCGCGCGGATGCACCAGCATCAGCACGTCGAGCCGGTCGGGCTCCCATCCCTCCGCCAGGCGGCGCAGCGTCGGGACCTGGCCGTCGACCAGGATGCCGTCGCCGTTGAAGACGAAGAACGGCGCGTCGCCCAGGACCGGCAAGGCCTTGACGATCCCGCCGCCGGTATCGAGCAGCTTGCCGGTCTCGTCGGAGATCAGCACCGCCGGGTGGCGCCGCGGCGCCGTGTGGGCGACGATCTTGTCGCCGAGGTGATGGACATTGACGACGGCCTTGGCGACGCCGCCGGCCGCGGCCATGTCCAGGGTCCAGTCCAGAAGGGTCTTGCCCGCCACCGCGATCAGCGGCTTGGGCAGTTCCAGGGTCAGGGGCCGCATGCGCAAGCCAAGACCCGCGGCCAGCACCATGGCGGTGGTGGGCATCCGCTTCATACCCGGCTTTCCTGAAGAGGCACCACCCGCAAGGGCGGCGGCACATGCACATCGATCCAGTCGCGCAAGGGACGCAGCAAAGGCACGGCCAGGCAGCGGTCCATATAGCGCCACAGGCGCGGCATATGGCGCAGATAGTCGGGCTTGTTGTCGCGCAACTTGAGGCGCGCGAAAGTGCCGATGACGCGTAAATGCCGCTGCGCCGCCATCACCGCCCAGGACTGTTCGTAGGCCGCGCGGTCGATATCCGGGAAGGCCGCGAGATAGCGCCGCTTCATCAGGTCCTGGATGTGCGCCGGAACGTCGCGGCGCGCGTCCTCCAGCAGCGACATGAGATCGTAGGTGGTGGGGCCGGTGATGGCGTCCTGGAAATCCAGGATGCCGCAGGCTTGCATGCCGCTGCGCCCCGGCACCTTCATCAGGTTGTCGATGTGGTAGTCGAACAGGATCAGCGAGGTCGGCGCCGTCCATGCGACCGGCAGGAGCGCGCGCCAGATATCCTCGAACTCCCGCACGGCGTTTGCCGGCAGCGCCGGCGCGCCCACCAGGCGCAGGTACCAGCTGTGAATGCGCCCCGCTTCTTCCAGCAACCGGTCCTTGCCGTAGGGGATCACCCCCGGCGGCACCACGTCGGTCTCCGGCCGCCGGTGCAGGGCGATCAGGGCGTCGATGGCGGCGCCGTAAAGCACTTCTTCGTCACCGCCCGCGTTGAGCAGCCGCGTGTAGGTGTCGTCGCCTAGGTCTTCCAGCAGCAGCAGACCGGTTTCGGGGTCTTCCGCTAGGATCTCCGGCACTGAGAATCCGCGCGTATGCAGGTGGCGCGCGATGCTGACAAACGGGCGCACGTCCTCCTGCGGCGGCGGCGCATCCATGACCACCGCCCGGCGGCCGTTTTTCTCCACCCGGTCGTATTTGCGGAACGAAGCGTCGCCCGCGAGCCGCCAGCGCTTGGCGCCGCGCCAGCCCGCTTTGTCCAGGAAGGTTTCGATCAGGGCCTGACGATCAGTCGACATTCTTTTTGATTTCTTCCAGCCGCGCGTTCCAGGAGGGATCGCCTGCGAGCCGCGCCAGCCGCCCGCTATGTAAACCAACCGCAAGGCCCACTTCCAGCCGCCGTTGCGGCAGCCACGGACCCATGCGCTCCGGCCATTCCACCACCACGATTCCCTCGGTCAGCGCGTCCTCCATGCCCAGTTCCAGGACCTCCGTCGGGTCCTTCAGGCGGTAGAGATCGAAGTGCCAGACCGGCACCGGCCCGTCGTAGAGCTGCGCCAGGGTGAAGGTGGGGCTGACCACTTCTTCCGTGCTGCCGGTGAAATGCCGGATGAAGCCGCGCGCCAGGGTGGTCTTGCCGGCGCCGAGGCCGCCTTCGAGCGCGATCATGTCTCCGGCCTGCGCCTGTCGCGCGATGGCACCGCCCAGGGCGCGGGTGTCAGCCTCGGCCGGCAGGGCGATCTCGATGACGGAGGGGCGGCGAAGGTAATCCACGGCGGTCAAGCGCCTGCGGCTTGCGTGGCTGAGTCGCCGGCCGGCAGGCGGCAGCGCACCACGGAGTCCTCGCCCTCGGTGGCCAGCTCCAGGGCGCCGCCGTGCAGTTCGGCGATGCGCTGGGCGAGATAGATGCCGAGACCGAGGCCGCGCGCTTCGGCGTCGGCCTTGTAGCGGACAGCGAACACCACCTGGTCCTGGTGGCGCGCCGCCGACAGGGTGACGCGGTTTCCGGCCGCGGTCTTGAGGGCGCCGTTGATGATGTGGAACAAGGTCTGTTTGATGCGCACCGCGTCGCCCACCATCCAGCCGGCGGTGTCGGGGCATTGGACCGCCAGCGAGACGCCGCGCCGGCGCACGGCTTCCTTGGTCATGGCGGTGACGCGGCGGACCAGGTCGCGGATGTCGAAGGAATCAAGGCTGAGCACCTGGTGGCCGGCCTCGACGCCCGACAGGTCGCGCACGTCGGTGATCAGCATTTTGAGGGCTTCGGCGGCTTCGAGGATGTCGTGGGCGGCGGTCTGCGCCTCCGGCGTGCCGCGCAGTTTCTCCGCCAGCTGCGCGATGGAACGCGCCGGGCCCTCCAGCTCGGCGGTGACGCTGGTGATGAATTCGCTGCGCAGCTTGTCGGTGGCGGTGAGCGCTTCGGCGCGGCCGCGCAAGGCCTGGGCCACGCGTTCCGGCGCCGAGACGTCGTTGTAGCAGAACAGGACGCCGCCATCGGGCAGCGGCACCGAGATGAACTCCAGCACCGAGCCGTCCTTGCGCACGACCCTGCCTTGTTGGGCGGCCCTGGTACGATCCGCGTCCAACGCTGTGAGCATCACGGCGCGGTGGCGCGCCCAGATCGCGTCATCGTCGAAGAAGCCGCGGAAGGCGTCGATCACCGCCCCCATGGCCGGGCCTTCTCGCAACGCATCGAGCGACAGTTCCCACAGGTCGGCGAAGGCGGGATTGGCCAGGCGCAGCTGGCCGTCGGCGCCGAACACCGCCACCGCTTCCTGCAGGTTGTCGATGGTTTCGCGCTGCACGGCGATCAGGGTGTTGTAGGAGCGCTCGAGGACCAGGGTATCGGTGATGTCCTCATAGGTGGTGAGCAGGCCGCCCATGGGGTGCGGCGCGATCACGCGGCGCAAGGTGCCGCCGTCGGGGAGGTGCAGCACGTCCTCCATCGGCTCGATCAGGGAGTTGAAGCGCGACAGCTCCTTTTCCTTATAGGCTGGGAAATCGGCCACTTCCGGCAGCTTGCGCTCGCCGCGTAGGGTGTCGAGCACCGTGGCGTAGGTGGGGCCTTCCAGCAGCCAGGCGGGCGCGAGCTGCCACAGCTCCGAATAGGCGGTGTTGAAGAAGATCAGGCGCGTGTCGGGTCCGAAGATGGCGATGGCGGTGCCGAGGCGCTCCAGCACGTCGGCATGGGCGGCGGCTTCGCGCTTGAGGCGGGTTTCGAGTTCCTCCTGGCGGGTGACATCGTAGGCCAACCCCGCCGTGAGCCGGCCGCTGCCGTCGGAGAACAGCGGCGCGGTTTCTTCGGGCGCGATCTCCCGGCCGGAGTGCTCGACGGGAGATTCGGTCACTTCCATCAGGCGGCGGCTGCCGTCGATGACCATGTGGAAGGACGAACGGCGGGTGTCGCCGGCGGCCCGCGCCGCGGCGGCCAGCGCGCGCGCCTCACGCACCGCCACGCGCGGGCTAAGCTCGCGGCCGCGCGCCACCACGTCGTCGGCGTCCTTGGCGTCGACGGCTTTGACGTAGGCGGCGTTGCAATAGATCAGCGACAGGTCGTCGTCGCGCACCCAGATGGGATCGGCCATGCCGTCGAGGGCGGCCTTGAGCAGGGCGCACTCCTTGCGCAGCGCGGCGGTTTCGTAAGTCAGGGTATCGACGGCGGCGACACCCTCGGTGACGTCGCTCATCCACACCACGTCGCCCATGGTGCGCCCTTGCGCATCGGCGGCGCGCACGCCGCGGGCCTGGATGCGCCGCGCCGTGGTGGTGTGGTTGAGGTCGATCTGGAAGCCGGTGCCGCCGTCGCGCAAGTGCCGCACCGCGGCCTCGAGGGTTTCGCGCGAGGGGCGGTCGAAGCCCTCGAGCACGTCATCGAAGGTGGCTTCCATGCCCCGGAACAGGTCCAGCAGCACGGCCAGGCGGCGCGAGCCATAGCCCTGGTCGCGGAACCGGGGCAGGGCGTCGGTATCCTGCTCGTCCTCGGCGATCGGTTGATGGAACCAGGCGAAATAGCCTTCGGGCGCGGTTTCCAGCGCCGCCTGGAACGCCTGATGGGTATAGGAGGCGGCGCTGGCGGCCTTTTCCGCCCGGCGCCAATGGCGATGCTGGCGCCAGAGCACCCAGGCGGCGGGCGGCACCAGCACCAGAACGGCGATCAGGCCGGTCAGCACCGGCGGCGTCAGGAACTCCATCGCGCACTTTTCCGTTTCATCTCAAAGGGAAGATAGCGCGAAGATGAGAAAAGGGGGACGGCTAAACCGTCCCCCTTTTGATTTAGTCGCGGTAACGGGCCGAATTAGTAGCGATAGGTGTCCGGCTTGAACGGGCCGGCCGCATTCACGCCGATATAGGAGGCCTGTCTGGCCGAGAGCTTGGTGAGCTTGGCGCCGACCTTGGCCAGGTGCAGCTCGGCCACCTTCTCATCCAGGTGCTTGGGCAGCACGTAAACCTTCTTCTCGTATTTGGCGCCGTTCTGCCACAGCTCCATCTGCGCCAGGACCTGGTTGGAGAACGAGGCGCTCATGACGAAGCTGGGGTGGCCGGTGCCGCAACCCAGGTTCACCAGGCGGCCTTCGGCCAAGAGGATGATGCGCTTGCCGTCCGGGAACTCCACTTCGTCCACCTGCGGCTTGACGTTGTGCCATTTGAAGTTACGCAGGGCTTCAGTCTGGATCTCGGTGTCGAAGTGGCCGATGTTGCAGACGATGGCGCGGTCTTTCATCTTGCGCATGTGATCGACGGTGATGACGTCGAGATTCCCCGTCGCGGTGACGAAGATGTCGGCCTTGGGCGCGGCTTCTTCCATGGTCACCACTTCATAGCCTTCCATGGCGGCCTGGAGCGCGTTGATCGGGTCGATTTCCGAGATCATCACCCGGCAGCCGGCCTGGCGCAGCGAGGCGGCCGAGCCTTTGCCGACGTCGCCGTAGCCGGCGACCATGGCGACCTTGCCGGCCATCATCACGTCGGTGGCGCGGCGCACGCCGTCCACCAGGCTTTCGCGGCAGCCGTAGATGTTGTCGAACTTCGACTTGGTGACGCTGTCGTTGACGTTGATGGCCGGGAAGTGCAGGCGGCCGTCCTTGGCCATCTGGTACAGGCGATGTACGCCCGTGGTGGTTTCCTCGGACACGCCCTTGATGCTGGCGAGCACCTTGGCGTACCAGCCCGGCTGTTCCTTGTTGCGCTTGGCGATGGCGGCGAACAGCACGGTTTCTTCTTCGTTGCCGGGTTTTGCGATCAGCGCCGGGTTCTTTTCGGCTTCCGAGCCCAGCACGATCAGGAGGGTGGCGTCGCCGCCGTCGTCCAGGATCATGTTCGGGGCGCCGCCGTCGGCCCATTCGAAGATCTTGTGGGTGTAGTCCCAATATTCTTCCAGGGTCTCGCCCTTCACCGCGAACACCG
Source organism: Rhodospirillaceae bacterium (assembly GCA_041905795.1). Taxonomy (GTDB): domain Bacteria; phylum Pseudomonadota; class Alphaproteobacteria; order Rhodospirillales; family Rhodospirillaceae; genus SHVO01. The sequence continues at coordinate 44,487 of JAYRKL010000006.1, read as the reverse complement.
GAATGCCGGCCTGGGCAATCGCCGCCGCGGCGTGGTCCTGGGTGGAGAAGATGTTGCACGACGCCCAGCGGATATCGGCGCCCAGGTGCTTGAGGGTTTCGATCAGCACCGCGGTCTGGATGGTCATGTGCAGCGAGCCGGCGATGCGCGCGCCCTTCAGCGGCTGCGCCTTGCCGAATTCTGCGCGCAGCGCCATGAGGCCGGGCATTTCGGTCTCGGCAATGGCGAGTTCCTTGCGTCCCCAACCGGCGAGGGAGATGTCTTTGACCTTGTAGTCGGAGAACGTCATGGCTGTGTGCTTTCTTCTGCGGGAGGTTCGGAAAAGGGGGTGATTGGGAGCATCGTTGCCAAAAGCAGGCCCAAGGATGCGATCCGTGGGTGGGCACCGGTTTTCGGTGAAAACGATGCGCCCGAATGAATGTGCCCGCCGTATACCAGCAGGGGGGAAAGGCGGCAACCTTTCAGGCCCGCCTTTCAACCTTCGAGCGCCAGGTCATCCACGACTTTACGCACCTTGGCCGGGTCGGCCAGGGCGGTGATGCGCCGGACCTTGCCCTGAAGCGTTGAATAAGTGAGGTCCAGGATGCGCTTTTTGACCCTGGGCAGGCTGGCGGGCGACATCGACAGTTCGGTGATGCCGAAACCCAGGAGCAGCGGGGCGTGCCGCTCGTCCCCGGCTATTTCCCCGCAAACGGATACGGGAATCCCCCCGGCATGGGCGGCCTCGGTGGCGAACTGGATCAGCCGCAGCACTGCCGGGTGCAGCGGGTTGTAGAGATAGGCCACCTGTTCGTCGGTGCGGTCGATGGCCAGGGTGTACTGGGTCAGGTCGTTGGTGCCGATGGCGAAGAAGTCGGCCTCGGCGGCCAGGGCGTCGGCGGCCAGCGCCGCGCCCGGGATTTCGATCATCACCCCCAGCGGCGGCAACGGCTCGGCCATCTTCACGCCTTTGCGCTTCAGGGTGGCGGCGAGGCGCACCAGGATTCGGCGCACCTCGCGCACTTCCTCCACCGTGCAGACCATGGGCAGGAGGATGCGCACCGGCCCGAGGGCGCCGGCGCGCAGGATCGCCGACAGCTGGGTCAGCAACAGCTTGCGCCGCGACAGCGAGAAGCGGATGGCGCGCAAGCCCAGGGCCGGGTTGGGGCCGGGTTTGAGATCGAACACGTCCCCCAGCTTGTCGGCGCCCACGTCCAGGGTGCGGATGGTCACCGGCCGGCCCTGCATGCGCCGCACGATACCGGCTAGGTCCTTGTACTGTTCTTCCTCGCTCGGCAGCTTGCGGCGGTTCATGAACATGAATTCGCTGCGCAAAAGACCGATGCCTTCCGCGCCCGACGCCAGCACCGCGTCCACTTCCGTCGGCAGCTCGATATTGGCCTGCAGCGCGATGCGCAGGCCGTCGCGGGTCGTGGCCGGGATGGTCTTGAGCTTGGCGAGCGCCCGCTGCACCCGCAGCCCGTCGGCGCGCCTCTCCCGGTACAGTTTGAGGGTGGCGGCGGTGGGCGCCACGATCAGCTTGCCCTCGCCGCCGTCGATGATCGCGGTCTCGCCGTTCTCCACCTGGTCGAGGAAATCGGCGGCCACCACCGCCGGCAGTCCCAGGGCGCGGGCGACGATGGCGGTATGGCTTTCGACGCCGCCCACCATGGTGGCGAGGCCGGTGACTTTCTTCGGGTCCAGGAGCGCGGTGTCGGCGGGCGACAGTTCGTCCGCCACCAGCACGGCGCCCTCGGGCAGGTCTTCGAAGCCGGTGGGCGCTTTCTCGCCCAGGCTCTCCACCAGGCGCCGGCCGACCTCACGAATGTCGGCGATGCGCGCCGCCAGGTAGGGGTCGTCCATCGAGGCGAAGGCCTCGGCCATGAGGCCGATTTCCTTCATCACCGCGACTTCGGCATTGACCTGTTCTTCGGCGATGCGCGCCTGTACGCCGCGCACCAGGCGCGAGCCGGAGAGCATCTGGTGATAGGCGTCGAGCAGATAGCCCAGTTCTTCCCCGGCGGCGCCGCTCATGCGCCGCGCCCGGTCCTGCAACTCCTCCATGCGGCGGCTGGCGTCATAGGCCGCCTGCACGATGCGGCTCTGTTCGGCCCGGATGCGGTTGGCGGGAACGTGGCGCTCGCGCACCTGCACCACCGCGCGGCTGTCATGGCGATGGATCACGCCGATGGCGATCCCGGCCCCGACGGCGAAGCCCTCGAAGATCCGTTCGCCGCTGTTGCCCTGACCTGAGGTTTTCACGGGGGCGCTATTCTTCGTCGAATTTGTTGCCGACCAGGGTGCACAACGCGTCGAGCGCTTCCTCGGCCTGGGCTCCCGACGCGCGGATGGTGATGGTCGATCCGATGCCCGCGGCCAGCATCATCAGGCCCATGATCGACGAGCCCGAGACTTCGGGGCCGCCCTTGGACACCCTGACGTCGGCGTTGAACTGGCCGGCGGTCTTGCAGAACTTGGCGGCGGCGCGGGCGTGCAGGCCCTTGGTGTTGCGGATATCGGCGTCGCGGGTAAGGTCGGTCATGTGCGGATTCTTTTGTTTGGCCGCGGTTTCCGCGGCGAACCGGTTTCCACTTTACGGGAAAGGCTCTTCAGCCGCTCTTCTTGGTCTTCTGCTTCTCCTGGGCGAGCAGGGCAGAGGCGACGTTGATGTATTTGCGGCCCGCGTCCTGAGCCTGGATCACGGCGTTCTGCAGGGTCTCGGTGCGGCGCGCGGAGGCCAGCTTGATCAGCATCGGCAGGTTGACGCCGGCGATCACTTCGATCGGCGCGGCTTCCATGATCGAGATGGCGAGGTTGGACGGCGTGCCGCCGAACATGTCGGTCAGCACCACCACGCCGGCGCCGCCGTTGACGGCTTCGACGGCCTTCAGGATATCGGCGCGGCGCTGTTCCATGTCGTCATCGGGGCCGATGCAGACCGTGGCCACCTGAGTCTGAGGGCCGACGACATGTTCGAGGGCGGCGACCAATTCGAGCGCGAGGCGCCCGTGCGTGACGAGCACGAGTCCGATCAGGGGTTTGGCTTGCGACATGGAGAGGGGAAGAGTCCTAGGAGCATGTGAGGCCGAAGGGAAAGCCGGTGCGGCCGCGGACATGCGACCGAAACAGCTTCCGCGCCGGCGAAAAACGGGCGCAGCTTAACCCTTCCAGGGAGCAGGTGCAAAAAACACCGCACGGCGCAGGTAACAAGAGAAAAATACAAAATAATCATATACTTATAATGGTTCGCGGCCGGCCGGAATCCGACCTGGGCGCGGCGGTCTCACCGCGGCGGCGAACGGCTTGCGGGCGGTGCGAGGTCCGGGACCGGCGTGCCGCCGAGGGCTTCGCGCGGCTACTTTTTCGCGGGATGGATGTCGCGGTGGCTGGCGTCGAAGGTGATGCCGCGGCCGGCGAGCCAGGTCTTCAGGCGTTCCACCACATACACCGAACGGTGCTGTCCGCCGGTGCAGCCCACCGCGACCGTCAGGTAGCTTTTGCCTTCGGCCTCATACAGCGGCAGCAGCGGGTCCAGAAGCTGGATGAGGTGATCGATGAACGGCGCCAGCGCCGGGTCCTGTTCGATGTAGGCGCCGACCGGCGCATCGAGGCCGGTCTGCGGCCGCAGGTCGGGCTCGTAGTGCGGATTCTTGAGGAAGCGGACATCGAACACCAGGTCCGCGTCCCGCGGCAGGCCGTTGCGGAAGCCGAAGGAGGTCAGGAAGACTTTCAGGGCCCGCTTGGCGGAACCCGCGTACTGCCCCGCCAGGATCCGCTTCAGTTCACCGGGCGGCAGGCGCGAGGTGTCGACCACCAGGTCGGCGTGGTCGTGCAGCGGCGCCAGCAGGCGGCGCTCCATCTCGATGGCGGCGGTCACCGGCAGGTCCTCCGCCAGCGGATGCGGCCTGCGGGTTTCGGTGAAACGGCGCGAGAGGATATCGCTGTCGCACTCCAGGAACACGATGCTGACGGCGACGCCGGCGGTGCGCTGCAACTCGCCGATGGTCGAAAGCAGGCGCGCGGCGTCGAAGTCGCGGGTGCGCACGTCAATGCCCACGGCCAGGGGACCGCGGCGGCGGTCGCCGCTGCGCGCCACGGCGCGCAACAGGGCCAGCGGCAGATTGTCCACGGTCTCGAAATGCAGGTCTTCCAGCGCGCGCAAGGCCGAGCTTTTGCCGGCCCCGGACATGCCGGTGACCACGACAACCCTCGGCAAAGCGGCGGCCTTCTTCGGCCTGTTCCTGGTCGGCGCAGCCTTGGCTTTGCGCGGCGCGGCCATGCCTATGACATTCCCTTGGGGCTGGTCTTGAGCGCGAGGCGCACCTTGGCCACGGCCGACGCATGGGTGGGATCGAGCTTCAGACGCATGACGCGAACCCCCTCGATGACGTCGGACAGCGCGCCGTCCCGGTTCGGGTCGGGCAGGCGGTCGATATCCGCATTGGCTGTCAGGTCCACGATCAGGCCTATGGTGGTGCTGGGAAGGTGCGCCACGTCGACAATACCAAAGCCGCGCACTTCCAGCTTGCCGGCGATGGCGGGCGGCGGGCGCACCACCAGCCCGCCGGCCAGGGCTTCCGCCTCGCAGTAGTCATCGGCCACCAGGCTGGCCCCGGACTCCATCAGCCTGAGCGCCAGGTCGGACTTGCCGGATCCGGACGGTCCCCGGATCAGGACGCCGGTCCCGTCCACCACAACGCAACTGGCATGGATCAAAGCCACAACGCCACCCAATCTCTCCGGGCGGCAGGGTCGCGTGGTTGGCGCGGCGCTGTCAATGAGCGATGGCCGGCCCCGCCCGGGTGTCGCCCGCACGGTCATCTATGTCCCATGGCGGCTTTCGAGGCCTGGAGTCTGTTTGGTCGCATCGTTTCTGCGGAAAACCGGTATCCACTTTTCCGCACGATGCTCTAGGGTCCTGTTCGGCCGCGGGTCTGGCGGCCGAACCGGTTTCAACTTCACCCTCACATGCTCCGGCGCGCGTGACTCTCGTCAACGACATTCTGGCGATCATCGCCCCGGTGATGATCATCTCGCTCATAGGCTACCTCTGGCAGCGGAGGGGCATGCCGTTCGACCAGAACATGGTGGCGACGCTGGTGATCAATGTGGGCACGCCCTGCCTGCTCTTGAACGCCGTGCTCGCCAACCGGCCCGATCTCGCGGTCATGGCCAGGATTTCCGGTGCCGCCGTCCTGGTGCTTGGCCTGACCGGATTGATTGCCTGGATCATTCTCAAGGCGGCGGCGCTGCCGGTGCGGGTGTTCCTGCCGGCGATGGTGTTCGGCAACACCGGCAACGTCGGCCTGCCCTTGTGCCTGTTCGCGTTCGGGCCGGCGGGCCTGGCGCTAGCCGTCGCCTTCTTCGCGACGCAGTCGGTGCTGCAGTTCTCCATCGGCCAGGGGATCGCCAGCGGTCAGGTGTCGGTGCGCAGCGTATTGCGGAGCCCGGCCCTCTACGCGATCCTGACAGGCTGCGCGTTGATCGCCGCCGACATCACGCTGCCGCGCTTCGTGATGAACAGCATTTCGACCGTCGCCGGCCTCACCATTCCCCTGATGCTCCTGTCGCTCGGCGTTGCGCTCGCGAGCTTAAGCGTCGTCGGCCTGCGCCGCAGTGTGCTGATCTCCCTGTTTTGCCTGTTCGGCGGCTTCGCCATCGGGCTGGCGGTGAGCTGGGTGATGGGCCTGGAAGGGCCGGCGCGCGGCGCGGTGGTGGTGCAGGCGGCCATGCCGTCGGCGGTGTTCAACTACCTGTTCGCGGCGCGCTACGACAACCGGCCGGCGGAGGTGGCGGGGATCGTCTTCATTTCCACGATCCTCTCGTTCCTCACCTTGCCGCTGCTGATGGCGTTCGTTCTGAGGTTTTAAAGCCGGTTTGGCCGCAGGATAAGCCGGCCTCCGGCCGGCGCGCCGACACCCTAAGCGGCCGGCAATCTCACGACAAAGCGCGCGCCTTTGACGGCCTGATCCTCGCCGACGATGTTCTCGGCGTAGATCAGTCCGCGGTGGGCCTCGACGATTTGCTTTGAAATGGCCAGGCCCAGCCCGGAGTGGGTGCCGAACTTCTCGCCCTCGGGCCGCTCGGTATAGAAGCGGTCGAAGATCGACTGCTCCTTGCCGGCCGGGATGCCGGGGCCCTGATCCTCCACCGTGACCGTGACGATCCGCGGTTCGCGGAAGATGCGCAAGGTGATGACGCCGGCGGCCGGGCTGAACGACACCGCGTTGCCGATCAGGTTGCGGAACACCTGGCCCATGCGCGCCTCCAGGCCTTTGACCATCAACGGCCGCGGCGGCTCGCCTTCGGGAGAGGCGCCGTCGCCGTCGACGATCGCGATCTTGGGGGCGTCGGGGTTGTCGTTGGCGTTCTGGACTTCCGCCAGCGCCTCGACCAGCGGACGGATGTTCACCGGCCCCAACTCGGCGCGCGACAGTTCGGCGTCGAGGCGCGAGGCGTCGGAGATCTCCGTGATCAGGCGGTCGAGCCGCGCCACGTCGTCCATGATGATCGACATCAGCCGCTTCTGCTGCGCCGGATCCTTGATGCGGGTGACGGTCTCAACGGCGCTGCGCAGCGACGTCAGCGGGTTCTTGATTTCGTGCGCCACATCGGCGGCGAAAGCCTCGATGGCGTCCATGCGCCGCCACAGGGACTCGGTCATGTCGCGCAGGGCCGCGGACAGTTCGCCGATCTCGTCGGACCGGTTGGTGAGGTCCGGGATGGTGTCGCGCCGGCTCTTGGAGTGGCGCACGCGCATGGCGGCTAGGGCCAGGCGCCGCACCGGCCGGGCGATGGTGCCGGCGAGGTACAGCGAGGTCAGCACCGTCAGCGCGAACACCCAGGCGAACATGCCGAGGATCGAGGCGCGCACGGTTCCCATGCGCTTGTCGATGTTGGCGCCGTCGCGGGACACCAGCACCGCGCCGACGATCTGCTTGTAGAACTGCACCGGAATCGCCACCGAGAGGATCTTCTGGCCGTCGGCGCGCAGGCGCACCGCGGTGCCGTTCTCGCCCTGGTCCAGGGCGCGGGCGACCTCGGTGTAGTCCTTGGCGGTGACGTGGGCCTGCTCGATGTAAGGCTCCAGGCCGCGGTCGTAGGTGAAGCGGCTGAAGGCGCGTTCGTAAAAGCTGCGCAGGCGGTCGGTAAAACGGTTGGACTCGGGCGCGGGCAGGTCGAGCACCTGCACTTCGCCTCCCGGGCCTTGCAGCAGCCGGGTGTCGGCGATCATGGCGCCGTCGCGGGCGAACAGGCGGGCGCGCACCTGGGCCAGGCCGGCAAGGCGGCGCAGGAGTTGGCGCGCGGAATCGGCGTCGATCACGCGCAGCGTGCCGCTCGGCGTGAACACCGGTTTGGAGTCCTCGTCGCTTTCGACCACGATCGCGCCTTCGCCGATGGAGGCGGCGATCAGCTCGCCCTGGGTGTCGAGGGCTTCCAGTTCGGCGGCGATCAGGGTGTCCTGGTACTGATCGAGGAACAGGAGGCCGAGCACCAGCAGCACCGGCGCCGCCAGGTTGACCGCGAGGAAGCGCAAGGTGAGGGGAGAGAACACCTGCTTGAGGCGGCCGGGCTCGTCGGGATCGAAAGCGCCGAACGGCAGGCCGTCGCCCGCACGGGACGATTTCAGGCGCAGGTCATCGAGCTGAAAATCCCGGTCCGGATTCAAGGCATCGCTTCAGTGCCGTTGGGCGGGTGATCTTTGGGTCGCGCGATCTTCAGGTCAAGCGGGCGGTCATTCGGATGACGCCGCACCTGCGCCGTTGGTCTCGTTGTACTTATATCCCACGCCGTAGAGCGTCTCGATATGGGAGAATTCCTTGTCGACCTCGCGGAATTTCTTGCGCAGCCGCTTGATGTGGCTGTCGATGGTGCGGTCGTCGACGTAGATATGTTCGCCGTAAGCCGCATCGATCAGCTGGTCGCGGCTTTTGACGTGACCCGGCCGCTGCGCCAGCGCCTGGATGATCAGGAATTCCGTGACGGTCAGGTTCACGGCCGCGTTCTTCCACAGGCACAGGTGCTGGGCCGGATCGAGCACCAGTTCGCCGCGCTTCACCGAGGTGGCCGAGACGCCGCCGCCGGGACCCTGCGCCTTCTGGGCTTCGAGGCGGCGGAAAACCGCGCGCACGCGCTCGATCAGCAGGCGCTGGGAGAACGGCTTCTTGATGTAGTCGTCGGCGCCCATGCGCAGGCCGAGCAGCTCGTCCACCTCGTCGTCCTTCGAGGTCAGGAAAATCACCGGCATGTTGGATTTCTCGCGCAGGCGCTGCAGCAGCTCGTGGCCGTCCATCCGCGGCATCTTGATGTCGAGGATGGCCAGGTCCACCGGTTCGGCCAGCAGGCCGCGCAGGGCTTCGGCGCCGTCGCGGTAGGTCACCACGGTGAAGCCTTCGGCCTCCAGAACCATGGACACCGAGGTCAGGATGTTGCGGTCGTCGTCGACCAGAGCGATGCGCTGTGCCACGGGGGGTACCCTTCTCCAAAAAGGCGGTATCGAGACCAGAAAAACGCTGCCGCCGGACGCTTGGTTCAATACCACCGGCGTATTATGGCAAAAATATCGCCCCGGTATGTCCGAGGCCGGGCAGGAGGGCTTTTATCATAGTCTTACAGCAGCTTAACCGGGCCCAGGCGAACCTGCCACCGGGTTCAGGCGGGCAAGCTCGGCCGCCGCGGCGGCGTACTCCACGTAGCGGCTCATGCCGGTGGTGCGCACGGCGGTAAAAAGCTTGGCGGCTTCGGCGGAGTCGCCTTGGATCAGCGCCGCCTGGCCGAGGTGGAAATAGGCCTCGCACAGCCGCCCCGGTGAATTGCGCGCGGCCTTGATGAGGTCGTCGCCCGAGATCTTGCCGAGGAAATACTGCGCCACCGCCGCCTCCCAGGACTCCGCCGGCGCCTTGGCCTGGATCCCCGCCGCCAGGGTCTTCGCCGCCGCCGCGTCGCCGCCGCGCGTGGCGGCGACGAACTGCCAGAGCAGCAGATCCGGCGGCGCGTTCGGCAAGGCCAGCGCCCGGGTGAAGTCGGCGGCGGCCTCTTTGTAAGACTGGCGCAGGAACCGCACATGGCCGCGCCGCGCGATGGCCTGGGCGGCGTTCGGCGCCTTGGCCAGGATCGCGGCCAGATCGCTTTCCGCCCCGGCGTAATCGTTCTGGAACATATGGGCGGTGGCGCGGCCGAACAGGGACTCCTCGTCGCCGGGCAGGGCCTTCAGGGCCAGCGAATAGTCCGCCACGGCCTCGGCCAGATGGCCGCTCTGCAACTGGGCGTTGGCGCGCAGGAACACCACATGGGGGTCGTTGGGCCGGACGTCGGCGAGGCGCGCGAAATCGGCTAGCGCGCGGCCGTAGATGCCGTTCTGCAAGGCCGCCACGCCGCGCCCTTCCAGCGACGCCTGGTCCTCGGGCTGCACCGCCAGCACCGCGCTGAAATCGTTGATGGCCGGGCCGAAGTTGCGCGCCTGGGCATAGGCCAGCCCGCGCATGCGCAAGAGGTCGATGTCGGTGGGCGCCAAACCCAGCGCGCCGCTTAGGACCAGAATGGCGGCCTTGGTCTGGCCGCCCTTGAGGCGGGCTTTGGCCAGGTTGCGCCGGATCTCGATATCGCGCGGCAGCAGCCGGCCGGCGTGTTCCAGGTCGGTGGCGGCGTCCTCGGCTGCGCCGCGCGCAAGACGCAAGACGCCGCGCCGCGCATAGGCCTCGCCAAGAATCTCCGGCGCGGGTTCCGCGGCGATGACCGCCGAGACGTCGGCTTCGGCGGCCTGCGCCTTGCCCTCGGCTTCGTTGACCCGCGCCCGGCCCATCAGCGCGCCGGTGTGGGCGGGGGCCAGCCGCACCGCCGCATCGAAGTCGCGGCGCGCCGACGCCATGTCCCCGGTCGCCACGTAAGCATCCGCGCGGGCCAGCAGCGCCAGCACGCGGGTGTCGGCGGCGAGGCCGCTCGCCAAGGCGGCGGTGCAGGCGGCGATGACCGCGGGCGGCTTTTGTCCCGCCGCGAAACAGGCCAGCGCGCCGCCCTCCGCGGCCATGAGCGGATGCGCGGTCAGCGCGAAAAACAGGACGGCGAGGGTGCGGCGCATGGCCCGCGAGTATACACGCCTCAATGCGCTTCGGCCCAGGACGGGCCGGCGCCGACGTCAACCGTCAGCGGGATCTCCAGCGCCGCGGCGCCTTCCATCACCTTGCGGATGACGGTCTCGGCCTCCGCGGCCTCGCCGGCCGGGGCCTCGAACACCAGTTCGTCGTGCACCTGCAGCAGCATCCGGGTTTTGAGGCCCGCATCGATGAGCGCCGCCGGCACCCGGATCATGGCGCGCTTGATGATGTCGGCGGCGCCTCCCTGGATCGGGGCATTGATAGCGGCGCGTTCGCCGAAGCCGCGCATGGCCGGGTTCTTGTCGTTGATATAGGGGATCCAGCAGCGGCGTCCGAACAGCGTCGTGACATACCCCTGTTTGCGCGCCTCGGCCTTGGTGCGTTCCATATAGTCGCGGATCTCGGGGAACTTCTCGAAGTAGGAGTTGATATAGGCCTGCGCTTCGCCGCGCGGGATGCCGAGCTGGGCGGCGAGGCCGAAGCCCGAGATGCCGTAGATGATGCCGAAGTTGATGGCCTTGGCGCGGCTGCGCACCTGCGGGTCCATGCCCTTGATGGGCGTGTTGAACATCTGCGAGGCGGTGGCGGCGTGGATGTCCTCGCCGTTGCGGAACGCCTGCTTCAGCGCTTTCACGTCCGCCACATGGGCGATCAGGCGCAGCTCGATCTGGCTGTAGTCGGCGGAGATCAGTTTCATGCCCTTCGGCACCACGAAGGCCGCGCGCAGCTTGCGGCCTTCCTCGGTGCGGATCGGGATGTTCTGGAGGTTGGGGTTGACCGAGGACAGGCGCCCGGTGCCGGCGATGGTCTGGGCGAAGGTGGTGTGGACGCGCCCGGTCCTGGGGTTGATCTCCTCCACCAGCGCGTCGGTGTAGGTGCTTTTGAGCTTCGACAGCTGGCGCCAGTCGAGCACGCGCGCCGGCAGGTCGTGGCCAAGCGCTGCCAGTTCCTCCAGCACGTCGGCGCCGGTGCCGTAGGCGCCGGTCTTGCCCTTCTTGCCGCCGGGCAGGCCCATGCGCTCGAACAGGATCTCGCCCAGCTGCTTGGGCGAGCCGACATTGAATTCCTCGCCGGCCAGTTTGTGGATCTGCTTTTCGAAGCCGGCGATGCGCTCGCCGAAATCCGCGCTGAGGGTCTTCAGGAATTTGGCGTCCACCAGGATGCCTTCGTTCTCCATGGCCCGCAGCACCGGAATGAGCGGGCGGTCCATGGTCTCGTAAACCCGCACCACCTGGTCGGCCACCAGCCGCGGCTTGAGCTTGTGATAGAGGCGGAAGGCGACGTCGGCAGCCTCGGCGGCGTAGGCGACGGCTTTCTCCATGGGTGCGTTGGCGAAAGCGACCTTGGTCTTGCCCGCGCCGCAGACATCCTCGATCGGCATGGTCGTGTAATCGATCTGCGACAGCGCCACGTCGGCGAGCGTGTGTCCGGGCTTCGAGCCTTCCAGCACGAAACACAGCACCATGGTGTCGTCGATGGGCGCCACCGTTGCGAGGCCCTCGCGGGCCAGCAGGTGCATCGCGAACTTGATGTCATGGCCGATCTTCAGCACACCCGGGTTTTCCAACACCGGCTTGAGCGCGGCGATCACATCCTTGACGGCGATCTGCTGCGGCGCGCCGCCGAGGTCGAGGGCGCCCTGGTCGCCGCCGCCGGCATGGCGCAGCGGCACATAGCAGCCGCGTCCCGGGCCGGTGGACAGCGCGATCCCCGCCATCTGTCCGCGAATGGGGTCGTCGACATCGGCCGTGACGGCCAGCGCCAGGAACCCGGTGCGCACGGCCTCAGTCAGCCACGGCGCCAGTTCCTTGACACTCTGCACGGCGCTGTAGGCGCCCTTGCCGGTGATCGCCACCGGTGCGGGCGCGGCTTTTGCGCCGGCCGGCTTGTCGCCGGACATGCGCGCGCCGGCGCGGGTGGCGAGGCTCTTGAAACCTTGCGCGGCGATGAACGCCTGCAGCTTCTCCGGCTCCGGCGCTTTCCACGCCAGGTCCTGCACCGGCACCTCGATCGGGACATGGTCGTGCAGGGTCACCAGCTTCTTGCACATGCGCGCGGTGTCGGCGTGGGCCAGAAGGTTCTCGCGGCGCTTGGGCTGTTTGATCTCGCCGGCGTGGGCCAGCAGGTTCTCGAGGTCGCCGTAGTGCAGGATCAATTCCGCCGCGGTCTTGACGCCGATGCCGGGCACGCCGGGGATGTTGTCGCTGGAATCGCCGGCCAGCGCCTGCACGTCGGTGACCTTCTCCGGCGGCACGCCGAAGCGCTCTTTCACTTCATCGGGCCCGATGTCCTTGTTCTTCATGGGGTCGCGCATGCGCACGCCCGGGCGCACCAGCTGCATCAGGTCCTTGTCGGCGGAGATCACCACCACTTCCTCGACGCCCTGCTCGGACGCAAGCCTGGCGTAGGTGGCGATGAGATCATCTGCTTCGTAGCCTTCCTTTTCCAGGCAGGGCACGTTGAAGGCGCGCACGGCGTCGCGGATGATGGCGAATTGCGGCACCAGCTCCTCCGGCGCTTCCGGCCGGTGCGCCTTGTACTGGTCATAGATCTCGTTGCGGAAGGTGGTGCGCTTGGCGTCGAAGATCACCGCCAGCAGTTCTTCCGTGCCGTGATCGCGCAAGTCATCGAGCAGCTTCATCAGCATGGCCGAGAAACCGTAGACCGCGTTCACCGGCGTGCCGTCCGGGCGCGTCATGGGCGGCAGCGCATGGAAGGCGCGGAAGATGTAGCCCGAGCCGTCGATGAGATAGAGGCGTTTGGCGGTCATGAGTCCGTACACGAGGGCGCGCGGGATGGCGCGGACCGGGACTCTGGCAAATTACCCGGGTCTTGAGAACCCGGCGGAAGATCGGTTAATGGCCGTGATGGGCCTTGGCGTCCTTATCGAGCACGTAGCGGCGGCTGCAATAGGGGCATTCGATATCGCCCACCTGCGGCTCGATATGCAGGAACACCCGCGGATGACCCAACGAACCGCCGCCGCCGTCGCAGGCAACGGTGGTGGTGTCCACTTTGATGGTTTCCAGAGCTTCGGCCATGGCCGGGACGTCCCGCATGAAAGGTTATGGTGACCCGTTTATGCGTCCCCCTTGCGTAAAATTCAAGGTTGGAGCGGCATTCTCGCGCATTGACCGGGATTCCGGGCGGGTGATACCCCCTTTGCCATGACACAGGCATCCCCGCTGCCCGATCTGGCCGTCGAGATCAAAAACGTCAACAAGCTCTACGCCGGCGGGAAGCGTGCGCCGAAACAGGCGCTCACGGACTTTTCCCTGGAGGTGCCGCGCGGCTCGTTCTTCGCGCTCTTGGGGCCCAACGGCGCCGGCAAGTCGACCACCATCAACATCATGGCGGGGCTGGTCAAAAAGACCTCCGGCCAGGTGCGCATCTGGAACCGCGATATCGACAGCGAGGAGCGCGCCGCGCGCCTGGCCATCGGCGTCGTGCCGCAGGAACTCAACCTCGATCCGTTTTTCACGCCGCGCGAACTGCTCGACGTCCAGGCCGGACTCTACGGCGTGCCCAAGGCTGAACGCCGCACCGAGGAGATCCTGGAGGTGGTGGGGCTCAAGGATAAAGCCGACGCCTATGCCCGCACGCTGTCGGGCGGCATGCGCCGGCGGCTCCTGGTCGCGAAAGCCATCGTCCATACGCCGCCGGTGATCGTGCTGGACGAGCCCACCGCCGGGGTCGACGTGGAATTGCGCCAGCAGCTGTGGCGCTACCTGAAGTCGCTCAACGCGCGCGGGACCACGATCCTGCTCACCACCCATTATCTCGAGGAAGCCGAGGAACTGTGCGATCGCATCGCCATCATCAATCACGGCCGCCTGGTCGCCTGCGACACCAAATACGCGTTGTTGCGCCGCCTCGACAACAAGTCGGTGACCTTGATCCTCACCGAGGCGCTGGGCGAAATCCCCGAAGCCTTGCAGCGCTTCAATCCCAGCCAGCCGCTGCCTAACGAGCTGTTGATCAATTACCGCCCCAGCTCCCACGCGATGCGCGATATACTCGATGCCGCGCGCGGCTGCGCCCTGCCGATCGCCGACATCCGCACCGAGGAGGTGGATCTGGAGGATATCTTCCTTCAGTTGACGCAGATGCCGGCGCCCCAGGGTCACGCGCACCGCTGAGCCGACGCCGCGGGCGCATCGCCGTCCGGAATTGTGGCGGCCATTGTTCTAGTGGGCTGGGAAATGACGTATTTTTCAATCCGGAAGAGTCGCGCGGCCGCCGTGCTGGCTGCCGCGCTCATGGCCGCCGCTCTCATGGTCGCGGCCTGCGCGCCGACGATCGCGCCGCCGGGCCCCGGCGCCCGCGCCCCGCAACTCACCGACACGGCGTTCATGACGTCCGACGGCTTGTCCCTGCCGGTGCGCCGGTGGCTGCCCGATGGCCAGCCAAAAGCCGTCGTGCTCGCGCTGCACGGGTTCAACGACTACAGCAAGGCCTTCGACAAGGTGCCGGGCGCGCCGGGCGTCGGCCCATACCTCGCCTCACGGGGTATCGCGGTGTTCGCCTACGACCAGCGCGGCTTCGGCGCCACCGCCAACCGCGGTCTGTGGCCGGGCCGTGACGCCCTGGTGGGCGACTTCGCCGCCATGACCAAGACGCTGAAAAGCGCCTATCCCGGCCTGCCGCTCTATGCGATCGGCGAAAGCATGGGCGGCGCCGTGGTGATGAGCGCGCTCGCGGCCGGGAACAACCTGCCCGTGGCCGGCGCCGTGCTGGCCGCGCCGGCGGTGTGGGGCAGGCAGACCATGCCGGTGGTTTATCGCGTCGCGTTATGGGTGGGCGCGCACCTGCTGCCCAAGTACAAACCCACCGGCAAGAGCCTGGGCCGCATGGCGAGCGACAACATCGAAATGCTGCGCGACAACGGCCGCGATCCGCTGTTCATCAAGGAAACCCGCGTCGATGCGGTTTCGGGCCTCTCGGACCTGATGGACGAGGCGCTGGCGGTCTCGGCGCTGATCAAGGTCCCGGTGCTGTACCTGTACGGCAAGAAAGACGAGATCATCCCCGAAGGCCCGTCGCGCCGCGCCATGGCGGCGATGACCGCCGCCAACAAGGCGGCGCGCACCGCGATCTACCCCAACGGCTGGCACATGATCATGCGCGACCGCGAGGCCGCGACCGTGCTCGGCGACGTGGCATCATTCATCGCCGATCCCGCGGCGCCGCTGCCGTCCGGCATCGACCGCGCCGTGCCCGGCGTGCACACCGCCGCCGGATTCTAAGCGGCGGGTCGCGTCCGGGCAGGAAGGTCATGTTAGGATGGCGTCTTCCAGCCGGGGTTTAACATGGCGTCGTCACTGAAAGAGGCCGCGCAGGCCTCTGTTTCCAATCGCAGGGGATATATCGACCGGGTTCAGCGGGGTGTGGTCACATTCTTCGACGCCTATTTCGCCAAGCTGATCAAGCGGCTGATCGCCGCCGAAGATGTCCACGGCTGGTCTCTCGCGGCGCCGGCGGCAGCGGATCCGAAGCACGCGCGAACGTTCCAGGATCTGGCCTGGCTCGCCCGCCACGTCGCGCGCGAGGCGCAAGGCCGGTTTGTTCCCTACGGCGCGCGGCGCCGGGAAGAGGAGACCGGGGCTGTTTCCGAGATCGGTGCCCTTGAAGCTGTCATGAGTCAGGGCGTCAGGGGGTGCCTGTCCTGGAAAGGCGCGCCGCTGTTCAAGACGGTCTACGATTTCGCCCTGGTGCCGGCGATGCTGTGGGAACTGAGGCCGGCGACAATCCTCGAAATCGGCTCCGGCTGCGGCGCCAGTGCGAGATGGTACGCGGACCTCACGCGCGAATTCGGGTGTTCCGCGCGCGTCTATTCCACCGACCTCGACCCGGTTGCCGCCGGCTATCCGGGCGTCGAATTCCTGCGCGGCGATTGCAACGATCCCGCGACGCTGTTCGCGGCGTCGCTGCTGGCGGCAGCACCCAGGCCGTGGCTGGTGGTGGAAGACGCCCATGTCAACGTCGGCGGCGTCCTGGCCTTCCTGCACCGGCATCTGGCGCCGGGCGACTATCTGATCGTCGAGGATAGTCGGGGAAAAGTGGCGGACCTGGATGCGTTCATGCGTGTCAACGGACACGCTTACGCCGTCGATGCCCACTTCACCGATTTTTACGGACGCAATGCCACGTCGGCGCAAAATTCGATTTTGCGGCGGCTGGGGAATACCCCGTAATCCGCGGCGCCTCAGCTTTTGCGCCGGTAAACCCAAAAGAAACTGGCGACGTACTTTGACTCCGACGCCGGGGATACGCCGCGGTGATAGTGCGTCCAGAACGGCGGAAACAGCACGATTTTTCCCGCCTCCGGCACGACGCCTGCGTTCTGATGCGCAAATTCGGTATGTCCGCCGGCTGCGATCGATCGCAGATACAGCAACCCAGCGACCACACGCTCCGACGAACAGCCGGTTTGGTCATTGTGCCAATCGAACCCCTGGCCCGGCTGGACGCGCTCGATGAGCGGTGGGGTGCATTCCAATTCGTCCGTCGAGGCCAATGTGGCCAGTCCCGGGTACTTGAGAACGTAAGATTTCATGCTCGACTGCAGCGCGGGGATCAGCGCTGCGTGGATGGCGCGCCACGCCTCGCCGCCGTTTTTCTCCTTGAGGAGTGTGCCGCTGCGAATGGCTTTGACCACATCGACGCCTTGGACTCTCACGACACTGGGCATCAATGCGGGCGACGCCTCAAAGTACGCGATGATCCGCTCGCAAAGGTCCAAAGGCACTGCGTTGGCGTATTCTTCAATGAACATCGGGTCATCGCTGGAGAAAGAGGGGTGGCGGATTCTACAAGTGCGCCCTGAAGGTATATAGGGTGAACTGCCGGCGCTCCGTCACGCGCACTGGCTTGCCCATGCCAAGCCGGACTCCCTACAGCGAGGTTGCGGCGGCGTCGATCCCGCCGGCTTCCCGTGGAATGCCGGTTTTCCATGAATTTCGGGTGATTCCCAGCGCATTTGCGTGGCAGCCGATGATGCTCTAAATTCCCGCCGGTTCCATCAGGAACTTAGCGCCCGTAGCTCAGCTGGATAGAGCGTCGCCCTCCGGAGGCGAAGGTCAGGGGTTCGAATCCCTTCGGGCGCGCCATCGCTTTCTCGCTGCCACGAACCCCTGATTCATATTTGACGGCCTTTGGCCGTCTGGTTCGAATCCCTCCCTTACGGGGACCAGCTTTCCTAAATTCGCTTCGCTCATTAAGGAAAGCTAGGTCTCGGGCGCGCCAATTCCACCCATGCCCGCTAAAATCGCTGACAACCGCGGAAACGACGACCGCGTGAGGGCCGGGGGTAGCGCGCGTGCGAAAAAGCCCTGAACCGGGCGATCTGAGAACGATCTACTTCAGGTAGGTGCGAAAAATCTCCATGACTCTGTCGATCTCACCATCGACATTGAGGGCGCCGCGTCGCTTGGCAGGCGCGTCACCGCCACCGAACGCTGCACGAAGGTGGCTTTCCAGGACCTCCGCTATCAAACCGTTTGTCGCGCCCCGCATGGCGACGATCTGCTGCAACAGAGGGCCGCATTCGGTTCCGGCCCCGACCGCACGCTCCAACGCTTCAACTTGCCCCCTGATACGACGAAGGCGTGCGATCGCCTGACTTTTCTCTTTTGGTGTGTATGGCATCAAACCCTTCCTGATTTACGCCGGAAGGATACTGTACAGGAGATAGGCTTCAATGCCTGTAGCCATCGGCGCCGCCGATGGCTCCCTTAGGGGCGCTGGGCGCCTCCTTGATCTGCCTCCAACGTTGCATGCGGTCGCCGGGCGATGACGGCCCGCCTTGGCCTGGAAAATCGGTCGAGGGCGTCAACGATGCGCAGGGTTGATATTCAAATGTCATATACTATATACTAGTACCCAGTATATGTCCTCGCAGCAATCTTGATGGCGCCGGGGCCCCGCACGACTCGCGACGATGAAAAAGTGATATGCAGATGAAACAACCGCCTTTTCCGTCACCCGGCCCTGTTGATGGCCCCATAGGGCAATCCACCTGTGTACGAGTGCGTGGAGCACGGCAGAACAATCTGAAAAATGTCGATGCCGATATCCCGCGCGACGCTTTTGTGGTGTTCACCGGCATATCCGGTTCCGGCAAGTCATCGCTCGCCTTCGGGACGCTCTATGCCGAAGCACAGCGTCGTTATCTGGAATCGGTTGCTCCCTACGCGCGCCGGTTGATCGACCAGGCCGGCGTGCCGGAGGTCGATTCAATCGATGGCTTGCCGCCCGCGGTTGCTCTGCAACAGCAGCGGAGTTCGCCGAACGCGCGCTCATCGGTCGGCAGCGTCACGACGCTGTCCAGCCTGGTGCGGATGCTCTATTCCCGCGCCGGCGAGTATCCGCGCAATCAGCCGATGCTCTTTGCCGAGGACTTTTCGTCGAACTCCGTGGAGGGAGCTTGCCCGACATGCCATGGCCTCGGGCGCGTCTATGACGCGACCGAGAAAACCATGGTGCCCGACCCGTCGCTGACCATTCGCGAGCGGGCGATCGCCGCCTGGCCGCCCGCGTGGCACGGGCAGAACCTCCGAGATATCCTGGTTTCCCTCGGCTACGATATCGACACGCCTTGGCGCGATCTGCCGAAGAAGGACCGTGACTGGATACTGTTCACGGACGAGCAACCGAGCGTGCCGGTGTATCCCGGCTTCACGCCGCGGGAGACCCGCGCGGCCATCAAGCGGCGCATGGAGCCCGGCTATCAGGGCACCTTCACCGGCGCTCGCCGTTATGTGCTGGAGACGTTCGCCAATACGAAAAGCGCGCTGATGAAAAAGCGCGTCTCGCAATACATCATCGGCCGCGATTGCCCGGCCTGTCATGGCAAGCGGCTGAAGCGGGAGGCGCTGTCGGTCAAATTCGCAGGGCTCGACATCGCCGAGTTCGGCGATCTGTCGCTCCTCAAACTGAGAGATTTGCTGACGCCCGTCGCGCATGGCGCGTTCGGCGCCGCCGATGCTGCCGCGAGCGGTGACATCCTCGACAAAAAAGCTCGCAAGGCGGCGGTCGAACGGCGCGTGGCTGCCGGGGGATCGGCGCACAAGAGCGCCCCGGATGTGCGGCGCACGCCGAACCTGTCCGAGGAGAAGCGCCTCGCTGCCCAACGCCTTGCGTCCGAATTGCTCGAACGGCTCACGCCACTTATCGATCTTGGGCTCGGATATATCTCCCTCGACCGCAGCACGCCCACGCTGTCCTCGGGAGAACTGCAACGCCTGCGGCTCGCGACCCAATTGTCTTCGCAGCTGTTCGGCGTGGTCTATGTGCTGGACGAGCCGTCGGCGGGGCTGCATCCGGCGGACGGCGAGGCGTTGCTTGCGATCCTGCATCGCCTCAAGGCCGCCGGTAACTCACTGTTCGTGGTCGAGCACGATCTTGATCTTATCCGCCAGGCCGAATGGCTGGTGGATGTGGGTCCGGGCGCAGGCGAGAAAGGCGGTCAGGTGATCTATAGCGGGCCGACCGCCGGGCTGGCGGATGTCGAGGGTTCGGTGACGCGCCGCTATCTGTTCGACACGCAGGTCCCGGTTGTCCGCGCTCCCCGTGGCCCCAAAGGGTGGTTGCGGCTGGAAGGCGTGACGCGCAACAACCTGCATGGCCTCGATGCCGCGTTTCCGCTCGGTTGCCTGACGGCGGTCACGGGAATTTCCGGCGCGGGCAAATCCAGCCTTGTCAGCCAGGCGCTCCCCGAACTGGTGAGCGAACGGCTCGGGCGGCCGTTTGCCGTGTCGGACGAGGACGAGGCCGATCCCCTGCTTGCGGTGACGCAGGAAGCGACTGCGGGACGCATCGCCAGCGGCATGGACCACATCCGCCGTCTTGTTCAGGTGGATCAGAGGCCCATCGGGCGCACGCCGCGCTCGAATCTCGCGACCTATACCGGGCTGTTCGATCATGTCCGCCGACTCTTTGCCGACACGACGATGGCGCGGCGGCGCCATTACGGCGCGGGCCGGTTTTCGTTCAACGTCGCCCAGGGGCGCTGCCCGACTTGCGAGGGCGAAGGCTTCGTAATGGTCGAGTTGCTGTTCCTGCCCAGTGTCTACGCGCCGTGTTCGGCCTGCAACGGCAGCCGGTACAATCCGCAAACACTGGAGATCGAATGGCATGGCCGCAACATCGCGCAAGTCTTGCGGATGACCGTTGACGAAGCCTGCGAATTCTTCGCCGATGAACCGCAGGTGCTGCGGCCGCTCACCCTATTGCGTGAGATCGGGCTCGGCTATCTGCGGCTTGGACAGCCGGCGACGGAACTCTCGGGCGGCGAGGCGCAGCGCATCAAGCTGGCGACCGAACTCCAGCGCGCGCAGCACGGCAACACCCTTTATATCTTGGACGAACCGACCTCCGGCCTGCATCCGGCCGACATTGACCTGTTGATGCGTCAATTGCAGGGGCTTGTCGATGCGGGCAACACGGTCGTCGTCGTCGAACATGACATGCGCGTGCTCGCGCAGGTGGACTGGGTGATTGATCTTGGGCCGGGCGCGGGGGAGGACGGCGGCGGCATCGTCGCCAGTGGCACGCCGCGCGAGGTCGCTGCCGCAAAAAACAGCTTGACCGCGCCATATCTGAAAGCGGTCCTGTAAAGACCGCTTTGGCCCGTCGCAGCCCACCTCGTCGTCATCCGTGAGTCGGACGGGGCGCAGGATGGTGTCATCGAGCTGCGAGGCTTCGATGGCGCCGGCGGCGCGGAATTCCGCGCCGCTCGGTGGAGAAAGCCCGCGCCTATTCGGCCGCTTGCGGCCGGCTTGCGGCCGCCGCGCCGCCAAGATGCGTTTTGAAAAACGGCACTAGCTTTTCCAGCGCCAGACGCACTGGCTCGGGCTGGTCGTAGAGGTCGTAGTGCGACCAGCCTTCGACCACGACCAATTCCTTGTTCTTCGACGCGGCACGGCCGTAGATTTCCATCCCGTCGCGATAGGCACCGAAACCGCCCGGCTTGTCGCCGAACACCACCATGATCGGCTGCGTCAGCAGCGTTTCGGCGAAGGCAAAAGCATCCCATGCAATTGCCGGTGCGGCATGTGAGACCAGCATCCGCGTGCCCGATCCCTCGGCCGGGCAACGGTTGCGGTAATAGTCGGTCGCCTCCAGCACATCGATGTCGGCGATGCCGGCGGCCTTGCCCTCTTCGACGCTGCCGGGCAGGAAGATGTTGATCCGCTCGTCTGCTCCCGCATTCTCGGCAGTGCGCTGCGCGGCCATGCCTTCGAGCGCGCCGACCGGATCGAAGTTGCTGAAACCTTCGCGCATCAGCCGCCCGAAGTTCACGCCGGTGATGCTGACGAGCGCCTTGATCCGCTTGTCGATGATCGTGGCCTTGATCGCGTAGCCGCCGCCGCCGCAGATGCCGAGGATGCCAATCCGGTCACGATCAACATAAGGCAGGGACTGAGCGTAATCGATGACGTCGCGATAGTCCTTTACGCGCTGCTCGGGATCTTCGATCCAGCGCGGTTCGCCGCCGCTGCCACCCTGGAAGCTGGCGTCGGGCACGATGACGACGAAGCCGGCCTTGGCCAGCGCCGCGCCGTAGACATTGCCGGCGGTCTGCTCCTTGCAGCTGCCGATGGGATGGTTTGAGACCACCGCCGGATAGCGCTTGCCGGCATCGAAGTTGGGCGGAAAGTGAATATTGGCGGCGATATCCCAGTACATGCCGGGATTGCGAATGCTGACGGTTTCCGTGCTGACGATTTCCATCTGTGTCTCCTGTCGAAGGTGGAGCGCGGCGCGCTCATTATATCGGTATCTCGGTTACGCGGCGGTTTGTGCCGCAGTAGCGGCGGCCGAGAGGGTGATCCGGAAGAAGGGCGCGAGCACCGACACGGCCTCGTCGACAAACTTCTGACCGTCGTAGAGGTCCATGTGATTGGCACCCTCGACGATGTGGAAGGATTTGTCGGTGCTGGCGGCGCGATCGAACAGGTCGTCGCTCATCCACCTGCTGCCTGCCTTGCTGCCGGCCACGATCTGGATCGGCTGGGTCAGATATATCTCGGACATATGGTAGGCGTCGTAGGTGATGATCTGGTTGAGGCTGCGCAGCGTCGCGACACCAGGCGCGGTGGCGCATTCGGCGCGCGGCGTGTGGTAGTATTCCCACGCCTGCCGCAGCTCCTCGTTCGGCGCATCCTTCTCCTTCAGCGGCGCGAGCGGCATCGTCGCGTATCCCTTGCCGTCGGCGTCCGAGGTGCGGGCGTTCGATCCGGCCTCGACATACGGCAGTGCGTCGATCGACTTGATGTTGTTTTCCCAGCCGTTGCGGAACATCGCACCGATGTTGACGGCGCTCACCGTGCCGATCGCCTTGATGCGGCGGTCCTGGATCGCGGCATTGGCGGTGTAGCCGGCACCGGCGCAGATGCCCATCGCGCCGATGCGGTCGCTATCGACGTAAGCCAGCGTCGTGAGATAGTCGATGACGGCGCTGACGTCCTCGGTGCGGATATAGGGATTCTCCAGCTGCCGCGGCTCGCCGCCGCTCTCGCCCTGATAGGAGGCGTCATAAGCGACGGTGACGAAACCCTGTTCGGCGAGTTTCTTGGCATAGGTGCCGGCGGCCTGCTCCTTCACGCCGCCGCCCGGATGCGACACGACAATCGCCGGGTAACGCTTCTTCTCGTCGAAGCCTTCGGGGAAATTGATCACCGCCGACATGATGATCGTCCTGTTGTTCGCGTTGGCGAAGCTGATCTTGCCCATTTCCGGTCTCCAATGTTGAAGCTTGCCGGCTTGGCGCGACGTTCATTGGGGTTCGCCCTTGCCGATGGACGTAATCTAGGCCAGAAGGATTATGGGGATTAGGCGGATAATCCTTATTGAACCTATCATTGAGGTGATGAATGCGGCGGGACGAAATCGCCGACCTCGCGGCCTTCGTCGTCGTCGCCGAGGAGCGCAGTTTCACGAAGGCGGCGCGCCGTCTTGGCATGGCGCAATCCGCGCTCAGCCAGATCGTGCGTCGGATCGAGGAGCGGCTGGGAATGCGGCTGCTGTCGCGGACGACACGCAGCGTAGCCCCTACCGAGGCCGGTGAGCGCTTGATCGCGACACTTGGCCCGATGCTGCGCGATCTCGACGCCGCCGTCGCCTCGCTCGGCGAATTGCGCGACCGGCCGTCCGGAACGATCCGGATCACGACGGTGGAGCACGCAGCCAAAACGATCATCGTTCCGGCCATGAAGCGGCTGCTTCCCGACAACCCCGATATCAAGGTGGAGATTACTATCGACTACGGCCTCGCCGATGTCGTCGCCGACCGGTTCGACGCGGGTGTCCGGCTAGGAGGAGACGTCGCCAAGGACATGATCGCCCTGCGGATTGGGCCGGACACTCCGATGGCGATCGTCGGCTCACCCGGTTATTTCCGGCTGCACCCGGTTCCGGCTTCGCCGGCGCAGCTCATCGACCATCGCGCCGTCAATCTGCGACTGCCGACCTCCGGCACGCTGAACGGTTGGCGGCTGATCCGCGGCGGGCGCGAAACGCGCGTGCGGATCGACGGGCCGCTTACCCTCAACAGCATCGACCTGATCCTCGATGCCGCGCTCGACGGCCATGGCCTTGCCTATCTGCCGCTCGACCAGGTCCAGCGGTTCCTCGACGAAGGCGTGCTGGTACGGGTGCTGGGCAAATTCACCCCCGATCTGCCCGGCTATCACCTTTATTATCCTCACCGGCGACATGCCTCGTCGGCATTTACCCTTCTGGTGGAAACGCTGAGATTTCGCGGGTGACGGCGATTGCCCGGGATCGTTCCCCAAATACGCCGGCCCGTCATCGCTTCCTCGCGGCCACGAACCCCTGTTCGTATCAGACGGCCTGCGGCCGCCTCACACTTTCCAGTGCTGGAGTTCGACGGCGATCTTCTCGACCTCGGGGAGGACTCGGTACATGTGGCGGTATTGCAGGATCTGCATGCTGATCAGCTTGAGGCGCACCGCGAACGGCAAGGTCACGTGCGGATTGAGCAGCGGGTCGTGGAACGAGGCGACGTCGCCGCGCTGGAATTCGACGGCCATGCTGATCCGCGGGCCCGGCGCATGCGGGGCGGTCTTGCTGCCCCAGTGCAGCACGGCTTGATTCCAGATGAAGAAATCGCCGGGCACGGCCGGCAGGGCGCGCACGCTCTGCATCTCGAACGTATGGGTATTCTCCTGCGGCGTGCCGTAAGTGCGGTCGTGCTGCAGCGGGACGATATACATGCAGCCGTTGAGCGGCGTGGCCGGCGTCAGCGGGATCCAGGTGGTGATCGACTTGGGGGTTCCGTCCGGGAACAGCGACATCATGCCCTTGTCGCGGTGCGGCGCCCAGCCGGACTCGGCGCGTTTGGGATCGACGTGCCACAGCCAGAAATCCGGCAGCATGGCGTAGTTGCCCAGCAGCGACTGGTAGATCGGCGCCAGTTTGCGGAACGGCACCCAGAATTCGTCGAACAGGAACGCGAACACCGGCGGCAGCGACGCGGCGGACAGCGCCAGCACGGTCTCGACCATCAGCGGCAGGTCCAGGCCCCAATTGACGGCGGCGGCGTGGAAGTACCCTTCCTTGCGCATCAGCCCCTGCACGCCCCGGGTCTGTTCGTCGTTGAAGAGGACCGGCGCAGCGCGCGGCAGCATCTCCGGGTCCTCGATATGCAATTTGGGCGCAAACCCCGCCCACATATCGCGGTCGGTGAGGCGGCCCAGGTCGAGGGGCGGCGCCGGAGGGGTTGCGGAGTTTTGCTGCGGAAGGGCCATGGGACGCCGGATTTTGAGCACCGTTTCTAGAGAATAATTCGCCCGCGCGAAAGAGCGAACCGGCGCCGGAAAGCCCCGGGTTTGCGCAAAGACCGCGGGTTGAACTAGATTGCCTCGGTACCGGGGAACGCCGGCAATGGTCCGGCGGAGGCGATCGTGAACAGGCATCAGCGCAGGAGCGACGAAAAGAAGAGGGCGGGCGAAGCCCCCGCGCCGGCGGCACATGCATCACCGCAACAGGCTTTTCCGGTGATGCAGGATGCCGGCAAGCCAAGCCTCGCCTTGCGGTTTCTCGCGCGCATCATCTTGTCGCGGTTCATTCTGAAGCGCATCGATCATCCGCATGTCCTGTTCCTGCTGGCCGAGGTGGCGCGGCAGGCCCGCCGCATGGACGCCGCAGCCTACATTCAGGCCAAGCTTCCGCCCACCCAATGATCTCCTACGAAGCGCGCGTGGCCATGCTCGCGGCTGTCACGCACACGGTCGCCGGCGTGAAGCTGAGTATGGATCGGCGCTATGCAGATGCCTTGCCGGAGTTCGGCGCTGCATTGCGCGCCTGCCCGACCTACGGCGAGGCCTGGTATTGTCGGGGCCTCGCGCTTCAGACTCTGGGCGACCCGAAAGGCGCTTATGACTCATTCGCCCAGGCGGTGATGCTGACGCCCGGGTACCACGAGGCGCACGACGCTCTCGACCAGCTTGGACCCCAGCTGGGTATGACCTCGAACATCTTGACGCCCTGGCCGCGGGAGGTGAAGCCGGCGTGGCGCACGTGCGCCGTCCGGCGCCTGCGCAACATCCTGGGTTTGCGCGACAGGGTGGTGTTCGACGGCCGCGACGAACAAACGCTGCGGGCTGAATTGTTGCGCGCGCCGCGGTCGCCGGACATCGCTGCCGCCTTGGGGGCGTTGTTGCTCAGTCAGTTCCGGGTGACCGAGGCCGAGCGCTTCTTTAGCTACACACTCTCGCTGGCGCCCTGGCATGGGGAAGCAACCGCCGGACTTTATGCAATCGCCAAGCATAGCGCGCTTAAGGTGCCCTGGGCCTCGGCGCCCCTGGCGCGCGGCGCCATGCGCGCCGGTGGGACGGATCCGCGCCTCGCGCCCCTGGCTGCCGATCAAGCGCTCGAACACGCGCAGTGGCAGGAATTTGACGGGCTGCGGGCAGCCGCGCTCAAGGACCTCGCCCGGGAGCCGGTCGCCATGACGCCGTTTATGGCCACACGATTCACCGAGGATTCCGCCCTGCTCCACCGCTGCGCGGCCGGCCACATGGCGTTGGCGGGGCAGGCCGCCCGGCCGTTCACCGGCGAATACCGGCGCGGGGATCCAAAGCGCATCACCGTCGGCTACATGTCGTCCGAATTCTACAATCACGCCACCTCGCAATTGTTCGCCGAGCTGTTCGAACTGCACGACCGGCGGCGCTTCAGGGTCATCGGCTTCGGCGTCGTGTCCGATGACGGCTCCGCCATCGGCAATCGTATACGGCGCGCCTTCGATCAGTTCTTCGACCTGGAGCGCGACTGGACCGACGACGCGGTTGGCAAGATCACCGGCGCCGGCGTGGATATCCTGGTCGACTTGGGGTCAGGCCATACATCCGATATACGGCGTGATATCCTCTTGTCCCGCACGGCGCCGCTGCAGGTGGGCTATCTCGGATTTCCTGGCACATCGGGTTCCACGGCTACTCACTACATCATGGTCGACAGGACGGTGTTGCCGCCGGAGAACGCGGTCCATTTTTCCGAAGCGCCGATCTATCTTCCGGATACCTATCAGGTGAATGATCGCAAACGTCCTGTGGCCCCGTCCAGCGCGGCGCGGCGCGGCCTCGGTCTTCCCGAGACCGGCGTGGTGTTCTGCTGCTTCAACGAAACCCGCAAGATTCTGCCGGAGGTTTTCCGCATCTGGATGCGGATCCTCGGGCGCGTCCCCGACAGCGTGCTGTTCCTGCTCGGGGCAACGGCGGACGCACGCGAGAATTTGCGCAAAGAAGCCATGGCTGCGGGGATTGCGCCCGATCGGATCGTGTTCGGCGGCCGCCTGACGCCGGCGGAGCATCTCGCGCGTTACCGGCATTGCGACCTGTTCCTCGACACCTGGCCTTATGGCGCCCATACCACGGCGAGCGACGCGCTCTGGGTGGGGTGCCCGGTGGTTACCGTGCTTCGCCCGGCTTTCCCCGGACGGGTCGCCGCCAGCCTTCTGCGCGCCGCGGGGTTCGAGGAACTGGTCACGCGCTCGCCGGCCGAATACGAAGAGCTGGCGGTGAAAATCGGACTCGATGCCGCATACCGCGGCGCCCTGCGCGCCAGATTGACGGAAACCCGGCCGTCATGCGCGCTGTTCGACACGCCGCGGTTCGTGCGCGGGGTGGAGTGGGCCTACGAGGAAATCTGGGCGCGCCACATGCGGGGGGAGGCGCCGGCCCCCCTGACGGTCCCGCCCCGCCCTTGAAAGTCTAGATGGGAGTGGCGGTGATCAGCATATGCCAACCCAGATGCCGCTCGAGCGCCGCGAACATATCGGGCGGCATGACCTCGAACCAGGGCTGCTTTCTATAGCGATACTCCAGGTAATCTTCGACGACGTAAGGGAAGATGTGCGCCTGGCGAATATCTTGAATCGCGAAGCATCCGCGGAAAAGATCTTCAACATCGGTCTTGTCGTAGGTTAACGCGATCGGACAGCCTGATTGTGCTTCGGGTTGGTCGAAACCCTCGTCGATCATGACCGCTTTCCATGAATGCTTGGCGTAGAGCATGATTTTCAGCAGGCCTTCACGGCGAATGACGCGGCGGGCGCTTTCGATAACCGCGCGCGGGCGAGGGGTGTGATGGACCACCCCGAATGAATAGACGAGATCGAAGCTCCCTCCGGCTGCTATGCTCCCCAGGTCCTCGGCGTTACTTTCCATCAAACTGCCGGTAAGGCCGAAAAGCTCGAAACGCCGCCGCACCAGATCCAGGCTGGCGCGTGAGAGTTCGATGCCGCTGTAGGCGGCGCCCGCACGGGCGAAGTTCACGGCGTCGGTGCCGATACCACAGCCGATTTCCAGCACATCCTTGCCCCGCCAGCGCTCGAATTCCGCGAAGCCGGGGATGTGAGGTTCGACCATGTATTTTCGCCGTTCAACCTCATCGAAATAGGCCCGGCTACCGACCGGTTGCTGCGAGTGGCGCAGATTGCAGGGGCGGCGATCCCAATATTCTTTGACCGTTTCGATATCGACGCGCACATCTTTCCCCTTCGGACAAGGCAGATCCCGGCCTCCGGACCGCCGGCTGCTGTACGTCGGGCGGTTGCGGTGCGGTGTCGATACTAGCCCGCCGTCAGGACAGGGGAAAAAGGTGTTTCAGGCGGGCCGACCCCGCCTATATTTGCCGGGGCGGGGGCTCTATAACCTCATCCGCGGCGCCTTTGCGTCACAATGGAAATGCATGCGGGAATAATGAAGACGGCTTTGGTAAGCGGCGCCGGCGGTTTTATCGGGGCGCATCTGGTCAAGGCGCTGAAACGCGAGGGCTTCTGGGTGCGTGGGGCCGATCTCAAGCACCCCGAGTTCTCGCCGACCGCGGCCGATGAATTCCTGCGGGGCGACTTGTCGGAGCAGACATTTTGCCGCGCGGTGGTCGACCGGCGGTTCGACGAGATCTACCAGCTGGCCGCCGATATGGGCGGCGCCGGTTATATCTTCACCGGCGACAACGACGCCCAGATCATGCGCAATTCCGTGTCGATCAACATCAATGTACTCGAACAATGCCGCGTTCACGGCGTCGGACGCGTGTTCTATTCCTCATCGGCTTGCATCTATCCGCGCGGCAACCAGACCACCACGGACGAGCCGGTCACGCGCGAGGACAGCGCCTATCCGGCCGATCCTGATTCGGAGTATGGGTGGGAAAAACTGTTCTCCGAGCGTCTTTACCAGAGCTACGCCCGTAACTTCGGTATCGCCTGCCGCATTGCGCGTTACCACAACGTCTTCGGGCCGGAAGGCGCCTATGACGGCGGACGCGAGAAAGCCCCGGCGGCGGTTTGCCGCAAGGTCGCGCAGGCTCCCGACGGCGGCGAAATCGAGATTTGGGGCGATGGTTTGCAGACGCGCTCGTTCCTCTACATCGACGACTGCCTTGAAGCGACCATGAGGCTGACCCGGTCCGACTTCGGCGCGCCGGTCAATATCGGTTCGGAGGAAATGGTCTCGATTAACCATCTCGCCCAAATGGTCATGGGGGTCGCGGGCAAGCAGCAGCGGCTGCGCCATGTGCCGGGGCCGCTCGGCGTGCGCGGCCGCAGGTCGGACAACATGCTGATTGGCCGGGTGCTGGGCTGGTCGCCGCGCAAGAGTCTCCAAGAAGGACTGGCGCTGACGTACCCCTGGGTCGAACGGCAGGTTCGGGCGGAAACCGCGCGTGGCTGACCGGATCAGCAGTGTCGCAGTTGTGGGGCTGGGAAAGCTTGGCTCTCCCATGGCCGCAGTGTTCGCCAGGCACGGATTCACGACCGTCGGGCTTGACGTCGATCCGCGGCTGGTTGCGGCGATGAACGAAGGCCGTGCGCCGGTGCAGGAGCCGGGATTGCAGGACGCCATCGATTCCGGGCGGGCGAATCTCCGCGCGACCCTGGACTATGACGACGCCATTCCGGGAAGCGGCGCGATCTTCGTCATCGTGCCGACACCCAGCGCGGACGACCATACCTTCTCGAACCAATTCCTGACCGACGCCATGATCCGCATCGGCGCCGCGTTGCGTCGTTCCGATCGCTACCATCTGGTCGTGATCACAAGTACGGTGATGCCGGGCAGCACGGCCGCGTTGGCGGCCGTGCTGGAGGCCGCCTCCGGCCGCACGGTGGGCGCGGAGCTTGGCCTTTGCTACAGCCCCGAATTCATCGCGCTGGGATCGGTAATAGACAATATGGAGCGGCCGGACATGGTCCTGATCGGCCAGTCGGACGACCGGGCCGGAGCTCTCCTCGCGGACATTTACAGGCGGACCACGGTGTCGTCGCCGGAGGTTCACCGCATGAATTTCGTCAACGCCGAGATCTGCAAGATAGCGCTCAACACCTACATCACGACGAAAATAAGCTATGCCAACATGATCGCGGAGTTGTGCGACCACGTGCCCGACGCCGACGCCGACGTCGTCACCGCGGCGCTGGGGGCCGACAGCAGGATCGGGAAGAAGTATCTGCGTGGAGCCACCGCTTACGGCGGGCCATGCTTCCCGCGCGATAACAGGGCTTTTGTCGCGTTCGCGCGCGGTCTCGGCGTGAATTGCGATCTTCCGTTGGCGACGGACAGCGTGAACGGCCATCAAGTTCCGCGGTCCGTCCGCTTAGTGGAGAAGCACGCAGCCCCTGGCGGCAGGATCGCGATCCTGGGCATGTCGTACAAACCGCACACGGCGGTGATCGAGGGCAGCCACGGCATCGGCCTGGCGATGGTGCTCGCGCACAAGGGGTACAAGGTGACGGTAACGGATCCGCAAGCGATGGAGTTGGCCAGGCGGGTGCTTGGCGAAACCGTGGCTTATGCCGACAGCGCGGATCAGGCCCTGGCGACGGCCGACGTGGCCTTGATCATGACGCCATGGCCCGCGTTCTCGACCGCCTTCCCGCTTGCCCGATCGCTCACGGTCATCGACCCCTGGCGCGTCTTGCAGGGGCGCGACGCAGGTGACGCCGTCACGGTGATAACCCCCGGCCGGTACGCCTAGAGCATTTTCCGATGAAGTGGATGCCGGTTCATCGCAGAAAATGCGACCAAACCAAAAAAATCAGAGCATGATCGCGATTCAATATAACTCGATCATGCTCTAGTGGAGCGGATTTGACATTCGCTGCCGCGCGGGCCGAAGCCCTGCGAGGCGAATGTCAAATCCATAAGCTCCACTAGATACATATATTCTAGTGGTCCTTATGATTCTAACATTCGCAAGCGAGTGCCAGGAAACGGGATGCGAATGTTAGAATTGGACCACTAGATGCGTTTTATCATCGCCGATCCCGGATTGTCGGAGAATGTCGGGCATCATCCAAATGCCTGCCGCTTTCTGGTCGAGGGGGCGAAGGCGCGCGGTATCCCCGTGCAGGTTTTCGGATTCCACGACATCGATCCCGCGGTCCGCGCCGCGACGGGCGCCATCCCGCACTTTGCATCACATACTTATCTTGGAGATGACGGCACGCCTTTCTGCGGTTGGCTGAATGCCTTCTTCCTGACCAAGGATGCAACGCGGATGGATTTCCAGCGATTGCCGGGAATTGGCCGGGACGACGTAGTGCTGGTCCATGCCGCGCGCGCCGCACAGTTGCTGGCCGCGATCGAATGGGCCGCGCGTTTGCCGGAGGCGGATTGTCCGGTCATCGTTGTCGAAATGGGAGGCAGCGTGGGTGTGCGGTTCAACCAAAACCCCGCCGGCGGGGAAGAAGCAGTTGCTCCGAACCCCAGCGTCAATTCACAGCCATTGCTGTGCCGCTACGCGGCCCAGTATCTAAGCATTGTCGGGAACCGCCCGCTGCACGTCATCACATACAATTCGATGGTCTCGGAAGGCTACACCAAGCTCATGGGGCAGACGGTGGGAGTCCTGCCGTTCCCGACCCCGGCGCTGGGTAAGCCACGCAACCGCGCGGGTAAACGCCCGATCACGATTGCGAGCATGGGTCATCAACAAGTCGGCAAGGGCTACCATCTTCTGCCGGACATCGTTGCCGGCATCCTCGAGGCATATACGGATGTCCGATTCCAGATTCACAATAGCGATCCTGACTATCGCTACAGTGTAGGTACGCCTGTTGCATTGATGATTCAGGCCCAGGCCCGGCTGCGGGACCTGGCGGCGCGGGATTCACGCGTGACACTAATTGATCGCGATGTGGAATATTCAGAATGGGTGGGGCTGATCGAATCAGCCGATGTCATGCTATGTCCCTATGATCAGCGCCGCTACTCGGTTCAGCATTCGGGTTTGACCTCGGCGGCGATCGCCAGCGGTATTCCGGTTGTCGTTCCTGCGCGATCAACCTTGTCCGGATGGATTGACGATTACGGCGACATCGGTACGACTTTCGACGTCTATGAATTCTGGTCTGTTGACTCAGCACTGAGGCGCCTGCTGGATGACTTTGATGGCTATGCTAACCGCGCTTTTGCAGCGGCGGGCGATTGGGCGTCGACGCAAGGAGTCGAAGGGTTCTTTAACGATATCCAGAAATTGCATGCCACCCGCCCGGCGGTTCCGCGAACGCCGCTTTATGGCGGGGTGAATGCCGAGGCGCTTGCCGGAAGCGCAACGATTTTTACGCCCTCGTCCCTTGTCGTGACCCGTGAAAACGACGACGGCCCAACGGCCGAGACCCTGAAAGCCACGGGTGATTCCTTGTTGCGCCAGGGTAGGGCGAGCGATGCCGCAGCAAGCTACGAAGCGGCAATCGTTCTACGGCCGGACTACGCCGAGGCCCACTGCAATCTGGGGATCGCGCTGAGTGAGGCCGGAGACGCCGGCCGTGCGGAGGCAAGTCTGCGTCGCGCGCTCGAACTCGCCCCGGACCGGGTGCGGATTCTCACCAATCTCGGCGCGTTGTTGTCCCGGCAAGGACGCGTCGATGAGGCTGCGGTGCTGCTGCGCCGGGCCCGGGACATCGATCCGGCCAATGGCTGGATCAAAAACAACCTCGCCGCAGCCTTGACGAAACAGCGTCAGTGGACCGAAGCCGTGGCATTGCTGCGCGAGGCCGTCAAAGAGCTTCCGGGCGAATCAACGATCTGGTTCAACCTCGGAAATGCCTGTGAGGGTGCGGAGGATTTCGTTGCGGCGCTGGAGGCTTATCGCAAGACGGTCGAGATCCGCCCGGATTATCAGGGCGCTGCCGGGAAAATAGCGGCTCTCAGCGCGCGCGCCGGATAAGCGCGGCCAAGCCGAATTGCTGTGCACCGGCGACATAAGTGTCGTGCGATCAACGGCTTGTCCGTTTGCCCCGTGCTTGCCCCGGCGCACTTCATATAATAGGTTAACGTCTCTTGGGGCGCTGGCCGGGGTGACGGGCGTCCCTACCGAGAATTCAAGGAGCATCCGGCGCTTCCCGGTCTAGGACGGTGAGAGCGCGCGGATTGCTGGGGCGATTTCCATGAGCGTGCTTTTCAAGGCACTGCAAAAGGCCGAGAAAGAAAACGAGCAGCGTCAGAACGCCGCCGGTGCGGGGGTTGACGCCGGCCGCTTGTCCGGTTCGGGCGCCCTCAAGCCGAGCGGCGGCCGCGGCGGCAAGATGCGCTGGGCGGCCATCGGCGGCACCGCGGTCCTGGGGGCGGGCATCATCGCCGGCGTTCTCTTCCTGTCGCCGGAACCTCCGGCGCGGCCCCAGAACGTAGCCGTCCTGACGCCGCCGGCGTCTGTCCCGCGCGCAACCGCTCCCGCGGCTGCGCCCCCGCAGCCCGCCAATGCGGCGCCTGCCAACGTTCCTGCCGCCGCGCCTGCGGCGCCGGCGCAACCTGAACCGGCGCATGCTGAACCAGCGCCGGCCGTGGTCGCCGCCGCGTCCGCGCCGCCGCCCGCGCCCGACGCGGCGCCAACTTCGGCAGTGCCAGCACCAGCAGCGCCTACGGAAAAGGCGGCGGAACCGTCCCCGCCGGCCGCTGCCGCGCCGCCTGCCGCCAAGGCGCCGTCTGCTCCTACTCCTGCGGCACCCGCGCCCGCCGCCAAAGCGCCGCCGCGCGATCCTCCGGCGCAGTTGGCCGGCGATTCGCCCGCCCAGGCCTTGAACCCGCCCATCGCCATCGCCCGCGCCGACTTCGCGCTGTCGGGCGTCGGCAACGCCGTCCAGGTGCGCGAGGTCTCCAAGACCGCGCAGAGCAGCGTGTCCTCCGGCTACGCCGCGCTGCTGCGCGGCGATTACGACACCGCGCTTGGCTTCTACGACCAGGCGCTCAAGTCGGAACCGAACAGCGTGCTGGCGCTGCTGGGCCGCGGCGCCTCGCTGCAGAAGCTGCGCCGGTTCGACGAGGCGCAGGTGTCCTACGACCAGGTCCTCAAGATCGATCCCGACAACCGCGAAGCGCTGACCAACGTCACCGCGATTGTCGGCGAGCGCGCCCCGGCCGAAGCCGTCAGCCGGCTGGTCGATCTGGAGAAGACCTATCAGACCTTCAGCCCGATCAAGGCCCAGATCGGCCTGATCTACGCCCGGATGGGCAATATGGAGCAGGCGCTGGACTATCTGCGCCGCGCCACCGCCCTCAATCCGGAATCGGCCATGTACCAGTACAATCTCGCGCTGGTGCTGGACCACATGGGCCTGCGCGAGCAGGCGGTCAGCGCCTATCAGGAGGTGCTGAGCGCCATTTCCATAGGCCGGGCGCCGCCGGAGCTGTCCTCAACCGAAATCGAACGGCGGTTGCGTTACCTGCGCGTGAAGTAGGCGGGGCAGGCATGCCATACCTCGCGCATTTCGGGTTGAAGGAACATCCGTTCACCCTCACGCCCAACACCAACCAGTACTTCCCGATCGACAAGCATGTCGAGATCATCCAGTCGATCCAGTTCGGCATCGCCCGCAACACCGGCATCCTCAAGGTGGTCGGCGACGTCGGCACCGGCAAGACCATGTTGTGCCGCTTGCTCTTGCGTAAACTCGTCGGCTCCAACGACGCGGTGGCCTACCTCAACGCGCCGCAGGTCGATCCCGACAGCCTGGTGGCGCTGGTCTGCGCCGAATTCGGCCTGGAGACCGGCACCAGGCCGCAGATGCTCCAGGCGCTCAACACCTTCCTGCTCGAACAGCATGCGCTCGGCCGCAATGCCGTGCTGATCGTCGACGAGGCCCAGGCCCTGGGGCCGGCCGGCCTGGAAGCGGTGCGCCTGCTTTCGAATCTCGAAACCGAGCGCAACAAGCTCCTGCAGATCGTCCTGTTCGGCCAGTCGGAACTCGACGAGCTTCTGCAGCGCCCCGACCTGCGCCAGATCAACCAGCGCATCGGGTTCTCCTTCACCACCGGTCCGCTCGACACCGCCGAAGCGGTGAATTACATCGGCCACCGCGTCAAGACCGCGCGCGCCGAGGGCATCGATTTCCCGATCTTCACCGATCGCGCCATGGCGATCCTGGCCGAGAGCGGCAATTTCGTGCCGCGCGTGATCAACATCCTCGCCGACAAGGCGCTGCTGGTAGCTTACGGCGAGGGCGCGATCCAGGTCGGCGAGAAGCAGGTCGAGGCCGCCATCGACGACACGCCGCAGCTGGCGCGGCCCCTGCGCATCCGCCGCCGCTGGGTCAAACATGTCCTGCTGGGCGTGGTCGCGGCCGAGATCGCCGCGGTGATCGCGCTGTTCGCCTACAGCCCCGCGCTCCAGGGGTGGGCGCGCGACAAGGCGGTTGTGGTGCGCGGCCTGCTCCAGCCCGCGGCCGCGGAAACCGCCCCATCCCGCACGCCGTGATCGTGTTTCCGCCGCCGGCGCTGCTCACGCTCCCGGCCGCCGCCGTCGGCCTGGTGATGGGCAGTTTCGTCACCGCGCTGTCCTACCGCCAGCCGCGCGCGGTCAGCGTCGCCCGCGGGCGGTCCCGATGCCCGGCCTGCGGACATACATTGGAGGCGCGCGATCTGGTGCCGGTGCTGTCCTGGCTGGTGAACCGGGGCGCCTGCCGTCATTGCGGCGCGCCGGTCTCCCGGCGCTACCCGGCCATCGAACTCGCCACCATGATCCTATTCACCGCCGGCGTGTGGCTCGAGGGCGATCCCCTGCGGCTTGGTCTTCTGGCGCTCATGACGGTGGTGATGATGACGCTCGCCGTCATCGACCTCGAACAGCAGCGCCTGCCGGACAGCCTGCTCCTGGTGCTGCTGGCGGCGGCGGCGGCCTGGCGCTGGTCCGTGGACCGGGATCTCGCCGCCGGCGCCGCGGCCGGCGCCGCCCTGTTCGCGCTCGGGGTTATCCTCGATGCCGCCTTTCGTCGAGCAACAGGCCGGTCCGGCCTGGGGCTGGGCGATTCCAAGCTGCTGGCGGTGGCGGGGGTGGCGCTGCCGGTGGATCAACTGCTGCTGTTCCTGACCATCGGCGGGGCGCTGGGGGTGATGTTCGGGGTCTTGTGGCTGCGCCTGCGCCGGACGGCCACCTTTCCGTTCGGGCCGCCGCTCCTGCTGGCGTTCTGGCTGAGCCTGGCGGCGGCCGCCGCGGTCCTGGATCAAATCATCCGGCACATCGGCGGTCTTTGGTCATGACACTGAAAGGCAAAGGAAATTTCACAAGCCCGGTGGCGTGTTTGCGGCCCGCCCCGGCAATGCTCGCTATGGCTGGCCGGGCGGCGGTATGGTACCTGTGGCGAACTGCTGGGGGTGCACCCGGGACTTGGGTCCGGGGCACGGAGATGTTCAAGAACGGTCCGCCGCGCAAGACGCGCGGGCGGATGGCGTAGGTATCGGGGGTTTCAATGAAAATGGATCGGCTCGCACGCCCGCTGGGTCTCGGCGCGGCTTCCCCGCGCGCAACAAGTGCGAGCCCCCGGCCCGTGAGGACGGCGCCCCTCAGGCAGGCGGCGGCGGCGCTCCTGTTCTGCACCGCGTTGACGTCCTGCGCCCAGGTCAAGGAATACGTCGATTTCGACACCAACGCCGGGGTCAGCAAGCAGCAATACGAAGGCCTCGAAGGCCGCCATGCTCCGGCGCCGCAGGCGCGCGGCGAGGAGCCGCCGATCCCTGGGTTCCAGTCCGTCCTGGCGGCGCCCGGCGCGCCGGAACTGGCCGACACGCGCCGTGTATCGCTGGCGGTCACCGAGTCCACGCCGGTACGCGACATCCTGATCGAGCTGGCGCGCAAGGCGCAGGTGGATCTGGAAATGGATCCGCGCATTTCCGGCGGCGTCATCATGACCGCCACCGACCGGCCTTTCCTGGAGGTGGTTGGGCGAATCTCCGACCTGGCGGAGCTGCGCTACAAGTACGAGCGCAACACGCTCAAGATGGAACTCGACGACCCCTACCTTGAGCAATACCGCATGGATATCCTGAACGTCTCCCGCTCGGCGACGTCGAGCGCGTCGTCGTCGACCGACGCCGCGTCCACGTCCCAGGCGATCGGCGGCGGCGGCGGCGGCGGCGGCAACAACAAATCGTCGACCGACGTCAACTCCACGACCACCTCCAATTTCTGGGGCGCCATCGGCGGCAACATCAATCAGATCCTCACCTCCGTTCAGTCGCGCCGCGGCAACGGCGGCTCCGCGGCCGGCGGGACCTATGTGCCCGAGGTCGCCAAGGCTCCGGCGGCGGCCGGCGCCCCCCCCCCCCCCCCCCCCCCCGGGGGGGAGCCCCCCCCGGGCGCCCGCGGGGGGGGGGGGGGGCGGCCGCCGCGCCGGCAACGCCCGCTCCGGGAGCGAAGCCCGCCGCGGCAGCCGGCGGTGCGGGGGGCGGCGCGGGAGGCGCCGGCGGACTCCTGGGACAGGCGGCGGCGCTGGGCGGTCTCCAGGCCCAGGTCGACGCCAATGTCGCCCAGGATGCCAAACAGGCTGATCCCGCCGCGCCGCAGCTCGCGGCGGCCGGGGGCGGCGGTAACGCAGGGGCGGCGGCGGCGCAGCAAAGCCGGTATAGCCTCAACCCGGACGCCGGCATCGTCACGGTGTTCGCCAACCAGCGCCAGCAGAAGGCGGTGGAACGCTACCTGCGCGATGTGCGCGAGGCGCTGACCCAGCAGGTCGTGATCGAAGCCAAGGTCCTGGAAATCACCCTCAACGACAATTTCCGCGCCGGCATCAATTGGAACGCGGTGCTCGGGCCCGTCAGCGGCAGGCAGAACCTCAATTTCTCCACCAGTTTCGGCGCCGGCATCCCCGCCGAACTGATCGCGCCGACCCTGACCGGTACCTGGACCGGCGCCATTCTCGGGCCGACTCAGCTTGTCAACGGCGTGCAGGTGCCGCGCAACGACCTGTCGCTGGCCGGCGAACTGGTGAAGCAGTTCGGCGCCGTGCGCACGCTCTCCAACCCGCGCCTGTCGGTGCTCAACAACCAGGTGGCGCAGCTCAAGGTCGCCCAGAACCAGGTGTTCTTCCAGCTGCAGGTGAACGTGACCGACAGCACGGCCACCACCGCCGCGCGCACCCAAGTCACCAGCCAGATCAAGACCGTGCCGGTGGGCCTGATCGTCAGCGTGCAGCCGGCGGTGGACCCGGTCACCAAGCGGATTTCCCTCAGCCTGCGGCCCTCCATCACCCGCATCACCGGCTTCGTCGACGACCCGGGCGTGGCGGTGACCATCGCCGTGGCCAAGCAGAACAATAGCAATATTCCCACTGTTACCTCGCAGGTGCCGATCATCGAGGTCCGTGAAATGGACTCCCTGGTCAACCTCGAATCCGGGCAGACGGTGGTCATGGGCGGGCTGATGCAGGAAACCGCCAACACCACCCGCCAGGGCGTCCCCGGCCTGATGGACATTCCGCTCCTGGGCCAACTCGCGTCGCAGAACGTCAAGACGACGAAAGTCACGGAGCTGGTGGTGTTCATCCGCGCCTCGCTGTCCAACGCCCCCGGCACGGTGACCGACGAGGACATCCGGCTGTATAAGACGTTCACGCCCGATCCCCGCCCGGTGGTGTTCGAATAAGGTTCACGTCAGTCGCGGTTTTAAAGTCCGGTCATGAAGGCCGTTATCCGCCTGATCCTACTGACGGCGCTGCGTGACCGGCTGCTGACCGGCATGACGATCCTGCTGGCGGCATCCACCGCGTTGTCGCTGTTCCTTGGCGGCACGGTCGTCACCGAGCAGTTCCAGCTCAGCCTGTCGTTCGCGGCGGCCATCGGGCGCTTCATCCTGGTGCTCGGTCTCACGGTGTTCGCGGCTTTCCATATCCAGGCCCTGTTCGAGAGCCGCGAGGTCGAGGCGATCCTGGCGCGCGCCATCTCGCGCGGCAAATTCGTGCTGTCGTACTGGCTGGGCCTCTGCGTGCTGGCGGCGCTCATGTCGGGTATGTTCGCGACAGTGATCGTGGCTTTCGCCGGCGGCGCGACCGGCGCGCTGGTGTGGGCGGTGAGCCTGGTGGCCGAATGCGCCATCGTCATGGCGGTGGTGGTGTTCGCCGGGCTGATGCTGGAACGCGCAACTTCTACGGTGATGTTCACGCTGGGGTTCTACGCCCTGGCGCGGCTCATGGGATATTTCGTCGGCATCCGCATCACGGTGGAAGACGCATCGATCCTCACCAAGGTCGCGACGCGGGCGCTGGATGCCGCCCTCCTGTTCATCCCGCGCCTCGACCTGTTCGCCCAGACGCGTTGGGTGGTGTACGGCAACGCGCCGGCGGAATGGCGCTTCCTGGGCGCCGAGGCGCCGCTGTTCCTGCTGCTGGTGCTGGGCGCCGCGGCCTTCGATTTGCGCCGGAAGCAATTCTGAGCCATGCGCGCCGCCCATGGGACTTTGGGGCTTCTGCTGACGGCGGTTGCGGCGGTACACGGCGCCGTCGCCTGGCAAGGCCGGCTTCTGCGTCCCGATCTTTCCATCATCGATCCGGCGCCGGACGCGCGCACGCGCAAGGCGCTGTCCCTCGGCGACGATCAGTTCCTCTACCGCGCCTGGCTGCTGGATTTGCAAAACGCCGGCGACACCGGCGGACGTTCAACACCTATGCGCGACTACAATTATGCCTATGTCCTGTCGTGGCTCGAGGCGCTGCAATCCCTCGACCCGCAGGCGCAAGGCCACCTGCAACTGGCGGCGCATTATTTCGCCATGACGCCGCGCAGCGACGACGTCCGCACCATGATTGGCTTCATCGAACGCGACGCCCTGCGCATGCCGCGGGAAAAGCTTTACTGGCTGGTGCAGGCCGCGATCATGGCCGAGGTGCACCTGCATGACCTCGATTACGCCCTGGCGCTGTCGCGCCGCCTCGTGGCGCTGGATATCCCCGACCTGCCGGTGGTGATCCGCCTGATGCCGGTGCTTTTCCTGGAAAAGCTCGGGCGGCTGCCCGAGGCGCGGACGGAATTGGAGGGGCTGGCGGCGGCCTGGGCCGAGTCGCTGACCCCCCAGGAAAAATTTCTGGTTAACGACATCCTCCACCGGTTAACCCGCTAGGGCTGAAAAGCACTCAGAAGTTGCGCCGCCGGGCTCCGCCAGGGTCTTCGGCGCTTTCTGCAAGACACTGATATCTCGAGATAATCAAACCCCGGCCGCGGCCATGTTTACGCTAGCCAAAACCCCCGAACTTATGATAGCCAATACATTAAGTACGCGTGCCCGAATGGCCCGCGGTGATCGAAAGTGAACGCGACCGTTTTGGGGGATTCCATGGGGAAGTTTACGACCGCGAACCAGCGTGGCTTCACGCTGATTGAAATGTCGATCGTGCTGGTGATCATCGGCCTGATCGTCGGCGGTATCTTGAAGGGCCAGGAACTCATCGAGAGCGCCCGCCAGAAGAACGCCATCAACCAGATCGACCAGATCAAGTCCGGTGTCACCACCTTCATCGATCGCTTCAAGGGCTATCCCGGCGATTACAGCCGCGCCAGCGTGGCGATCAGCACTTTGCTAGCCGACGGCAATGACAATGGTCAGGTCGGCACGGCGCGGGCGAACCGGGCTGCTCTCGTCACGTTGGCTAACGCGACCGGCAATGGCGAGACCGTGCAGTTCTGGAACCATTTGCTGGCCGCCAATGCTATCGGCGGCGGCAGCGTCATCCCGTCCGGCACCAACCCCGGATCCTTCTCGGGCCTGGGCTCTGCTCCTTCGCCGCTTCCCGCGGCGGCCTTCCCGCAGTCCGGCCTCTCGGTGACCTACGGCACGGATGAGGGATCCAGCAGCACCTCCGGCACTTCCAAGGAAGGCCACTGGCTGATTCTGCATCGCTGGATCGCCAACGGTAACCTTGCCTCCGGCAACTCGGCGATTTCCCCGGTCCGAACCTTCCAACTGGACAATAAGTACGACGACGGGCTGCCGAACTCCGGCAATATCCGTTCCATCAATGGCACCGGTAACTGTGGCGCTGGCGGCAACGAGGCTTATGCCACGCTCACCAGCCCCGAGTGCCTTGTCACGTTCCTGCTCGAATAGGACCACTCCAGATATCTGGATTGCCATGTGGCGCGGACTTGAAGTCCGCGCCACATGTGTTTTAGGCAAAGGGATTGCCGGCTGACTCTGGTGCCGGAGCGGCTTTCTGGGACGGGGGATATGAAATCTTCGGCCGTCAGCCGCGGGTTCAGCGGCATGGAACTCACCATCGCCCTGATGGTCCTGGGGATGATCTTTGTCATGACCCTCAAGGGCGCGTCGGCGATCCTGGCCATGCGCGCCTTTGTGCTGGCCCATCAGATCGAGGGCTATCAGTCGGCGGTCATGCAATACGTCTCCGACCGCGCCGCGCTTCCGGGCGATGACGCGCGCGCGCCGGGCGATGGGCGCCAGCCGTCGCTTGTCATGGTCGGCGGTCAGCCGGTCAGCTTCGCCGGCGACGGCAAGATCGACGGCGATCTCGACGATCCCGTCAACCCGCTGGGGGAGCAATACCTGGCCTGGCAGGATCTGCGGCGGCGCCAGTATGTCGAGGGTGACGCCGCGCTCGTCGGCCAGTCGGCCCAGCCGGAACATATGTACGGCGGCGTGTTCGGCTTCGCCGCGGACGAGTTCGGCCTCAACCAGGTGCTGTGCCTGACCAAAATCCCGGGGGACGCCGCCGCGGCGATCGACCGCAAGATGGACGACGGCAATGTCGCCACCGGCCGCCTGCGCGGCACCTCGCGGTGGGACCCGGCGGAGGCCCACAACCACTTTACGGAGCCCGATTCCGCGCCCTACGACCCGGCCAAAACCTACATTATTTGCCTGCCATATCTGCCCTGAAAGCCTCGCTTTGCCGGCCCGCGCTGGTGTAGAATTTTGCCCTTAAAACAGGGGTTTCCACGGGGGACGGCATGGACGGCGACAAAGCCGGGGCGGCGGCGCCACAGGTGCGCATCGGCGACCTCCTGGTCGAACGCGGGCTGATCACCAAGGACCAGCTCGAAGCCGCTTTCCAGGAGAAGGCCAAATCGAACAAGCTGCTCGGCGAGGTCATCATTGACCTCGGTTTCATCACCGAACAGGCCCTGTCGGCGGTTCTCGCCGAAGCGACCAAGCCGACGACCGCGCGCATCGGCGACCTCCTGGTCGCCCGCGGGCTGATCTCCAAGGACCAGCTCGAGGTCGCGTTCCAGGAAAAGTCCAAGTCCAACAAACTTCTGGGCGAACTGCTGGTCGAACTCGGCTTCATCACCGAGCAGGCCCTGTCGGCGGTGCTGGCGGAAAGCTCCGGCTTCCAGCGCTTCGTTCCCGGTTCGACGGTGGTCGAGGCCGAGGCCCTGGCGCTGCTGCCGAAGGAAGCCGCGCAGCGTTACCGCGTGTTTCCGGTGTCGTTCGACGGCAAGACGCTGCGCCTGGCCATGGCCGACATCTACGACGTCCTCGCCATCGACAAGGTCAAGCGGTTCTTCCCTGCCGGCACCACCGTCAAGCCGCTGGTGTGCTCGGAGACCGACGTCCAGAAGGCCATCGACCAGTATTACGGCCACGAGCTTTCGATCGAAGGCATCCTCAAGGAACTCGAATCCCTCGAAGCCGGCGAGGACGAGGAAACCCAGTACGTCGAACAGACCGAGGGCGGCTACCTGCATCCGCTGGTGCGGCTGGTGAACGCGCTGCTGCTGGATTCGATCAAGAGCGGCGCGTCCGACGTGCACTTCGAGCCCGAGGGCAACTTCCTGCGCCTGCGCTACCGCATCGACGGCGAAATGACCCAGATCCGCACCCTGCACAAGCGCCACTGGGCGGCCGCCTGCCACCGTATCAAGCTCATGGGCGGCATGAACATCGCCGACCGCCTGAATCCGCAGGACGGCCGCTTCACCCTGGAAATCGGCAACCGCAAGGTCGACTTCCGCGCCTCGTCGCTGCCGACCATCCACGGCGAGAACGTGGTGCTGCGCATC
This sequence comes from Rhodospirillaceae bacterium, assembly GCA_041905795.1. Lineage (GTDB taxonomy): Bacteria > Pseudomonadota > Alphaproteobacteria > Rhodospirillales > Rhodospirillaceae > SHVO01. Next base: position 1,664 of record JAYRKL010000006.1, on the reverse strand, counting down.
CTCGATAAATCCCAGGCGCTGGTGACCATCGACAAGCTGGGGTACACGCCCCACAACTTCGGCCTGATCAAGCGCATGGTCGCCAAGCCCGAAGGCGTGATCATCGTCACCGGCCCGACCGGCTCGGGCAAGACCACCACGCTCTATGCGATGATGGCCTATATCAACTCGCTCGATACCAACATCATGACCCTCGAGGATCCGGTGGAATACGAGCTGTCGCTCATCCGCCAGGCCCAGGTGCGCGAAGGCAGCTCGCTGTCCTTCTCTGAGGGCATCCGCACCCTCATGCGCCAGGATCCCGACGTGATCCTGGTGGGCGAAGTGCGCGATTCCGGCACCGCCACCATGGCCCTGCGCGCCGCCATGACCGGCCACCAAGTCTACACCACGCTGCACACCAACGACGCCGCCGGCTGCATCCCGCGCCTGATCGACCTCGGCCTCAAACCCAGCCTGATGACCGGCAACATCATCGGCATCATCGCCCAACGCCTGGTGCGCAAGCTGTGCGACTGCAAGGAGATGAAGCCGGCGACACCCGAGGAATGCAGGCTGCTGCGCGCCGATGCGGCCAACCCGCCCATGATCGCGCACCCCAAGGGCTGCGACAATTGCCGCAAGACCGGCTACAAGGGCCGCATCGCCGCCTCGGAGATCCTGCCGTTCAACGACGAGGTCGACGAACTGGTGCTGAACGAGGCGCCGCTCAGCCAGATCAAGAAGGCCGCCGAAAAGACCGGCTTCGTGCCGATGATCGAGGACGCCGTGACCAAGGTGCTGGAAGGCAAGACCAGCCTGGAAGCGGCGATGAAGATCGTCGACTTCACCGACCGGTTCTGATCGCCCATGCCCCAATACGCTTACCGCGCCATCAATTCGGCCGGCCGCCAGGTCCGCGGCAAGCTGAACGCGAACAACGAGACCGACCTGCACCAGCAGCTTCAGCAGCTCGACCTGATGCTGGTGGACAGCAAGGTCACGAAGTCGAACGCGGTCGCGAGCGCCATGGTGCGGGGCATCAGCGCGCGGGAAAAAATCCAGTTCTTCGTCCACCTCGAACAGTTGCAGGCGGCGGGCGTCCCGCTGCTCGATTCGCTGACCGACGTGCGGGATTCCACCGACGTTCCGCGCGTGCGCGACATGACCACGACCCTGCTCAACGACGTCTCCGGCGGGACGCCGTTGTCGCAGGCGTTCGAGAAGCACCCCAAGATCTTCGGCGACCTCTATTCGGCGCTGATCGCGGTCGGCGAGGAAAGCGGCAAGCTGACCGAGGCCTTCCAGCATCTGACCAAGCATACCAAGTGGGAAGACGCCATCCGCCAGCGCATCGTCAAGGCGGTGCGCTATCCGGCGCTGGTGCTGGTGATCATCACCGCCATGCTGATGTTCATGATGGGCGTGGTGGTGCCCGGCATCGTCGAGTTCCTCAAGGGCAACCAGGCCGAACTGCCGCCGATCACGGTGGCGTTGATCGCCACGTCGGATTTCGTCGTCGCCTATTGGTGGGTGATCCTGCTGACGCCGGTTGTCATCGGCGCGGCGATTTTCGCGCTCAACAAGTCGTCGGAGGCGATGCGCTACATGATGTCCTGCCTGGCGCTGCGCGTCCCGGTTTTCGGCTCCCTGATCACCAAGCTGGCGATTTCGCGTTTCGCGCA
>JAYRKL010000032.1:0-24828 GCA_041905795.1 Rhodospirillaceae bacterium | reverse complement strand
CCTTCGGCGGCGAGGGCGCGGGTCAGCGGCTCCATCAAACCGAGGTCGGCGAAGGCGGAGGTGGTGGACGTCATTAGGTCGTTTTCTTTCATTATTGGCATGCGCGACTCATTCGCCCATGCGGTTCTGCGATCGGGACGCGCACAAGGGCGTCGCCGCGGAAACCGGGTTTTTTAAGACCCGTCGGGCACGCAACCAGCGGGAAGATGTCAGGGGTTGGATTCTCGAAGAACACGACGCCGTTTCTGTCGGTATGCCGGAGGCGTTTTATAAGCCTGCGGCGACGGCGCCTGCGCGCGAACGCGAGAAACTCTGGCCATGAGGGCCGGGCGCTATGTAGGGGTGAACAGGTTAAAAGTCAATGACTCGGGTATTTTTGACCTGAATCAACGTTCTGCGGCGGTTGTCGCCGGCTCCCGGTAGTCCGGTCCGGCGATTTCCAGCACCAGTTTCTTGAGCAGGGATTCCTTGAACCCCTCGACATTGCGCGTGGTCACATAGAACGAACCCGGGCCGCCGATGACATTGTCGCGGTAGTAGGTATCGAGGTCCGGCGGCGCCGCGTTCTTCTTGGGGTCCTCATTGATGACCGGCAGGCCGTTGATGGTGATGCCGGCCTTCACCGCCGCATCGCGGGCTTCCGTCACCGGGCGGCCGACGTCGCTGTAACCGTCGCCGGAGACATCGATCACCATGCGCGCCGCGTCGTGTTCCTTCTTCTGCAGCAGTTTGGCGGCGAAATCGATGCCGCCGCTGATCGAGGTGGTGGTGCCGGGCGTGATGGGGGCCTTCTCGAGTTCGTCGGCGAAGGCCTTTGCCGTCATGGGGCCGTCGACGATGCGCCAGGGGATGACCACCGCCTGCTGGTAGGGGCTCGACCATTCGACGAAGGTCACGGCGATGCGGCCGATGGGGCCGTTGCGGATGGCGTCGGCCACGCGCTTCTCGCGCCAGGCGGAGATATAGCCGACGCGCTGCAGGCCCTTTTCGCCTTCGTCCACGCTCAAGGAGACATCGACCGCCAGCACCAGGGCCAGGTCGACGGCGGTCTTTTCCGCGGCCCGTGTGGACGGCGCCGCGAGCAGCAAGCCCAGGACCACCGCCGGCAAAGTCAGGCGCATCATCGTTCCCCACCAAACGCTTTACGCCAAACGGTCATACCCGGGGCGCGCCGGGGGCGCAACTGACGCCGCTGGGAGCTTGTTGTCCGTTCCCGGCAAATTTACCATCGCCGCCATGCATTCCCCCATCCGCCGCATCCTGATCACCGCTTTTTGTCAGACACCCGGCCTGGCGTCGGCCATGAAACTGCTGTTTCCGGGGGCCGATGTGTTGACGCGGGCGGCGCTGGAGAAGAAATCCGCCACCGCCGAGGACGTGGCGCACCTCCTGGGCCAGATCGATGTCTGGATCAATGTCGAGGCCGGCGAGGCGTATTTCGCCGGCGCGCCGTTTGCCGGGTCTCATCCCAACCTCGCCTACATCAGCATACCCCTGGTCGAATTCGCCGCGTTCCATCCCGATGTCTGCCATGCGCAGGCCGGCGCCGCCCGTACCGAGTACACGTCGGCGATCGCGGTGTGGGCATATAAAAACGGCATGTCACCGGATCAGGGCGCGGCGCTGTTCAACCGCGCCACTTTCGCCAACCTCGGGTATTTCTCCGAATGGGACCGCAGCGTCGCGCGGCTGCGCAAGGCGTTCGCGGCCTCGCACCTCGCCGCCGACTTCGAGCGCTTTTATCTGCGCGTCAAGCGCCTCGGCCTGTTCATGTATTCCGCCACCCATCCGCGGGCGCCGGTGATGGCCGAACTCGCCAAGCTGATCGCGCTCAGGCTCGGATATGACGCGGCCGTGCGCGAGATCGACCTGCCGGCGCTGGATGCGTTGTCGTATTTCATCTGGCCGGTGTACCCCGAGATCGCCGAGAACCTGTCATTGCCCGGCAGCGGCTATGTCTGGCTGTGGGGCGACGGCGTCCGCGTCCGCGGCCTCGCGCCGTTCCTGGCCTATTCATTCGACCAGTATCGCGCCAAGGGTCTCGCGCCCGGGACTATCGCCATTCCCGGCGTCGATCTGGCGCGGTTCAGCGGCGCGGTGGCGGCATGAGCGCCAATCCCTATACCGACCTGCCGTCCGCCGCTTTCTGGGGAGAGGCGGTCAGCTTCGCGGCGCCGGGCGCCCTGGACCCGTGCGTGCGCGGCGAAATCATCCCGCCCGGCGCCAAGATCGCCACCATGGGCAGCTGTTTCGCGCAACATCTGTCGGCCCATGTCGCGCAGAGCGGCCTGACCTATTTTGTGCCGGAGGCGGCGCCCGCCGGGCTGAGCGCGGCCGACGCGCGGGCGTTGGGCTACGGCGTGTTTTCGGCGCGCTACGGCAACGTCTATTCCGCGCCGCAGGCGTTGCAGCTGCTGCGCCGTGCGCTCGGACAATTCCGCCCCGTGGAGGATGTCTGGGAACGGGACGGCCGTTTTGTCGATGCTTTCCGGCCGCGCATCGCGCCGGACGGCTTTGAGTCGCCGGCGGCGGTGCGCGCCGAGGCGGCGCGGCACCTGACCTGTGTCGAACGGGTATTCAAGGAAGCCGACTGGCTGATCTTCACTCTCGGTCTTACTGAACATTGGCGCTCGCGCATCGACGGCGCGGTCTATCCGCTGGCGCCGGGCGTGGCCGGGGGCCGGTTCGATCCCGCACGCCATGAGTTCGTCAACGCCACGGTGAGCGAGACCGTGGCGGACCTCGCGGCGCTGATCGGGGAAACGGGGAAGATAAACCCCGGGCTCAAGATCCTGCTGACGGTGTCGCCGGTGGCGCTCATGGCCACCTATGAACCCCGCCATGTGCTGACGTCGACGGTGTGCAGCAAGTCGATCCTGCGCGCCGCGGCCGATGAGATCGAGCGCCGGTTCCCGAACGTGATCTACTTCCCATCCTATGAAATCGTGACGTCGCCGGCGGCCGAAGGGCGCTACTACGCCGACGACCTGCGGCAGGTGAACCGGCTGGGCGTCGACCACGTGATGCGCGTCTTCGCCAGGCACTTCATCGAGGCCTCCGCCGGCCGGGCGGGACCAGGTCCGGCCCCAGGTCCGGCTTATGTGCTGCCCCGGAGCGAGGAGGTGGTCTGTGACGAGGAGGACCTTCAGCGGGCTTTCGCCAAACCCAAGCTGTGGAGCAAGTGAGGGCTCGCGTCGCGCGCCGGCCCTCGCGCGGAATACCCTATAAGAATCATGCCGTTCACGCGTAAAGCGGGTATGATGACGCGGATTTCCCCGGGAGAAGCCATGGACATGTTTCGGTTGATGTTCGCGTCGCGGCGCCTGGCCCTGACCGCCGCCATGGCGCTGTCGGTGGTTCTGATCGGGCTCGGTTTCGTCAATACCTGGTTCCTGGCGCTGTTGCCGGTCACCCTCGGCCTGTCGCTCCTCGGCTTGCGCGATATCGCGCAGCGCAACCACAGCATCCTGCGTAACTATCCGATCCTCGCGCATATCCGCTTCATCCTGGAAAAGATCCGGCCCGAAATCCGGCAATATTTCCTCGAGGGCGAAAACGACGGCGTGCCGTTCAGCCGCAAGAAACGCTCCATCGTTTACCAGCGCGCCAAGGGTCAGCTGGACAAGCTGCCCTTCGGTACGCAGCTCGACGTTTATGGCGACGCCTTCGAATGGGTGCACCATTCCATCGCGCCGGCCGAACCCGCGCGCGAAGCGTTCCGTGTGACCATCGGCGGCCCCCAGTGCGCCCAGCCCTATTCCGCGTCGGTGTTCAACATCTCGGCCATGAGCTTCGGCGCGCTCTCGGCCAACGCCATCACCGCGCTCAATCGCGGCGCCCGGCTTGGGCGCTTCGCCCATGACACCGGCGAAGGCGGCATCAGCAAATACCACCGCGAAGGCGGCGACATCATCTGGGAGATCGGCAGCGGCTATTTCGGCTGCCGCACCGCGGATGGGCAGTTTGCGCCGGAAGAGTTCGCGCGCAACGCCGCCGATCCGGCGGTCAAGATGATCGAGATCAAACTGTCGCAGGGCGCCAAGCCCGGCCACGGCGGCGTACTGCCGGGCGCCAAGGTATCGGCGGAGATCTCCGCCGCCCGCGGCGTGCCGGTCGGCCAGGATTGCATTTCACCCTCACGGCACTCGGCCTTCTCCACGCCGGTCGGGCTGCTGCAGTTTGTCGCCGAGCTTCGCAAGCTTTCGGGAGGCAAACCGGTGGGTTTCAAGCTCTGCGTCGGACATCCGTGGGAGTTCCTGGCGATCTGCAAAGCCATGATCGCCACCGACATCCTGCCGGATTTCATCGTCGTCGACGGCACCGAAGGCGGCACCGGTGCGGCGCCCCTGGAATTCACCGATCACATCGGCATGCCGCTGCGGGACGGCCTGACCTTCGTGCACAACGCGCTCACGGGCATCAACAAGCGCGAGCACATCAAGATCGGCGCCAGCGGCAAGGTGACCTCGGCTTTCGACCTCGCCCGCGCCATAGCGTTGGGCGCCGATTGGTGCAACTCCGCCCGGGGTTTCATGTTCGCGCTGGGCTGCATCCAGTCCTTGAGCTGCCATACCGACAAGTGCCCGACCGGGGTCGCGACCCAGGACCGCGACCGGCAGAAGGCGCTGTATGTGCCGAGCAAGGCCACGCGCGTGGCGCAGTTCCACCGTTCCACCGTCAAGGTGCTCACCGAAGTGGTGGCCGCGGCCGGGATCGACCATCCCAGCCAGTTCCGCCCGCACCACTTCCTCCGGCGCACGTCGGCGGGGATCAAGACCTACGCCGAAATGTACCGGCCCCTCCGGCCCGGTGAACTGCTGACCGGAACCGACGACGACCGCTTCAAGACACCCTGGGCCATGGCCCAGGCGGAAACCTTCGCACCGGCCATCGTCGCGCCGGAGCGGGCCGCGTCCGAGCCGATCCTGATGGCTCGCTCTGCCGATGCCCGCTGAAAATCGGACATAAAAAAGGGCGCGGTTTGATCCGCGCCCTTTTTGCTTGTGGCTTTAGAGCATGATCGAGTCATATTGAATTGCGATCATGCTCTAATCTTTTTGGTTTGGTCGCATTTTCTGCGATGAACCGGCACCCACTTCATCGGAAAATGCTCTAGCTTATGGCGGGCCGCCGCTTACGCGATGCCCGACTTGAAGGTCGCGAGCAGGCGCGACCAGGCTCTCTCCGCCTGATCCTTGTTGTAGACCGCGGCGTCGGGCGGGCACCAGCCGTGCATGGTGCCGGCATAGACCTCGATCTCGGCCTTGAGCTTGGCCTGGTCGAAGGCCTCGCGCAGCGCCGTCTTGGCGTCGGGCTGGGCCTTGTCGTCGTTCTCGGCGATGGCGAACAGGTACTGGGCCTTCATCTTCGGCACCAGGAGATGCGGGCTGTTGGCGTCCTTGGTCACCAGCCCGCCGCCGTGGAACGACCCGGCGGCGCCGATACGGTCGGGATGCGCGGCGGCGGTGCGCATGGTCATGGGGCCGCCCATGCAATAGCCGGTGGTGCCCATCTTGCGCTTGGTGTCGACCGCGGCATGGCCGTCGAGGAACGTGATGAAGGCCTTGGCATCGGTGAGGTTGGTGTCGGCCGACAAGGTCGACATCAGCTTCATGATCTGCGCGCGGTCGTCGGGCTTGGCGAAGTCCAGGCCGTCGGGCAGGGCCGGCTGCTTGGCGACGCGGTAATAGGGGTTGGGCACGAACACGGCATAGCCGGATTCAGCCAGGCGCTTGGCCATCTGCTTGAACGCGGGGCGCAGGCCGAAGGCGTCCGGCCACACCAGCACCGCCGGCGCCTTGCCGCTGGCCGGGTGAACGAAATACGCCTCGGCGGTGCCGTCCGGCGTCTTGACCGTGATGTCCTGGTCCTTGGTGTCGACCGCATTGGCCGCGCGCGGCAGCGCCGCCAGCACCGCGCCGCCGGCCGCCAGCAGGCCGAAGCGCCGCCGCGTCATGTCCGCGCCGGTCCTTTGCAGGTGTTCCGTCATGTCGTTGAGTGAATTTTCGTCGCACATGGTCCCCTCCTCGGGCTTTTGTGAAAACGCGCAAGATCATACCCGCACCGCCCCGCGGCCGTGCAATACGAAAGGACGAAAGGTTGGCGCCTCCCGGCCGGTTACGGCGCGCGGTGGACCGGATCGACCCAAAGCACCGTTTCCGGCTTTTCCACCGGCTCGATCGCCAGGTTGATGGCGATCGCCTCGTTATCGCTGCGCACCAGCACGCATTCCAAGGTCTCGTCGGTGCTGGCGTTGATCTCCTGGTGCGGCACGTAGGGCGGCACGAAAATGAAATCGCCGGGCCCGGCCTCGGCGGTGAATTCCAGCTTGTCGCCCCAGCGCATGCGCGCGCGGCCTTTCACCACATAGATCACGCTCTCCAGGTGGCCGTGATGATGCGCGCCGGTCTTGGCGTTCGGGTGGATATGCACGGTGCCGGCCCAGATCTTCTGTGCGCCGACGCGCGCCAGGTTGATCGCCGCCTGGCGGTTCATGCCCGGGGTCTGGGCGGTATTGGAATCCAACTGGTCGCCCGGGATGACCTTCACCCCGTTGTTTTTCCAGTCGACAGGGCCTTCTGGCGGATGAGGATGATCGTGGGGCATGACGGCCTTTGCTGAAACGGGATCGCGTATTGCGCCGCCGCGCCAAAATGGCGATGACTGCGGCGTCCGTCATCCTGCCGCGAGGACGCCGCCTTGGAAAGCTCCGAAGATCAGAAATCCATCACCGCCTGGGGCGAGGAAACCTTCGGGCCGGCCATAAATCCCGCCGTGCTGGTGGCCCGGGCCAAGGTGGAGATGGACGAACTCCTTGAGGCGGTGGCGGCCGGCGACCACGCCGAGGCCGCCCTGGAGACCGCCGACGTGCTCATCCTGCTGTACCGGGTGGCGACCCTCTGCGGCTTCGACGTCAACCGGGCGGTGGACCGCAAGATGGCCATCAACCGCGCGCGCAGGTGGGCGCGCAAGGGCGACGGCACCGGCAGTCATATCAAAGGCTAGTGGGTTAAGGGCTAGTGGGCTTCCGCGCTGTGCGTCAGCCGTTCCACCGCGGCGATGCCGACCGCCGACAGGATGAACACCACATGGATGATGGTCTGCCACATCACGCCTGATTCGGTGTAGGTGCCCTGATCCCGGCCCAGCCCGCCGGCCTCGATGAAGGTGCGGAGCAGGTGAATCGAGGAAATGCCGACGATGGCCATGGCCAGCTTGATCTTGAGCACGCTGGCGTTGACCTGATCCAGCCACTCCGGCTGGTCGGGATGGCCCTGGAGCCGGAGGCGCGACACGAAGGTCTCATAACCGCCGACGATCACCATGATCAGCAGGTTGGAGATCATCACCACGTCGATCAGTCCCAGCACCACCAGCATGATCTCCTGCTCGCCAAAGGTGGTGATGTGGGTCACCAGGTGCCACAGTTCCTTGAGGAACAGCACCACATACACGCCCTGGGCGACGATGAGGCCGAGGTAGAGCGGCACCTGCAACCAGCGGGACGCGAAAATCAGGGCAGGAAGCGGGCGCGGCGTACGTTGGACGGAGGTCTGGGTCATGATCCTGGGCGGGGTGATTGGCGGGACGGGGCGAAGCGGCGCATATTTGGCACGCGTCCCCGCGTGTTTATGGTAACAACCCGGTGATTCCGGGAAAGGATGATGCGATTGCGGGCGAAAGTTCTGTTTGTGACGGGCGCGGCGCTGGCGGCGTGTGCGCCGGCTTACGCCGCGCAGGACCTGCTGGAAGCGCCGGCCTGCGGCGCGCGCATTTTCGTCACCATGGGCGTCAACCAGAACTATCCGGCCCGCGAAGCCATGCGCGTGCCGCGCGGCGACCTCTACCTCAACGATACGCTGGTGGGGACGATCTCGAAGAATGCCGAAATGGTGATCCTCGACGTTCCCGCCGGGCCCTCCGAGGTGTCTTGGCTGCCGACCAGCTACGACGAGCCGACACGCGACAAGACCCGGCGCAATCCGCTCCGCGTCACGCTGGCCGATAAGGAAACCGCCTTCGTGGCGCTCGACTGGTATAACGACAGTCCCAACGCCGCGACCGTCGGCTATCGCACCGAAGTGGCGGCGCGGGACCGCGCCGTGTTCGCGGGCAAGCGTGTCGCCTACCTGCGGTCCGCGCCGGCGCCCTGCGGCGTGCAGCAAGCCGCCGTCGCGCCTGCGCCGGCGGCCCCAGCGCCCAAGGCGCCCGCCGCGAAGGCTCCGGCCGTCGCCGATGACCCGCTGCCGGATGCGTCCGAGGCGTTCATGGCCTCGCTGCAATACTACTATGTCGTCAATGCCCGCGGCGGCGCGCCGGTCTATGCGACACAAGGCGGCGACGTCACACCGCTGTACACTTTCCCCGACAAGGCGGAATTGAAGGTGGTCGACGTCAGCGCCGACAAGCGCTGGCTCACGGTGATCATCCCCGGCGGCAACCGCACCGGCTTTGTGTCCGCGGCCCTGGTCACCAGCGGCGCACGCGCGCCGCGTTAAAAAGAAGCCGCGCCGCGTTAGCGCTCTACGTCCGCCGGAAAATACATTCACCAACACCCTTAAATGATCCGTCCGTGCGCTGGGCGGTCGCGAATTGTGCGGGATCGTGGGTGAGGCCGGCGGTTGCCAGGGTCTCGATGATGGCGCGATGCTCCGCGAGATGTGTGTTGATCTCGATCAGAACCGATGTGACCGCCGGATTCTGGAGCGTGGACAAAGCGCCGGCCACGACCTTGTGTTCGATGCCGTCGACGTCGATCTTGATATAGGCCGGCACAGGGATGGCGCCGCTCGCGACCAGGGCATCGATCGTGGTGGAATAGGCGCCCTGGGCAAAGGGAAATGCGCCGGTTTCAAGAAAGGCGTTCAGAGGTTCGCCGAAGGCGTGGCACGAACCGCCTGCGTCGAAGGCGGACAGAAAGATTTTTGAAAACTTCTGCTCGTCGGAAAGCGCCGCGCTCCAGGCCGTGACCCGTTCTGCCAAGCCGTTCAGAACAATGTTCCGGCAGAGGATGCCGAAGTTCTGGGATTCCGGTTCAAAGGCGTAGACCGCGGCGCGGCGCACCACGGCGGCAAAGACGGTATACATGCCGACATTGGCGCCGACGTCCAGCAATGGCCCGCCTTCGGGCATGGACTCCAGCCAGGTCAGCGTATGCGGCTCCTTCGAGGTGAGCGTTTCAACGCGGGCCAGGCACGTACTGTTGGGCGTCGCGTAAACCAGCTTGTGTGCGCCGAAAGCTACTTGAACGGCCGGGCTGGTCCGCTCGTATTCGGCGACGATGGACTTGAGATGCGCGTCTGTGGCCACTCTTGACCCCGGTCCCCGGCTTGCTACAACTGAAAAAACCCAGCGTTCCAACGCTAAAATGACGGGCTACTCGGGTCAACTGCCGCCATGTTCGCTGACGCCAAGCGCCATTCCATGGAGCGGATCGCAGCCACGCCGATCGCGCTGCAGCCGTTTGCCCACATTGTCGTTGAAAATATTTTTCCCGATGCGTTCTATGCCGAATTGCGCCGGCGGCTTCTGCCGACCGCCGCCTACCGGCAGCTGGCCGCCACGGGCCGGGTTTCCAAATCGTATAACCCGGCGCGTCATGTCCTGATGTCCGAGGATCTGGACCAGGCGGCGCCGGATCCGGACTCACGCAAGTTCTGGAAAAACCTGTTTGCCACCTACTGCGACGATGCCTTCACGCATCTGTGGCTCACGCGCTTTGAAAGCCAGATTCGGGAGCGCATGAAGTCCGGCGATGTGCCGTTTCCGCGCACCGACGCTGCCGTCGATCTGCGCCGCGAGATGATTCTGATGCGCGATGGCGCCGGATATTATCTGCCGCCGCACACCGACTCACCCAGCAAGGTGGTGTCGGTGCTGTTCTATCTGCCCGAAGGCGATGCCCACGCGGACGCCGGCACGGTCCTCTACACAGCAAAGAACCCGGATCTGTCGCACCCCGGCGGCCCCTATTTGGATCGCGCCGGCTTCGATCCGGTTAAGACGTTGCCGTTCCGGCGCAACACGCTGGTCGCCTTTCCCAAGTCCTCGACCTGCTTTCATGGGGTCGAGCCTGTCACCAATCCCGAACTCCGCCGCGACATACTGCTGTTCGACATCAGGTTCGCGCTTGATGCGCCGGCCGGCGCAGGCGGGATGTAACCCTAGAGCATGTTAGGCCGAAGTGGAAACCGGTTCGGTCCGCCGGCCGGAGGCCGGCTTATTAAGGTTCGCGCGCGTTAGCGCGCGACACATGCGACCAAACAAAGACCTAGACTCTGTTTCCGATTCAAGGAAGCGGAAACAGAGTCTAGGCGCCGGGCCTGGCCTTCACATAAGACCAGAAGAAACTGAGCACATATTTTGTTTCCGACACCGGGCTGACGCCGCGGTGCAGGTGTGTCCAGAACGGCGGGAACAGCGCGATCTTCCCGGCCTCGGGCTGGATGCGCCGGTCTTGCGCGGCGAACTCGGTGTGGCCGCCGGCGGTGATCGTGCGCAGATACAGCAGGCCGGCCACCACCCGCTCCGACGACGCGGCGCTTTGGTCCGCGTGCCAGTCGAACTGCTGGCCGGGATCCACCCGCTCGATATTGGGACGCGTGCAGTAGATATCGTCCAGCTTGGCAAGCTGGACAAAGCCGCGGTGCTTGCCGGCGTACTCCAATGCGGTCTTCTCGAAGGCCGGCGCCAGTTCGTCCAACAGCGCCTGCCACTCCGGCGAGCCCGCGGCCGGGTCCTGGATCGCGGTACCCGAGCGCCCCTGATGCACGATCTGGCGGTCGCCCACCATCACCAGGCTGGGCTTGCGCCGCGGATCGCGCTCAAAGGCGGCGACGATGCGCTCGCACAGGTCGACGGGTACGGCGTTGGAGTATTCTTCGATGAACATAGTCACATAAGAGCATGAACCGTGTATCGATTCGAGGCCTTGGCCGGAACATCACACCGGCCGTGCTGTTTTGATCCGGCGATTGCACGCCGCCACCAGGGAGACCGCCATACCGAACGCCGTCAGACTCCTTCGTGTTTTTGCCACCAAGCCTGAGAAGGTCTACCGCGCTTTTATCGAGCCCGACGCCATTCCGTTGGGAGGGATGCCATCTCGGCCGGCAGGAGTCTCTGCCTTAAGCCTTCATCTTCTTCGGCTTCCTGGCGGCGGCGGATAGGTTCAGGGCAACGGCCGCGCGGATCAGCGCCTTGAACGCCGCCGCGTCAATCTTGCCGCCTTCGGTGAAGTCGATGGCCCGGCGGGTGTTGCCTTCCAGGCTGGCGTTGAACAGCCCCTTGGGATCCCGAAGCGCGGCGCCCTTTGCGAAGGTGGTTTTCACGGCTTTCTTGTAGGTTTCGCCGGTACAGATGATGCCGGCATGGGACCAGACCGGCACGCCGCCCCACTTCAGTTCCTCGATCGCTTCGGGATCGGCCTGTTTGATGAGATCGCGGAGTCGCGCCAGCACGTCGCCCCGCCAGTCATCCAGCGCCCCGATCCGCAAATCGATCTGCCGGGAGGCGGAAGCGGCAATCCTTGAAGGTTTTGCCGCCTTGGCGGCGGGTTTCTTCTCTACGGGCGGTGTGGTCTTTTTCACGGATATTCGCTGTGCGGTTTAGCGGAGCCCCCAGATATGGCATAAGCCGCTGCCGGTTGCATCGAACCTCGCGATTGGGTGCATACCGGTGCAATCGGAACGGTATAGTGGCGCCGCCGGGGCAAGCCGCGTCCGCTGCCGGCGGTATTGAACAATAAGCAGCAAAGTTTCCGTTCGCTCCCATGCCCGCAGACGAAAAGCCGCAAAAAACCGTCATCGCCCGGACACGGTTCCTGGTCGTCGATTCCGAAGCGCAGGTCGGCGAGGCCTTGCGGCGCTTCCTGCTCTCGGAGGGCGCGCCGGCGGTGCATGTGGCGCCGTCGTCCATCCTGGCGGTGCGCGTTCTCCAGGATCGCCGCACGCCGGTCGACTGCGTGATCTGCGCCCACCGGCCGGCAGCCCTGTCGGGCGTCGAGTTCCTGATGAATCTCCGTGCCGGACGCTGGGGCGGCCTGGTGCTCCAGCACCTCAGTTTCATCCTCGTGATGCCGGCCAAGGATGCGCAGGCGATGGCCATCGCCGACAGCATGAAGGTCTCGGGATATATCCTGGGCGGGCTGGGGAAGGAGAACGTGCGGTCGTCGATCCTGAACGCCCTCGACCCGCGCGGCATCTCCAAGGCGCTGCCGAATTTCAAGGTCGCCCATGTGCGCGCGGGCGAGCGCGACCTGATTGTCGCGCCGTTTCCGGCGTCCTTCGGCCGCCTGCGCACGGACAAACAGCAACAGGCCATCCAGGCGGTCACCGTCGGCGCGCAGAGAGAGTCTCTGAGCGGCGCCGTCGCCGCGGTCTATCCCGATGACACCGGCAAGGCCGCGTTCATCGCGCCCGAGGTCTACGAGCGCTTTCTGTCGCGCCTGACCATGGATGCGGTCGAGGCGATGCTGAACCGCGCCATTTACGTGGAGTGGACCGGCGGCGATCCGACGAGCGCCTTGGATGCCGCCGCGGATGCCGACGAGGCGGTGAAGCCGTTGCCTCTGTTCGATGAAGAGGAAGGGGAAGGCGCAAAGGAGGCCGAGGACACCGCCGAGACCTCGGACCGCCGCCGGGGCGCCAGCGAAAGGTCCCGGGCGCGCGGACTGACGGATGACGATATCCGCGGCGTCGCCAAGGCCTTCAAGGATATGGGCCCCGAGGAGTTCGTGGGGAAATTCGTGCGGCATCAGGCGATCGTGCTGCAAAGCGATTCGCAGTTCGTGGCGCCCACCATGCGCGAGTTCTACGTCAGCATCGATCTTTTGCGGAAATCGTTCTTCCCCGGCGTCGAGATGCGCGGTTCGAAGCGCGCGTTCCAGTCGCTGACCCATATGCTCGACCAGCTGATGCTGCGCTCGTTGCCGTTCCTGCCCAAGGACGGCCTGCCGAGTTCGCTCAATATCAATGTCCACTCGATCCTGACCCAGACATTCGACAGTGTCCTGAAAACCACCTCGCTCGAGAATTTCACCTTCGAAATCCCCCAGCCGATGATCGCCTCGCACTTCGAGGAGTTCTGCAAAGCGCGCGACATGATCTTCGCGCGGGGCGGCAGGATCGCGGTCGACCAGATCTTCCCCGACACCGTCGGGTCGCTGGACCTCGCCGAAGTGCGGCCGCATATCGCCAAGCTGCACTGGAAGGGCGACCTGAAAAGCTCGTCCGACGCGCACCGTGAATTCGTGAAACGCACCCTGGACCGCGGCATCGCCATGATCATGAGCCGCGTCGACGACCCCGCCGCCTTGCAGATCGGCCAGGAGTTCGGTATCCGCAACTTCCAGGGCTTCCTGATCGATGAAATGCCCGCCGCGAAATCGGGCGGTACACCCTAGCGCGGCGCGCCTCTGGTTCCTGAAATGATGGTTAAGCCCGGCGCCGGGTGTCCGCGCCGCCGCAAGGAGAGTCGAAACGCATGAAGAGCATGTGGGCCGAGGATGACGCCCGGCGTCATATCGAGCGCTATGCCCGGCAGGGCGTGAACGCGGACATCGCGCTGCGCGTCTACACCTCCCGGCTGCTGGGCCGCGACCCCGCCCTGGTCCTGCATGGCGGCGGCAATACTTCGGTCAAGACCCGGGTCGACGATCCGCTCGGACGCCCGCAGGATGTCCTGTGCGTCAAGGGGTCCGGCTGGGACATGGCCGAGATCGAACCCGCCGGCCTGCCGGCGGTGCGCCTCGCGCCGCTCCTTGAATTGCAGACGCTGGCCGCTCTCTCCGACGAGGACATGGTCAACATCCAGCGGTGCAACCTCCTGGATGCCGCCGCGCCCAACCCGTCCGTCGAAACCCTCCTGCACGCCTTCCTGCCGCATAAGTTCATCGATCACACCCACGCCATCGCCGTGCTCGCGGTCAGCGACCAGCCCGACGGCGCGGCGCTTTGCGAAGACCTGTACGGCAAGCGCATGGGCCGCGTGCCTTACATCATGCCGGGCTTCCTGCTTGCCAAGAAGGCCGCCGCGGTATTCGCGGCGGATCCCTCGGTCGAGGGGCTGATCCTCGAGAAGCACGGCATTTTCACTTTCGGCGCCAGCGCCCGCGAAGCTTATGAGCGGATGATTGAACACGTCTCGACGGCGGAGACACGGCTGCAAAAGAACCGCAAGCCGGCGTTTGTGTCCGCCAGGCTGCCCGAACGCCGCGCGTCGCCCGCCGAGATCGCGCCGATCCTGCGCGGCCTGCTCGCGAACGGCGGCAGCGACGGTCAGCGCATGATCCTGGAATTCCGCTGCAATCCTGCGATCCTCAGCTACGTCAACGGGCGCGACCTGGAGCGTTATTCCCAGGTGGGTGTGGTGACGCCCGACCACACCATCCGCACCAAGAATTGGCCGGTTGTCCTGCCGGCGCCGGACGCGGCGGACCTGGCCGCGTTCCGCAGCGGCGCGGCCGCGGCGATCGGGCGGTTCGCGGCGCGCTATCACGCCTATTTCACCCGGCACAACCAGCGCCAGCATCCGCCCAAGGTCGAACTCGACGCGCTGCCGCGCGTGGCGCTGGTGCCCGGCGTCGGCCTGTTCGGCATCGGCGCCAGCGCCGCCGCGGCCAAAATCGCCGCCGACATCGCGGAAAACACCGTGCAGACCATCACCGACGCGGAAGCCATCGGCGAATTCCAGTGCGCCGGCGAGGCCGACCTGTTCGATCTGGAGTACTGGTCGCTCGAGCAGGCCAAGCTCGGCAAAGCCAAGGAAGCGCGTCTCGCCCGGCGCGTGGTCGCGGTCACCGGCGGGGCCTCCGGCATCGGCCGTGCCACGGCCCAGGCCTTCAGGCAGGAAGGCGCCGAGGTGGCGATCCTCGATCTCGCCGGGGATGCCTTGGCCGCGGCGGCCAAGGCCCTGAAGTGTGTCGGTATCCCTTGCGACGTCACCGACGCGGTGTCGGTGAAAAACGCTTTTGCCGCCGTGGCGCAAGCCCTGGGCGGCCTCGATATCGTGGTGTCGAACGCGGGCCGCGCCTGGCAGGGCAGGATCGGCACGGTCGACGAACAGGTTCTGCGCGATAGTTTCGAATTGAATTTCTACGGCCATCAAAGGGTCGCCCAGGCGGCGGTCGAGATCTTCTCCAAACAGGGCTTCGGCGGCGTCCTGCTGTTTAACGTCTCCAAGCAGGCGGTGAACCCGGGGCCGGACTTCGGGCCTTATGGGCTGCCCAAGGCGGCGACGCTGTCGTTGATGCGTCAATATGCCGTGGATCACGGCGCGGAAGGGATTCGTTCCAACGCGGTCAACGCCGACCGCATCCGCTCCGGGCTGCTGACCGACGCCATGATCGCCAGCCGGTCCCGGGCGCGCGGCGTCTCCGAGAAGACTTATATGAGCGGCAACCTGCTGGAGAAGGAAGTCACCGCCGGGGATGTCGCGCAGGCGTTCGTGAGCCTGGCCCTGGCCGACAAGACCACCGGCGCGGTCCTGACGGTGGACGGCGGCAACATCGCCGCGGCTCTGCGCTAATCTCCGAGGCGGCCCAGATTCCCGCGGTTGATCTCGAACAGCATGAGCGCGGTCGCGATCGACAGATTGAGGGAATCGGATTTTCCCACCATGGGGATCTTGACCAGGCGGTCGCAGAGGGCCGCGGCGTCGGCCGAGAGTCCGTGCCCTTCGGTTCCCATGACCAGGAGCACCGGCCTTTTATAGGAGCGGCGGAAATCGACCGCGCCGGCGAGGTGAGTGCCCACTTTCTCGCCCGGCCAGGCCTTCAGCTTCTCGTGAAAGGCCTCCTTTGTCATGCGCGCCAGGGGCACGCTGAAGATCGCACCCATGGTGGCGCGCACGGTCTTGGTCGAATAGGCGTCGCAGCAATCCCCGGCCAGGATGATGCCGGCGCCGCCCACGGCATCCATGGTGCGGATGATGGTGCCGAGGTTGCCGGCGTCGCGGATCTCCTCCAGCGCCAGCCACACCTGGTCGCCGTCCGGGGCGGTTTTTTCCGCCGGCACCCACCGCTGCTCGAACACGCCGACGATGTTCGACGCGTTTTCGCTCGTGGACAGAAGG
This sequence comes from Rhodospirillaceae bacterium, assembly GCA_041905795.1. Taxonomy (GTDB): domain Bacteria; phylum Pseudomonadota; class Alphaproteobacteria; order Rhodospirillales; family Rhodospirillaceae; genus SHVO01. The sequence goes on along the minus strand of JAYRKL010000032.1, from coordinate 8,757 downwards.
TCGACCATGGACTGGGGCGCTTCGAGACAGAGTGCGCCGCGCTTCTCCGCCCATTGCAGCACCGTTCGGCAAAAGTCGTTCGCCTGGGCCTCCGGGGTCACCACCAGGTACTTGGGCGTCCATTCGTTCTCCATGGCGGTGGCCACCACCTTGAGGCCCTCGGCGAGGAACAGCGACAGCTCCGACCGGTATTTCTTGGTGTTGAGCGATCGTATTGTCTTGAAGCGCTTATTCTGCGTACTTTCGATACGTTGCATGCCTTGATGCTCGGACTGACGGCGTTGGCTTTCGGGGCAGACTATCACTTTAAGACATTGATGACGCAAAGATGCAGATTCTCAGTTCTCCCGGCTTCGCCGACTACGAACTCCTGGATTCCGGCAACGGCCGGAAGTTGGAGCGCTACGGCGCCGTGGTCGTGGACCGGCCCGAACCCCAGGCCATGTGGCGTCCGCGTGCGGTGCCCGGCATCTGGGAGAAGGCGCATGCGCGGTTCGTCGGCCAGGATGAGGATGCAGGGGCATGGACGACCAGTCCGTCATGCCCGAAGGAATGGAGCTTACGCGTCGCCGAAGCGACGATCGAATGCAAGCTCACGTCGTTCCGTCATCTCGGTATTTTTCCGGAGCAGTTTCCCCATTGGCAATTCATGAAGGAGCGCCTGCGCGGCTCCGCGGTTCCGCGGCCCAAGCTCCTCAACCTGTTCGGCTACACCGGCGTCGCGTCGCTGCTGGCCGCGGCGGCGGGGGCCGAGGTGGTGCATATCGACGCCTCCAAGACCGCGGTTGCCTGGGCGCGGCACAACCAGGCGCTCTCGAACCTCTCCGACCGGCCCATCCGCTGGATCGTCGAAGACGCCCGCAAATTCGTGCAGCGCGAGATCCGGCGCGGCAATGCTTATAACGGCATTCTCGTCGATCCCCCCAAGTTCGGCCGCGGACCCAACGGCGAGACCTGGGAGTTGTTCGACCACCTGCCGGAAATGCTGGCGGCCTGCGCGCAATTGCTGGCGCCCGCCAACGCCTTCATGGTGGTCACCGCCTATGCGATCCGGATGTCGGCGGTGTCCCTCGACACCTTGGTGCGGGAGCATATCGGGGATCGCGGCGTGTTTTCCTCCGGCGAACTGGCGATCACCGAGGCCGGCAACGGACGCCCGCTGGTGACGTCCCTCTTCACCCGCTGGCATAGTTAGAGCATGATCGAGTCATATTGAATCGCGATCATGCTCTAACTTTTTGGTTTGGTCGCATTTTCTGCGATGAACCGTCATCCACTTCATCGGAAAATGCTCTAGCGCTTTAGAATCGCGGCGCGTGTCCTTGTGCGCGTCCCGCGACGTCCTGCAGCCAGGGGACCCATTGCGCCGCGATGACCGGCCAGGCGTATTTTGCCTTGATGAAGTCGATCTGGCGCTTTCGCCGGTCCGCCGCGCCGGCGGGGTCGCGGCGGACCGCGTCGAGCGCGGCAATCACGAGCCCACTATAGGCGTCGGCCAGTTTCCGCGGGTCCGTGTCCAGCTCGATCATCTGCGCGAAGTCGCCATACAGCTCCGGCAGGGCGCCCAGATGTGTCGTCAACAGCAAGGCGCCGGTGGCCATGGCCTCCGCGGCGGCGATGCAGAAGGTCTCGGGGAAGGTGCTGGGATAGGCCAATGCCGCGATGCCATCGAGGTCGTGCACGAGGCGAGTCTGGGCAACGGGGCCGATGTATGCGACGCCGGGCGTGTTGCGGCAGCGTTCGTAGAGCAGGCGATACTCCGAATCCTCCGCGCCGTAGACGCTCATGCCCGAATAGACATGCAGCTGCGTTTCGGGGATGGCGGCGCGAATGGCGGGGAAGGCGTCCAGCAGGACGCTCAACCCGCGGAAAGGGGTACTGGTGTAAGCCAGCACCGGCGCCGCGCCGCGCTCAAACCAGGGCGGCGCCGCGGCCTGGAGGGCGAAGGGCGGCGAGATGCCGTTGTGAAACACGCGGGCACGGTCGGGCCGGACGCCGAACTGCCAGACATGCTGGTCCAGATTCCATTCGCTGCCAAAAACGAAACCGCTCCAGGCGTTGAGTTCGCGCGGATCCTGAAGCGGCTGAACCGCCGGCTGGTCGCAGGCATGATGGGCCCACAACACGATCGGCCCCTTGACGTGAAGGTCCTGACGCAGTTTGAGCGCCATGGCGCTGCTCTGAACGACGACCACTTCGCTGATCTGAAGGCACCTGAGCCCTTCGTCCGTCAGGCCGAACGACTGCACGCCGTTGTATCGGCCGGGGGATGCCGTGCGGTTGACCATGGTCACCTGATGGCCCAGCCGCGACAATGCGGCGGCGAGATAACACAGGGCGGATTGGGTGCCGCCGAGGGGCTTGGTCAGCGGCGTATCGGCGTTGTAGTCGATATCCGAAGGGTCGAAGAACGCGATATACATCCAGCCTCACACCGGCACTGCGCGGGACAGCCTGCGCTTTTCCCGAAGGCGGCTAAGGTCCTATGCAGGGCTCGGAAGGGCAAGTCCCGCCGGGCCGCATCCTGGCGCCTCTCGGTGCGCATTGACCGGACCACGGCTTCCGGCGGACAATTCGCCGGCGTCCCGCGAGAGGCTCGGCAACGGTGAAAGGCAACCGATGAACCGGCGTTTCCTGACGGCGTTGATTGCCGGCGCTTTGGCCATCCCCGCGGCTTTCGCCGCCGATCCGTTCGAGCTTACCGGGGTGCCGCCGGGGGTCACGCCGCTTCCCATCCGCCTCCCGGGCGATTTTCCCGCGCCGGCCACGATCGAGGGCCAGCCGGTCGACTCACGCCCGCCCGAGCTTGCGACCGATAAGCCGGACTTTCCGGGCCAGACGCGCGCGCCCTATCACGCGACCGCGCCCTTCACCGTCACCACCGTCACCGACCAGCTGCAGTCGCCCTGGTGCCTGGCCTTCCTGCCGGGCGGCAAGATGCTGGTGACCGAGCGCTCCGGCACGCTGCGCATTGTCGAGGCCAACGGCGTCATCTCCGAACCTGTCCGGAACGTGCCCAAGGTCCGCGCCAATGGCGTGGGCGGGCTGCTCGATGTGGCGCTCGACCGGTCCTTCGCCTCCAACCGCCGCATCTTCTTCAGTTACAGCGAAGAGGCCGCCGACGACAAAACCACCATTGCCGTCGGCCGCGCCGCGCTCGACGAAGCCGCGGGTGCGCTGAAGGACCTGAAGGTGATTTTCCGCGCGGCGCCGCTGCTGCCGCGGACCCTCGCGGGGAACCAGGGCGGCAAGATGGCCGTGGCCGGCGACGGCACGCTGTTCCTGACGGTCGGCGACCGGTCGCGCTCGCCGCCGTGGGATGTGGCCCAGCGGCTCGACACCCATCTCGGCAAGATCGTCCACATCACGGCCGACGGCGCGCCGGCGCCCGGTAATCCCTTCATCGGCAAGGCGGGTGCCTTACCCGAGATCTGGTCCATCGGCCATCGCAATGCGTTGGGGATCGCTTTCGCTCCCGATGGCCGGCTCTGGGAACAGGAAAACGGGCCGCGCGGCGGCGACGAGTTGAACCTGATCGCGGCTGGGAAAAACTACGGCTGGCCGCTGGTCACCCATGGGATCGATTATCCCGGCGGTGAGATCGCGGGCGGCCTGACCGCCAAGGCGGGAGTCGAACAGCCGCGCTACTATTGGGACCCCGTGATCGCCCCGGCCGGTCTCGCCTTCTATGACGGCACCCTGTTCCCGCAATGGCGCGGCAGCGCTTTTGTCGGCGCGTTGCGGGGCAAGCTTTTGGACCGCATCGCTCTCTCGGGCGACAACGTCGTCAACGAGGAGGCCCTGCTGTTCGACGTGAAGAGCCGAATTCGCGACGTGCGGACCGGTCCCGACGGCGCCGTGTATGTCCTGACCGACGACGGCAAGCTTCTGAAGCTGACGCCAAAGGGATAAGACAATGCGCCACGTTCTTCTATTCATAGCCGCGATCCTGCTGGCGCCGGCCTGCGCGGCGGCGCAATCGCCGCCGGCGAAAGGCCTGAAGCCGCTGTTTGAGGCGGCCCAGAAGCTGGGCGTCGATAGCGAACTGCGCGGGGATATCGCCGACCGGCTGGGCTTCGGCGAGCATCCGCTCGCGATCAAGGATCTTGTCGTCACCAAAGACGGTGTCCAACACGCCGTCAACGCGTTTTCCGTTGCCGGCAAGCCGCACCTTCTATTCGATAGCCATCTCTATGCGCCGGAGGTCTATATCTTCGTCAGGGATCTGGACGGGGCGCTGATCTCCGGACTCCACGGCCAGCAGTATCAGCCGCTGACCAGCACGGTCGATATGGCGCCCACTGACGGTGTGCTGGTGGTCGGCGCGGAAGAGGCCTTCTGGCTTCAATGGCTTGCGGACGGTGCGAAGATGCCGGCGCCGGTCAACTGACGCCGGCACTGCGCCTGCGCCCGCCCCGCGGGTCTTGTCCAGAAGACTCTCGGTTACCGGCCGGTCATGCTATGAAGAGGGACATCATCCCGTTTGGGGGGGGGACGCATGAAACAGCCGCTTACCGCCGCCTTCACCGCAGCGCTCGCGGTCACACTCATGTCCACGGGCGCGTCAACCGGCGCCGCCGAGCAGAAGCCGGTGGAGGACTACGCCAAGGTGCCGATGCCGGCCGGTGTCCAGGTGGTCGTGAGCGAGCTGGAAGGGCCGGTGTTCGCCGACGCCCAGGGGCGCACCCTGTACAGCTGGCCGCAGCGGGCGATGCGGGTCGGTTTCTCCGGTGACCCGAAAGGCAAGTCCACCTGCGGCGACACGCCCACCACCAAGACCGCGGGCATGATGAGCCCCTGGCCGGCGGGAATGGACCTGCCGGAGGTGGACAAGCGCCTGTCGTGCGCGGCCACGTGGCCGCCGCTGCTGGCACCCGAAGGTGCCAAGCCGGTGGGCGCATGGACGGTGATCGCGCGGCCCGACGGCAAGAAGCAGTGGGCCTATAATCAGTTGCCGGTTTACACCTCGATCCTCGACAAGGCGCCCGGCGTGGCCAACGGCGGCTCCGGTACGCTCGAAAGCGGCGGCAGCGGCACGCAGCCGGCGCGGCTTCCGGTGGGCCCGCCGCTCAACGCACCCCCCGGTTTCAAGGTGACCACGACCGTCGCCGGCCGCATGCTGGTGAATGAAAAGGACTACTCGATCTACAGCTGGGACAAGGACCCGGCCAACAAATCCCTGTGCACCGGCGATTGCGCGCGCATCTGGCGGCCGGTCCTGGCCCCGGCCGCGGCGCAGCCCCAGGGCGAATGGACCATCATCCAGCGCGCGCCCGGCGAACGTCAGTGGGCGTTCCGCAAGAAGCCGGTTTACACAAACTCCCAGGACCTTGGCCGCGAGAGCATCGCCGGTGACGATCTGCCCGGCTGGCACAATGTCTACACCCAGAAGGGCCCGGCGCATCCGGCGGAGTTCACCACCGAGATGGCGTTGACCGGCGATGTGCTGGCGGACGCCCACGGTAGGACGATCTACTATTACACCTGCGGCGACGACTCCCTGGACCAGATGGCCTGCGACACCATGGACAGCCCGCAGGTTTACCGCATCGCCATCGCCGGCGGCGCGAATTGGGACCGGGCGCTCAAGATGTGGCCCTATGTGCCGGCGCCCGCCAACGCCAAAGTGCCGAGCGCGGTATGGTCTATCGTCACCGTGGACCCCAAGACCGGCCGCGAAGCCCAAGCCGGCCAGCAAGGCGCGCTCAGGGTCTGGGCTTACCGCGGCCGTCCGGTCTACACCTACGCCGGCGATCGGGAACCGGGCGACATCGAAGGCAACGGCATGGGCGAGTGGCAGGGTAAGCGCAACGGCTTCCGTGCCTTCTACACCAGGGAAGTGTTTGGCGGCCGGCGCGGATAGCGCCATCAAATAATGTGCGGATAGCGCCAGCGCCCAGCATCGAAGATCGTGGAGGATGACATGACATCTCTGTCCCGGACATTTCTGAGCGCCACGGCGCTATGCACCGCGTTGGCATGGGGTTCGGCGCAGGCGGCCGAAGGCGAGTCCATCATCAAGGACCGCCGCATCGGCTATGTCACCACCGATCTCCACTGGACCATGTATCAGACCGCCGACGGCAAGGCCGAGTGCCCGCGGGGCCTTTCACCCAACGGCCCGCGCGAGATTTTCAAGACGCTGTATCCGGACCTCGGCCCGGTGGAGAAAACACAGCTCGCCCGCGAAGCCCTGAAGATGTATCCGCGCGATCTCGGTGGAAATAAATTCGAATACATCGAAGTCACCGGCACTATCGCCGAGGGCCTCAATCTCGACGGTAAGGTCGGGCCCAGGGATTTCACCAGCCCCATGGGCGAGAAGGGCATCGACAACGCCTTCTACCGCGTCACCGGCTGCAACTCGCAGTTCCGCGGCCCCGAAGGCCAGCTGCAATTGTTCGCCAACAAGCAGATCCCGGACTTCGGCTACAACCGCATCCTGCTCGAGATCACCGAAGTCGATGATCTCGCCAATGATCCGGATGTGACCGTGACCGTCTCCCGCGGCCGCGATCCGCTGCTGCTCGACTCCACCGGAGAGAAGGTCGCGCCGGGCGGCACCCAGCGCATGGACACCACCTACGGCCGGAAGGTGATCCAGACCTTCAAAGGCAAGATCGAGGACGGCGTGCTGACCACGGCATCCAAGGACGGCACCTGGCCCTGGCAGATCTTCGGCGGCGTGCCGCGTTCGCTGCTGGTGCGCGACATGCGCTTCCGCATGAAGCTGACTCCCAAAAGCGCCGATGGCCTGATCGCCGGTTACTTCGACAATGAATCGCTTTACCGGTGGCTCACCAGCTGGTCGACGCACCATCTGTCCTACGGACAGCTGGAAGCCGGGGAGTTCTACTGGGAAATCCTCAAGAACGCCGACGGTCATCCGGACAAGGACGGCCAGATGACCGCGATCTCCAGCGCCATCACACTTAATATGGCGCAGGTCTATATCGAACACCCGGACAAGGCCGTGGCCGGCGTTGTCCCGGCCGCGCCCACCAGGGCCGAGGCGCTGCAAAGCGCCCACCGCTAAACGAGGCATTCGGGCACGAACGTGTTGCGTGGCACGCCGGGGGGCTTGCGCCATGTGTGTGAAATGGTTTGACGCGCCGAAGGGGGATTTCTCATGAGAGCCGCAGTCGTTGTCGCCGCAGTCCTCGCCTTTTCCGGGATGCACGCGTCCGCCGCGGATGCGCCGATCCGCATCCATGCCGGTTTGCTGATCGACGGCGCCGGCGCGTCCATGAAGGACGCCACCGTCACCGTCCAGGGCGACAAGATCACCGCGGTCGAACAGGGCGCCGCTGGGCCGTGGGCCTTTAATTTCGCCAAGGCCACCGTCCTGCCGGGCTTGATCGACACCCACGTCCATATCACCTGGCATTTCAACGACGACGGCCGCGCCGACCCGGAAGGCACCCCGCGCGAGAAACAGGCGATCAAATGGGCCGAGAATCTCAAGAAGACGCTCATGGGCGGCTACACCACCGTGCAGAGCCTCGGCTCGCCCGACGATCTTATCCTGCGCCGGGCGCTGGCTTCGGGCGATCTGATCGGGCCGCGGCTTCTGACCTCCGGCGCCGCGTTCACCAGCCAGACCGCGACCCCCGACGAAGCGCGGGCTTTCGTGCGCGCCCGCAAGGCGGAAGGCGTGGACCTCATCAAGATGTTCGCGTCCAAAAGCTCGCGCGAAGGCGGCGGCGCGACCCTCAGCGCCGAAGTGGTGGCGGCGGTCTGCGACGAGGCGCGCAAGCAATCCTTGCGCGTCTGGGTGCATGCCCACGGCGACGATTCGATCAGGCGCGTCGTCGCCGGTAAGTGCACGACCGTGGTGCATGGTTCATTGGCGACGCCGCCCACGTTCACACTCATGGCCAACGCCGGCGTTCTTTTCGAGCCAACCGTGGGTGTCGTTACCCAGAACTATATCGCGCATGAGAAGAACTACACCGGCATCGGCAATTACACGCCCGACGCCTTCGTGAACATGAAAGCCTTTGTCCAGGGCCAGGGGCAGCGGTGGAAAACCATGTTCTCCACCGCGCCGAAGCTGGTGATCATCTCCGGCTCGGACGCCGTGGGCGGGGCCGAAGGGCACAACGTCGAAGAGATCATTTTCCGCGTACAGAACGGATGGCCGGCCATGGAGGGCATCGTCTCGGCCACGTCGCGCAACGCCAAAGCCATCGCCCTCGACAAAACCATCGGCACCCTCAAGCCCGGCCTCCAGGCCGACATCATCGCCGTCGACGGCGACGCGCTGGCCGACATCACGGCGCTGCGCCGCGTCAGCTTCGTGATGAAGGGCGGCACGGTCTATCGCTATGAAGCGGCGGCGCTGGCGAACTAGAGCATTTTCCGATGAAGTGGATGCCGGTTCATCGCAGAAAATGCGACCAAACCAAAAAGATTAGAGCATGATCGCGATTCAATATGACTCGATCATGCTCTAGGTCCCGGCTGCGGTCCCCGCAAAAGCGCTGCCCGTTGGGCGACCTCACTAAGGGCCTAACCGCCGCCGCAAATCGTGATACAGATATTTTGGCCGATACCGGTTTTGGCGATACCGGTTCTGGCGCCAGTTCGAGTCGCATCCTTCCTTCGTGATAAGCCGTAATAATGCTCTCTGTCGAACAAGTCCTCCTCCAGATCGTAGCGCTTGTCGTCGATGACAATCCCGAGCAGAAAAACATGCTCGCGGCCCAGCTCAAAGGCATCGGCGCCAAGGAGGTCCTGACGGCGGCCACCGGCCTG
>JAYRKL010000046.1:0-3797 GCA_041905795.1 Rhodospirillaceae bacterium | reverse complement strand
GGGGCCGCGCGGTGCGGGTTTCGGCGATGGCGGTGGATAGCCATTGCGGACGCAATTGGGGAAAGGTGTCGTCGACGTAAAAATTGCGCAGCAGCATGCGCCGCCCGGTCATGAACGCGATCCCCGGGCAGTAAGGCACGCAGACAATGGCGTCTCCCGGGCGTGAGTGCGTTTCCACCACGTCCCTCAGGAATGTCAGTTGGGCAAGCTCATCGGGCGCGACCTTGACGGTGACGCCGTTGCCGGCGGTGAAGGTTTCCGTGCGTCCCGCGGCCGCGCCGATGCCGCCCGTGGCCGGCGACGATAGGCCGACGATCAGGTAAAGCGCGAGGTCGACCAGGGCCAGGCCGGCGCCGACCATCGCCGGCGCACGAAGCGCCGGTGTCGCGGCCCGGTTCCGCGTCAGTTCGCCGAGGAAAACACCGGTCATGAGGGTGAATCCCGGCATGAAGTTGGCGATATGGGAGAGGTCGGGCCGGTAGAAGAAATAGTGAGGGAAAGTTGCGACGCCGGCCGCGAGCCCCGTCACCATCCGCGCCAGGGCGCCGGTGTCCTGGCGCAGCGTGGTTTTGAGCGTGAGCAGGACATATGCGCCAAGCGCCGCGAACACGGCGATCGGCAGATAGACCAGCGCCGCCAATCCCGGTGTCGCGAGGCCGGGCCGGGCCAGCAAGCCGAGGGCCGGTCCATGCGCGCCGCCGCCGGCGAGGCCGTTGATCAGCAAACCCAGGAGCAGTCGGGGATAGTCCAGGTACTGGCGCGCCAGGACCGATTCATATCCACCCGCCACGGCCAGGAGCGCGGCGGGCAGGGCGATGGCGGAAAACCCCGCGGCCACGCCATACGCGACCGCGCGCCGGGAGGGTTTCGGGGCCGGCCAGAACATCAGGAAAATAGTGACGGCCAGGGCGCTTGCGAAAATCAGCCCGAAGTCGGGGCGGATCTGGAACGAGACAGCGATGGCGGCGCCCGCCAATGCACCATCGGCAAGGCTAGGAGTGTCGCGCCGCGCCAGGCGCAATTGCGCCGCGGCGTTGAGCGCCACGCACAGGCCATAGAAAGCCGTGGCCGGAAACGCCGGCGCCAGGGCGATGACCGCGGCGAGGGCAATGGCCATCATGATCGACCGCGTCACACCGGCGATGGCGTAGAACACCAGCACCGTGGTCGCGGTGATGGCGGCGAAGAACAGGATGCGCACGATCAGAAAATGGACGCCGAAGACGTGGAACAACGCGGCGCCGGCCTGATACCACAACAGACCATAGCTGAGGTCGAGGTCTTGCGGCGGCCGTCCGAGGAACAACTCGAAGGCGGTCTGGGCATAGTTGCCGTCGTCGGAATAGTTGAAGCCGGCGGTGATGTAGAACGCGTAATAGGCCGCCGACAGCAGGGCCAGCGCGGCGGCGGCGATATGGAGCGTTCTGGGCGCGGGCGCCGGGGACAAGGTCATGGCGCGGCGAGATCGCGGTAAAGGGCGTCGTAGTCCGACGCCACATGGTTGGAGGCGAACTCCGCCACCACCCGCGCGCGCCCGGCTTCGCCGAAGCGCCGGCGTTCCTCGGGGTGGTGGATCATCCATTCCATCGCCTGGGCCAAAGCCGCCGGATCGTCGGGTTTCACCAGGAGGCCGGTTTCACCGTTGACGACGATATCGCTGTTGCCGCTGACGTCGGTGGCAATCAGGGGGCGGGCGCAGGCCGAGCCTTCCAGCAAAACGCGCGGCAGGCCTTCCCCGCCAAGCGCCGCGTGCACCACCACATGGGCGCCGCCGATGGCGGTGCGGACATCGCTCACCTGGCCCAGGAACGTGACGCCGGGGAGTTTCGCCCAGCGCTCCAGCACGTCCTGCGGGATCGAGGACGGGTTCTCCGGATCGGTCGCGCCGCAGATCGTCAGTTCGACGGACAAGCCCCGCGCGCGCAGGCTCTGGTGCGCGGCGATCGCCACCTGGACGCCCTTCATATAGAGCAGCCGCGTGATCACCAGGAACCGGAACGGTTCATCGGGCGGCGGCGGCAGCGGCGCGAAATGCGCGGTATCCAGCCCGAGGCCGCGGATCAGCCGGATCCCAGCCGCGGGGATACCCAGGCGGTCGGCCGCGCGGCGCGCATCCACCGCGTTGTGCACGACCAGCATGCCGCCGTCGAATCCGGTGCGCCGCAACACCGCCGCGCATACCGTCTGGGCCAGGCGTGCGAAAGCCGAGCGCGCATGGAACAGAAATCCAAACCCCGTCAGCGTGTTGACGATCCTGGCGCCGGCGGGGGCGCTCAGCGAGCCGATGATCGCGGGCTTCAGCGCGATGTTATGCAGGACATCCGGTTTCAGCTCCGCCAGCAGGCGGCGCACGCGCCGCAGTTCGGGCAGGAACTGCACGGCCGCCTGAAGCAGCGTGTTGGATCGCCGCCAGGGAAAATCGACAACCGTGAGCCCGGCATCGGGCGCGAGGCCGGGCGACCCGCCGCGGTAGGCGACCACCCGCACATCGAACGCGTCGCGGGTGGCGGGCGACGCCAGGTCTTTGCGCATGGCGTGGAAGAAATAGTATTCCGTCACCAGGAATACCAGGCGGGGCTTGCGCGGAGCCTGTTCGTTGGGGGGCGTTGTCATCAGAACCGGAACTTGAGCAAGTACCAGAGCGCCTTGACGCCGTCGCGCCAGCTGATCTTCTTGCCCTCGGTGTAAGTGCGTCCGTAGTAGGAGATGCCCATTTCGTAAATCCGCAAGGTGCGGTTCCTCGCGATCTGGGCGCTGATCTCCACCTCGATGCCGAAGCCGTCGCAAGTGACCTTGAGGGACTTCGCCACCGCGCGCGTGAACATCTTGTAGCAGACCTCGATGTCGGTGAGGGTCTGATTGTAGAGCACGTTGAACAGGAACGAGATCAGCCGGTTGGCCAGGAAGTGGTGGAAAAACAGCGAGCGGTGCGGCCGGCCGTAGAAGCGCGAGCCGTAGACCACGTCGGCGACTTTGCGTTCGGCGATCAGGTTGTACATCTGCGCCCAGTCCTGCGGGTCGTATTCGAAATCGGCGTCCTGGATCACCACCACGTCGCCGCCCGCCTGCGCCAGCGCGCTGCGCAGACCCGCGCCCTTGCCGTGGTTGCGCTCGTGATAGATCACCTTGATCGAAACCGGTCCGTCGGCGCTTTCGGTCAGGGCGAGGGAGCCGTCGGGGTTGGCGGTCACGCGTGCATAGCGCCCGCGGCCGGCGGAAAATGTGGTCTGCAGCAACGCCCGGGTGCCGTCGGTCGAGCCGTCATCGACGATGATGATTTCCTTCTCCACCGCTGGCAGGGCGGCGCAGACCAGCGCCAGGACCGGAAGAAGGGTGGCGCGCTCGTTATAGGCGGGGATCAGGACCGACAGCCGCATGGGATTAGGGCACCGGGGTAGAGACGGCCTTGCGGCAGGCCGACAGGATATCGGGAATCATGGTGGAGAGTCCGCACAGGAAAAGCAGCGTCGGCGTCAGCAGCACGCGGTGGAGGCTGGTGGCCACATACCAGACGAAGTCTTGTTTGGTGCCCAGATAAACCATACCCAGCCCGCCGGCGTAAAGCGCCGCCACGAGTCCGCATACCAACCCCGGCCGGCGGAATCCCACGCACAGGCCAATCGCGATCCAGGCGGCTCCGGCGGCGAAAAAATGCGTCCGCGCGAGGGCGTCCTGGGCAAGATAGGCGATCCGGGTGCGGAACTCGCCGCCGTTGCCCGCCGCCTCCCAGGCGCGGTGCAGAAGGTCGGCGCCTTCCAGATCACCTACGAGCGCCAGCCGCATTTTGAACAAAAGCC
>JAYRKL010000031.1:0-25710 GCA_041905795.1 Rhodospirillaceae bacterium | reverse complement strand
CGAACGCCGCAAGGAAAAGCGCGCCCAGACTCACTGATCTTTTTCTCTTCCCTTCCGGGCGCCGTTCCGTTCATTGAGGCGCCATGAACGCGCTCGCAAAAGCAGGGCGGGTCACGGCGGTGTTGGGGCCCACCAACACCGGCAAGACCTATCTCGCCATGGACCGGATGCTCGGTCATGCCACCGGCATGATCGGGTTTCCGCTTAGGCTGCTGGCGCGCGAGAACTACGACAAGGTGGTGAAAATCAAGGGCGCGCGCAGTGTCGCGCTCATCACCGGCGAAGAAAAGATCCTGCCGCCGCATCCGCGCTATTTCATTTGCACGGTCGAGAGCATGCCGCTGGACCGCGAGGTCGCGTTCCTGGCGGTCGATGAGGTGCAGCTGGCCGCCGACGCCGACCGCGGCCATATCTTCACCGACCGCATCCTGCACGCCCGCGGCACCAATGAGACCATGTTCCTGGGTGCCGAGACCGTCAAGCCGCTGATCCGCCGCCTGGTGCCGGGCGTCGAGTTCATCTCGCGGCCGCGCTTTTCCAAGTTGGTCTATACCGGCTCCAAGAAGCTCACCCGCCTGCCCCGGCGTTCGGCGGTGGTGGCGTTCTCGGCCTCCGAGGTCTACGGCATCGCCGAATTGATCCGCCGTCATCGCGGCGGCGCGGCGGTGGTGATGGGGGCGCTCAGCCCGCGCACCCGCAACGCCCAGGTGGCGCTCTACCAGAACGGCGAGGTGGACTACATGGTGGCGACCGATGCGATCGGCATGGGCCTCAACATGGACGTCGATCACGTCGCCTTCGCCTCCATGACCAAGTTCGACGGCCGCGCCCCGCGGGCGCTGGATGCCTCCGAGGTGGCGCAGATCGCCGGCCGCGCCGGCCGCCACATGAACGAGGGCACATTCGGGGTGACGGCCGACGCGCCGGAGATCGACCCCGACATCGTCGCCCGGGTGGAATCCCACGAATTCACCCCGATCAAACAGCTGTTCTGGCGCAACACCGACCTGCGGCTCACCTCCATCGAAGCCCTGCTCGGGTCGCTGCGCATGAGCCCGCCGGCGAAGGATCTGGTTCGCCCGCCGCCGGCCGACGACCAGCTGGTGCTCGAAGCCATGGCGCGCGAAGCCGACGTGCGCGACCGGATCACCGGCCCCGCCCGCGTAAAACTGCTGTGGGACGTGGCCCAGGTGCCCGACTTCCGCAAATTAAAGCCGGAAATCCATGCACGCTTCATGACGCAGGTGTTCGTGCACCTGGCCGGCCGCGACCGCAAACTGGAGGAAGACTGGGTTGCCGGCCATGTCGAGCGGATCGATCGCACCGATGGCGACATCCACGTGCTGATGGACCGCATCGCCGCCATTCGGGTATGGACCTTCCTCGCCCATCGCAGCGACTGGATGCCGGACAGCCTCGCATGGCAGGCGCGCACGCGCGAGGTGGAAGACCGCCTGTCCGACGCGCTGCACGAAAAACTCACCCAGCAGTTCGTCGACAGCCGCACCGCGCATCTGGTGAAGCGGTTGCGCGGCCACGACCTGCTCACCGCCGACATCAGCGACGCCGGCACCGTGGACGTGGATGGCCACCGCCTCGGGCAGCTCGACGGATTGCGCTTCCGGGCCGAACGCACCGGCCTGCGCGCCGCCGACCGCGCCGTTTTCAACGCTGCCAATGCCGCCCTGCGGCCGGTGCTGGCGGAGCGCGTGGCGGCGCTCGCCGCCGCGCCCGACGACGCTTTCACTTTCTCGGGTACCTTCGCGGGCACCGCCGTCGCGTGGCAGGGCGAGGACATTGCGCGGCTGGTCCCCGGCGCCGACCTGCTCCATCCCGGCATCGAACTCATGGCGGACGAACGGGTGGAGCCGGCCGCGCGCCGCCGGGTGGAGGAACGCCTGCGGCTGTGGCTGGCGGCGCTGCTGGCGCGCGATCTCGGCCCGCTGGTGGCGGCGCGCGCGGCCAAGGTCACGTCGCCGGTGCGCGGCATAGTCTTCCACCTGGTGGAGAACCTGGGCTCGGTTCCGCGGCTGGCGGTCGATGCCCAGGTGGCCAGCCTGAGCGACGGCGACCGCAAGACCCTGGCGCGGCTGGGGGTCCGCCTCGGGGCCGGCCAGGTGTTCATGCCGGCCCTCTTGAAGCCCGCGGCTACGGCGCTGCGGGCCAGGCTGTGGGCGGCGCGCCATCCGGATGTGGCGGCGCCCAGCCTCGCGCCGGGCCGTGTGACCGTTCCCCTGGCGCCGGGGCTCGCGCCCGGCTTCTACCTGGCCTGCGGTTATCAGCCCATGGGGACGTCGGCCTATCGCGTGGACATGGTCGAACGCTTCGCCGCCGAGGTGCGCAAACTTGCCCGCGACAAGGTGCGGGTCCTGCCGCCGGCGCTCCTGTCCCTGGTCGGTGCGCCGGCAGAGGCGGGCGTCCCGATCCTGCAGGCCCTGGGATTCCGGGCGAAGCGGACGCCCGAGGGCATCGTGTTCGGCTTCAAGCGCAGACCCAAACCAGTTGCGGCCGAAGCGCCGCCGTCTCATTCGCCTTTCGCCCGGCTCAAGGACCTGGTGCCGTCATGAGTCCGCCGCTCTCCGACACCGCAAACCTCCGGCTGGACAAGTGGCTGTGGTTCGCACGTTTCTGCAAATCCCGGGCCCTGGCCCAGCGGATGATTGAACGCGGGCAGGTGACCTTGAACGGCGCGGTGGTGGAGAAGACCGCCGCCGGCGTGAAGCGCGGCGATACGCTCGCGATCGTCATCGGCGCCACGCGCCGGCATATCAAGGTCAAGGACGTCACCGACCATCGCGGTCCCGCGCCCGAGGCGCGCAGGCTTTATGACGAGACCGGCGTCGAGCGCCTGGCGGCCGTGGATGCGGCCCTGCCTTTGAGAACCCCTTTCAGGCAAGGGACTCCCAAGAACAGTTGACGCCCCTCCGCCAAATCGAATACGCAAAGGCCATCGCACCCGTGCCCTGGTTTTCCGGGCAGGCCTTGAAGGGGGAGAGCATCCATGACCTACGTCGTCACCGAAAACTGCATCAAATGTAAGTACATGGACTGCGTCGAAGTCTGTCCGGTGGACTGCTTCTACGAAGGCGAGAACATGCTGGTCATCCATCCCGACGAATGCATCGACTGCGGGGTGTGCGAGCCCGAGTGCCCGGCCGAAGCCATCGTTCCCGACTCGGACGAACAGGCGGCCGAGTGGGCGCCGATCAATAAGGACTACGCCGAGAAGTGGCCCAACATTACAGCCAAGGGCGACGCTCCGGCGGACGGCGACGAATGGAAGGACAAGCCGGGTAAGAAGGCCATGCTGAGCGACAAGCCCGGCAGCGGCTCGTAACCGGCTTTAAGAGCGCCCCGGGTTTCGCTGAAAAAGCGCCCGGTTTCAGACACCTAGGCCCTGTGGGTAGTTTGAGAATTCTGATAGCGGGGCTTAAGGTTATTCTCGCCCGTTGACATGATGCGTTAACGGATGTGACAGGCTTTTGACCTGTATTTTCCCGGCTTTTTGTGATATCCATATGCTTAATCCGTCGGGGAACCCGGCGGATTATTTTTTCTCCCGGATCCGCGTCCGGAAATTCACGATAAGCCATTGATTTATTGTGATTTTGGCGCGGAAAAAGGAGCAACAAACAAAAACACGTCTCGGCCCCAGCCGGTCTCGGCTGGGTCAGCCAGGATCCTTAAAAGAGGAGAGTCCGGGCCGTTCCGTCAGGAACGCCGGGCGAGGGGGGATCGGGCTTAATCGGGATGACAATCTAAACCCCGGTGTGGAGTAGGACCCAACATGCCTAAGGCAGCAGCCACCGCAGTAAAGCCCGCAACCGCAGCAAAGCCCGCGAAAGAACCCAAGATCGTCGCCCCGTTCTCGGCGGGCGACTTTGTCGTTTATCCGGCGCATGGCGTCGGCAAAGTCACCAGCATCGAATCGCAACTCATCGGCGGCCAGAAGGTCGAGCTGTTCGTCATCAGCTTCGAACGCGACCGCATGACCCTGCGCGTCCCTGTGCGCAAGGTCGAGAATTCGGGCCTGCGTAAACTGTCGACCCGCAAGGTCATGGAAACCGCGCTCACCACCCTCAAGGGCCGCGCCCGCGTGAAGCGCGCTATGTGGAGCCGCCGCGCCCAGGAATACGAAGCCAAGATCAACTCGGGCGATCCGGTCTCGATCGCCGAAGTGGTGCGCGACCTGCACCGCGGCGCCTCGCAGCCGGAGCAGTCCTACAGCGAACGCCAGATCTATGAGCAGGCGCTCGAGCGCCTCGCCCATGAAGTGGCGGCCGTCGAGAAGATCAAGCCGGAAGCGGCCACCGCCAAGCTCGAAAAGCTGCTGAACGCCGCCTAAGGCGCTCACAGTTATCGAAATGCAAAACGGCCCCGGGGCAACCGGGGCCGTTTTTGTTTATGCGCGCATCAGGCTGAAGTCGCCGGCCGGCGCGCCGGGCAGGACTTTGGCGATACGGTCGGGCGCGAGCCTCATGTGGCCGCCGAGCACGGACGCGATCACCGTGCGGAAGTCGGTGGTCACGGCCAGGTCGCGGTTCTCATAGAGCGACGCGGCCTCCAGGCCGGGCCAGCGGCCGTGGATCTTGCCGCCGTTGACGCCGCCGCCCATGATCCACATGACATTGCCATGGCCGTGGTCGGTGCCGCGGTTGCCGTTCTCATGCACCGTGCGGCCGAACTCGGACATCACCAGGATGACCGTGTCCTGATAGTCCTTGCCCAGGCCGGCGGCGAGGCCGGCGAGTCCCTCCGCCAGGGGCTTCAGGCGCCCCGCCAGCTGGCCGTCGCTGGCGCCCTGGTTGACGTGGGTGTCCCATTCGCCGAGGGCGAAGAACGCAAGATTGATCGACGGGTCCTGTTTGATCAGCCGCGCGAGGTGGCCGGTGTCCTGGCCGAAGGTCACCGGCGATGGCGCGCCGTTGTCGGCGGCCATCATGTCGGCCTGCAGGTCCTTCATCACCTTCTTGTGGGACTCGAGGCCTTCTCGATATGCACGCGAGAGCGCGTCCTCGCCGGTATAAAGCTGGTCGAAGGCGGCGTTGATGATGGGGCGGTCGAGCGGAATGGAATTGGTGGCGGCGCGACCTAACGGCACGGTCGCCACATCGACCGGCCCGGCGAAGATGCGCGGCAGGGTTGGGCCGAAACTCAGGGCGGTGGTGGCGCTGCGTTTACCCGGAAGTTCCGTGAGCAGGCGGTTCATCCAGCCGTCGGCGGTGGATTTCTGTCCGGGCGTGCCGCTCTCCATATAGTCCTGGGCATCGAAGTGCGAGCGGGTGGCGTCAGGCGAACCGCTGGCGGGTATGAAGGCGAGGGTGCCGTCGCGCCACTGCGGCATCAGCGCCGCCAGCGCCGGATGCAGGCCGAAATGCCCGTCCAGGTCGAGCGCGCCGCCGTCGCGGCCGGGCCGGGGAATGGCGATGGTGGGCCGCGCGTCGTAGTAGGCGGCCTCGCCATGAGGCACCACCACGTTCAGGCCGTCGACCGCGCCGCGCAACAGCACCACCACCAGGCGCTTGTTTCCCCCGCCGGTGGATGCGGCGAAGGCCGCGCGGCCAAAGGGGATCAGGGCGCTGCTGGCGCCCGCGGCTTGCAGGAATCTGCGGCGATCGAATGAACCCATGTTGCTCTCCTAACACCGCATGAAATCGGGGCTGCCGAGGATCAGGGACGCGCGCAATTCGGGCTGCGCGGCGGTCACCACGGCACGGGTCTTGGCGGACATGCCGCCGAGGGTCGCCACCAGCGTCTCGGCGTTCACCGGCGGTTCGGTGCCGTTGGTCCGCCGCGCGCCGGCTTGTGGGCCCGCCGGCAGGTCGGCGGGAGTCTCGGACAACGGCAGGCGGCCTGCCGCCAGCGCCAGCGCATAGGTGATGCGCCGGGTCATACCGTCGGCATTGAGCCAGGCGGCCTCGGTACATTTGTAGCCGTCGGGTGTGATGCAGCCGTACAGCGGCTGGCCGAGTTGCTGCAGCACGCCGAAAGCCGGACGGAAATTGCGTACCTGCGCGCCGCTCGCGCGCAAGGATGAAATCACATACTGCAGCGGCGTCTTGAACCGGGCGCCGAAGGCGGCGGGATCGCGGAACTCGGCGCGCGCGAACAGGGTTTTCAGCACCGCCTTGATGTCGCCGTCGGTCCTGGTGAAGGCCGCGGCGCCGGCGTCGACCGCGGCCTGCGGCGGTTCGTCGGCGATGAAATATTGCGCGAGCTTGTAGGAGATGCGTTTGGCCGTGGACGGATGGCGCGCCAGGATATCCAGCGCCTGCGCGCCTTCCGCTTCGCCGCCGCCGGCGATCTTGTGGCCGAGCAAAGTCTTTTCGGAAAAATCGTGGCGGCTCTCGGCGAACACGAACGACCCGCCGCGCCGGCCGGCTTGCGCGCGCCGCTGTTCTTCCGGCGGGAACCGGCGGTCGACGGCGACGCGTTTGCCGAACCCCGCCGGGCGCCGTTGCTGCGCCGCGCCGGCGCCCTGGCCGGACCCGTCGCCGCCAAAACCCCAACCGGTGAGGATCCGCGCCAGGACGATGACGTCGGCCTGGGTATATCCGCCGTCGACGCCCAGGGTGTGCAGTTCCATCAGTTCGCGGGCGTAATTCTCGTTGAGGCCTTTGAAATTGCCGCGCGCACCCGGCGACCCCGGGGCGGTGTTCTGCCAGTTGTCGAGATAGAACAGCATCGCCGGATGCCTGGCGGTGGCGCCCAGGAGGTCGCGGAAGCGCCCGAGCGCATGGGGCCGGATGGCGTCGCGTTCGTAGCTTCCGATCCAGATGCGGTCGAGGCCTTTGGCGGCGAAGACATTGAAGTGGTTGAACCAGAAATCCACCAGCGATTCTTCCAGCTGCGCCGGGCTGTAGACGGCGCGCAAGATTCGCGCCTCGATGGCTTCCTGGGGCACGACCCGCGCCTGCTGCTGGATCTCCTTGCGCTGCTCCGGATCCTTCACGTCGCGGAGGGCGGGGGGGCCGTATTTGAGGAAGGTCTCCGTCGGCGTCATCTTGAGGGTCTCGAGCTGGCCGAGGCGCGCCGCGACCTCCCCGGGCAGGGTCAGGGAGGTGGGATGAAGCTGCTGCTCGATCCAACGGTCGGGACCCGCCTTGGCGATCCGGTCGAGGTCGCCGGGGCGCGGTCCGTACCCCAGGCGGTCGGCGAGATGGCGGGCTAAGGCTGTGTCAGACATGGCGAACCCAGCTGTTTAAGGCTTGAATGGCTCATAAAGAGGACGCGGCCTCGCGGCGATTCCTGCTCCAAATATGCGGCCAAAGACCTGGACTAACTGCGTCGTCATGAATTAAGACGCCGGCCCATGATCTTAACGCCCATCAAACCCGAAGCGATGCCGACGGTGCTGGCCGTGTTTGACGCCGGGCTCGCCGCGTTTCCCTTCGCGCGCCGGGTGTTCCGGCGCATCGCCGCCACGTCGGATGCCTGCCCAGGATACCACGCCGACTTGCACGCAGGCCGTCACAAGGCTGTCGCGCTGGCGGTCGAGATGGGCATTCCGGTGTGCGACGAAGATCCGGCTGCGGCCTATTCCTGGGACGGTTGCGTCATCCGCACCCGCTCGGAAACCAGCGTCGTGTTTCACGAAATCGCTCACTGGCAGGTTGCGCCGGCGGAGCGCCGCGCGCTGCCGGATTTCGGGCTCGGCGCCGGGCCTGAAACCGGTTTCATCGCCGAAGCCAATCGCGCGGTCTGTGTGGACTTCGCGACCAAGGAGCGCGAGGAAAACCTCGCCTCGCTGCTCGGCATCCTCTGGGAAGCCGAATACGGCGAGCCCGCCATCCTCGCCTTCGCCGAACAGAACTGGCTGGAGCTGCCCGAACGCGCCAATACGCATGCGCATTTCGCCGAGCATCTCGAGATGCTCAAAGCGTGCGGCCTGATCGACGATGAAGGTCGGCCTGTTCGCTAGGGCCGTAGGGCGCATAAATGTACCTGGTACATTTATGCGTGCGCTGCCTGTGAAAAGCGCGCGCTAATCCGAATACCCGCCTAGCGCAGCGGGAACTTCGGTTTTC
Organism: Rhodospirillaceae bacterium; assembly: GCA_041905795.1. GTDB lineage: Bacteria > Pseudomonadota > Alphaproteobacteria > Rhodospirillales > Rhodospirillaceae > SHVO01. The sequence goes on along the minus strand of JAYRKL010000031.1, from coordinate 17,683 downwards.
CGTTGGCTTCCAGGATGCCCCAGGACGCGCCGACCACGCCGCCTTCGCGCGCGGCTTTCCAGGGCTGCCCATAAGCCTCGCAGATGTAGTAGTCGAGGCCTGCGGCGGCGCGGGCGAACTCGCGCACAAAGCGTTCCTGGTTCTCCGGCGAGGGAATGGCGCCTTTGTTTTGCGGCCCCGCCGCGGGCCAGCCGGTTTCGGCGATGACGATCTTCTTGCCCGGAAAGGCGGCCTGCAATTCTTTATACCGGCGCAGGATGTAGGGCACCGCGTCCGCCACCGGCACGCCGTCCCAGTACGGCCAGATATGCGCGCCGATGAAATCCGCCTCGGCGGCAAGTTCGGGATGCGCGAGCCACATGTTCCAGGTCTCGGCGGTGCCGACCGCGACGTCCTTGATCCCGCCTTCGGCGAGCGCGGCCTTGACCTCGGCGATGCGGGCTTTGAGCGCGGCGACGCTCTGGAACTTGCTGGTGAGCACTTCATTGCCGACAAAGACCCGGTCCACGGCGGTGGGGTTCCTGAGGACCGCCATGATGCCCCGGCTGACTTCGGCGGCGTCGATGGCCGGATCGGTTTGCAGCCAGATGCCGACGGATACTTTCAGGCCCAGGCTCTGGGCCACGGGCACCACCTGGTCGACGCCGGGCGCCATGGAATAGGTGCGCACCCGGGGTGTGAGGGCGGCCAGGGGCGCCAGGTCGGCCCGCAACTTCTCCAGGGGCGTGGGCACCGCGAAGTCCGCCTCGGTCCGCACGTTGGACGGGCTATAGGACAACCCCGCCAGGGGCTTGGGTTCTGCCCCAAGGGCGGGAAAGCCGAGGAACAGAACGCCACAGAGGGCCAGGACCTTAGGAAAACGCTTCGCCATGGCGGCATCCTAGAGGGTTTTCACGCGCGACCGTCAAGTCCTTGGCGGGCGCGGAGATTTGCCCTCGCCACCGCGGGCCGCAAGGATTAGGTTCTGGCCCAATTTCAGGCCGGTTTTTAAAAGTCGCGTGTCCGGACAGAAAACCGGTGCCCACTTTTCTTGGACACGCGTGAGCAATGAAAAAGCCCACCAGGATCATCCGCGCCGGAGTCGATAAGAAGCGCAATGCCGGCGTGGTCAACACCCCGGTCGTCCGCGCGTCCACCGTTATCTATGACAGCGTCGCCGCCTTGCGCGATATCCAGGAGCGCTCGATCAAAAAGCGCGAGAAGGTCCTGTCCTACGGCCGCCGCGGCACGCCGACGCACTGGACCTTGCAGGAGGCGCTCACCGATCTCGCCGGCGGCGCCGACACCGTGCTGACGCCATCTGGTTTGTCCGCCTGCACCATCGCCATCCTCGGCTGCGTCAAGGCCGGCGATCACGTGCTGGTCTCGGACTCCGCATATGAGCCCACGCGCCTGTTCTGCAACGGCTTCCTCAAGGACATGGGCGTCGAGACCAGCTATTTCGACCCGCTGATCGGCGGCGGGATCGCGGACCTGATCCGCGACAACACGACCTTGGTCTTCTGCGAGTCGCCGGGTTCGCACACGTTTGAAGTCCAGGATATCCCGGCCATTTCCGCCGCGGCGCGGGCGCGCGGCGCCAAGGTGGCGGTGGACAACACCTGGGCCAGCCCGGCGTTCTGCCGTCCGCTGGCCCTGGGTGCGCATCTCTCGGTGGAGGCGGCGACCAAATATATCGTCGGTCATTCGGACGTGCTGATGGGCGCGGTCACCGGCACGGATGAAGCCATCGCCGGTGTCCATAAAGCGGCGGGGGCTCTGGGTTTCGCGACATCGCCGGACGACGCCTACCTGGCGACGCGGGGCTTGCGCACCCTCGGCGTGCGCCTCAAGCAGCACCAGGAGAACGCCTGGGAAGTGGCCCAGTGGCTACAGGCGCATTCCCTGGTCAAGCGCGTGCTCTATCCGCCGCTGCCTTCCGATCCCGGCCACGCCCTGTGGAAGCGGGATTTCACCGGCGGCTCGGGCCTCATGGGCGTGGTGTTCCACCGCACCTCGTCCGCAGCCATGGCCGCGTTGATCGACGGCATGAAGTTGTTCGCGCTGGGTTTTTCCTGGGGCGGCTACGAGAGCCTGATTGCCCCCACCACCCCGCAGCGGTCGGCGCAACCCTGGACAGAGCCGGTACCCGGCGTGCGGCTGCATGTCGGACTCGAGGACCCCGAGGATCTCATCACCGATCTCGCCGATGGCCTCGCCCGCTTCAAGGCGGCGCTGGGCTGATCCCCACTCCCCATCCCTCCTATGTTCTCTTTGCATAAGGCTTTGGTCCCCCCCGTGTGTTTTGATTCCCCCGCCATTTCCACCACAGGTGCGAAAAGGGCCGATTTCACGCCTTTTTTGATGCATATCGTGCCTTGCAGCCCTAAACTTGCCCTCCTGGGAGAGGGACTTTGTGACGTGGTCCGCTGCTCGCGGATTTCACGCGGGAGAGACTGAGTCCATGAACATTCAAAACGCGCCTAAGTCGGAACTCGACAGCATCGTCGTGCGCTTTGCCGGTGACTCCGGCGACGGCGTGCAGTTGCTGGGCAGCCAGTTCGCGCAGGAAACCGCGCTCGCCGGGAATTCGCTGGCGACCTTCCCCGACTTCCCCGCCGAGATCCGCGCACCCACCGGCACCACCTACGGCGTGTCGGCGTTCCAGATCAACTTCGGCAGCCGCGTCGTCAAAACCGCGGGCGATCAGCCGGACGTGCTGGTGGCGCTCAATCCCGCCGCGCTCATGGTCAACTACAAGGGCTTGCGGAAAGGCGGACTGATCATCCTCGATTCCGGCGCCTTCAAGGACAAGGAGATCAAGCGCGCCGGCTTCGCGGTCGATCCGCGCACCGACGGCACGCTCAAGGAATTCCGCGTGCTGGAGCTGGACATCTCTGCGCAGGCGCTGGAGGTGGCCAAGCCGTTCGGGGTCTCGCAGAAGGAGGCGCTGCGCACCAAGAACCTGTGGACGCTCGGCCTGGTGTCGTGGATGTACGACCGCGAACTCAACTCCACGAATGAATACGTGGCGCGCAAATTCGGCGCCGATGATCCCATCGGCCAGGCCAACCTCGCGGCGCTGAAGGCCGGCCATGCTTACGGCGAAACCCATGAAATCTCCGGCGACGTGTCGCCGGTGCAGATGCCTTCGGTCAAGTTCGAGCCGGGCACCTATCGCCTAGTGTCGGGCGCCGAGGCGCTGGCCTGGGGCCTCGCCGCCGGTGCGCAGCTCGCGAACCTGGAAGCGGTGCTGGCCTCCTATCCGATCACGCCGTCGTCGCCGATCCTGCATATCCTGGCGCGGTTGAAGCAGTTCGGCATCACCACCTTCCAGGCGGAAGACGAGATCGCCGCCTGCTGCGCGGCGCTCGGCGCGTCCTACGGCGGCAAGCTCGGCATCACCGCGTCGTCGGGCCCCGGCATCGCGCTCAAGACCGAAGCCATCGGTCTCGGCATCGGCACCGAACTGCCGCTGGTGGTGGTGAACACCCAGCGCGCCGGTCCCTCCACCGGCCTGCCCACCAAGACCGAGCAGTCGGACCTTTATCTGTCCGTCTGGGGCCGCAACGCCGATGCGCCGATGCCGGTGATCGCGGCGCGTTCGCCGGGCGACTGCTTCGAAGTCGCCATCGAGGCGGTGCGCCTGGCCACCAAATACATGACTCCGGTGATGCTGCTCTCGGACGGCTACATCGCCAACGCCGCCGAGCCGTGGCGCATTCCCTCGGTGAAGGACTTCACGCCGTTCCCGGTGCACTTCCACAAGGAGACCGAAGGCTTCCATCCGTTCCTGCGCGACCCCAAGACCCTCGCGCGCGTCTGGGCGGTGCCGGGAACGCCGGGGCTGATGCACCGTATTGGGGGCATCGAGCGCGATTACAACTCCGGCAACATCTCCTATGAAGCCGCCAATCACCAGAAGATGACCGACACGCGCGCGGCCAAGATCAACAACATCGCCGACGATATCCCCGAACAGGGCGTGGAAGCCGGCGAGACCAAAGGCAAGCTGGCGGTGGTCGGCTGGGGGTCGACCTTCGGGCCCATCAACCGCGCGGTGAACAATATGCGCGCCAAGGGCCTCGACGTGGCGCATATCCACATCCGCCATATCTGGCCGCTGCCGCGCAACCTCGGCGACTTGCTCGGGAACTACGACAAGGTGCTGGTGGCCGAGATGAACAACGGCCAGATGCTGACCTTGCTCAAGAGCCAGTACCTGATCGACGCCAAGGGCCTGCTCAAGGTGACCGGCCAGCCCCTGAAGATCGACGAAGTGGAAAGCGCTATCCGCAGCCAGATCGGCGCGCCTTAAGGAAGACCAAGATGAATGTACAAGTCGAACCGGCCAAGCTGACCGCCAAGGACTTCGCTTCCGACCAGGAAGTGCGCTGGTGCCCGGGGTGCGGCGACTACGCCATCCTCAAAGCCATGCACAAGGCGCTGGCCGACATGGGCGCCAGCATCGAGAACACGGTGTTTGTCTCCGGGATCGGCTGCTCCTCGCGCTTCCCGTACTACATGGCCACCTACGGCTTCCACACCATCCACGGCCGCGCTCCCGCCATCGCCAGCGGCCTCAAGCTCGCGCGCCCCGAGCTGGACGTATGGGTGGTGACCGGCGACGGGGATGCGCTGTCCATCGGCGGCAATCACCTGTTCCACGCGCTCCGCCGCAACATCGATCTCAACATCCTGCTGTTCAACAACGAGATCTACGGCCTGACCAAGGGGCAGTACTCGCCGACGTCGCGCATCGGCCAGAAGTCGCCGTCGACCCCCATGGGCAGCGTCGACAGCCCGGCCGAGGCCTGCGTCTTCGCGCTCGGCTGCAACGCGCGCTTCGTCGCCCGCGGCATCGACATCCAGGCCAAGCAGCTGGGTGAGCTGTTCGCCCGCGCCCGCGCGCACAAGGGGGCGTCGTTCGTCGAGATCATCCAGAACTGCATCGTCTACAACGACGGCGCTTTCGCCGACTTTACCGAGAAGGATGTGGCCGCCGAGATGCAGCTGCATGTCAGCCATGGCCAGCCGCTGATCTACGGCAAGGACAAGAACAAGGGCCTGCGTCTGAACCCCAGGACCCTGCAGATCGAAACGGTGGTCATCGGCCAGGACGGCGTCACCGCCGGTGACGTGCTGGTGCACGACGAGAAGAACCGTGTGCTGGCGACCCTGCTCGCCGGCCTGCGCCCGCCGCACTTCCCGGAAATCCTGGGCGTGATCTATTGCGATCCGGCGCCGTCATACGAAGCGGCGGTGGCGGCCCAGAACGCCCAGGCCCGCGCCAAAGGCCCCGGCGACATCGACAAGCTCATGCGCGCCGGCAACACCTGGTCGGTGACCTGACTCACCCCGGAACGCCGCTTCATCGAAAAATGCTCCAGGGAGCAGGGCCTGAATGGCCGGTGACGACATTCAAAACGTGACCTATCCGAAGGGGAAGGTGCTCTTCAAGCAGGGTGAGAAGGGCACGGCCGCCTATATCGTCAATTCCGGCGCCATCGGCCTCTACCGCGAAGCCATGGGGCGCAAGATTCCGCTGGCCACGGTCCGCAAGGGCGAGCTGTTCGGCGAGATGGCCGTGGTCGACAACAGCCCGCGCATGGCCACCGCCTTCGCCATCGAGGACTCCACGCTGACGGTGATCTCCGTCGACATGATGATGGAGAAGATGAGAAAAACCGACGGCTTTATCCGCGCCCTCATCAGCATGCTCATGGGCAACCTGCGCCATGTGCACGATTCCCATACACCCAAATCCCGCAGCCTGGTGGACGCGGTCAACACGCTTCAGCGGCAGAGCGAGATCGTCACCCGCTTCCTGCAGGCCGACCTGCCGCACCAGTTCCGCGCCGACCTGGAAACGCGGCTCAAGGAACTGGACGTGGTGATGAAGGACCTGCGCCGGCTGGCCATGGCGCACCGGGATGTCGACCGGCGCAACGACGCGATTCCCGCCGAAGCCGATCTGCCTCACTGAAGACAAATTCAACGGTAGTTCGGGATCTCGGTCCAGCCGTAGCCGATTTCTGTCAGCATTTTTCCGGCAAAGGCGCGGGTGGTCTCGCCCACTTCCTCGCCGCCCAGGATTTCGTAGAAGGTGCGCGCCGGGTTCTCGGCCAGCACCCAGACGAACAATCCCTTATAACCGCGTTCCGACAATCTGTTCGCGGCGGCCATGAACAGGCGGCGGCCGTGGCTGCCGTGCTGGTGGCTGCGCAACACATAGAGGGATGAGATTTCCGCCTGGAAGCGCGGGTCGCGGTGACGCAAGGGCCCGGCGGCGACAAAGCCGACCACGCGGCCATCGTGGTCCTCGCTCACCAGGGTGCATAAACCGCCGCTGGAGCGCTCCAGCAGCCGCACCCAGCTGACGGTGCGGTTCTGGACGGTGAGGCTGTCCAGGTAATGCTGGGGAATGATGCCGGCATAGGTCGAGCGCCAGGTCTCCACATGAACCTGGGCGATGGCCGCGGCATCCTCAGCAGTGGCGGGCCGAATGGTCAGCATGGCTCAAGAATAAGCTTTTCCGGCCCATAGCAACAATCGGGTCGGCAGAGGGGATGGCCACCTTTAGGTTTTGCCCGAACAAGGAGGCCCCCTATGAATGCGCTCGCGACCATGGATAATCTTGGTGCCGACGATAGTGTTGCTGAAGAGATGGCTGCATCCCGCACCCTCAACGCCGCCGATTACGGCCGCATCGCCCGTGCCATCGAAACCGTGGTGGCGGCGGCATCCAATGGTGGAGCACTCCCGAGTCTCGCTGAACTGGCGGATCGGGCCGGATTGTCGCCGTTCCATTTCCAGCGGTTGTTCAAGCGCTGGGCGGGGGTGAGCCCCAAGCAGTTCGCCGGCTTTCTCACCCTCGAACACGCCAAGACCACCCTCGAGCAATCTTCCTCCGTCCTCAACGCGGCATTCGACGCGGGCCTTTCGGGCGGCTCGCGGCTGCACGACCTGTTTGTGGCGGTCGAGGCCATGACCCCGGGTGAATACAAGGCGCAAGGACGCGATCTGGTGATTCGTCATGGCGTCCATGACACGCCGTTCGGTCCTGCCCTGGTCCTGGTGACGGATCGCGGCGTCTGCGGCTTCGATTTCATCGCCGGCAGCGCGGCGCGCGCGCTGAAAGACGCCAAGGCGCGCTGGCCTCTGAGCCGTTTTGTCGCCGATGACAAGGCCACCGCCGCCGTGGCCGCCAGGATGTTCTCGCGCAGCAAGGACCTGCGCCTTCTGCTGCGCGGCACCAACTTCCAGCTTCAGGTATGGGCCGCGCTCTTGCGCATTCCGCCGGCCAAGATCGCGACCTACGGCGCTGTCGCCGAGGCCATCGGCAAACCCAAAGCGGTGCGGGCCGTGGGCACGGCGCTGGCCTCCAATCCGATCGGCTACCTGGTGCCGTGCCACCGCGTGCTGCGGTCCACCGGGCTGTTCAAGAATTATCGCTGGGGGGCGGTGCGCCGCCACGCCATGCTGGCCTGGGAGGCCGCAAATAACTAATTGATATTCCGGCGCAAATATTTGCGCCGCGAGCTCTTGCACCCGGCCAAATCGCGCTCATATGGACATCTGCGGATGCCCGATCGGGGTCCGTCGAGGTGAACGGCGCGGCCCGGGCGGGCGCGTCTCCGGACGATGCGGGCTTTTTCCTGAGAGACCTTTGGGTGTTGAAGGCCTCTAGGTGTTGAAGGAAAGAGCCGCCATGATCGCCGGTGAACGGTCCGCTGAACTGCGCCTTGGATATTGCTCGTTGGAGAATATCAATGCGTACTTTCGATCTTTCCCCGCTGTTCCGTGCGTCGGTCGGTTTCGACAGCCTGGCCCGCGTCTTTGACGCGGCGACCCGCGTCGACGATCAGACCTTCTCTTATCCGCCCTACAACATCGCCAAATCGGGCGACGACACCTATCGCATCACTTTTGCCCTCGCCGGCTTCGCCGAAAGCGACCTCGACATCCAGGTCGAGAACAACACGCTGACCGTGCGCGGCAAACAGGGCCAGGAAAAGGACGCGATCCAGTATCTCCATCGCGGCATCGCCGGCCGTTCGTTCGAGCGCAAGTTCGAGCTGGCCAACCATATCCAAGTGACTGGCGCCGGCATGGAAAACGGCCTTCTGCACGTGGACCTGAAGCGCGAGATTCCGGAAGCGCTGAAGCCGCGGCGCATCGCCATCAACGGTGATGCCGCGTCCACCGAAAAACAAATCGGCGACAAGCAGATCTCACAGGCAGCCTGACGCCCGAGACGTACTTTCCCCCGAAGGTGACGGCGGGGACCGGGATAATTTCCCGGTCCCCGTTTGTTTTTCTAGATTGGTTTTTCCGGTGTCGGGAACCACAAGGCGCTGTCCGAAGATTTGATCACAACGCCTTACTGCACGATCAGCCGAACCGTCGCGGCGTTGGAGGCGCCGTTGTCGGTGCGGATCGTGTAGGTGAAGGTCACCACCCCCGCCCGCGCCGGCGTATAGACCAGGTCGTTGCCGATGCGCGTCACCGTGCCGTTGGCGGCCCCGTCGGTGGACGGAGCCGTAAAGCTGTCGAGGCGGGCGCCCGATGTTCCCCGGTCATTGGCGACGAGCGTTGTAAACGCGATGGTGGCCTGGGTGTTGACGGTGAACGTCTGGGTCAGGGTATCGGACTCCGCCTGAGGCGCCGCGGTGGCGGAGAGCACGGTCATGGTGACCGTTCCGCTGTTGGAAACACCCAGGCTGTTGCGCAGCTGGTAATTGAACACCGCGGTCCCGGCGCGTGCGGGGGTGTAGATCAGGCTGTCGCCCGAACGCGTGAGGGTGCCGTTGGTGACGCCGTCGGTGGTCGGCGTGGTGACGGTATCGAGGCTTGCGCCGTCGGTGTTGATGTCATTGCTGGTCAAAAGCCGCAGCGGAATTTCCGTTGCCTGGCCAGCGACGAAACTCAAGGCCGGCTGGTCGGAGATCACCGTGGGCGCCCCGGTGCCGCCGACGGTCAAGGTCACCAGCGCTTCGTTCGAAAGAAGTCCGGCGGCGTTCTGCAGTTGGTAGCGGAAAGTCACCGTGCCCGGGCGCGCCGGCGTGTAAACCAGGCCGTCGGCCGTCAACGCCAGCGTGCCGTTGGTGGCGCCGGCGGTCACCGGCGAGGTGACATTGGCCAGCCGCGTATTGGCGCTGTTGCGGTCGTTGTTGGTCAGCGCGCTCAGGGGGATGGTGGTCGGAATCCCGGTGGTGAAGGCGATTGTGAGGCGGTCGCCGTCGGCGATCGGGCCGTTGTCGGACACGTTGACGGTCACGGTCGCGAAATTCGACGTCGTATTGCCCGATTTCAGCCGGTACTGGAATGTGAGAATGCCGGCGCGCGCCGCCACCAGGACCAGTTCATTGCCGGTCTGGATGATGTACCCGTTGGTGGTGCCGTTGGTCACGGGGGTGGAAACGTCGACGATGCTGGCGCCGGCGGCATTGAGATCGTTGGCGAGCAGCGTCGCCGAGTCGATTGTATAAGCCAGGCCCGCGGTTGCCCGGGTCAGGCTGTCGCTGGTGGCGGTGAGCAGGGAACCCGGCGCGGCCTCGATCGAGCAGAAGTTGGTGAGGTTCAGGAATACGCCCAGCTTGGCGTTGTAGACCGTATGCATGACCTGCGCGGACCTGGATCCCGACTGGGCCAGCACCTGGAGATTGGCGTGATACTCGGTCTGGGCCGGCGACCACGAGAGCTGGTCCTGGAACCAGGAGAAGGGTTGTTCAAACGTGCTGTTGGCCGGAACCGAGATCGACACCTGGCCCTTGAAGGTGCCGGTGTTGGCTTCGTAGATCGGTATGTCGTAGCCCTGTTCGCTGGATGTGTAGTTGTAGATCGTCACATAGGACGTGAAGCCGGTGATCGCCGTGGTGTGCACGTTCATCAGGGCGCCGTTGGTGTCCGATATGGCCGAGTTCTGGCACGCGGTCATATTCTCGAAGAAGCCGGTGGCGCCGCTGTACAGGACATTCTGCACCGTCACCGGCGAGGCATCGGCCCGCAGATAGACGCCGAAACGGTCGTCGCCGCGGTCGAGCGCGCTTATGCCCGCCGCCGCCATCAAGTCGGTGATGGAAAACTGCCGCGACGCACGGTTGGGGATGGTCACGGTGGCGGTGCCATAGGTGCGCCCGCTGGGCGACCCGACGAGGACCGCGGAAACAGTGCTGGCGGCGCCGCTGAGATTGAGGAAGCGCAAATACGAGAGATTGCCGTCGGCGCCCATGAACATGCGCCCTTGCACGGTGTAGCCGTTGGCGCTGATGGCCGCGGATTTTTCGACGAGGGGCTTTTCGACCGCGGGCGACTCGGCGGCGCGACTCGGTGATGGGGCTTGCGGCGCCAACAGGCCCGCCACAACCATTCCCAGAACCGATCCAAAAAAACCCAGTTTAGCGCGCGCCATGGCTCCCCCAGTCAGGTCCACTTTTTTAGAAGTCTACCAGAGGTCTACCCGCTTTGCTTGTCATACTACATTTAGTGGTCACAAAATTCAGTGCTTTCAAATGCCTGTTGACGCTCAGCCTGTTTCCGCCAATATACATACCAACTAGTTGGTATATTTATATGTCACCCAGAAACGCCGCCGCAACCAAGACCAAGCTCCTCGCCGCCGCCCGGGATGTGATCCGGGCCAAGGGCTACAGCGCCACCACGGTCGACGACATCTGTGCCGCCGCCGGCGTCACCAAAGGCGGCTTTTTTCACCACTTCGCCGGCAAGGAGCAGCTCGGCATCGCCGCGGCGGAGCATTTCGATGAGATGGCCACAGTGATCTTTGCGGGCGCGCCTTACCGCGCGCTTCCGGATCCCCGTGATCGTGTGCTGGGGTACGTCGATTTTCGCGCCGCCATGCTGGCCGGCGAGATTCCCCAATACACCTGCCTGCTCGGCACCATGGTGCAGGAGGTTTACGACACACACCCGGCGCTCGCCGCCGCCTGCGACCGCGGCATGTCGAACCATGTGAACGAACTCGCGCGCGACATCGCCGCCGCCAAGGAGAAATACGCGCCCGATGCAGCGTGGAGCCCCGAAAGCCTGGGCTATCACATGCAGTCGGTGCTGCAGGGCGCCTTCATTTTCACCAAAGCCAAGCACGACCCGGCGGTGGCGCGTGAAAGCCTCGCCCACCTGCGCCGCTATATCGAAAGCCTGTTTCCGATCGCTCAAGCCTCAAACCACTAAACACGACGCACATCAGGGAGACGACCCATGAACGCTATCGCCGCTGCCGCCGCCCTCGATCCCGAGAAGGATCTCGTCCTCACCCGCATCATGAACGTATCGCGGGAGAAGCTTTTCAAATGCTGGACCACGCCCGAGCTGATGAAACAGTGGTTCGCCCCGAAACCCTACACCGTGCCGCATGTGGAAGCCGACCTGCGCGCCGGCGGCTCCAGCCTGTTGATCATGAAGTCGCCCGAGGGCCAGGAAATCCGCTGCCCGGGCGTCTATCTGGAGGTGATCCCCAACGAAAAGCTGGTGTTCACGGATGCCTTCACCGCCGCCTGGGAGCCGTCCGGCAAGCCGTTCATGACCGCCATCGTCACTTTTGAAGATATCGGCAACGGCCAGACCCGCTATACCGCCATCGCCCGCCACTGGACGGTGGAAGACCGCATCACCCACGAAAAGATGGGTTTCCACGAAGGCTGGGGCATCTGCGCCGGCCAGCTCGAAACGCTGGCGAAGACCCTTTAAAAACAAAAGCAGGGACCACAGCCATGCTCGACAAGACCGAGATCATCGATGTTCCGCCGCAACTGACGGCAGTGATTCACCTGACGGTGCCGGCGTCCGATATCAGGAAAGTGATGGGCCCCGGCATCGGCGAAGTGCGGGCGGAAGTGGCTGCCCAGGGTCTCACGGCGGGCCGCGCCTGGTTTACCCACCACTTCAAGGTGCCTGACGCTACCTTCGACTTCGAAGTAGGTGTCGTGGTGTCGAAGGATGTGACACCGGCAGGCCGGGTGAAGCCCGGCAAGCTCCCCACCGGCAAAGTGGCGCATGCGGTGTATCATGGTCCTTACGAGAACCTCGGCTCCGCCTGGGGCGAGTTCATGAAATGGATCGAGGCCCAGGGCCATTCGCCCAAAAGCGATCTCTGGGAAGTCTATGTGACGGGGCCTGACGCTAACCCCGATCCCAAGACATGGCGGACGGAGTTCTACCGGCCGCTGAATTAGACTGTGCGCTTCAAGATCAGCAGCGTGATTTCCGCCGGGACGCCCGCCCGCAAAGGCGGGCCCCAGTAGCCCGTGCCCTGGTTGACGTAGAGCCACATGGCGCCGTGACGATTGAGGCCTTTGTAGTAGCGCTGAAACCAGCCGATCATCAGGTTGAACGGGAAGTACTGGCCGGAATGCGTGTGGCCCGATAGCTGCAGGTGGGCACCTGCCTTCTCGGCCTCGGCGCAACTCGCGGGCTGGTGGGCGAGCAGAATCCTTGTCGTGTCCGGCGCGCCCGCCAGGGCGGCGGCGGGGTCCGACCCGTGCGGCGGCCCCATGCGCCGGGTCGAGATATCGGTGACGCCGGCCACGACCACGGCGTCGCCGCCCCGCACGATCACGGCATGTTCGTTATTCAACACCCTGGCGCCCATGCGGCGGAACACCGCCATCCAGGCACCGGCGTCCCAGAAATATTCGTGATTGCCGGTGACGAAGAAGGCGCCGTGCACGCTGCGCAGGCCGGCCAGCGGCGCGATCGCCTGCTCGACATCATCGGGGTTGCTGTCGGCGAAATCGCCGGTCAGCGCAATCATGTCCGGTGAAACGCCGTTCACCATGGCGACAACGGCCTCTACATAGCCGCGCCCGATGGTCGGACCAATGTGCAGGTCGGAGACCTGCGCGATCCGGAAGCCCTCGAAAGCCGGGGGCAGGTTGGGGATGGGGACTTCGGTCACATATACGGACGGACCTCGGCGCGCCTGCCAGACCCCGATGGCCATGGTGGCAAGGATCGCACCGCCCATGACCATGAGCGCGGCGCGGTCGAACGCCGCGGGATCCGCCGGTGGAGCGATCGTCCGCCAGGCAAGCGTCACGGCATCGAGAGCGGCGGCGTAGACCACCATCAGCGACATGGCGCCGAAGGCGAGGTGCGAAACCCAATCGATGGCGCGTACGACAGCGGCGTGACCGGCGCGGCGCAGGGCGGGGAACCAGAGGTGATCGCCGAACGGTCCGATCATCTGCAGCGCGAAGAAACCAAGGGCGATCAGCCAGGCGAGCGCAGGATGGTCGCCGGCCCAGGGCACGCGGGCCATGACCCGCCAGGCGCCATACGCGTTGAGCAGGCCGAGGATGCCGACGATGATGGCGATGCGGCGGGCCATCAGGCGGCGAGGTCTTTTCCGGCATCCGCCAGAATCTCGTAGGATCGCACGCGCGCCTCATGTTCATAGATCATGGTACTGGCCATGACTTCATCGGCGCCGGTATCGGCGACAAATTCCGCCAGGTTCCGCCGTACCGTCTCCCGGTCGCCGACAAAGGCATATCGCAACCGGCCGGCCGATTGCGCCTGCTCCGCGGGGGTCCAGAAGCTCTCCATATCCGCGATCGGCGGCGGCATCTGGCCGCGCGCGCCGCGCAGGATGCGCGCGACCATCTGCTGCATCGAGGTGAACAGGAATCGCGCCTCCGCATCGGTATCGGCGGCTATGACATTGCAACCCGCCATGACGTAGGGCTTCGCCAGTTGCGGTGACGGTTTGAATCCGCCGCGGTAGATGGCGATGGCCTGCGTCAGCATCTCGGGCGCGAAGTGCGAGGCGAAGGCGAACGGCAGGCCAAGCATGGCCGCAAGCTGCGCGCCGAACAGGCTCGAGCCGAGGATCCAGAGCGGCACCTCCGTCCCCATGCCGGGCACGGCGTGAATCTTCTGTCCGGGCAGGGAAGGCCCCAACAGGATCTGCAATTCCCGCACGTCGTTCGGAAAATTGTCGGCCGCGCTGGCGTCGCGGCGCAGCGCCCGCCAGGTGCGCTGGTCGGTGCCGGGCGCGCGGCCGAGCCCCAGGTCGATGCGCCCCGGATACAGGGAGTCCAAGGTGCCGAACTGTTCGGCGATCACCAGCGGCGAATGGTTGGGCAGCATGATGCCGCCGGCGCCGACGCGAATGGTGCTGGTGCCGCCGGCCACATAACAAATCGCGACCGAGGTGGCGGCGCTGGCGATCCCGGCCATGTTGTGATGTTCGGCCAGCCAGAAGCGCTTATAGCCCCAGCGCTCGGCGTGGCGCGCGAGGTCCAGGGAATTGCGCAAGGCCTGCGCGGGGGTGGAGCCCTCCGAGATGGGGGCAAGGTCGAGGACGGACAGGACAGCCATCGGCCCTATATAACCCGCCCGGACCGCGGTTCAATGCGCCCGGACACGATGTCGCGGTAGGCGGCCTCGAGATCGCGCGCGAGGAATCGGGCGTCCCCGAGCGGCGTTGCCGCCAGCCGGCCGCGCAGGCCGGCGCGGAGGTCGGCCAGGCGGGCCGTGTCCGCAGCCAGGGCCGCCGCGGTGGCGGCAAAACCGTCGCCGTCGGCGGCGACGAGATCGGCTAGCCCCGCGGCGGCCAGAATGCTGGCACTCTGCCGGCCCACATACCGGTCGCCCCGCATGGTCACGACCGGGACGCCCATCCACAAGGAGTCGCATGTCGTGGTGGCGCCGCCGTAGGGCTGGGTGTCCAGGCAGATATCCACGTGGTTGAAGGCCGCCAGATGACCTGACTTGTCGGCGGTGCGGCCCATCATGGTCGCGCGGTGTTCGCCGATGCCGGCGGCGGCCAACCGGCCGGCGAACCACGCGCGCATGCCTTCATGCCCCAGGCTGCGGTCCTTGATCAGCACCCTGCTGCCGGGGACGGCGTCGAGCGCCCGCGCCCAGACGCCGAGGATGCGGTCGCTGATTTTGCCAATGGCGTTGAACGAGCCGAAGGTGATCCGCCCAGCGGCGCGCGCCGGCGGCGGCGCGATCTCCGGCAGCGGCGAGAGCGGGTCGAAGGTGAACAGGCCATGGGGCAAGCGGAAGAAGGTCTCGCTCGACCACCGGTTGCCCTCCGCCGCGGGGCTGAGCACCTCGTCCGTCAATCGATAGTCGATGCAGCCGAGGCCGGTGGTGTCGCCGTAGCCCAGCCAGGTCACGGCGCGCGGCGCCGGCCGAAGCGCGAACACACCCAGGCGATTGCCGGCGGTATGGCCGGCGCAATCCACCAGCACATCGATCCCATCCGCGGCGATGCGGTCCGCCGCCGCCGCGTCATCCAGGTCGCGGATCCCGCGCCAGTGAGGAACGGCGGCCTTGAAGGCGTCGGTCACGGCATCGTTGCTGTTGAGAGTGTGATAGCAGAACACCTCGACGGCGGCCGGATCGTGCGCCTGCAACACGGGCAGCAGGAAGTGGGCGCAGGCATGAACCCTGAAATCGCCCGATACATATCCGACGCGTATAGGCGCGTGCGGGGCGCGGACAGGCGCGGGCCGCGCCGGCAGCAGCGCGCCGAAATCTCTGTGTGCCGCGAACGCCCGCGCCGGCGAGACGTCAGGATCGAGACCGAAACTGAACAACAGGATGCTCCGCGTTTCCCGGTCTTCCGGCGCGCACGCGATCGCCCGCTCGGCCATGGCATGGAAGTCGGCGCAACGGCCCAACTGTGCATAGCAGACGGCGAGCTGGACCGCCGCATCCCGGTCGTGCGGCGCGGCGGCCAGCACCTGTTCATAGCAGGCAGCGGCCGTGCGAAGATCGCCGTCGCCATACTCCGCCGCGGCCAGGTTGGTGAGTGCGGCGAGGGATCCAGGTTCGAGGACCAGCGCCCGCTGCAGGCAATCGCGGGCGGCATCGAACCGCCGCAAATCGGCGTTGGCTTGTCCCAATCCGATCAGCGCGACGATGGAGGAGGGCTCGGCCGCCACGGCGCCGGTAAAAGCTTCGAGCGCGCCCGCGGGATCCCCGGCGGCGGCCAGGGCATGGCCAAGGTTGTTGTAGCCGAGCGCGTAGCCGGGGCGCAGTGCCACGGCCTCGCGCAGCACGGCGACCGCCGCGTCATAGCGCTTCAGAACCGAAAGAGCGGCGCCGAGATTGGCCAGCACCGCCGGTGACTGCGGCATGATCGCGCGTGCGCGCACAAACGCCGCGACCGCCGCCTCCGGCTGGTTCAGCGCCATATGCGCAGAACCGGCCTTCGCGCACAGGCGCCACATTTCGGGCGCCAGTTGTATGGCCTCGGTGAAGGCAAGCAGAGCGCCCTGCGCATCGCCGCGGTTCATAAGGGCGTCGCCGCGGGCCTCCAGATCCAGGGCGTTCGGTGCTTGCACGCGGTCTTCCACATCCCATATCGAACGCGGCATAGTAGACGCTGCGCCGTGCGATCATATATCCGCCGCGCGGCCCCGGACAGCGAGACCGTCGATGAGCTTGCGCCCTCGTTCCAAAGGTTCCATGCGTGTGTTCCTGGGGATTGGGATCGCCGCGGGTGTGGCGCTTCTGTTGGTGCTGGTGAAGCGTGATGCCCGTTGGGAAATATGCAGCGCCGCCGCGTCCGACACCCGGATCAGGGCCTGCACCGCCATCATCGAGTCCGGTTATGAACCAGCGGACGGCCTTTCGCGCGCCTTCAGCAACCGCGGCGCCGCGTTCCGCCGCCAGGGCGATCTCGGCCGGGCCCTGGACGACTACGACCAGGCCGTGCGCCTCAGCGATACGAATTCGCGCGCCTTCCACAACCGCGCGGTGCTTTACGGCGAACAGCGGCGCTATGACCTGGCGCTCGCCGACCTGGACCGGGCGATCACCCTTGATCCGGCCTATGCCAACGCCTGGAATGCGCGATGCTGGACCAAGGTGCTGACCGGCGATCTCGCCGAGGCCTTGGGTGACTGCACCGAATCCCTCAAGCTGCACGCTGCCGACGCGGTGACCCTGGCCAGCCGCGCCTTGGCCTATCTCAAACTCAATCAGCCCGACCAGGCCATCGCCGATTACGACGCGGCCCTCAAGATCGCGCCCCGGAGCGCCGCGTCATTGTTCGGGCGCGGCATCGCCAAACGCATGAAGGGTGACGCTTCGGCCGCCGGAGACATCGCGGCGGCGAAAGCGCTCAACGCCGGGATCGCGGAACAGTTTGAGGGATACGGCGTGCCTTCGCCGCCGGCCGCGGAATGAGGACATGGGCGCCGGCCCGGAGAGGTGCCCGGAAAGATATCGTGAGGGACATATCGCGATTTGAAGAGGGTGGTGCCCGCTCCCGGACTTGAACCGGGACGGCCCGATGAAGGGCCTACGGATTTTAAGTCTGGTACGCCCCACTTTACGCGCACCAAGGTATTCCGGGATAGACCCGGAAACCTTGATTTTTCTCACTCGTCGTCTAGATCGGAAAAGACTCATGGAGAGCCGTGAGTCGCTGTAGGCCGTGACCCAGGCGTGACCCAGCGACTACCTCTCCGACCAATCAGCGACAGCAAGGGTGAGGGTATGCGAGCGATCACTAAGCGCACTATCGAAGAGGCGTTGCGGCTTCATGAGACGAAGGGCGGCGGTGAGACGATACTTAAGGATGACGAGGTGCGCGGATTTCAGGTCCGCGTCCGCAATGGGCGTGCCGCCTATATGCTTTATTACCGCGCTTCTGACGGCACACAACATCGGCCCAGGATAGCGCACTACCCCAGCATATCTCCCGAAGTGGCAAGGGGTA